>NZ_LXYE02000001.1 GCF_001659685.2 Labilibacter marinus
TTTTTTAAATTTAAAATAGCGTTTCAAACATTATGCCTATGTTGTAACTATCTGATAAAGTATGGTTGTTGTTTCTATATACATACAAAAACGTAAGCTTATACGTTAAGAAAGTACAAAAATGTAAGGGATTTATTTTAACTAATGCAAGTTGCATTTGCTTGGGGGTATGTGAGTGTAATATTCATTTTAACTGCTAGAAAGGTAAATAGCTAATTGTCTATTTGTCCAATAACTATTTACCTATAATTTATTTTTATTTGTTAAAGAGTCCTGATCTTACTATTCTGTTAGAATTTTCAGAGGATTTAAGAATAGAAGATTTAGTATTAGAAAGTGGTTCTAAGATAAAAGCCTCATCATCTTCAATTATTGTTAGTTTTGTGTAAGTTAATTCAGGAAATTGCACAGCACCTTTAACATCTCAACTCGATTATAGATTCCATGAATAAATCAATTGTGTTCATGACTTCGAAAAACAAAACGGTTAATTCTTGTTACGTTCCTGCTACTGGTTCATCATCGATTGTAATCCATTTCCAAGATTTACATAACAGATTAGTAATTCATTTCCTTTTGCTTAGAACCATTAACAATAACCTTATTGACAGGGTTACTGTTTAGTGAAAGTGAAAAACCATCATGGTGTTCGGCTATAGAACCAATAAACTTAGCACCCGAACCTTCAAACATATCTACCCACTCTTTGGTATTAAATTTGGGCGCCTTCCACATGGGGATAAAATCGTGGTAGTCAAAATCATCACCGTAGGTTTCTCTGTGCGTTTTGTATATTTTACCTCCCCATTGATTAGGATCTCTATCCGGAACATACATCCAGCGTGGGTACCATTCGCCATCGGTAGCAGGAACCGAGTACACTCCCCAATGGAAGTAAATACCTAGTTTGCATCGGCAAACCATTCAGAAACGGCTTTATATTGTTTTAAATTTTCCCAATCGGTAGTGTACTTATTTTGTGCATAAGAGATCTTTATTAAGCACAATAATAATAAGGTTGAAAATCTAATTTTTAGCATGATTTAAATGGTATGATTTTAAAAATGCAACTTACCGTTTACTTGGGAATGCGCATGGCGTTAATTGGGTTAACTAAAGGGGGATAATTTGCTAATAATTGTAGTTTTTCGAACATGATCTGGTGTTTTACATGGTCTTTCTTATTCTCTATCAGTCGTCTCTTAGCTGCTTTGATGGTATAATTCGCTATGTTACAGATCTTAATCAATTTCCGATTTTCTTTACAAAGTAAACTCCTTTACCTAGTTCATTTGTTTCTTTTGATTGCAATTCAATACTTATTTTATCAAAACCGTCGACTAATTCGGAAGGATTAGAAACTTGTTGATTGTCCTTGGGTTTTAAAATTTGAACTACATATGCAAACATATGCTTTTCGCTTCTGGTATATTCTCTAATTTTATCAATGGTTACTATCTTTGCTGTTAATCCATTAACCTTAATATCTAGCTCTTCTGCTGAGATATTTGCTGGTGCAATATTTAATGTGTCGGCAGTGATCTCTTTGGGTAAGCTTAATGTTTTTGTTAAACTCATTGGCCTAAAGTAAATCATGTATGAGTTAAACGGACCGCTTTGGGGTTCGAACGCATTAATTCCATAAATTTCAATTCGGTCATACTTAGGGTTTATTTCTAAATCTTTATAGATAGGTAAGTTCCATGCCCAGTATTCAAGTTTTGTTTTACCATAATCAACTTCTTTAATAGCATACAAGCAATAATAGGTGCCAGGTTTTACATCTATTGAAAACATCCCGTTTTTATCCGTAAATGTTTCGTAACTATTTTTAAATATTCCTTCTTTATCTTTAATAGACAACGAATCTATATTTTGTTTTAACCATACAGAAGCACTATCAACGGGTTGATTATTTGCATCTGTGACCTGACCATAGAGCCGTACTTCATTCTGTCCAAATAACATTGATGAAGAGATAATTATCAAGATTATTGCTGAAAAAAACTTATTTATTTTCATGTTTTATTAAAGATGTATGATAATACCATTTAAATAAAGTGAATAACAAATATAATAAGTATTTATGTTAATTATTGTAGTGCTTTGTGTTTCTAGGGGATTAGATATTGTAAAGAACAATCGTATTAAGTGCGAATTTGCTTGATTAGGCGAGCTCGCTACTATAATTATTTTACAAGAATGAGGTAAAAACGAGCTTGCCGTGTTATAAAAAAATAACACCTCACAGCTTATAAAGAACTGTGAGGTGTATTAGTTTTACTATTTTTAATGGGAGATTACCAGTTCTCATCTACAATTTTTTGAATATGTGGATAGTCGGCATCTGTTTCGTTGTATTCTTCGCGTTGTCTTTTTAGCTCAGCTTTAAGCTCTTTGATGATATCGGCGTAAGCAGGATTGTTGTATAGGTTATTTACTTCGTGCGGATCTTTGTTTAAATCGTAAAGCTCCCAGGAAGGTGGAGTTGGTCGTACTTCAAAAGACTTGTCTTTCTTTAGCCAGTTTCGCGATAGCTTGCCTGTTTCATTTAAATCCCAGTGTCTCCCGTAAAAAAAGATAAGTTTGTAATCTTTAGTTCGGATACCAAAATGCCCAGGAATATCATGATGCGTTAGGTGCAACCAATAACGGTTGTAAGTAGCCGTTCTCCAATCGGCAGGTTCTTCGCCTTTTAATAAAGGAGTGATGCTTTTACCTTGCATCTTTTCCGGAACTGTTCCGCCTGCTAAATCAATGATGGTAGGCGCAAAATCGGTGTTGTTAATTAATAGCTTGTTACGTTTACCCGCTTCAATTATTTTAGGGTAACGAATGATAAATGGCATCTGCATCGATTCTTCATACATCCAACGTTTGTCTACCATATCGTGCTCTCCCAGCATCATACCTTGGTCGGCAGAATACACAATGACGGTGTTGTCATATAAATCATTATCCTTTAAATACTCAAAGAATTTACCCAAATTATCATCCACGCCTTTCACACAACGTAAATACGATTTAATGTACTTTTGGTAAGCCATAGAGGTCGCTTCATCATCAGGAATATTCTCGTCAATGTTATAATATTTGGCATAACCATTGAATTTATGTCTGCGCGAAACAGAGGTGCCAATTTCATGAATCAGGCTATCGTTTTTGCCTCTGGTTCCTTCTGAGCCCCAGTTGGGCTGACTATACATATTTTCAGGCTCAGGTACTTGTGTATCTGCTAAATAACTTTCGTAGCGCGGTGCGTACTCAAACCAATCGTGGGGTGCCTTAAAATGATACATCAAAAAGAAAGGTTTCTTCTTTTCTTTTCGGCCTGTTAACCAATCCATTACTTTGCCCGTAATTACATCAGAAGAATGCCCTTTGGTTTTTACAATATTATCAGGATAGGTACCATTCCCTTTTTCATAAAAAACCGGATCGAAATATTTACCCTGACCTTTTAATACACTGTAATGATCAAAGGCTGAGGGTTCGCACATCAAGTGCCATTTACCGATAACTGCTGTTTCATAGCCTTGCTTTTTCATCTCCTCAGGTAAATACTGCTGTGATGTTTTTAACGGTCGACTAAAATCTAATATCTGATTACTTTGGCTATACTGACCTGTGATGATAGTAGCACGGCTAGGTGTACAGATAGAATTGGTAACAAAACAATTTTCAAAAACCATTCCTTCGTTAGCCAATTGATCGAGGTTAGGAGTCGGGTTTAAGGTTGCCAATCTGCCGCCATAAGTACCTATAGCATGAGCAGCATGGTCGTCGCTCATAATGTATATGATATTGGGTTGCTGTGGTTCCTGAGAGCAACTGAAAGTAACAAGAGCGATCAGTAAAAAATAAATGCAATGCTTCATTATTGTTTGATATTAAGTTTGTAAACCAGTGCTTTATCGTTAGGGAATGTGTTGGGTGCGGTAATGCTCAATCCTTTATCGGATTGCGACCATTTTATTTTCTCATCGCTACCTAATAGTTCCACTTGATTGATAGTGTAGCCACTTGCCACGCTATCTGTCGCAAAAGAGTGTAATATAAAGTCTTCTCCGCCTTTAGGCATGGCCAATTGCGTAATGTATAAATTTTCTCCGTTGGTTGTAAATCGAAAATCTTTTGCTTGATAGTTAATGCCAAACCCCTGAACACCACCAAAGTGATTTTTCTTAAGCTTGGTTACGCCTTCGCCATAGGTAACAAACGGACGCGTGTTAAATACGGCCTCACCATTGGTTTTTAACCATTCTCCAACTTCTAGCAATCCTGTTCGCATTTCTTTAGGAATTTTACCATCGTGTGTTGGTGTTATGTTTAAAAGCAAGCAACCGTTTTTACTCACAATATCCACCAACTCTGTAATGATAACATCAGGTGTTTTTAGATCTAAGTCAGCTCTCCAGCTCCAACCATGCCAGGCATACGAATCATCTGTTAACCAAGGGAACTCGGTTTTTTCATCCATCCTCCCTTTTTCTAAATCAATCACACCCACACCTTTGGGTAAATCGTTGTTTTTGTAGGTTAATACCAACTCCTTATTCCATTCCTGCTCTTTGTTATAATAATGAGCTACCATTTCTTGTCTATCCTTTTCGGGGATAACAAATACGCGACTATCAAACCAAAGTAAATCTGGCTGATATCTATCCACCACCTCATAAACCTTTTCTTTCCAAGTGTCTACAAACTTACGCGATGGGGCGTATTTTGGGTCTATATTATGGCTGCCTTGTCCACTGGCTGCAAATCCAGCACTCATTTTACCAAAGGTTTCAGGAGCAGTCCACTCACCATAAAATTCATCAAACTCCACATCGGTAGTATCAATATAACCGCTCCATCGGTTGTACCAAGCCCATTCCCAACTATGATGAAAGGTGGTTACAAACTTTAAATCTTGCCCTTTAATGGCTTTTTCTAGTTCGCCCACTAAATCGCGCTTTGGACCATAATTAACGGTATTGTATTTATTGACTTTACTATCCCAGTTGGAAAAATTATCGCAGTGTTCGGCTACAGGACCTGCAAATTGAGCACCCGATTTTTTAAATAGCTGTGCCCAATCATCCGCATCAAAATGTTCGGCGGTAAATTCAGGAATAAAATCGTGATAGTGCACAGAATCACCATAGGTATTTAAATGATGTTCGCGCAACCAATGATTCCAACCTTTGTCCTTGTCTTCGTACATTTGTCGTGAGTACCATTCTCCTTTACCCATGTAGGAATACACACCCCAATGAAAGTAAATTCCAAATTTAGCGTCTTTAAACCATTCAGGCGTTTGGTGCTTTTGTAGTGATTCCCAGTTGGCCTCATATTGGGATTTAACTTCGTTTTTAGTAGCCGTTTTTGTTTGGCATGCACTCAGAGTAATGAGTAGTAGAATGATAAGATAGTTTTTCACTGTAGTAGACTTTGATGATTCAGTACAAATGTAGCTAGCATAAGTCACGAAGCTTTGTACTATTCCGACATATCTTAGGACTTATTCGTTTTGTATTTTCTAATGGCTTAGATATCAGTCTTTTTAATATAACGAGAGAAGTTGGGTTTTGTTTTTGTGTCTTTTGTGTTGATATAGTATGGGTTACGGAGGTGTGTATAGATATTGTCCAGTTGCTTGGAGTATTAGAATCTTGAAGATAATTATTGAATGCTCAAATATATTAGATAATTAAACGAATTAATAATATTCGAAAAGATTTATGCTGATCGTTTACCCTTATCCACTAAAGAGAGAACTTGAAACTTCTATGTGTGATGGTGATTCTCCGCCTAGAAAGTCAGAGGGTGTAGTTAGGGAACTGATTACTCATTACTCCTTTTATCCGATACTCACAAACTTGAACGTTGTCATGATTTTTCGTCAATGTACATCAAGTTAGAATATTACACTCTAGTTAAATCGGATTTAACCATAGTTTTAACCTGCAAAAAACATAAAGCACCCTTGTAATTACTTCAATTTTACCCTGCTCAATCCTTATTAATTGGGTAATTTCACGATAAGTAAATTCAAATAAAGAATTCCTTTAAATCAAATCTGGTAGAAATGCTGGATATAAATCAATAAACATTACAAACATGAAGAAGTTAATTGGATTAACGCTGGTGTTTTTAGGACTGTTTGTTAGTCTTAATGCGCAGGACCAAAGTTTTAACGACTCATGGCTTTTCTTTAATGACAAAGCCGATGGAGCGGAAAAAGCTTCCTTTGACGACTCCGCTTGGAGAAACGTAACATTACCACACGATTGGGCTATTGAAGGACCTTTCGATAATAAGTATAACGCCCGTTGCGGGGGATTGCCTTTTCACGGAACAGGTTGGTATCGCAAACACTTTAATGTACCTGCTTCTGCCAAAGGAAAAGTGGTGAGAGTAGAGTTCGAAGGAGCCATGTATAATGGCCATGTATGGGTCAATGGTGAGTTTGTAGGAAAACGACCTTACGGATATATTGGTTTCGAATTTGACATTAGTAAATATCTAAAATATGATGGTTCGAAGAATGTAATTGCGGTGCGATTAACACCAGAGGATTTATCTTCGCGTTGGTATCCAGGTGCGGGACTTTACCGTAATACTTGGTTACACATTGATGAGCCTGTTCATGTGGGACAGTGGGGTACGTTTATTACCACGCCTACTGTAACTGATGTTAAAGCGTCGGTACAAAACGAAACTACCATTGAGAATAAAAGCAATAAAGCCGTTGAAGTAGTTGTGGCGCACGAGTATTTTTCTCCAGAAGGAAAATCGGTGGCAAAGGTCGAGGATAAAATGACTGTTGAAGCTAACTCTTCTAAAATATCGGGTACCTGGTGTTACGTTAAAAACCCAATGCGATGGGATTTAGATACACCTAATTTGTATAAAGCGGTAACTACCGTTAAGCAAGATGGAAAAGTGGTAGATACTTATAACTCGCGTTTTGGTATTCGTCATATTGGATATGATAAAGATGGTTTTTACTTGAATGGTCGTAAGGTTCGTTTTAACGGAGTCTGTTTACATCATGATAACGGTTCGTTGGGAGCTGCAGTTTATCGCAGAGCGGATGAACGTAAACTTCAAATCATGAAAAGCATGGGTGTGAATGCTATTCGTACAAGTCATAACCCACCTTCAAGAGAGTTGTTAGAGCTTTGTGATGAGTTAGGTTTAATGGTTCAGGACGAATCGTTTGATGTTTGGAAAATGGAGAAAGTACCAAACGGATATAACGTTTTCTTTGATGAATGGGCAGAGCGCGACATTAAAGATATGGTGCGTAGAGATAGAAACCACCCATCCATTGTAATGTGGAGTATCGGTAACGAAATTATTGAGCAAAAGGATAAGAAAAATGGCTGGAGAGTAGCTAAAATGTTGAACGACTTTATCAAGGAGATTGATACTACACGTCCAACTACAGCTGGTTTTAATCATTACTCAGGACCTTATGATAATAATATGGCGCAGCAAGTGGATATTGCTGGTATCAATTATAAACCTACGAAGTATGGCGAGGTAAGAGAAAACTATCCAGACCTTCCTATCTATGGTTCGGAGACTTCGAGCTGTACAAGTAGTCGTGGTGTATATCATTTACCTATTGAGAAGTATAAAACACACGAATCGCTTCAGGTAAGTAGTTACGATTTAATAGGGCCACCTTGGGCTTACCCTCCAGATATTGAGTTCCACTTTCAAAAGCAATTCCCACATAGTATGGGTGAGTTTATTTGGACTGGTTTTGATTACCTTGGAGAGCCTACTCCATACGGAGGTAAGGATAACTCTACCAATGGATATTGGAATGGTGATTGGCCTGTGCATAGTTCTTATTTTGGAGCTGTGGATATGTGTGGTTTTCCTAAGGATAGATATTTCCTTTATCAGAGTCAGTGGACAACAGAACCGATGGTTCACCTGTTACCGCATTGGAACTGGAAAGGCATGGAAGGAAAAACAATTCCTGTATTCTGCTATACGAACTGCGATGAGGCCGAGCTTTTCTTAAACGGAAAGTCCTTAGGTAAAAAAGTAAAAGGTAAAGATTTAGCTGAGATAATAGTTGGTTTCTTACGTTATGAGCCAAAGACCTTTGATTCGCCATACCGTTTGTCATGGGATGTACCCTATCAAGCAGGTGAGCTAAAAGTTGTTGGTTATAAAGACGGAAAAGCTATTGAGGAAGAAGTTATTAATACAGCAGGTAAGCCGGCTAAGGTAACGCTTTCTGTAGATCGTAAAGAGATTGATGCCGATGGTGTTGATTTATCTTATGTAACGGTTCGCGTTGAAGATAAAAAAGGGAACCTTTGTCCAATGGCTGATAACCAAGTATACTTTAAAGTAAAAGGGGCTGGTTCATTGTTAGCGGTAGATAATGGTAATGCAGCTTCTTTGGAGTCGTTTCAGGCGAATCATCGTAAGGCATTTAGTGGAATGGCATTGGCCATCCTTAAGTCGTCAGACCAAGCAGGAACTATTCAACTTACAGCCACTTCAAAAGGTTTAAAGTCAGCCAATGTAGTGGTGACAACTAAGTAAAAGTTTGTGGATTCTATATTTCTATCGGGGGCTTTGTAGTGATACGGAGCCCTCGATTTCTTTTTGATTCTGTCTGCTAGTATTGAGGCTAGAATTCCCATAAAGATATTTTTGGTTGTGTTTGTTGAACAGCTGATAGAGCTAGATGTAAGAATGGACTAGGCATTTCAGAAAACAAGAAATCATAAGGCTTTGTACCTAGTTTTATAATGATTAGTTTTATCAATTATTTAAACATCCATTAAATGCATTTCTTAACCATGCGACTCTTCAAAATACAAACAATAGCGCTACTAGTCGTAAGTTGCACAACACTTCTACTATCTTCTTGTCGTAACGTATATAAAACAACAGAATGTGTAGTTGTTAATCAATCGGATGAGGATTTTACCATATACTTTTCGGATAGAGGGCAAGGTGATTTTATTAAGTCGGGTGCAGAAAAGGTGGTGCATACAGGAGAGGCTAGGGATAATAATTTGTCCTTTCCCTTTGATTCGGATACGGTTAGAGTGAAGTTGGATGATAGTAAAATTGTACTATTTTTCGCGGAAAAGAATTTGGAGGAAGAGGATAATATTTTTGATGTCTATAATTGGACCTATCGTAATTATACCAACGAATATACGGTTGCAACATATACTTTTACCAATAGAGTTTTGGATAAAATGGAGGAGAAACAATAGTTTTAAACTTCACTTACTTCTTTCTGACAAAGGAATTTGCTAGTGCTTTTATTACTTCCCGTACAATCTCAATCGATTTTGATATAATTAAAACTCTAATCAGATGAAGTGTGATACCAAATCATTCTTTGCATGAAACAAAGCTGAGGTTTGTATTCATAAAGAAAACTCTGTGTTAAACTTCTAATATTAAGCTTTGCACAGAGTTTTAAATATCTACATTTTATTTCAGTACGATTTTTTTGGCTAACTTCTCAGCCTCCTCAAAACTCATGTTTTTATATAAAACAAATTTGTCTATTTGCAGAAACTCAGACCTTCCAGAAACTTGGAGGGTATAGAAACCTGGTTTATCAAACTTAACAGTCAACCATGGTTGTTTTCCATGTAGGTCCAACTGACCATTAAAGCCAAAGTCTCCTTTACTTCTTCCAACAAACTTATTGAAGCCAGTAATTGTTTCATGTCCTATTTGAGTAGCATCAGGAAAGTTTATCCATGCGTCATTCGATTTATCACCTTCTGCATTTTCTGGCTGGCGCATCATCCATTTAACTGTATAAGTACCTGCCTCTTTTACTTCGAACTGAGTCTCGCAAGTATGCTTTTTGATTACTTCAGGATAGTTATTCGCTCCCGTATACTGGATGTATCTTCCTCCACTCGCTGTTTTATCGCTAATGAATTCCCATTTGCCGTGTAAATCAAAATGCTCGCCTTCAATTACAATAAAGTCTTTAGGTGTGGCTTCAATTGAATTTTTCTTGATACACTCAAATTCTATCATTGTCCATCTGCCACGCGCAAAAGCAAAAGCATCACCTTCAGGTATTTTTCCGTTACTATGCGAATTAAATTCAACTTGAATATCGTTTCTTTCATTCAAAGAGATATTCTTGAAAGTATGTTTTAGTGCTTCGTAATCCTTATCTGAAGCGGTATTTTGAGTTTTTCCAATAAGCTCTCCATTTACGTGTAAGCGATATTCCGATTCCCCGTCTATTTCGGTTAAAGTAGTTAGTGTAATGTTATATATTCCTTCGGGAGCTGTTAAATGCACTTTTGAAGCGGCAAAATCACCTTTGTAGTGAACCGCATCAATAGCCATTGCTTTTCTGTATTTATCGATATATGGAGGAACAAAGCCAGGGATTGTAATGATAGGGAAGTCTTCCATGGCACTTAGTGTAAAACGATTGTTACTGTCCAACTCCTTAGTTACAGCGATTCCTTCTGCTGCATTAGGGATTCCATCACCGAGGAAATTTTTAAATTTCTCAGGACTTCCATTCTCATCACCAGTCAATAACCAATACACCATACCTACATCCGATATGTCTGCCTTACCAGTATCGTGAGCTTGGGCTCTGGTATACATCCAGCGAATACTTTCATCCTGATGATCTCTCATCCAATACCAAGGCGAAAAATCTTTACCCGAACACCATAGCACATCTTTAATGCCGCATGCATTCTGGTCTTTAATTTTATGATATTGAATACGGTTACCGCATAACTTCTGAATGTCAGCCCAAGTGCGATGCCAATCTCTTCGGGTTTCATTTTCGTTAAACCCACTGTGTGAAACGAGTTTTACATGACGAAGGTTTTCCATTCCTCCCATCTCAATGGCTTTCTCAACCGCTTGGTAAACAAATTCAGAAAGTCCTGCATGTATAAAATACAAAGGGTTATCTTCGGTTGAGATACTCATTTCTTTAGCCAGACTAGTTTTGGCAGCTTCCAATTGGGTGGTGACATCATAAAATTTAGAAGCATTAAAATGCCAATATATTATGCCTCCATCACAACTTATTTTGTTTTGGTTTTCACTATCAGGACCTGCAGGAGCATCAATAAAGTTATTGTAAGAGTAGTGTACAAGTTGATCTTGCAGTTCTAGTTTAGCCAATGTCGCTAAAATGGCTGCGTTTGCACCCCAATCATCCGGATCGCCAATTGGCCATTTATATTCATGATCAGGTGCGCTGTTTCCATCAGCACTAACTGCAATTCTGTTTTTATTATATCCCCACGATTGAGCATTGGCGATACTAAAAGATACCATTAAAAGGAATATTCCAAGTAATCTCATATTTTTAGTTTTAATCTAATTTAAATGTTTTAATTGATGAGTGCAAGTTGTTCATTTGAGCGCTTTTTTTCTCTTTTTGTGACTTATCTAAAACTTAACAAAGATAAATTTTTAGCATTTAGCAACTTAACAGGAGATAAAAAATGCCTAATTTTAGAGGGTGATATTTATTTATATAGTTGCTGTGTATGTTGTTGTTTGCTAGAGGTAAAAGATTAGATGTTTGCTTTGTTGTTTTTTTGTTTTTGTTGATGACTGTTTATGCAAAAGGTTATGCGCAAGATAAAGATGATATTAATAAACTTTACAAGAAGGCTAAAAGCCTTTCGGATGAAAAGCCCGACTCTGTATATAGTATCTTAGAAAATTACACCGAATATTTTGCTCGAAATAAAGATACGTCTAGGTGGATAGATGGCATTTTGGTGATGGCAGATATTAAAAAAAATAAAGGTGACTTTGGAAAAGCTTATGATCATTCCTGGGAAGCTTTATTGCTATCTGAAGAATTTAGGGATACTTTAAAAATAGCAGATTGCCATCAGTTGATTGGTATGATGTATGGTATTTTCAATAATCATGATCTAACCATACAGCATATGAAGAAATCGCTGGAACTAAGAAAAGCTTGGGCACATAATAATAGCTATAGACGGGCTAATATATCGAAACCATATTTTAGTATGGCTGTGCAGTATGTAAAATCGAAGCGGTACGATTTAGCGAATACCTATTTAGATTCTTGCTTGTATATAACTCAGAAGTTCCATAATAATACTGGTTTTATTCAAGTTGAACGGGCCTATATTGCAATTAAACAAGATGATTTAGATAGGGCTGAAACTATTTTAAAAGAGATTACGCCTTATTTTATAGAGAATAATTTAAGCTTTATGGTTATGATTTACTCTTATTGGGGTGAGCTATACCAAAAACAGAACAAGTCGATTGAGGCGTTATTGAGTTATAAAGCTTGCTTGGAAACTATGGCTGCCACTAATAAACACACGGACATTAGACCTAAAGTGTTAGAAGAAATGTCCGCTATTTATATACAAAAAGGAGAAAATGAAAAGGCAATATATTTTCTTTTGGAATCAAAGGCCTTGAATGACAGTTTGTTTAGTGCTCGAAATAATAACAAACTACTAGAAGTAAAAAATACCTATAGACAGGCTATTCAGTTGAAAAATAAGGAACTGGCCGAGCAGGACGTGTTACTTGATAAACGAAGAGACGCCAACTTTCGGTTAAAAGTAATTATTGGCATGATATTACTGGTTTTAGTTATTGCTTTACTGGTTATTAAGCAACGTTTCGAGCGTAAAAAGTATTTGCAAAGTAAAAAAGAGTTGGAGCTAAAAGCAAAGCTGGAGATGGAAAAGATGGATGAGGTGATGGAAGCCAAAAACAAAGAAATTACGTCGTACACACTGCAGTTGATAGATAAAGAACGTTCGGTGGATAATTTACTGGAGCAATTAAAAAAGAATATGGATGATAAGACCTTTAGAGGTATTCGTAATTCGGTAAAGGACACCAATAAAAACTTGTGGGATGAGTTTAATGCACGATTCTCGCAAGTGAATACCAGCTTTTACGAAAAACTGCTTATACAATTCCCTGTTCTTACCCCAACCGATTTAAAGCATTGTGCCTTAATTAAGCTCAATTTTAATGGTAACGAAATGGCCCAACTACTTAATATTTCCTTACCGAGTGTACATATTGCTCGACATCGTCTGCGTAAAAAACTAGGCTTAAAACGAGAAGATAATTTGGCTGTTTTTATTAGTCATTTGTAGAATTTGTTTGAAGATGTAATTATTTAACTCAATATTCAGGAAATCAGGGGTTAAGTTGTGCGTTATATTTTCAAATTATAAAATATTGACTTAGTTTTGCAAAATATTTCTATCTATAGTAATTAGATATGAAATTTTGTAATATTTTGAATATAGGATTCTTTAAACTATGGGTATGAACAATAAGAGTTTGTTTTTTTTAGTGTCTCTCCTGTTATTTGTAGGTTGTATTCACCGAAATGGTATATCTACAGAATATTATAAATCAGGCCAACTTAAATCCGCGGGTAAAGTTAAGAATGGTAAACAGAATGGAATAGTTAGAACCTATTATGAATCGGGAAGGCTGATGACCAAATCTAGTTTTAAAAATGGAAAGAGAGTAGGCGAGAAATTATCTTTCTTTGAAAATGGAGTGGTGAAGGAGCGAGAGATTTACAACAGAAAAGGAGTTTTAGACGGTAAGTATGAGAAGTATTTTGAAAGTGGTACCCTGCAGTATGAAGCTTTTTATAAATCCGGATTACTTGAAAGACTAGCGATTGAATTCTATGATAATGGTGATATTTACAAAATGTCGCAGTTTAAAAATGGCAAGTTAGAAGGGGAGCAACTAGCATATCATACAAATAAAGTTCTTGCTTTAAAAGCGTTTTCAAGAAAAGGGAAACAACATGGCGAATGGGTGTATTTTGACCTAGAAGGAGATACGCTGAAAAAAGAGGAATTTAAAAATGGATATTTAATGAATTCCGTGATGTATCAGGAAATAGAATCAGAATCTCTTTATAAGCTTGGTTTTGTTCAGCTACCAAGTAATCTTACTCCTTAAATATAGCGGCAAACATATAAATAACATGAGCTGTTTATTGGATGGCAAATGTTTTATGAAATAATTCTTTCAAATTGTCTATTTTTAGAAAGCCTAAAGTTTAGGATAACTTAATTTTAAAAATATGTCATTAAATAAAGAATTTTCTAATCTGGTTGTTTTGCCAGAGCAGCTTGCTCCGCTGGAACAGCAAGATTTTGTTGGGCTCGAAAATAAACTTAAAACTTTAAAACTGATATCTACAGCTATAATGCTAGTTGTAGTTACAATTGTATTCTTTGTAATTGGCTTGGTTTTATCTGACAATACTCCTCTTTCTGTTTTAATATCTGTTCCTTCTGCTTTTGTGGTATTAAGTACTTGGCGTGGTATAATTGTTATGCTTGGTTTTCCTAAAAAAGGGTATTTATTAAGAGAGCAGGATATATCCTACCGTAGCGGCTTGTTTTTTTATAAACTTACTACTATTCCGTTTAATCGTATTCAACATGTTGAAGTTAGTCAAGGTATGATAGAGAAGGCAGTTGGCTTGGCGAGCGTAAAGCTATTTACTGCAGGAGGCAGTGTGAGCGATCTTTCTATTCCAGGACTTTTGCCCGATAAAGCACATCAAATAGAATCGTTCTTGTTATCTAAAATAAGTAAGCATGAATAAGCTGGATTTGTCTATACCAACCCGACAAGAGTTGCGAGGTTTTCTGGTGATTTTTGCATTTCAGGCACTTAAAATGATGCGTGCCTTATGGCCCATGTTGATTATTCTTTTTACCAAAAGAAACAATCTGCCTAATGGACTGACAGTCCCTATGATACTAGGAATTGTACTTGTGTTGTTACTGGTTCATTCCATCCTTTATTATCTTAACTTTTACTTTTATGTAGAAGGTAATCAGTTCATCCTTAAAAAGGGTTATTTAAAAAAGGTGGTACTTTCTATCCCGTTAGAACGGATACAAAGTGTAAATACCAAACAAAATATTCTTCAGCAAATACTAAATGTTTATTCCTTGGAGATTGATACGGCAGGTTCGGCGGGGAAGGAGTTGAAGATTTACTCTTTAAGCGGATTGTATGCCAACGAGTTAACTCAGTTTTTGCAGTCGCATAAGGAAAGAGAGGTTGAGGAACAAGATGAGTCTGCTACTGAAGTTACAGAGGAGGAAGAGGTGATGAGATTAAGTCCTGCCGCTTTGCTACGCATTGGAATTAGCCAGAACCACATTAAAACAGCTATCATTATTATTGTGTTTGGTTCGCAGATAATAGGGCAAATAGAGGAGTTGTTTAAGCAGCAGACAGAAGCTTATTCTGATTCGGTTCATAGTGTTGTAACCAATTCTGGCGTAGTTTTTATAGTTGGGCTTGTTGTTTTATTTTTAATAATTTCTATCCTCTCAACGCTAGTATACACCGTTATTAAATACTTCGATTTTAAATTGGTGAAGCAGCAAAAGAGTTATAGAATTACAGCGGGACTGATCAATAAACGTAAGGTCTTGTTGCCTTTTAGTAAGGTGCAACAGCTCAACTGGGAAACGGGCCCTATAAAGAAGTTGTTTGGTATTTATAAAATTAGCTTTAAACAAGCAGTTAGTAAAGAGGTAAAGCAAAAGCAAGTGGCCGATGCTCCTGGGTGTCTACATCATCATATTCAAAGAATAAGAGAGGAAGTATTTAAGGGAGATTTGCCCGATGATGGCGAAAAGATTTATGCGCATCCTCGGTACTTTAATTTGCTATGGTTTTGGTCGGGAATGATACCAGCTTTGCTTCCTATACCCTTGTATATTTATGAACCCCTGTGGATAATTGCTGGAGGTGCATGGCTGTTGCTTTCTGCACTTTATTGCAGACTGATGTTACGAAAGCGCTATTTTCAGTTTAATAAAAGTCAAATTATTATTGGAAAAGGCGCTATATCTACAATTTGGCAACAGGTGGAATCTTTTAAAACTCAATCGGTGGATTTTCGTCAGTCGTTTTTTCAGAAACGAAGAGGACTCGCTTCACTTAATGTAAATAATGCCTCTGGAAAAATTGAGATACTGTACATACCTGAAGAAATGGCTCATCAACTGATGAATTATCTTCTTTATCATGTAGAAACATCTCGCGAAGAATGGATGTAACCATAGGGGGTAAAAGTGCTCAGTAGAAAGAAACTGGGGTAAACATAAATATGCAATTAATTAGAATAATTACTGGCTGATTACATCGTCTACTTTTGTGCCTGAAGGTACTTTATCTAAATTTAGAATTTGGTGAGCATCAATTACCTTATCACCTGTTTGTTTTTGCCAGGAGAATAAGGTTTTTTGAAATGAGTTTACTTTTTTCTGGTACTCTGGAAGGCTAACTAGATTATTGATCTGATGCGGATCTGATTCAAGTTGGTATAGTTCAATGGCTTCTTTTTCTTTATTAAAGTAGATACTTTGCAATGGATTGAGTTCATCTTTTTTGTATAGCGCAAGCATGCTTTTAAAAGTGAGTGCTCTTTTGGCGTATGAATTCGCTCTGTAAGGAATCTCAGGAAAGAAATGATGGATGTATTCATATTCTTTAGTGATGATAGCACGAGAGCAATCAAAGTAACCATCAAGACCATCTCGAGTCGCAAAAATATGCTTTCTTTTACTCTGCTTTTTACTGAGCAAATCTACGCCTTCCATGTTTGTAGGTACTTTTTGCTGACAAGCATTGAGAATGGTTGGTGCTATATCAATAATACTGGCGAGTTCATTATTTTGTATACCTGATTTAACATAACTAGGCCAACGAATAATCAATGGTATATGAATACCTGTTGTCCATAGGTTTTGTTTGTGCCGGGGTAGTGTAGCTCCATGGTCAGATAAAAGAATAACAATGGTGTTATCGCTCAGACCATCTTTGTCTAATGCATCCAAAAATTTACCAACTTCAAAATCTACATGAGAAACAGCATCTAGCGCGCTAGCTAATATATATCGCACTTCAGGTGTGTCAGCGTAATGCGGTGGTATTTCAAGGTCCAAGGAGTCAATGGCAATACCTCGATCTTTAGCCCAAACTCGCCCAGGTTCAAAACCATGCTTTTTACCTGTTTCAATATTCGCGTAAGCAAAAAATGGCTGATTATTAGCTTTATTATTCCAAACGCCTCCTTTAAAATA
Source organism: Labilibacter marinus (assembly GCF_001659685.2). Classification (GTDB taxonomy): domain Bacteria; phylum Bacteroidota; class Bacteroidia; order Bacteroidales; family Marinilabiliaceae; genus Saccharicrinis; species Saccharicrinis marinus. The sequence goes on from NZ_LXYE02000001.1 coordinate 17,133, forward strand.
GGTTGAAATATCTGTTGGGTCAATAATTTGTAAATGTTCAAATACTTCTTTGCCACTTTCTAAATTATTCTCAGGTTTTCCTCTATCAAAATTTAAATCAGTTTTAGCGGTTGCGCCATAAATTTTGTTGTACATGCGATCTCCGTTACTCTTAAAGTTTACGTTAAAGTAGCCTGCTGAACTCATTATTTCTGTAAGTATCGTATATCCTTTAGGTAATTGTTTAATGTAATTGCTTCGGTGATGAGGACAGCCTATAGTGGTGGTGTAGCAGCCTGTAAAAAGTGATGTGTGGCTTGGGCTACATACGGTGCCCGCGGCATAAGCATGCGTATATAAGATGCCTTGATCAGCCAATTTATCTATGTTAGGTGTAGTAACCAAAGTATTTCCATAACATCCAAAATCTGGGTCTAGATCATCCAAAAATAAAACCAAAACATTGGGTAGAGATTGAGAATATGAACCAATTGAGAATATAAAAAATAATAAGAAGCTTAGTGTATACTTGCTCATGGTTTACTGTGTTTGGCTATTCAGGCTTTGGGATAATTAGAATAAAGGCACTAAAGTAAAAATAGACTATATATTTTACCCAGTGCCTTTTTATTAATAGGTATTATTTTTTTATAAACTTTTTAAAATAATGGTCACCACTAACTTTAACATTTAGGATGTAAACACCCGTTGATAGTTGGTTGGTGTTTACTACTATTTTATTAGCGCCTATTAGAGCAGCTTCATTTTTACTAATCACTTTTCTTCCATTGATATCAAGGATGTTGAGTTGCACATCATCAGGTTCCGTTAGTTCAAACTCAACAATACATTGGTTTCTTACAGGATTAGGATAAAGTGTTATTGTTTCCTTACCAGTTTCCTCTATAATGGAGTTGTCATCACCATCTTCTGGGGTATACTCGTTTACAATTACACCTTTTTCTATGGCTCTGGCCCAACCACTACCTTTTAGAGCACACCAATAAACACCTTCCTGATCAGGATCTGGTCTTAAATCAACAATTGTATTGGGCTGCCCAAGGTTTTTATTTACTTTTCGCCATGTAGCACCTCCATCAAGTGAAACATATGCACCCGGGTTAAATAGTGATCCTCCTTGCGATTCGTGAGGCATAGCTGCATTTACTAAAATGATATCTGGGTTTATGGGCGATGTTTCTGCTTGCCATATCCAAGGTAGGTAGAATATCTTTTTCCAACTTGCTCCGTTATCAGTGCTCTTCCACACACCACCTTCTTCAAACGATCCGATGTATCGGCCGCAAGAGATATATAAATCTTTGGTTGTTTTATCTATATGAATATTATTGACCGCTTTAATAACAGAAGGAATCGTCATCTTATGCCAATTGGCTCCTTTGTCTGTTGATTTATATAATCCACCAGCAACACCCGTTTTACTTTCGTTTAATGCTGCATAAAGCGTAGAAGAGTTTTCTGGATGCATTTTTAATCTACTCACACTTGCATCAGCAGGTAAGCCAGTATCTTCAATAGTCCAACTTACACCACCATTACTACTCTTATAAATTCCAAAATCGTTAAAGCCATCTGGTACGTTGTTTGAACTTACTTCCGTAATGGCATTTTCAGGCATTACAAAGTATATATTCTCAGGATTGGTATAATCAACAGTTAGGTTATATTGAAACATCATATCACCTGATTCATTGGCGGTCCAGTTGACAGGTTTTGAAACGTTAAACCATGTTTTACCTCCATCTGTTGATTTTCTGAATTGACCTCTATGGCTCTGACGGAACATCAGGATGTAAATTTCGTCTGGATTAGTTGGGTGTACTGCCACCGATGCTATGGAATGAGCACCTCCAGCGTTTACCTGACCTTCTATTTGCTTTACAGCTACAGCAGTTTTATCAGCGAAAGTGCCTATTGGAGAAGATTCCCACAAACCATGCTCACCACTGCAGAAGAATTTCCGACCAGGTTTACCTGTTTCTAATAACATAAACCTACCAGGTAAGTTACTGGCACCTCGGCCAACCCAGGCATGGCTTCCTGTTTCGGTTTCAAAATCATCTACTTGTTCCCAAGAACTACCATTGTTATTTGAGCGTAAAATCTGTTGATCTAAGCATATAAAAACTTCACCATCCTTATTTATTTCCAAGAATCGATTACCCCAAGTTTCTTCACGAATATCCATTTCGTGCTGAAGGTGAGCATAGGTCGTATTGGTTCCTGTAGGGCAATTTCTTGATGACCAATAGCTGTTGTCTTGGCCATCTATCCAATACTTACCACTACGTGCTGTTGCAAACCAAGTGTTACCGCCATCTGTTGTTTTCCATACATCGCCCGCTCCAAAGGTTCTATCGTGTTTTACATTATTGGCAATGTATATTTCATTTTTATTGTTCGGATTTACCCTTAAGCGATTATAAACAGGTAATATGCTTGACGGATAAGTAGGGTAGGTGTTTTTAGCTGTAGCTTTATCTACTCCGAACCAATAACCAATGGCATTGTGATATTTATCGCGTGTAGTATAACTAGTTACTCTGGTAAGATCCAGTGCTGCATTTCCTGTAATACTAGTCCAATTAACACCTCCGTCCGTACTTTTGTATATTCCACCTTCCGAAGTTACCGTTGAGCCTTGCGGGCTGTATGTGGTTTGAAGTACCGTATACAGGATAAATTCATCATCCGTTTCATTGTAATAATAATCCATGTCGCGGGCAAAATGATGAGGAAGGCCTGATGTGCTTGCTGTCCAATTAAGCCCTTGGTTGGAGCTTCTGAAAATACCATAATTGGTGATGGCAATAACATGGTTTGAATTACGAGGATCAACTATAATTTTACCAAACTCAGTATCAACAGCAAAGTTATCTGTTATTTTAGTCCACGTTTCTCCTTTGTTGGTACTTTTATAAAGATGGCCATATTGCGCATATTTATAGATATATCCTTGTGAAGGATCGTTGAAACTAGCGAGGCTTCGATGATTGGCTTTTACATTCCAAAAATCACCAGCACCCATATACCAAATATCATCATTGGATGGGTCTACCGCAAGTTCACAGTGTCTCCCACCAAAGTTTTTAGTAGCTTGATATTCCCAGTTGTGGCCCATATCTGTGGTTTGGTATAAATAACCTCTAACATCTATGGCCATTCCAAAATTAGGATCTTGATGAGAGAAGGTGATGGATTGAACTCTTCTCATATAAACGCCTGTTCCATCACAGTTTTTGATGGTGTGCCATGATTGTCCGTTATCCCAGGTTCCATAGCTATTATACATATCTGGTGATTGAAACATGACATTTTCATCTGTTGGGTGACACCAGAACTCTTCGCAATAACCAGCCATACCTGGTCCAAATTGTTTCCATACCACTGAATCAACGGATGCAACAGTTTTATTCTTTAAATCATTAAAAAAGGTAGGCATTCCTTTTTCTACATAAAAGTCCCACTCTTCGCCTTGTATTATTTTATCATCAGCATCGATGGCATCAATTTTCCATTTGTAGGTGCTTAGGTCTGCTAAATTATCAACATCCCATTGCTTTGCAGATATAGCACTAGCTACCTTGGTTAAGGATTCGCCATCTTTAGCAAACCAAACGTCATATGTATAGGTTTCTTCACCTTCCACATCCCATTTTAAAATAGTATTTAATTGAGTTACAGTTGAATTGTTTACTGGCTCAATTAATACAGGCGTTCCAGCTGGTGTTTGCCCTAGCCATTCTATAGCACTAATTCTTAGGTTAAGATCATTCACCACTCCTTCGTGAATAATAACACCTCCACCAGTTATATAATCTAAATCGGGAGTTCCTGTTACGGCACCTTGCGTAATATCTCCAATACCATTTGAAATATCAGTATGGTTATCAAGGTTAGAAGACAATGTGGCACTAACCTTCATCCATACAAAATCCTTTATATTAAAAGTCTTTTCAGAGCCAATAGCTAATATGCTATTCGCTATAGAAGAGTAAAACCAATTGCCATTAGCATCTTTAATCATAATGCCCAATTTATCTTCAGGAGCATCATCCATCATGCTTATTTTTACGCTACTTAAGCCGATTAAAGAATCGTTATTTAAAGGGTCAGCACTCGAATCGAATTGGCAATAAGCATATGCTCCCGCAGATTCCGATTCGTTTAAAAAGCATAAGCAGTTTCTGGAACTAGTCGCATTGTCACTAAATAAGTAACCTATCGGTGCCCAGTTATCACTGGTTTTAATAGCATATCCTCCCCATTCAAAATCGGTGTTGTTGGATCGAACAAAGTCGGTAGTTCCATCTGTGTTGAAAAGGAAAAACTTTTCGGAATAGAACTGAGGATTAAAGAAATTCTCTGTGATAACGGTATGTTGTTTGGCAAAAACATTTGATATCAACAGACAAAGTATAAAAAGCGTAGAGACTTTTTTCATGCGTAATAATTTTAATTTGTATAATCAATTAGCTCATATTAGCATCTGCTTATGCAAGAGTCAATTGCGGATACTGGTTTCATACTTGTAGTTTCAATTTGATTTGGTTTTTTTAAGATGAAACAAAAATGAAAATTATCCATGAAAGTGAGCTGATTATATTAACCTGTAAAACAGGGGTGTATGCAAACGCTGTTTAGATAAATATTAGTTGAATTTGAAATTTGGGGTAAAAATAAGGGTAAATATGGAGGATGTAGCTATAGGGTAATAATGGAAGCTTGTTTTGTTTAAGTTGCAGAAATTCAGGTTGTAGTATGGGGTGGTAATGGAAATGCGGGGTAGGAAATAAGACAAAAAACGGAGGCCTTAAGAAAGAGCCTCCGTTAGTTTGGGAAATTTACATTTTCACAAATTTGTGAAATGTTGTTTTATCATCGGTCTCTATTTTTAAAAGGTAGTGACCAGTACTTAATTCTGAAACATCAATCTTTTTGTTGGGAGTAGATAAAAACTGCACTCCTGAAGTTGAAACAACCGAATAAACAGCCGTTTCATTTACGCCGCTCACTTGTAAATTATTTTGTGCTGGATTTGGATAAATCTCCAAGTTATCACGAGTTGGGTATTTTACAGCAGTATCAATCTTTTTTACTTCTACTTTTACATCAATGGCATCGCTACCTTCGCTATTACTAACACTTAAGCCAAAAGTTAATACTTCATCATTTTCAACATCTGGAGCTGTAAAAGTAATTTTATGATTGGTGATGGTATATTCGGTCACTTCGTCAGGAACGGTCCAAGTGTATTCCAATTGAGAACCTATAGAACCATGTGCATACAAGGTGTGCTCATCGCGCATATCTACCACGGCATCATCACAAATAGCTTTTATCTCATCTGTTTTAATCATTCCTTTATACCATCCAGAACCCCAAGCAGCACTGTAAAGTATGTTTTCATTATAAGGATCAAGTTCTATATCTACCATTTTATCTGGCTGACCGATACCCTTATTAATTTTTACCCAATTAGCACCATCATCTTGCGAAAGATAAAAACCAGGATTTTTAAAAGCTCCACCAACCTGACCAGCAGCATTCACTAAAATAATGTCTGGGTTTACGGGCGATGTTTCAACATGCCACACATAAGGTGCTTTAAAAAACATCTCCCAAGAAGCACCATTGTCTTTACTTCTGTATACACCACCCGCATTATAATCGCCAGTACGAGCACCACAACAGATATACATATACTTGGTGTTTCGGTCGATGTAAATGTTATTTACTGATCTAATTTCAGTAGGTATGTCCATTTGAGTCCAGGTAACTGCTTTGTCTGTAGATTTATAAAGACCATAAGGATCGTTATTGCTCCATTGGTTTAATGCAGCATATAAGGTTTCTGGATTCTCTGGGTCTAGGATAATTCGGTTTACACTACCATTAGCAGGAACCCAGTCGTTACTTGCTGTCCACGAATTACCACCATTTGTAGATCGATAAACACCATATTCTCCCATGGTTAAATCTTGACCAGGACCAGAGTTTGTACCACAGGAAATCGGTTTGTAAATAGCCGTAAAATACATGTTCTCTGGATTTATAGGGTCAATTTTTAAGCTGTATTGACTTGCTGTAGCTTCCCATGAACCATTATCTGTATCGAATATTTGAACCACATTATTCCATGTTTTTCCGCCGTCGGTTGTTTTACGTAACCAACCTCTATGTTCTTGACGCCAAGCTAATATAAAGATGATGTTAGGATCATTAGGATGAACAGCAACAGTTGAAACCGAATGGGCATCATGATTACCATTGATGTCGTTCACCTGACCTTGAATCTGTTGGGCAGCGACAGCATCTTTATCTGAATAATCGCCTATGTCAGCTGTTTGCCATAAACCGTGCTCACCGCTACACATTAACATACGATCAGGTATGCCTGTTTCGGATAGAATAAAGCGTCCAGGTAGGTCGCTTGTCCCACGAGTAATCCAAGCTCCACTGCCCGGGGCTGTTTCTACATCATCAATTTGCTCCCATGTTTCGCCATGGTTAGTAGAGCGTTGTGTTTGCTGGTTAATTCCAATAAATACTTCTCCGTCTGCATTAATCGCTAAATGACGACAAGCTGAGGAGGATTCAAGAGATTGGTCTAAGGAAGCCTGTAGGTGTGCAAATTCAACATTCGGAGTAGTAGTCATTCCTTTTGATTGCCAATAGCCAGCATCCGAATTTTCGTGCCAATAGGTTCCGTGTTTGGTCACAATTTTCCATGTCTGTCCACCGTCTGCACTTCTCCAAATATCGCCAGGACCAAATGATTTATCATGTCTTTGGTTAGCATATAAGTATAGCTCGTTTTTATCCTTTGGATTAACGACTAAACGTCTGAAGACCTGTAGCGTGTTTGTTGGGAAATCTTTAGCCGCAATGACGCTTTTATCTTTTCCTAACCAATATGCAACTAGTTTGTTATAACCATCCCTAAATGAGCTATTTGTAATCTGATTAAAATCAAGACCTAAATCTCCAGTAATGCTTGTCCAGTTATCTCCGCCATCAGTACTTTTATATACTCCGCCAGAGGTGGCAATAGTATTTCCTGATTCGCTATAAACTGATTGTTCAACTGTGTATAAAATATACTCTTTGGTAACAGGGTCGTAGTATTCGGCTAAATCTTTTGGCAGGTCGTTTGGTAAGCCCGTATTACTTGCATTCCATGTAGCACCTGCATCAGTACTTACAAACATTCCTTGCCCTGTTGCTATTACAATTCTATCGGAATTGTTTGGGTTTACCCTAATTCTACCAATATCCAACATATCATCAATGTCAGTAGCTATTTTGTCCCAAGTTGCACCGCCATCAGTCGTTTTTAGAATATATCCATAGGCAGAAATTGGTCGGTGTGTACCTTGTGGGCTTGCAGCTGATCGCCAGTTGCCCTTCACGTCCCAGAAACCACCAGCACCTATATACCAGGTGTCATCATCGTTTGGATCTATTACCACTCTGGAATGAGCGTTGTACCATGGGCTTGTTGCAGCGTGATCCATTAAAAACTTTAGTTCCCACGAGCGTCCCATGTCGTTGGTAACAAATACCTTTCCTCTTCGCTCAATAGCTACTCCAAAGTCTGGGTTGGATGAGGAGAAGGTCAGATCATTTACGCGTTCTAAATCAAGTCCATCTCCGTCGCTATCTTTTAGTGTTTGCCACGATTCTCCATTATCCCAGGTACCGTATGCTACATGCATATCAGGGCCCATAAACATCACTTCGACTTGTGTTGGATGACACCAAAATTCTTCGTTGTAACCTGACATACCTGGGCCAAATTGCTTCCATTCAACAAGGTCGCTCGATTCCATCCTTTTGGTTTTGATATGCTCAAAGAAGTCTAGTTCAGGTTCTACGTATACTGATTTAAGTACCGCATACCCATCAATAGCGTTCATCTCCCAGATATCCTCAAAATCTAAATCTGGGTAGTTTGTCGCATCTGCTAATTCTGTGTCATCTAATCCAGTTGCATTGGCATCTGCCTCAGCAGTAGATGATTTATAATATGACTTGGTTGGAGCAATACCGGCTTTATTGGCTGTACCATCGTTTTGTACTGTAACAATTGCTGGTCCTCCAGAAACGATACCGTAAAATGCTACTTGTGTAATCTCGTGCTCGCCACGATTGGCACCTACTATTCCTCCTGAACCCCAGCCTGCAGTTACTGTGGTAGTGCTATAGCAGTTGTTAATACTCTTTGTTCCTCCTGAAAAAAGTCCACCAACAATACTACCAGTCCAACCTCCACTACCTGCAGAAACTGTACCTCCCAAACTATAACACTGTGATATTGAACCACCAATTAGTTCTCCCACAAAAGCACCAATTCTACTGCTATTATTTCCAGCAGATGCATCAATCGAAATGTTTATAATACCAACACTGGTGATGGTTCCATTGATAGCTCCAAACAGACCTGTACCTTGCTGGTATAAACCATCAACATTGGCAACAGGTGTTACTGTTAAGTTAGATATTGTATGGAATTTTCCGTTTAGGTGTCCGTTAAATACGCTAACAGTATTACCAATTGGCGTAAAAGAAACACCACTCATATCTATATCAGCACCTAATTCAAAATATTTTTCTCCAGTCCAATCTCCAGTTGTTGTAGATAAGGTACTCAAATGAGTAGGTTGATTTATAATGTATGGATCGCCAGATGTTCCATTTCCTCCTCCGTACTGAGCCATTAGCGCAGTCTTCATAAGTGCTAGTGTAAACAGAAGCACAATAGATTTTAACTTCATACGATTGCTGATTTTTTATTATTGTAGATTTTACTTTGTTTTAAGTATTGAGTTACATAAAAGTTCTTGACTTATTTGTAGTTAAATATGTCATCTCTTTTGTAGACTGCCTTAGACATGTACTGGTTAAAAACTGTACATGAAAAATAATTCTATTTACACCCTAAAACGAGATACAAAATTACCTTATGAGTTTTGGTAGTGTAGGTGTTGTATAGGTTAGTGAGGTGTTTTTAACCTGATGTAAAAGTTTTAATAAGGGGGTATGAATACTAAGTTTTACTATTGTAAAGGCAATGAAAAGTAAAAAGTAGAACCTTTATTTACCTCCGATTTTACATCCAAGCTACCTCCTAAAGTTTCAATAATACCTTTAGAGATTGGAAGACCTAAACCTGTTCCATCCTTTACTTTATTTTTGCCTTCAATTTTTACAAAGCGTTTAAAAATTAGTTCTTGGTCAGTACTTTCAATTCCTGCTCCAGTATCTTGTACGTAACATTGTAAGGTGTTGTTATTTATTTGATAACCAATTTCCACATATCCTTTATCGGTAAATTTAATAGCGTTGTTAATCAGGTTAAAAAGCACCTGCTTTATTCGGTGAGAATCGGAATGTAAGGTTAATGGACTATTCTGCTCGGCTTGTTTAAACACGATATCTACGCCATGTTTAGAATTAACATCTAATTCATACACTTGTTTTATTTCCTTTAATGTTTGTGTAAAATCAAATGGCTCAATTGAGTGCTTTAGTTGGCTCGACTCTATCATGGAAAAGTCAAGGATGTTTTCTATAATGTTAAGCAAATAGTTTCCGCTTTTATTGATGGTGTTAATATAGTGCAGCATCTCAGCTCTGGATCCATACATCTCGTTCTGCATTAGCTCAGAAAAACCTAATATCGAGTTTAGCGGTGTCCGCACTTCGTGACTCATATTAGCTAAGAATTTTGTCTTTAGCTTATCCGCCTCTTCAGCGTTATTCCTAGCTTCTTCCAGTAGAACTATTTTTTCTTTTAATTCATACTGTAAACTTTTTTGTCCTGCAATAGTACTCTCTAAACCTTTTACAAGCACAGCCAAAGGTATAGATGACATGGCGCTAACAGCAAACACATTAATGGAAACCGTTAACCAATGCATTATTTCATACTTTGAAACTAGTAAAGACCCAAATATATTGAAATGCAGTCCTACAGCAATAAAAGCAATTAAGCCTATAGTAATAATTAAACTGTTGATTGCCCCTCTTAATCCTAGCAGAAGTGAAGCTAGTAAGGAAAATCCAATGATGTAATTAAAACCTGCACCTGTTTCTCCTAAAATTAAGGTGAGAGTTACTCCGATAAAAAATATAAGACCAACGATAAAATATATTTTCTGAACGAGCTTAATTCTATGGGTAAAAATGATGAAGATGATTGACGCGTAGACAAAGGTGTCTACGATAGCAACAGAATATACTTTAAACGTAAATGACATGTACATGCCAAATATATACGGAACAAAACCGATGCCTACAATGATGATGAGTATACTTTTAAAAACGCGTTCTCGCCAATAATTCAAGCCATCGCTAGCAACGTATTCTCCTTTACTTAAATATTCCTTAACCCATCTTATCATCATCCAACATCTATAATTTAAGATTATTTTATAGTTTAATTAAATCATATCATTCATTCAATAAGTTAAAACACCATATGGGGTTTTTTGTTTTGAGCTAATGTATTGAGCTAATGATCTATAAAATAACTAACGTAGTACGATGCTAGTAGAAAAAGGATACAGTTTGTTGATAATTAATTATAGAGGAAGTCCTTTAACTTTTCCATAAAGTCGCTTTGGGTTTAACGACTTTATGGAAATAGTTAGAAAATTTACTCTGCAGATAAACTGCAATAAGCAATGATTAAATCGCCCGATTTTGTTTTTCCAAGCAGTTTACAAACGAAGTTGTCTTTCGTAATACCATTGCTGGCACCATTAAATTCAATGATTAAGTCCTTGCCTTTTTTCTTTGTTTTAAGTACTTTGCATCCTCTGCCGTAGTCAACTTTTTCGCATGCTCCCAATCGTAAACTTTCTAGTTCGATATCTTTTTGCGCGTTAAAACCGTTTTCAGATTTAATTAGAACTTTGATTTTCTTTGTATCCGAAGTAACCTTTTCCGAGTTAAGCATCTTTAGCCTTTTATGCACAGTAAGTGGTAAGATAATATTCTTGGAACTATGTTTGTCTTTTGCAAGATCGTTAGCTTTTAGTACGTCAATAACGGCTAAAGAAAGATGGGTTGCTCTTCCATATTTGTCTGTTAAAACATGCGGACGCTCAAGTTTATACCAATGTGTACGAGTACCATCCTCGTAACTCGTATTATTAGGTGTATATGCAGTTCCAGGGTTAAATTTCCAGTTGATGCCATCAGGAGAACGTAAATATATAGCGCGATAATCCCAGAATGCATTAATCATCATATGATACTGTACTTCATCTTTCCAAAGCACAGGGTCTTCATAATTTGAGTTACGATATTTTTCGGGGATGATTGGGTTACCTTGAATAGGACCAGTTTTTATGTGATAGGGGCCAAGTGGGTCTACTCCCTCGCTCATCATCATAGCGCCTCCTTTGGTAACGAATAAAAATCGCCCGTCGTGCATTTGTACACCAGATAGATTCCTTTCAAAGCGATAGTATTTATTAGGTTCTTCCAGTTCGGTTTCTTTATTCACTTTCATCACGCCCAAGCGTTTCCAAGGTCCGTTCATAGAAGGAGCAGTGAATAATGTTGCTTCCCAGTTAATCAAGGAATACATTATATAGCTACCATCGTTTAGTATTATAATATCTGGATTATGGCCTAAGCCGTCTGCATATAAATAAGCCTTGTCCTTCTTAACTTTATAAGGGCCAATAGGGTTATCTGATATTGTATGAGCAACGGTTGAACGCGGCCATTCCCAATGTCCTTTAGTTGCATTTGCAGGCCAACGTGTTATATTCATGTGGTATCTACCATCTTTATCTTTAACAGGACGACCTCCCCAATAACTCCACTCGGGATCTTCAATGCCGTTAAGTATATCACGAGGTACAACACCATCAGCACCCCATGTTTCACTAGTCAATTCTTGCAAAATAGGCATGGGCAAAATGAGGTCGCTAAAGGAAGCTCCTGTAACCATTTTTGGTTTAGTTTTTAATAGCTCCGAACCCATACTTACATTACCGCTATAATCGTGTGCATAAACTACGTAAGTATTATAAATATCTTTGGTTGGCGTAAAATCCAAATAAAAATCTTTATTGATATTATGTGCTATCTCTTGCAAATTATTACCATTTTCATCACCTCTATATAATGAGTAATGCTGTACATCATTATCCACACTTTTATCCCATGAAATCTTTATTTCAGAATCAAAAAAATCTGCATTAAGTGCTGTAGCGGGGGAGGGTGGGGTAGTATCTATTTTTGCTATAATTACTTTATTCGAGGCTCCAGACTCCTCCTTCTCAAACCGTGTAACCACATAGGTGTAATTTATACCATTGATGATGGTTTTATCTATAAAATGGTTTTCAGTGGTTTCCCCGATTTTTTTATACCCTTCCTTTGGATTAAATTGACGATAGATATAGAACTTGCTTTGGTTCTTGGCCAATTCGTCACTCCAGGTTAATTGAATCCCAGTTGCTTTAGCTTCAGCATCAAGCGTTGGACCAGCTTTGCTTTTGTCATAGATGCTTATGTTTACATAATGCAGAAACACTTTAATCTCGTCTTCGGAATAAAAAGTTACTTTAACCATAGGGTGTCCAGCCAAGGCATCTTCTTTATTGAGTATGTAACTTCCATTAAAATGTTCTACTATTTTATCGGAACCTATTAGTTTTACTCTATCAGCCAGCGTCTGTTCATGTTCTCCAAAAATTAGGCTTAAGGAAATACTTCCATTACTAGTATATTCTAAATCGGCACCAAAGCTCCAAAGAAGCAAATCACCTTCTTGCGGATTTTGATAGTTGGGATTAGTGTTTAATACAACGGATTCTGCAATGCCCACATCATTAATACTAAACATTGTTCCATGATGAATACCCATTTTGTATTCGCCAAGTCCTTCAACGTTATAGGTTTTCCAAAAAGGAGACTGCTTGGATTGTCGCCAATAACCGTTTACGGCTTCAAAATTACCATCATTTACATTGGCATGAGGAGCATTGTCGCCTAAAAGAACAATTTGACTGTTTATGCTAAACGCATAGGTCAAGAATAGTAATAGTGTTAGAAGAGTTTTAATTGGAGCTATGTTTAAATGTAGATTATTAATCATGGTTGTTTTATCTGGATATTTAAAATGGGAAATTACTTAAATTATTTTTTGAGGATTGCACATAAGCTCTAAAACAACGTTGATTAGCTGTTAAAATTTGGGTTAAATTAAATTAACACCCCTTATAAACCGTGGAATACCTCCTTTTGAGAGATGTCTTTTTTTCGTATTTTGTCGCTATGTCAGCAAAAGAAAAAAACGATATTATTCTTCCATATTTAAGTCGTGTCTGCGAAAATAGGGCTTTTGAAAAGTCACCACGTAATGTCAGGCTCCTGAAATTTTTAGTGGATCAGAGTCTACAAGGTAAAGATGTGAACGAATATGTGATAGGACTCGAGCTTTTTGCAGATAATTATGATCCGGATAAAAATGATAGTAAAGTGAGGGTTTATATGTATAACCTCAGAAAAAAGCTTTACGAATATTATCATTCCGACGGAAAAAATGACGCTATTAAATTTTCGATTGATAAGGGCCAATACAACTTAAGGTATGAGGAAAAGGAAAAAGAGTTGTTGGATGATAAAGGCCAAGGGATGGCGATTTTTTTTAATAAGCATAAAAATATATTGCTAAGTCTTGTCCTGTTATTGGTGCTGATAAGCGCCCTGTTTATTTGGGTATTTAAGTATAGTTCGGAACAAAAGTATTGCTGGTCTGAGTTTTTTGTTGAAGAAGCCAATAACATTTGTGTGATAGCTGATCAGGTAATTTGCTGGCAACCATTAGGAGATAGAGTAGATCCTCGAATCAATGAGCATATCAATAGTGAAGCCGATTTTATTACATATAAACAAAAACATCCTGAAGATTCTATCCGATTAGCTAATTATAGTTTGTATTCTAAAATGGCACCATTTGCAATTAAGGATTTAAATAGTTGGTTTATTGAGCATGGCAGTGATTTTGCTTTACGGCAAGAGAGTCGCTTTGATTTGGAAGAGTTGCGCAATCATAATGTGGTATATATTGGTCAGTTTAAAACGATGACTACCTCAAAGTCCGTTTTTTTAAAGGATAGTAAAAAGTTTAAAGTCCGATATAAACCACACGGTTTTATTTATCAGGAAGGAGACTTGAAAAAGACGTATATACCTAATAATTATCCTAATATTCAGACTGAGTATGCTATGGTATCATATATGAAACTGAGTAGTGGAAAAAAAGGTTTATACTTTGTTTCGAATAATGATATTGGAGTAATGGCTACGGTAAACAAGTTTACAAATAAAGACTGGATGGTAGATTTTTATACCAATTTATCTTCTGAAGATAGTTACTTTAATGCTTTATTTGAAGTTAACGGCCTGCAACGAACAGAGATTAGTTGTGAGTTGATTCATTTTGAAGAGATTAATTATTAATCTCTTTCTTAACTCGAAGAGTCTTGATTTAGTTGTAAACGCGCAATTCGTCTCCCTAGAGAATGCAATCTAACAGTTAGCTCTACAATCTCCGATTCAAATCGGATGATCGCTATTCTATTAGCATCTTGTTTTGATAAGCGATCGATTAAATGATTCTTTAATTCAAAGGCATGCTTTTTTAAAGGCTTTTTGCTTTCCATCACTAGTTTGGCCAACTGTGTATTGTTATTGTAATATGCCTCAAAACTAACGGCTAATGCGTTAATGCTTTGCTGATAAATTCTATTAAACATAGCTTTGGTTTCATCACTAATAGGAAGATCGTAATTGCTTCGATGTTCTGCTGCCTCTACCATATCCGTGGTTACTACATCTGCTGCAGCTTCCAAAATATTAGTAATTTCCATTTGATGTTTAATACGCTTCGATTCTTTTTTTTTCAACTGTTCTTGTTGTAACTGCTGTAGGTACGATAATATTTGTGTTTGGCGAAAGTCAATTTTTTTATCCGATTTTCTTAATGCTTCAAGGTCACTCATAGAGCCCGTAAAAATGGTATCCAAACCAGTTTTAAATATCATTTCAGTATTCTTAGATAGCTTTTTTAATTCTTTATCTACCAACTCAATAGCCATGGATGGGTTTTGAAGGTAGTAATTGTTTAATAATAAAATTTCCTTTTCTTGCTCCGACTTTTTTACAGGAACTAACTTGGTTATCAATTTAGCTATAGGTTTAGTAAAGCCAATGAGCAGAAAGGCATTACTCACATTAAAAATGGTATGTGCATTTGCTATTTGTCGGGCTATATCTTTAGGTGTTATCTCCGTGGTAATTTCTGCTAATTGTGGAATAAACCAAACCCATAATATTGCGCCTATAACCTTAAAGAAAATATGAGCCATGGCTACTTGCATAGCTGCACGAGGTTTACCAATGGCCGAAAGAAATGCGGTAACACAGGTTCCAATATTGGCTCCAATAATGATAGAAATTCCCCCTTGCGTGGATATTAACCCTTGCGATGCCAATACAATAACAATACCGGTGGTGGCTGACGAACTCTGCACCAAAGCAGTAAACGCTGCGCCTATTAATATACCGTAAATAGGGTGACTCAGGTTTTGCATGGTTTCTAAAAAGGGAGGGTAGGATTTTAGGGGATGCATACCTTCGCTCATTATATTCATGCCCAGAAAAATTAAGCCCAGACCTACAAATATTTTACCTATTTCACGATGCGATTTTTTATTGGAGATAAGATGAATCAAATATCCTACAATAACCAGAAAAAGAGCAATTTTAGTAACCTTAAAAGCTATAATTTGTGCAGTAATAGTTGTGCCAATATTGGCACCCAGTATTACTCCAAGCGTACTTTCAAAGGTCATAATACCAGCAGAAACAAAACCAACGGCCAATACTGTTGTAACAGATGAAGATTGAATAACAGCCGTAATACCCGTTCCTGCAACCATAGCCTTCCAGCGATTAGAGGTCATTCGGTGTAAAAAAGCTTTAAGCTGATTACCCGCCGATGACTTTAACGATTTCGTCATTACATCCATCCCAAATAAGAATAGCGCCAAGCCTCCCAATAGCTGGTATATCAATATCCACCAATCAATCATCATAAAGTATTGTCCAAATGCGTTATGTTTACAAAATACAAATTAAAAATTATTTCCTATAGGATATATGATATTTGTTGGTGCAACAGCAATAAGAGCCAATAATCATTGGGCAATGATAGGTATTCCTACTTTACCTTCTTTTTTTAAGTACAAATGCAAGGCGTTATGCCAAAGATGGGGAATTCCAAAAATAAAGGATTGTAAATAGCTATATCCAAATATTGGCTTTAATGTGCAATGTTTAATTTGAGTATGGTGAGAATATGATTGGGAGCTGTATTGCAAAGATTCGGTATTTATCACCTAATAATTGGTTGAAATAAATTATCAAGGCATAAAAAAAGCGAAGCTATGAACTCCGCTTTTAATTATCATTTTTTCTCTTGTTTTATCCTCCACAGCAAGTGCAGTAGTCTTCAATGCAACCATGTTCGGCTACAATCATTGCTTTAATCTCATCTTCGCAGCAAACACCTTTCGGGTTGGTTGTAGCACATCGGTTATCTTTACACGCAGCTGTAATCCAGCGAATATCTTCAATAGATTTAGCACCATCTTTTATTACTTTCGCCAAGGTTTCTCTATCCACATTTCCGCAGTAACAAACAATATCTGACATTATAATCCTTTTTTATTTTGAGCTGATAAAAGTAAAACTTATTTTCTTAGGGCAAGACATAAAAAATATAGTTTTGGAATATTTCTTCTATTCTAGCTTCCAAGTTCTAATCCATTCATATTTAGTAGTGCGTTGCTCCCATGTTCCACTTTCCACTATGCCACCATCTTCAGGAATCGGGTTCCAGCTATACGTTTCTATTGCCATGTGTAAGTAGGCTGGATTATCCCATTCTACCTTAGGATTGATAGAGTATTGATATTCGCCATCTAAAAAGAATTGAATTTCTTTGGGAGATTTCCACCAAGCGGCATATATGTAATAACGTGCATAGTTAGGTTCCTTTAGTTTGCTTGCATTTTGCAATTGTAATTTCTCAGCACATGCAGTATGGCGATGTATAGCGTTAGAATGGAAGATACTGTCCCAACCTTTTGACCAAGGTTCAGATAATTCGGTGGTTCTGCCGACACATTCTTGAATATCTGTTTCTAGCTTCTTTTTGCAATTATATTTAGTCATTAACCAAAAGGTAGATGACATTACTGTAGCATTGGCTTTCATCTTACATTCAAAATACCATCCAACATTACCTGGTTTTAAAGATCGAATAATAGCACCTTGATGGGTAAAGTTTTTTCCATTAATGGTTTGTGGTTGATCCAGTTTACTTACCGTAACATTCATGTTTCCATCATTCACTACAATGTTCTCTTTACGAAATAAACCAGGAGGGCGACCAATCCAAGCCCAATCGTTTCCAACAGGATCGACTTGCCATTTCGATAAATCCATTTTATCACCTTCAAACTCGTCAGATAAGTTTTCAACGGGAACCCATTTCTTGTCTGAAGGTTTAGGGTCGTTACCCGATTTAAAAGTAGGTTGAGCACTAATAATGGTAAATAATATGGAGAATGTTATTGTGAATATTGTTTTCATAGGATATAGTTATTTGTATTAGTGATTACACTGAATAATAAATTTACCATTTTTCTTTTACTTCTCCGACCAGCCATTCTTGGTTCCTTTTAAATAACCAATAGCCCAGCCACTTCCTTTTTGAGAGCTCCAAAAAATATCTTCGCGATAAGGGTCTGGTTTAAAATCTACTATTCTATCCTGCTGTCCTAAATTATTATTGATTTTATTCCAAGTTTTTCCACCGTCCATAGACACATATGCACCAGGGTTTAACCTCTTGTTCGCATCTTTAGTTTTAGGAGGAAGTGCTGCACAAACGGTTATAATATCAGGGTTAATAGGGGAGGGTTCGCATTGCCAGATAAATGGCAAGTCAAATATCTTTTCCCACTTTTTACCACCATCTTTACTGCGCCAAGCACCACCACCAGCATCTGTGGCTTGTTCATTACCGCACGAAATATAAATATGCTGGTTGTTTCTATCCACATAAACGTTATTGACAGATTGTATTGTAGAAGGAATGTTTACTTTTTTCCAATTTAAACCTTTGTCAATTGATTTATATAAAGCACCGTTTTTATCGTTAGCTGCAGCATATAAAATTGCAGGGTTTTTAGGATCCATCATCACACGTCGTATACTGACATTGGCATGAAAGCCATTGTTGCTGAGTTCCCAATTTTTGCCTCCATCGGTAGAACGGTAAAAACCATAATCTCCTTTAGTCAGTTTTTTAGCATATGGTCCAGCCACCTCAGAAATAGGATTTCTTGTTGCACAGAAATACATATTATCTGGGGTGATAGGGTCGATGATTAATGAGTTTTGAAATACCAAACGCTGGTGCATTGGGACATCTGCATCAAAAATGGTAGAAATGTTTTTCCATGTTTTTCCTCCATCGATTGACTTACGTAGTTTTCCTCTGTTCTCTTGGCGATAAGATAAAAAATAGATGATGTCTGGATTTTGCGGATGAATCGCTACTGAACTTGCAGAGTGCGAACCTCCATGATGAATTTGTCCATCTAATTGCTCTACAGCAACAGCCATTTTATCTGGGTAGTTACCTAAGGGTGCCGTTTGCCATAAACCGTGCTCTCCGCTGCACATCAAATATCTATCCTTCTTTCCTGTCTCTAGTAACATCAAACGGCCTGGTAGGTTACTATCGCCACGACCTACCCAATGATTGCAGCCAGGCTCAGTTTCGTTATCATCAATTTGCTCCCAGGATTTGCCTCCATTTTTAGATTGGAGAACTTGTTGGTCCAAGCAAATATACGCTGTTCCATCTATGCTAAGCTCTAAAAAACGATTACCCCAAGTTTCTTCTCTTCGGTCCATTTCTGGTTGAAGATGTGCGAAAGTGGTATTGGTGCCAATCGGGTTATTTCTCGATTTCCAATACGCATTATCCTTGCCCTCAATCCAGTATTTTCCTTCTCTGGCTGCTGCTATCCATGTTTTACCTCCATCGTTACTTTTCCATGCTCCGCCAGGTAAAAAAGATTTATCGTGTTTATTATTGTGCGATAGGTAGATTTCGTTTTTATTCAGCGGGTTAACCTGAATTCGATGCCAAACATCAAATGCTTTAGTGGGTAATTCAGGATGTTTCTGTTGAATGCTTTTAGTATTCGATTGAAACCAAAATGCTAAAGAATTCCAATATTTATTGCGCAGGATGTTACTGCTTATTTCGTTCATATCTACCGCTAAATTGCCAGATATATTTTGCCAACTTGCTCCATGGTCAGTACTCTTAAAAACACCACCTTGCACACTTACCGTTTTTCTATCTGCCTCAAAAGCGGTTTGCTCTAACAAGTAAAGGATAAATTCTTTTGAGTCTGTATCATAAAAGTAATCTAAATCGCGCGGACGATTAACGGGCAGTCCTTGCGCACTGGATTTCCATGTTTTTCCTTGGTTGGTACTTCGAAACAAACCTTTGCTGGTAGCTGCAATAATTACTTTCGAATCAGTTGGGGCTATAGCAATACGACCTACATCCAGATTTTCAAAATCTCCAATTATAACTTTGTTCCAGGTTTTACCTTTGTTGGTACTTTTGTAAATGCCGTTATTTTTAAAGTTACGAGTCTGCCCATCTTTAAAGCGATGATTGGCTTTTACATTCCAAAAGTCTCCAGGACCTACATACCAGTTATTGTCATTGGAAGGGTCTACCACAATATCGGCAGACCGTCCTTTAAACTTATACGTTTCTTTCCAACTTTTACCAGTATCCTTGGTTATAAATAGGGTGCCACTTCCTGTGATGGCATATCCAAACGCTGGGTTCTGGTGTGAGAATTCAAATTTGCGCACACGAGCCAAATCTTTACCTATTCCGTCGCAATCCTTCATGGTATGCCATGATTTACCAGCATCCCATGAGCCATAAGTGTTATACATATCCGGCGACATCATAATTACATTGGGGTCTGTTGGGTGACACCAAAACTCTTCGCAATACCCAGACATTCCGGGCCCTACTTGTCTCCATTCAACTAGGTCACTCGATTCAACTTGTTTTGTATGTAACGTGTTAAAATACGCTTTATCTATTTGAGCATGTAAAGTCAGACACAATAGAATAATGATGGCACTTAATGTTAATCGTATCATTTTATGTAGATTATCTTTTTATTTATTCAGGTTTAGGAAATTTCCGTATTTTACTATACCTAATATAACTATCAAATATTTCTTTATCAGGACCAACTACTCGGGGATCCTTTGTTTTGGTGAGCTCTTTAATCAGTTCGTTCTTTAATTTTTTAGCGATTTTCTGATACTTGTTGTCTCCCATTTTATTTAATAAACAGGCTTCATCTTTTTTTAAGTCGTATAATTCAAACTCTTGTCGCTTTTCAGTAGCCCATCGGAAGAAAACATGAGTTTCGGAAAAGCCTTCTCCACCAATAATGTTGCTTTTAGATGGAGAACCATCAATATCAGTAAAAGCACCCTTATACATAGGTAATAATTCAGTGGTATCTTTAGGATTATAGAGTTGTGGATCGCCAGCAGGCCAGCGCTCAGGTTTCATATTCCAAATTAATAAATAGTCGCCTTTACGTATGGCGCGTTGTGGGTAACCCCAATTTTGGTAACGAGATGAGGAATGACGCTCGCGCCCTGAGAATACAGCTTTGTTTTTAGGTTCACTTTTGCCTTTTAAAGTATTGAGCATACTTGTTCCTGTTAAAGGCTGCATTTGCTTTGGAGTTGTATTTGTAACATCCAAAATGGTAGGAGCTAAATCAACAAAGGAGGTGGGTGTATGAATAACACGTTGACTGGAAAATTCTTTAGGGTAACGAATGGCTAATGGAACATGAGCTCCAAAATTGTAGGTGTTAGCCTTGGCTCTGGGAAAAGGCATTCCATTGTCGGAAGTAACAATAACAATGGTGTTATCTAACTCACCTACCTTTTCTAGGTACTTTAACATTTTCATTAAATGATGGTCGAACCATTCAATTTCCACAGCATAATCTAACAAATCACCGCGAATAATCGGGTTGTCAGGTAAAAACTCAGGAACCTGAACATCTTCTAATTTTTTACCACTTTTCTTCCACGAATCCTTCTCGTATCCTCGATGAGGTTCTTTGGCTCCAAACCAAAAGAAAAAGGGTTTATCTTGTTTTACTTCGTCTATAAAATATTTAAAGTTGGCAAAGTAATTAACGTCATAAATTCCTTTTGCAGGACGAACATCATTCTCTTCGGTATATTTAATTTCATTATGGCAGATACCTGCAGCATTTGTTTCTCTCCATAACGATTCTTGCTCGTTTTTGGCATATCTAAATGGGTCAACCCCTTTGCCTGTTCTACCAACTGCATAACCATTGCTTTGCAATTCATCTACAAAAGGCACATATTTCTTCATCCATGATGAGCCATGCTGACCCGATTGTTCATTTTGCCAAGGATACCTTCCAGTTACAATAGAACTACGCGATGGAGCGCAACCTGGAGAGCCTGCATAACAGTTGGAGAAATAAATACCTTCGCTTGCAATGCGATCGAAAGCTGGAGTATTTACAAATGAGGACCCGGCAAAACTAGTATGCGCATAGGATTGGTCATCACTAATGGCAAATAAAATGTTTGGCCGTTTTTTTTGTTGAGAAAAACTCGTGGTGTTCGCAAAAGCAATGATTGCAAGTAATAAAATGAAGCGGGACATATATTAAAATTTAGTTAATGTATTCATGAGTGTATGAAAGACTAAATTATAAAAACTGCCTTTAAATTAGTGGGGAGAATTGAGCTGTAAAAAGGGGATGAATAGTTGATTTGTTGGTGGTGGTTTATAGCTAGGGGTAAAAAGTGGGTTAAATAGAGCATGTCTATAAAGTCAACTATTTCGTTATGTTTGTCATAAAAACTTCATTTATAAAAAAGCTCCTTATTAATTAGTAAATAACTTTATAATAGGGAGCTTTTCTAATGCATATGTATATTCTTAGAACTTACCGTAAAACATTTTCTTTTTATTAGCAATTTGAATTTCAAATTCGCCAGATTCAGCTACTTCTGCTAGGTCAGGATTAATAAAAGTAAGATCGCTTTTATCCAATTCAAATTCAAGTATTTTGCTTTCACCTGCCTTTAGAAATACTTTATTGTATTTGCGAAGTTTTCGTATTGGAGGTATTACCGTAGCTACTATATCTTTTACGAAAAGCTGTGTTTGAATAGCTCCATCAACTTTCCCTGTATTTCTTACTTCAATTTTAACGGCCAATTTTAATGATACGTTTAAAGTATCAGTATTTAATTGAATATTTCCGTATTCAAAAGTGGTATAACTCAAACCATAACCAAATGGCCATTGCGGATTGTAATATTTTTCGCTGCGAGCTGGGGCATCATATGTGGTAATATTTCCAGAAAACTGAGGGTAGGAGAAAGGTAGTTTACCACTTGGGTTATAATCGCCAAAAAGCACATCAGCAATAGCATTAGCACCTTTGCTTGCCGGGCGATATGCCATAATGATACCATGTATATCTTGCTCAATTTTACTAATAATTCTAGGGCGACCTTCTGTTAATACTAACACAATTGGTTTTCCTGTTTCTGCAGCAACTTTAGCCAGTTTAATTTGATCTTGCGATAATTCCAGGTCTTCAATGTTACCAGGTGTTTCAGCATAACTTCCTTCTCCCAGGCATAGCACAATGCAGTCTGCTTTGCGGGCTTGTCTTTTTAACTCTTTTAGCTCTTTATCGCTTACCTGATGAAATCCTTCAGGAGAAATACAATTCACATTTTTAGCTCCAACTTTAGCCTCAATAGCTTCTTTAATAGTCAATGTTGATTCTGGAAATACTTTTTCATTCGTTCCCTGCCAGGTGTATGACCAACTTCCGTGCAGTGAGGAAAGAGATTGAGCGGCTGGTCCCGCTAATAATACTTTGGTATTCTTAATTAAAGGAAGAATTGCTTTACCCTTTAAAGTATCATTTTTCAATAAAGTCATGCTCTCCAGTGCGGCTTGAAGCGCCACTTTAGGGTATTCATCCAATGCAAAATGTGCAACAGCTTCTTTTTCAGGATAAGGATTTTCAAATAAACCTAATTCATGTTTTACTTTCAGGATTCTACGTACGGCATCATCAATACGCTCCATGCTTACTTCACCTTCTTTAATCAATTCAACTAAATCGTGGTAAAAGCTTAAGTCATTTGGCACCATGCTCATATCAATACCGGCATTAATGGCCATTTTAACCGCTTCTTTGTTGTTGTGAGCCACCATGTGTTCTTTATGCAGATATAAAATGTCTTCCCAATCGGTTACAATTAAGCCATCAAAACCCCATTCATTTTTCAATAAATCAGTTAATAGGTATTTATTGGCATGCACAGGAACTCCATTGATACTTCCTGAGTTTATCATGATGGTTTTTGAACCTGCTTCAACCGCTTTTTTGAAAGGAGGAATAAAGGTATTGTACAATTCGATATCGGAGATGTATGCAGGTGTTCTATCTTTTCCGGTACGCGGAACGGTATATCCAATGAAGTGTTTCATACATGAAGCTACGTTGGGAATGTTTTTTACATCATCTCCTTCGTAACCTTTGATGGTAGCTAGTCCAAACTCCTCTACCATTAATGGATCTTCGCCAAAAGTCTCCTCAAAACGCGACCATAATGGCTGACGTCCCACCCCCAAAACAGGATCAAAGTTCCAACGAATACCGCTAGCACGAACCTCTTTGGCTGTTATTTGCGCTCCTTGGTAAGCTATTTTAGGGTTTCCGGTTGCTGCTAAACCTATGTTATGAGGGAATAAAGTGGAGTTTTTGGTGTAGGTAGTTCCATGGATAGCATCTATACCATATATTACAGGAATCTTCATTCTGGTTTCCTGCGCCAAATCCTGAATCAAGGTAATTACCTCATGCCATTTTTCTATGCTTGGAACACCTGGTTTTGGTATATTTAATACTGAGCCAATATTGTACTTTACAATGTATTCTTTCAGTTTTTCCGTTTGTAGTACATTCTTTTTGTAGAAAGCACCCAGCGTTATTTGCGTCATCTGACCCACTTTTTCTTCAGGAGTCATTTCTGCAATTAGCTGTTCAATTTCAGCAGGTACTTTTATTTTTTTTGTTTGTGGTGTTTTATGGCATGATACCAAGGATAGCATAGCCGCAATAAAAAGAATCCAATTTTTCATTCGTATGTATTTTCTGTTTTACACAAAATTTGAATTGCGAAAATACTTAGATATTTTAGTATATAGCACTAAGATTCGTTCTATTAATGGTGTCATTTGATAACAATGAGTCTGCATTTTGTAATATGTATTCTTTTTGTTCTTTATACGCTAATTTGATTTTGCACTGCTACCTCTTGATATACCATTGTTTACATTTCTGAAGATAATAATACAGCATATTCACTTTTGTATCTCAATTCTTTTAATCGTACTCAGTTTAATACAATGAATTCTTTTTTCATTAGTACATAATGCTTAACTTTAGTGAGATACATTATTAATTAACCAATTGTTTTAAAAATTATGACAGAGACCGAATTGATTTCCGTTTTTAACGGTAGCCCGATTGATGCAGATATTATTAAAGAGATATTAGAGGATCATGGAATAATGGTTCAAGTAAAAAATGAGCTGATGGGAAGTATTGCACCTTGGCATGTTTCGCCTGGAGGTATTGACCCTACTGAGATTGTAGTTTTAGAGAGCGATAAGGAAAATGCGCTTCTGCTGATTGATGAATTTAATAAGAGTAAATAACTAATTCAGGGTTTAATCCGAATTTATTTAAGGTATATGTTATTCACTAGGTTCAGTGTAAATACTGAACCTAGTGAATAATTAGTCTATTTAAGTAGCTTGAAATTAAATTAATAGTTAATAGCGAAGTAACTTATTTACTTCTGCGACCATCCTTTTTTACTTCCTTTTATATAGCCAATAGCCCAACCACTTCCTTTTAAAGCACACCAAAACACATCTTCGCGATAAGGATCAGGTTTTAGATCAACAACTTGGTTCGGTTGCCCTAGGTTATTATTGATTTTATTCCATGTTTTGCCTCCATCTAAGGATAAGTAAGCACCACAATTGAAAGTAGTCGCACCTTTTCTTTCGTGCTGTAGCGGAACAGACACGGTTATAATATCTGGATTAATAGGAGAGACTTCCGTTTGCCACACATACGGCATATCAAACACTTTTTCCCACGATTTACCTTCGTTTTTACTGCGCCAAACGCCGCCTTCCTCAAACGTTCCTTCTGAAGTTCCGCACGAGATAAATATATCATGTGTTGTTTTATCTATAAATACATCGTTAACGGCTTTTATTTGAGCGGGTATTTTTACTTTTTCCCAGCTTGCAGCCTTATTTTTACTCATATATAATCCACCTGTATTTCCGTTTAAACTTTGGTTGGAGGCAGCGTATAAAATCGAAGAATTTGTTGGGTGCATTTTTATTCTGCGAATGCAAACATTTGCTGGCATTCCTGTATTTTCGGGAGACCATGTATAACCACCATCATTACTTTTCATCACGCCAAACTTCGAGAATCCTTTAGGTAAACGATGTCCGCTAACTTCGGCAATAGGGTTTTTTATCACCACAAAGTAGATGTTATTCGGGTTTTGCGGATCAATAGTTAATGAATGCTGAAAAATATGCTGCATAGAATAATTGCTATCGTGTTCCAAAGGAACCGACAAGTTCTCCCAAGTTTTACCACCGTCTGTTGAACGACGAAAAGCGCCACGATGGTCTTGACGGAACATAATCATGTAAATAGTATTTGGGTCGTTTGGATGAACGGCAACCGAAGCGATAGATGTGGCTCCTTTATGGTTTACCTGACCTTCAATCTGCTTTAAAGCTACGGCTTTTTTATCTTTATAATCACCCAGAGGCGCAGATTGCCACAAACCATGTTCGCCACTACAGAACAAGTATTTGTTCTTGTCTCCAGTCTCAGTTAAGATAAACCTCCCAGGCAAATTGCTGCCTCCGCGTCCAACCCAATGGTGGGTTCCTGCAGAAGTTTCGTAGTCATCAATTTGTTCCCAGCTTTCGCCGTGATTTTCAGAACGCATAATCTGTTGTTCAAGGCAAATAAAAACTTCACCTTGGCTATTGATTTCCATAAAACGATTACCAAATGTTTCTTCTCTATTGTCTTGCTCGTGTTGTAAATGGGCATATTTAGTATTAGGTACTGTCGGATTATTTCTCGATTCCCAGTAGGCGTTATCCTTGCCTTTACTCCAATATCTACCTGTACGAGCTGTGGCAATCCATGTTTTTCCACCATCTGAAGTTTTCCAAACATCACCAGGTAAAAAGGCCTTATCGTGTTTGGTGTTGTGTGAAATGTATATTTCATCCTTATTTAATGGATTTACTACAATTCTGTTATATACAGAATATACTTTCTCTGGTAATTCCGGATATTTAGTTTTAGCCTCTTTGTCGTTTTTTAAACCTAACCAATGTGCTACCGAACGAAAGTACTTCATCCTTGCTCCATAGCTTGTCATCTTGTTCATATTTACCGCCAAATTACCCGAAATATTGACCCAACTTTTACCATGGTCAGTACTTTTGTAAATACCACCTTCAGATGTAATTGTTTTTCCTTCGGGAGTAAAACTGGTTTGATCTACAGCATATAAAACGAATTCATTATTCTCCTTATCATAGTAAGAAGTTAATGCGCGAGGTGAATTATTGGGTAAACCTTGACCTCCCAACTTCCAACTGTTACCTGCATCATTACTTAAATAAATACCAGAATTAGCGGCCATTATAACGCGTTTTGAATCGCTTGGGTCAACAATGATTTTAGCCACATCTAATGTTTCGGGTAGACCTTTAGTTACTTTCTTCCAGCTTTTACCTTTATTGGTGCTTTTGTAAATATGCCCGTAACTTGCATACTTATAAAAGTAACCTTGCGCAGGATCATTTAAGCTAGCTTGAGTGCGATGATTTGCTTTTACATTCCAAAAATCGCCAGCTCCCATATACCAATTATTATCATTGTTCGGATCAACGGCCAATTCGCAATACTTTCCGCTTCCTTTAAATAATGTGGGTTTCCATCTTTTACCCTGGTCGGTAGTTTTATATAAAGTTCCTCTTACATCTATAGCTAAACCAAAATTGGCATCTTGATGCGAAAATGTAATGGACTGAACCCTGCGCATATTCATTCCTGTGCCATCCACATCTTTTATGGTTTGCCATGATTCTCCATTATCCCAAGTACCGTAGCTGTTATACATGTCGGGCGACATAAACATTACATTGGCATCTGTAGGGTGACACCAAAACTCTTCACAATATCCAGCCATACCTGGCCCTACCTGTGTCCACTCAACCAAATCACTTGATTCTACTCGCTGAGATTGAAGCGTTTTAAAATACTTTTTATCGGTTTGGGCTTGCATATTCATTGCCATTACTAAGACCAATGCGGAAAATATAAGCTTCATCATATAAATTGTTTATTAAAATTTCTCCTTTAATCATTCTCTTTTTGTTAGGGGTAAAAGTAGCTTTTACGAAGAGTGGATTGAGGGTGGCTTTACTATCTAAAAACGAGTAGTTTTGTATTCTCAATACTGATAAGGACAAATGATACTTGTTTGCTTGTATTCAGGTTTTGTTATTGGAGCTACGCTAACCGAGATATGTTAAGAATTTCGTGCTTGTTTATTTGGGCTTATTAAATTATTTTGGCTGAAAATCTATAAATACTAAACCTAATTATGATGAAAAAATTAAGCTTAATATTACTTGTTTTAATTCTATCAATTTCAACGTTTGGACAAAGCGAAAAACAAGGCCTTATAAAAAACTCGCTTACTATAAAAACAACAGGAATACGGGTTAAAGATTTTAAAATTAAGAAAGCTCTTACTGCGTATGATATTGCCCTCAATTGTACTTATATGCATTTTGTATCAGAAGATATAAATAGCGACTATCTCGTTCTGCCTGTGCTTGCCATTAACAAATTACCCATTTCAGCAAAAGAATTAAAAAAGATTAAAGCGGAAGATGTTATAGAGTATCAGTTTAGCACAGGTATTGAAACACGAGCTTTGTATGGCACAAGTGCATATTATGGTCGTTTAGTGTTTAAGTTGAAAGAAGAGAAGAAAAGGTAAAAACGGTTAAGTATCAATGTGCTATAGTTGTGTTTTATAGTTCATTCTTTTTTAATTTATAAGGATGTAAAAAAAAATAGCATAAAAAATCAATCCATACAAAACATTATTCTGTATGGATTGAAGATTGATATTATAATGATTTCAATGGTTTCCCATTCTTCTCGTCCAGTAGTTTTTAAAATTAACTGCCAGTAATTATTTCCCCAAATATTTAATCAATTTGCTACTATCTCCTAGTCCTTTATATAGCGTACGGATAAACCAGAGGCATTATTACTTGATTGTTTGATTACGTCAGAACCAATTATACTTCGTGAATAATATGTGTAAGCGGCTTCTTTGGTAGAAGTCCAATAGAAAGCTTCGTATCCTATTTCTCCAAATCCACCATGGCTGCTATATCCGCCATGGCGAGAACCTCCTGGTAATGCAGAAAAGCCGCTACTATTATTGGCATAAAAATTATATCCAATATGTTCTTTTGCATTTGTTTCCATCCAGCCTATTTGTGCAGCTAATTTTTTGGCTATTTTTCCACGATCTTGGCCATGTTTGTTGGCATCACTCGCACTCATACCTAGTTGCATTTCTAGTGTTTTCCATTCCGCATCACTTGGTAGGTGCCATCCGCTAGGGCATGCATTTAGTGCCGCATGTTTATTGTACAAGACTCCATATGTCTCATAACAATTAACGGTCATTTTATTCGATCCATTCTGATATTCTATACCATCGCCGTTCCAATCCACACCTCTTACTTCCTCGGTATGCTTTTTTGCTGCAGCAATTTCGCTACCTTCGTATCCATAAACATAATAGCGGCTTTCATCATTAGATCCAACACCTTCTGTAGACGGATAAACACTTGGTAGATAACGTAAATTTTCAGCCATCCATGTTTGATTACCTATTTGTATTGTCTTGTACACTTCTCCATCACGCGCATCTGTAAAAGACCCATAGTTTAAATCAGGGTTTAAAACTTCGTTCATTTCTCTTGGCGTAGCAGTTATCATTACACCTTTCGATTCTTCCAAATCAAAACCTATTATTGTTTGAGTTTTTACCGCAAAAACATATTCCTTATCATTAGTAAGTTCTGGAACTACCACAAGGCTGTCGCCAAAGATTACGGGAAGTGAGAGTTCGGTAGTAGGCTCCGTCGCTGTTTTGCCTTCATTGTAATAAAATGTAAGCATATAATTGCTTTTATCCTCCAAAGGAGTCCAAATTAATATTACACGTCCGTTTCGGGGTATAACCTTCAAATTGCTTATATTCATCTTGTTGGCAAAATCTGTAGTGGTAGCTATTATCGTAATTCCTGTTGTTTTATTTCCTTCTGTATCTACGGTTCTAAGCAAGAAAACATACTGCGTATCAGCCACCAGATGTTCAATATATGTACCTCCGTCATCACCAGTGCTAGTATAGAAGGTAGTTGCATCCGCAGCGCTAGAGCCTTTACCATAATAAATTTCAACATGGTCAAAATTATCCGTCTGAGGGTTGTCCCACGACAGCCACAGCGAAGCAGACTTGACTTGAGCAACTTGTAGATCAGATATACCTCCGAACTCCGAACTCGATTGCAATTTAGGCTCCTCATCTTTACCGCATGATGTAAACATGCTCAGCAAGCTTATTACAACGGTTATTAGCATTAGTTTTGATAATCCATTTTTTGTCTTCATTTTCTTATGTTTTTATATGAACACTGTTTTAAGTTTCGTATGTTCAAGTCCATTGATTCATTTGCTTTTATACCAATATCATGTTGTTACTGGTATTACTATGTCACAAATAAATACAATACCTAAGAGCTAAATTTGCAACATTTGAATATGAAGTAAGAAAGTTTGAATACGAGGTGTTATATAAAGAAATTGTATATCAAGAAAAGTAGGAACTTAATTATATATTATTCCTTTAATTATTGAGATAAAACATGCAGGTGGTATTTAGGGCTATAAAAAAATCAATCCATACAAAAACAATGTTCTGTATGGATTGAAACTTATTATAATAATTGTGTGAGTGGGCAAATGTATTTGCTTCAATGCCTATTTACTAATAGACCGTTGAAGCATATGTTTTACGAAGTTCAAGGTAATTGGCCTTCATTTGTTCAACTCTTTTTGCATATTCTGGATGACTTAGCAAATTTTTAGATTTGTCTTCCTGCACATTGTCTTTAAGGTTATATAGAGCAATTGGTTCAATGGTTTCCCATTTTTCTCTTCCAGTGGTTTTTAAAATCAACTTCCAGTCTCCTTCGCGTAAAGCGTAAAATGGTCCGTTGGCAGCTTGCGAGGCATGCATCAAATATTTATGCAATGGCTTAGTCGATTGCTTGGTGAATACAGACAATAAGTTGGCCGAATCGTGTACTTTGCTTTTATCCAGCTTTACCTGAGAAAGGGCGGCTAAAGTGGCTACCATATCGTGGGCAACTATAGGAACATCTGATTGTGTGTTGGCTTTAATTTTACCTGGCCAAACTGCTATAAACGGAATGCGATGACCCCCTTCAGCAATGGCTCCTTTTTTACCCGATAGATGATTACTGGAGTTATGACCTGCTTTTCGGAGCGCTACATTATAATTAAGTCCACCGTTATCAGAAGTAAAAACGAATAGTGTGTTTTTAAACAAACCGTTTTTCTTTAGTGCTTTTATCATCATTCCTACTTGTGTGTCCAGCTCTTTAATCATATCACCATGGCTGCCTAGGGTTGTTCCGGCTAGTTTAATGCCATCTAATTCTTTGGCTGGCGTATGCGGTACATGCACTGCCTGACTGCAATAATACAAGTAGAATGGTTTAGCATCTTTGGCTTGTCCTTGTTGGTTGATATAATCAACGGCCTTGTTGGTCAATATAGGACCTGCTAACATAGGATCCCAGTTAGAATCTCCAATGCCATCTCTGTTTTTGTTTTTTTCTTTGCTTTCGTATTTAGTCTGTTCAAAAGGTATATGAACCAGTTTAGAGTTGTCTTTAATTTTCATCCATTTTCCGTTCTCGTAAAAAACGTATGGTTTATTCTGAACCCCTTGCGGTAATTCAAGGGAATAATCAAAGCCATAATACTGAGCACCTTTTTCCATGGTTTGGTAGTCTTCATGCTCTTTTGGCCAACCATCCCATTCGCCACCAAGTCCCCATTTACCTAAGAAAGCGGTTGTGTATCCTCCTTCTTTTGCTATTCGGGCAATGGTGGTAAATTTAGGTTCTATACCCGCATCAATAGCGGGTTGCCAAACGCCCCATGGAGTAGGTGTATTACGATGAATATAATTCCCCGTCATCATAGAAAAACGAGTAGGAGCGCACAATGAAGAAGGGGAGTGGGCATCTGAAAAACGCATCCCTTGCTCTATTAATTTATCTAGATTAGGTGTAGGGACTACTGGTTGTTTGCCCGTACGTTGCTGATGATAATATCCAATGTCACCCAAGCCAATATCATCGGCCATAACAACCACAATATTGGGTTTGCTTTGACTACTTATGTTGAAGGAGAAACCCAAACAGATGATAACTGCTAATAAATATTTTACCTTTTGCATATTATTTCTTTTTTTTTGCTTGTTTTTTCTTTTGCTGTATTAGCATTTCCTCATAGGTTCCCGTTAAATAATCCTTTTTATCTTCTGCTTTAGCCTTTCGGCTGAATAAAGTAGCGTACTTTTGATAATCGTGATGGTCAAGGGCATTTTTTGAGATATGCTTGACCTGCTTATCGTATTGCTTACGCATTTTAAGTAATTGCTTTTTAAAGGTAGGATTATTTACCTGATTGGTCATTTCAAGTCTGTCTTTACTTACATAAAATAGTTCTTCAGCAGGTTCCATTTTATCATCGGCATATTGCCAATAGATATATTTCCAATCTTTAGAGACTACCGTCATGGCCTGAATTTCGTCGTTACCCCACATATTAAACAATGGAATGCTTCCACGCTTAAACTTTTTAGGTTTATTAATCAATGGATTTAAATCCTTACCGTCCATATTACCAGGAATATCAACTCCTGCATAGCTCAAAATGGTAGGAGCCATATCCATATTTCCGGTTACCGTTTCCCTTTTGATGCCACGTTTGTTTTTAGGCGTACGCGGATCAAAAATAATGAGTGGCGATTTAGAAGCCTCTTCGTAAGGAAGTACCTTTCCAGCTAAGCTGTGTGCCCCACAGCTATAACCATTATCACTGGTAAAAATGATGATGGTATTATCAGCAACACCCTGCTCTTCCAATGTTTTTCTGATCATACCCAAAGCATAATCAACACCATGAATTAACTGGTTATATTTGGTGATGGCCTCTTGATAGGATTCCTCTGAATCGCGCCAGAAATTGTAACTGTTGTATTGGCGACCCGATTTTGCTTGCGCAGATAGGTGCTCCGCATTCTCTGCACCATAGTTATCTGGTTTCTGATATTTTTTGCCTTTATAAACGTAATCGAAATATTTATCGGGCGTAAATGGTAGGTGAGGTGCTTTAAAGCTGATGGACATGCAAAAGGGCTTTCCCGTTTCTTTGGCTTCGACAATAAAATCCTTGGCCCAAGCCCCATAAGCACGACTACTGTGCGGATATTTATCGGCATACTTAGCCAAGTATTTGTTATTGGCCGTTTTGTAACTGGTTTGACCTAAACCACCAGCCCAGTTGTCAAAAGCATCCACTGGAAGAACATCCCAGCTTTTATCGTCCCAACTAGCACCATCGGAAACAGCTAAGCCAAACTTACCGGCAAAACCGGTATAATAACCATGCTTTTGCATGATAACAGGATATGAGTGTGCAAATTTATCTTTACGCAAAGGGCCATGCATAAAATTACAACCCGTTTTGTACTCGTACATCCCCGTTAAAATAATTGCTCTACTGGCCATACAGATAGAGGTGGTGTTATAATGGTTCGAAAACATCACACCATCTTTAGCCAATTGATCCATATTGGGCGTTACTACCTGATCGTTACCGTAACAGCCCGTAGCAATGCTGGTTTGATCATCTGAAAGTAAAAAGACAATGTTGGGTTGTTTTTGAGCTGATAATTTACAGCTCAACAAGAGTATGATTGCAATGTGTATTATTCTATTCATGGTATTTACTTTAAACTCAAAATATATATTGGAATTCAATATGGCTATGAAACCAATGGGTGCTTCGCCCAAACCAGACCTTATTCAGAAACGTTTATGAATACTCAATTCTTAATTGTTCCGATGTTTTTGATAACAAAAACTATTTTGTTTTGATGATGTGTTGTTTTAAAAGAGACAGGATTTACATGTAAAAAGATAATCCTGTTTTATCATGTAAATCATGTCTTGAGTATTGTTATGCATAAATATATGCGTGCATAATAACTCACTTTCTACTTTACAAACTATTGCACCTTATACTGTTCTTTCAAGCGTTTAAGTTCTGCCTTCATCTCTTTAATAACACCTTGTATCTTGGAGTTTGAATAGATGTTATTCATCTCTGAAGGGTCTTTTTTAAGGTTGTATAGTTCCCATTCTTCGCCGCCTTTTACATCTTCGCCATAAAAACGAATAAGTTTATATTGTTTGTTTGCTACCCCTTCGTGTCGGCGAACCGCATGTGCTCCTGGATATTCGTAATAATGGTAATACAAGGATTTACGCCAGTCCTTTGGCGTTTTACCTTTAATAATAGGAACAATACTTTTTCCTTGCATATCATCCGGAATAGGCGCTCCTGCTATATCCAAAAAGGTTTCTGCAAAATCAATATTTTGGATTAAATCCTTATTTACACTGCCTGCTTTTGCTTGGCCGGGCCAGCGCACAATTAAAGGTGTGCGAAAGGATTCTTCGTACATAAAACGTTTGTCGAACCAACCATGCTCACCCATGTAAAACCCTTGGTCGGAAGAGTACATAACGATAGTGTTGTCATCTAAACCAGACTCTTTTAAGTAAGCCATCACGCGTCCTATGTTTTCATCTACACTCCAAATGCAACGTAAATAATCCTTCATGTAAATTTGATATTTTAAGCGAGCAAGCTCTTCGTCAGAGAGATTTAAATTGGCGTACTGCTTTCTGCGCTCATCAAATCTATCATCAATACCTCCTTTTTTAAACCATTCCTTTTCCAGTTCTTTCATCTTAAGATCACGATCCAGATTCATGTCTTTTAGTATACTCATTTCCTGTCCGTGTGCAGCTGTAGTTCGCGTTGCGTAATCATCAAATAAATTGGCAGGTTCAGGAATGCTTATATCCTCATACATGGTCATATGTTCGCGTTTAGGAACCCAAGGACGATGAGGTGCTTTATGGTGCAACATCATCATAAAAGGCTTGTCCTTATTGCGTTTGTTTTCTAACCAATCGATGGATTTATCCGTGATGATATCTGTGGTATACCCTTCGTATTGCTTTTTACCATTTTCGGATAATAGGGTAGGGTTTACATACGATCCCTGACCAATTAATACCTCCCAATAGTTAAATCCTTGCATATCTCCATCCAAGTGAATTTTTCCAATCATAGCGGTTTCGTAACCATTCTTGCGCAGGATTTTTTGAAACTGCTGCTGATCGTGATTAAAAGGATGCTTTTTAGTATTGGTAAATTTACCGTTCATATGGCTCATTTTACCTGTTAATAAGGCGGCTCTACTGGGTGCACAAATGGAGTTTTCCACATAACACTTATCAAAGCGAATACCTTCAGCCGCTAATTGATCAATGTTTGGCGTTGGGTTAAGACTTTGCAACCTACCACCATAAGCACCAATGGTTTGGTACGAATGATCGTCGGTAAATATCCAAATGATATTGGGACGTTTGTTTTTTGCACCTGCGCTTATTAGGCATAATAGCAGAATGAGTGTAGATAAGATTTTCATATTTTTTTTTTAGTATAAAGTATAAAGATATAAGTATAAAGATTTGATAATGGTCAATAGTCAATAGTCAATGGACAATAGTCAATACTTTTGCCAACTGCCAACTGCCCACTGTAGACTGTTTACTGTCCACTGCCTCCTGTCCACTGCCTACTGCCTACTGAATACTGTCCACTCCCCACTTCTAGCGCTTCCCTGTTGGAATTCTGCTATCTCTGGTATCGTTATATTTGGCCAATAGGTAGTTTACTTTTCGTTGATATTTAGGATGATCGATCAAGTTAAATTCTTCGTGCTCCCATATATTTTTATTTAAATCGAATAGCGCTACTGGCGTTCTGGTTTTATCGCTGCGGTCTTTTTTATCAAACTGAATAATCAGTTTCCAACCATCTTCAATAATCATACAGGCTTTTTGCGAACCTCCCTGAAGCATTACATAAGGGTGTGTTTTAGCATTTTTTTCTTGCTTTAAAACGGGTAGTAGATTATACGAATCAATGGCTGCTCCTTCTTTAATTTCTTGCTTTGCTATGGAGGCAATGGTGGCCATAATATCTAAGCCAATAACAGGCTGCTTGCTTTGTGTATTGGCTTTTATTACACCAGGCCACGATACAATAAAGGGCACACGACTGCCACCCTCGTAATAATCGTTTTTGCATCCGCGATAAATATCGCTGGGTTCATGACGGGCATTCCAAGTATCACCATCTACATGCAAACCACCATTGTCTGAAGTGAAAATAAACACCGTATTTTCATAGATGCCTTGTTTCTTTAATTCATCTATCATCATACCCATCTGCACATCTAGCTCTTTAATCATATCCATATGGTTGGATGGTGTTGTTCCTGCAATTTTTACTCCGTTTAACTCCTTGGGAGCGGAGTGAGGTGTGTGCACAGCCTGCGAGCAGTAATACATAAAAAAAGGTTTGTCGCCTTTAGCCTTACTTGCAATATAATCAACGGCCTTGTGGGCAATAAGAGGACCAATGTTGGTTGGGTTCCAATGACTATCGCCTAAGCCTTCTTTTTTTTCCATAGCTAAACCAAGGCGCTCCATATGCCCGGTATCTATTAAGCTAATTAATGATTCTTGGTGTAACGGAAACCATTGATCGTTTTCGTAAGCTAGATAAGGTTCGTTCTGAATGCCTGAAGGAAGCGTAAAATTATAGTCGAAACCATTTTGGCTGGGTCCACCATCGGCAATTTCACTAAGATCGACATGCAGATTTTTTTTGCCTTTGCCTTTTAGCAGTTGGTATATTTTATCAGGATTCTTTTTATCGCGAAAGCTAGTGCCCAAGTGCCATTTACCAATAAAGGCGGTGTGGTAGTCGGCTTGTTTCATTAAGCGACCAAGGGTTAATGTTTCTGGCGTAAATACCGAAGGGGCATAACCACTCCAAACACCCCATGGCAGCGGACTGCGATAATTGTGATTACCCGTCATGATAGCATAACGCGAAGTAGCACATAGGGCTGCTGGTGCATGCGCATTGGTAAAAATCATACCACCAGAAGCCAACTTATCCATATTTGGCGTTTCTAATTTTATATCGGGGTTGTGCAATCGGCGGTAATGAGAAACATCGCCAACGCCCAGGTCATCTGCCAAAACAACAATAATGTTGGGTTTATCTTTGCTCTGAGCTAAAGAAACAGCGTAAAGGCAAACAAGGAAGTTTGCCAAAAATAATAACTTCTTCATTTTATGTAGATTTTTAAATATTGTCTGATTTTTATAGTATTCAAAGTTGAAAAATTATAAGCGAAGAAGCGTCCATTATTGAGTATAATACAAGGGGGTAAACAGACAGGCAAGGTTTTAATTGTTTCTGTCAATATGCTTTTGTCTGTACAAGTGTAATTTATTGAGGATAGTTGTTTTTTTATATGGTGAAGGTTTGATGATGGCGCATTGGCTTTTTGTTTATTGGCGCCGCCAAAAGGTTTAATACCTCGAGGCTTGCCTCGTTACTAAATTTAGTATTCTAATTCATACCTCTGGGCTTGCCCCGAGGTGGTTGATTGTAGTACTTATATAAATATTAAAACCACCTAGGTTTTTGAAACCTGGGTGGTTTAATTTCAGTTGTTACAATAGCAAATAATAAGTTGGTTAATCTTTTTTTTGAGGGTAAAACGCTGGTTTTAGTTTTTATTATAACGGTTTCTAATCTTTTGATTAATTTTTTCCATTATTTCAGCCACCACAGCAGCCACATCTTTATATTTTTCGGGCTGTGCCACAAGCATGGCGTTTAGGTATCCAATGGTTTGTTTTTGCAACTGATGTACTTCTTTTTTTATAGACGAAGCAGCCACTAGTTTTTCTTTGCTGGCTTCTGCAGATATGGATTCACGATATTTGCTTTTAAAAGTCTCTTCCGAACCTGTGTATTGGGTAATTAGATCGGTTAAATTTAAATCGCTAATAATACTTACCATTTCAGGCTTGGCCAGTTCATTTAATAATGATGTAGTTAAGTTACTTTGCACCGAGTAGCTTTCTCTGTCCATGGCTAAGCCATGTTGTTTAAGCAATTGATATACTTCGGCAGCCTTACCTGTTTTATCGTCTGTAGGTAAAGCCATAAAGCCGCGAATAAATAATTTTAGTGCATTATGGTAAGCATCCCGGTTTTCATCCAGTGCTATTAGTTCCTCGGTATTTTCTCCACCTCTGTCCGAAGCTATAGAAATGTTCATCTCTTTGCCCCTTGCTGCCTAGCTCTTGGGCTTGTTTGGTTAAAAAGGCATCATCAACTCCTTTTTCTAAAATAGCTACAGATAAATCAATGGCTGTTTCGCTGCTTTCACTTACAGTTGTACGTGCACTGGGATTTTCAATTTTTTTCATAGAATAATGTTTTTTTGCTTATGGTTTGCTATTGTGTAGATTGAAATTAAGTAAAATAAAATATATTTCAAAATATAGAATGTAATTTTATTTAGTCTGTTTAGTAGTGTGTTATGGTGAGTGTGGTTTGTGGGTGTTTAATTTCTATAAAACAGTATTGAGGTGCTTAATTGAATAGCATGTAAGGGAAAATATAGAAGTGTTAGCGCCATTTTATTGTATTAATGCCGTTGCAAGTTTACGAGAGCTCTAATACAAGTTAATTAATGCCCTCGCAGATTTACGAGAGCATTAATACAAGTTAATTAATGCCCTCGCAGACTTACGAGAGCATTAATACAAGTTAATTAATGTCCTCGCAGACTTACGAGAGCATTAATACAAATTAATTAATGTCCTCGCAGATTTACGAGGGCATTACTACAAGTTAATTAATGTCCTCGTAAGTATGCTTGTGCATTATTTCAAGAGAAAACACTTTAAAGTAGATATAATCATGTCATGTTTTATGATACTTTTATGTATGAAATATATGATTACTAGGATAAAATACTAAATTAGCGTGGCTTTAATTCCTCACAATGGGGATGCTTTATTTTAGGGAATATATGGTTAAAAATTACCTAAAATTAAGTTGTTGAACATATTGAGGTGTAGTTGCCATACCTATACGGCATGGAAAGTACACCTTTAGGAAATATAAAAGCGAAATAAAGCTACCTGGTGATTTTGTTAGGTAGTTGGCAATCATAGAAAAAACAGAAAACAAATGAACTGGAGTGAAAAGTTTGAATCAATAATAATTTACGATACGAGAAGGATTGAAAATTATGAATTTGATAAACCTACAGCAATGTTTTTAACGACTGTTGGACTACCAAAGGATTCTGCTCCTTTTTTATCATTTGCGGAAAATAATGACATTCAGTATGAAGGAATTCTTAGACTAACTGACTATTTTGATTTTTTAGAAACAGAATTTGAAAAATATATTGTTATTGGTTCAAATGGAAATGGAGACCAAATAGTAATTGACGTAGAAGATAATTGTAAAATTAAACTTCTTGACCACGATAATAATTTCTCAGAAGAATTCATTAATAATTCCATTGAAAAATTGCATTTCAGTTTAATTATTTATCAGGAATTTATAGATAATATTCAAAAAGAACTTGGAGAAGATGCTCTCTTTGATTATAAATATACAGACGAACACTTGAATTTATTAAAAGTTAAATTGGAGAAAAACGACCCAGAATCATTAATTGAAAATACTTTCTGGACAGAAGAAATAGAGATATTAATTGCGAATAGAGATGATAATCAATAAACTACGCTTGCCAACAATAAATATACGTAATGCGGGGCGATTTAGTAAATTTAATCATTAGAGCATTTAATAAACAAACTAGCAGTTTGATAGTGAAGTGCCTTGAAATCCCGCACTACACATATTCGAGCCGTTAGCTACCATTATCCATGCCGCTTAAAGGAATACATTTTAATTTTATACATAATGAAAACAATCTTTTTGGGAATCATTCTAAGTTTAATCTCTTCAATATCTTATTGTCAGTTAAATGACACCATATATTTTGACACTCAGGGAAAGGTGTGCTCGAATGATAATTTTAATAGTTATCGAATTGCAAGTCAAGATAAAATAAATGGACTATTTATACTAACCGATTATTATAGTAATGGTTCTGTTGAAAGTGTACATAGTTATAAAACCGATAAAGGAGAAAAGAAATTCGGTGAATCACTTACTTATTATGATAATGGTCAAATAAAATCAAAATGCAATTTTACCAATAACAAAGAAAACGGAACTTTCACTAAATGGTTTAGAAATGGTTCTGTTGACCAAATTGGTTTGTACTCAAAAGGAAAAAAAGAAGGATTATGGTCATACTACTTTAAGAGTGGAAAGGTAAGTGCTGAAATTAATTACAAAAAGAATAAAATTATTTCAGAGAGGTATTTGAATGAAGATGGAACTCACTTGGACGATGTTACAAAAGCCTATAAAACCGCAGAATATCCTGGTGGTTTGGAAAAGTTAAGATTAACAATAGCAGATAATCTAAAATATCCAGTAAAAGCACAAAAAAAAGGAGTAGACGGAAAAGTTTACGTGACATTTATTATTGACCCATTAGGAAATATGACTTCTATTGAAATAGCCAAGTCATTAAATCCCGAATTAGACGACGAAGCATTAAGGGTTGTGAACTTATTAGAAAAGAAGTGGGTTCCAGGTAAGAAATTCAATAGACCGTATGATATAAGTTTTACATTGCCTGTTAATTTCGAATTAACAAGAAATTGAAAGAAGCTTTGAAATGAAAGTGAAAAATAACGGTAGCTAATAAATAGAACTATGAGTGGTCGGCACGACCCAGCGATGAGTTCCGGTTGAACTCTATCCCGGATTATCTATGCACTTATCGAAGGTTATATGTGTTTTAGCATTAGATTGTAGATGTTTATGTTAATTATTTCATAGTGTATAGTGAATAAAACTTCACGTACGGTTCGATGAAGGGGGTGCTGATAGTTTACTTATTATTGTTACTTTTAGTCACAGTAATTTGAGTAAGCTATCAGGCTCTACTCTACGTGGTCAGCTTGAATCCAAGAACAGAGACATTAAAATAAGTGAAAGAAATTGAATATATAGAAACGGAAAGAACTATAATGCGTAAACTGACAACGGAAGACGCAAAGGATTTCTATACATTAAATCTTGACGCAGAAGTATTAAAATTTACTGGGGATAAACCATTTGAAGATTTACAATCCGCAATAGATTTCTTGACTAACTATGATCAATATGAAAAATTTGGAGTTGGACGACTTGCAGTTATCGACAAAAAAACTTCAGAATTCTTAGGTTGGTGTGGGCTTAAATTTAATAAAGACAAAAATGAATATGACCTTGGGTTTCGATTTCATAAAAGGTTCTGGAATAAAGGACTTGCAACTGAAACTTCAAAAAAATGTCTTGATTTTGGTTTTAATGAACTTAAAATTGAGAGAATAGTTGGACGAGCAATGAAAAAAAATATTGGCTCAATCAAAGTTCTTGAGAAAATAGGTATGGTATTTAAAGAAAAATTTGACTTTGAAGGACAAGAAGGAGTTATTTACGAACTGAAAAAAAGAATTGAATAATAAAAAGCCGAACCGCCAATAAATAGAACTATGAGTTGTCGGCACGCCCCAACGATGAGTTATGGTTGAACTATATCTCGGATTATCTATGCACTTATCGAAGGTTATATGTGTTTTAGCATTAGATTGTAGATGTTTATGTTAATTATTTCATAGTGTATAGTGAATAAAACTTCACTTACGGTTCGATGAAGGGGGCGCTGATAGTTTACTGATTATTGTTACTTTTAGGGGTATTAATTTGAGTAAGCTATCAGACTCTACTCTACGGTGCAAGCCAAAAGCCCAGAACGACATTAGTTTCGAAAACGATTGATGAATTGGTATAATGCAGTTCTGGTTTTGGAAGATTGCAATTAATTAGGAGTTTCAACCGTTTCCAAAAAAATCTTATTTATTTCATCTAAGAAAATATTGTAATTGGCCAATTCTTGAGGAACATCAGCATTTTTCTCCATATCATGGAAATGATGAGTTGCCAATAAATCCATACCAGTAAAAGTATTCATTTTATGAAATCCAAACATTACACCTTCATCAACGCTTTTCTGTTCAAAAAATTCATTTTCTAAAGTAAATGCCGTTTTGGGAGCATTCCAACTAGTCGTTAGAATATATTTTTTCCCTTTCATTAAACCACCCGTACCATAATTTATTTTTGGATTTTTTCGACTTCTTCCATCACTTTCATAAATCCCATTTTGGTGTCCTTCAGTAAAAACACTGTCCAAGTATTTTTTAAACCCAAAAGGAATTTGAAACCACCAGATGGGTGTATGGTAAATAATTAAGTCAGCCCATTTAAATTTTTCAACCTCTTCTTTAGGGTCGTATTCATCTCCAACTTGTATTGCTTTTACATTATATCCGTCTAACGCATTAAAAAAAGAGACTGAATTTTGAAAAAGTGTCTCATTAAATTTGCCTTCGGAATGTGCAAATGGATGACTCCCATTTATTATAAATACATTTTTCATCTGTTTATAATTTGTTTGATTTGCCAAATGGAACTCTCAAGAAATTTCAATCATTCTCCTGTGTGAAAATGAATATTTGAAATTTACATGGTCGTTTCATTTGCTTATTTTTAAATTCTTGACAAATTTATAACAACCACATCTATTATAAAAACAATGTAATTAATACCTTTGTATTATAATATTAATAGGTATGGTGAATTTAGAATGGTATAGAACTTTTAAGGAGATATATGAAAATGGGACTTTAACAAAAGCCTCGATTGAATTATACACTTCGCAACCAGGTGTAAGTGTGCACTTAAATGCTCTGGAAACATATGTTGGCAAGAAATTATTTGAACGAACTTCCCGTAGAATGATTCCAACAGAAGAAGGAAAAGTTTTATATGAGTATATAATTGAAGCTATTAAAAAATTAGAAAATGCAGAACAGCATTTTAAAAAAACTACACAAGATAAATATCCATCTATAAATATTGGAATGTGTTCTGAAATGTTTCAACTCATTGTTGAACCCGAACTTTCAAAATTAAACTTTGATTTAATGGCAAGGTTTGGAACTCATACGAATTTGATAAAAGATTTGGATAACGGAATTTTAGACTTAGTAATAACACCAAGAAAACATATTGAAAAAAAAACATTGCTTGAGTATATTCCATTTGCAAAAGAAAGGATAGTGTTAATTGCTGGAGGTAAAACAGACACCTCTATAATAGAAACACTAATAAAAACTAACAATTGGAAAGATTTAGAAGACGAACTCCTTCAAAATACTTGGTACAGCTCTTCAAATGAAATGGAGCATTTTAGGCGATTTTGGTTTGAAAATTTCAATAAAAAGCCAACATTTAAACCTAACTATATATTACCAAATATATCTTCAAGTATTAGATGTTTGAGTGATGGAGATGGCCTTGCCATAGTTCCTGATTTCTTATGCAAAGATGAGATTTCAAATAGCAAAATAAAATTGATTTGGGAGGGTAAAGTAAGGACTGAAAATATTTTATACTTTGCATCAAGAACTGATTTGAAATATAAAAATGAATTAGATGTTATTCGAAATATATTTAAAAGAAAAATGAAATAAAAGCAGTACAATAAATAGAACTATGAGTGGTCGGCACGATCCAGGGATGAGTTTCAGTTGAACTATATCCTAGATTTTATTTAAGCTATCCATTCAAAAATGCACACAGTTATTTATTATTTTGTTGTTTGATGACTAAAAGCAAAACATGTTACGATTCAGAATCGGGAAGTAAGGTGAAAATGGGCCCTACTTGAAAATGCAGAGCCCATTTTATTTTAATTAAACCCTATTAAATTGTAATACTGTAACCAAGGAATAAAAAGCAAAGTAGCAACAAGTACTAAGGATTGATAGATTATACCCATCGTTTTTAACTCTTTAAATCGGATGACTTTTACTAATAAATATATGCCAACTAATACCAATGGAATAATGATTAAGGGTATTACTAAAGCAAATTTTAGAAGCAATGGTATGCCATATAAAAACTCCATCGGATCGACCGTCATTAATGTGTAGGCTAAAAGCACAATAAAAAGTAGGCTTAATGAGGCCAATAAAAAGTTAACCCTTTTAAGTAGGTGACTTTTTCTTTGGCGAACAAATATTCTGCGTACTGCAGACGCCATCATGTAAATCAATAAAATAAGTACAATGCTACCTAACCAAAACATCTGAAATTTAATAGGTTCGTACCATTTTAGTTTATGCCACACATAATACTCAAAACACGATTCTACAAAGAAATAAGATATTTCTTCATTCACGCCCTTGCCAAAAGCTATATGTCTATTAAGAACCGAATGGAAGGTTAAATCAGAGACAGGCGTAAGTTTATCGTTCCATTGAGGTATTTCAAGCGTATTATCTTTTTCCACAATTTCCATTTCCATAAATTTCCCCATTAAGATGCCTAATTTATCCAACGATGAAGTTCCATGAAAGGCATATCGGTACTTCCCGGTGAAGGCCTCCAATGGTTCATCAACAGAACCTATGGCCTCCAATGGTTCATTAACAGCACAAGAGTTGTCAACAGAGCAGGTGGCAGCTTTATCATTTACCGTTTCATTAGCATCCATGCTTTCCATCATAAGCTTTGTCAGAAGCTCATTAGAAATATTGTTAAGAAAAAACTTACTTTTGGGGGTTAGTGGATTCCCGGAATTAACGGAAATAAACAGGCCTGTGTTTTTTTCCGGAATCAAGGTTAATTGACTATTAAACCCCTG
Source organism: Labilibacter marinus (assembly GCF_001659685.2). Taxonomy (GTDB): domain Bacteria; phylum Bacteroidota; class Bacteroidia; order Bacteroidales; family Marinilabiliaceae; genus Saccharicrinis; species Saccharicrinis marinus. The sequence goes on from NZ_LXYE02000001.1 coordinate 61,710, forward strand.
TGCTGTGCCAGTGTGATAATAAACTCCTATTCCGTTCCAATTCGATTCGAAAAATGCCAACGATCGTCCACAATTCGCTTTGGGGAAATGTTTGAAAGATTCGTGATACATTTTTGCAACGGAGGCAGAATCTATAATTTGCCGTCCTTTATAAGTACCATTATTTAAGAGCATAGCTATATAATGCCCCATATCTGAAGCCGTGGCATTTAATGATCCTGACGGATAATCTAGTTTAAAATCAGGTTTGTACGGAATGAGTTGTTGATCTTTTTGCAAGTAACTGCTAACGTAGTTGTCTTTGAGTTCCACAGTTCTTTTAAAACCACTGCTGTTCATCTCCAGTGGTTTCAGTACATTATCTCTGATATACGCAAAACATGGCACGCCAGACACCTCTTCAACAATAAGCCCCAATAAAGCATAGCCTTGATTGCTATAGTTAATAATTTGTCCTGAAGGCCTTATTTGCAATGGTTTTTGTTCTTTTAAATACTGAGCTAAAGGAGCGACATCTTTTTCAGCCCGTACTGCCGTGCCTGTAATCAAATTGTCCAAACCCGATGTATGCAATAAAAGCTGCCTTACGGTTATTGAGTCGTTGAATTTGTACTTTAATTGGAAGCTTTTGAGGTAACGATTAACATCCTTATCCAGCTCCAGCTTTCCTTCCTCAATCAATTGCATGGTTGCTGTTGCTACAAATGTTTTTGAAATGGAGCCCACACCAAATATAGAATGGTGAGCATCTACCGCAGTTTTCGATTCAATTTCGCTTACACCATAACCATTAAGGTGACGAATGGAGTCGTCTTTTATTAATACAATGGTTGCCCCTACAATATTTAAAGAGTCAATACCTTTTGTCAGCTTTGAATCGATCCATGCACTTAAAGCTTCTGTTTGGAGATTTTCAGTTTGAGAATACACTAGGTTTCTATTTAAAAAGAAAGAGCCTAGCATTAAAAATGTAATGATTAAATGTTTCATCTGTTTAAATTTATTTTTCAATGGTCAGATGGAACTCCCAAATAAATTTAATCATCCTCCTGTGTGTAAATTGGATAATCAAATTTGCATGGTCGTTTCATGTGTTTAAAATTTGATTTTTAATTGCCACATGGAACTCGCCAATTAAAACCTCTTCCTGTGAGAGAATATTGGCTCCTGACTCGTTTCATGTGTCTATTTTTCTCTGGTTAATTACTTCTGCCAAAGTATATGAGGCAGAGAGAAATAGCAATGTCGAATCCAGTTCTAAACAGGTTGTTTGTCGACTCTCACAGGGTTTTGATGCGTTTTTAAGCGTAACGCAGAAAATGAAGTTTTCTTGCAGAGACTAATTAACAGATTTTAAAGGCCTATCAATGTCAGGAAGAGAGTTGTTTTTTATTAATCGCCTTAATGGCAATAAAGCAAAATAGCAACGAAAACGAATAAATAAGTAGTCCATAAATGGTAACAATCATAGAAACGCTTATGCCATCAAATACCAATTCAGGTTCAGGCTTTATTCCACTTTCGGTAATAATTTCACTTTGAAGGAACATTGAATAAAGTCCAAGCATCGAACCGCATATTCCGAATACGAGCGTAAACAAGCCCATAATTTTCCCATATCCAAGTCTGCGAATTACTTTTTCGCTGCTTACTTTTTTAGAATAATGTGCAAGTACAAAATGATATATTAACCAAGCAGTCGTAATTATTAATAAAATGGTTAGCATGACCATAAATTCAATACCTCCCAAGTAAAATAATTCTTTTATCTGTTTAAGCATATCTATATTATTGTAATTCTTTAATGAAAAATGCCAAGGTTGAATCAACTTCTTTACGTTTTGCTCATCGATTCTAAACAGTTTTCTTTATAATTGCCCCGAAATTAGAGCAAAATATTAAACAATGAAACGATAAGGTAAACATGTTTAAACAGATCAATAAAAAATTTAAAAAAATACATTATCATATCGCTTACTGCATTTTTGTTCTATTTGTTTTATTATTTGTATTTCGGTCTGCATGGGTTAACCTTAAATTGCTATTTTTCTATATCGGTTTATTCTTGCCCATTGTTTTAGCTACTTCCTATTTCTTTAATTATGTAATTGTACCCAACTATTATCTTACCAGAAGGTATGCAAGGTTTATATTTTATACTTTTTGTACAGCCGTTATTTCATGGTATCTCGAAATATTAGTATTGGTATTTGCCTATGTAACGCTGGCAAAATTTAGTTACATAACTCCAAATTCAGTTCAGGTAGCTCGGGTACCTATAGTCCTGTACATGTTAGTTTTTGTAGGATCCTTTTTATTCATGATGAAACAAATCATTGAAAAAGGCCAGGTAATTAATAAACTGGAAATTGAAAAAGAGAAAACTAAAAAGTCATTTCTTGAAATAATGTCTAATCGTAAGATGATTAAAATTCCTTATGATGAAATTATTTATATCGAAAGTTTATCCGACTACATTAAGGTAACTACAATAAATAATGAGATTAAGAGTAAAGAAAAAATAAGCAAACTATCAGAAAAATTACCTGATATTTTTTTAAGAATTCATCGTTCGTTTATTATCAACACCGACAGAATTAAAGAACGCTCTTTGGAGCAGGTTTTAGTTGATGGCTATCAATTAAATATTGGTAGAAGCTATAGAAAAGATGTTAAAGAAGTATTGAATTCCAGAGATACAACAACTACCGCCAATAAATAGAGTATATAGGTAGTTGGCACGCCCCAGCGATGAGTTTCGGTTGAAGTTTATTCCACTCAACAGGTTTGGTATATTCTTGCCAAATGTTACCACCAAGCTTAGGGAAAATCATCATATATAATAGCAACATTAGGTCATTCATAGTCTGTGAATTATTAGGGTTTTAATTGAAATCAAAGAACTATGAAATTGCTCCATTTGACGCTGGGTAATTGACTTTAGAAAATGCAATAGTACTTGGGAGTTGTCCTACTATCAATTGTATTTAAACTAATTAATTAAAGGTATACTGCCTAAAAATCAAAACTCCTGATAAACAGGAATAACTTCGAGTCCTTTGTCTGTCAATTCTTTTTTAACCTTGCTAAATTCGCGGGTAAAGCCCAGTAAGTAACCACCGCCACCCGAGCCACAAAGCTTAAGCAGATAACGATTGTTAGAAATACCATCTTCCCAATGTTTTAAAAACTCATCAGGAATCATCTCCTTTAAATATTGCAGTTGAAATTTAGAAAGCTGCTTTAGGCTTTTGTAAAAATTATTTAAATCGCCAGCCAGTAAAGAGCTAATGCATTTATTAGTGGTGGGTATTAAATCGTTTTTTATACGTTCTATATAAGTAGGGTTCAAGCATTTTTTCATAAACAAGTCCACCAAGGGAGCTGTTTTACCAACCTGCCTGGTGTTCACAATAAAAACGGCATCATCCGATTGTATGTTTTCGCGCGAAATACCTATGGAAGAAATATTCTTTTGGTCCTTGATAAAAAGCGGATGTTTCAAATAACAAATCAAAGGGTCAATACCTGAGCTTTTACCATGAAAATAGGATTCTAAGCGTGAGAAAATAGATTTTAATTGTTGTGTTTCTTCACTCGCAAGCCCTGCTTTTGCATGGATGCGCTGTATACCATATTGCTTGTATATAGCGGCTACCAAAGCACCGCTACTACCTAATCCGTATCCCTCAGGAATGGTCGATTCAAAATATAAACCTTTATCAATATCAGCTAAAAGCTTTTCTGTATCAATAATGTCAGGCGTATTTTCTTTTAAGTAGGTGGCAAATTGTTTTAGGTGCTCATTAGAGTGTTTGGCGTAATCTAAATCGGTATATCCCGACGAATTAATAAAACCCAACGAACCGTTAAAGTGAGAGTACGGAATAGTTAATCCGTTAGAATCAAATAGTATAGAGTACTCTCCAAATAAAAGAACCTTGGAGTAAAAAGTGCTGTTTTTTTTGTTAAAAGACATGCCTTATTTCATCTGTTTAAAAATTAACAAAACCCTTATAACTGGTGCAAATTTCAATCAAACTCTTGTGTGACTTAACTTTTTGCTCCGGCCACGCCGGTTTCGTTAGGGCCAAAACCCAATTCATCATTAATTACCACATTATTGCTGCAGTACTTGGCCAAACTATTTTCAATAAACTCTTCAATTTCCTTTTTGTTCGATAAAGGATATAATACATGAATATTTGGCCCCGCATCAATGGTAAAACAGATATTTACGTTTTTTTGTTCTCTAAATTCTCTGATTAGTTGAACAATCTTTAAGGAGTTGGGATGTAACAAGGTATAACCAGGCGTAGAGCTCATCATTAAACCGTGCAAGCTTAAAGCTTCCGATTCGGTGATTTCTATAAACTTTGCCCAATTGCCTTTTTTCAATACATCTAGCAAAGCATTGGTATTTTGCTTTGCTTGTTCAATTCTTCCTGCTTGGTACGGATGATTTTTCATTAATTGATGTCCCACAGTACTGCTAATGCTTTTTTTATCTGAACTCACAATCAGTATCGAGTCCTGAATATTTTTAAAGTCATCATGCACTTGATCGTCTATATTAATGGCGTATTCATCATCGCTGTTGGGTAAAGAAGAAGTTCCCCAAGTATTCCATCCACCATAAACAGAACGGCAAGCACTACCTGAACCCAAACGAGCTATGTTTGAAACGGTGTTTATTCCTAATTCTTCACCCGTAATTTGAAAGTGTACTTTGGCCAAACAAAGCGCTAATGCACTATAGCTACTGGCTGATGAGGCAATGCCCGAAGAATGTGGAAATGTATTTTCACTATTTATTTGGAGTTTGTACTCGTTTAACCAAGGTAAGGTATCCATTATTCTATCGAAAAATACCTGTAGTTTTTTCTCAAAGTCAGGATTGTTTTTGCCTTCAAAAGCAAAGCTAAAATCCAGAGTGTTGTTTCCCTTGGTATATTGATAGGCTACCGAAGTATGCGTAACAGCATTTTTAAGTGTAAAACTAATGGATGGATTTACAGGAATTTGAATGCCTGTTTTACCCCAATATTTTACAATGGCTATGTTAGACGGGCTTTGATAATTAACCTGTCCGCTTTTACTCAAATATGTTTGCTCTTTGTTATTCATTTATTCATAAACTACACGAGCTAAGGGATTTGTTTAACATTCCATACAAGGGTTGTTGAGTACCAAATTATCATAGTCAAAAATCACTTTTAAATCTTTGCCATGAAAGTAGTTTAGCACATACTCTTTGGGTTGACTTGTTACTGCCATCACAAAATCTCCGCCCCAAGCTCCTAATGATTTGATAGAACCATCAAAGTCGCTAAAATGTTCTTGTTTTACGGTCTTTTTTCCAATCACTCGGCCAACAATATCTTCGTGTTCGTTAATGAGTTCCTGAAACTCAGCAATATCATTACAAACTGTTAGGTAAGTAGAGATCGCACTTATTCTATTTATATCTTCTTTATCTACCTTCTTTTTATGAAAACCTCTAATGGCGGACTTCGAGCTTTGTTTGTTTCCTCTATATATAAAGTAAATATTTTCCTTAAACTTAGGGTCAAAGTTGATTTCTACGCTGCGAGGTTTGTCATTAATTAAAAGGAAAAAAATAGGCATTTGGTGTGATGCATTGGCAATATCGTATCCCGATCCTTTAAAAGTCTCTTGTAAAAGTTGGTAGGGGTCTATCTCTAAATATCGTGCTAAATTGTATACTAAAGTAGAGCTGCTTCCTAATCCCCATTCAGGTAAAAACTCTAAATGCGTAATTATCTTTTTACCCATCAGGTCTTTAATATTCAGCTTGCTGTGTTTTATACCTGCACGTACAATTTTTTGTAACTGTTTAGCAAAACCTTCGTCCGAACAGCTGGTAATAGTTAATCTATCATTAAAAATAACGGAGTTCCAGTTGCCTTCAATATGTGTGGCTTCCCACGTTAAATGATTATTGTTGGATTCAAATACTTCAAAACTCTGTCCAATTTTTAAGGGTACTGATAAAGCTTTTGCTCCTTTTAAAACCAGGTATTCACCCGAAATCATCAGTTTTCCGTTTCCTCTTGAAGAAAAAACAGGGACTTGCTCTTGTTTTTGCATAAAGACTAGTTACCGATTCAACTAAAGTTAAATAATTAGTTTGCCAGGATTAATACTCATTCGTTATTTCTTAATAGTTCAAGGTAAGATTTAACAGCAGAGTGACTAATTACATGTGTACCGAAGTGATCAATAGCCATGCCAATTTCTTCTGATGTAGCATTAAATGTAGATAAAATATTTGACAGATGCATTTTCATATGACCTTTTTGAATGCCTGATGTAACTAACGCTGCAATAGCCGAAAAATTGTTGGCCATACCTGCTGCTGCAATAATTTGCATTAATTCTGTGGCGGAAGGATTACCCAACAAACGCAAAGAGAGGCCCGCTAGTGGATGTAATTTTGTAAGTCCACCAACGGTTCCAAGTGCTAAAGGAATAGTTAGTGTATATTTAAATTCATTTTCTGTTAGTTTCACTTTAGTTAAGGATGAATATTGTCCCGATTGTGCAGCATAGGCATGCACACCTGCTTCAATTGCTCTAAAATCGTTACCAGTGGCCAGTACAACTGCATCAATACCATTCATAATACCCTTATTGTGCGTAACAGCGCGAGATGAATTATGCTGAGCCAATAAAACTGCTTTTTTAAATCGTTGGGCAAATTCATCTGGTGTATAATCGCCCGAATAGGCTTTTAAGTCTTCTATAGCACAAGATAAAGTACACTCAACGATACAATCAGGTGTATAGTTAGATAAAATCGCCATGTTCACTTCTGCTTCTGCACCCTTCGACTTTAAATAGTTGCAAAGTGCTTCACCCATTTTCTCCAGACAAGAATTAATAAAGTTAGCACCCATCGAATCCACGGTTTCAAAACTAACCATCAAACAGTAGGTTTCTTTATCCACAAGAGGTTCTTGATTCAGCTTCATCGTATGAATTCCGCCACCTCTTTGCTCCATACTGTGTGAAATTTCAGTAATGCTAGACAGTAGGTGTTCTTTTATATCAGTCAGTTCTTCAAGAAGTTTAATATATCCAAAATCGGTCGTGAAAAATAACTGCCCAACTTTAAGTGTTGATATTACTTTAGTCTGAAATCCACCTCTGTTACTCCAAAATTTAGCCGCTTTTGAAGCTGCTGCCACCACCGAACTTTCTTCAATAGTCATTGGAATAGCATATTCTTTACCATTAATAACAAAGCCTGGGGCAACGCCATAAGGCATGTAAAAGTTACTTAAGGTATTCTCCGAAAATTGGTTGTATATTTCTTGTAGTTCTGAGTGCTGATGGTGCTCAAGAGTGTCTTTAAACGACTGTGGTAATTTAAATTCCTCGAGTAAAACATCTATTTTTTCTTTCTGCGAAAGCTTTGAAAAACCTTTAATCATAAGTGTAATTGTTATCGGTATGCAAGGGTAAACTGTAAAAATAAAGAATTGTTTAAAATCATATAATGATAAGTGGCATGTTGAGTATTCAAGATTAAAATGTCATGTTTTGTCGATATAAGTAACCGTAAATTTTACGCGTTAAATGTAAAGCCCCCCCTTTATTGTGTATAAAATTGATTCTATAAACTAAGGGTTTCTTTATACTTTTGGTAAGGATAAATATTACACGATATTCAAAAACTATATACAATGAAACAATTTCTATTACTGCTGCTTATTGCAGTTCCTTTTTTATCAGTTCAAGCCAAGAAAAAGAAAACACCTAATGTATTAATTATATTATCCGACGACCAAGGTTGGGGTGATGTTGGTTTTAATGGCTGTACCGATATTCCAACACCTAATTTAGATGCCTTAGCGGCGGATGGGGTTATTTGTTCGCAAGGATATGCATCACATCCATACTGTAGCCCTAGTAGAGCGGGTTTACTTTCTGGTAGATACCAACATCGTTTTGGTCATGAGTGTAACTTGCCTTACACCACAGCTAAAGCAGATGACGGATTGCCGTTGGATGAATTAATGATGTCGGAGTTGTTTAAAGAGGAAGGTTTTAAAACCTGTGCAATTGGTAAATGGCATTTAGGAGATTCTATAGCCTACTGGCCAAACAAAAGAGGTTTTGAAGATTGGTACGGCTTCTGGGGAGGCGGAATGAGCTACTGGGGAGATACAGGAAAAGGAAGAGGACCTATGGGAGGTGTTCTTAGAGATGGAGAACCAGTACCTATGTCGGAAATTACTTATTTAACCGATAACTTTTCGGAAGAAGCAGTGGATTATATTGATGAGTACAGTAAAGAGGATAAGCCATTTTTCATGTATTTGGCCTATAATGCACCGCATTCACCCATTCATGCTACAAAACAATATACCGATATGGTAAGTCATATTGAAGATGGATACCGAGCGGCTTATGCGGCTATGGTAGTAGGCATGGATGTAGGCGTAGGTAAAGTGATTCAAAAACTAAAAGATGCTGGCGAGTATGAGAATACTATCATCTTTTATTATAGCGATAATGGAGCAGCGACTAACGGAGCAAGTAGCGAACCTTATAGAGGTCATAAAGGAATGCTTTTTGAAGGAGGTATCCGTGTTCCTTTCTGTGTAACCTGGAAAGGCAAGATTGAAGGTGGAAAGGTTTATGATAAAGCAGTATCCGCTTTAGATATTTTTCCAACAGCCTTAGCTGCAACCGATGTTAAATGTCCAAAGGGTAAAAACCTAGATGGTGTAAACCTAATGCCATTTTTAAATGGAGAGAATCAAGCTTCTCCGCATGAAACTTTATTTTGGAGATATTCTGATGGAGCAGGTTATGCTGTATTAAGAGGCAAATATAAAATGGTGATGTCTGGTTTTAAAAACAACGACTTCTTTTTGTTTGATATTGAAAAAGACCCATTTGAGCATACTAATATTGCTAGCGAAAACCCAGCAAAACTAGCTGAACTGAAAAAGGCTTACCAAGAGTGGAACAAAGGAACAGTTCCTGGTTTATGGGAAGATCCACATGCAGCAAATATCTATAAAGAAGTAAATAAGCGCGAATCTTTTATCAAGAAAGCCACATCTGGCGAAGGGAAGAATCAGAAGTAGAGAGGTGGCATTCTAAAGTGCGCAGATAACACCAAAGGGGAAAAGGCAATAGCCCAGAGCAATGTTCTGGGTTAATAATAATCTCAATCATTACGAGGATTGAAATTATAAATATGCTAACACCTATTAAAAGTTTAAAATCATCATAATGAAACTAAAATTATTAATACCAGTCCTATTTTTACTAATTGGGTTGGTAGTAAAAGCACAGGATAGACCAAATGTTATCTTTATTCTTACGGATGACCAACAATATGGTCTTTTAGGTTGTGAAGGAAATGAAATTGTAAAGACTCCTAATATTGATAAGTTGGCGAGCGAAGGAGTTCGTTTTAGCAATGCGCATATTACAAGTGCTATTTGTACACCAAGTCGTATCTCTATCTTGTTGAGTCAGTTTGAGCGTAAGCACGGTGTAAACTTTAATTCAGGAACTAGTGTTTCGCCAGAGGCTTGGGCTAAATCATACCCTGTTATCATGAAAGATAATGGTTATTACACAGGATATGTGGGTAAAAATCACTCACCAATTGGTGAGGGTGGTTACCAAAGTGGCCTGATGGAGAAGTCGTTTGATTATTGGTATGCAGGTCATGGCCATCTATCATTTTACCCTAAAAAGCGTCATAAAATATTTAAAGGAGCGAAGTACGATACGCAGGTGGAGATTATTGGCGAAGGTGTAGATGATTTCTTTAGTAATGAACACCGAATGGAAGGAGCCTTGCATTTTATTAACGAAAGGCCAGATGATAAACCATTCTGCTTAAGCATCTGCTTAAACTTACCTCATGGTTCAAGTACAGGTACCATGAAGCAATTGCCAACAGATTCTGTTATCTATCGCGATTTATACAGAGATCAGGAGATTGCAATGCCTGAAGATTATGTGGCTAAAGCTGATATTAAAGAACCTAAGTTACCTATTGAAATACATCGCGCATACGACAGACAAGCTGGTTATAACTATGTAGATAACGAAAAGGATAACAAAGAGCGTTATATTCGTCAGATGCAGGCCATGACTGGTATTGATGGATTATTTGGCAACCTAAGAAAGACATTAAAAGAAAAAGGTTTAGATAAAAACACCATCATCTTTTATACATCTGACCATGGTTTATTTATGGGTGAGCAAGGATTAGGCGGAAAGGCTTTGTGTTATGAGAAAACCACAAAAGTGCCTATGGTTGTTTACAATCCTTTTGATAAAAAGAAGCACAGAGGTAAAGTTAGCGATGAGTTAGTTCAGTCCATTGACGTAGCGGCAACGATGTTGAGTTATGCAGGAATAGAGCAACCAGAAGAGTTTCAAGGAAAAGACCTTTCCATGGTATTAAAAGGAGAACAAGAGTCTGTTCGCGAATATCTTTATACCGAGAATTTATGGTCTACACAGTTTGGCAACCCTCGTTGCGAGTCCATTCAGGACAAGGAGTGGAAGTATATTCGTTATTACAAAAACGAAAATTTATCAGCTTCATATAAAATTAAAGCGGCTAAAAGCTTAGGATTAAATGTAAATAAGATGTTGTATTCGGTTCATGATCCTGATATCGCTTTGTATCGCTCGTTTGTTGAAGGTCCTTTAAATGGAGAGGAAGCTGTTTATGAGGAATTATATAATCTAAAAAATGATCCGAATGAGGTAAATAACCTAGCAGGTGACGAAAGGTATAGCGAAGTTTTAAATCAACTGAAGGATGAATGGAAAGTGGCTATAAAAGAAGCTCGCGGAACAGGAAACCCGAAAGTATTGCGTTACACTGCAGATTCAATGATGGAGAAGTATGGATATGTAAAGAATGAATAATATTATTTGCCCGATAGAAAAAATAAATGATGAATTAAAAGCAATTATATATGTCTGGAAAGGTGTATGTAGTTGCTTTTTTTAATTTAATATGGTAATTAACGGTTAAGTAATTTTATTTAACCTCAAATTCTACTAATTATCCCCCTTTATAAAATTACTTTCTCTCCTTACTTTACCTTAAATAACATAATTTAGCTTGTAGTTTTAACACCTTAAAATGATTACAATGCTAAAAATGAATCTACTGCTCGCATTAGTTGTTGCAGTTACTTGTGTATTTGCAAAAAACAAACAATTACCTGATGGATATCCCGATTCCAATCGAAGTAAACAATGTATAAACACCGCTTGGAAATTTCATTTAGGCGATCCTGAGTCTAATTTCTACGAAAATACTTTTGATGATAGCCAATGGGAGATAGTAAGTGTGCCGCATACTTTATCGCCAACATCATTAACTCTGGATTTTTGTAAGGATGGAAAAGATCAGCCTACCTTTCAACGTAATGTAGGTTGGTATCGTAAGGATATTAAAGTAACATCTGATGCAAATAAAATAGTAATACTTGAATTTGAAGGAGCACATCAGGTAACTGATTTATGGGTGAGCGGAAAGCATGTTGGACAATTTGCCGTAACGGGATACACACCTTTCCATTTCGACATTTCTGATTTTGTAAAAAGGGGAGAGGTCAATCAAGTGACCTTATTGGTAGATAACCGCAGAAATGAAAACCTACCTCCTGATGCAGGACCGTTTGATTACGTTAAGTTTAGTGGATTATATCGTGATGTATATCTGGTAGAAACCGACAAAGTGCATATCACTTACAATTGGGAATCTATTCGTTCAGGTATTACTATTACCACCCCAAGTGTTGACCCTGTCAATATGAATGCTACTATCAACATTATTGCTGAAGTTAGAAATGAAGAGAAAATAGCTAAGACATGTAAGGTGATAAACCGAATTGTTAATGACGAGGGCATTGTGGTTCTTAAATTAGTTTCTGAGCAATTGATACCTGCAAAAAGCGCTATGGAGTTTAACCAAGTAGGAGGTATTGAAGATGATTTACATTTGTGGGATACGGATAATCCTTACTTATATCGTGTAAATACCGAGGTATTGGTAGACGGAAAAAGTGTGGATTGTGTAGAAAATAAATTAGGTGTTAGAAGCTTTAGATTAGATAACGAATTGGGTTTTATGCTGAACGGAAAACCAATCGATCTCATTGGTTTTAATCGCCATCAACATTATGGTTACCTTGGAGATGCGCTTCCTAATTCGCTGCATTATAAAGATATGTTGCAGTTTAAGCAGCTTGGTTTTAATGTGATGCGCACCGCGCACTATCCGCACGACGATGCCATTATGGAGGCGTGTGATGAGTTAGGTATTCTAGTTTACGAAGAGGCCCCTACCTGGATCACGATGAATAATACGCCTTTATGGTTCGAGAATCTGGAAAAGTCTGCCAGAATTATGGTTCGTAATCATCGTAACCATCCATCTATTGTTATTTGGGGTGCTGGTATTAACCACAGAGGTTATGTGCCACAGGTACATTATGCCATTAAGCAAGAAGATCCAAATCGTTTAACCGCTTCGCAAGGGGCACGCTGGACGGGATGGCAAGCTTCTGGTTTAACCGATATCAATGCCAATATGTTGTACGGACCATTTATTTGGGATAGATCGGAAACCATGTTGGCTATGGAAGGTCACTCAGGACCTGCAACTGTAGCAGTGCACAAACGTGATCCAAAAATGACGGGAATTATTTCGTGGACAGCCCATGCTTATTATACTTTTCACCCAACTCATGCCAAATATAAAAGCATGAAGGATAGAACCCGAAGTGGAAAAATGACCATCTTCCGTCAGCCAAAAACAGGCTTGCTTTGGTATCCATCTGAAATGAGAGACGAGCCATACTTGCATATTGAAGAAGATTGGAAAGCTGGTTTAAAAGAGCTAAACCTGTATAGTAATGCCGATGAGGTGGAGCTTTTTGTCAATGGCAAATCATACATGAAACAGAAACCTTCTTCAGATACCACTTATTTAGGTTTAGATCATCCTCCTTACTTATTTAAGATTAAGAATTTTGAAGCTGGAGAATTAAAAGCAGTAGGTTATGTGGATGGTAAGGAATATGTAAGCCAAACGATTCGTACTCCGGAAAAAGCACGTCAACTCAAAATTATTTTAGATAATGAAGGGCGTCAATTCGAAGCAGATGGTTCGGATATTTTGGTGGCCTATGCGCGCGTTTTAGATAAAAACGGAACATGGGTGAAGGATTCCATTGGTGAGGTGACTTTCTCTATTTCTGGTCCTGCTAAAATTTATGGAGATGATGCCAATATTAATGCCAACCCAATGTTTATTGAAACAGGGGAAGCGCCAGTGCTTATCCAAGCTGGTACAACTCCGGGTACAATTAAGCTAACTGCCAAAAGTAAGGGCTTAAAGTCAGCAACTGTTAGTTTTAGCACTGTGGCTAAAGAAAATGATATGGTGATAGCGAATGCTAAACCTATCTATGACTTTGAAAAAATAAGAGTTGATATGGGTGCTCCTGATCAATTGATTCAGTTTGGTTGGACACCTTGGAGCTCTGAAGATAATCAGCCATCTACTATAAAATTAGATGCCTTCGGAGGTATTGATGCTAGCGTAAAAGCTAATTCAAGCAATGGAGTATTGCGTTGGTTAGGTGAGATGAACGTCATTGGTAAATATGGTTTTGCTTACGGCGAAGGTGTTATCGGGATTGATGAAAAAGGAATAAACCTTGAATTTGCAAAGCTTCCTAAGGGAACCTATAAATTAACTACTTGGCATCATGCACCGCGTACGAATACCGATTTAATGGATACGAATGTTGATAAGATGAAGAAACTTCAAATTCATAAATTACCGTATGCTTCGGAAATTGCTATTTTGGTAGATGGCCAAGAGGTTTCTCCTGTAAAAACAACAGAAGGTAAAGAAATGCAGTTTGCTCCTGTTGCCACTGCCGAAACAATTCTTATTTCAGATGGAGTAAATCCGGTAAAAGTGACTTTTAAAGATGCTAAAACCAATAAAGGAATTTGGTTAAATGCGTTTGAGTTAAGCGAATGGAAATAGGATATTCATAACTGAATTGAAAAATACAAAGGGTGCAATTGGCGAAAATTGTACCCTTTTATGGTTAAATCCTACAATAGTGTAAAAAATAGTAAAGTTTGATTTTGAATACAAAATACAGAAATGTAGATTTGTAAAAACATTAAAAATATAAATATGAAGCAAATAAGAATCGTAACGTTATTGCTTGCTTTGGTTTTAGCATTTAACGTTAACGCTGAAATTAAACAAGTAAGCAGTAAGGCTAAATCTGCAAGTATTAACAAATGGGAAGTGATTGATATTAGTTTTAAAGGAAAAGCCAAGTCTCCTTTTACAACTGACTTTTATGCTACATTCACTTCTCCTACAGGGAAAACACAAAAAGTACCTGGTTTTTATAATGGAGGTAGCGAGTGGTTACTTCGTTTCTCTGGTTCGGAAGCTGGAGAGTGGATTTATACCACCACTTCGGAAGTTTCATCTTTAAATAGTAAAAAAGGAAAAGTAACTATCCTTGATAAAGCAAGTGAAGGAGAAAAAGGAGGAATCATCATTCCAGAAAAAGATAATCGTCATTTTTATTATGAAGATGGATCACCATATTTTTTAATGGCCTTTGAGTGCGATTGGTTATATGCATTGGATTACCATAACAAAGAGGGTTTACCAAAATCGGAACACCTATTAAACCTTTTACAGCAGAATGGCTTAAACCAAGTGGTGATGAATGTTTTTTCCTACGATGTGAGTTGGAAAAAAGACGAGTTATTAGCTAAACATCCAGAGCATGAGTTTGGTGGTCCAAAGGATATATTTCCATTTTTAGGCAACAACGAAAATCCTGATTATTCAGCTTTAAATGTTGAATTCTTTAAAAAGTTCGATCGTACCATTGAACTAATGCAAGAAAAAGGAATTGTTTCTCACTTAATGGTTTACGTGTGGAATAAGTTAGTGGCGTGGCCAGATATGTATTCGGATGCAGACAATATGTATTACGACTATGTGGTAAAACGTTATGGTGCTTTCCCAAATATTATGTGGGATGTTTCTAAAGAAGCTTTGTTCTATGGCCGTGCTGATGATGAGTATATTCTTGAACGTTTAGAGCGTTTCAGAAAAGCTAATTACTTCAATCGTTTGGTAACTGTTCACGATTATGGGTTTTGTAAGCGTCATCCTGAATCAGTGGATTATATTTCGCGCCAAGATTGGACTTACGCACTTTATACCAATATGCTTAACGACTTTAATAAGTATAAAGGTAAGCCTGTTTTTAATATTGAGCATGGAGGATATGAAGAATCGCCGTATGTGGTTTTTCCTGGAAGTTATATTAATGCAGAGCAATGTTTAAAGCGTAACTACCAATGTGCTTTTGCAGGAGTTTATTCTACTTACTATTGGCAAGGAACTTCATGGAATGCCTTAATTTATAATCCGTTTGAGCAAGAAGATGGATTCTATAAACCCAAGTTTGAGTACTTTAAGCACATAACGCAATTGTTTACTGATTATCCTTTTAAAGATTACAAGCCTGTGCCTTGGCATAATCAGGCAGGTTATTGTATGCAACACAAAGAGAAGGAAGAGTATTTAAATTACGTTCCAAAAGAGACTTATCAATATCGCAAAGAATATATGTTTAAAGATAAAAAGCCAGTTTATTTTAAATGGTTTAATACTTTAACGGGCGAGTATTCTGAGGAGTTTAAGTACGACAAAAAGAAAGAATTTATTAGTCCATGGTATGGCAAGGCAGATGCTGTTTTAATTACTTGGAAGTAGTTTTTATCGAATGAAATATAGAAAGTCGAGGTAATGATATCACGACTTTTTTTGACCGTTTTTTAATAAAAGACTAACTAGTCCGAATTAAAGTTGTAACTTGAGAGGAGTCTAATTTTAAAAACTTATAACAATGACAACAGTAAATATCTATCTGACTTTTGATGGTAATTGTGAAGAAGCTTTTAATTACTACAAAACTGTTTTTGGAGGTGATTTTGAAATGGTGAGTCGCTTTAAAGAAATGCCTCCAATGGATAATTGTCCTGAAGTGTCGGCTGAAGATGCCGAAAAAATAATGCACATTACCTTACCTATTGGTGGAGATACGGTTATTATGGGTAACGACACAGGAGGAGAGTGGGCTACCAATTATAAAGCAGGTAATAATTTTTCCATTTCAATTTCTACCGATAGCCAAGAGAAGGCCGATGACTTTTTTGCTAAGCTATCTAAAGGTTCGGTTGTAATGCCAATGGATAAAACCTTCTGGGGCTCGTATTTTGGTATGTGTGTCGATCAATTCGGAATTACATGGATGGTGGGTTGTGAGTTAGAGGAATAGCTTAAATAATACTATCATATTTTTTTTAATGTCTAAAACTTAATCTTTCGTGAATTAGGTTTTAGACATTTTATTTTTAGCATTTATTAAGACCTTTTTAATACTTGCTAACGCTGCAAATCTCTTAAATAAATTACATTTGTGCCGTATTATTCAATATGAGCAATTTCTATATTCACTTTATTGTCGCGCTGCTTTGGTTTATCAATGCGTATAATCCAAATGCAAAAGATACTTTTCTTCAGGAAGAGGAGAGTGGGTATTGTTTCGTGTTGAGTGATTCTTCTACCTCCGCAGATATTGATTTTTTTGATGTGGAAGAAGATGAAGAAGAAAACGTTGATAAATATTCGACACTTCATCCTACACAAGTTTATAGTTCCTATTTTATCCCCCAAACAGATTTTAAAAATAGGAATCCATATTTCATTCATTTTATTCTTTTCGAGACGGATACTTCACCACCGTTAGTTTAAAAATCCCCGGTATTATTTTATTTAAGCTATGCAGATATTCTTCTGTATGGACATTTTATATGTTTTAGAATAGCGTAGATCGGATCCATTTTTAGGTGGACTCATTTTCTGTGGTACTTCGTTATTTGCTCCAGTTATGCTGGTTTTATTATATTTTTCAATCATGTTTTTATTAATGTTTGCAGTATTTGTGCTAGGATATGGATTTATTGTATTTGAGCATATCAATCATATTAACAAGGCGGCTATTGCGCTTTTAATAGGCTCCTTAACCTGGGCTATTTATGCTTTAGGTGCTGAGAATATACTAAGCTTAGGTTACAGTACTTCCTGGCAAAATTTCACTTCTTCATCAGAAGGTTTAAGCTCTGTGCGTGAGTTTATCACCCATCATGAACTGTACCATCATCTGGCCGAAATTTCTTCTATACTCTTTTTTTTAATGGGGGCAATGACCATCGTTGACCTCGTAGATAAATACCAAGGTTTTAGAATTATCACGAGTAAAATAAATAGTTCGAGTGCTGTAAAACTGTTGTGGATCATCAGTGCACTTACTTTTTTTATGTCCGCAGTGTTGGATAATCTTACCACTACTATTGTTATTATTACAGTGTTACGAAAGCTCTTAACTCAGAAAGATAACCGCTGGATTTTTGCAAGTATGGTAGTTGTTTCAGCTAATGCAGGAGGGGCGTGGTCTCCCATTGGTGATGTAACCACTATTATGCTTTGGATAGGCGGACAAGTTACGGCGGCGCATATAATTACATCGGTTTTTTTACCTAGCTTGGTGAATGCCGTGGTAGCAACGGCTTTATTTTCGCTATTAATAAAAGGACAAACCATTAGGCCTGTTTTGCCAGAGGATGAAACCCGAGAATTTACGACCTACAAGGAAAGAGTGTTTATGCTGGTAGTGGGCACGCTTGCGCTGATTTCGGTTCCCATCTTTAAAACCATTACACATCTGCCTCCTTTTTTAGGGATGCTATTAGGTTTGTCTGTTTTATGGATTATGACGGATCGTTATCTTAAAAACCGTTCGGCAGAAGATAAACGTACCTTAACCGTAACTGCCGTTATTAAAACCATTGATATACCTACCGTACTTTTCTTTTTAGGGATTTTAAGTGCTGTAGCAGCATTACAATCTGCAGGGCATCTCGACCTTATGGCCCATTTTATGGATGATAAACTGAAAAATGTTTATGCCATTAATATGATTATAGGGGTAGTTTCAGCAATTGTTGATAATGTACCTTTGGTGGCGGCATCAATGGGAATGTATCAAACTGCAGCGGCAGAGTCGGTTGGCTATGTTTCTAATTTTATTCAGGATGGTAATTTTTGGTCGTTTTTAGCCTACTGTGCAGGTACGGGCGGAAGTATATTAATCATTGGTTCAGCCGCGGGTGTAGCTGCAATGGGTTTAGAAAAGATAGACTTTATGTGGTACCTGAAAAAGGTGAGCCTTATTGCATTGCTGGGTTATTTGGCAGGTGCGCTTACCTATTATCTTCAAACCTTATTGTTTGTTTAAATAGTACCCATGTTAGATAAAAGATTTATACTAAGTGCTTTTGGATTGGCACTGGTATTCGAGAGCCTTTTTATGCTTATCTGTGCAGGCGTTTCCGTTTTATATGGCGAGGCGGATACGCATACTTTTATAAGTTCTTTTGTCATTACCTTTTTAACCGGAGGAATATGCTGGTGGTTCAATCATCGTAAAGAAAAAGAACAGCTAAAGCGAGAAAGCTTTATTGTTGTTACTGCTGTTTGGGTAGTCATGTCTTTATTTGGTGCTTTGCCTTACCTATTAAGTGGTGCCATCAATAATTTTACAGATGCTTTTTTCGAAACAATATCTGGATTTACCACAACAGGTGCTTCTGTTATCAATGATATTGAGGCCTTATCGCATGGTATTTTATTTTGGAGAAGTACAACTCACTTAATAGGAGGTATGGGAATTATTGTGTTGGCAGTGGCCATACTTCCGTATTTTGGTTTTGGAGGAATGCAGTTGTTTAGTGCCGAATCTGCAGGAGTTGTCAACGAAAAGTTGCATCCTAAAATTACCCGAACTGCCAAAAGTTTATGGGGAATTTATGTTTTGCTTGTGGCTTTAGAAACCATATTCTTGCTCATTGGCGGCATGCCCTTATTTGATGCCTTGTGCCATAGTTTTGGCACGTTGGCTTCGGGTGGTTTTTCAACAAAAAATGATAGTGTAGCGGGATACTCACCATACATTCAATATGTACTGGTTGTATTTATGATTTTTGCTGGAACCAACTTTTCCTTGTTTTATTTTTTAGGAAAGGGGAATTGGCGCAAACTGCTATGTAATGCAGAATTTAAGATTTACTTGAGTATCATCCTTATTACCTCTCTTATTATAACAGCATCATTGTGTATTATTGATCATGCTCCAGTAGAGCAATCTTTTCGCGCTGCACTTTTTCAGGTGAGTAGTATAATTACGAGTACTGGTTTCGTTTCTGCCGATTATAGCCTTTGGCATCCTTATCTGGTTTTTCTTATTTTTTTACTGATGTTTAGCGGAGCTTGCGTAGGAAGCACCTCTGGAGGAATTAAGTTATTCAGACATATGATTCTGTTTAAAAATATCCGTATCGAGTTTAAAAAGATGACGCACACACATGCTGTTATTCCGCTTAAAATTGGCAAAAAGTCGGTTTCGAGCGAGGTGGTTTATAAGGTGCTTGCATTTTTAGTTTTATACATGGTAATATGTGCTATCGGAACGTTTCTGCTCACATTTGTTGGTATGAGTATTGATTCTGCAGCGGGAGCAGTGGCCACATCGATGGGAGGTATTGGTCCGGGTTTGGGTTCAGTAGGACCTGTAAATAATTTTTTGCATGTACCGCATAGCGGAAAATGGATTTTATCCTTCCTGATGCTTTTGGGGCGCTTAGAGTTATTCTCGGTGTTAATATTGTTTTCGCCTAACTTTTGGAGGCATCAATAATCTTTCAGTATATTGGCTCGCAAAAAAATACGATCATGAAAATAATATCTTGGAACGTGAACGGTATTAGAGCCGTGGCCAAAAAAGACTTTTTTGCCGATTTTGAAAAGATGAATGCGGATATTTTGTGTTTGCAGGAGACAAAAGCACAAGATGATCAGGTAGCTGAAACATTGGCATCTCTAGAAGGTTACCATATCTATTCCAATTCGGCTGAGAAAAAGGGCTATTCGGGTACAGCCATTATCTCAAAAACGGAACCTATCAGTGTAAATAAAGATATGGGTATTGATGAGCATGATACAGAAGGCAGAGTATTGGCTTTAGAGTATGAGAAGTTTTACTTGGTGAATGTGTATGTGCCTAATTCGGGAAGTGCATTAAAACGCCTTGATTATCGTCAGGATTGGGATAAAGCTTTTTTCGATTTCTTAAAGAATTTAGAGAAAGAGAAGCCTGTATTGGTTTGTGGCGATTTTAACGTGGCGCATACTGAAATTGATTTAGCTCGACCAAAACCTAATTACAATAAGTCGGCAGGTTTTATGCAAGAAGAAATTGATGGTATGGATCGTTTTACTCAAGGTGGCTTAAAGGATACTTTCCGTCATTTTTACCCAGAGCAAAAAGATACTTATTCTTGGTGGAGTTACAGGGCAGGAGCGCGTGGTAAAAACGTAGGCTGGAGAATCGATTATTTTTTAGCCAGCGAAAGCTTCCTTCCATCACTTAAAGATGCTTTTATCCTTAACGATGTAATGGGATCGGATCATTGCCCGGTTGGGATAGAGTTGAAGTAAGATGAGTCCTAATTTTTAATCAAACCTATATGCAAAGTATTATTGAGACACTTATAAATATGCCTGGGCCATGGTTTTTATTATGGTTTGGTTTATATGCTATAGCTATTATTTTAGCAGTTTCAAGCTTAATAAAAAATAATGATCCAACAAGTAAGCTTGAAATTCCAGAACCTACCAGTTTAGATGCTTTAGATATTGCTATTTTGCGAAAAGGAGTGCGAGGGGCAATTGTACATTCTATTTTTAATTTATGGAGAAAGAAAGTAATACAGATTAATGGGAAGTTTCTTTCAATGCAAACAATTAACCCCAATGCCAAAGGATTAAACAAAGTAGAGGAGGCAATCTGTAAACTTTCAGAAAAACCATTATTGTTTAAAAATATTCTTCAAAAGAAGACAATGCCATCTTTGGAAGTGCTAATTGAAGAGAATAAAAAACAGTTGGAAAAGAAGAAATTAACGCCTAATGATGATCTGAAGAAATGGGTGGAAAGATGGTTTACATTGGGAATCTTGCTAATTTATATTCCTGGAAGTTTAAAATTATTTTTAGGTATATCTAGAGACAAACCAGTATTGTTTTTGGTACTATTATTAATTGTAATTGGATTTATTGCTGTATTAATTATACGACCCAATAAAGTTAGAATTACTACACTAGGGAGAAAATTTATTGAACGTTGTAAAGATCGTTTTGAATGGATAAAAACTTCTACAGAAGGAGAAGCTTTGTTGGAGCAAGATAATCTTTTATATGGAGTTGCTGCTTTTGGTGTAGCAGCAATAGCAACAGGTGGATTAATGGGTGTTATTGAAGATCCGGCTGCCTTTGATAAAAAAGCTACTGCGATGACAGCTGGTTTTGGTTGTGCTAGCTGTGGAGGAGGATGTACTTCAAGTGGATGTTCTGGGGGCGGTGGATGTTCAAGTGGATGTGGAGGTGGCGGCTGTGGTGGTGGTTGCGGAGGTTGCGGAGGTTGATATGATGGAGCAACTTCCCGCAGATATTACTTTTCAATGGCATATTACCGATCAGTGTAATTTTAGATGTAGCCATTGTTATCAGGATTCTTACACAGAACCAGGAGCTTCCTATGAAGATCAATTGCTTATTCTTGAAAAGCTGAGTGCTTTTGTGTTGGCCTGTAAAAAAGTACATGGTAAGGTTAGGGCACATATCAATTTTACAGGAGGAGAACCTTTTGTAAGAAAGGACTTTTTAAAGTTGCTTAAAGCGACTAAAGCCAAAAGGTTATTTTCGTTTGCTATACTTTCAAATGGTTATCTTTTGAGTGATGAGGGATTAAGTGAACTAAAACGATTGGGTCCAAGGTTTATTCAAATAAGCTTAGAAGGTGGACGAAAAACCAATGATAGAATAAGAGGCAAAGGGAGCTATACTAAGATTATATCTGCAATTCGTACTTATCGGAAATTTAAGATTCCTGTAATGCTTTCCTTTACTGCAAATGCTGTCAATTATAACGAGTTTGGTAAGGTGGTTAAAGTTGGCCGGAAGTATGGAGCTTTTAAAGTCTGGACAGATAGGTATTTGCCCAGTAACGATTCAGATGAATTATGCCTAAGTACAAGCCAAGTGCGTGAGTTCTTTGAAATAATAAAAAAAGAACAACATAAAAGTAAGTACTATTTCTTCTCAAAAACTCAAGTGTCGGCTAATCGGGCACTTCAATTTTTAGTTTCGGGCGGCCATCCATACCGATGTTCGGCAGGAAGAACTTTATTGGCTATTTTACCTCAAGGAGATATTATGCCTTGCAGACGTCTGCCCATCACCGTTGGAAATATCTTAAAAGAAGATTTAGTACAGCTTTATTTGAATAACGATATCTTAAAAGATATTCGGAAGCCTGAAGTAGATGAAGCGTGTACTGCTTGTTATTATAAAAACAGTTGCGCAGGTGGTTTAAAGTGTTTGTCTTACGCTAAAAGCAACAACTACAAGCTAAAAGATCCTAATTGTTGGATTGCAAATAAGGTGCAAGAAAGCAGGACGGTATAGTAAATGAGGCCCTCTTTTTACAGTGAAACTTAATGCTCTGTGATATTTTCTCCAAAGACTACCTTTTTTTCTTCGATGCTTTAGAAAAAAGCTTAAACGGTCAAATAAAATAGCTCCGATGTTTAAATAAATAGCTTAAGGTTTTAAGCAAATAACTTAAAGCTTTAAGAAAATTTCAGAAAGTATTGAGCAAAAACATTAGCAATTGTAGCAATTATCTAAAGGCATGTAGTTGTATTGCTTCAACCTTTAAGTAAAAAGCTGAAGGATTGAAGCGCTTTGCTAAGTAATTGCAGAAAAATGCTGAGGAACCGGAGCTAATTTCTTGAGCTGATATGTAAAATATATGAGGCTTGTTGTAATTACCAGATTGACTCGAAATATTTAAATGATTGCTCAAAGTCCTTAGTGACAAAGATATTGCTGCAATTTATTTCTCCGTTCTTAAATTCAACAAATATTCGATAAAAACCTTCTTCATAATCTGTTGTATTAAGCATTATAGACTTACCTGAAATGTCAAAAGTAGTAAAAGCGGCTTTGTCTAGTTTTGTATTATTGAATGAAGCCTGACTCAATAAGTCTGTAAAGTCAATGTTTTTATGTGCATTGGAAGGTTCAGCTTTAATCATCCATGTTTTTACAATTTCAATGTCAGCATTAATGGAGATAAAATCATCACAAGGATTAGGGTATGTTCTTAGGCCTGAATAATCGTTGCTAATAATTCCTGACTCAGTATTCAACTTTTCTTTTACTTCGGAATAAACATTAGGATTACCATAAACTGCTAAGACACTTTGTTCATTGTCTGATGTATATATGCCCGTAACAATATTCAATTGTTCAGGTGTTGAAGGAGTGTCATCTTTAGAACAAGCTTGTAAAAAATAGCAGCAAACTATTAATAAGGTAAATGACTTAATCATGTTTAGAAATTATATGGTTAAAATATGACTGCGAATATAAAACTTTAATTATTATTTATTCTTTTGTCTATCTCTTTTTTATAGCTTGCTCCAATCGGTACTTTGGTATTATTTAAATGTATTAAATTACCTTCCACACTTTCTAATTTCATAAAGTTAATGGCATGACTTTTATGTGTTCGTATAAAGTTAGATGAAGGAAGTTTTTTTAATAGATTCTGAATCGCTACTATCGATGAAAAAAACGATTCCTATTCTCTAAGCTTCTCCACCTCTTTAAACACCCTTAAAAAGTTACCACCCCATATTTTATGGATATCTTCTTCAGAATAACCTCTGGCTATTAATTCTTCAGTAATTTTTGGGAAGTCAGCTACCGATTGGCAATCTGCTAATCCGCCGCCGCCATCAAAGTCCGATCCAATGCCAACGTAATCCACCCCAACCAATTTTACCACATGGTCAATATGGTCAACGGCATCTTTAATTGTAGGGAGTACCTGAGGCCATTTTTCTTCAATCTGATGCCATTCTGCCCAAGCAGCTTTACGTTCATCATCATTCTTAAATTGGTAGTTATTGTATTTTAGTCGAAGTTCTTCTTTCTTCAGATAGTTTGTAGAAGTGGTATCGGCAGGGCGAATATAATCACCCAAAATACAAATTTGAATAACACCATTGTTTTTGGCCAAAGCTTTAATCATTTCATCACTCATGTTTCTAGGATGATCGCATTCGGTGCGCACGCTAGAATGAGAAGCAATAACCGGAGCATTACTAATTTCGAGAACATCAAAAAATGATTTATCAGAAATGTGGGAAACATCCACAATCATTCCAAGGCGGTTCATTTCTTTAATTACATAGCTACCAAATTCACTCACACCATTGTGTTCGGCTCCTTTTTTATCCGTAGATGAATCGCAAATATCATTATTCGCCGTATGGCATAATGTTAAGTAACGGATGCCTTGTTTGTAGAACTCCTCAACTCGGTTAATATCTTTGGCTATTGGAAAACCATTTTCCATGCCTAAATAAATGGCCTTTTTATTTTTACGGATGGCTTTGTTTAAATCATTACTACTTAATGTGAGTTGAGCTGTTATTTTATTTGCTTTTAGGCTGGCTTTGGTCGAGTCTATCATTTGATAAGCCAAATCGTAGGCTTCTTTGTAGTTTTCTGGAGTTCGTTCTTTTTGCCCCGTAAATACCGCAAAAAAGATGGCATCTAAACCACCTTCTTCCATTCTAGGAATATCCACTCTACTCGAAGGAGCTTCGTGCGAAACACTAATATCAAATCCTTTATTCACAAATTTCATGGGTGTATCGCAATGTGTGTCTATAGTTATTGCACTTTCGTGAATAGTTTGTACTGACTTGTTAGTGCCTTTGGGTGTTGATATTAGCGTAAAAACTGCAAGAATAAGTTGAATAGAATACATGTTTTCTTTTTTGATGATTGGACTGCAAATATAAGATATTCTAATCAATGGCTATTGTTGCTATTCAATGGCAAAATGAAGAGTTCTATCCATCTAACTTAAATGGTCAAATTGTGTGCGAAAGTTCAATTCTATAATAATAGTATACCACTATTTGGTGGAGTTAATAAATATTCCCTACATATTTGTAGGATAACAAAAAGAATGAAAAAGTATAACCTTCATAAAACCATATTTATAAGTCTTATGTTTGTAGAATGGCATAATCATAGTTAGTTATTGAGCATGATGATTAAAGTGAAATTGATGAAAGGAGTTATCTATACTATTATAGCAATTGTGATTTGTTCGTGCACCAATACGGTTAAGCAGGACAATTTGAGCATTTTTGTAGCAGCTAGTTTAACCAATGTGATGAATGAATTGGTGGACTCATTTAGAGTGAATAATCAGGTAAAGGTGAACCTTAATTATGCATCATCAGGAATTTTAGCTAGACAGATTACACAAGGAGCAACATGCGATATTTATATTTCGGCCAATGAAAAATGGATGGATTATGTGCAGGAAAGTAAAATGATATTGGATAGTTCAAGAATTTCACCTGTTTCAAATCATCTGGTTTTAATTAGTCCTAAAGGAGAAGAATTGCCAGCTATTAGAATTGATCAGCTACCTAGTAAGCTAAAAGGAAGACTTTCTATGGGAGATCCCAATCATGTTCCTGCGGGAACCTACGCTTTTGAAGTGCTGAATAATTTAGGTGTTTATACACAATTGGAAAATCGCGTTTTACCAGCTAAAGATGTTCGAGGTGCTTTAATGGCTGTAGAAATGGGAGAGTGCTCTTATGGAATTGTATATTATACAGATGCCTTAAAATCGGAGAAAGTAGATGTATTGCTAAGTATAGAGGATAGTTTACATAGTGCGATTGATTATCATATGGCCATGATAAAAAATAACGAACAAGCACAATGTTTATGGGCATTTTATTATTTTTTGGAAACAGAAAAGGCACGATTGATTTGGGAAAAGAATGGTTTTATTGTAAAAAAATAATAAATGTATAGTATTGATTATAACGCCATATGGTTATCACTTAAAGTTGCGGTTTACACCTCAGTTATCGCACTGCCTTTGGCTGTTGTAATAGGTTATATATTGGCCAGAAAAGAGTTTAAAGGGAAAATTTTGTTAGAAGCCATTCTACATTTACCTATGGTAATGCCTCCCGTTACAACGGGATATTTATTACTTATTGTATTTGGAGTAAATGGTTTTATAGGCAAATGGCTGTTTGAGTTAACTGGTATTAAGCTGGCATTTTCATTTGCAGCCGCTGTGATTGCTTCGGTGGTGGTTTCCTTTCCTTTAATCATTCGCTCGGTAAAAGTAGCCATGGAAATGGTGGATGCTAATTTAGAAGAAGCTTCAAAATCGTTAGGTGCGTCTCCAGTTCAAACCTTTATTAATATCACTTTACCTTTGGCCTGGCCAGGTATACTAGGTGGTTTTGTGTTGGCTTTTGCACGTAGTCTTGGCGAATTTGGTGCTACCATTACTTTTGCAGGAAACATTGCAGGCGAAACACGAACCTTACCATTGGCCATCTATTCTAAAATGCAAGTGCCAGGACAGGAATCAGAAACCTTTATCCTGGTCGCTTTTTCGGTGGGAATATCTCTAGTGGCCATTGTTTTATCAGAGTATTTTTATCGAAAGAAGAAAAAACAGGCTGGAAGCTCCGGAACGATTAAATCATCATTAAAGAAATACCCATTTAAATGAGTAGCGATTTACATATACAAGCTTCGTTGGAATTACCAGGTTTCTCTTTTGAGGTAAACGAGGTGTTTTCAAGTGGAATAACTGGTTTATTCGGACATAGTGGCGCTGGTAAATCTACTTTTTTGCAATGTATTAGCGGAGTTGTAAGTCCACATCAGGGCGAAATTTCTATTGGTGAGCACAAACTGTTTTCTTCCAGTAAAGGCATAAATGTACCCACATATAAACGAAAGGTGGGATATGTTTTTCAGGATGGAAGATTGTTTCCACATTATACAGTTGAGAAAAACTTAAAATACGGTACTCGCTTTGTCAAGGATAAAAAAGGTAAAGTGGATTTTAATCAGGTAGTAGAGATGCTTGAGATAAGCAACTTGCTACATAAAAAGCCTTCAGATATTTCAGGAGGAGAGCGTCAACGTGTGGCCATTGGTAGGGCTTTGTTAACATCGCCAGAGGTGTTGCTGCTGGATGAGCCTTTTAGTGCTTTGGATCAGAAATTACGTAAGCAAGTCATTCCTTTTATCTCAAAAGTAGCTGAATTCTTGGATATACCAGTTCTACTTGTAAGTCACGATTTACCTGATATTCTTAAACTAACCGATAGACTATGTTTGGTAAAAGGCGGGAATGTAATTTCGCATGGTAACTATGAAGATTTAATTCTGGATACAAGTTTATTTAATATTTTGCCTGTTTCAGAGACTTTAAATGTGATTAAGTTAGAGGTTAAACATATTAGTCAGGAAGATGGTATTATAACGCTTAATGGATTTGGAGCCAATCGTAAACTAAATATCTTACTGGAGACCGAAACTAGGAAGTACAAAAAAGGAGACCTTGCGAAGGTGTTTTTAAAGCCTGATGATATTATCCTTTCTAGCAAACTGGTTGAAGATATTTCTTTTAGAAATTCACTCAAGGGCTCCATCGTAAAAGTAATATTCGATGAAGCTCGTGTATTAGTGGTGGTGGATTGTGGTTTTATTATTTTAGCCGAGGTCAGCAAGGCATCCTTTATACAAATGGGACTGTATAACGGACAAGTTATTTACTGTAATTTTAAAACCTTGGCTTTGGATTCAATGCGTATTTAAAGCCTCCTTCTCTTGAGTTTTGTCGTAGGGTAAGCTCTCCAAAACCATAATTATATATTTTTCGGTTTCAAAAGGAAATAACCTAGTTGAGTACTGAAGTTTGATATTTATTTTCTCACCAGATTCGTTATAAAAAGGTCTTTCAATTTTCTTGAATTGAGTAACTGAGTCGTTTATGTAAGATGATAAAGCACTAATTCTTAATTCACAGTCTCTGCATTTTGTAGTTGAGCCGCACTCTGTTTGTTCATCAACTTGATGCGCACACCCAATGGCCTCTCCGCATTTTATAAACTTAAGGTCGGATTGTCTGGAGAGTGGAAATAGAGTTTTTATGGCGTCATTAAATGATACCAACTCCATTTTGTTGTTAAGTAGTAAAACACAGCTGTTAATGTTATCTAAGATAATGTTTAAGAATTCACTTGAACCTTTTAGAAAACTAAAGGATACATTCGTTGATGTCGTTAAATTTTCCATTTTGTTTGTGATTTGGTTTACATATTCAAGTTACTTAAATAAAATAACAAGCACAAGTGCTTAAGGTGCAGATGTAATATTTCCAATCGGCATAAATTATTTTTTATGTAAGTGCTTAATTCGCTATCTTTCGTGCACTTTAATGATAAAGCTAAATATGACCTTAAGAATAAAAAGAGTTTTTGTTGTGTGCTGTATTTTAGTGCTTGTAGTAATTGCATCACAAGTATATGCTTCAGATAAGGATTCTACTTCTATCAACCCCATTAAAAACTTTACGTTTAATCCATATATTGCTCCTTCATATTCTCCTGAACTAGAGTTGTTAGTTACAGCAGGAGGTTTGGCCACCTTTAATTTACAACCAGGTAACCTAGATTTAGGAAGATCAAATGTGCCTTTTTCTATTGGTTATAGCACCAATGGTTCCTTTGCTATCTCTTTTCTTCCGTACCTGTATTTAAAAGATGATAAATATAGAATTGCAACCGAATTTTACTTTAGAAACATGCCTGATAATTATTGGGGTGTTGGTTATCAAGCTGGAGAGAGAGAATCGGAAACGGGAGTTACAACCGCCTACCATCGTAATTGGTGGTCTGTTTCAGGGAGTGTAATTCGTCAAGTGTCAGATGGTTTTTTTGTGGGAGTAACATACGATGTGAATGAAACTAAAGCTTCAGATTTAAATGATTATATGAAGAATGATCCATACATCATTAGTTATGGAACTAATGTGTTAAATGTTGGATTGGGGCTTACTGTACAATTAGACACTAGAGATAATCCACAGAATGCTTATGAGGGGTATTTGTTGAGTTTAGCCATAACGGGGTATGATAAGTTTTTTAAAGTATCGGGAAATAGTTATACCAAAATGACTTTGGATGCGCGTAAGTACTTTCCTGTGGCTGAAAGAAAGACTGTTGCTATGCAGATGAAAAGTGTTTTTGCAGATGGTAATGTTCCTTGGTCTGAGATGCCTCAGTTGGGCTCTATGTACGACCTTCGAGGTTACCAATTAGGCCGATTTAGAGATAAGTCTATTTTGTTCGGTATTGCCGAATATCGACATATGTTTAAACGAAGAAAGGTCAATAAAAAAGGTAACTACGAAAGTCCATTTGGTTTTGTGGCTTGGTGCGGAGCAGGTTCTTTAGCTAAAGATTATCACGAAATGGATAATTGGTTACTAAGTGTTGGAGCAGGTATTCGATTCGAAATACAACCGCGACTAAATGTGCGTATGGACTATGGAATGGGTAAAGACAACAATGCTGTTTATATTTCAATTAACGAAGCCTTTTAAGCATTAAGTAACAAGCTGGCGGTGGGTTTACATCCAACTTGCTACTTGGAGCTGACATAAACTAATCAGCCAGCTCCATTAAAACTACTCCATTTTTCACCTCGAATGTTACTTCGGAATCCTTTACTATCGATATCTCTTGAGTATAATAGTTTCTTAGTTTGGTTCCTTCGGAGAAAAAATCTGCAATATCAAAAGTTTGCCTTGGGTTTTCTGATAATCCTATGATGATTTTATCTATAGTATTTTCTCCTGTGTATGTTCTTCCATAGGTGAGGGAACTAAGTTGTGACTGATATCCGGCTCCAACAGCTATGTGCTTTTTTCTATAGTGCCCTATCGTTTGCCAATGTTTTAATACTGCTGTATTTGTGTTGTTCCAGTCATAATCCCCTCTATATCCATGTGTGGGGTCTGAGGCCTTATTCAGCACTTCCTCTCTGGCTACTTCATCGCCATAAAATATCTGAACTGCCCCCGGGCTAAGTAATAGCGCTGTGCCATTGTTAAGCATTTCGTTTGGTTTAGTATCTCTTTTGTAGGTGTTGTTTAAAAAGCTGAGCGTATTCCAGCCTTTCTGTTTACTGAAACAATCGGAATAATCTTGCCATACTTCTCCAATACTGTCTAGTTTATATTTTTTTGGAAAAGTAAAATTTACTATGGACTTAAAACCTAATTCGGCATATTTTTCATGATAAGAATAATCAGCACCCCAAATATCACCTGTCATCCAAAAGTCATCTGCCCATTGTGTGCATATATGCTCAGGATGATTACTTCTCCATTTTACTAATGCCTCATTACATTTTTTATGGAGCAACTCCCAGCTGTCATCGTCTACATTCTCCAGAACATCACATCTAAATCCATCAATGCCAAATTCTTCAACCCATGAAGCTAACCAGTTGGTCAAGTGCTCTGAAACAGGTGCTTGAAGGTTTTTTCGATATTTTATGGCAGATGGATTAACCCAAGCGTTATAATATCCACCATCGGTTTTCCATTTGTTTTTCATAACAGGTGGTAAACTAACATTCGTAGAGCTCTCTGTCCTATAGTCAGGAAGGCCAAAAATACTCTCAGTGAGTAAATTTTGATCAACTTCATGTTTAGATCGTATCCAATTATTGCCCCACCATTTGTTCCAACTCGAACTATCTCTATCTTCAAAATGAGAAAGATACTCGTAAGCATTATAGTGGGCTTTATCGGTATTGTTATTTAATCCAGAGGTATGGGCTGCAGCTTCCTCTTCTGAAATTTTTACTCCACCAAAATTATACTGAACGGCATCTAATAAGGTATGATAACCTGGGTGATTGATGCCTGCGTCCATCATAATTCTGATGTCTTTAGCATGCGCCAAATCAACAAAAGCCCTCATTTCATTAATGGTTCCAAAATTTTTATCCATCTGCGTAAAATCAAAAGGATAATAACCATGATAAGCATAATGCGGAAAGTCGTTAGTGCTTCCACCGCCTACCCATCCATGAATTTGTTCGTAAACGCCAGTTATCCAAATTACATTAATACCTAGCTGTTCAAAGTATCCTTCTTGCAGTTTCTGAGTAAGACCAGCTAGATCACCACCATGGAAAGTAGCCACATTTTTTGTTGGCGTGCCGTAATCATTTATTCTGCCATAATTGCTATCGTTACTGGTATCTCCGTTTAAAAACCTATCTATATAAACAAAATATACAGTGGCGTTTTTCCAAGAGAATTGGCCTGTGTTAACTTTTTTATTTTCTGATAAATGGCATGAGTTTAATAGTGCTAGAAAAAGAATAATTAGGATTGCTTTAATGGGGTTTAAGTTGGTGTTCATTATTTGTTTAGTTTTTTTAATATCATGTTGGTTAATAAGGCCTTGTTCTCTACTATATTCATGTTTTCATTTTCTGCCTCAAATGAAATTTTAAACGAATTATTGCCTTTCTTTAATTCAGTTTTAATTACATTGGTTTCGCCAATGCTAGCCCACTCGTTAATTCCTCTTTGCGGCATGACTATTGGAGCTTTCTTATTGTCATTTACCCATAAAGTTCTGATGGCGCATTTGTTATCCGTATTCCAAGGTCCATTTCCGTTGGTGTATTCAAACAGTATACTATACATTCCTTCTTGAGGAACTTTAACCGTCCAATCAATTGTTTTATTCTTTGTTTTTGAAATTTCAATGGCATTATCAGGAAATGATGCAGTGCTGATAGTTTTATCCTTAACAAACTGTTTAAGGTTGGTTTTAATTTCATTACCAATATAAATGGGCTCGCTAATGAATGAGTTTTTACCAGCTGCATCTATTGCAATAACCCCATACTCTCCGTTCTTTTTATCTGTATTGTAGCTAAAGTTTGAAGTAGTATTAACTAATTCTCCATCTTTATAGATATCATACGAACTTGCATCCTTCACAGGTTTCCAGGTTAGAGTTGAACCTTCAATATTAATTTCAGGAGTATGTAGATGAAAACTATTACCAACCATGTTAATGCGTCCATCGTTCTTCTGATTAGACATGGTTATCTCAATATGATGTTCTCCTTCTCCAATTAACGAAACAGCATGTTCGTTTTGCAATTGACCATCAACTTTAAACTCCGTAATTTTATTACCAAACCCACTTATGCTAATCTCAAATTGTTTATTTCTAATTTTCAGATTTGATAGTTGTAGCTTACCTTGGTATGATTCTGGTATAAAGGGTGAAAATTGCATGTTATTTTCAGGAGTAAACTTTATCCCAAACAGCACTTTATAAACCATGCCTAAATTTCCTGCTACACTCCATAACTGCCTATCAGAATTTAATGCAGTAATAAAGTCTCCATTATCTGCAACCATATTTTCTTTGTTCGTTAAAAATAGGGCGCTTGCTCTATAAAGGGAACTTAAGCCATGTTCTAAGGCTGTTTCGTTTTCTGCTTTAGCAGAGGCCATATTCCAATAGGCTTGTACAAAAGGCCAAATGCCATTGTTATGGTAAGCGCGTATATCTGGTATCTGCGGATAAACGCAAGGGGTACCCCATGTAGCAATAGGTGTATTTTCAATGACGGATAATGATTTTTCATCGGCTACATTGAATAAAACGGAAAAAGCTTCTCCTAAGGATTCTGATTTATCTGAAATGTATTCGGCATTGCGACCATAAATAAATTGCGCATAATAGCCTTTGTCGTTGAGCCAAAAGTGTTGGTTGATCGAACGTTTCAGTTCCTTTGCCCAAAGTTTATATTTGTCTGCTTCTTCATTTAACTGGCGAATTGTTGCCATTTGCGATAATATATCCAAGGCCTTGTAATGAACCATGTTGGTTCCTAAATTCATTGAATTGAAGATGTCCACATTATCCAGCCATGCAGGATATGTTTGTACTCTCCAATCTAAAAATGATGACTCACCACGATATAAACCATTGGCACTATTGTATACTACCTTTCGATCATCTTCAATGGTGTTTTTAATGACTTTGTAGCAGTATTCTAACCAGTCTTTATCTCCAGTGATCAGGTACACTTCCCAAGCAGCAATAGCCCATGTGGTTCTATCTGATGATACAGGCCAAGCTCCACCCGAACCTGTATCTTGAATAATTCGGTTTCTTTTTACTTTCTTTAATAAAGACACCCTGGCTCTTTCTACGTCAGCTATGCCCATTCCAAGATCGATGGCGTAACTCACATCACGTGTCCAAACGCCAGCCCATTTAGCTCCAGTTCTAAAAGTACCATCCGCTTCACTCAGTAACGCTGTTTCCTCCAAAGCCATATTATACAAGGCCTGCAACAGAGCATTGTCAGTTTTTAAGTTAGGATATGCAGATATATCTTCAGATAGTTTCCAACTTGGTTTTATAAATCGATCAGGATCGTGTGTGTTTATATTTAATGTCAACTTGTAAATATGATCACCATCCTTATCTTCTAGCATTACATCGCCAGGTAAATTTTCAAAGTCGAAACTTAAGGGGGTGACATTTCCAGCCACAAAAACACCTTTAAAGTCAGCCTTGTATATTTTGTCGCCATTTAAATCTTCATAAAAACCATCTTCTTCAAAGGCTTTAAAAACATGACGCATATCCAACTGAACTGTCAATGGTGTATTTATTTCTAAAGCTTCATTTAAACCAGCATTTTCATCTTTAAACTGTTTGCCAAATGTAATAATAGGCGTAGTGTAATTTCCATTTTCAGGTTTAACAACAATCTGATGATTCGTTGCAAACGGCAATTCGTTGTCCTTTTGGTTGATGCTAAACTTAAGTTCAATGGTTCTTTTTCTGGCTTCATTGGCAGAGCTTAAGTAATTACTGGTCATTGAACCATCAGGAAGAACCTGAGCAGTATATTCTCCTTGAACAACTTTGTTGGTGTAAACGCTAAAATCTTTATTCTGATATAACATTTGAGATTCGTTTTTACATCCTATTAATGCAACTAAAAGGGCTAAGAAAGCTATGGCTTGTTTCATAATATGACTGTTTTCTTTAAGTGAGACTTATTCTGCTATAAATTCGATGGCGCAGCCACCTCCAGACGCGAGTTGTATTTGAATAGATTCTTTAGCAGATACTGCTTTTTGATATATTTTATGATCGTAAGGATTGTTCTCCCAATGGGCTTCTTTACCATCTTGATATATGATGGCTTGATATGTTTTTCCCTCTTCTAAAAAGTCCAAAGTAATTTCGAACTCTCGGCCTTCTTCATTGGTAATAGAACCTAAATACCAATTGCTGCTTTTTCTGTCTTTTCGTGCTATGGTGAAGTATTCGCCAATCTCTGCATTAAGCACTTTTGAATACTCCCAATCAACAGGAACAGATTTGATAAACTCAAACATTTCTGGATGTCGCTTATAGTGTTTAGGTAAATCACAGGCCATTTGCACAGGAGAATATATAGTTACATACAATGCTAATTGTTTAGCCAGCGTGGTTGATACTCTGCTAGGGAACCCAGGCTCTCTGTATTCTTCGTAGGTCATTTGAAAAGCTCCTGGCGTAAAATCAGTTGGTCCAGCTAGTCCTCGTGTAAAAGGAATGATGGTAGTGTGATTTGGAGGGTTTGAAGGATTTGCCCAAGCATTGTATTCTTGTCCACGAACACCTTCACGTGATAGAAAATTGGGGTAAGTTCTTCGTAAACCGGTTGCTTTAATGGGCTCATGAGCAACCACTGCTACTTTGTTTTTTGCAGCCAGCTCAAGGGCGCGTTGATAATGGTTGACCATCCATTGTCCATGATGATATTGACCATTGTCTATTTTGCCTACATATCCTGTTTTAACTGCTTTTATACCTAAGTCACCGTAAAACTCAAACGCTTCTTTCATCTGAGGTTCGTATTCGTATGCAACTTTACCGCCTGTTTCATGGTGACCAATGATGGTCATATTATTGTCCTTGGCATACTGTTGTACTTTTTCAATATCAAAGTCGGGGTATGCTTTAGTAAAATTCCAATTGCTCCAGGTTTCCCACCCTAGGTTCCACCCTTCAATTAACAAACCCCTAAAACCATTTGCCGAAGCAAAGTCAATCATTTCCATGGCATATTCTGTGGTAGCTCCGTGGTTCGCTCCTGCATGCCAGGTTTTAGTATTCAGATGCATGTCCCACCAAATTCCCATATAGCGCATAGGTTCAATCCAGTCAGTTTGCTCTAGCTTATTAGGTTCGTTGAGGTTTAAAACCATGTCCGATTCTATTAAATCGCCTGCATTGTTGCCCGTAATAATCACGCGCCATGGGGATTTTAGAGTTTTTTCGGACTTCACCTTAATGCCATCTGGCCACGGTACAAGGTCGCAATCAAATCCTTCACCATTGTTTTTAAGTGTCATTGAAGCGTAATCAACTAAAGCAGCTTCGTGTATAGAAATGTGTTTACCACTTTTAAACTTGGCCGTTATTGGAGTATGAGCAGTATCAATTTTTGCCAGTTTGGTTTGGTTATATAATAACTCATAGCTATCGTAATCCGCATGTATCCACCAATAGTCTCCTTTTTGAGCCATATTAAACTGAGATAGTTCTTGTGTTAAATGGAGGCTATCAAGCTTTTGTTCAGGAACTATGTATCTGTACGCTACTCCATCATTAAAGGCTTTGAAATGAATTTCAACTATATGTTTGCCCGATTTGGCTTCTAAACTTAAAAAGTGATGATTATCTTTTATTATTTTGTTCTCTCCCCATATGGTTTCCCAGCTTGAGTTATTGTAAGTTTCAGAGATGACGCTTAATTTGTCGAAAGTACTTAAATCAACTTCTTCAAAAATTAAACCAAGTCTGGAAGGAGAAATCAGTTGCTCCCCATCTTTGCTTACGGTATAGCTTAGTTTTCCGTTGTTAAAAAAAATGTCAACTTGATTGCTAGTATCTGGCGATGATAATGAATAACGATTGTTCGATTGACAAGCGCTCAGTATAAGCAATAATAAAATGGATACAAAGGATAGTAGTTTCATGCGTAATTTATCTTGAAGTGGATATTTATCAATACATCAAATAAAAATGAAATTTCACCTTTTTAATAAATGTATAAAAAAAATATAGAATAATAAAAGTGAATTGTATTGTAAGTTAGGTAGATATGTCCGTAGCTGTAGATTTTAATATAGATGCTATAAAGACGAGTTGGTGCATTTTTAGGCTTGATTTTAAATAAGGTGTGATGTAGTTAGTATGTGAGAGCCACTTTAGTATTAACTTTGAGGTCTATGTTATATGTTGAATAAAAGTTGAAGATGACTTCACCCAATTTTTATCATTAAGTAAAAAGTCAATGAATCAAAATAAACTAAAACCCATCATGTTTGTGGGTACCTGTTCAGATGCTGGTAAAAGTATGGTTAATGCAGGTTTTTGCAGAGTGTTTCAGCAAGATGGATATCATCCAGCTCCATACAAGGCACAAAATATGTCTTTAAATAGTTATGCTACGCCAGATGGATTGGAATTAGGTAGAGCGCAGGCCGTTCAAGCAGAAGCTTGTAAGTTAGAACCTGAGGTAGATATGAATCCAGTTTTATTAAAACCAACAGGTGAGCTTAAATCGCAGATTGTTTTGTTAGGGAAGCCTGTGGGTGACCAATCTGCGTATGAATATTTTCAAGAAAATGATAGGGTTGAGCTATTTGATGCAGCTTATGATTCTTTTCAAAAGCTAGATAAAAAATATAGTCCCATTGTTATGGAAGGGGCAGGAAGTATTTCTGAACTTAATTTAAAGAAAAGAGACATCACTAATATGCGAATGGCTTTGAGGGCAGGAGCTGATGTTTATCTTATTTCGGATATAGATAGAGGTGGAATTTTTGGAAGTGTATATGGAACCATTGCGCTATTAACCCCAGAAGAGAAAGCCGCTGTTAAAGGAATTATAGTAAATAAGTTTAGAGGAGACGCTCGTTTATTTCAGGAGGGAAAAACTATTTTGGAAGAGATTACTGGGGTAAAAGTGGTTGGTGTTTTGCCATATTTTCAAGATTTATATATTGAAGAGGAGGATTCAGTTAGTTTAATTAATAAAAGAACACATGCTGTTTCGGGTAAGGTAAATGTGGCCATTGTAAAGCTAGCGCAATTATCCAATTTTACTGATTTTAATGCCTTATCCATGCATCCTGAGGTTAATTTATATTATACCTTGGATAAGTTTGAATTAAGAAATGCAGATATAATAATAATACCAGGTTCTAAAAATACAATTTCCGATTTAAACACTTTAAGAGAGTTAGGTATAGATAAGGAAATCCACGGCGCTTATAAAGCAGGTAAAACGGTCATTGGTATTTGTGGAGGTTATCAAATGATGGGAGAGTCCATTCAGGATCCGCATGGAGTAGAAGGGGAGCAAAAGCAGATTGAAGGATTAGGACTGTTGCCCGTTGAAACCATCATGGAAAAGAATAAAGTAACTGAGCAAGGTGCTTTCTATTTTAGAGGAAGTCAGGAGTTGTGCGAAGGTTACGAAATTCATATGGGTAAAACCATTTCTACGAACGCTGAGTATGAAGCAGTAAACGTACTTTCGGATGGAAGTAGCGATGGTTGCTGGAAGAATGAAAATTGTTGGGGTTCGTACTTTCATGGTATTTTAGATAATCAAGTTGTCATTAATGAGATACTAAAAAAGTTTAATGCATCGATAACTGATTTTAATTACAAAAGGTTTAAGGAAGAAAACTACGATAAATTAGCTGAACACATTCGCGAGTATATGGATATGGAGTATATATATGCTTCTCTAAAACGCTAATATGCTTTTAAATTGTAAGTAAATATTTCAGGATGAAATTTATTTTATTGAAGTTGTCAATATTAATGGTGTATGAAGTATGATTTCAATTTGAAACATTACATTTGTCGCTTTCAATGATGCTTATCATGTAACTATTTTTAGTGTGGGTTTTTATCATTGTAAATTATTGTAATTTAGACAGAAGCAATTTTGTGGGAAAAATATTATAAATTGCTAAAAGTCATGATTTAGGTATGTTGAAATATTTAATTTTGATTCAAAACAAACACAATTTAAAAGTATTGCCATGGATGCAAAAATAAAAGAGTTCATAGATGGTGTTAGGATGAAAAATACGGGAGAAGATGAGTTTTTACAAGCTGTTGAAGAAGTGGTTGAAACAGTTTGGGATTTTTATCGCGAAAATCCGCACTATCAAAAGGCAAAGATTCTTGAACGCATGACGGAACCAGAACGTGTTATCATGTTTAGAGTGCCATGGGTAGATGATAGTGGAGAAGTACAAGTTAATCGAGGATATAGAGTAGAGTTTAATAGTGCCATTGGACCATATAAAGGTGGACTTCGTTTTCACCCCAGTGTAACATTAAGTGGATTGAAGTTTCTAGGATTTGAGCAAACTTTCAAAAATAGCTTAACCAGTCTTCCTATGGGAGGTGGTAAAGGAGGTTCCGATTTTAACCCTAAAGGTAAATCTGACAACGAAATTATGCGTTTCTGCCAGGCTTTCATGAGTGAACTTTATCGTCATATTGGTCCTAATACTGATGTTCCAGCTGGAGATATTGGTGTAGGTGGACGTGAAATAGGCTATTTATTTGGTCAGTATAAGAAATTGAAGAATGAGTTTACTGGCGTTCTTACAGGTAAAGGACAGGAGTTTGGGGGGAGTTTAATTCGTCCTGAAGCAACTGGTTTTGGTGCTATATACTTTGTGCGTGAGATGCTGGCTTTAAAAGGCGATTCTTTAAAAGGTAAAACTATTGCGCTTTCTGGCTTTGGAAATGTAGCCTGGGGGGCAGCCATTAAAGCAGTTGAGTTAGGTGGTAAAGTAGTTACTTTATCAGGACCTGATGGTTATATTTATGATCCAGAAGGAGTGTCAGAGGATAAAATAGAATTCTTATTAGAATTAAGAGCATCTAATCAAGATATTATTCAACCATATGCCGAAAGATATGGAGTTGAGTTTTTCGAAGGTAAAAAACCTTGGGAACAGAAAGTGGATATTGCTATTCCGTGTGCTATTCAAAATGAGTTGAACGAAGAGGATTGTAAAACGCTTATTGCTAATGGTTGTGAGTTAATTGCTGAGGCTTCTAATATGGGTTGTACTGCTGATGCTGCATTCCTGGCCACAGAAAAAATTGCTTTTGCACCAGGTAAAGCGGTAAATGCTGGAGGTGTAGCTGTTTCGGGTTTAGAGATGAGTCAAAATAGTATGCGATTAAATTGGAATGAGCAAGAGGTGGATCAGCGATTAAATGATATCATGAATAATATTCATAAAGTTTGTGTTCAGTATGGAACCGAGCTCAATGGGAAAATAAATTATATCAAAGGAGCTAATGTAGGTGGTTTTGTAAAAGTAGCAGATGCCATGATTGCTCAAGGAGTTGTATAAATTTACTTAGAATATAATTATACATAGTACAAAACCTTGAGTAGATGATATCTCTATTCAAGGTTTTTTCATTAAAAAAACTTAAATGCCAGAGTCTGTTTAAAATTCAAGAGGCTTATTTATTAGCTTTGAGTTTTAAATATTTAGATTAAGAAAATGTCGATAATTGATACGCACTCCCATATATATTCAGAACAATTTGATGAGGATAGGGATGAGATGATTCACAGAGCTTTTGAGGCTGGAGTTGAATATATATTAATGCCCAATGTTGATGTGGAGTCAATAGATGCCATGTTAGCTATAGAGGATAAATATCCAACGCAATGTATTTCTATGATGGGCTTGCATCCTACTTCCGTAGACGAAAAATACCAAGAGCAGTTAAAAATCATGAGGTCATGGTTTGATAAGAGACGTTTTTGTGCTGTAGGCGAAATCGGGATCGATTTATATTGGGATAAAACATTTTTATCGGAACAAATTAAGGCATTTAAAACTCAAATACAGTGGGCTATTGATTTGGATTTACCGATAGTAATTCATGCAAGAGACGCCTTTGATGAAATATTTGAGGTGTTAGATAATATGGATATTACAGGGCTAACGGGAGTGTTTCATAGCTTTACTGGTAATATTGAACAAGCGAAAAAGGTACTTTCGTATGGGTGTTTTAAGATGAGCATAAATGGAGTGGTAACCTTTAAAAACTCAGGATTAGGAAAAGTAGTGGAGCAATTGAGTATTCAAGATTTGGTGTTGGAAACGGATGCACCTTATTTAACGCCAACTCCTTTTAGAGGAAAAAGGAATGAACCTGCCTATACTGATCTAGTATCAAAAAAGCTGGCAGAACTATTTAATATGTCTCAAGATGAGGTAAATTCAATTACATCAGCATCTGCAAAAAGCTTATTTAAATTAAAGTAATAATTAGGAGGGGAAGATTTTGAAACGAAAAGTACTTATAATCTATACGGGTGGAACCATCGGAATGGCCAACGACCCAGAAACTAACTCACTTGTGCCCTTTGATTTTTCGATGATTGAGGAGAAAGTGCCTGAGTTGAGACGTTTTGATTTTGAGGTAGATAGTACATCTTTTAATCCAATAGTAGATTCTTCTGATATGAATCCTGAAATATGGGTTAAAATCGGTACGATTATTGAAGAGAGATATGCAGTGTACGATGGCTTTGTGGTACTACACGGAACGGATACTATGTCGTATACGGCCAGTGCTTTAAGCTTTATGTTTCAAAACTTGAGTAAGCCAGTTGTTTTTACGGGTAGTCAGTTGCCTTTAAGCACTATTCGTACGGATGGAAAAGAAAACCTAATTACAGCGTTAGATATTGCCTCTACCTATCAGGATGGAGTGGCTATGGTACCAGAGGTTTGTATCTTCTTTCAGGATAAATTATTTAGAGCTAACCGAACCACCAAATATAACGCGGAACACTTTAGAGCATTCCGATCAGATAATTATCCACCATTAGCAGAGGTGGGCATACATATAAAATATAACGACCCGTATATACAAAAGACCAAAGAGGGAACAGTGTTTTCTGTAAGTAAGAACATGGATAACAATGTTGGACTTTTGAAATTATATCCAGGTATGAATTATGCTTTTTTAGAAACGATGTTAACAACACCAGGACTTAAAGCATTGGTTTTAGAAACCTTCGGTTCGGGGAACGCACCTACCGATAAACGTTTTTTGGGTATCATTGAAAAAGCAGTTCAAAATGGGCTCATTATTTTAAATGTTACGCAGTGTTTAGCAGGAAGTGTTGCCATGGGAAGGTACGAAACTGGCATTCATTTGCTTGAAATGGGTGTTTTTAGTGGTGGAGATATAACTACTGAAGCAGCACTAACAAAGCTTATGTATCTGTTAGGTAATGCAATAAATACTGAGGAAGTGAAGATATGTTTAAATAAATCACTAAAAGGGGAAATCTATATTTAAACAGTTTGTATTTCCTGATTTTTTTGTATTTTGCACACCTGAAAATCTAAGAATTTCAATTATTAACTTGTTTATTGCTTTAAAAAGGGAATTAATAGCAATTAAACTTATAGTATTAACAAACTAATACAAATCAAAAAATTTTTACAGACTATGAAAAAGCTATTTGCGTTTTTTGCAGTTTTTGCGATGATGACTCTTGGAGCATCAACCATTTATGCTCAGAATGATGCTGGTGAACCAGCAGAAGGTGATTCAACAACAGTTGAAGAAGTTGTAGAAACAGAAACTGTTGTAGAAGAAGTTGCAGCAGACGAAACAGAAGCTGAAGCTCCTAAGGGAATTCACAAACAAATCAAAGCTAAGTTTATTGAAGGTGGTGCAGCTTTCATGAGCTTTGTACTTTTAGCATTAATCTTTGGATTGGCTTTATGTATTGAAAGAATCATTTATTTGAATCTTGCATCAACCAACACAAAGAAATTACTTCAAGCAATTGAAGATGCGTTAAACGAAGGTGGTGTTGAAGCTGCTAAGGAAGTGTGTCGTAACACAAGAGGTCCTGTTGCTTCTATCTTTTACCAAGGTTTAGACCGTATCGACGAAGGTATCGAAGTAGTTGAAAAATCAGTTGTAGCTTATGGCTCAGTTCAAATGGGTCTTTTAGAAAAAGGTTTAACTTGGATTTCTTTATTTATTGCTCTTGCTCCTATGCTTGGGTTTATGGGTACAGTAATCGGTATGATCGACGCTTTTGATAAGATTCAGGCTATGGGTGATATCTCAGCAACTGCAGTAGCAGGAGGTATTAAAGTAGCACTTATTACTACTGTATCTGGTTTGATCGTTGCTATCATCCTACAAGTATTTTACAACTACATCGTTTCTAAAATTGATGGTATTGTAAATACAATGGAAGATGCTTCTATCTCTCTATTAGATATCTTAGTAAAATACAACATGAAAAAATAATTAGAACATGACTAAGCTTACAAAAATATTAAGTTTCGTACTATATGCTTTGTTAGCTGTAACAGTGGTGTTAACAATTATGTATTTTACGGGAGGAGAAATTCCTGGAGAAACATATGAAACACCAGTTTACACTGACTTATTTTTGAAC
Organism: Labilibacter marinus; assembly: GCF_001659685.2. Classification (GTDB taxonomy): domain Bacteria; phylum Bacteroidota; class Bacteroidia; order Bacteroidales; family Marinilabiliaceae; genus Saccharicrinis; species Saccharicrinis marinus. The sequence continues at coordinate 104,488 of NZ_LXYE02000001.1, forward strand.
TGGGCTAAATTTCTAGTAGTAGCTACTGCTGGTATTACTGTTTTGTTCGAAATCGTTAATGTAGTATTGAATCCAAAAAATGCGATGAGAAGCCTTATTTCAATTGCTGTTTTAATAGTAATTGCATTAGTTTCTTATAGCCTTGCAGACGCTACGCCTTTAGCTTTAGGTGGATACGAAGGAGAGGATAATGTTCCTTCGATGCTTAAATTAGCAGGTGCTTTCTTATATGGTACTTATGTACTTTTAGGAATTGTAGTTGTTGCTATCTTAGGTACTGAGGTCTCAAGAATTTTTAAATAATTAATAAATAGTTATTTATGGGAAAAAGAGATGTACAAGAGGTGAATGCTGGGTCTATGGCCGATATTGCATTCCTTCTACTCATATTCTTCCTTGTAACTACTACCATGGATACGGATACAGGTTTGGCAAGACGTTTGCCTCCTCCTGTTGAACAAGTTGATCCAGATACCCCACCAGTAAAGGAACGAAATGTATTTTCCGTTCTTTTGAACAGTAAAAATCAATTGTTGGTGGAAGGTAAACCAATGAGGGTAGAAGAGCTCAAGGATGCTACTAAAGAATTTATATTAAATGAAAATAATGCAGATAATTTACCAGAGTTTAAGGAAACAGAAGTTCCTTTGTTTGGTTTTATCCCAGTTTCAAAAGGTATAATTTCTTTACAGAATGATAATGGAACTCAATATCAACAGTATTTGATGGTTCAAAATGAACTTCAAAGAGCGTATAATGAGTTGAGAAATGAATTGTCTCGTAGAAAATTCCGCAAGGATTATGAAGAGCTTGAAGATGAAGAAAAGAAAGCGATTCGTACAATTTATCCTCAAAGAATTTCAGAGGCAGAACCTAAAAATATTGGTAAATAAATATTATGGCAAAGTTTAGAAAGAAAAAAGGTGATGGACAAACAGCCATCAATACAGCTTCTTTGCCTGATATCGTATTTATGCTTTTATTCTTTTTTATGGTATCAACTACTATGAAAGAGGTTACAATGAAAGTTAGTATTCAGGCTCCTGAAGCAACTGAATTAGCTAAATTAGAGAAAAAGAGTTTGGTAACTTATATTTATGTAGGTGTTCCAACTCGTCAGTATCAAGGAATGTTTGGTACAGAGCCTCGAGTTCAGTTAAATGATGCATTTGCTACAGTAGAAGATATTCAAAGTTATATTGCGCAAGAGCGTGATGCAATGAAAGAAAATGATCGTCCTAAGATGACCACTTCTATCAAAGCGGATTTTGATTGTCCAATGGGTATTATTACCGATATTAAACAGGCATTGCGTAAAGCTCAAGCGCTAAAAATTAATTATTCAGCGCGTCAAAAATCAGAATACTAGAATTAGTTAGTATACTTATATAAAAAAAGGGAATCGAAAGATTCCCTTTTTTTGTTTTACATACTTATCGCAAAATGAAGCAATGACGAATTACCTGTTTTTAATAATCTCTTCATTATACTACACTTGTTCCAGTGTCAGTAGTATCTGTAATTCCTGCTTCATCAAAACTAGTCATGTCATTAATCATTTTTATGGCCCCTTCAATTATGGGGTAAGCTATGGCTGCACCGGTACCTTCTCCAAGGCGTAGGTCTAAATTTAAGACAGGATCTGCCTGTAAGTATTCCATCATTAACGCATGTCCTCCTTCTTTTGAATGATGAGAATGAATAACATATTCCATTATTGTTGGATTAATGGCTTGTGCAGCCAAGAGAGCTGAAGTAATAATAAAGCCATCATTTAAAATAAGCATTTTTAATTCGGCTGCTTGTAGCATGCCTCCTGCTATTGTAGCTATTTCTAAACCACCAAAATAAGCTAATATCTCAAATGGATCTGCAATATCTGGTTTTGTAGATACGGCTTTTTCTAATGTCGCTAATTTCTTTTTTACACCTTCCGCATTATGACCACTGCCAGGGCCAACACATTTATCTAAAGGAATATTGCAATATAAACTCATTAAAATAGAAGCAGGCGAAGTGTTTCCAATGCCCATTTCGCCAAAACCAATCACATTACACCCTTTCTCGTGTAAATTGCGCACAAGTTTAGCGCCATTTTCTATTGCCTTATTGCACTCTTCAGTTGTCATCGCAGGCTCTTTGGCAAAATTACCACTTCCGTTTTTCACCTTGCAGTTTACAATAGAATCATAAGTGCTTAAATCATAATTTACGCCAGCGTCAACTATAGTTGTTTCAATATTATAAAAGCTTGAAAATAGACCAATTCCTCCTCCTTGTTTAGAGAAGTTAATCATTTGTTGCCAAGTTATCTCTTGGGGATTAGGATTTACGCCCTCTTCACAAATGCCGTGATCTGCTCCTACCACTACAATATGAGGTTTTGCTAGTTTCGGACTTGTGGTTTCTTGTATGCGACAAATTTGATAAGCAATTTTTTCTAGCTGGCCTAGTGAACCGAGAGGTTTAGTTTTATTATCTAGTTTATGTTTTATTTTTTCATTTAGTTCGTTAGATAGGGGAACTATATTGAAGTTTGTCATTATACCTGTTTTTATTTGGTACAAATATGACTAAAAAAGTAAAATGAATAATATAATTACAGCCTATTCTTTACTTAAGTTGCCCTCTAAATATGATTATAGCACTCATATATGATTTATTTACTTATTATACCGCTCCTTGATCTAACATTGTATCCGCCACTTTAACAAATCCACCAATGTTAGCACCATCCATATAATTCACAAAACCACCTGGCTTTGTGCCATACTTAGCACATGTTTGGTGTATATGTTTCATAATCTTTTTCAATTGAGCATCTACCTCTTTTCTTGTCCATGTAATGCGCATCGAATCTTGACTCATTTCAAAGCCAGAAACGGCTACACCTCCTGCGTTTGCAGCTTTTCCTGGGCCGTATAAAATTTGATTATCAATAAAGATATCTATAGCATCTGGAGTACATGGCATATTAGCTCCCTCTGATACGCAAATACAGCCATTCTTTATCAATTGTTCTGCTTCATCTTTATTCATTTCATTTTGTGTAGCACAAGGCAGAGCAATTTGTCCTTTTTCAGCCCAAGGACGAGCTTTTGGGTGAAAAAGAATTTTAAATTTTTCAGCATATTCTTTTATTCTACCTCTGTGCTTGTTTTTTAAATTCATTATAAATTTAAGCTTCTTAGCATCAATACCCTCTTTGTCTAGTATATATCCATCACTATCCGACATTGTAAGGACTTTACCTCCTAATTCAATCACTTTTTCTGCGGCAAACTGAGCTACATTACCCGAACCCGAGATAAGAACTTCCTTTCCTTTAATACTATCGCCTTTGGTTTTTAACATTTCTTCGGCGAAGTAAACGTTCCCATAACCAGTAGCTTCAGGCCTAATTAAACTTCCTCCCCAGTTAATTCCTTTTCCGGTGAGTACACCTGTAAATTCATTTTTAATCCGTTTATACTGACCAAAAAGAAAACCGATTTCTCTACCGCCAACACCAATATCTCCAGCAGGTATATCTGTGTTTTGACCAATGTGTCGATATAGTTCAGTCATAAAGCTTTGGCAAAACCTCATAACCTCATTTTCTGATTTGCCTTTAGGGTCAAAGTCAGAACCACCTTTACCACCACCTAGAGGTAAAGTGGTTAAGCTATTTTTAAACACTTGTTCAAAAGCTAAAAATTTTAAAATCCCCAAGTTAACACTAGGGTGAAAACGAAGGCCTCCCTTATAAGGGCCGATGGCACTGTTCATTTCTATGCGAAAGCCACGATTAATAACAATTTTACCCACATCATTTAACCAAGGAACTCTGAATATGATAATTCTTTCAGGTTCTATTATTCTATCGATAATGCCACTGTTTATATAATGAGGATTTTCTTCCAGATAATCACTGATTGAAGTGAGTACTTCTAAAACGGCCTGGTGGAATTCAGGTTGTGCAGGGTTCTTTTCTATTAAGCGAGCCATGAAATGCTCAACGTAATTATTGGGTGAAGATTTCATAATGCGTGATTTAGGAATTAAAACATTGCTGTAATAAAAGTTAAGAATTTATCTTCAATCTAACCTAGTAATTGTAGGTTAATGTGTTTAAAGTAAATGTATAATTGATGTAAGTATAAAAGTGGTTTATGTAAGGTGTTATTTGTCAATATTTGAATCTAATATTTAAGTAACTTTACATTATAGGTGTGATAAGAATGATTTAATTTGTTTTATGATGGACTTCTCAAATATATTTACGCAAACAGCATTTGATAAATTAATGCAAAAGCGGATACAATCTATCTTATTAATTTCGAGTAGTTACGATGCATTTTTACTAGAGGAAGATGGAAGGATTGAAGAGCAAATATTTAACGAATATGTGGCATTAAATCTTAGGTATCCGCCACGTTTTATACAAGTGACCACAGCTGAAGAGGCTTTGTCGATATTGCAATCAGAGCCCATAGATTTAATTATTTCAATGCTCAGTGTAGGAGGGATGGATCCATTCAACTTATCGAAGAATGTAAAACTGGAATTCCCTAACATACCAATTGTTGTATTAACACCTTTTTCTAGAGAGGTGAGTTTAAAGTTAAGTAGTGAAGATACTAGTGCTATTGATTATGTGTTCTGTTGGTTAGGTAATGCAGATATTCTTGTGGCAATTATAAAATTGATTGAGGATGAGATGAATGCCGAACATGATATTTTAGCGGTGGGTGTTCAATGTATTATTTTGGTGGAAGATTCAATTCGTTATTATTCGAGTTATTTACCTATTATTTATCGTATAGTTTTTAACCAGAGTAAAAAGTTTATGAAGGAAGGGCTGAACGAGCACCAGAAGATGATGCGTATGCGTGGCCGACCGAAAATATTACTAGCCAGAAATTACGAAGAGGCTTTGGATATTTATCAGAAATACAAGGCCAATGCCTTGGGGGTTATTTCAGATGTGTCTTTTAATAGAGGCGATGTAAAGGATAATAATGCTGGGATAGAATTGGCGCAGACGGTTAAAAAGGATGATAAGTATATGCCTTTTCTATTGCAATCGTCAGACATAAATGTGGCGCAAACAGCCAAAGAAATACGGGTAGGTTTTTTATATAAATATTCAAAAAGCCTTTTACAGGAGCTGAAACAATTCTTAAAGGTGAATCTGGCTTTTGGCGACTTTATTTTTATTGACCCGAAAACAACTAAAGAGGTAGGAAGAGTAAGCGACTTGAAAGAGCTGCAAGAAAAGTTGTTTGAATTACCTGATGATTCTTTACGATACCATTTTCAACGCGACCATGTTTCAAAGTGGCTTAAAGCTAGAGCTCTGTTTCCTATAGCAGATGTGTTGAAGAATTTACGTGTTGAGGATTTTAAGAGTTTAGATGCCTCCAAGCATTTTTTGCATAGTACGATTGTAAATTTCAGGATTTCAAAAAATAAAGGAGTGATAGCTACTTTTGAACCTAGTAGGTATGATAAATTCGTGAAATTTGCACGGCTAGGAGAAGGATCTATTGGTGGTAAGGCACGGGGGCTAGCTTTTTTAAATACTATTATAAATAAAAACGCTGATCAGCTTAACTTTGAAGGCGTAGAGGTGACTATTCCAAGAACAGTGGTTATTGGGACCGATATCTTTGAGCTTTTTATGGAGTCTAACAATTTGTATGAAATAGCTTTGTCTGAAGCATCTGATGAAGAAATTTTAGATCGTTTTGTTAAAGCGAAACTCCCGCATCGTTCCAATCATTATTTAAGACAATTTATATCCGTTATCAGTAACCCGATTGCCATAAGGTCGTCAAGCGTTTTGGAGGATAGCCATTATCAGCCATTTGCAGGTGTCTATTCTACTTATATGGTTTCTAACACTGATGATGTAGAGGTGGTTATGAAACAAATTGGAGATGCTGTTAAGTGCGTTTATGCATCGGTATATTATAAATCGAGCAAGGCATATATGCAGGCCACCATGAATATCATTGACGAAGAAAGAATGGGTATTGTTCTTCAAGAAGTGGTAGGTCAGCAGCATGGTAATAAATTTTACCCAACCATTTCGGGAGTAGCACGTTCGGTAAATTTTTATCCTATAGCACCAGAAAAAGCTGAAGATGGAATTGTAAATGTGGCACTTGGCTTGGGGAAACAAATTGTAGATGGCGGTGTGTCATTGCGCTTTTCTCCTAGCTATCCGCAAAAGGCATTACAGTTATCTACCCCTGAAATGACGATTAAGGATACCCAGAAAAAGTTTTTTGCCTTAGATATGGATAACGAAAATTTTGTACCTAATGTGAATGATGCAATAAACCTTTTAAAACTGGATATAAAGGCTGCAAAAGAAGATGGATCCTTAAGATGGTTGGGGTCTGTTTATGATTATCAAAATCAAATAATTCGTGATGGAATTATGGCTAAAGGATTGCCCTTAGTTACCTTCTCCAATATTTTAAAACATGATGTTTTTCCATTGGCTCAGGTGGTTAAAAAAGTGATGGAAATAGGTCAGAATGAGATGAACCAACCAGTGGAGGTAGAGTTTGCTGTTGATCTTCAAAATCCAGATGGTAATCCAATCTTTTACCCTTTACAGATCAGGCCCATTGTTGAGGGAGAGGAAAACTTGAAGGATAACTTAGAAGAACTAATTCCTGAGGAGCAAATGGTTTATTCCAAATCATCTTTAGGTAATGGCATAATTGATGATATATATGACCTTGTATTGGTTAAATCAAAAGATTTTTCTCCTGCAAATATGATTAAAATGGTTCCTAATATTGAAAAAGTTAACGATGCTTTGCTGGCCGAGGATAGGAACTATATTTTGATAGGTCCAGGCAGATGGGGGTCTCAAGATCCTTGGTTAGGTATTCCTGTTAAGTGGCCTCAAATATCGGGAGCAAGGCTTATTGTAGAAACAGCTTTAGATGGTTTTTGCATGGATCCAAGCCAAGGCACCCATTTCTTTCAGAATTTAACATCTTTACGCGTAGGTTACATGACAGTTAATCCTGTAACAGGAAATGGTTATTATAACGAGAACTATCTATTGTCTCAAGAAATTATATACGAAGATGAATGGATTTTACATGTCAGATTTAAACACCCAGCAGTAATAAAGCTGGATGGCAAAAACGGTATCGGAGCGGTTGGTATTCCAGAAAACTAACTTAAGTGATGTTTAATTTTTCCAATTAAATCTTCAGGCTGAAATGGTTTACTGATATAATCATCCATACCACTGGCCATACAACGTTCTTTATCTTCAGGAAATGCGTTAGCTGTTACGGCAATAATTGGTGTATGCGTATTGGTACTTTTCTCAATTTCTCTAATTTTTTGAGTTGCCTTAAAGCCATCCATAATTGGCATTTGAACATCCATCAAGATCAAATCGTATTTAGCTTTTCCAAATTTATCAAGTGCCTCTTTTCCATTGTAAGCAACCTCAATTTTTCTCACTTCGTTTTTAATATATAAAATAATGATTTGCTGGTTGCTAAAGTTGTCTTCAACCAATAATATATTAGCATCCTTCATGTCAACAGAAGGTTTATAAAACGACTCGCTAATTGGTGATTTTTCACGAATATTCTGAACAGAGAAACTTTCGGTATTCTCCATAAAGGTTATTCCAAATTCAAATGTAGTTTCATCTCTACCTATATTAATAGATAATGAATGATTGTCCTGCTCAATTAATTTTTGAGTTAACCCCAGCTCTAGAAATTGTATATATTTTGATGTGTTAAGTCTTATGATATCATTGTTATATAAAGACTCTTCGGATTTATATTCTTTGGGGAATGGGATTTTGCCGTAACTCGTTAATTTAAATAAAAGTTCAATTGTACCAGGCATATTATTAGCTCTGGATACTTCAATATTAATTTGCTTAGTTTCCGAAATATTATACTTAGCTATGCTATTTAAAATATTCAGGAATACTTGCTTCGTTTTTATAGCATTTCCTGTCATGGTAGACGGAATATCAGCAGAGAATGAAAGGCTAAACTTCTGTTTGCTATTATTCTCTGAGAATAAACGGATTGTATTGTTTAAAGTAGAATATAGGTTGAAGCTAATTTTTTCCTCTTGAATTGGATTTAACCCCATTTTCTGGTTAGAAACCATATTAGAAACTACACTCACCAAATTATTTGCAGAAGCGTGTATCGTGTTGATGTAATCACGTTGATCGTCCGTCAGATTAGTTTTGCCCAATATGTCTAATATACCAGTGATATTACTAAGCGGCGTTCTAATTTGTCTTGATAAGTTAGAAATCTCTTCCTCTTGCGATGATTTACTATTTTGGGAGTTAATCATGGCTCTTTCTTTTGTAAGCATTACCTCTGCAAAAATAAATTTAAGTGCATAAGCAAGAATAAAAGAGAAGATAAAGTAAATTGAGATCAGTATTTGTAAATTAAAAGTATATGATTGGGCATTAGGAATGATATCGCTTAGTAGCAGGAAATCAAGTAGTATAAAAAAGAATACCCCCACGGAATACCAAGTTCCTTTTTGTCTTCCTAATAGGTTAATTGCAATAAAAGGAAAACTGCCTAGCCAAATAATATTAACACCGGTAGATCCGCCAAATACAATGAAAAAAACAAAAGTTATTAATACAAATGAAAATAGTATCTCTTTGTAGTATTTAGCGTTTGACCTTCTTCCAGTGTATAAATAATTAAATGCAAAAAGTACACTAAAAAACAATAAAGGTCCTGCAAAAAATAAATTTTCTTCAAGCAAAGAAACAATACCTTCAACAAAGACGATTACAAATAAAAAGAAGTTTAAGACATTAGTTAATAGTAATGTAGTTTTTGTTTCAACTTCAAGTTTTTCATCTTGGTCAAAGGCAAAAAGTAATATCAATTTATTAATAAACTTCATATTCAATTATGCTAGTATTCTATATTATAGTATAAGACTTTTTCCAAAGCTTTATATTTTTTATGTATAAAGCTACTCATCGTTGTTTGTCTTAGTTCTGGTACAAATATGGCATTAAAATGATAAAATACGATTGAAAATTTAAAAGTATTATAAATTTATGATAAAAACGTATTGAATTATTTTCAATTATAATTACGTTACATTAAGTAATTGATTAAAAGCAAAAAATGTAAACTGTAATGTCAGAATAGTGTATTCGTTTTCTTATCTTGTTGTAACAATAATCAGGAATTCTCGTTATCTAAAAAGTTTGTAATACACTCTAATTATATAACTTTAATTAGGGTGATTTGTTTAATAGTCTAATTTTCAATTAAGGACTGTAATATATGGTTCTTTATTATTTAAGTATAACAATCAACTGACAATATGAAAAAGGTAGTTTTAAATTTATTATTATTAATGATGGTAACAGCTGTAAGTGCTGAAAAAAGTTTGCCATCAGCTCAGGATTATAAGGATTTTTTAAATACGAAAACCTATGTCGTATTAGATGAAAATCCCATGTCCGATTTCAATTTTATGATTAAAAAAGTGATGCCTCGTATATGGGAATTAACAGAGTATGAGGTAATATCACATGCCGAGTTTGATGAAAAGAGACGTGATCCTTCTTATTCATTTATTGTAACATCAACGGTTACTTTTGATAAGGATAAAACAAAAGCTAGGTATACTTTTGTGAGTTTGTTAATGGGTAAGGACGTTTATTCTATTACCGACATGCCTGATTTATGTTCTATACCTCTTTCCTATTTACGAGTTGAGGACGACAGTTATGCATATAAGATGGAAGGTTTTATTCGATTTATTCAAGATCATGTAAAACTTGTCAACCAAAATCCTAAAATGATTAGTCCTAATATGTTTAAGTATTATAATAAAAACATTAAAGGATTGAGTAATAAAAAACTATACGTTGTTAAAGAGGATTTAGCACCTGATGCGAATACTATTGCAAAAATTCATAAATATTATCCGTATACTGTAGAAATTGTTACGCAAGAAGAGATAGCGAAAGCGATAAAAGATAAGGATCCTGATGTTGTGTTTTTGCACAAGGTAGGGCCTGAAGGAACAAGGTATAAAGCTAGATGTTATAAGATTATAATTGGTGCGGCCGATTCTCAGTTTTATTATTTCGATTGGCATATGGTGAGTGTGAAAAATAGAGATGGTCTTTTACAAAAAGACTTTAAAGCCATGGGGAAAGAATAGATTTAAACTAAATATTTCGAACCCTGCTAATTAGTTTTAGCAGGGTTTTTTTGTGCTTGTTTTTTATACACCGTAATTTATAATAAATTTGCGCATCAAAAATAAATAACAACATATTAAAGCAGTTATGTCTGACGATAAAAAGATAATTTTTTCAATGGTTGGGGTAAGCAAAGTTGTGCCACCTCAAAAAAAAATATTAAATAATATTTACCTGTCGTTTTTTTACGGTGCTAAAATCGGTATTATCGGTTTAAATGGTTCTGGTAAATCTACCTTAATGAAAATCATTGCTGGTGTAGATAAAAATTTTCAAGGCGAGGTGGTTTCATCCCAAGGTTATTCTGTAGGATACCTAGAGCAGGAGCCTGTATTAGACGAAGAGAAAACAGTAAAACAGGTTGTTGAAGAAGGAGTGCAAGAGGTGGTTGATGTGCTAAATGCATACAATAAAGTAAATGAGCGTTTTGCAGATCCTGATGTATTGGAAGATCCAGATAAAATGGATGCTTTAATGAAGGAGCAAACAACGCTACAGGAAAAAATCGATCAATATGATGCTTGGAATCTTGATACCAAGCTAGAAAGAGCCATGGATGCATTACGTTGTCCTGAGGAGGATAAATTGGTTAAGTATTTATCTGGAGGAGAGAGAAGAAGAGTTGCTCTTTGTCGTTTATTATTAAAAGAGCCAGATGTGTTATTACTAGATGAGCCTACCAACCACTTGGATGCAGAATCGGTTCAATGGCTAGAAATGCACTTGCAGCAATATAAAGGAACAGTGATCTCAATTACCCATGACCGTTACTTCTTGGATAATGTAGCAGGTTGGATTTTGGAACTTGATAGAGGTGAAGGTATTCCTTGGAAAGGAAATTACTCATCTTGGCTTGATCAAAAAACCAAGCGTATGCAGCAGGAAGAAAAGTCTGCTTCAAAACGTAGAAAAACATTAGAGCGAGAGTTGGAATGGGTTAAAATGGCTCCTAAAGCAAGACAGGCTAAGTCAAAAGCACGTTTATCGGCATATGATAAATTAATGGATGAGGATGTAAAGCAAAAAGAAGAAAAGCTAGAGATTTTCATTCCTAATGGTCCTCGACTAGGAGATAAAGTAATAGAAGCGCATCAAGTAGCTAAAGGATTTGATGATCGTTTGCTATTTGACGATTTAGAGTTTGTTTTGCCTAAAAATGGTATTGTAGGCGTAATTGGACCTAATGGTGCTGGTAAAACCACTCTGTTTAGGATGATTATGGAAAAAGAGGGTGTCGATAAAGGAACCTTTGAGGTGGGAGAGACTGTGAAAATTGCATACGTCGACCAAAGTCATGAAGCTATTGACCCTGAGAAATCAATTTTCCAGGTAATTGCGGATGGCCAGGAAACTATAAAAGTAGGCGGGCGTGAGTTGAATGCTAGGGCTTTTATTAGCAGGTTTAATTTTGCAGGAGGTGATCAAGAAAAGAAATGTGGTGTTTTATCGGGTGGTGAAAGAAATCGTTTGCATCTGGCCATGACTCTAAAGGAAGAAGCTAATGTACTGTTGTTAGATGAGCCAACCAATGATATTGACGTAAACACCCTACGTGCTCTAGAAGAAGGTTTAGATGATTTTGCTGGTTGTGCAGTAGTTATTTCTCACGATAGATGGTTTTTAGATCGTGTGGCAACGCATATTTTAGCCTTTGAAGGAGATTCTGGTGTATATTACTTTGAAGGATCTTTTAGTGAATATGAAGAGAATAAAAAGCGTAGACTAGGAGATGTAACTCCTAAAAGAATTAGATATAAAAAACTAATGAAATAAGTAATTATTAATGAATGGCTGCCTTGGTGCAGCCATTTTTTATTTAATACAAATCGAAATTTGAATATATATTTGATAACTCTATGTCTGAGTATATATTCATGACATGGTAAATATCAATTTCATTCATTCCTTTTAAGCTTACCTTTCCTTGCTCTTCATAAATAAAACCATCGTTTGTAAGTTCGTAGGTTGAACTACTAACGGCAATATTCATCGGCGAACAATGACTTTGAATCCTAGAAGCAGTATTTACATTTTCTCCAAATACGTCAAAAAGGTAATTATCTATACCAATTAAACTTCCTACTATTTCGCCACTAGTTATACCTGTTGTAATTTCCCATTTTATGGAGTTTATCATATTTCTTTCAAAAATAAACTGTCTAAACTCTATGGCTGCATGAATAAGGTTTACCGCATGATTAGGATTTTCTTCAGGTAGTCCTGATACCGCTAAATAGGCATCACCAATGGTTTTTATTCTGGTACAGTTATGTTTCTTTATGATTTTATCAAACGCAGAAAAGATTTCATTCAGCTCATTAATCAACCTTTTGGGCGACATGGTTGAGGTTTTTTTTGTAAAACCTACTAAGTCTGTAAACATGACCGATGCTGATTTATAGCGTTTGGGTTTAGATGTTCCGGTTTCTTTTATCTCCTGTACAATTTTAGGGGGCAATAAACCATTTAGAATGTTTTCAACTTTCTGTTGTTCTTTTTTAAGTTCCTCTTGCTTTCTGTGCAGTTCTTTAAATGATTTGGTTAATGCTAATACTGACTTAACACGGGCCACCAGTTCAGTTGAATCAATAGGTTTTTTGATGTAGTCAATAGCTCCAGCATCAAGCGCTTTTTTTACATTAATGGCATCAGAAAATCCTGAGGATATAATAACAGGGATATCTTTAATAGAGTCCTTTTTCTTAATTAATTTCAAAGCTTCAATACCGTTCATTTTTGGCATTTCCCAATCCATTATGATTAAATCGGGTGCAACTTGTTGAGCTATTTTGCAGGCATCTCGGCCATTTGAGGCTTTTAAATAAAGAAAGTCTTGATCGATGGTGTCTAAGTACGAAATAATAATATCCATTATAATATCCATATCATCAACCAGCAATATTTTCAATGGAGTGGAGCTCATTTCTTATTTGTTTTAAATAGCAATTTCTGATGGATAGCTAAAGTTATCCTGTAAACTTTGACTTATAGTTTCATAATCAGATAATGTGCTAGATTTTATTTTTGATTTTATATAGTACATGCTTTTAACTCCCACCCCTTTAATATCATTAGGTAGTCGTTCAATAAATCTAAAAGAATTTCGTGTTTTTAAGTACGTATTCTTACCTACATTTATTTGGTTAGGCTCACAGTTTTTTTCCATTCTCGAAGCTACATTAACTGTGTCCCCAAATACATCAAACAAAAAGTTACTTGTACCAAGTACACTTCCAATAACCTCTCCCGAGTTAATGCCAATTTTAGCATCCCACTTTACAGGGTTTATTTGATTGCGTTCAATTAAAAAGTCTCTTACCTCAATAGCTGCATTTATCAAGTTCTGCGCATGATCCTTATTTGGATTAGGGATGCCAGATACAGCTAGGTATCCATCGCCCATTGTTTTAATTCTTGTACAATGATGTTTTTTTATGATGGCATCAAAGGATGAAAAAATGCTAGTTAATTCATCAATTAGTATTTTAGGAGAAAGTTTGGTGGATTTTTTGGTAAAGTCTACTAAATCAATGAATAATACAGAAGCGTCTCTGTATTTTTTGGGTTTTGACTCACCTGTTGAGGTAAGTTCATTTATTATTTCTTTAGGTAATAAACCAGATAAAACTTCACTAATCCTATTTTCACCTTCGCTAATTAAATGCGCTTGTTTATCTAACTTTTGAATAGAACTAGAAAGGGTTAAGCCTGTTCTAACTCGGGCGAATAATTCAATGGTTTTAAAAGGTTTATGAATGAAGTCTAAAGCTCCTGCGGCTAATATTTCTTTAATCGAATTGTTTTCGGCTTCTTGTAAACTAATCAGTATAGGGGTGTTCCAATTTTTATTAGATTCCTTTATCTGATTGATTTTGTCAATTAACTGAGGAGATGAGAACAAGCAGTCTACTAATATTAAGTTGTAAACAGAAGCATCCAGTTCCATTTGTGAATCATGGCATGATTTGGTTATGATCAACCAGTTTTCATCAAACTCTAAAAGTCTACCTTTTATAATTTGCTGACTGATTTTGTCGTCTCCAATAATAAGTATTTTTACTGCGCTCATTCTTTCCCAAATAAATAGCTTTTCTTGCGCTTTACAAGATATTGTAATCAGCTTGTTTCCATTTTGTATATTTGTACTGTGCTTTACTGAATACTGTTTGGTTTTAATGGCGAATACTCCAATTTTATATACAGGCAACTGCTTTTATAGGATTAATTTTTCAACAAGAAATTATTGCTTGTTAAAATGGGTAATTGGCGTTGAAAAAACATCTAAGTAGAATGTTTAATGAGGTACATGTTTTCGATCACATTTATAATGTTACAATGAAACTAATTGAATTAGAAAAGTTAGATGAGCTAACTAGTGATGCTCAGAAAAATGATAGAAAAAGAAAGAATTTTAATTTTCATGATGTTGATGATGATCCCGTTCAAAGAATGTTAAATGCATTTGAACCTGGTACATATGTGCACCCGCATACACATACCAATCCAGATAAGCGTGAGGTTTTTATTGTGTTAAGAGGAAGACTTTTGGTTCTTTTTTTTAATGATAAGGGTGAAATAAGTCGACATGTAATATTGGATGCTGAAAAGGGAGTTTTTGGTGTTGAGATTGCGGCAGGAGACTGGCACACCGCAACGGGACTAGAAAAAGGAACGGTGGTTTATGAAATAAAAGATGGTCCGTATATTCAGGTTGAAGATAAAAACTTTGCAAAATGGGCTCCCAAAGAAGGATCAGAGGAGGCACCTTTAATTATAGAGCGTTGGTTAAAAGAGTTAAATCTTTAAGCGAAAACATATCCATAATGAAAGGCTCGGATATGTTTTCTTATACTGTTTATTTTTGTTTAACTGTAAGGTAATATACTATAGCAGCGATGATACTAAAGAAAAATCCAAATACAATCCATAAGACTTTCTTTCCAGTAGACATACTCTTTTGGTTGGTAACAACGTCATAAACAAGCCAAACAAAGGCAGCTAAAGCAACGAGGTAAATTAAATTTGACATAATTAAATATTTAAGTTTATAATGCCTGAATATACAATGATTTGTTCAAAATACTAAATAGGAGCCGGGTATTGAATTTATCCTTGAAAGAAGAAGTTGAACTGTAATATTGTGGTAGGTGCTTTCATTAAGTTTAAAATAAATGAATAACTTTGCGCCTCAATTATAAAAAAAGTAGAAGCATGGCTCAAAAACCCTCTATACCCAAAGGAACTCGTGATTTTTCACCAGTAGAAATGGCAAAGCGTAATTATATTTTTGATAGCATTAAATCGGTGTTTTTAAAGTATGGTTATCAACCCATTGAAACGCCTGCTATGGAAAACCTATCTACGCTGATGGGTAAGTATGGTGAGGAAGGTGATAAGTTGCTTTTTAAAATTCTTAATTCGGGCGATTTTTTAGCTAAAGCGGATGAGCAGTTATTAGCAGATAAAAACTCAGTTAAAACAACCACCCAAATTTCAGAGAAAGGCTTGCGTTACGATTTAACCGTTCCTTTTGCTCGCTTTGTGGTGCAACATCAAAATGAAATATCATTTCCTTTTAAGCGATATCAGATACAACCTGTATGGCGTGCAGATAGACCTCAAAAAGGACGCTACAGAGAGTTTTATCAATGCGATGTGGATGTAGTTGGGTCAGATTCGTTGATGAACGAAGTGGAATTGATTCAAATTGTAGATGATGTTTATAAGGCGCTGAATATAAATGTGCTTGTTAAAATGAACAATCGTAAGATTTTAACAGGAATTGCCGAAATTATTGGGGAAGCGGATAAAATTATTGACATCACTGTAGCTATTGATAAGCTGGATAAAATAGGATTGGATAAGGTTAATGAAGAACTTATCTCTAAAGGGATTCCTCAGGAAGCTGTAGATAAACTTCAGCCTATTATTAATTTATCAGGTACAACGGAGGAAAAAATCAATACGTTAAAAACTGTATTAGCACCTTCAGAAATAGGAATGAAAGGTGTTGAGGAAATGGAAACAGTTTTTTCATATTTAAATAGTTTAGAAGTTGAAACAGAGGTGGAGTTGGATTTAACCTTAGCCAGAGGTTTGAACTACTATACAGGTGCTATTTTTGAAGTTAAAGCGCTGGATGTTCAAATTGGAAGTATTACTGGTGGAGGAAGATATGATGATTTAACAGGTATTTTTGGTTTAAAGAATGTATCTGGAGTTGGTATTTCGTTTGGGGCGGATCGTATTTATGATGTGATGAATCAGTTGAATTTATATCCTAAGGAATCTATTGCTTCTACGCAGCTTCTATTTATCAACTTTGGCGAAAAAGAAGCGTTGTATTCTTTAAAAGCGTTAAAACAGATTCGTCAAGCAGGTATTAAAGCTGAGCTTTATCCTGATAATGCTAAGATGAAAAAGCAAATGACTTACGCCAATAAAAAAGAAATTTTATTTGTGGCAATGGCAGGTGAAGATGAAATGAATCAAGGTAAACTTACCTTAAAAAATATGACTACGGGGGAACAGCAATTAGTTACCGTAGATGAGCTGATTAATATCATCGGCTAAAAGAAAGATTTTATCTAGTTTGCACGAGTTAATCATGTATTAGCTCGTGCTTTTTTATGGGTAGAGTTTTTAAAAATAACGAAATAAACATACTGTCCTTTGGAGGTGACATTCGCTTCCCTTGAGTTCTATTTTTTGATTTGCACTATTGTTAAACTCAGAAAATCATAAAATGGAACAAATACATTATATATCTCCAGCACCATTAACATTCGAAAAGCTTGATGACTTATTAAGTCAAGATATTAAGGTTAAATTATCAGAAGAGGCTACACAACTTATACAGCGTTGTAAAGATTATTTGGATAACTATTTAGTGCAGCATGATGGACCCGTATATGGAATTAATACAGGTTTTGGAGCGTTACATAATCGTTCTATCTCAAAAGAAGATTTAAGTAAGTTACAGGAGAATCTATTAAAGAGCCATGCTTGTGGGGCAGGAAAAGAAGTGCCTAAGCAAGTGGTTAAGTTGATGTTGCTTTTAAAAGCTCATGCCCTAAGCCAAGGGAAATCTGGAGTGCAGGTACTAACTGTTCAACGCTTGCTCGATTTCTATAATAACGATATTTACCCTATTGTATTAGAACAAGGTTCACTGGGAGCTTCTGGCGATTTGGCTCCATTAGCCCATTTATTTTTGCCTTTAATTGGTTTTGGAGAGGTTTATTATAAAGGTAAAAAAGTATCTGCACAGAGCATGCTTAAACAAGAAGGTTGGCACCCAATTAAGTTGGAAGCAAAAGAAGGACTAGCTCTATTAAATGGAACGCAGTTTATGAGTTCTCATGCTATTTATACTTTGTTAAAAGCGTTTCAGCTATCGAAATATGCAGATGTTATTGCCGCTTTATCTATAGATGCTTTTAACGGAAGGTTGGATCCGTTTAAAGAACAATTGCATACTATACGACCGCATGCAGGACAAATTGAGACTGCTCGT
The DNA here is from genome assembly GCF_001659685.2 of Labilibacter marinus. Taxonomy (GTDB): domain Bacteria; phylum Bacteroidota; class Bacteroidia; order Bacteroidales; family Marinilabiliaceae; genus Saccharicrinis; species Saccharicrinis marinus. The sequence continues at coordinate 122,247 of NZ_LXYE02000001.1, forward strand.
AATATATGTTCCTTATTAAAAGGAAGTGAAATAATAAGTCAAGAGAATAAGCAAGTTCAGGACCCTTATTCATTTAGGTGTGTTCCCCAAGTGCACGGTGCAATAAAAGATGCAATAAACTATGTGGCAGGAGTAGTTTATACGGAAATAAATTCAGTTACAGATAATCCCATTGTTTTTCCAGATGAAGAAATGATTTTATCTGGAGGTAATTTTCATGGTGAACCATTGGCATTAGCTATGGACTTTCTGAGTATTGCCATGGCAGAGATAGGTAGTATTTCAGAAAGACGTACCTACCGATTAATCTCGGGAGAAAGAGGCCTTCCAGAATTTTTGGTTGCTAATCCAGGCTTAAATTCCGGCTTTATGATACCGCAATATGCAGCAGCCTCTATAGTAAGTTTAAATAAACAAATGGCCACACCTTCATCTGTAGATTCTATACCTTCTTCCAACGAGCAAGAGGATCATGTAAGTATGGGGGGTAACGCTGCTACTAAGGCATTAAAAATTGCCATCAATGTAGAACGAGTTATAGCTATTGAATTATATAATGCGGCTCAGGCCATTGAATTTAGAAGGCCTTTAAAAACATCAACTTATCTTGAATCTTTTTTGGCTGAGTTTAGAAAATCCGTTCCTTTTGTTACTGAGGATATCATCATGTATAAAGAAATGGAAGCCGCGGTTGAATTTCTACAGAGTGGTCAGTTTGATGAGTTTAATTCATAAAAAAAAGCCCCAATGATTCCAGTCCTTGGGGCTTCTTAGTATATGGTTGTTTTACTTTCGTTGAAAGTTTCTGTTCGAAGGGTTGATGTCTCTAGAACCTTGCCCTTTAATTTGTTTTAAAAGAAATGTTTTAAACTGATTTTCTACATTGTACAGTTTCATCAGTTTATCAATAGATAATACTTCTTTTAGTTTTGTGTGATATTCTTGTCCAAGAGTAGCTTCCTTTAGTCTAAATGCAATTAATTCATCTAATAATTGCGTTTTCTCATCTTCAGAATAGCTTTTCCAGTTCTGATATAGCTCTCGTGAAGCTGCCTTTTTGTCGTTATTAAGCTTTTCTTTTTTCCTAAAAAACTCATTGTATACTGGCCAGAATTCTTGTGCTTCGGCAGAGCTTAATTCAAGTCTATTGGTAATAAATGCTACTTTTTGAGCTTTAATTCGTTCTAATTTTTCTTGTTTTGAGATTTGTCCCATCACAGAAAAACTAGCGATTAAAAATATGAGTGTTATAAAAAACTTATTCATCATCGCTAAATTAAAAAATTACAAGGCTTTCTACATCTTCAATGCTCAATCCTTCTAATATATTTTGGTTGGTTTCTAATTCTTCAAATATAGGTGAATTATCCTCTTCTACTATAAAATCAATTATATCTGTTTCATTTAGTCTCGAAGCTAAAAAATCTAAGGATACTTCTTCTGTATTATAAGCTAAATTAGTATTCTTTGCCGTAAAATATGGTATGCTGTAATAAGCCATGGCAATAAATATCATCATCGCAGCCAACGAAAGCCATGGTTTCATCATGATAAGAATACTTTTCTTAGGCGTACTTTTTTCTTCGGCAATAATTTTATCCATCATTTTATCTTCAAACGAATCGAAGTAATTGTCAGGTACCTTAAAACCCGCCGAGGGTGCCTGCTTCTTTATGCTGTTTAATATGTTATTCTCTTCTTTCATCTCATTTATTGTTACTAATAATTAATTGATGGATTCAGATTTATTAGTATCGCTTGTTAGTTGTTTGATGCTCAAAAATACAAAAGGTTTAATGCTGAGCTGATATTATTTTACATTATTCTATATTTTCCTTTAAAAAGGCTTCAATTTTTTTTGTTGCATGATGATAAGAAGCTTTTAAGGAGCCTATAGAAGTATCTGTTATTTCAGATATTTCCTGATATTTCATTTCTTCAAAATACTTCAAGTTAAAAATAATACGTTGCTTATCTGGTAATGTGGCAATAGCTTGTTGTAACTTAAGTTGTAAGTCGTTTCCATCGAAATATGGATCGCTTTTTAGGGCATCTCCATGGTTGTTGTCTTCATCATTAATGGAGTATTGACTTACCTTTTTCTTCTTCTTTAGTAAAGTTAGAGCTTCGTTGGTTGCAATACGATAAAGCCAAGTGTACAAAGCTGAGTTACCTTGGAAGCCTCCAAGGTTTTGCCAGATTTTAATAAAACAATTCTGAAGTGCGTCATCAGCATCATCATGTGTAACTACAATTTTTCTAATGTGCCAATATAAGCGTTCCTTATATCTGGACATTATCAACCTAAAAGCATCCTGTTGTTTGCCTTCGGAATTAAATAGTTCAATTATTTCTATATCTGTAAGTTCCTGATCGACCATTAATACATTTCAATAACCATCGTACCATTTGACGAAGATTGTATAAAAAGGTTTAATCTTTTAATTAAAATATTTTGGTGAGATGTGTTGAATGTGCTTTTGTTGGTTGTAAATGAGGAGTATAGGTGTGAGGGTGTTTTAAAGAAATGATTATATGACTATGTTGTTCAAACTTATAGAGGCAGATTATGAGTTTGTATTTTTACCAACCAAAAAATTGATGTACTTTTGCACCACTTTTTGATAATCTAGTGACACTGAAATAAATATAAAAATGGCATTACAATGTGGAATCGTAGGTTTACCCAATGTTGGTAAATCAACCTTATTTAATTGTTTATCAAACGCAAAGGCCCAATCGGCTAACTTTCCTTTCTGTACTATTGAGCCCAATGTTGGTGTTATAACAGTGCCAGATGATAGATTAATAAAATTAGAGGAATTGGTAAATCCTCAGCGAGTTTTACCTGCAACGGTTGAAATCGTAGATATTGCGGGTTTAGTTAAAGGAGCCAGTAAAGGTGAGGGTTTAGGAAATAAATTTCTTTCTAATATTAGAGAAACCGATGCAATTATTCATGTGCTTCGTTGTTTCGAAGATGATAATATTACGCACGTTGATGGATCGGTAAATCCTGTTAGAGATAAAGAGGTGATTGACCTTGAGTTGCAGCTAAAAGATCTTGAAACGGTTGATGCCAGATTACAAAAATCTGAGAAAGCAGCTAGAGCTTCTAACGATCCTGATATGAAAAAGCTGGTTGAGGTACTTCATTTATATAAAGCAGCCTTAGAAGAAGGTAAATCTGCTCGTTCTGTTGAGTTATCTGAATCGCAAGAAAAGGTAGCGAAAGAATTATGGTTGTTAACAAATAAGCCTATTTTATACGTTTGTAATGTGGATGAGGCATCTGTTATTGATGGAAACAATCATGTAGAAGCTGTAAAGGCAGTTGTTGCTGATGAAAATGCTGAAGTATTAATAATTGCTGCTCAGACAGAAGCTGATATTGCTGAGTTAGAATCGTTTGAAGAACGTCAGGAATTTTTAGAGGATATTGGATTGAATGAATCAGGAGTAGCTAAATTAATTCGCTCAGCTTACAAGTTGTTAAATTTAGAGACTTACTTTACTGCAGGAGAAAAAGAGGTAAGAGCATGGACCTATCATAAAGGAGCTACTGCGCCGCAGGCTGCTGGGGTAATTCATACCGATTTCGAAAAAGGTTTTATTCGTGCAGAGGTTATTAAATATGACGACTACGTTAATTTAAAAACTGAAGTAGCTTGTAAAGAAGCTGGTAAAATGAATATTGAAGGGAAAGAATACATTGTTCAGGATGGAGATATCATGCATTTCAGATTTAATGTTTAAGAATATATACTAATTCTATATTTAAGCCGATCTGTTTTTAATAGATCGGCTTTTTTTATCTATGTGATAATTTTTGTTCTTGCATATGCAACCAGTACGTATTAATTTCGTTCTGTATAAGTCGCAGTTGTATAAATGATTTATAAATATTTTTTCATACTAGTGTTGGTGCTATCTACGAGCTGGATAGTAAGGGGGCAATCGAGAGAATCGATAAATCCAGGGGTGAATTATGTAGAAAAGAAGTTAGTGGAAGGTGATACGCTACCTCATGTAAACATTGATGAAGTGAAGGTTGTACAACCATGGAAGTTTAAAAATAATCGTCAGCAACGCAGATATAGTAAGTTAGTTATTAATATAAAAAAGACCTTACCATATGCTCGATTGGCAGAGAAGAGGCTAAAAGAGATTGCATTGGAATTAGAAAATATAGAGGGAGAAAAGAATCGGAAAGTCTTTTTAAAGGATGCGGAAAAAGAATTGTTTGAGGAATTTGAAAAACCATTACGAAAGTTGACCTACTCTCAAGGTAGAATGCTTATAAAACTGATTGATAGAGAAACGGGTGATACCAGCTATGAGCTTATAAAGGATCTTAAAGGTGGTTTCTCCGCATTTATGTGGCAGTCAGTGGCTCGACTTTTTGGTTCTAATTTAAAGTCGGAATATGATGGAGGAGGCGATGATGCCATGATTGAGCACATCATATTAATGATTGACTATGGTATGTTATAGATTAAATAAAATTATTAGCCAATTTTGATAGCTCCTCTATTAAAGGCTTTAAGTTAGCTGATGCTAAAGGGATTTCGATGTTAGAAAGCAAAATAAGGTTTTTCTCTTTATCTATTTCCGTGATGAAATTAAGATTTACAATACTAGATCGGTGTGTTCTGAAAAAATGATTCTTAGGTAAATTTTCTTCAATACTTCCTATTGTTCTTGAAACATATAATGGATCGCCTGTAGTCTTGTATATTTTGCAATAGTTACCATCAGCAACAATAGCTTTTATTTGATTGTATGATACAATATGAACCCCTTTTTGGTGGTTAACTAGTAATTTGCAGGTGTTATAAGCAACATCGGTATTTTGATTAATATTGTTATTATTCGATGAGTTCTTTTTAAGATTAATTTTTAAAACAGCATCAACAATGTCTTTAGGTTTAATAGGCTTCAGTAGATATCCAGAAGCACCTAGACCAACAGCATCAACAGCATATTGTTGGTGCGCTGTAATAAAAATAACATCAAAATTAACAGTATCTAAATAGTTGAATAAGTCGAGGCCAGATTGATGTGGCATAGAAATGTCCAGAAAAACTATGTCAGGATCGTGTTTCTTTATAAAAGATATACCATCAGTTAAATTATCACCAGAAGCAACTACCTCAATAACATCATGTAGATACATTTGAAGAATCTTTTCAATGCTTTGTCTTGCAGAAACTTCATCATCTATAATTATTGCTTTTAGCATATATACGGAATAAAATCTATGGTATTTGGTATTTCTATAGCGTAAACTTAAGCAAAAAATATAATACTGTAAAGAAAACTTTTATTTATAAAAGGGGGTATTTCGTTTAAAAAAGTATTGTCTTCACTAAGTGGATAACGAAAGAGTTTTATTTTCAATTAAAATAATCCAACTTTGTAAAAGTAACCTAACACTTAAGTTATGAGTAAAATTACATTAAATTATCGATCATGGTTTGGCATTAATAAAATAGAATTCCCAAATTTTATTCTGTTTGTTCAATGTGTAATTGTTGCAACAGTTGCACTCTTACTTATAGTTCATTAAATACTTATTGTTTTCCAAAGAAAAGTATTACCAAACCAAAAGAAAGGCTTCTAAACGTAGAAGCCTTTTTTTATATCATTTTCAATAGTTCTGTCACTAGCTTATTTGTTCCAGTCTCAATATCAATAATACTAGCATCTAACATGTAGCATGGGGTTGTTACTATTTTATTATCAGCATCCACTATTACTTCTCCATGATTAGATGATGTATGAATAGCACCCATTATTTCAATGGCTTCAGACGTTGCTTTATCCGATCCAATGGATACGTTTACATTTCTTAAAACATTAGCTAATATAACAGGCGAAATACACATTGCTCCAATAGGTTTTTGTTTGGAATGGAACTGTTTAATGATTTCTGCAATTTCGGAATTAACCACGCAGTTTTCTCCGTTGAATGCAAAGTCTGAAAGGTTTTTTGCTGCACCGAAACCACCTGGTAATATCAATGCATCAAAGTCATCTATCTGCAAGGTCGAAGTAGGGTAGATATCACCTCTAGCTATTCGAGCAGATTCCTCAAGTACGTTTCTTGTTTGCTTAACTTCATCACCATTTATATGATTGATAACGTGATGCTGGTTCATATCTGGAGCAAAACATATGTACTTGCAGTTATGCTTTGCAATGGCTAATAGAGTTAAGGTGGCTTCATGAATTTCAGCCCCATCAAAGACGCCACAACCAGATAATATTACAGCTATATTTTTCATGATATTAAAAGTATGTGTTGAAAAAAAATGTTGAAACAGATAATTTTACTCAAACTCTAATATAATGGCAGACTTTGGGTCGAGTAAAACATTACTTAAATTTGTATAACTAATTTTTGAAATAGGGTTGATAGCCTTACTGTATTTATTGCTTACGTTACTAATGCTAGTTAAATCTATTTTTTGGTGACTGGTGTTATTGTTGTATACGATAAGAATATCGGAATTGCTATTGTATCTTAAAACGGCATAAATACCATTCTTGGGGTTATAGTGTTTTGTATTACCCCTTTGTAGAACGGTTTTGTTTAATCTCCAATTCAGTACGTCTGAGATATACTTGTGTGTTTTTAAAACATTAGAGCTCATATTACTTTTGTCAGGAAAAGCACCTCTAACATAATCTACCCCTCTTTGGTTTGAACCTTGTAATAAGTATTCACTACCATATAAAATTGACGGAATTCCCCTATTTGTTAAAATATAGGTGTATAACATCTGAACAATTCCAGGATCTTTATCAGCTATGTTATAGGCTCTTGAAGATATGGAGTTATCAATAAATACAACTTGGTTCTCAGGTTGCTTGTAATTAAAGTCTCTACTTAAGTTTTCTAAAAGTAAATTTACCCCTTCTTCTGCTGAAATATATTCTGAGAATGAATTTCGAAGTGTATGATGAATAGGATAATCATAATTAAAAACAGAAAGATCAGAAGGAATATGTTTACTATAATTTGCTAATCTATCTTGGTCTTTCGTATTAAGATCCGTTACTATTTGTAGGCTTGGAAAGTTAGTGTTAATCTCCTTTAGTAATTCAGCTATAAAATGAGTTTTATTTAGGTGTGTTTCGCAAATTTTAATAGCATCAGGCATACATTTTTCAATCCACCAAATCGTGTTTTGTATTAAATATTGTTTTGAGATAGGAGCGTCTTGATTAATTAATTGGCTCGTGGTGATGTTGTCCTTATAATATTGATACGGAATTAAGTCCTGATCGTTATATGGATCAGATAGGTAATGGTTTTTGTCTGAGTAATCTATGTTTAGCTCCATAGGAATCACCCAGCCCTTTATGATTGATTTACCAAAAATATGATGAATGTAACTAGACTCGTGTAGTACTAGGTTTTGAATGTACTTAATGTTACTAGCTTTACAATTTTGCCTAAAAATATTAAGATCGGCAAAGGAGCCAAAACGTTTATCTAGTTTGTAATGATTGGTTATCTCATTACGATAATAGGAGTGTGAAAACTGATTGCTTTCGTATATAGGAGAAAGCTCTACGGCTGTAAAACCCATCTCTTTAATATAATCGAGTTTGCTAGTAATCCCTACTAAATCACCTCCATGTATACCTGAAATGCTAGCGTTATCTGGTTTCTCAAAATATCCTTCAGGTTGATCATTTTCAGAATCTCCATTAATAAATCGATCTATTACAACTTGGTATATTGCATCTGACGAACTTAATTTTTCGGTATTAAAGTTTTTGTTTTTTGCGGTTAATGTAAAATTTATGCTTTGTTGTAATCGTCCTGACTGATAAATGTTTATTGGAACAACGCCTGGCGTTGCATTGGCTAAGATTTCTAAATCAAGAAATACTAAACTAGGAACCTTTGTAAGAATGACTTTATTTAATTTTACACTGGAGTGAGAAATCTGAATATTAGAGGATGAAATGGCTGTTCCTTCAATTGAAACAAGGATGTTATTATACTTCATTCCTGTCCACCAATTTTTTGGAAAATAATCTTTTACTACATTTTTCCCAAAGACATTCATAGATGTAAATAGAAAAAATACTACAAGTAATATGTTAAATGAAATTAATCTTTTCATGCTGCCAATTTATATCTGCGATAATACTCAAAATTATCCATAAATATGCAATTCTCCAAAAAGGGGTTTTTTGTTGAGTAATAGTCATGAGGTGTAAAATAATACCTAATAGGGGTTATTTTATAACGCATGTTTCAAAAGGGTGTACATTTAGTTCAAAATTAGTACTCATGCGTACTATTAAGGTTTTTTAACTTGTGTGATGAACCTTTTTTTAATAGTTTTAAGATATGAAGGTCACTAAAAGGGCAAAAATAGTGGTGACATTCAGGTAGAAAAACAGTGTTGTATTTAACGTAATTTGATAAGGGGCTGGTTTTCTATTTTTTATTTGAGAGTAATTTTCGGGTTTTATGAAACTAAAATTTAAGGACATGTTTAGAAAGACGGAGGATAATACCGTAAGGTTGAAGAGAAAGATATTTTGGTTCTTTGTAATTGAGGTATTATTAGTAATTGCATTATTAGGCTTTACTTTTTTCTTAATAACGGTAGTATTAAACTAGCAGTTTATATTTACTTTACATATAGGGATTTTTGAAATAGTATTTTCCCGTCAAGCCAAGTGGTCAACTTCCATTCACCTTTTTTATTGTGAATGGGTTCCCATATGGTATCTCCTAAAAAGAATTCGTAATTGTTAGAGTTAACAAAGTACTCTCCTGTAAACGGAGGTGCTGGGTTACCATCTTCATCAGGAAAAGCTGGGTGGTATATTTCAAATTGTATACGTTTACCCTTGGCTCCTTTTATGCGTACCACATATCCGAATTCAACATCTAACTCGCATGGTATCTCCGTAGTTATTTTTTGAAGCTTAGGGAGGTCTTTTGAGCCGCGTTCCCAACGACTGTAAATTCCATAACTATATAATTCAGAGTCTATTTTCTTTTTTGCCATTTGTAATTTATTCTTCCAGTTGATATTTTAATTGGTCTAGTATGATTGGAATATCCGTTTGCTGAATTCCATTTGATAAAAGTACGGGCATGTCTTCTTCAAAAGTCTCATAAAACTCAGTAAACCCTTTAGGTAACTGAGAAATGGCCTTAGCGTAAAACTTCAATGCTTCTAATCGATTATCCTTACACCAAAATACATGACCAATATTTATTAGGTCGTGTGTTCCTGTTTCTGAAATAAGTAGTTTTTGGTAATACTTTTCCGCCTGATCAAACTTGCCATTGACCAAGGAGCACCATGCGATTGGTCGCCATACTTTTGTGTTGGACTGATCGAGATATTCTACTTTAAAATAATACTTTAAAGCCTCATCGTAATCCTTAAGGTCTAAAAAGCAATGACCAATGGAGGCCTGCGTATGTAAATCTTCAGGATTAATTCTTTCTGCAACCTGATAATATTCAAGTGCTTTATCAGGATTCTTAAGTTGTTTGTATGTTAAGGCTATTTTCTTTGTTGTCCACAGTTGCTCTGGTTTTAAAATGTCAGCCTTTAAATAGGCATTTAAAGCCTTTTTGTGTTGCTTAAGCTGTTGATAACAATACCCAAGTTTTTGCGTTATTTCAAGGTTATTAGATTCTGCAGAATCAATACTTCCAAAGCATTCAGACGCTTCTTGAAAATATTCCTTCTTAAAAAAGAATTCAGCAATTTGACGTGTTTTATCATTATCGGTAACTAGAGTTTGAAAAAACCATTTGTTATAGAAATCCATCCTCCACGAAAAGATATCTTCAAACTGACTATGCTGAGGATGTACTTTGTAAAAACGATACAAATCCTGAATATACCTATTAGATATCATCGAATTTTCTTTGTTGGATGACAACATTTTTTCATCCTTTTCAATCTCATCCATTTGCTCCAGTTGTTGTTTAAACATAGTTCCCATCATGTCTTTTTGAAACTGAGGCATGTGAGGAACACTAAGAAAAAGAGAGTACTTGTCAGAGTTACACAAGAAACCGGAATTGGCTAAACTGTCTTGAATTTCTTTAGATGAAAAGATATGTGTTTCATCCTTTAATGTTTCCTTTAATTCTTCATTATCTAGATGAAAGGGCATCAGCCAATTGTGCATCGTATTGAAAAAACTAAAATGCTTTAGCATCTTAAATGTATTTAGAAAAACATCTGCGCCTTCCATTTGCAGTTCTGTCAATTCTTCCAATTTACTCATTAACTCAGGTGAATCTTTAAAGAAGTCTTCCCATTCTGGGTTTTCGCCTTCGTTAAATTTCTCGCCTAACATATTATCCAAATCTAATTTGTCTCGAAGGTTAGGTTGCATTTTTACAACTTCAGGAATAATCTCATCCATCAACTTTTTCGAAATCTTTTCCGTTTCTCGAGTTCTGATTAATTGAATAGCTATGGTTAAAATATTAGAAATTAATTTCTCATCTTCTTGCATGATGCTTAAGCGAGAAGTAATTTCAGGATACAATTTTAAGCGCTTGTCATATTTAAATAAAACCAGTAATAAACTGGTAATTACTCTTTGTTTTATTTCCTTATAGTCTATTGCCAAAAAGTCAAATAGCAAAAGTACTTTCTCTAAACAAAACTCTTTTAGCGTACCAATACTTAATGCCGAAACAAAAATGCATTTGTAACTATAATGCAAAGTTTCATCATGGATTAAATCTTTAATAAGAATGCATTCTTCTTTAGAAATTGAATTGCTAACCCAAAGTTTATTAAATAAGATTTTTAGGGCTTCTTGTTGATTATTACTAGTAAGCCCAGTTTGTTCTGTAATTTGCTTTTGAGCTATTTCACCAAATAAATTATCGATGTTTTGTTTTAAACTCTGAGTAACACCAATATTTCGTTTGGTTTCGTAAAAGAGACCATTTGATTGTTTACTGTTAATTTCTGAGAATAATTTATCAGATAAATGGTAACACGAGGTTAATATATTGTCGTATACTTTCTGGCGTTCTGGGTCGCTAACTCCTTGAACGGTATACTTAAGCATGCTTTTGTAAGTGAATTCGATATTATAATGCTCATCAATGAAATCACCAATGTGCTGGTCTTTTATAAGTGCACCTAAAATGGTTAAAGCATCTTTAATTCTTTTCTCGCTTAAAGCTAGCTCTACCTCAGTTTGTTTTGACTTTATATTTGATATACTCATTGCTCAAGTGGTATGTAAATTCGAATTAGCAAAGTTATTAATATTATGTATATGGCGAAAAACACAAGCTCCAATATATTACTTTTTAAGTGATACTTTTTGTTTGTTAGAATAATTCAATAAAATGTTTTATTAAATTTAACCAGCATTATTATTTAAAAGGTAAAATGAAGACTAAATATAAAATACTTGTTTCTATCTCTACACTCATTGTGGCAGCCGTTTTAGTGTTTGGAAATATAGCAGGACGTTTAATTATTCAGATTAATAATAATACGCATAGAGCTAAGCACGTGCACAAACCGTTAGTTTATGGATTAAAAGATAAAAAAGTTGTTTATACTTCAAAAGACGGGTTAAAGCTTTCTGCTATTTTGGTGCAAACAGAAATAGAACAGCAAAAAGGAACAGTAATATTAGTACATGGTATTCGTTCAGGAAAAGAACATTATTTGCCAGTAAGCAAATTGTTATCAAAACATGGATACAATTCGGTATTGGTTGATTTACGAGCACATGGCCAGAGCGAAGGAAAGTATACTACATTTGGCTATCATGAAAAATATGACATGAGCATATTAGTGGATTCTTTAATGAAAATGAATAATGTAAGCCATCATATTGGAATATGGGGTAATTCTCTAGGTGCAGCCGTTTCGTTGCAGGCGATGTCTATCGATAAGCGAATTAAATTTGGAATTATAGAGAGCACTTTTGCTGATTTTAAAACAGTTGTTCATGAATATTCGGCGGGAACAGTTGGCTTCAATGTCCCAATATTGAATAATTATGCCATTTGGTGGGCCGAAATAATAGGCGATTTTAATGGGAAAGAGGTGGTTCCATCAGAAGCAGTAAAGAATATAAGCCAAGCTGTGATGATGGTGCATGGAACCGTAGACAGTAATATTGATATTAAATACGGAAAAAAGAATTTTAAGAACTTGGCAAGTACAGAGAAGAGTTTTGTGGAAGTGCCAAATGCTAATCATGGTAATGTATGGCAAGTAGGAGGGGAAAGATATTTTCAACAGGTTATTGATTTCGCGGATAGTGTATCGATGAAAAAAGTGTCATCTTATCATACAGCACTATGAAAAAGGTAGTTGTAGTGCTCGCATGTTTGATCTTGATGTCTTTCGTTTCAGATGGGTTTAAAGCAGAGCAAAAGAGATACCCGAGAGTTAGAAAGGCTTACGAGGAAAAAGGAGCAAGTGTAAATCAAATATTAGAAGCTACATCAATAAAAGTGGATGAGCTTGAAATTTACATACGTGTTTTTAAGCACAGTAAGGAATTAGAGCTGTGGGGGAAAGCCAAAAAAGATAGCACTTTTAAAATTTTAAAGATTTACGATATCTGTAAAACTTGTGGCCTTCTTGGCCCTAAACGACAACAAGGCGACATGCAGATTCCGGAAGGTTTTTATCATATTGATGCTTTTAATCCTGCAAGTAATTTTCATTTATCTATGCGTGTAAACTACCCCAACAAGTCGGATAGAATATTAGGCGTAAAAGGAAAGTTAGGCGGTAATATTTGTATTCATGGAGCATGTGTTACTATTGGTTGTATGCCAATAACTGATGCGCAGATTCAAGAATTATATTTGTTTTGTATTGAAGCTAAAAATAATGGACAAGTGAAAATTCCGGTTAGTATTTTTCCTGCACGATTAGGTGATAACAATATGAATGTTTTAAAAGATAAATATGCTTCGGATAAGTCTAAATTAGATTTATGGGAAGATTTAAAGCAAGCTTACGATAAGTTTAATGAATCAAAGAAGTTACCTAGTATTCAGTTTTTAGTGAATGGAAGGCACATGGTACTATAAAGTGAATACTGAATAAAACTATAAACACATGAAAGAACATAATTGCGACAATTGTAGTATGAGGTCAAAATTCGATTCTAAACCAAAGTCCTTAGTAGGACGATTTTGGAGATGGCATATTAACTTTTGTCCTGGTTGGAAAGCTTATTTTAATGATTTAGATGAAAGCAGTAAACAGGAGTTGAGAATTAAATACAATCTGAAAAATAGCTAAATTCCTTTATTGTAATTAGCATTTATTGTAGGCTTAATAGATTCTTGAATGCTATTACTTGATTCGGATGAATCCTTGATTAAGCCATTAAACTGCTCAATTATTTCATGTTTATTATTTCCTAAATCAGTAGCTGTTTTAATCTGACTAAAATCAGTACAGAAAGAGTCAAATTTGTTGGGGAAATCAGTTATGATATCTGTATTTAGGCAATTATGAGAAGCATAAACGTAGTGATGACTTCCCTTGTTTTTGTCTATGATAAAAGAGCTTCCATTTTCTTTAGTAATACTTGTTTGCTTTACGCAGTCGTTTATGCAATGCTCATCCACTTGTGGTTTATAGCAACCAGTTGTTTGCTGAAATAAGCATTGTCTTGTAGTCATTAGCACAATGGGGTGATAGATTTGATAATGTAATTCAAAATCTTTTGGCGCTTTAATACCCAGCATCTGTTGCTTATTTAATTCATCAGAAATAAAAGCTCCTGAGCAATTAAACTCCTCTTTTAAACATAGAATACTGTATGAGTTTGTTAAGTTTAATTGAGGCCCAGCAATCCAATTTATATCTTGCTTAAATGCCTCCATGGCTATCCCCAAATTATCTGTAACTATACGCGTTGGTTGAACTTTTTTAAGAAATGAAACTGCCTGTGCAAACTCATTTCCAATTAATATACTTGGAAACCAAGGAGTGATATTTCTGTGTTTTAAGAAAAACTCTTCCAAGCGTTTCTCCTGACTAGTTAAATCACTAGGCATTTTGTAAAAAGTAGAACTAGCCTTGGTGCTTAAATCTTTGTCATCTATCGAAGAAATAATAATAGATAATGCCGTTTCTTTCTTATGTGAAACTTCGTGTTTTAACTTAGGAAGTTTAATAGGTGCAACAAAAGCCTGCTCGTTTAGCAAATAAAATAAGTCGTTTTTTAAAGTAGTAAGTTCTTTAAATGGCAAAAAGACTTGCTCTGAGAGTTCACTTAAATCAATATCAGAAATTGTATAGTTAGTTTCGTTGAGTGCTTTTAATCTTTTATATATGGAATCGTAGTTTAAAGCTTCCGTTTTATTAACTCGTAGTTTAAGTTTCGATTCAAGTATATAAGTGTCGGTGGGAGTTTTTGCCGTAATTTTCAAGGGCTGGCCTTCCGTCCCAGATACGTAGAGTTTTAAGTCTAACTTTTCTATTGAAATTGCATTAATTCGCGCCTCAACAATAGCTTTCAACTCCTCTTTGTGCCTAAGAAGTTCTCGCTCGGCATGCTGCCTTTCTGCATCCGAAACATCGCTATGTATTTTCTGAACTCGCAAAAGGGTATTGTCTCTAGGGTTGTCGATAAACATGGAATTGGAAATGCCTGAATGCAAATATCCGTTTGAAAAATCCCTGTTAAATACGGTATATAATTTCTCTTTATCGTTTAGTAAATCTTTATTTTTTAAATAGCTATTAATCTGTTCTTTATAAGTGCTAATTACGGTGTGTATATAGTCATGTTTTTTAATTCTACCTTCAACTTTTAAAGAATAAACACCAGCGTCAATTAAACTATTAACATCCAAATAAGCAGCATTATCCTTCATATTTAAAGGATAGGTTTTTCCCATGCGGGTGGGCTCAAATTTATCTCTACAAGGCTGACTGCATCGACCTCTATTGCCCGATTGTCCACCATATACCGAACTCATATAACATTGGCCAGAAAACGAAATGCAATTAGAACCATGCACAAATACCTCGGTAGAAACTTGGTGTTGTTGGCCAACCGACGTTAGATGTTTTATTTCAGATAAATTAAGCTCCCGCGATAGATTAACACGTTCTGCCTTTAATTTACTCAATGCTTTTATCTGCCCCTCGTTATGCGTGGTAAGTTGTGTAGAAGCGTGAACTCGAAGTGTTGGAAAGTAATTTGTAAGTATGTAGAATAAACCTAAGTCCTGAATGATTACACCATCAATAGAGGTGTTTACAAGCTTGTTAAGCAAGGTGATGAGGTTCGGAATTTCACTTTCCAGGATAAGGATATTTAGGGTAAGAAATACTTCGCAATGGTGCTGGTGGGCTAAATGAATAACGCCAACTAATTCTTCAAAACCAATGTTGGAAGCCCTGTTGCGTGCGTTAAACTTATTTAATCCACAATAAACAGCGTCCGCTCCAGCTAATATTGCAGCTTTAATACTATCCAAATCTCCTCCAGGAGCCAATAACTCAATTTTCTTATCCACAAGGCAAAGGTAGATTAATTGTTATCACAACAAAAAGGTTAATACGCATGCTTTTTCATTCAGCATCGCTAAAATATGACTGCGTTTCATTGTTTTTTTATTCAGTGCTACTACTTTTTAATTGGTAACTGAAGCTTTGTTAAATGCTTAGGGTGACGAATCAATTTTGCGTGATGACGAGTTAAGTTATCAGTATTTGCATGTTATAAATAGCTTAAATAAAATGGTTTTAAAAGTGTTTGTCTTGAATTTATTATACGATATTTGTGTAAAACCCTTTTATCATGAAGAAACTTCTTTTTATTATTTTAGCGCTGTTACCATTAACAGGAGCTTACGCGCAAAAGTCTACACAGCAAATTATTAATCAATATTTTGAAGCTTTTAATAAGGCCGACCTTGTCTCCCTTAATTCTTTAATTACAAATGATTTTGTAATGCAGGAGGGCAGTTTTGTAATCTGTAATAACCGAAAAAGCTTTGCTACTATTTTTAGATGGGATTCTGTTTTTCAACCTAAGTTTGAAGTGCAAAAGATTACACCTAATGAATCGGGGGCAATTGTGCGTATTGCCAAAACAGGTACACGAATTCAGTTTTTGCATGATTCCCCAATGGTATCAGATATTCATATTAAGATTATAGACCATAAATTAAAAACCATAACTATCAACGATTATGTGAAGTTTGATAATGAAAAATGGCAAGGTAGGTTAAATGATTTAAAGAATTGGGTAAGTAAGCATCATCCTGATTTAAATGGCTTTGAACGTGACTTAACTAAACGCGGTTCTCAAAATTATTTGAAGGCTATTAAGCTATACTCAAAGAGAGAGCTGGCTCTCGAAGAAAAAATATTTATAGATAAAACCTTACAATTAGTTCATTTAAAGGATTCTATTTTTTTGCATGTTAGTTGGTATCCATACGGAGGAGGCAAGCCTTATCCTTCAAATGGACTATTGGTGGTGAAAAATGGAAAAGCAATTATGATTGATACGCCACCTGACAATAAAAAAACAAAAAAGCTTTATGAGTTTTTGTTGAGTAAAATGAATATTGAGGTTACTTATCTAATTCCAGGGCATTTTCATATTGACTGTATGGGAGGTATTGATTTTTTGCATAAACAAGGGGTGCATAGTTTGTGTGGAAGTATGACATACGAAAAGTGTAAAACGGAAGGATTAACCTTACCAAATGAATACTTTAAAAAAGAAAAGGTGCTCAATTTTAACGGCCTTACAGCAGAATGTAAATATTTTGGTGGAGGTCATTCTTTTGATAATATTACGGTTTGGTTGCCGGAATCTAAGGTGCTGTTTGGAGGCTGCATGATTAAGGATGTGAAGGCTAATGGCATGGGGAACTTAAGTGATGCAAGCGTTAATGAGTGGGATGGTACAGTCATGAAAATACAAGATGAATACCCGCAAGCTGAAATTGTTATTCCTGGTCATGGAGATTATGGAGGTAAGGAATTACTGGCCCATACGATTGAAGTCGTTCAAAACTATAAAGCGAGCAATGTCACAAAGTAAATTCTCCTTCCTTAAAAGGTTGCATAGTTTTAAATATGCTTTTAATGGATTAAAAATATTATTAAAGGAAGAGCATAATTCAAGGATTCATTTGTTTGCAACAATTGTGGTATTAGCACTTGGGCTTTTTTTTAAAATAAGTAAAGGAGAGTGGATTGCGGTGATATTGGCCATCGGAATAGTTATTTCTATGGAGTTAATTAATTCGGCTATTGAAAGTTTAGCGGATTTTGTGAGCGCTGATAGACACCCGCTTATTAAAAAGAGCAAAGATTTAGCTGCAGGAGCTGTTTTGTGGGCAGCGATTTGTGCATTTGTGGTTGGATCGATTATCTTTTTACCTAAAATTTGGAATTTAATTTTTTAAAAGATGAAGAGTAAGTTTTACAAAGAGCAAGAAACAGTTGATCAGTATATTAAGATGGCCCAGGAGCATGATGGTGCTAATATTATCGAAAAACTAAAACCATATTTAAATAAAGAGGATCAAATTTTAGAGTTGGGTTCTGGTCCTGGTTCCGATTTTAAAATTCTTAGTCAAGATTATTCTGTGATTGGGTCGGATTATTCCGATGAGTTTATTAAGCGCTTAAAGGCGTTATACCCAAATGAAAAGTTTTTAAACCTGGATGCTATTACGTTATCAACGGATTTAAACTTTAATGCAATATATAGTAATAAAGTATTACATCATTTGGAAGATGAAGAACTACAAGCATGTATTGTGAGACAAGCTGTAGTTTTACGTCCAAATGGAATAATATGCCATACTTTTTGGAAAGGGAATGGAACGGAGGATTTTAATGGAATGTTTGTAAATAATCATAAGGAGGAAGAGTTAAAGGACCTGTTTTATGATTTATTTGAAGTTTTAGAGCTTCAATCCTACAAAGAGTTTGAAGAAGGGGATTCTATTTTAGTTATAGCAAAAAAGAAGAATTAACGGTTCGTTTAACTATTTTAACTTCTGGATGTTTCGTTAATTTAACGAGCTTTTTGTCTAACTATATTATAAACAGATAGTAATTAGTAACAATCTTACCACAGTAAAGTCATCGTATATTCATAGTTTTATATAGAACGCATGTTGTTATTGCTCAAGAATAAATAGCTAAAAACTAAGACTTTATTAAAAAATCCTATGACAAATCAATCTACATCTATTCGTTTTCATGTGGTAGACGCCTTAAGAGGTTTTGCCATTGTTTCTATTATGCTTTTGCATAATATCGAGCATTTCGATTATTATTTTAAACCTACAGGTTTACCTGATTGGATGGTTAGCTTAGATACAGGTATTTGGGACACTTTATTTTTTCTGTTTGGAGGAAAATCCTATGCTATATTCGCCTTGTTATTTGGCTTAACCTTTTTTATTCAATCCAATAATCAGGAAAAGAAAGGAAAAGATTTTAGAGGGAGGTTTGCCTGGCGTATGGTTTTGCTATTTGCATTTGGAATCTTCAATTCGGCATTTTACCAAGGCGATATACTTACGCTTTATGCGGCTGTAGGAGTCCTACTGATTCCCTTTGCTAAAGTGAACAACAAGGTGGTTCTTGCGGTAATTATTATGTTAATTCTTCAACCACTTAATTTATATCACTTTATTACTGCGGTTCAAAATCCAGATATGGAATTGGCAAACCCTTCTTCGTGGGCTTATTTTGGTAAGGCAAAGGCCTATCTATCCGATAACTCGTTTTGGACAAATGTTGTAGGTAACCTCACTAATGGAAAGAGTGCGGTTGTTTTATGGAGTTGGGAGAATGGTCGTTTTTTCCATATGTTGGCCTTATTTCTAACGGGCATGTTAATAGGTAGAAAACAGCTTTTTGCAGAAAGTACAGGGAATAAAAAGTTTTGGATAAAGACTCTAATTGTTTCTTCAGTTGCATTTGTTGTGTTGTTTTTTATTCAAAAAAATGCAGGTGAACATCTTACTACTAAAGCTTTAAAAAGAACATTTATGGTATTGGAGGTATCGTATACCAATCTTGCTTTTATGTTGGTGTTGGTTTCAGGGTTTACTCTATTGTTTTGGAGTAGAATAGGAGTTAAGGTTTTAAGTGTATTTTCACCCATAGGTAAGATGAGTCTTTCTAATTATATTTTCCAGTCCATAATAGGGGCAAGTTTGTATTATGGTTTCGGATTAGGCCTTTACAAATATATAGGAGCTACCTATAGCCTTTTAATTGGTGTTGTATTAGCCATTTTGTTAGGCGTTTTCTGTACTTGGTGGGCTAAAAGATTTAAGCATGGTCCGCTAGAACGTATATGGCATAAACTAACTTGGATAAACTTGAAGTAGATTAAGGTACTTCTGTAAAATTAAAGTAAAAGGTAGTTTGATTAATGTAAGAGGAGGTATACGAAATATCTCCTCCGATACTTTTGGCCAATGATTTTGCATTAAAAAGTCCCAGTCCTGAACCTCTCTTTTCAGGATAAATATTGTTTCCTCTGTAAAAGGGATCAAATAAGGATTGTTCGCTAATCTTGTTATTCATTACTCCTTTATTCCATACTGAAAATTGCCAATCATGATGGTGTTTTTTCTTTAATTCAATTTTTACGCGACCATCTTTAGAGTAATTGACTGCATTGTCAATGATGTTACTTAATATTTTGTAAATACTTTCTTTATCAGAGTTCAAATTAATATCAGGGTTAACCAAATTGTTTAATTCAATATTGTTCAAATTATAATATTTAAGTTTTATATCTCGAGTAATATTAGTTATCAAATTAAAAGGGTTAAAACTATGGGTGACATGGTTTGTTTGTCCTGTAATAATTAATGATGCTTCTAAAACATTTTCAACTGTATCAAGTAATTCCTTACCGCTTTTATAAACTAATTCTAAATAGGGTATGAGATGGGTATCTCCTGTTTCATTTTTAGCATATTCAGTAAATCCAAGAATACTATTTAAAGGTGTTCTTATTTCGTGCGAAATATTATTTAGAAACTCTCTTTTAAGTTTATTGGCTCGTTGCTCATTTTTTAGAGAAACCTGAAGGCTTTCCATGAGCTGTTTTTTCTCTATTTGTAATGCGTATTTTTCAAGGGCGCTGTATAAAATAGATTTTAAATGTAAATAATTCCAAGGTTTTTGAATAAACTGAAAGAACACATTAAAATTAAAGGCATTTATAACTAAATCCATATTTGTATAGGCTGTAACAAGAATGAAAATAGCATCAGGAAACTGATCCTTAATTCTCATGACAAATGATAAACCATCTTCATCCGGCATTTTAAAATCAACCAAAAATACAGCAATTTTATGTTCATCTAAAATCTGATTGGCTTCCGTTTTATTGCTGGCGGTTATGATATTAAAATCCTTATAGTAGCTTGTTTTAAAACCAAGTAGATTTTCTTTTTCATCATCTATGTAAAATATGGCTGGGTATTCTTTTCCATTTCTCATATGATATTAGTTTATAATTGTTTTTACACAGATAATGACTTATAGTATGGCGTTATTCACTTGTAAATCGCTTACCATTTTGGTTTTAAAATAAGAGATGGATTCTTTTAACTGCTCTGATTGGCTAGCTAATTCTTCTGCACTGCTTGCCAACTCTTCACTGGCAGATGCATTTTGCTGTGTAATACCACTAAACTGAAGAATGGCATTGTTTATTTCATTAGCTCCTTTATTCTGTTCTGTACTTCCCGCAGAAATTTCTTCAACCAAATCTGTGCTTTTTTCAACTTTTGGAATGGTAGCCTGAAGCTCGGTGTTGGTTTCTTGGGTTAATTTATAACTTTTCTCAGCAAGACTTACTATCTTATCAGCTGCAGTTTTACTTCTTTCGGCAAGTTTTCGTACTTCAGCTGCTACCACAGAAAAACCTCTCCCTGCTTCTCCTGCGCGTGCTGCTTCAACAGCTGCATTTAATGCCAGTATATTGGTTTGGAAGGCAATATCGTTAATGATTGATATGTTTTCTGAAATAATTTTGCTTGCCTCAGAGGCTTCCTGTGTAATGGCAGATAGTTGCATTATACTATTATTAGCATCGGTTGAGATATTTACAGCGGATTTAGAATTGGCACTATTTTGCTCAATGTTTGCGGCCATTTCTTCCATGGTTGATGATACTTCCTCAATGGATGATGCCTGTTCATTGGCTCCTTCTGATATGGTTTGCGAAGTGCCACTTAATTGCTCACTTGCTGAAGCTATTTGTTCTGATCCAACTATGATTTCTGAAATTACTGTACGGAATTTTTCTATCATTGAATTCATGCTTTGAGATAGGACCCCAATTTCATCCTTTGAAACTACGTTTATAGATACGTCTAAATCACCTTCGGCGACTAATTTTACTTTTTCAACTACCTCAATTATTGGATTGGATATTTTTTTGCCAATAACGAATGATATTAATGTAGCTACAACTAGAATAAGGATTACAGATATTAAAAACGAATATAGAATTCTTCTCATTGCGGCTTTATTTTCTTGTTCTTTGCTTTTGACAATGGTTTGAATTTCATCGATATAGTTTCCTGTTCCTACTACTAAGTTAAATGGTTCGTAGTATTTACTATAACTCCTTTTAGGGAAAGCATCGCCTCCACCTGCTTTAGGAAACCAATAATCCGTATATCCACCACCTTGTATTCCAGCATTAATAATATTTTGAATAAATAGGTTTTTTCGAGCATCTACTGCATTGTATCTATTTTGTCCTTCAGCATCTTTCCCAAGTAATACAATACAGTTGCCATCTTTGTCATCGGCCCAAAAGTAGCCACTTTCACCATACCTAATATCTCTGAGTGTGTTAATGGCAAGTGATTTGGCTTCATCTGCGCTAATTTCTCCCGTTTTGTGCAGGTGATTAAATCTTTCAAACATGGAAATAACAGTTTCAACTTCTTGTTTAACCATTAAATCAAAGTCTTCAAGCAAGGTGTTGGCAATCATTTCAACATCTTTTTTTTGCTTGCTAGTGTTTAAAACGTAAAAAATAATTCCTCCAATTAGCCCCACGAATAAACCACAACTTATAGCTAGTAGTACAATTTTATTAGCAACCTTCTTCATTTTAGTGTGTATTAGTTTCAATTACACTGTTTAAATCAAATTGGCTGCCAAAGTGTGTATGTTGTATGTAGTTAGTGAGTTAGGGTTTGAGTATGAGTGTAGGTAATAAGATAAATACACGATATTTAGTATATATACTAAATATCGTGTATTTAAGATTTGCTAATACCTAGTTTTTTTAGTTTGGAATCCAGAGTAGAGGGGTGAAGTTCTAAAAGCTCAGCAGCTCCACCTGCACCTCTTATTTTCCAGTTAGTATATTTAAGCACTTTTGTTAGGTATGTTTTTTCATGTTCTTCAAGACTAACGATATTATTAGGAATTGATGTTTGTCCTGTTTGCAACCTGAGTTGCGACTTATCAATAACAAGTTTTTCTCCTTCAGATAAAACTAGATATCTTTCAATAATGTTTTCAAGTTCTCTCACATTTCCAGGCCATTGATATTTTAGTAAATGCTCTAAAGATGATGGGGAAATAGAAGATATTGTTTTGCCGTATTTTTTATTGTATTTATTTACAAAGTGGTTTGTTAAAAGTGGAATATCTTCTTTACGTTCTCTTAAAGGCGCAATACTGACTGGGATTACGTTTAAGCGATAAAACAAATCTGCCCTAAATGTTCCTTTTTTCAATTCTGCTTCCAAATTTTTATTAGTAGCTGCAATGATTCTTACATTTACTTTTAAATTCTCAGTCCCGCCAACACGCTGTAGCTCTCCCTCTTGCAATACTCTAAGCAGTTTAGACTGAATTAAAAGAGGAAGTTCGCCTATTTCATCCAAAAAAATAGTTCCTTTATTGGCCAATTCAAATTTTCCGAATTTACGCTCGTTGGCTCCAGTAAATGAACCTTTTTCATGACCAAATAGCTCACTTTCAACTAGGTTTTCGGGAATTGCAGCACAGTTTATTTTAATTATATTTTCTTCCGATCTATTACTTTTGCTGTGTATTTCATTTACAAAGACTTCTTTGCCAGTGCCACTTTCTCCCATTAAAAGTACGGTTGCATCTGATTTGGCAGCCATATGTACCATCTTTATGGTTTGCGTTATAGCTTTAGAGTTACCTATTATTCTGTTGCTTAAGTTATTATTAAGCTCATACTTAAGTTCAGTGTTTTCCTGTTCTAATTTGCTTTTGAGGTTACTTATCTCTTGAAAGGCTATTTCTAATTGGTTGTTTTTATTGACCAAATCACTCATTAAAAGTTCATTCTTACTTTTAAGGTTATATGTGTTAAATGCAGCAATGAGTGTTTGGTGTAAGTCGCTTAATTCCCATGGTTTAAGAAGGTATCTAAAAATATTACCCTGGTTAATAGCTTCCATAACAGTTGAACTATCGTCAAAAGCTGTTAATATAATAATTATGGTTTTGGGGCTTTGTGTTCTAAGTATTTTTGCTAATTCTAACCCAGTTATTTCTGGCATGCGCTGATCAGTAATAACTACTTTATATGCATGTTCTTTAAACATTTGTAAAGCTTCTTTCCCGTTAATAGCTGTGTCTACCTTATACCATTTTGAAAGGGATATTTTCAATGGCAATAAGTTATCTGTTTCGTCATCAACGTATAAAATCCGATCCATGCGTTTATTTTAAAGGTAGTTTAATGATAAATTCAGTGCCATTTTTTAAGGTTGGGTTTAGGTTAATTGTGCCATTATGTTCTTCAATAATGCCGTGAACAATGGCTAAACCTAAACCAGTGCCTTTACCTACATCTTTTGTTGTGAAAAATGGGTCAAATACTTTGGAATGTAAGGGCTTATCAATTCCTGTTCCATTGTCTTTAATAGAAATGTAAACATCATTTTCTCCTTCAAGATATGTCCTGATTGTGATAGTTCCCTTTTCTTTAATAGCCTCAATAGCATTGATTAATAAATTTAAAAATACTTGTCCTAATTTACCGGCAAAACAATTAATAGAAGGGACTTCTTCGTATTTTTCTATCACCTCAATGTTGTTTTTGGTTTTATTATTTAAGATTACCAGAGTTGATTTAATAATTTCGTGTAAATCAGCTTCCACCTTTTTTTCAGAATCTAAACGAGAAAAGGTTCTGAGACCTCTCACAATTTCGGTGGTGCGCGAAACGCCATTACGCATAGATTGAATTAATTCTGGTATGGTTTCAAATATTTCAATGGTATCTTTATTACAGCTATTACATACATTATTTTTAATATTACCTCCAATAGTCTTCGTTATCTCGTTCAAATAAATTTCTAATCCAGTAAGACCGCTATTTATAAAGTTAATTGGGTTGTTAATTTCGTGAGCTATACCGGCAGTTAAAATACCTATTGAAGCCATTTTCTCGGATTGTACAAGTTGTTTTTGTGTTTGTTTTAAAGTGTCAATAGTGTGTTCTAGTTCATCGGTTTTAATTAATAAATCATCATTGGTTGCATTTAATTCAGCATTGCTTTCAATGAGTAATTCGTTTAATTCTTTTACTTTTTTTGTTCGTTGATTTACCAATGATTCTAAATTAGTTTGATGTTTAAGTAATTCGCTTTTTGCTTCCAGTAATTCGCTGTTTTTATCACTTAATTGGTGTTCTACCTTTTTTTGATGAGAAATATCTATGGCAACTCCAATAATTCCTTGTACATTTCCTTTGTGATCTATATGAGGGATTTTGCTAGTTAAAAACCACCCTTTTTGTTCTTTCCATGACCAAGGTTCTTCGTAATTGAGTTTAGCTGTTTTTTGCTTCATTACTTCAAGGTCATCCTTAAAATATAAATCGGCTAATTCCTGATTGTAAAAGTCGGAAACATTTCGGTTTATCATTTGGCTTCTTTCTAGGCCTGCACTATCGGCCATAAACTTATTGACGTATTTAAAATGGTTTTTAGTGTCTTTATAAAAAACCAAACCAGGTATACTGTTGATGATTAAGTGTAATTCGTCAGATAAGGATTTGTATCGTTCTTTACTTTCGATTAGTTTATTTTCTGTGTTTTTTTCATTGGTAATGTCAAATAAAATACCTTCCATAGTAAGGATATTGTTGGAGTTATCTCTAATATATCTTCCCGCTTCGTAAACCCATTTTATTTTATTTCCTACTTTAATTCTGTATTGTATTTTCCAAAAGTCATCTTGGTTAATATTGTGGCGTCTATTTTCAATAACCATTTTCACATCTTGATTATAAATGAAATGATTGTAAAAATCTATATTTTTATTTATAAAATGACTAGCTTTTAAATTACACAATGATTCAATGTTTTCGCTGATATAAATTACTTTATCGTTGTCAATAACATCTACTTGATATACCGTTCCTGGAATGTTAGAGATGATGGATTCCAAGCGCAATTGTTTAAACTCTAATTCTTGTTTAATTCGTTTGGTTTTGTTTAAGGCGAAGGTTAATATAATGATGAAAACAAGAAGTATTAGAATAACGGTAATAATAAAGTTTACTACTTTTCTATATTTTTGAAATACAGAAATAGGTTTATGGAGGATTATACTATTAGTAGGAATTTTACTTTCATCAATATGGTTCTTTATTAATTCAGGATAATCAAAAATGTAATTGTGCGTTGTAGAGTACTGTACGGGGATGCTATCTATAGGGGTGCCCAACAACAGTTGCAATGCTGTGTTAGCTACATCCATTCCATGGGCATATGAGTTTACAACGTATCCTCCTATGATTCCGTTTTCAATACTAAAATCCCACGAAGCATATATCGGTGCGTTGGTATTTTGAGTAATTAGTTTTGTCCCTTCGTCGTATTCATAGGTTTTTCCTAGTGCATCTCTAAAAAAGAAGGTAAGTAATACTACGTCTGATTCTCCTAATTTTTGTAAAGACTTTTTCAACTCTTTTTCGGATATAGTATGTATAATATCGATATATGGAGTGGAATATTTTTTACGAATGTTTTGCAACTCTCTCTGTAAATGAATGCCTGTATGCGTATCGTCAGTAATGGCAAATATTCTTTCGCACTTAGGGTGGAGGGATTTAATTAGCTCTATGTTTCTCTCTAAGTCAGCTATTTCGCTTATTCCAGTAGCATTATATAAGCTATCGTAATCAGCTTTATTAAAGTAGTTAGTTCCGCAAAATGCAATGGGTGTGTGCTTGAAAATACAAGTACGGTTGTTGTAAACAAAGTCCAATGCATTATCATCGCAGGTGATTATTAAATCAAAGGTATCCTTAAGGTATTTGATATTTATAAAGTCAATTAGACCTTGCTGAAATTCATCATCAAAATGATTTTTAGTATCCATATATTCAATGGATAAATTGATGTTGTATGGAGCAAATATATCCTCCACACCTTTCACTATATCATCTGACCATTTATAACCTTTGTGATAAGAGTTTAGAAGCAATACACTTTTGTGGGAAAGTTCGGAAGATATTTCATTTGCGAAAAGATTAGGCATTGTTACAACGAATACCAATATATATCCAAGTAGCCACTTCACGGGATTTTATTTAAAATGATGATTTCCTAAGGTAATATTAAATTGCTATAATCAATAAAATTTGCTTGCTAATTTTAATAAATGATGTATTCTGCTTATTGTATTATAATAGTGAAGTAAATTATTGTAATCTCTTAAAGTTGAAATTTGAATAATACTGACTAAATGTTTTTTAGCTTTATTTATTATTTGTAATTGAATACAATTAAATAGCCTAAAATGCCTAATAACTTAATCGATCTATTGAAAGAAGAGTTTACATATAAATCTAGAACGTAGACTATATAAGTAGAATTTATGGATTTCTACTATTTTCCTGTTTGTTAAACCTATATCCTACTTTAAAATTCAGTCCATACGATTTACTCTTAACTTTCAAAAAGCTATGTTTCTGCATCGATAGTGAGTAATAAGGCTGAAGTTCTAAATTCCATCTTTTATTGAGCTGGTATGCATAACTAATACCAAAATTAAGTTTTGCTAAAGGGTGTATGTTTTCAAAGGCGCCAAGTTCTGTAGTTTGGCTTTTAGGATTCTCTTCAGGGATTCTCATTGAAGAGGTGTATTTTTCCGATAAGTAGAACCTAGCTACAGTTCCTAAGCTAAGAGATATACTATGTTTATTTGCTTCGTACAGTTGATATTTTAACTGTAACGGAATGTCTAAATATTGCCAATCTACTGACCTGAATAAAGTAGAATCTACCGAGTTTTGAACGAAAGTAGAATCATCTACAGTTACCCATTTATAACTTGTATAATCATACGAATGATCACCATAACTGCTACCGTAATTAATTCCTCCAGAAAGGTTTAGTCGTGGACTAATGTTTCCACTGACTCCAATACCAATGGCTTTGTTTAATAAGCTCATTGAGTCTAGATTATTCTCATTGCTAATGTTGGTTAATAAATAAACTGTGTTGGGTCCAGTAAATTTTTGACTAGAATTTTTCTGCTGCTTTAAATCAATTTGTGGCCAGTTTAGTTGAAACTTCCTTTTGGTTTTTTTGTGTTCCTTTTGGGAGCTCTTTGGAGTAATCTCAATTGTATTTAATGTTCCTAATTGAAGCTTGTATTCCTGTTGAATTATTTCTTGGCGTATAGGTAAAGCGGCCAAGGTACTTTCAGCACCTGTGTTTCTTCCAGATGTTGGATGTTGAATTTCAGGCTCAATAAAAATATATTCCTTTTTAATGATGGGTTTGTGTTGGCTTTCGGTAAATAGTATTTTGTTTTTATCTGTTGAATTACTACTAGTTATAGCTGCTTTTTCCTTACTTTCTGCTTGCAATTGTTTTAGTTTATTTACTTCCTTTTTAAGCTCATTTACTTCTTTAGATAAAGCTGCATTAAGCTCTATGTGTTCAGCTGTATCGGAGCTGTTTATTGTGGTGTAATACAGAGTAAGCATGATAATTAAGCCGCAACCAAGTCCGTAAAGCCATGGTTTTAACCATACAGGAGCACTGCTTTGACTACTTAAGCGCGCACTCATCTTCCCCCAAGCTTTTTCGTTAAAAGCAGGTTCATAGCCTTCAAGCTTTCGCTTTAAGCTATCCGTAAATTTATCTTCACCTGGCCTTCCCATAATAATCGTAGTCTTTAATTAATTCACGTAGTTTGTGTTTTGCTCGGGTAAGGTTTGAGCGCGATGTGCTAGCTGTAATTTCTAGTTTTTTCGCAATCTCGTCATGATTATAGCCTTCTAATATGTATAAACTAAATACCATACGGTATTTAGCAGGTAGTTTTTGTAATAAGGCTATAATTTCTTCTGCATCAATAGTATTTAGGTTAAGGTCTACTTGCTCAGGATGGTCAATTTCTTCCAGAACAATGAGTTGATTATTCTTTTCATTGGCCCTGTAATTGTCAATGGCGGTATTTATAATTATGCGTCTAAACCATGGTTTAAAACTATCTCCCTTTGTATGAAGTTCAATTTTGGTAAATAGTTTATAAAAGGCATCATTACAAACTTCTTCGGCTTGTGTGTACGATGAAGTGTAGCGCAAAGCAATACTCATGGTATAACCATAGTATAAACCATAAAGATGCTCCTGGGCTTTTCTGTTACCCTTGGAGCATCTCTTTAATAGTTTTTCAGTATTTGCTATGTCTTTCGACGTTTGAATGATAATAGGTTTTAGGCTTGTTTAATTAATCTCTTCTATTTCTTCAATTTTAATACCGAGTACAATGTTTTTTTGTGTGAATTCGCAATCACTTACATTTTTAATATCCTGCAAAGGTATATATTGTAGCTTTACTTTTAGCTTATCATTTAATTTAGGTGTGTAATTAACTTCATCATTTATTTCGTCAAACACATAATTAAATGTAGAATCTTGATGTGATCTTTCTAACCATAGGTTTTTCCAAGCTCCAATTTGGTTGCAAGGTGTTTCTTTAACGGTTAGTGTTTCAAAATAATAATGTATAACTGGTTCTGTTGGCTTATCATCTTTAATCGGTATATTCTTAAAAATAATATGGTTATCAGTTTGCGCATGGTTGATGACATCAAAATACAAATTGTCTTCTTTTAATAGTGAAGTTGGAATTTTTAGTTTATCTAAACTAATATGTAAGGAATCCTGTATGGTAGAAGTTCCATTGTCATCATCTGTTAAATGAGAGATACTTATTTTTAATGTTTTTTTATCTCCTTCCTCTATGATTTTCTCATCCCAATGAACAGAAAATTCATGACCTTTTTCTCCCCCTGTGTACGAGAAGTTTAAAAATAAATGGTTGTAATGCATCCCTGCACTCAAAATGGTAAAAGGTGCTCCATTAGTTGCTAAATCCGAGGCAGACGTACTGGCGTACTTCAATTCCGATTTTAGTTCTGATTCATCAATTATTGTTTCAGAATCCTTGTTGCAGGCTAATGTTGCAACCATAATAGCTAAGCTTGTTAAAAATAAATTGAACTTCATAACTTCATGTTTTTGTTTAATGTACCCCCCTAAACGAGTGAATAAGCAAAAGTGCTGCGTGGAATTTATTTTTATTTCAAAATTAGTTCAACTTTTTCGTATTTGTATTTATAATTTGCTGCAACCATAGTGCTTTTATACCTTTAAGGCCAGATAATAATTATTACCTATCAACAAAAAATAGAATAATGAAGAGTAGCTATTTGTATGTATTAGGATGTGTTATGTTATTGAGTGCTTGTAATTCCCCAAAGCAAGTAGATACAAAATACACCGCATCCATCCCTAATGTAAAGGAGAAAGTAGAAGAGTTTACCAAGTTTGAACTGAATGCTGATATTTCAATTTTATCCGATAACCAAAAGAAAATGTTGCCTTTGTTATTTGATGCAGCTCAAATAATGGACGATTTATTCTGGAAACAAGCCTGGGGTGATAAAGCTTCTTTGTTTTCGAAAGTGGAAGATGAGTATATTAAACAGTACTTGAAAATCAATTATGGTCCTTGGGAGCGATTAAACGGGAATAATTCTTTTATCAAAGGTATTGGAGAAAAGCCTGCTGGGGCCCAGTTTTACCCTGCTGATATGACCAAAGAAGAGTTTGATGCTTTAGAAGATGATAGCAAAAATGGTTTGTACACCATAATTGTTCGCGATAATCAAGGGAAACTAAAGGTTGTGCCTTATCATGTAGCTTACGCCGAGGAATTGAGCAAAGTAGCCAGCTTATTAAATAAAGCAGCTGCTTTAGCTGATGATGCAGGCTTTAAGGATTACTTGCAAAAAAGAGCAGTGGCCTTGATGGATGGAGAATACTTTGAAAGTGATTTGGCTTGGATGAGCATGAAAAGTAATAAAATTGACTTTGTAGTGGGGCCTATCGAAAACTATGAAGATGCACTTTATGGTGCCAAAACGAGTTTTGAGGCGTACATCCTGATTAAAGATTTAGAGTGGTCTGAGAAGCTGACGCACTTTGCATCATTATTGCCTGAATTACAAAAAGGGTTGCCTGTGGATGCCAAATATAAAGCTGAGGTTCCTGGTAGCGATTCTGATTTAGGTGCCTATGATGTGGTGTATTATGGAGGAGATTGTAATGCGGGTAGTAAAACCATAGCTATCAATTTGCCTAACGATCCTAAAGTGCATTTGCAAAAAGGTAGTCGTAAATTACAATTGAAAAACTCCATGCGTGCTAAATTCGATAAAATATTGATGCCTATTAGTGAACTGTTAATTGTTGAAGAGCAACAAGAGCATGTTAGTTTTGATGCCTTTTTTCAGAATACCATGTTTCATGAAGTGGCGCATGGTTTAGGTGTTAAAAATACTTTGGATGGAACAGGAACTGTGCGTGAAGCCTTAAAAGAAACTTCTACAGCCATTGAAGAAGGTAAGGCCGATATTTTAGGTTTATACATGGTGGATATGCTTACGCAGATGAATGAGCTTGGCGAGGATCAGGTTTTAATGGACAACTATGTGACCTTTATGGCAGGTTTATTTCGTTCTATTCGCTTTGGGGCTTCAAGCTCGCACGGAAAAGCCAATATGATTCGCTTCAATTATTTTAAGGAAAAACAAGCCTTCACAAAAGATGAGTCAGGTAAGTATAAGGTTGACTTTGATAAAATGCGTGAGGCTATGATTGACCTTTCTGGAGAGATACTTGTAATGCAAGGAGATGGAGACTATGCCAAAGCCCAAAAAATGATTAAAGAAATGGGGTTTATTCAGCCAGAACTGCAAGCTGATTTAGATAAGATTGCAGCAGCAGGAATACCACGCGATATTGTATTTGAGCAAGGAGCACATATGTTAGGGTTGTAAGTTTTTTATTTAAATATAATGTAGAATCCTTTAGCGACATTCGTTGTTAAAGGATTTTGTATATTTGTGGATTCGCTAATTGGATAATTAACCATGCAACCAGAAACCATGAAAAAAATACTACTCGACATTATTTTTATCGTAATTGCTGCAGCTACCTTAGTTGCGCTTAATCAATATGGCCTTTTCGAAAAATACATAGGGTTTGCTCTTATTCCTATTTTAATAGCTTATTACTTGGGGCAATATGTTGCTAAAAAGCATCATAGCTAACAAGTCATACTTTTTTTATATATTGCGCAAAAATTAGTCAACCTATATTGAAATCCCTAAAGGATGAGAATTCTTCTCATTATACTACCGCTATTTACTTGAGTGGGTAGAATCCTTTTATTATTTAAGGTTGCCTAATGTTTTTTACAAAACCTTATCAAGCAATTATCGCAACACGTCATGAAAAATTTAAAACTAGTTTTTATTGGACTGTTGGTTTCCAGTGCATGTATTTTATCGGGGCAAAATACATCGGATTCCATACAAGTTCAAAAAAAGATGAGTACCATCTTTATGCAGGAAGGCAAAAGGTTAACGCCTAAACAACTGCTGCAAATTACAAAAGTTAATACCGAAGCGTATGAATTAATGAAGTTGGCAAAATCAAATTATAATGCGGGGGCTGTATTTGGATTTGCTGGTGGAGCTTTAATAGGTTGGCCTTTGGGCACAGCTCTTGGTGGGGGCGATCCTAACTGGGTATTAGCTGGCATCGGGGCTGGATTTGTATTGATTTCAATTCCATTTTCTGTGGCATATACCAAACATGCCACAAAGGCCGTAAGCATATATAACGACGGTATTGCCAATGCTGAATCGCGCAAAGTCGATTTTAATGTAGGGTTAACTAGCGTTGGTGTTGGATTAACCATGACATTTTAAAACATAATTACTATGAGTTTTAAATTGTCAAAAAAGGCAACAATACTATTGTTGCTGTTATCGTCATTAAATATTGATGCGCAAATTCCTCATCAATTTAAATCATTATTGTGTGATGTTGATACAACTGGTTTAGTATTTAAACCTGATGTTAAACCTCATTTTAAAGGAGGTTATAGTGGTTTAGTAAATTATTATACACATAATTTTAGGTATCCTGAAAAGGCAAGATATTATGGCATTGAGGGAGATGTTAAGGTACTTTTTGTAGTAGAAAAGGATGGGCATTTAACGAGTATTAAAGCGACGAATAAAGTGAACAAGGAGCTAGAAGAATTTGCTGTAGAGTTTATAAAAAATATGCCTAGGTGGGTACCAGGGGAAAAGAATGATAGTATTGTGCGTGTGTTAAATGTTAAAACGGTTAGTTTTAAGTTGAGACACTAAGTAATATCTTTATAATACTAAAATAATTTAGTATTGTAATTTGCACGTTAGTAGTCGGTTACTGTGGTTTTAAAATAGACCTCAAAAAATCACTTGAATTAAGTTTGTAATTATAGCGTAGGGTATTGAAAAATTACATATTTTTGCGCAATTTTTCATTCGAACGACTATGGCAAATATAATTAACGAAGTTTCAAGAACCTTTAATGAGTATCTCATTATTCCAGGTTTAACAACCAAAGAACATACCCCTGACAAGGTAGATTTAAAGACTCCGCTTGTGAAGTATAAAAAGGGTGAAGAAGCTAAAATCTCTTTAAATGTTCCGTTTGTGTCATCTATTATGCAATCGGTTTCCGATAGCGGTATGGCAAAAGCATTGGCAAAAGAAGGTGGGCTTTCATTTATTTTTGGTTCGCAGTCGATTGAGGAGCAATGTAAAATGGTTAAGCTGGTTAAGAATTACAAAGCTGGATTTGTTGAAAGCCGTGCAAACTTAACTCCTGAGCATACCTTAAGAGATGTAATTGAGTTAAAAGCCAAAACGGGTTTTTCTACTATCGGTATAACTGAAGATGGAACAGCAACAGGTGTTTTTAAAGGCTTAGTTACAGGTAGAGATTATCGTCCGAGTAGAGATGATCATAATACAAAGGTGAAAGATTTTATGACACCTTTAAAAGGTCTAATTTACGCCAAAAGTGGAGTTTCTTTAAAAGAGGCCAACGATATAATTTGGGAGCATAAATTAAACACGCTTCCTGTTCTGGATGAGGATGGAAATTTGCTTTATTTTGTTTTCCGTAAAGATTATGATAGTCATAAGGAAAATCCATACGAATTATTAGACAATCAAAAGCGTTTATTGGTTGGAGCTGGCATTAACAGCCGCGATTTCCAAGAACGTGTACCTGCTTTAGTTGAAGCTGGCGTTGATGTACTATGTATCGATTCTTCAGATGGTTTCTCAGAATGGCAAAAAGATACCATTCAATATATCAAAGAGAAAATTAGCAGCGATGTTTTAGTTGGAGCTGGTAATGTTGTAGATAAAGATGGTTTTCTATATTTAGCTGAAGCTGGTGCTGACTTTGTAAAAGTTGGTGTTGGTGGTGGTTCTATTTGTATTACACGTGAGCAAAAAGGTATTGGTCGTGGCCAAGCTACTGCTTTAATTGAAGTAGCTGCAGCTAGAGATGAATACTTTGAAAAAACAGGTGTTTATATTCCAATTTGTTCTGATGGTGGTATCGTTCAAGATTACCATATGACCTTAGCTTTAGCTATGGGAGCAGATTTCTTGATGATGGGTCGTTACTTTGCTCGTTTTGATGAGAGTCCTACTCGTAAGTTATTAGTAGGTGGAAACTACGTAAAAGAGTACTGGGGTGAAGGTTCAAATAGAGCTAGAAACTGGCAGCGCTACGATATGGGAGGAAACAACAGCCTTAAATTCGAAGAAGGTGTAGATAGTTATGTACCGTATGCAGGCAAGTTAAAAGATAACTTAGATATGACGGTGGGTAAAATTAAATCAACCATGTGTAGTTGTGGAGTGGCTTCTTTAAAGGAGATGCAAGCAGATGCTAAACTTACTTTAGTATCTTCAACAAGTATTATTGAAGGTGGTGCACATGATGTTATCGTAAAAGAAACGAAGAATTAGGTAACTAATTAATTCTTATAAAATATAACGTCCTACTTGATTATTCAGGTAGGACGTTTTTTGTTGGGGTATTGTGAGCTAGGATAGGGTAATATTGTGTAGGTGTTCCTGATTAATAATGGTTTAATTGTATTTTATGTAAGTGTATATTAAACTATACTGTTATCAATAGGGATAAAAACAATATTATGACAAAATCAATTATTTTAAGTATTCTACTTGTTGTCTCCATGAATCTGTGGGCGACAAATAAACCTAAATCAGACAATGCAATTCCTCAGCCAGCCAAGTTATTTGTAGAGCTGCCGGATTATTGTCCAACGCCAGATGCATTTGCTATTGCGCCCGATGGTAGTTTGACTTTATCGTGTCCAAATTTTGCAGATAGAACAAAGCCTGGAGTTTTAATGAAAATTACTAATGATGGTAAAATATATAAGCTTGCAGAGTTAAAAGGTGTAAAAGAAGGAAGTAAAGCCAATCCGATGGGTTTAGCCTATGCTCCAGATGGTAGTTTATACGTGTGTGATCCGCAAGGCAAAAATGGTAGGATATTACGCTTAACATTTAAAAATGATGAACTTCAAAAAACGGAAGTGGTGGCAAAGGGTATGAGTAATCCCAATGGAATACGTTATTATCAAGGCGCTATATATGTGACTCAGCCTAAGTTAGAAAAGTTTAAAACAGAAAAGCTGACGAGCGGAGTGTATCGATTTTTGGCAACAGACCGAGATGTTCAGGTAAATAATGATAGTACAGATACTAATCTTATTTTTATTTCTCAAACGCAAAATTCCGATCGTCAGTTTGGCATAGATGGTTTGGTGTTCAATAAAAAAGGTCGATTGTTTGTAGCTGATTTTGGTGATTCAAATATATATCAGTTGACACTAAATAAAGATGGTAAAGTAATTAACCAAGAGTTATATGTAGATTTACCCAATACTACTGGTATTGATGGAATGGCCATAGATAAAAAAGGAAATTTGTATTTGGCTGGGTTTTCTCAAAACCAAATACTTCAAGTGGATAAAAAAAGAAGAACAACTATTCTTGCTCAATATCCA
The DNA here is from genome assembly GCF_001659685.2 of Labilibacter marinus. GTDB lineage: Bacteria > Bacteroidota > Bacteroidia > Bacteroidales > Marinilabiliaceae > Saccharicrinis > Saccharicrinis marinus. The sequence continues at coordinate 157,758 of NZ_LXYE02000001.1, forward strand.
GATAATGATGGTTCTAATGGGCAGATTGATCAACCTGCAGACTTGATTGTATATGGCAATAAGCTCGTAATTTCTAATTTTGATTTGATGGTACAAAAAGGAATGATTAACTCAGGTCATAGTAAACCTTATACTATTTCGTATATCGATTTATAAAATAAACCTCTTCAAAGGGGAAAAAGTATACGAGTTAAACAAAAATGTATTGGGATGTATTAAACTGTTTGTGCGATATTTGTTGTGTAATATTTCAGAAAGAAAAAAGAAAAACACATGCAACACTTCTCAACACTCTCTGCATTCTTAAAATATGCTGGACAGCCTGCTCCAGAGCATCCTCAATTGTATGTTCTGGATTTGGCAGCCAATCAAACAGAGATGGAGTGTTCGCGTAAAAGCAGTCCTCCTATCACTGGCGATATTTATAATATATCGCTCAAGAAAGTAACCCAGGGAAGTGCACATTACGGTCGCACTAAATACGACTTTCAAAAAGGAGTAATGGTTTTTACTCCGCCTCGTCAGATTGTACAGTGGAATAATGTTTCTATTGCACCAAGTGGTTTCTCTATTTATTTTCACGAAGACTATATTAAGGGTTATGATTTAGCCAGAAAAATTAAGCAGTTTGCCTTTTTTGATTATGCTACTTATGAGGCTTTGCACCTTTCTCCCAAAGAAGAGGGCATACTAACGTCTATTTTTAAAACCATTGAAACGGAGTATTACAACAATCAGGATGATTTTAGTAAGGATATTATCATAAGCCATCTAGAAGCATTGCTGAGTTATTGCGAACGTTTTTATAAAAGACAATTTATCAACAGAAAAGAGTTGAATTCAGAACTGTTTTTTAGATTAAAGACGGTGTTGATGGATTACTTACAAAGTGGAAGTTTTGAAGTAAATGGAATCCCTAAAGTTGAATGGATTGCGGATAAGCTAGAAGTAAGCCAGCGCTATTTAAATGATAGCTTAAAAGTGGAAACAGGAAAAACCACTATAGAACAAATTAACCTGTTTTTAATGGATGAAGCCAAAACTATGCTGTTGAATAAATACTCCATTTCAGAAACGGCTTATAAATTGGGCTTTGAATATCCACAATATTTTTCTCGATTATTCAAGAAAAAAGTAGGCTTAACCCCTTCGGAATATATACATCAGAATATTTCAAATTAATTACCACTTAACAAAAACACTTATGAAAACGATTTTTATGACCGGTACATCAACCGGTTTAGGGCGATCGTCTGCCCTATTATTTGCAGAAAAAGGATGGAAAGTAATTGCAACTATGCGTAATCCAGACAAAGAAACGGAGCTTGGAAATCATCCTAATATTACTTTAATGGCTTTGGATGTAACCGATGTTGAACAGATAAAACAAGTGGCGAAAAACACCATAGCCATGGGTAAAGTAGATGTGGTTTTTAATAATGCAGGTTATGGTTTAGCAGGACCGTTTGAAGGTGCTTCGGATGAGCAGATGATGCAGAATATCAATACTAACTTATTTGGTGTTATGCGAGTGACAAAGGCTTTTTTGCCTCATTTTAGAGAGAATAAAGGCGGTTTGTTTATTACAACTACCTCTATTGGAGGTAGTTTGGCCTTACCTTTTAATTCAATATACCATGCTACAAAATTTGCTCTTGAAGGGTGGAGTGAAAGTATGGATCTAGAATTAAAGAAGTTTGGCATTGGAATTAAAACAGTAGCGCCTGGAGGAATTAAAACGGATTTTGCAGGGCGTTCATTAGTATTGGCAGAACATGAAGCATATAAGGAAATGTTGGATAAGGTAGTTGCTGTTTTTATGGATCCAGAGCGTGCTCAAATGCAATCTACACCTGATCAAATTGCAGCCGTGGTTTATGAAGCAGCAACAGACAATAAAGACCAATTGCGTTATTATGCAGGGGATGATGCTAAAGCTATGTTTGCCAGAAAACAGGAGTTGGGTTATCAGGCATTTAGAGATGAGCTAGATGCTACATTTTTTGGAGAATAAACTTAGTTTTGTAAATGAAGAAAGGCCGCATCGAAGCGGTCTTTTTTGTTTTAAGAAATATATTAAGTGAGTTAGTGATAGATGAATTATATGCCGTAATGAACTGATTTGATTATGTGGATGTTATGTTTATACACCATAATAACATGTAGTAAAATGAAAGCAAAATATAATATAGATGAGGATAAAGCATTATTGTTTGAGGTGTTTTATGGGGATATCAATTTAGCGGACTTGGAGGATATCGTTCGTCATCAGATGCAAAACCCTGCCTTTAATGATGTGAAGAAGGTAATTTCAGATACACGAGGAGCTAATGTAATTATAAGTGCTCATCAATTAAATGATTATGTAAATGGATTAAAAGAATACCTCTCGAAGGTAAAAATAAGATGGGCTATAATTGTTGATGATCCCAGAACAGCTGCACTTTCTATATTAATTAAAAAGGATTCCTTTTTTAAGAATAGGGTAGAGGTGTTTAGTACCTTTGAGGCGGCTGTACATTGTTTGCAACTTGCATTAAGTCAGTATGAAGTGGAGCAATTTGAGTATACTCCTGTAGAATAAAAAAAGCTGCACGATGGCAGCTTATAATATTTTATAATAGATGTAAAGTTATTACCTAATTCTATCCATTGATCTCACTAAAGCTTCGTCTTTACCAATAGCTCTTAGTGCTAAAAAGTTTAAGATTGCCCCAACAATAGGAAATACCATACTTAATTTGTACGAAATAATTGTAGTGCCTAACTCCTTATTGGCAACTGTTCCAAAATAATATGCCAAAGCTGTAACGCCAATTAATAATCCAATATTAGCCGAACAAAGTCTTATTTGGATCATTCTCTTTTTAAATAAAAGAATAGAAGCGAGTGAAACTAAAGGTGTAAGAACTAATAATATAGTTAGTGCCGTGGTGGCTATGCTTTTTGTTGTTTCTGATGGTTCAACTGCATTAATACCCTTGAAGTTTAAAATATATTCTACTTCGGCCATAAATGTAATTTGTGGTGTGAAAAACATCGATGCCCCAAAGGCAAAGGCTAGTAATAAGTAAATGGTTTGTATTCGCTGTATCATGTTTATTTTTTTTTGCCAAAAATATAAAGAAAATTGTAAGGATTACGACTTTTGGGGACTAATTAAAGAAATACAAAGTTGTTGTTACACTAATTATATAATATGGGTATGAAAAATATATTATTAATTGCTATGCTATCCGGTTTTGTGATAGCTTGTTCTTCATCTGAGGATCCTAAGCCTGATAAGGATGGAGATGTTGGAGGAGGTGGTGATAATACGGAATTGGTGGCTGCCGAAACATATTTCACAAATAACCTGAAGTCCTTAATTTCGAACAATTGCGTTTCGTGTCATTCAAATTATCATTCCGGAGGATCGAAAAATTACAGTGTTTTTACCAATGCTAAAAATGCAGCATCGGGCATGTATGGTCAAGTAAATGCAGGAACAATGCCTAAGGGGGCAGCAAAGCTATCGCAAAGCGACATTGATAAGTTTAAAGAGTTTTTAGATTTGGTAAATGCCATACCATAGGTTATAGCAAAGCCAGAACAAATTAACATGTTCTGGCTTTGTGTTAATTCGTAGCTGTTTTATTTAAAAGCCACATTTTCTACGGCGTAAGTTACTTTCCAAGTGTCTTCCCACTTGTTCCAATATAAGGTCCAATTACCTTCTTCCGTTAATATTTTACCATCTTTAAATTTACCAGTTACATTAAATTTTTGTGTTACCATTGCTTTCTTTGGGTTCATCATATGTATAATTTCATTATCGATACTAACCTTGTATGTTTTTAATGATGCGATATTTTTAGCTTGTAGTTCCTTTAAATCTTTTAAAGTAAATACTTTTTCGCCATTAATTACCATTTTAAATGTTCCATTATCAGCAAAATAACTCTGAAATTTGTCTAGTTCTCCTAGGTTATAATACTCTACCATGTCTGACATGATTTTTTCAACTTCGGGTTTAGCCATTTCGCACTTATGGGTAAACATGGCCTTTTTTGCTTTTTTTTGTGAATAAGTAAAATGGCTATTTAATTCAAATGCTTTGTTAAAGTGCTCTTTGGCTTTTTTGTATTCTTTTTGAGCCATAAAATAATCGCCTTTTGAATCGTAAGGGTTGGCTCTGTTTGGTGCTAGTTCAATATATTTATCAAATGCGACTTTTGCTTCATCCATTTTATTTTTTTTCATTAAAATATAGCCTTTCATATTATTGGCCGGAGCAAAATCAGAATGAAGGTCTAGAGTTGAATTAATGGATGCTAGTGCTTTGTCAGTATGGCCGTATCTGTTTAAATGATAGGCAAGCATTAAATGAGTAAAAGCTACTTTAGGATAAGCTTTTACTAAATCCGAATAATGTTTAAGGACGGTTTCTTCATCACCTTTGTAGTTAATAACTATTTGCTGTAAAATCTTTTCTCCTTTGTTTAGTTTTCCATCAAAATCACTCACAAGTTGAATATACTTTTCGCGCTCTTCTTTATCTTCGTTATAGGTGAGTAAATAGTGTCCCATAAAAAACGAGGCATCTTTCTCTAAAGCTTGTTTTGCAAATTCACGTCCTTCAAACCATTCGCTATTGGTGTATGCATCCATAGCCTTTTGGTATAGTTGTTTGGCTTCTTTCGATTTAGTACTTGCAGGTAAATATAAATTCTGAGCAACAGCAGAAAAAGAAAAGCTAGCCATTATAAAGGCTACCGAAATCAACCTAATTAATCTTTTTGTAGTTTCCATCTTTAAGTTATTAATGAGCGTATTAACTTAATATAGTGATAAATTAACGCTAAGTCAATGCTTGAGTCGATTAAATAGGATGATATTGTCTTTTTATTTAAGAAATCAGATTTGTTAGGCTATCTGCTTTTGTTTTTCTAAAAATAAATTACCTTGCTTTTAAATTAGTATTTCAAATTATGGACCGTAGAATAGAAGAGTCAGAATTAATCATAAATAAGGATGGGAGTGTGTTTCATCTGCACCTAAAACCAGGCGAAATTGCCGATAATATAATTTTAGTGGGTGATCCTGGTAGGGTAAAAACGGTGGCTTCTTTTTTTGATGACGTAGAGTTAGAGCATAGCAATAGAGAGTTTGTAAGTATTACTGGAAAATATAAAGGTCAGCGCATGTCGGTTGTGGCAACTGGTATTGGTACCGATAATATTGATATAGTAGTAAATGAACTGGATGCGTTAGTAAATGTTGACTTTAAGAGCCGAACCGTTAATAAGGAGCTTAAAAAACTAAATTTAGTTAGGATAGGAACATCCGGATCATTACAAAAAGATTTGCCTGTTGATAGTTGTTTGCTTAGTGATAAAGCCATTGGTTTTGATGGTTTGTTGAATTTTTATGCAGGTAGAAACGAAGTGGTTGATATAGCCTTTGAAGAAAGTTTTAGAAAAGAGCTTGATTGGAATCCGTTGCTTACTGCCCCATACGTGGTGGATGCTTCTGATGAGTTGATAAAAAAGCTTTCGGTTAATGGGTTTAATCAGGGAGTTACTATATCTGCACCTGGTTTTTATGGACCTCAAGGAAGGGTGATACGTTTGGGTATTCAAGATGAGGATATTAACGAAAAAATCAGTAAATTTAAACATGAGCAGCACAGAATAACTAACTATGAGATGGAATGTTCTGCTATTTATGGCTTGTCAAAATTACTAGGGCATAACGCAGCTTGTGTGTGTGCCATTATTGCCAACCGAAAAGCGGGAGAATACAGTAAAGATTATAAACCAGTGATCAAAGATTTGATAAAGAAAGTGCTGGATAGTTTAGTTTAATTAAAAACATTCGCCATGGATAAATCAAAAGTACATGCTTTAATTACTTTGTTAGATGATCCGAGTGAAGTTGTTTTTAACTCAGTGGAAGAGGAGCTTTTAAAAGAAGAGGTTGAGGTAGTAATTGAGTTGGAAAAGGCTTGGGAAGAATCTCGCGATGATAATTTTCAACGTAGGCTCGAGAATATAATACATACGCTTCAACTGAAGGATGTAAAGAGCCTTATGGCTAAATGGGTAAACGAAGGAGGTAAGGATTTATTCTATGGTTCGTTCTTGGTAGCAAAATACCAATACCCCGATTTAAATTTTGAGGATTTAAATAATAAGATTAATGTGCTTAGGCGCGATATATGGCTGGAGTTAAATGATCACTTAACCTCATTGGAAAAGGTTCGCATCATTAATCATGTGATGTTTGATATGCATCAATATGTTAGGAATAGCAGTAATTTTTTTGCTCCTCAAAATTCGTATATAAGCGAAGTGGTGGATAGTAAAAAAGGAAATCCCATTTCATTATCAATTATTTATTCGGTGGTGGCTCAACGGCTTGGATTACCTATTTATGGGGTAAACCTGCCTAAAAATTTTATTCTATGTTATATCGATGAAAATATCAATTTAAAATCTTCAGATCCACATGCTGATAATGTGATGTTTTATATCAACCCTGTTAATAAAGGAGCTATTCTAGGACGGAAAGAGATAGAGTATTTTATCAAACAACAAAAGCTTAATAATATACATTCATATTTTAATCCATGCAGTAATTTAGATATCATTAAGCGAGTGTTATATAATCTTTCGTACGCCTACGAAAACCAAGGTAATGAATTGAAAAAGGATGAAATTAAAGTATTGCTCAATTTGTTTGAATGATATTTTAATTAGTTATGAGATAAAAGCTTTAGTAATGCATTAAAAGCAAAAGGCGATTGGTAAACACACTGATCGCTTTTTTTTATACGGCAGAAGACGAACAACTGAATTATTTCATAAGTTAAATTGTGATGTGTTTATATATTTACAACTTCTAAAAACTAAGAGATAACAAAATGAATATATTAAAAGATTTGAAGCCAACGGTAGTTTGGGACTACTTTGAGCAAATTTGTCAGGTGCCTAGACCATCAAAGAAAGAAGAAAAGATAATTGCCTTTCTAATTGCTTTTGCAGAAGAAAAGGGTTTAAGTTATAAGCAGGATGAAATTGGAAATATTCTAATTTCTAAACCAGCCACCAATGGGTGTGAAGATATAAAGTCTGTTTTATTGCAATCTCATATTGATATGGTTTGTGAAAAACATGCTCACATAAAGCATAACTTTGAGAAAGATCCGATTATCCCGCAGATTGATGGAGAATGGGTGAAAGCTACAGGAACTACATTGGGTGCAGATGATGGTATTGGTGTGGCAGCTCAGTTGGCTTTGTTAGCAAGTAGCGACATTACTCATGGAGATATTGAGTGTTTGTTTACTGTTGATGAAGAAACGGGCTTAACAGGCGCATTTAACTTAAAGGATGGCTTTTTTGAAAGTGAGATTCTGCTTAATTTAGATTCGGAAGATGATGGCGAGCTATTTATAGGTTGTGCTGGAGGTATAGATTCTGTGGCTACCTTTAATATAGAAACTAAAGATACTCCAGAAGGATACTTTGCCTTTAAGATGGAAATTTCTGGATTAAAAGGAGGACATTCTGGCGACGATATTGATAAAGGGCTGGGGAATGCCAATAAAATATTAAATCGTTTTTTGTGGCAAGCTACTCGTACCTATGGATTGGAACTTCATAGTATTAAAGGAGGTAATTTAAGAAATGCCATTGCTCGTGAGGCATCAGCAGTAGCTGTTGTTCCTTCTTCTCAAAAAGAACCTATCAGAGTGGCGTTTAATATATATTACGATGAATTGTGCACTGAACTTGAATCTACAGAGCCAGGGTTAAAAATGCACTTAGAGTCGTGTGATACGCCTAAAACGGTTTTTACTAATGAATTTCAAACTGCGTTGTTAAATGCAATTTATGCGTGTCCGCATGGTGTAATTGAAATGAGCAGAAAAATTGAAGGATTGGTTGAAACTTCTACCAATTTAGCAGCCATCAAACAGGAAGGTGAGCAATTAATTATAACAACGAGTCAGCGTAGTTCAGTAGAGACTGCTAAGCATGATATTGCGGCAATGGTACGTAGTGTTTTTGAATTGGCTGGGGCCGAAGTTGAGCATGGTGATGGTTATCCAGGTTGGGCACCTAATACAGATTCTGAAATTTTAAAAATTACTAGAGATTCATATGAGCGACTATTTAATCAGAAACCTTTGGTAAGAGCTATTCATGCAGGCCTAGAGTGTGGTTTATTCTTAGAAAAATATCCATCATTGGATATGATATCTTTCGGACCAACCATCAGAAGAGCACATTCGCCAGATGAAATGATAAATATTGAAACCGTAAATAAGTTTTGGCTACATCTATTAGATGTCTTAGCTAATATACCAGTAAAGTAAAGTCATATAGATAAGCCTTGTTTATTCAGAAGCAAGGCTTATTGTTTTCTAGTATATGGTAAAGTAAACCAAAATGTAACTCCTTTTCCTTCTTCCGAATGAACACCTATTTCCCCTTGGTGAGCTTCAATGGCTAGTTTGCAAAATGCTAAGCCTAGTCCCGAGGAGTGCGACCCATAATTGTGTTGTTCGTCTGAACTTATAAATTTATCAAATAATGTATCTAACTTTTGTTGTGAGATAGGGTTGCCTGAATTAAAAATATTGATTCGTAAATACTCTGTCTCATTTCTCATTTCGTTTTGTGAAGTAATCTTAATGTAGATATCTTCTCCTGCATATTTTGCAGCATTGGAGAAAATGTTGACAAAGACTCTTCCAATTGTCTTGTTATCAATTTCAAGGTTTATATCATTCGAAATTTCATTCTGCAATTCTATCTTACGAGTTGAAACTAGGAAGTAAATATTATTGTATGCCTCCTCTATGAGCCTTCGAATATTAACCAAGGATGTATTTGGCTTATAATTAGCAGATTCATATTTATCTACATCAAGTATATTTTGAATAAGGTTTTCCATCTCCCAGCCAGAACGTAAAATGTATTTACTATTATCATTTTCAAGAAGATTTAATTGTGTAAAACCCATGATGCTATTAAGAGGAGCCTTTAAATCATGAATCATCATGCTCGTCATGTCTTGCTTAAAACGAGCGAGTTTAACTAATTTGTTATTAGTCTCTTCAAGTTCCTTCGCTTTATGTTCGATCTGTAGCTTTTGCCTCTGAACTTCAGTGGTTCTTTTTTCAACTTTTAACTCAAGATTTTGAGCATGTTCGCCAAGTTTAATATATAGTTTCTCACTTCGAGCATATGCCGAAGAGGTTTTTTGTGCTAATACATATGCCTGAGAAAAAGAAGCAAAAAACAACCCTAAAGGCATTAGATATAAACTGTTAATTGTGTTTATATACACTAAAGCATCATGGATAGATAATAAAAAGAAAATAAAAAAGCCTATAAATATTGGGGCTGCATATGCTCTTCTTTTCATAAGCGCCACTCCAATTTTCACCAATAAATAACATGCCAATATTCCAAAAGGAATTAATGACAAAGAAGGTATGTAAGAAAATGTAGTTGGAGAGAAAAATAAAACGATGGCTGAAAATAATATACTAAAGGCAATGGTAATTTGTACAATTAATCTAGATATATCTTTTGGGAACAAACTCCTAACAAATAGAGAAGTATATACGGGTAATGCAAAAAAAGATAAATATTCCAGTTTAATAGAAATGTTCCAACTTAAAAAAGGAAACATTTCTAGCATTATCCTTTCGCCCGTATAACCTAATCTTAAAAACATTACAAAACAGAGTATACTAAAGTATAAAATAGATTTGTCTTTACGTCGGAAGGCAAATAAGGAAAGGTGGTAGATGAATAATATAAATAATGAACCGATAATAAAGAGTTCAATTCCTGCTTGTTTACTTTTTCTGTATGAAATTTCTCTGGGATGTCCAATTACTATAGATCCCGTTAGGCCTCCTTTTTTATGATGAAAATTAGATACTTGTATAACCACATCAATTAGATCTCGCGATGTGGAAAAATAGTATTCCATCTGATAGCGTGATGGACTCATATCTTTAGAGCTTGTACCTACTTTTCCCGAACCTCCTAATAATTCTCCATTGGCAAATATCTGATACGCTGATTTAATATCTTTTATCTTAATTGCGTATAACCCAGGTTCAGGCGTTAATACTTTAAATCGATATGTGCCATACCCATGACCATTGCGTAAATTTGATTCGGTTATGAATTGATTCCAGTTCTCGGATATTTTTGGATAACCAGTAGGAGTGGTGTTGCTCTCAATAAAGTTTTCAGGAAATAATAATGTATCTAAATAAAACTCAACTTCTCCATTTAAAAGAACAACTTTATCTTCTTCAAAAGAAATATTTCTTAAGTCAAATATGGCATTTTCAACGTCTGGATATTTAGTATGGTTAGAAAGTGTAAATTTGGCATAATAGAGTATCATTGCGCCAATAATTAATATTACAACTCCCCACAGAATAGCCAGTATACGTTTATTCATCTCTCCCTGTAATTTGATTCCCAAATATAATACGAGCATAGTTCAATAATGTTTAACATTAATGAAACTCGTTGAATATTATTTTAATATGATGTTTTGGGATGCGCAAATATAACGTTTATTGTATATGAGATGTGAATATTATGGACTTTTTTATAAGAATGGTTTTTTGTTTTATCAGTTTTCCTGTGTTTATATACTATTCAGGTGTAATTAATTAAAGATTATATGTATGCGGGGAATATTTTTTTCAAGAAAAGTAGTTTTAACGGAGCTAAAAATGTCATTTATTGTAGGTAGTATTTTGGCATTAATAAATCATGGAGGTGCTATTGTAAAATTTACTTTGCCAGCAAGGCAAACAGTTTAAATATTAACAAGCTATTTAGTTCCATATTTCGTATCAACTTATTCTGCAGCTAAATCTATAATTCATGTTACTAAAGAGTCTAATTAACTGCCTAATTTGATTTAATTTATATTCTAGTTTTTTTTCGAGGTAACACTAGTGTTGGTGATATAAATTTTGAATTCAAAAAAATGTTATTACTTTTGTTCGTAATAATACGAACAAGCGCACATATATGAGTTTTAAATTAGAAATAGAGGCAATTAAGCAGCAAAAGTTAGCTAGGTATTCAAAAGCACTTAGTCATCCAATTAGGGTGTATGTACTTGAGTTGCTTTCAAAACAAGCTTGCTGTTATAGTGGTGATTTAAGCGATGAGCTAACTATTGCTAAATCAACCTTGTCTCAGCATTTAAAGGAGTTGAAGGATGCCGGGTTAATTCAAGGAGAAACAGAAGCGCCTAGAGTGAAGTATTGTATTAATAAAGAGAAATGGGCAGAAGCACAGCTTTTGTTTAAGGAATTTTTAAGATTGTAAAAAAATTTAAAAATAATGTTCGTTGTTTTGCGAATGACGAATGATTGTATCATCATCATAAATTAATTAATCATGGATATTAAAGTTTTAGGAACAGGATGTACAAAATGTAACAACCTGCTAAAAGTAACAACCGAGGCCGTAAACGAATTAGGAATTGATGCAACAATAACTAAAGTAGAAGATTTTCCAAAAATAATGGAGTTTGGTGTTATGACTACTCCTGCTTTGGTTGTAGATGGTAAAGTGATATTAAAAGGATCTGTACCAAAGTTAGACGAACTAAAAGGTTTATTGAATCAGTAAAATACAGGTAAAATTATGAAGAATATTACCCAGATTTTAGCCGCAATTTTCTTTGTGGCAATAATAAGTGCTTGTAATACTAAAGCAAAAGAACAAACAAGTAAAATAGAGAGCGCTTGTTGTTCAGATGATTCTAAAGAAACGTCAGAGTCATGTTGCAGCGAAAAAAAGTCAGAAACGAAGTCCTGTTGTTCAACAGAAGCAGTCGCCGATAGTGAAGTTCAGGCATATTATTTTCATGCGACAAGAAGGTGTGCTACTTGCGAAGCTGTAGAAAAAGTTACTGCAGAAACAATTGAAGAAGACTTTAAAGGCAAAGTGGCTTTTGTCTCTATTAATAGAGAAGAGAATAAGAAGAATCCTTTGTTAGAAAAATATAAGGTAGATGGACAAACTCTAATCTTGGTAAAGGGTGATAAAGTAGAGAATTTAACAACAACAGCTTTTTTGAATGCTCGTAGTAATCCTGAAAAGTTTAAAGAAAAACTGAAAAGTTCAATTAATACATTGTTAAACTAGTGGAGATTCTCAATCAAATATTAGAGAATACAAATTCTCCTTTTATCATGGCTTTGGTTTTAGGATTAATGACTGCCATTAGTCCTTGTCCTATGGCTACTAATATTACCGCTATTGGATTTATTAGTAAAGATATAGAGGACAAACGAAGGGTGTTTGTAAATGGAATTCTATATACGATAGGAAGAAGTATTACCTACACTTTTATAGGGTTATTGTTTTTCTTTGGAGCTGACGAATTTAATTTATCGGGTTGGTTTCAGGAATGGGGTGAAAAGTTGCTTGGACCTTTACTTGTTATAATTGGTTTATTTATGTTAGGCTTGTTTAAGTTTTCATTACCAGGAATTTCAAAATTTACAGACCGTTTTGAAGATACCTTTAAAAATGGGTATAAAGGAGCACTGTTGTTAGGTATAGTGTTTGCGTTGGCCTTTTGTCCTTATAGCGGCGTTTTATTTTTCGGCATGCTAATTCCCATAACTATAAACAGTGCTTCTGGACTGTATTTACCTATTGTATTTGCTATTGCAACAGGTGTTCCTGTTATTCTATTTTCTTGGTTGCTGGCATATAGTGTGGGCTCTGTTGGCAAGTTATATAAAGGAATGAAAAGTTTTGAATTTTGGTTTCGAAAAGTGGTTGCCGTGCTTTTTATAGGCGTTGGTATCTATTATTCTATCATGTATTATCTGTAAAAAAATTATAATGAGTCAAAATCTCGTATTGTCAGAAAAATCTAACCGTTCGTGGTTGCTACCTCTTTTATTACTTCCTATATGGATATTGTTGTACATCAACCTGCAACCTATAGCGGATTATTTAACAGATACTGTATTAGGCTTAAGCACAGGTACGCATCTAACAGAAACTATTCGATTTTTTATATTCGAAGTGCCCAAAGTAATGTTACTGCTAGTGGCTATTATTTTTGTGGTTGGAATGGTACGGTCGTTTTTCACTACTGAAAAAACACGCAAGGTTCTAGAGGGGAAATCACTATTTGCAGGCAATGTAATGGCTTCGTTGTTAGGAATAGTTACGCCCTTTTGTTCGTGCTCTGCTATTCCTCTGTTTTTAGGCTTTGTTGAAGCAGGAGTTCCGCTTGGTGTTACCTTTTCATTTTTAATTGCTGCACCTATGATTAATGAGGTGGCGTTGGTATTGCTGGTTGGACTTTTTGGTTGGAAAGTAGCTGCAATTTATGTAGCAACGGGATTATTTATCGCTATTTTTTCGGGTTGGTTGATTGGTAAATTTAAACTGGAAAAATATGTTGAGGATTGGGTTTATCAAGTAAAAACAAATCATGAAGGTGAGCAAGAACAAAAGCTTACTTTAAATGATAGAGTTAAATCAGGGTTTGCTGCAGTGAAGGAAACGCTGGGTAAAATTTGGATTTACATTATTATTGGTATTGCTGTTGGTGCTGGTGCTCACGGTTATGTACCTGAAGATTTAATGGGGCAATTATTGGGTAAAGATAATTGGTATGGAGTGCCTTTAGCTATTCTAATTGGAATTCCGATGTACTCTAATGCAGCAGGTATCATTCCTATTGTAAGTGTATTGATTGAAAAAGGAGTTTCATTGGGGACAGCTTTGGCATTTATGATGTCTGTAATAGCGCTTTCGTTACCCGAGATTATCATATTAAAAAAAGTACTAAAGTGGCAATTAATTGCCTTTTTTGTAGGAGTTGTAGCTATGGGAATTATTACCGTGGGATTTATTTTTAATTACATTATGGTATAAATTAGCAAAAGTATTATTTAAAGGTAGGATTAAATAAGTTGAAGAGGTGATGTAATGAAGTGTTTCATACTTGTTTATGAATATAATGACTCATTATTTTAACTTTCCCTAAAAACAACTACTTTTGCGAGTTATAAATATAAGATTGTGGGAAGGATAATAGCTATTGATTACGGAAAAAAGAAAACAGGTTTGGCTGTAACTGACCCTTTGCAAATTATTGCAAATGGATTAGAAACAGTTCCGTCCCATACCTTAATAGAGTATTTAGAAAGGTACTTTAATAATGAGGAGGTGGAACTTATTGTGTTGGGTTATCCCAAACAATCTACCGGCGAGGATTCGGAATCAATGAAATATATTAAGCCTTTTTTTAATCGTTTAAAAAACAAATTTCCCCATATGCCTGTTGAATGGGTAGATGAGCGTTATACATCAAAAATTGCCTTTCAAGCAATGATTGATGGAGGGTTAAAAAAGAAAGCAAGACGGGATAAGAATTTGGTGGATAAAATTAGTGCTACCATTATTCTACAATCTTATTTAGAACAAAAAGGAAATTTTAGTTTATGATATTACCAGTTTATGTATACGGACATCCTGTATTAAGAAAGGAGTCTGAAGAAATAGATGAGGATTACGAAGGATTAGAAAAGTTGATAGATGATATGTGGCAAACCATGTATCATACCGATGGTATTGGTCTAGCAGCTCCGCAAATAGGAAAAAATATCCGTTTAATGGTTATTGATGCCACACCAATGGCAGAAGAGTTTCCAGAACTTGAAAATTTTAAAAAAGTATTAATTAATCCGATTATTACAGAATTTGGAGATGATTCTTGTAATGAATCTGAAGGTTGTTTAAGTCTGCCTGGAATTAGGGAAGAGGTAAAAAGACCGAAGAAAATTACGATTGAGTACGAGAATGAGAATTTTGAATTAGTGGAGGAAGTATTAGAAGGGTTTGCAGCTAGAGTTGTACAACACGAATACGACCATGTTGAAGGTAAATTGTTTGTTGATCATATTTCGTCTTTGAAAAAGAGGTTGATTAAAGGTAAACTAAACGCTATATCTAAAGGTAAGGTAGATGTTAGCTATAGAATAAAAACAGCTTAGTAGAACGATATTTTTACAGCATAAGCACAAAGGGCGTTAATTTAATTAATGCCCTTTTTTTATGCTCAAAAACATAAATTACTGTAAAAGGCTAGTTATTACTTATAAATCGATAGTAAAACCTGTAATAAATAATAAAACTGAAATATAAATTAGGGGTGTTGCGTTGAAAAATATACATTTTCGACGTATTACCTATTAATTTACTACGTATGGTTGCTTATTTATGGCTCTTTTTGTTGGGAGTGGTATGTTTTTGTGTATGGTTGTTTCTAAAAAACAAGAAACTTAAAAAATTAGTTGAATCTCATCTACATTTTCCTCAAATAGAAAAGGAAGTATCCGCTAAGGATACTCTTAGTGATGAAAAGCAGCAAGAGATGGAGCGTTTGTCCATTGTAGCTAAGCAAACAGATAATGCTATTATGATTATGGATCCTAAGGGAAATATACAATGGATCAATAATGGTTTTACACGAATGTATGAATATACTTTTGAGGAGTTTACTCGTTTAAGAGGAACTAATATTTTACAAACGAGTTTTAATCCTCTTGTGCGACAAAGTATTGAGCAATGCCTCCATACCAAAGAACCTGCATATTACGAGGCCATTAACAAAATGCCTTCGGGCAAAGAAATTTGGACCCATACTTCGCTTTCACCTGTTTTAAACGAACAAGGAGATATTATCAATTTAGTTGCGGTTGATTCTGATATTAGTAAAAGAAAGGAAGCTGGAGATGCCTTAGTACAACGCGTAGAGGTGTTGACCGATAAGATTGCTATTTTATCACAACAGCAAAATAGTTTGAATACCTATACGCATAATTTAATGGATGAGGTAAGCGCTTCCAATTCGAAAATTCACGAAACGGATCAAATTATTAATTTTATCAAAGATATGTCGGATAAGATTAAGTTAATGGGATTAAATGCATCAATTGAGGCGCAACGTGTAGGTGAAGGAGGAAGCGGTTTTAGGGTAATTTCTGGTGAGATTGTACAAATGTCGGATTTAACCAAACGTTATTCTCATGAGATTTCTGAAATTATTCAACAGATTCAAGATTCTTCCAAAACACTCCATGCCGGAAAAGAACTCGTGGCAGAAGCTTCTCATAAATATGAAAAAACAGTAAAAGAACTCAAGCAAGAGGTGAGTTTAGTTCATCAAGTGGTGGCAGAATTAAACTAATAGTGTAGTTCAATTATATTATGGCAAAATATTTGAAAATATGGACATCTGATTAACTCGATTTCTACTAAAAAAGATTGTTCTACTTCGTCCATCTCTATTGCTTTTCAGGATTTCCGCAACCTTTAAACAGTAGGATAAAATCCGTTAATAATAAAAAATGTAGATTTTATAAAAAAACGCCCATATATTGATGGAGAATAGATATTTTAGGAGATCAAATTTGAAAAACTAAAACTCGCATGAGGAAATTCTCCTTAATTATAGGAATTGCACTATTGTTATTCAGTTGTGTTCCGCAAAAGGACGTTGTATATCTACAAGGTTCTGACCTTTCTGTAGCAGAAAATATCTATGAAAATGTAAAGACCGAAAACAAGATTAAGATTTTTGATCAGGTTTATATTCAAGTGTCTAGTTTCGACGACGGTAAGGTTAATTTTATGAGCAATGATCAAAACCGTTATGGAGGTGGTCGATCGGAAGCAGATTTAGCCATGGTGGCTTTTACTGTGGATAAAGATGGAAGCGTAAAGCTACCCATTGTAGGCAAAACAAAAATTGAAGGATTAACCACAGAAGCTGCTGCGGAAAAAATAAGATCGGATTTAGAAAGATATTTGAATACGCCGTCTGTTAGAATAAGTTTTGTAAATAAAAGTGTAACTGTACTTGGTACTGTAAATAAACCTGGTAGGTATTTCTATGCTTCGGAATATTTAAGTGTTTTTCAGGCACTCGGACTGGCTGGAGATATCCAAGAATATGGTAACAGGCGTGAGGTGGTTATTATTAGAGATAAACAAGATAAGGTTACTTACAAAACTTTAAACCTTACGGATGTTCATTTGCTAGCTCACGAAGATTTATATGTACAGCCTGATGATGTATTGTACGTTCAGCCATTAAAAAGAAGGCATTGGGGATTTCAATCTTTCCCTTGGGCGCTTGTCTTAAGTTCCGTTACTACTGTAATTCTAGTTGCTAACTACGTTGAAAAATGAGTATAAAAAATAGTGCTTCAAACGAAAACCATGTAGATGTTAAGAAGGTTCTAAAACATGTTTTTAAAAACTGGTTTTGGTTTACCATCTCGTTAATGTTTTTTCTGGCTCTAGCCATCGCAACATTAAAAGTATTAAAACCTAAATATTTAGTTTCTTCTAGTATTTATATGAAGGAAGATACTGGTGCGCAAGGCCAAAAGGCCATGGAGTTTATTCAAAGTTTTAGCCTGTTCGATCAGAAAAAGAACTATCAAAATGAAATGCTAATCTTAAACTCTTCTCCATTACTTAGGAAAACCATTGAGCAGTTAAATTTTGAAACAGAGTATTATCTAGAAGAGAACTTCTTAACTAAAGAAATTTATAAAGATTCGCCGTTTACGGTAGTTATAGACTCATTACATAACCAAATATCAAACGTTGTTTTTAATGTAGAATTTGGAGATGATGGAAGCTTTTTGCTAACAGCAAATGAATCTGAATATAGAGTCATTAATTATTCAACAGGTAAAAGTTATAAAGCAAATAAGTCGATTGAGATTATAGATATTTTCTTTCAGTCTTCTCTTGTTGAAGGTGATGACTATAAGTTTAGGATTTATTTAAACGAAGATGTCGATTTAAATAAAATCATCGATAAAAAATACTCTTTTAGCTTTTTTGATGTTGAATTATTGGTTCGTGAATACCAGGAAAAGTTAAAGGTTAAGCCTGTGAATACAGAGGTGAGTGTGGTGCAAATGTCTTTAAAAACAGAGACGCCAGCCAAAGGAATTGATTTTGTAAGTACTTTGGTTGAGTTGTATTTGGATAAAAATCTGGAAAGAAAGAATCACTTAGCTTTAAACACCATCGATTATATCAATAGGCAGTTGGATGAAATATCAGATTCTTTAAGTTTTGCTGAAAGTAAACTAGAGAATTTTAGAGCTAGAAACCAGGTGATGGATATTACCACCAAGGCAACACGTGTTTTGGAACGCCTACAACAGTTAGAAATTCAGAAGAGTACAACAGAAAGGTCGTTTAATTATTATAAATATCTGGATGAGTACTTTCAACAAGATGAGGATTATAGCAAGATTGTGGTGCCTTCTTCAATGGGAGTTCAAAATGTAACGCTGAATGAGTTTATCCGCGATTTATTAATCTTATCGAATCAAAGAAATGATTTAATTGCTCGCGATCAGCAAGAAGGGCCCTTCTTTAAAAACCTCGAAATAAAAATAGAGAATTTAAGAAATAGTATAATGGAGAATATTTCTTTCTCCAAAACCTCTTTACAGCGTGAGGTAGAGAAGTTTGAAGATCAGATTGCGCAGTTGGAGATTCAGGTTCAATCTTTACCTAAAACAGAGCGACAACTGGTGGGCATGGAACGTAAGTATAAAATTAATGATGCCATTTATACTTTCTTACTTCAGAAAAGGGCGGAAGCTCAAATTGCAAAAGCGGGGAATCTTCCAGAGCATGAAATTGTTGAGCCAGCTCGCCTGATGCATAAGGTGTTCCCGAATACAAAAATTCATATTGCATTAGCCTTGTTTTTAGGTTTAGCTATTCCTGCTGTGATTCTTTTAATCGTGCATTTTGCAGATGATAGAATTAAGCGAGAGTCAACTTTAAAAGAAGACTTTAAAGAAGTGCCATTTTTAGGAAGTATTGTTAAAAGTGAAGAAGGACAATCAGAATTAGTGGTGCAGACAGAACCAAGTTCAATTATTGCCGAAACATTTAGAACTATACGCACAAATATCTTCTTTTTTATGGAAGGAGAAGGGCATAAAACCATTTTGGTTTCGTCGTGTTTAGCGGGTGAAGGCAAGAGTTATATTGCCAGTAACCTTGCAGCTTCGATGGCTCAATTGGGAAAAAAGGCCATAATTGTTGGCTTTGATCTAAGAAAACCAGGGCAGTTCTCAGAATTTAAACATGACAAAAAGATTGGTTTGAGTTCATATTATTTGAAGGCAAAAAACGTGGATGAAATAATAGTAGATTCTGGTATTGAAAACTTGGATTTCATCCCACAAGGTATAATTCCTCCAAATCCTTTAGAATTGATAGGGAACGAATTGACCAAGGATTTATTTGCTGAACTAAAAAAGAAATACGACTATATAATAATAGATACACCTCCAATTGGCGTTTTAAGCGACGGCTTTATGCTGATGAAATATGCCGATGTTAACCTGTTTGTTGTACGCGAGAAACATACAAGTAAAAATGTATTAACTTCTGTGTTAGAAGAAATCCAACAGAAAGGTTTCCATAATATTGGTATGGTTTTAAATGCCAGTAGAATGGAAGGTAAAAAGTACAAGTATGACTACTATAGCAAATATGGTAATCATAAGGATTTATCCTGATTTAGTTAATATATGAATAGCTCCGAGGATAAAAGTATTTGTTTTGTTATACCGCACTTTGTTACTTTTAGTACGGGTGGCGCTGAAATACAGATACATTACCTTACGCAGTCTTTTATTAAAAGAGGATGGAAGGTTGAAGTGATATGTGCAGGTCTTGGATTAGAGCAGAGGATGAAGGCATCGCCCTTCTATAACGGAGCTATCACTTACCATTATTACAAAAAAAGAACCATCCGTTTTATGGAATATTGGGATGTGTTAAAACTGCTCAAGTTAACTAATTGTAACTATTATTATCAACGAACAGACTTTGCTTTAACAGCAGCTACATATTCATTTGCAAAAAGAAACAGAAAAAAAATGGTATTCGCTTTAGCGAGCGATTCTGATGCGGAAAGAAACAAGTATAGCAAGGCATTCAAGCAATTTAAATATACCGGAATCGTAAAGAAACTAGTTAGGAAAGTAGATTTTAAGGTGTTGGATAAAATGATTGAATGGGCAAAATCAGGAGTCAAGCATGTAGTGTTTCAAAACGAATATCAAGCACAAACATATCTAACAAACTTCAATAAAAAGGGCGTGATTATTCCAAATTCGTTTTTGCCGAGTAATCAGGAATCAACCACTAAAGAAAATGTGATATTGTGGTGTGGAAATGACAGTCCGGTAAAACGACCACAATTATTCGTGGATTTGGCCAAGCAGTTGTCCGACTTTAAGGATTGGACTTTTGTAATGATAGGTTCAGCTTGCAATCAAATTAACGAAAAGAATATATCTGCTAATTTGAAGGTTCTTGGATCTGTAAGTTATCAGGAAGCGAATAACTGGTTTGCTAAATCTAAGATTTATATAAATACTAGTGAAGTTGAGGGAATGCCAAATACTTTTATTCAGTCATGGTATTACGAAACACTTGTATGTAGCTTATCTGTTGATCCGAATGCTTGTTTCTCGAATGAAAATACAGGAATATTTGCTGACGATGACTTAAATGAAATGTACCAGGTGTTAAAAGATATCATGCAGAAAGGTGTGAATGAGCAAATAATTACAAATGGAACAAAGTACTTTAAAATGTATTTTGATTTAGAGCAGAATACGGAAAAATTAATCAATTATATTACGGCTTAAATAAAATCTTAAAGAGCAACATGAAAGTACTTCAATTATGTGGTAAAGATTTTTTTGGTGCAGGAAGAGCTGCCTATCGATTGCATAAGGGCTTGCTAAATGCAGGTGTTGATAGTGTAATGTGGGTGGGTGCCAAAAGAACAAAGGACGACACAGTAATTGATATTCAGAAAAGTAACTATAAAAAAAAACTAACCAAGGTATATGTAAATCTTGAAAAATTAATAATAAAAGGTTCGGCAGGAGGGGCAACGGAGATGTTTTCCTTGGGGTATCCAGCGCATGGAATTCGTAAAAAGATAGAGCATGAAAAGCCAGACTTAATTCATATACATTGGATAAATAGAGGATTTTTTAATTTAAGAGACTTACAAAAATTGAATATTCCCATTGTTATATCTTTACATGATATGTGGTGGTATACAGGCGGCTGTCATTACGATGAAGAATGTGGTGCTTATGTCAGAGGCTGTGAATCATGTCCCGTTTTAAAAAAAGATGCTCAGCAAGGATTAAGTTATCGTCAGTTAAGGGCTAAGAAAGGAATATTGCAAACCACCAAACATCTTACATTTATAGGTTTAAGCGCATGGATGAAAGACTGTGTTTCTGAAAGCTTAATAGGTAAAGAACATCAGGTAGTAGGTTTACCCAATGGTATTGATACAAATAAGTTTAAACCTTTGCACAAGGATGAATGTCGAGAAAAGTTAGGACTTCCTAAGAATAAAAAGCTAATCATGTTTGCTGCAGTAGACGTTTTGTCAGAATCCCGCAAAGGATATCGTTATATTAGCGAGGCCTTAAAGAAACTAAATAACGATAAATATGAGTTGGTGGTTATTGGCGAAAAGAGTCAGGAAACTACCATTGGTGGATTAAAAACATATTTTTTAGGTGAAATAAATGATGACCAGTTAATGATTGAGTATATGTCGTCTGTAGATGTTGCGGTAGTCCCATCCTTACAAGAAAACCTTTCAAATCTAATTATGGAAAGTTTATCTTGTGGAACACCTGTTGTAGCTTTTAAGATTGGAGGAAATGGTGATATGATTCAGCATCAAAAAAATGGTTACTTGGCGGAAGATAAGAACGTAACTGATTTAGCAAAGGGGATTGAATATTGCACGATAGATGAATATCAAGAAGCTTTGTCAAATAGTGCAAGGCAAAATGTTCTCGATCATTTTAATATAAGGGATATTGCCCCAAAGTATATCGATTTATATCAATCTATCATTAAAAACATATCAGGTAATAATGCTTAATCTTTCAAAAATAACGGACTATATTCTGATATACCTGATGATTGCATTTTCGGGTATTCCTTTTTTTTATAAGGCACATATAGCTATGATGATTGCATTTTTGGCCATCCCAGCGTTGGTATTTGCTATTCGTAAAAGAAAGATTGACCGTTATTTTGTTATTTATGTGGTGGTTCTTATTTGTATTCAACTTGGACAAACACTTAAGTTTTACGACTTACCTATAGCTACTTACATTGGGATGCATGTGCGGGTTATGTTTGCCTATCTTACTATAAAAGCTGTTGGAAGGAAAACTGTTGATTACTATATCGATATCATGGTGTTTTCGGTATTGGCTAGTTTGGTGTTTTACTTGAGTTCGTATATCGGACCTGTTGAGCGATTTATGGAAGGTACCATAGCTCCATTATTTGAAAACCCGCTGATTAAAGAATCTAACTATAAGGTATGGCCTAATATTATTCTGTACACCTTTAATTCGCAGGGAGAAGGGCTTGTATTGCTTAAGCGTAACTCAGGTCCATTCTGGGAACCAGGTGCTTTTTCGGGATTTTTAATTGTTGCTTTACTATTTAGTATTATTAAAACGGGGAAGCTACATACCCGAAAAAATAGAATTCTTATGCTGGGCGTTATTACCACATTTTCTACTTCGGGATTAGTGGTGGTGGTTGGTCTGATTATCTTCTATCTGTTAATTAATAAAAATAGTACGCTGCGATATATTATGATTCCGTTGGTCGTTGTAACAGGCTTAATTGCTTTTTTTAGCCTCAACTTTTTGGGTAATAAAATCATTCAAAAGATGAGCTACTCTAGTGCTACTTATAATACTCGCTTTAAAAGTGCAGAGATAGATTTTTATGATTTCTTGAAGCATCCATTAATTGGTATGGGGCGTTCGGAAGATACACGCTTTCAAGGAGAGAAAGAAGCCCGAACGATTCACCGTAATAATGGCGTTACTAATCATTTGGTCATGTACGGAGGAATCGCTTTTATCCTTTATTTTTACTTGATGTACCTAGGATTTCGTAGAATGTGTATAGCCTACGAAGTAGATAAACGGATGGCTTTTTTCGCTATTGTTACTATATTTCTGATTGGGTTTTCACAAGTTTATTTTATTAAAGTTTTTTTCATTGCACTGACTTTGTTTCCTGTGTTATACAATGATGATACGAATTCAATAGAAAACCATGTTAGCACTAATTGATGGTATGAAGATATTTGTTGTAATAGCTGTTTTTAACAGAAAAGAATATACCCATCAATGCATCCAATTGCTCCAACAGCAAAGCATTAAGAATATTGGTATTGTTATCGTTGATGATGGTTCCACAGATGGCACTTCAGAAGAAATCAAAGCCAAGTATCCTGAAGTGAATGTAGTAAAAGGAACAGGTGATTGGTGGTGGACTAAATCCATGAATGAAGGTTGCAAGGCTGCTATTAAGTTTGGTGCTGATACTATTATCACTTTAAATAATGATACCTATTTTGCACCTACGTTAATAGAGAGTTTAGTAAAGCATCATCATAACAAACAGAAGGCTATCATCGGTTCTTTAAATCTTGTAAAAAAAGAAAAGGAGTATATATTCTTTTCGGGGGTAAAGGATATTGTTTGGTGGAAGGCTAAGGAAGTTAAATATCATAAAGCATTTACGCCTCTTACTAATAGTTTAAGCGGACTGTATAATAGTAAATGTTTAAATGGACGAGGAACTTTAATTCCAGTATCTATTTTTAAGGAAGTAGAAGGTTATAACGAACAACTGCCACAATATGCATCTGATTATGATTTAACCTTGCGTATTCAAGAAGCCGGTTACGACGCTTATATCAGTTATGACTCTCCCGTTTATTCTTATATTGAAGAAACAGGAGGAGGAAAGAGTTTTGTAAAGCAATCTAGTTGGTCTTTCTTTCAATCATTTAATAATGCTTATGCACAAACGAGCCTTAAAATGTGGTTCAGATATTATAAATCTCACGCTCCCAAATCAGTCTTTTTATTAGGTTTTGCAATGCAACAACTAAGGGCGGTTTATGCTTTTTATAAAAAACGAAATACGCTATCTAAAATATGATATCATTTATAATTATTGGTAGGAATGAGGGCTGGCGTTTAGAGTTATGCTTAACAAGTACGGTGAAAGTTTTAACTGATGGTCAACTGGATGCTGAAATCATATATGTAGATTCTAAATCGACAGATGATAGTATAAAAGTCGCCAATCAGTTTTCTGAAGTAAATACTTTTTTAATTACAGGAAGATACAACGCGGCCATTGCACGAAATATTGGAGTTAAAGAATCTAAAGGAGATAGTTTAATATTTCTGGATGGCGATATGGAAGTAAATCCTGATTTTTTGAATTTAATTTTAGATGAGCAGGGCGTACTAAAACATGATTTTGTTTCAGGTAATTTTATGAATTACTATTACGATGTGGATGGTAATTTTTTACGAAAGGATTTTTACAGAAAGATTTATTGTGAAAAGGATACGCTCCAGAATACAACCGGAGGATTATTTGCTGTCAAGCGCTCCGTTTGGGATAGTGTTGGAGGAATGCGTAATATGTTTAAAAAAGGGCAGGATTTAGATTTTGGCTACCGTTTGGCTTTAAAAGGAATTCCGCTTTTAAGGAAAAAGGAATTGATGGCAAATCATCATACCATAGACTATAATGATACCAGTAGATTATGGCGTTCTTTTATTGATGGAAGATATCTTTATACACGATCTGTGCTTTATAGGAGTAACTTTTACAACAAGTATGTAATTAAAAGAATGCTGACGAGTGACCCAACTTGGTTGTTACTTATTGGAATGATTGTATTAGCTGCGCTGACTCATCAAGTATGGCCATTTATGGTGTACGGATTTTTAACCGCTATTGCGGTTGCTTATAACATGCGAAAGGGTAGTTTTGTATCTTATCCAAACAGACTCATAAACCATATGTGTCGTGATTTATATAGCCTGTTTGCATTTATTTTTATCTATCCAAAAAGAAAGTTAAAACTAAAGTATAAGCGGGTTTGATTGCCTAACGACTAAAACTAAACTCTAATTGCTTAATCGCTAATATACTTTAGGTACGTATGTTTGTTCATCCTTAGGAGGTCGAATGTAATTATCCTTGTCTTGTAATTCAGGAAGTTCTAATTTTTCGTAAGAAACTTTCTTGTACGGAATCTTCGATAATAAATGAGAAATACAGTTTAAACGAGCTTTCTTTTTATCATCACCATCTACCACAAACCAAGGTGCTTTCTTGGTATCTGTATACTGAAACATTTTATCCTTGGCCAAAGAATAATCTACCCAATGGGTGCGTGAAGCCATATCCATGGGACTAATTTTCCATCGTTTCAAGGGTGTTTTAATGCGCTCCGAAAATCGTTTTTCTTGCTCCTCATCGCTTACAGAGAACCAATATTTAATGAGTGTGATACCAGATCGAATAAGCATGCGCTCAAATTCAGGGCAGGAACGAAAAAACTCTTCATATTCATCATCAGAGCAAAATTTCATCACCTTTTCTACTCCCGCACGATTATACCAACTACGGTCAAAGATAACCATTTCGCCAGCAGCGGGAAGGTGAGAAACATAGCGTTGAAAGTGCCATTGGGTTTTCTCTCGCTCGGTAGGAACAGGTAGGGCTACCGTTTTAACAATACGCGGATTCAAGGGTTGGGTAATGCGCTTGATGGCACCTCCTTTACCGGCAGCATCTCGGCCTTCAAAAATTACTACAACTTTTAAGCCTTTGTGTTTTATCCACTCTTGTAGTTTTACTAATTCAAGCTGTAAACGTTCCAGTTCATTAAAGTAATACTCTTTATCCAGTTTCCCATTCTCTTGGTAGATAGGTTCTACTTTCTTTTTTTTATGATTCCCGTTACCCATTATTTCTTTAGTAGATTTATTTCAGGATTATAATATACATATAATCATAAGACTTTCCTGATGTTGAAATCAATAAGTTGTTAATATCAACAAGGATTCAAGCGGACCAAATAAGAAAATTATATATCCATCAGATACATATCTTCTTGATTTATTTTAAATTCGGAATCATGTAGTGTTTGTGATTCATTTAACGCTAATGTACTTGTTTTCTGATTAAGTTGTTGAATCGCATTATTCATTTCATCTACTGCATCCGAAACTTTTAAGAACAGATCAGAGGCTTTTTTACATTTATCTGTCGACGATTTTAGTTTAGTCTCTGTAATATCAAAATACTGTTTTACTTCTATAGAATTACTTTTAATTTTCTGCGTTTCAAGAGTCGTATTTTCAGCAAGCTTTTTTACCTCACTTGCCACTACTGCAAATCCTTTTCCTACATTACCCGCTTTAGCTGCTTCAATAGCCGCATTGAGCGATAAAATGTTAGTTTGAACCGAAACCGCTTGAATGGTATTTGCTATTCCATCAAATTTTTCAACGAGTTTACCTTGTTTTACAAAGGCTGCTTCAAGTTCATCAAATTCACCCTTTAGTTCTTTAAAAATTAGCAACATGTCGCTAATCGATTTAAACTTTTTATGTAATTCAGTAATGGTTTCCGATACCGAAGTTGAGATATTTAGAATAACGGAACTTTTAAAATAATGGCAATTTTCCTTCTTATTAAAACCATTAAATATAGCAGTTGCCATATCTTCGCACGAACCATATCCACACGAACAGCAATTATACACTTCTTTTTCAGAGGATTTATTCAATGTTTTATAAATCTCCCATTTCTCTGTTTCACTCGGAATCAATATGGTATTATTGGAGCTTTTATCAATATATGACCTATTGTACAAACCTTCTTCCCAAAAACTATTCACTGTTCTTGAAAATACTTTTTTCCCCTTTCGATTATTATACTCGGCAATCATTGTATTTTTTCTGGCTTCAATCAATGATTCAATTCTATCCAATGATTTATCATGCGTTAAAGTCCCTGGGCCTCCATTACACCCGTGGTGGCAATTCAAACAGTCTATTAGTAATGGGGCAATTCCATTTTCTATATCTGCAGGTAAGTTATCCAAGTAATCGTAAATAACTTCCTTTCCTTCTATTTTTCTGGTTTTGTCTACTATTTCAGGAACTTCTCTGCAAGCGGTTCTTAATAATCCTCCAGGTGTAGAGAACAATACTGCACGTTCGGCAGGAGGGTTATCAAAATCGATTGGAGAAAAATCGAAAAGGTTAATCTTATTTGAGGTAAAGTATTGGTTAAAAGATGCAAAAGTTACATTTAAAATGTCGTATTCACTATCTTCAAATTCTCTGGTTTTAGCCAAACAAGGCGATACAACAATAAACTTATAATCGGCGTACTCACTATAGAATTCCTTTACCATTTTAATGGTGTGTAACATGGGACTGTCTGCAGGGGCGAGGTATTTAATTAGCTCGGGTTTATACAATTCAATGTATGAAACAATGGCAGGGCATGGTTGGGCAATAACTGACTTAGGCTCAGATTTAAGATGTTCTAGATACGATTTAACGGTAAGTTCAGCACCAAAACTTACATCAAAAATGGCTTTAATACCAATACTCTTTAACCATCCATTAAACTCGTTGTAAGCTCCCGGGAAACTTGCTGCAATGGCAGGCGCTACAATGGCCACGTACTTATCGCCTTTGGATAAATTTTCAAATAGCAAATCAAAATCATCTTTTGGAACCCTGGCATCGTGTTTACAAGCAGGTATGCAACTAGCGCAAGCAATACATAAATCGCTATTAATTGACATGTGATTGCCTTTGTCTATGTTACAGAATTTTACAGGACAAGCAGTTATGCAGGCATGACAGTTAACACATTTTTCTTCATCAACAAAAATAACTTTCTTTAAAGGATAAGTTTCTGTACTCATTGTGTTGGGATTTAAATTCACGATCAATAGGTTTGATATTCAGCGAATTGTTGTTTTATATAAGTTACAGAATCTAAATGATGAAAGAATTGCTCGATTGATTAAAGGAGTTATTATTGAGATAAACGTGAATGTAACTGTTATGAGTGAATATTAAGTTAGAAAGTTTTCATCAATATATTTCTGAAAAGCCTCTTTATATTGCTCACTTACAGGAATACGAACATCTTCGTTAAAGATGATACGCATACGTTCTATGGTGGTAATTTTTTTGAGATTAACAATGTAGGAGCGATGCACACGCATAAAGCTATTGTGCGGTAGCTTCTCCATCAGCTTTTTAAAGCTCAATAAGGTAATAACAGGTTTTTGGTTGGATAGATGAATACGAACATATTCGCGCATTCCCTCAATATAGGTGATGTTTTTAAGCTCTACGCGAATGATTTTGTACTCCGATTTAATAAACAAATAATCGTTATTGCCTTTTAATTCTTCGGTTGATTTATTTTCCTGAGAAAGACGTTGTTTGGCTTTATCCACAGCAGTGATAAAGTTATCGTATCCAATGGGCTTTAAGATATAATCGATGGCGTTAACTTTAAATCCATCCAGTGCGTATTCACTATAGGCAGTGGTGAAAATGATACCGATGTTTTGTTTGAGAGATTTGGCAAAATCCATACCCGATAACTCGGGCATATTAATATCTACAAATAGTAAATCTACCTCGTTATTATCCAACACCTCGTAAGCCGATGTTGCACTACTTAAAGCAGCCACTAACTCTAAGGAGGGAGTTCGTTCTATGTAGCTCGAAATCTGTTTTAAGGCCAGTGGCTCATCATCAATAGCAACGCACTTTATAATCATATTGGTAATTTAATAATGCTTGAATAAATTTTATCGCTTTGGTTTACTTCCCAAATGTACTTATCGCCATAGTACAAGTCAAGTCTTTTGCGCGTATTTACTAATCCAATACCACTACTTTCGGCCTGTGGTAATGATACCTCTGCCTGTTTGCAGTTGCTGCAGTCCACCACTAAGTAGTTATCTTTAACGGTAATACTTAAATGGATAAAACAGTTTTTATTGATGGCAGCTCCATGCTTAAATGCATTCTCTAAAATAGTAATAAATACAAATGGCGGAATAGATATTTTTGGCGTTACCTCTGGAAATTTAAGTTTCACCTCCAATTCATCTGAATAACGCATTCGCATCAGGTTGGTATAACTTTTAATAAACTCAATTTCCTTTTCCAAGGAAGTCTTTTTATCTTCTTTTTCGTACAGCAAATAACGAAGCATATGTGATAATCCAACAATAGAATGCTGCGCATCTTTGGGCGCCAATTCAACCAATGCATGAATATTATTTAATGTATTCATTAAAAAATGGGGACTAATTTGATGCTTTAAAAAAGCTAATTCAGCCTGTAGTTTTTCTTCGCTTAGCTGATGTCTTAAACGCTCTTCGTTCACTAGCCTGCCTGCCTGTTTAATAGCCGTGTTAAATCCAACTACCATGGCAGCTAAAAGCATAGTGTTTAGGTAACGAATAAAAATACCTTTTCCCGGTGGTGCCATTCCTGCTCTAAAGGTCTCCAAATTCTGACCGCGAGGAGGTCTACTTAAAGGAGAAAAACCAGATCCGTGAGGACGCACATTAGGTCCTAGTGGCTGCAGATTATCGGGTAGCGGAATAAGTTCGTGCAATTGCCTTATAAGGGCTGGATGACTTAAACCAAGGATTAAAATACCAGTAATGCTAAAATACCAAATGTATTTTTTCTTGAATAATAGATGTGGTGTAAGCCATTTGTTATTGATAAAAAATATAAGAAAAAACGGAAGCATTGAAGCTAAATCGTGCATTACCTTGTACCATTGAATCTCGTCGTTTCTTTCGGATAAAAAAGTGACAAAGGTGACTAGAATAGTCCATACAGCTAGGTATATGATATTTTCTATTTGTTTGTGTTTAAGTGTTGTTTTCATCGGTTGTTTTTGTTCAATAGATAAGGTGATAAGATCAAAGTCAATAGTCATAAAGTTAAATGTTCCCCCATTTTCTTACCAATGCTTTATCAAAACTAATAAAACAAAAGCTATTGACTTATTTTATATTACAATTTTAAGATGGAATGGGTTCGAAAACAAATACTTTCAACAAACCAATTGATTTTATCAATGAAACGGCTTTGGATTTCAAGTATAGTATTACTAATGTTAATTGTTTATGTTGAGTAAAACATAACCTTTAGTCATAATATCAGTATTTGTAGTTTCAGGATTATTAAAGAGGAGTCAGAAACCTATTACAAAAACGAGGCAAAGCCGAAAAGCCATTACATCGGCACAAAAACCTAAATGAATAATGAATTGGTATTTAAAAGCTTTAAGGCAATACGCCGATTTTAGCGGAAGAGCAAGAAGAAAAGAGTATTGGTTATTTTCCTTGTTTAATCTGCTTTTTTTAATAGTAGCAGGTGTTGCAGATAATTTACTTGGTTTAACCATTTTATACCTTCCGTATGGCGCTTTCTATTTTCTATATGCATTTGCCGTTTTTGTGCCTGGCCTAGCCGTGGTTGTAAGGCGGCTACATGATATTGGCAAAAGTGGTTGGATGATCTTAATCAGTTTAATCCCTATTGTGGGAACCATTTGGCTTTTGGTTTTATTATGTACAGATAGTGAAGAGGGCGATA
This sequence comes from Labilibacter marinus, assembly GCF_001659685.2. GTDB lineage: Bacteria > Bacteroidota > Bacteroidia > Bacteroidales > Marinilabiliaceae > Saccharicrinis > Saccharicrinis marinus. The sequence continues at coordinate 188,428 of NZ_LXYE02000001.1, forward strand.
ATGAATATGGAAGCTGTCCAAAACAAGGAGAAAATCTTGAACCAATATCAAATACAAACGCAGACATGGCCATGTTTATTTTGGTTATTTGGTTGCTTGTAACAAGAGTTTTTTATTTTGTAACACCTAAGTTGGTTGATGATTTTTTTAATACACCTACTTTTCAGATTGTTAGTGGAATTATGGGATTTATTTGGGCTTTAATACCTATTTGTATTGGCATAGTTATAGCGGATAAAACAAAGAAAACCATTGTTTTTGTGCTCGGAGCTATCTATTTGTTGTTAAGTTTATACGAAACATTTTCGCAGTACTTAATGCCTTGGTGGTAGTGTCGTTTTAAAAAAAAGAGATATATCAAAACCTATTAAATTTACGGATTTAATAGGTTTTGTTGGTTTATGTAAAAGCAACCGGCCACTAATTTTCCCATCTTTACTAAAAACAAACCCATAGTAAAATGAAAAAGGTTCACCTTGTATTAGCTATTGTTTTATTAGTCGTTGTGCTCATCTCTTGCAATAACGAAATTACTAAAACCACTTCTCTTTTATCCAATGTTATAATGACCACTTATCATGAGACTGAAATATTTACTTCTGACGAATTAAAGGTGTACGGCAAATGGAAATTAGTGGATATATCTGGAGGTTTTGCGGGGAGTGGTTATGAGAATAATTTTGATTACCTAGAGCTAAAGGCTTATGGAATCTACGCTTTTGTTAAGGAGGGTAAAATACTAGAATACGGTAAGATAATTCCAGGCATTCAACATAAGGATGATGATCGATTTTTAGTGACTTTAGAGGAAGATAATAAATCGGATTTTTTCCTTGCTGATAAAGAAAAATACTTGGTGTTAGAAGATGATAATCAACTGGTACTACAAGCACCTTGTTGCGATAGGTTCAACTATCATTTTGAGCGTATGAAATAGACATTTTATTATAAAGGTAAGGTAATGATAACGGTAGTGCCTTGGTTCATTTGCGAGCTAAAACTTAAACTACCTTTATGTTCTGATATAAACTGGTTGGTTAATGACAGTCCAAGCCCTGTGCCTTGTCCAGGGTCTTTGGTGGTAAAGAATGGTTCCATAATTCGGTTTTTAATATGCTCCTCAATACCAACTCCATTATCCGTTATATGTACTTCTAGTTTGCCATCATTTTGTAGGGTAGTAATCTCAATTTTTCCTTTTTCAGGAATAGCATGTACGGCATTGCTTAGTATATTTAAAAAGGCCTGATGTAGTTTACCAGAGTTACCTTTAAGTATATCTGTTGCGTGGTAGTTTTTAATAATATCAACTTTTTCTTTGCTTAAGTTATTGAGCATAAGTAAGCAGTTGTCAATTATTTCGTGAATATCACATTGCTCATCAAAAGAATCGTTGGTTCGGCTAAACTGATTTAAACTAGAAACAATTTTTACTACGCGCGAAACACCCTCTTTTATCACCTTGATATAATATTTAGATTCATCAGACACCAGTATGTTGTTGTCGTTTAGGTGATTCTCAAAACCAGAAACGCCAGAATGAATAAAGTTGATGGGGTTATTAATTTCGTGTGCAACCCCAGCTGCCAGCATACCTATAGAAGCCATTTTTTCGGACTGTACGGCCTTGCCTTTTACCTCAGCCAACTTATTTAGCGTTTTTTCAAGCTCCTCGTTCTTCCTCGAAATTTCTTTGGTTCTTTCTTTAACCATTCTCGAAAGGCGCTTTTTTTGCTTTTCTAATGATCTAACTCTGAAAGAATAAATGCTATATACGATTAATAAGATAAGGCTAATAAATAGCATGATAGCCCAATACCTGTTCCACCAAGGTTTTTCAATTAAAATATATAAAGCACGGCTTTGCTTGTTCCAGTATCCCTCCGAATCGAGCGCTTGCGCCATAAATACATACTTGCCAGGTTTAAGGTTAGAGTAGTTAACAGATCGCTGTCGCCCCACATAAACCCAATCACTCTCAAGCCCTTCTAGCTTTACCCTAAAAGAGTTTTTTGTAGGCTCAGAATAGTCCAATAAAGCATAGTTAAGCGTAACGAAATTCTGGTTGTATTTTAAATGCAAGGTATCGAGTAAATGAGTTGCTTTATCTGTTTTATGTATTTCGTTAAAGATTTTTATCTCGGTAAAATGCAGTTTAAAGTGCGACTTTATTGGTTTTATATTTTTAGGATAAAAACTATTAAAGCCATTAATACCACCCACTATAATTTCTCCATCATGGGCTTTATGTGCTGCACCCCAAAAAAAGTGATTATCCTGCAATCCATCTGTAATATCATAGTTAATAATATTCTGATTTTGAAGGTTAATTTCAGATAAACCATGATCGGTGCTTAGCCACAGGGTATTGTTGTCGCCTGGTAAAATGCCAAAAATAATATTACTCCAAAGACCAGATGAAATATCGTAATGCTGCAGCGAATCGGCTTTTATATGATATTGGTATAGTCCATATCCAAAAGTACCAATCCACAGGGTGGAATCATTTTGTTGATAGAGAGAGATAACGTGGTTCATATTAGCCCACTCGTCAGAATTTTTATCCTTAAGTCGGTGCGCCTTGTATTTTAAAGGTTCTTCCGATAATATTTCAATATAATTTAAACCTCCGGTCCAAGTGCCAGCCCAAAAATTCCCTTTTTTATCTTGAATAAAAGCCTGCGATTGAAAAGAATTAGCACTAACCGAGTTGTCATTAAAAGGATCGTGTTTGATTGCTTGAACTGATTGATTGTTTGGATTATATCTATTAATCCCATTTTCTGTGGCTAACCATAGTGTGCCATTAGGGTCTTCGTGTATGGCCTGAATCCTATTGTCTATGAGTGAGATGTTAGATTTAAAGGAATTTGTGATCTCGGTATACTTACCCGTTTTAGGATTAAATTGAAGCAGACCATTATCCCAATCGCCAATCCAGAAATAATCTTCAAATCGTGATTCCCTGATATTGGATATTTGCTTAGCAACCTCTCGACCTTGTTTATTTTTATAATAAGGGTAGGTACGATATTTATTGTCTTTAGGGGAATACTTCACCATCCCTTTATCAATCAGTCCTATCCAGATATTACCATCGCTATCCTTGAATAAGGAGCGTGTAATTCCCATGGGTAAGGTATTTGTTTTAGTAATGTCGTGCTGGTAGACTTTAAATTGGGTTCGCTTAATTAACTTATCTACACCTGCTTCATTACCAATCCATAATATTCCCTTCGAATCAAGAAATAATTTTCTGATACGATGATCGGTTAATGATTTCTTTTTAGAAAGATTTTGCTGGAAATTATCGCTGACTTGCTTTGAAAAAAGGTAGGTAGAAATACCATATTCCGTTCCTACCCATAATTCTTCATCCTTATTCACAACAACGGAATAAATTAAATCAGAAATCAATTGTTTATTTACAATGTCTGCAGAATGGTCTTTAAAAGTTTTTTCTTTGGGGTTGTATGCTAGCACTCCGTTGCCATAGGTTGCTATCCAAACTATTCCATTTTTATCTTCGGTAGCGGATAATACTAGACTAAGTGGAGTTTCCTTTTTATTTATAACGGTTGCCGAGATATTGGTTCTATCACCATTTTTATCAAAAATATAAATGCCATATCGGTCAGTGCCCACATAAACATTTCCGTTTGAATCCTGAAAAAGCATGCGAATGGTGCAGCTTCCTTTAGTAGCTAACAGCTCTTTTGTAATGATAGGGATATGCTTAAGTGTATGCGATTTTCGGTCGTAAATAGCCAGCTGGTTATCTTCCATACCAATCCAAAGTAAACCATTGTCATCCAACAAAAGGCTCCATACATTATTGTTGTTGAGACTTAGCTTATGATCTTCAGATGTTTTGAAGCACGAAAACTGATCCGTTTCAAGATTCAGGATATTTAAACCTCCGTTCTGCGTTCCAATATACATGATATTAGAAATGGAGTCATATAATAATGTGCGAATGGTTTGACTGGATAATGAGTTGGGCTCCGTTTCCGACTGACGGTATATTTTCACCTTTTGCCCATCGTAACGATAGAGTCCTTCAACCGTACCAAACCAAATAAAACCTTGCTCATCTTCCGCAATGCCAAAGGTGGATGGAATATTCATTCCAACGTCGTCGGTTATTTTAGAAATGCGCACGTCATACTCCTGTGCATTGGTTAATAAAGCAACCAAAATAAAACAGAATATAACGAGTGCCCGCATATATGTAAGGTTTAAATGAGCAATTGGGATTAAGATAGTAATTTAGGAAAAAACAGATACAAAGTAAATTTTTATGATATAAATTACTTGTGTATTAATGCATATCACATTTTAACAGAAAACTATACTCCAATTAATATAAATTTAAAGCATCAAGAAAAAAAAGAGGAGCTAGGTTTAGCGAATTAAATAGATCAGTCTAACTTATTTAATAAGGACTAATAAAAAGGTTTTATTTAGTTTGGAAGGATACACCCTTGTATTTTTTCATACTTTAAGCGTTGAAGTATTGATTTTATATAACTACCCCTCTTTATTTAGATAGAATATGTATTTGTTGGTGTAACTTGTTTTAACAGTATTTTATATTTTTTATTACACATAAGATATACATTCGCGGCATAAACAATTTATACTATTAAAATGAGACCTATTCAGTTTATAGTAGCCACACTGCTATTATCATTGACATTAGCTTGTAACACTACGAGTAAAAAAGAAAACACCAAGCATAAAGAACATTCAGGAACGGAATTAGCCCATTGGGGTTATGAAGGTGAAGAAGGGCCTGAGGAATGGGATAAGTTATGTCCAGCATATTCAGATTGTAGAGGGCATCATCAATCCCCAATTGATATTTCATCTGATTTATCTACGACAAGCAATATCGAAATCCATCAAAATTACAGTTATGTGTCGGGTGTTGACTTTGTTAATAATGGTCATTCAATTCAGGTAAATTTTAATAAAGGTCAGGAAAATAAAATCAATATTGAAGGGAAAGATTTTGTGTTAAAACAGTTTCACTTCCATTTTCCGAGCGAACATACAATTGATGGTAAAGAATTAGCTGGGGAAGCTCATTTTGTACATGTGTCTGAAGATGGTCATATATCTGTATTAGGTGTATTTATAGAGGAAGGCGAACCCAACGAGTTTATCGAGAAACTAACACATCATATTCCTACAGAAGTAGGCAAAAAAACAATAGTTACGGAATCTATTTGTGCACAAAGTGCTTTTTCGGAGCATGATGAGTTTTATATTTATGAAGGTTCCTTAACCACACCTCCATGTACAGAGGGTGTGCATTGGTTTGTTAGAAAAACGCATATACAAGCTACGCATGAGCAATTAGAAGCGTTGCACAAAGTTATGCCAAAACATAACAATAGACCTGTGCAGCCTATCAACGACAGAAAGATTGGAGAACTGGCAGACCTGTAGTTTCCATTCATAAAAATAAGCGTTAAAGCAATATGTAGGTTGTGTTCATTAAGTGAGTACAACCTTTTTTGTTTGCAGAATAAGGTATTATTCTGCAGATATTATTTTACTCCAATAACTTTAAGCTCTCTAAAGCAGCAGCATCTTCTGGATTATAAAGCAGTACCTTGTTGTATAGTACTTTTGCTTCACGAAATTTTTTAAGATGATAATTGGTGTGAGCCAACATGATAAGCGCATCGTAACCAAAAGGGAATAAATCTACTACCTTGCTATATAATTTAGCCGCTCTATCGTATTCTCCTGCATAAAAATAAACTGTTCCTAATTGGTATAGAGCTTGCGTATTATTGGGTGCAGCCGTTAAAATTTCATTATATAAGTAAATGACCTTCTGCATATTCCCTAAAGCATATTCAGGGTAAATGAGTCCAAATTTGGCCTCGATAGAAAATGGTTTTAAATCAATGGCTTTTTTATAGTATTTCTGCGATTCCGTGTGATTAGCTGCTGAATAATACAACCATCCTAAACGTAGATTGCACTCATACGAATCCTCTACATAAGCCTTTATTAATGGTTCAATAGCGGCATCCCATTTTTCAAAAGCTTCTTTCTCATAGCTCGTCTTAAAGGCTTCTCTAAGCTTTTCGTAATTGGCACTTTGTGCAATTGCTGAGTTAGTAAGTAAAATCAGAAATGCTACAGCAAATAGTCTTTTTAAAGTTTCCATATCAGGCCTCCTGTAAAAGTTAGTGTGTTATATGAAATTCCGTTTGTTTTATTTAATGGGTCTTCCGTTTGTACCAAATAGGATACATTGGTATTGCTTGTTACTCCTAGGGTAAAAGATAACTTATCGTTTTTAGTTAGGAATATATTATTGATGCTAAATGTGTTTTTGTTGGATTCCAGACTATTGTACAGAGCTCCAGTACTAAAGTCGTAAAAATTATTGTATTCTGGTAATATAACGCTGGCTTCTGCCCACCAATAATTCGATATTTTAAAACCTATGGTATTTTTAACGATAATATCAATGTTTTGGTGCTTTGTTACTTGCTGTTGTTGCCAATAGGTATCTAACGAATAGTATAAGTTAAGGTTAGCTTTTGGGTACCAAGTAAAATGTCCACCTATTTGAATGTTTTTTACATCGTTAAGTGTTCCTACCAAAGATGATGTTCCAAGGCTTACTTTGTTTAACTCATACTGGGCTTTTAAGCTATATAGTGAGGTGTTAAATTTTAGATTTTTGTATGTCGTGGGGATGTATATTTTGATGTGATGAAATCCCGGAGTAACGGTAAAACCAGTAAAAGGTGTTATCTGCATATTTAAACCATAAGTCCATTGGTGTAAGGCTTGGTCATTAAGCACGTATGGAGTACCTCCATTAATTATATAATTGTATTCATTTTTATATAGATAATCCAGCGAGTGATTTACAATAACAGATTTGCCCATACGATGCGATAAAAAGCTATGGGTATTATGAAAGTAATTGGTGGTTTTTTGAATGGCATCTATTGATAAATTAGCATTGCTATTATGTGTAAAGTCCACATCGTTGTTTGAGCCCGAATACGAGTATATTATTCCACCAGCTAAAACCGACTGTTGATATTTTGCTTTCAAATCAGGTAATTTTTGGCCCGATATTTTTGAGGAGAATTTTAAAGCATCATTAGCTCTACCTGCATATGCATAACACTGCATTAAAAAATATTGCGCGTTGGCATCATTCGCGTTAAAATTAAGTGCTTTTATATAATGAGGAATAGCTAACCTATACTGACCTTTACTATAATAGGCATAAGCAATACGCATACGTAAATAAAAGTAATCAATGCCGCTTGAAACGGCTCGCTGTCCGCTTTGTATTAAGGCATCCCAGTCGCCTGTCATATACTGGGCGTATGTAGTACTGTCGGTGCTTGAATATGTACTTTGCGTTTGAGCCTGCGATGGCATCCATAACAACATCAAAAAGATAGCTCCAATGCTTATTCGCTTTATAGTGTGTGGGATACGTAATTTTTTCATTGTATTGGGGCTTGTCGCTTTGTTGAGTGGGTTTAATTAATGATTCTCTTTAAACTGATTATTTGATCAGACTGATGTATCATAAAACTTTCTAAACCTTGATGATTAATTATTATGGGGTAATTATATTCTTGAATGGTTTTTCCTAAAAAGGTATTGGTTCGTTTTGCACTGAGTTCAATTCTAGAAGGAGAAAATAAGTCGTCTATATGATCATAACGCAAGGTGTATTTCGCGCTGATTAATTGTATAAACGGACTGATAAAATCGTGCAACCACAAATACTTTTTAGGGATGGAATGATTTAAAGGAATAGAGTCTTTAAGCTGATGATTAGCATAAAAACACTTCTGCACTTTAAAAGCTCCCATGTAAAAATGATGTAGGATAGAGCCTTTTTTTCCTTCGAAATGTGTAAAGTAAAACAGGTGCTCGTTGGATACAAAGTAGGCTTTCGATTTACTATGCTTACATTCTAAATATGTTTCGTTATTGGGCGTAAGGTTAACATCCCAGTTTAACTGGCTTATTGTATTATTGATGTTTAATTCAAACTTAAGCTGTTGCCCGGGTATAAATCGAAAGGCATTTTCTATTAGAGCGCTGCTTTCAGAATTGGAGATGATATCGCCTTCTTTAGGATAGGTATAATCCTCTAAACTCAATTCTTTTTCTTGATGATGAAGAAAACTACTGATGGGATGATTTAAAGTTTGAGAACCCACATATGGATACGATTGCAACTGAAAATGAATATGTGGATACGGAGAACGACCAGAGTTTCCACATTTGCCAACGACCTGACCAAAGGAAACCGCATCACCTTTTTTAACCGTAATGCTGTCTTTTTTTAGATGGCTTATTTTAGAATATACATATTCGTTGTGTTTGATGATGACCGAGTTTCCCCAGTTATTTTCAAGGTTTACCTCGCCAATATTATTGTCTTCAATATAATCAATAACCTCTTCTACTACGCCTTTTTCACAAGCTATTACTGGCTTGTTATAGCAATAATAATCCTCTAAAAAATTACCATCCGTTTTAAACTGTTTATCCTGATTGTCGGTAATAACAAAATCCCAGGCGTGTTGGTAATTATTTTGGTGCGTATAACTACCATTGTGTCCTTGCGAAACTTTCCATTGACCGCGAAACGGTAGTTTGATGGCCAGATAATTAAGAAAGTTATATCGTTTAAGGTTATTAATGTGTGTGTATAAATTTACCTCAGGTGCATTGTGTTGATAATAAGCTTCTGCCAGTTTGGGTGAATAACTCATCCTAAATTTAAGGATGTATAAAAACATCAATACAATTACATTAAAAGGCAAGGAATAAATAGCCAGATTAAATTTTAAGAATACTGTGCTGAAACTAATGGATAGGATTGCAACCAAGGGTACCAAAACACCGACACTGAGGTAAGATCGAGGAGAAGGAATTAAAAAGAAACCTCCAATGGCAATGGCTGTGAGTATATAATTAAAACCAATATAGCTGTATTCCAGTAAAGTGATATCGGCATTAATGCCTTGGTAAAAGGAGTAGGCAATAAAAAAACCGATGAGCGATAAAGAAAATGCGATGCGACTATAAAGGAGCAAGCCAATGGATAGAATTAATCCCGCGAGTACGTTATATTGAAATAAGATAGCACTCAAGGAAATGAAATATACTTTTAAAAAGGCGGGTATTTCGGCCATGTTAAAATACTCGTAAACCTGCACTAAAGAGTGTCCGCCAATCACATAAAGCTCGTTCATGGTGTAAATGCCTCTTTCGCTGATGCCCAAAGCTTCAAAGTGTTTGGTGGCTAAAGTAAAGGTCCATATACCCAATAAAAACGGGATGCTTAAAAACGGAATATTGTATTTACCAATAACGCCTTGTAGTGTAACCGAAATAAACAAAGTTAGTATGGCTGCTAGAATAACGATAAAAACCAGATATCCGCTAAAGCCATAATACATGCCTAAACCCAAACCAACCAATAAGCTATTAAATCCATACAAACCTTGAGCTACCGTTTGCTTATTTAGGTTTAGCAGAAAACCACTGATGGAGGTTGTAACAACCGCAAGTAAACCCACCATACCTGTGTAAAAATCAATAAACGTTACCAGAAATATTAAGGCCGCAAAGGGTTTGTAGGTAGAGAAGAAAATTTGCGAATAGCTGTTGAATAAGCTATCCACAAATAACCTGAAGTTTTCTGATTGAGTATGTTGCTTTATGCTTGATATCATCTTTCGAATATAGATAAAACCTTGTATATCCTAATGTTTTTAACCCTTGATAGGAGTTTTATAAATTGAAATCTTTTAAATGCTCAGGTGTTCTGTCCAATGCATTCATAGTTTCATGGTTTTCATTTTCACGAACGACATGGGTATTGCCATCTAAATCTATCATTACAATCTTAGGTCTGTAAGTGATAAACTGCATCCATTGCGTCATATTATAAGCACCAATCCTGCTAATCACTACATGCTTTCCTTTTTCTACTTCGGGGAATTTAATAGCCTCTCTAATCACATCAATATTCATACATAAAGGACCATAAATAATGGTGTCCTCCATATGTGATGAGGAAAGTTGAGCAGGCGCAATTTGATGTTCGTACCAAAACGAAGTAAATAACATATTCACCCCAATATTAATGACTAAGGAACGTCTGCCATCGGGTAATCTTTTGTTAGCTAAAGCAGAGCCAATGAGGCTACCCGCATCATCAATTAAAGCACGACCTGTTTCTAAAATAAGTAGAGGCATGTGCTCGTACTGAATATCAGACTGCTCCAAGGCATTGGTAATGGCTTCGGCATAATCATCAAAAGTAGGGCAGGTATCGCTACCTGGTAAGTAAGCTCCTTTCAGCGTATTTTTGGATGCAAAACCTCCACCTAAATCAATATACTTGATGTTGTGGTTGTACTTGTGTTGAATACGAACAGCTAACTGAGATAGTTTGGTGGCCGCTACACCGTATGCATTAGCATCCATAATATAAGTGCCAATATGCGTGTGCAAGCCTACTAATTCAAAACCATCGTCTACCATAATTTTATTCAGGATAGCCCAAGCCTCTCCATTTTCAAGGTTGAAACCAAAACGTACCCACTTAGGATAAATACCCGTATCCATATTAACGCGAATGGCAACTTTGGCTTTTTTGCCTATTTTTTTAGTGATGAGTTTGATATCATAAAATTCATCTTGATGGTCGATGTGAATAAGCGACTCATTTTTGATGGCTAAGGTTAAATCATCAATACTTTTATCGGGACCATTAAAAATAATTTTGTTTCCAGGTACTCCATTGGCAATGGCCTTTTCGTATTCAAATCCTGAAACAACCTCAGCCCAAGAACCCTCTTGATGATAAATATTACAAACTGCATTGAGGTAGTTGGTTTTATACGACCAAGCAAATTGTACTTTATCATATCTGGTTTTAAATGCATTAACAGCATTGTTGTAGGTGTTACGAATGGTTTTTTCGGATAAAACATAGAGTGGCGAACCATATTCTTCAACCAAATCCGTTACTGATACTTTATCAATTTCAGTAATAGGTTGAATGGTAGAGCTCATTCCAAATTTATCTGGCACTCCTGCACTTATTTTATTGATGATGGGTTTTTCGTATGCTAATTTTTTCATGATAATCTGTTTTTAGCTGTTTCTTGCTTACTACTCTCTGTTTCTTGTATGTTTTTCGTTCTTCCTGTTATGAATAATCATTCAGGGGTACTTATTTTTTATTTCAGATCCTACAGGACGGCTCCAGATCTAACAGGACAAGCTCAAGTTAATACAGGACGGCTTCAAGTTCATCAGGACTAGGAAAAGATCTTACAGGAAGACTCCAAGTCCATCAGGACAAACTCCGGACTCTACAGGACGGGGCAAAGGTTCCACAGGACGTCTCCAAGTTGATCAGGACAGACTGAAAGTTATACAGGAACTTAACATTCTGTTCCTTTCTCCCTTTTCCCTTTTTATAGTTTCCCTTGAATAGATATCTTTTCAAAGTCGGACAGGTTACCTATTAAATCGTATGAATAACGGATAAACATTTTACCTACCTCGTAATCTGTCATTGGTTCTACATTTTTACCAAGAGCGAGCAGAGTTAGAGCTTCAGGTATGTTCTGGCCTGCACCAACCGAAAGATACACCCATGCAGGAATACGAGGATTTATCTCAATTAAGTAATACTCGTTTTTATCGGTTCGGATAATTTCGAGCTCCATACCGCCTTTCCACTTACTTTGTTTTATGAGGCGGTGAGTTATTTTCAGCAACACTTCGTCACCTAGTGTAACACCGCTCCATGCCTTCCCTTTGTCTGTGATGTATTGTTTTCGCATGGGAACTGCAGCCACCGTATTACCTTCTCCATCACCCAAGGCAACCACATTTACTTCGGTACCTTTTACAAACTCCTGAATAATGATAGGTAATCCCCATTGAGCACTTACTTTATTAAAGGCTGCCATTACTTGGTCTGGATTATGAGCCACATAAGCATCATAAAATTTTCCCTTAACAAGCACTGGGTAGCTAAACTCATCTTCAATTCTTCGTATTTCATTATAAGATGTAATACTTATGCTTTTCGGAACCTTGATATCATATTTTTGGCCATATGTTACCAAGTTGCCTTTGTTTCGTTCTTCAAGTTGAGCCAGCGAAGGCAAATAGGTTTTTATACCATTTACATCCAGTATTTTTTGCGCTTTAATAAAGGTGTGTAACTCAGCATCTAAGTTTGGGATGATTAAATCAATGGGATCCTCATGATGAATTTGTAGCAGTCGAGTCATATAGGTTTCCATACCCATTGAAGGATAGGGCATCATATATGTTTTGTCCACCATATCATTCATATAAATGCCTGGTTCCAAATTTTCGTAAGCTAAACCAATAATACGCGCATCAATTAATTCAGAGTCTCTGATTCCTCTAATGACAGGTATTCCAGGCCCTGGATTATCCGTATTGTTTAAACCAGTAACCGCTATGGTTAATTTAATTTTATCAGCCATAACTATTCTGTTTTATCTAGGTTATAATGAACTAACATTTGTAAAAAATCATCCAAATGTTTACTAAAAGTAATTTCATCCACCTCATATTTTGCAAATATATATTCCTTTATCTCGTCCTCGGTTTTATCTAACTTGAGTAATTGTAATATTTCCTTGGCTATAGGGTTTAACGAAAAAGATTCTCCCGTTTGCGCATCAAAAACAAAGCCTGATTCGCTAATAGATATATTGTTTTTTAGTTTCATAGGATATGAAGTAATATGAGTTACTGATTTTCTTTATTCAAATGTATATAGATATGCTAGGCTTGACAAAACTATTCAACAAACCAGCGTATTCTTTCAACGAAATGAATCAATGGCTTGGACTTAGATTCATATCATCTCCAAAGGTTTAATGCGTAAATAAATTATCAGTTATATATTTTTATAATGTTGTAGTAAAGGTTTGTTAATAAGCGTTTTTATTAGCTATTCATGGTTTATGTGATATTCAATTAATCCTTGCATAGGAGAGGCAGTTACCTGTCCTAATTGCAAAGAATGTTGTTGAATAGCCTTACTTAATGGTTGTTTGAAATAAAAAGCAATACTGCCTGTAAAGTGAATGGGTAACTCAGCGTATCGCGAGTACTGAAGCAGGTTTCTATTAATAAAATCGTTAAAGGATTGAGAAACGATGGCTTCTATCTCAGGATGATGAATTTGTTGAATCATAAACTGAGAGAATTGAGCTAGATACCTGTTGGGGAACGGTTCTTTATAAACCGCATTCATTATATCTTGTGGGGTGAGTTTATAGGTTTCATAAAACAATTGTTGTATTTCAGAGGGTAATTGGTTCTTTAGTAAATCTGCCATTAATAATTTACCCAATACGGCTCCACTTCCTTCATCTCCTAATATATATCCAAGGGGAGATACGTTCTCTATTATCTCTTTTCCATTGTAATAGCAAGAGTTTGAGCCAGTACCCAATATACACGCAATTCCAGGTTTATCCTGACAAAGAGAATGAGCTGCACCAAGTAAATCGCTATTTACCTGTATATCTGCACCATTAAAAAAAGAAGATAATGCTTCCTTAACGATGTTATTTTGCTCCTCATTAGCACAACCAGCTCCATAAAAATATACATTATCAATGTTGTCTTTTATTAGGGAATAGTCACTTTTAAGCGATATAATAATATCCTCAACACTTTGATAAAATGGATTGATTCCTTTTGTAAAACACGTTTGAGAAGGGTGTTTACTTTCGATCAGTTGCCATTCTGTTTTTGTGGATCCGCTATCGGCAATTAGTATCATACACAAATGTAAAAAATAAATGAAAGGAGCAGAGGTGTTGTTCTATAAAAAGGAAGGATAGTTCATTATAAAACCTCTAAAAATATTAGTTTTATGCTTTCAATATAATTGTTTATGAGGTTTATAATTATTACTGTTTTTTTGAGTTGCGTCCTTTCTATTCAAGGAGAAAAAAAGACCTATCCCAAAAGAGAAATGCGTGCCATGTGGATTGCTACTGTAGCTAATATTGATTGGCCATCGAAGCCTGGATTAGCCGTGGATATGCAAAAGAATGAGATGGTTGAATTACTGGACGTAGCGAAAGATTATAACCTCAATACCATTGTTTTTCAGATACGACCTGCGTCAGATGCTTTTTTTCAATCAGAGTTAGAACCTTGGTCGCAATGGTTAACCGGGGAGCAAGGATTGGCACCTGAGCCAGATTACGACCCGTTGCAGTTCACCATTGATGAATGCAGAAAAAGAGGCTTAGATGTGCATGTTTGGTTAAATCCATATAGGGCAGTATTTGATACCGTTAGATGCTCCGTGGCTGATGATCACCCAATAAAAACTAACCCAGAGTGGTTTGTAACCTATGGCAGCACTGCTTATTTTAATCCTGGATTACCAGAAACCAGAAATCATGTTTCGTCTGTAGTGGCAGATATCATTAGACGTTACTCGGTGGATGCGATACATTTTGACGACTATTTTTATCCGTATAAAATTGCAGGAAGAGAGTTTCCTGATCAGGAAGCTTTTGAAGAACATTCGCGTGGATTTTTGCCGGAGGAAAAGGATGATTGGCGACGTGATAATGTGGATTTAATTATCCAGCAATTGCACGACAGCATCAAAGCTATCAATCCAAGTGTTGAGTTTGGTATTTCTCCATTTGGCGTTTGGCGCAATAAATCTAAGGATCCTCAGGGTTCCGCCACTAAAGCGGGAGTGACCAATTACGACGATTTATATGCGGATATATTAAAATGGCAAAAGGCTGGTTGGATAGATTATGTAACGCCTCAAATTTATTGGCATATAGGGAAAACAGTGGCCGATTTTAAAATCATAAGTGAATGGTGGAACGATAATGCTTATGATTGTCCCGTTTATACAGGGCATGGTTTATACCGATTAAATGAAACAGCCAAAGCGGAGCAGTGGAGGAGTTCGGAGGAAATTAGCAGGCAAGTGGCTTTAGGAAGAGAACTTCCATCTATTGCGGGTAGTATGTTTTATAGCGCTAAGTGGTTAAAGAAAAATCCATTGGGCCTTAAAGATAATTTAAAAGAGGAGCTATATTTTCATTCTGCTTTGCCTCCTGTAAATCATAGGGTAAAGCCTATGTTGCCTAGTCAACCTCAGCAAGCATCTTGTGAGGTCAAAAATAAAACAGTTGAACTTAGCTGGGAACACGGTACGAACAACGATTATTTTGTGGTATATAAAACCAAAAAACGGAAAGGTTTTACAACAGCTAATGTGGAGGACATTATTTATATAGGTGGTAAGCTAGGCCTAAAGGCGAAATTATCGCGAAAGAACAAGCCTAGAAAATATAATTATTTTGTAACAGGAATTAGCCGAACCAACCACGAATCAAATTTTTCAGTTTGCGAATAAAGAAAGAATAAACAAAAAGAGTCTACCTAAAAAAATAGATAGACTCTCATATATTATTTAGAAAGCGAAGATTAGTTTTCGCCTAAAAATCTTTCAGCATCAATGGCAGCTTTACAACCAGAACCTGCAGCAGTAACTGCTTGGCGGTATTGGTTATCCATTACATCACCACATGCATATACACCTTCAACGTTTGTTTTAGAAGTGTTTTCAAAGGTTTTAATATAACCCACTTCGTCCGTATCAATATATTCCTTGAAAATATCTGAGTTAGGCGTATGTCCAATAGCTAAAAAGAAACCATCAATAGCTACTTGTACTTCTTCCTCGTTGGCCTCTCCTTTATTTTTGTATAAAGTCATGCCTTCAACAACACCATCACCGGTTAATCCTTTAGTTTGGTGTTTCCAAAGAACCTCAATTTTTTCGTTTTCGAATACTCTATCTTGCATTACTTTAGAAGCTCGTAACTCATCTCTACGAACTACCAGGTATACTTTTTCTGCTAAGCCAGCTAAATATAAAGCCTCTTCACAAGCCGTATCTCCACCACCAACTACACCAACTTTTTTACCTCTGTAAAAGAAACCATCACATGTTGCACAAGCAGAAACTCCTGAACCAGCATACTTTTGCTCGTCCTCAAGTCCTAAATATTTAGCAGTTGCGCCAGTTGCAATAATTACACTTTCAGCCTCAATTATTTTGTTTCCATCAACGGTTACTTTAAATGGACGTTCAGAAAAATCGGCAGCGCTAGCATATCCAAAACGAATATCAGCTCCAAAACGCTCTGCTTGCTTCTTTAAATCTTCCATCATAGCAGGACCAGTTGTTCCATCAGAATAACCAGGGAAATTTTCCACTTCGGTAGTGGTTGTTAGCTGTCCACCAGGCTGCATTCCTTCGTACAACACAGGGCTTAAGTTAGCTCTTGAAGCATAGATTGCTGCAGTATATCCAGCAGGACCCGAACCAATGATTAATACTTTAACTTTTTCTGTATCTGAAACTTCGTTTGAAGAATTATCGGTAGCACCTAAATTCTCCATTTTCTCGAATAATGCCATATTTATATATTATTTTTTATTATTACTCATTTATATATTTACATTTCTATATCTCAAATTTAATGCCTTTTTAATATTATTCAAAAAAACTAAATTTTGTCAGTATAAACACTGACAAAAGTACAACAATCTAATTTTTAAGGTAGAACAATTATTGTTGTGTCAACTGCTAAACCAGCAATTACTCCAATGCCATTATCTACATTACTGAATAAATTGATAGGTTCAAACACTGGATAATCCCTATAGAATTCCTCTTCTATTTTAGTACGGATAAATTTATAATATTCAGGACTTAAGTTATATAAGTGGATATGGAGTTCTTGGTTTAATGTTCCAGAATCATCGGTTAAATACTCAAAAGGAACCAATAGCTTTACTTTATAAGTTTGTCCGTTAAACAGGTAATCAGAAAAAGTACCCTCGTAATCTATGTTATTAATTAAGGCTGTCTCATCTTCACGTATTAAAAATACTTTGTCCTCTTTAATGTATGATATAGTTTCAAATTCGTTTAACTCGGGCGTAGATGTTGAAGTAGCTTTGTAATCAACTCTTATCTGATAATAGTTTTTTATAATAATCGGATCGTTTAACTCTATAATGCACCTTAACATTTTCTCTTCTATACCTTCTTGGTTGATATAGAATGTACTTACCGTATCAATACTTTCTATGTTAATGGCCTCAGGTGCTATTGTTGTTCCTTTTACAACACCGCCATCTACTAGATTATAAGTGAGTTCTATTTTATTATTTGTACTAATAGGAGAAATAGGAATATTGACCCAATCTTCACCTTCCGGATAATTACCACTTGCAACTAATTTATCGTCTATCTTAATACTATAGTTCATATCAGGTAATACTTCCGAATTATCGGTTGATAATATATTAGCGGATAAGCTAGCATGTATCTTTAGAGTACTATCTGGCATAGGAAAGGCATACATCACCACTTGTGGTTTTTCATTTTGCAACTGATAACTTAATTGCTTTTCGCAACTCATGACAACAAGCAATAGCACCAACGTAATTATTAATTTACAAGAAGAAATTAATAGCAGTGATTTATGAAGTTTATATTTAATAAGTGCACCCATTTAAAACTTTAAAGTATAGCGAATGTAGGGTAGAGGAACAGGAAAAATACTTAATTGTTTTAAAGACCTATTTACCTCACCTGTATCTTCATTTAGTTCATCGGCAAAATATACCGAAAAGGCATTCTGTTGACCATAAGCATTGTATAAACCAACACTCCAGGTTCTTTCTCCAAGTTTAATTTCTTTTTTAAAGTTAGCACCAATATCTAACCTATGAAATTTTGGCATTCTATAGTTATTAACATTGCCTACATATTCAGAATATGAATCGTCAACCAGGTTGCCTTGCGATGGCAACGAAGGAGAATAAAACTTTTGTGTTGGCAATGTAACTGCGTTCCCTGTACCAAAGGACCAGGATAATGAGAAATCTACTTTTTCGTTGAGTCTATAATTACTATAAATATTAACACTATGTTTTCTATCGTTGGCAGATGGAAATTCGTTTCCGTCATTAATTAGCTCAAATCGTTGTCTTGATTTGGATAGAGCATATCCTATCCAGCCAGTTAAATCACCTGTTTTTTTATGAAGTAAAAACTCAATTCCTTTTGAATATCCATCTCCATAGGTGAGCTCCTCAGCAAAATCTGAAGAGTTACTATATAATGGCCGATTATAAATAGAAATAAGCAAATTCTTATATTTTTTATAGTAGGCCTCAACGCCAATTTCAAAACCGCGCTGCAACTGCCATTTTGCTCCTAGGGCATATTGGTCAGCATCTTGCGGTTTAATGTAATCGGTAACAGGAATCCATAAATCGGTAGGTAGAGAAACAGATGAGGATCCTAACAGGTGCATGTACTGTGTCATCTCAGAATAGGCTGCTTTTATCGCCACTCTTGGACTAATTAAATATCTGGCTGAAATTCGAGGTTGAAAGGACTGATATATATTATTATTGGTTTTATATAATGATGCATGTATTCCTGCATTGACTTTTAGTTTATCTGTAATTTCAAAATCATCCTCTATATAAGCAAACATCTCGTGACCATATATTATATCCCCTCCAAATGTGGAATCTAATACCGTGGTTGTATTCTGCGTTCGCCTTAAAATATCGGCTCCAGGGTTGAAATTATGATGCGTATATGATGCCCCAAATCTTATATGGTGTTTAGGGTTTAAAAAATAATCGAAATTAGTTTTTACCATGGCGTCGGATATTCCACTGTGGTATCTTTGTTCAAAATAACTCCACAAATTAGGCGTAATATCATGCTCCTCGTATCCAACAAAATAGGAGTAGTTGCTATAAGAAACAGATAGGTTAGAAAACAACTTATCGTTATATATGTAGTTCCACCGCAAGGAACCAACTATATTTCCCCAACCAGAATAACTTTGGTCGTTTACATCAATCATCTCATTTCCATCACTGGGTTGATCTGGATTGCGAACCTCATTATAGTTGTATTTGGTATAAAACTTATCTCTACCACCGTAAAAACTTAGGAAGAGTTTACTTTTGTCGGATAGTTTGTGTGCAATTTTTCCGTTGGCATCATAAAAATAAAATGCAGTACGCGAATTACTTTTTGATTGTATAGGCATGGCAAATAAATCGAAATAAGACCGTCGAGCCGACACACTAAAAGTGGTTTTATCCTTGATTAAAGGTCCATCCAGAGCAATCTTAGAAGACATCATACCAATACTGACTGTACCACTAATCTTTTCATTATTACCATCCTTCATTCGTATATCAATCACCGAAGAAAGTCGTCCTCCATACCTTGCTGGAAATCCACCTTTGGTAACAGATATATTATTTAAGGCATCTGCATTAAAAACAGAGAAAAAGCCAAATAGGTGAGAAATGTTATAAACAGGAACATCGTCCAGTAAGTATAAGTTTTGGTCTACACCACCGCCTCGTACATGAAGTCCGCTGATTCCCTCGTTTCCACTATTTATACCCGGTAGTAATTGAAGTGTTTTAATAACATCAACCTCTCCTAGAAAGGAAGGGAATTTTTGTATTTGATCAACAGGTACATTGATGGTGCTCGTACGGGTTGTATTGATACCTTCCTGAGCAATATATCCGAGTATGGGCACTTCTTTTATATGCGAATTATAGAGCAGATCAAAATTAATAGTGGTATCCTTATCCAATATAAAGGCATGCTGAATAGGCAAATATCCAACAAAAGAACAAGAAAGCAGAGTTCGCCCTGCTGGCAGTGTTAAACTGTAAAACCCAAAATTATTAGAAGTAGTTCCTTCCCACTTTAAAGCATCATAAACCGATGAACCAATGAGTATCTCGTCACTATCAATATTTTTTACAAATCCGCTGATTACAAACTTAGGAGCAGAGGTCTTTTGTTTGGGCAAAATGATGATTTTCTTTTTACGTTCCTCTAACTGAACATCGCAAGCAGAAAAAATTTCATTCAATAATCCTCGAAGAGTATTTTGCTGGGAAGAAAGATGAATTGATTCGCTAATGCACACCTTGTTACTATAGCTAAAGGCAATACCTGTTTCATTTTCAATAGCATCCAGTAATTCAACAGTTGATCCATGCTGAATATTAATATAGACTTCCTTATTTAATATAGATTGCGCACCTAACCCCGTAGAATATAAAAAAAGGGTAAGGAACAATATGGTGGTTATATATGCGTAACGGGATGTTTTCATTAACTCGAACAATCCCGTAAAAGTATATATTTTTAATCAGAGACAGTTAATGTATAACCTTCAAATGTAATTTTTTTGCTAAAGTGTATTTCTAGTTCTTCAATAATTTCCTGAAGGCTTTGATTATTAAAGCTTGTGGTTACCTTAGTGCTTAAATCTTTAGTGTTTATTTTAACAATCTTAACTTCTTCAAAGTTATTTTGTAACTCTTTGCATATATCGGCTATACTAGCTTGCTTAAACTTAAGGCTTTTACTATACCAGTAAATATCATTTAAAGTCTCTGCTTTTTCTTCGTTTAATACTCCATCGTTCACCCAAGCACGTTCACCAGCAGTTAAATCCACTTTAATGTTATTGTTTTTAACGGCTACTTTACCAGAGATCACAGAAACAAGAATGTCTGACTGTTTTTCTTCGATGTTAAACTTTGTTCCCAGCACGCTAACTGTTGTTGATTGTACTTCAACACTAAAAGGAGTGGTGTTATGAAATACTTCGAAAAAAGCTTCTCCTTGTAATTTTACATTACGCTCACTGGCCGAAGCAAGATTTTTAGGATATATAATTTTACTATCCTTATTGATTGTTACTTTTGATCCATCAGGAAGTTCAATTGTTTGGACGGAACTTTTCATTTCAGAGGCAGTAAGACGGCCAAATCCAGGAACATTCCAATAAACTAATCCGCTTAAAGAAATAAATATAATAGGAACAAGAATTGCTGCTATTTTTCTGGCAGATATAAAGAAAGTATTGGCATGTTTAACGGGCTTTTTTAATTCCTCAATTTTATGGCACACGTTTTCCCAATCTTTACTTACATCAATCTGGTTAAATACTGCTATCGACTCAGATTTATTCCATGCAACCACCATTTGATCAAACTTATCCTGATTGTCATTACTAAGTAATTTCCAATCATTAAGCTCTTTCATTTCCTTTTCTGTGATATCTTCACATAAAAAGGCCACGATGATTTCGTCAATATTTTTATAATTCTCTTCCACGCTTCTCTCCGTTCTCAATTAAAACTCTTCAGTTTTTTAATGAAAATGCATCATCCCAAAAATATTCTCCACAGATTCTTCCTCGGCAGTTACCAATTCTTCTGAAGGTTCAATTTGAGTTTCATTTTCATTAACATTAATCATTTCTGCGATAAGTTGTAATAGAAATTCCATATTTTCGGTGTTTCGGTTATGTTTTGTTATAATGAGACAATCAGTTTTAACTATACACGTAAAAAAAAATAAAGAAAAAATTATTTATTTAATGTGTTAGCTAAATAGAGTGGAGTTATATAAAAAGATAAAGAATGCAATGCCACAAGTAACGAGGTGGTTAGCTAGTTTTGAGCGTAGCTTCTTTAAAGCATTACTAATTTGAGTTTCTACGGTTCTTTTGGAGATATTTAACTCCTCTGCAATGTCTCCATTTGATTTACCTTCGAAACGACTCATTTCAAAAATCTTCTGACATTGCTTTGGTAAAGTGTTAATTATCCCATATATCTTATTTTCGAACTCTGTCTGCTCCATTAAATCTTTAAAATCTTGATGTTGATTTTTTTTCTCCTCAAATATATTGGAGTGATGGCCTCGTATAACTTGTTCTCGTTTTAAGTAGTTTAAACAACGATTACGAACAGACTGGTATAAATGAGCTTTTAAGGAAGTGTGTATTTCAATAGAAGTTCGTTTCTCATAAAAATTGACGATAACCTCTTGAACGATATCTCTGGATTGATCCAAATCGTAAACCATTTTAGAGGCAAATACCACTAATTGCTGGTAGTACAGCATAAAAATTTCCTTAAATGCAGATTCCTCACCTAAGGATAATTTATGTAATAGATCTTTATCGTTCATTATTTGCTAGAGTTCACATGCAAAATTAACTAAAATACTCCGTTGTATTTAAAAAAAGGTACCAATGGTAGAATTTTATGGTTGAATGGTAACTTTTATAATATAAGACAAGCTTAAAAAGTAAAGGTTGCATCAAAAAATATTTTATTTATGTAGAAATATAAAATATATGTAGCAGTTCAAATTACCAAAGCATTGCTAGGAAGTGTGCTATTCGGTTTCAGTTTTCAATATTTTTATATATTTGCGTTCGTAATTAAGCGGGATGTGGCGCAGTCCGGTTAGCGCACTGGTCTGGGGGACCAGGGGTCGCAAGTTCAAATCTTGTCATCCCGACGAATAAAGAGATTAAGAATGTCAAAAGCTTGTAAACTCTATGGTTTACAGGCTTTTTTGTTTTTTAATAAATCAGTTTAAATCAATGTAATTCATATTTGAGGTGTAACTTGAGTGTAACCTTAAATTTATATACTTTAGTTACACTTAAGAGTTAATTTGACTGACACACTGATGTTTATCTGATTATTCTGCCATAGATTTTGATTGATATTAATTGTGAATAAAACAAATTCAGGTGTCTTAGGATGTCAAATTATATTAACCACAATTAATTACAATGCCATGTCAAACAACCAATTACTTTACTTAAAGTTCTTTTTAAGAACAACAAAAAAGAATCCTGAAAAAGGAATGTTATACCTCAGGATATCTTATAATACCAAGCGGGTTGACTTTTCTTTTAACCAACCTATAAATGTAAATTCATGGAATTCGGCTAGTGAAGTAGTTAAAGCTTCAGAAAAGGAATATCAAAGAATAAACCGATCAATAGCTTCTGCTAGGAGTAAGATTCTAAGCATATTTGATAAACTGCGTTTTGAGGAAAAACTGATAACTCCACTTATTTTAAGAAATTATTACTTAGGTAATGTGGATAAAGGTAAAACACTCTTGGAATGGATTGAAAAGGATCCATTTACCAGGTATAAACTTTCCTTTAAAAAGACAGAACGAACTTTTTTGACAGAAAAGGAACTTAATGTGATCGTAAATAAGAACTTTAATAACCAAAGGATGGAGTTCGTAAGAGACATGTTCGTATTTGCTTGTTATACCGGTATGGCTTATATAGATGTTATGCAATTACGGCCAGAGAACATTAATATTGGTATTGATGGAGAATATTGGATTTCGACCAAAAGAAAGAAAACAGAAGTTGATTTAAATATTCCTTAATTGCCTATTGCACTCGGATTAATAAATAAATATAAAGATCATCCACGTTCATTATATAGAGAAAGTGTGTTTCCGCGCATACCTAACCAAAAGTTAAATAGCTATTTAGAAGAAATTGCAGACGTCTGTGATATCAATAAAGTATTGACATTTCATATTGCACGACATACGTTTGCTACAACAGTTACTTTGAGTAATGGAGTGCCGATAGAAACAGTAAGTAAGGTATTAGGCCACACTAAGCTGTCCACCACTATGATTTACGCAAGGGTTCTTAAGAACAAGATTAGTGAAGATATGAATACTTTAAAAGCTACTCTTCAAGCAAAGGAGAATAAGCCTGTTAAAAGAAAGAACTATAATACATAAAACTCGAAAAATTCAATAAATGTCTTATGTAGAAAGGGAAATGTAACCAAGGATATAACTTACATTTTTTTTAATGAAATTGAAGAAATGAGCTTGCGGTATTAATACAAAAATCATGAAATACTAATTGGAATGATTGTTATCACAATAAATCCAAAAAAGGGTTTTTATTTTTGTTCAGGATATCGAATTGCCTTGTGAATATCTCCAAAAATTCAATAACTTGTTCTAGATTTAAGTTTCTAGGCGCATTGAAACGAAGAAAATAAACAGAGTCTTTATGGATGTTGGAAATATGTTTAATATTGTTTTGTTGTTAGGAGCAATATTCTCGATTCTATTATCGTTTTATTTGTTTTTTTATCCGAGTAATTTTTTTGCGAATAAAGTATTAGGGGTGTTGACCTTTTCGTGGGCGATCACTGATTTTGCCTTTATGATTCAATCCCCAGATTTTTTTGCTAAGTATCCTCACTTCTTTTTATCTCTTGATATTTTTACTTTAATGTTTTTTCCTTTGATGTATATTTATATTAGAACATATTTATATGAGGATGCTCGTAAAGTAAAAAAGAATATAATGCATTTTATACCAGCTATTTGTCATGTCATTGTGTTTATGCCATTCTTTTTAATAGGAACGGAGGAGAAAGCTTTAATGATACAAAGCAGAAGTTTTCCAAGATGGTTAATGCCATTACAGTTGTTCTTTAATCTTGTAATTATAGGCCAAGGGATTATATACTCTATATTGTCATTAAGAAAACTTCATCATTTTCAATATTTTAGGATGGTTCATTTAACCAGATATCAGCTGAATTCTTTGAAATGGTTAAGAAACTTTGTAATTGTTAATATAATACTTTGGTTAATTGGTACTGCAGGTATTGTTATTGATGGATTTCAGGTTGACATCAATGTTGATTTATTTGCTGTGTTTTATTTGGGATTAACAGTTTTAACTATTGTATTAGGAATTTTTACTATTAAAAGGCCAGAGTTTTTTGCAGAAGAAGAGGATATCGTTAAATATGTTTTTAACAAGCCAGCTGCAGAGAATAGAAAAATAGAAGAGGTGAAGCTAAGTGATAAAGATATTCTATTAGCGCATTTTGAAAAAGATAAACCGTATTTAAAGCCGGATTTAAAAATGCAGGATATTGTGGATTCAACGGGCTTTACATATAAACGAATTTCGGAGATACTTAATGTAGAATTTCAAAAGTCATTTTTTGATATCATAAATGATTACCGAATGAAGGCTGTTATAGGATTAATACATGAAGGATTTCACAAACAACATACCTTACCTCATTTAGCCGAACAGGCTGGCTTTAATTCAAAAACCTCGTTTAATAGAATTTTTAAGAAGTATACAGGCAAAACACCTACTGAATATATTCAGAACGAAAACCTATAGAAATTTCCACTTCTAATAACTTATTAATACGATATCTTGTGTATGAAATTTACAGGTGTGTCTCATAAAAAAGATATATTTCTTCATGATACCCTGTTTAAATACCATCGTGTCTGTTCGATTTCTGCATTTTTATGGCAAGAGTCTAGTAAAATAAGTTTCTAAATAGTAAATCAATAATAATATCTCAACTATCAGGATTTTAGCTGATTATAGGTGTGTGTGCCAATGGGTACCACCTCTTATCCGTCATTGGGACATCTGTTTTTTTATTGGTTCGCCGCTTTTTGCATATGTTTTTATACTTGCAAACACACAGTTGTAAAAGGATTGTGGAACTAATTTAAATTTCTAAAAACAATAACCGATGATGAAAAAACTATTACCATTTATTCTGATGGCTTTTTTAGCCTTTATGGGGAGTTGTGTCGCCGATGACATTGATGATTTGCAAGGACAAATTGATGACCTAAATGAAAAAGTTGATGATTTAGAGCAGTCACAACAAGAAGCTCTATTAGCTGAAATAGCCAAACTGCAGGCTACAATTACACAAATGCAGACGGATATGGAAGCGGGAGATGCTGATTTAAACGATAAGTATACTTCACTATTAAGTAGTTTAGAGTTGTTAGAGACTGAAGTAGAAAATAATAACGCTGCTGTTTATTATGGCAATCTTTTAACGGATGCTGATTTTGCTGCGGTATTGGCTCAAGGAGCAACCATTGTAACAGGTAAAGTTATACCTACAACTCAAGGGCATATTGATGCTATGGTAAATTTAAAGATGATTGGTGGCGATCTTATAATTAAAGGTGGTAACCAACTTTCTTTAACATCAGTCCAAGCTGTTGGTGGAGAACTAGGAATTACAGGTGTTGATGGTACTGATGTGACAATAACATTTCCTTCATTGACTTCAGTTGGAGATGATTTTAGTGTTTATGAAAATGAAGGTTTAACTAGTGTTACTGCTGATGCATTAATTCTCATTAACGGAGGTTTATCTGTATATATGAACACAGTTTTACAAAGCTTCTCTCTTACTGCGCTTGACCAGGTTGAAACTGTTGATATCAATGGTTATGATGAATCGCTTTGGGGCGCAGGTACCTTGAATTCAGTAGAGCTGTCATCAACGAATGTGAGTGGAGATGTTTATGTACAGTATATTGCTGGAGGTACATTGTCATTGGGTAATGTTAATGGTAGCCTAAGCATCGAAAATACTGCAATTACAGAATTCATTATAACAGGATCACTTATTGATGGTGACTTTAATTTTACATCAAATAGTGCTATAGCAAGTGTGGATGTTACTGCTTTAACTAAAGTGAATGGAGGTCTTAATTTTAGTTTTAATGGAACTGGAGGTACAGGAATCTCGTCCACTTCAACTTCTGACTTTAGTACAAATTTTCCATCATTTGAGAACTTGGAGGAAATTAACGGAGATGTAGTTATTTCTACGAATACAACAAAAAGCATAGAAGCTTTTAACTCAGTAACAACTTTTACTGGAGGCAAAATTGATATCCAAAGTAATGGTTTCGAAGTAGCTATGCTAAATATCTTTAATGGATTAGAGTCTGGTGGAACATCAGCTTATTCTCATGTTAATGTTAGCGTATTTGGTAGCTATGCTTGGTTCGACTCTTTCGAAATGTTACAGAATGCTGGTGCAGTTATCTTGAATGTATCACCAACTATGGATCTATCTACATATCAATATGCAGATAACCTTCGTATAGATGGCTTTGATGCGCTTACCCAAGCTACATCTATTGAACTTTATACGCCTAAGGCAACTGTATTCTCTGCATTCTCTGCATTGGATCATCTTACAGGATGGGGAACTGATTTAAAAGTAGAAATGCCAGACGATGCAACTATAGGATTCTGTAGTATGGAACCTTTCTTTACTAAATACAATTCAGATCCAACGAAGTACGTTGTTGAATTTAATCAAGGATGGGGCAATACGCTTGTACCTGAGGATGCAATCGATTTACTATTAGCACCATGTAATAATTAATAATTGTGTATTTAATAGGAATGTTACACCTGTAAAAGGGTGTAGCATTTTTATAATCTGCACCCAATCTATACCCAATCTCAAACAAAGGCATTTTAAATACTAAGTAAAGTACGCTTATAATAAGTTGATGGAATAAATTTAATAAAATGACGATGAAAAGAATTATAGGTGTATTACTATTACACTTGTTGTTAATAAGTTCTGTTTTTGCCCAAGCTTTTACTGTTGAAGGCGTAGTAACTGATGATACTGGCCAAGCTTTACCAGGTGTAAATATTTTATTAGAGGGCACACTAAAAGGAACTGTTACAAATATAGACGGTAGCTATCATATTGAATTACCATCTCACGAAGGAACATTAGTGTTTTCTTTTATTGGCATGAATGTGGTAAAAGAAAATATTAACGGTCGAGTACGTATTGATGTTGTATTAACAGATGATAGTCAGCAGTTAGATGATGTAATGGTTGTGGCTTACGGTACAACTACAAAAGAGGGATACACAGGTGCAGCCGAAGTTGTGAATAAAGAAGTAATGGAGAACCGACCAGTTACTTCATTTGAAAAAGCATTGCAAGGAACAACTGCAGGTGTGCAAGTAGCCAGTAGTTCGGGGCAGCCAGGCAGTCAAGCTTCTGTAATCATAAGAGGTATTGGATCTTTAAATGCCAGTAGTTCGCCATTATATGTAATTGATGGTGTTCCTATGGCAGGTGGATTAAGTGATATTAATCCTAACGATATTGAAAGCCTTACCATCCTTAAAGATGCTGCAGCTGCTTCTTTATATGGCTCCAGAGCGGCCAACGGTGTTGTAATTATTAGTACCAAAAAAGGTGCAGCTGGACAAACGCGAATTTCCTTTAATAGTCAGGTGGGAGTTGCCTCTCGAATATCTAATGGTTATGAATTAATGAATTCAACACAATTTTATGAACACTCATGGATGGGTTTATATAATTGGGGACTGTTATATGGTGATCATGACGATGGTAGTTCGTTTACGATAGATGATGCAAAGGAGTACGCTCATGAAAAAGTAGAGTCTACTGTTGGTTTTAACCCTTTTGGAGTAGAAAATCCGCTAGATGCTAATGGTAAATTAATACCAGGAACAAAAACAATAACAGATACCGATTGGAGAGATGAGGTTTATAAAGTCGGGATCATTCAAAACTATAACCTTAATGTAGCTGGCGGAAACGATAAAACGGATGTTTATTTCTCCTTAGGTTATTACAATGATAGTGGAACTACATTAAGTTCTAATTTTACAAGATATACCAGCAAGATAAATGTTAATCATCAAGTCAATAACTTTATTACAGCTGGAATAAGCAATAATCTTACTTATTCTGAAACTAATGCTCCTCCAGGAGGGAATGGTTTTGCAAATCCAGTACGTTCCGCCGAAGTGATTAATGCGGCAACACCTGTTTATAATAATGATGGTTCCTATAATTGGGAGAATAAAGCTGTTTTTGATTTTAATCCTGTAGGACTGTCGGAGATGGACTTGTACGAATATCAGGATGTTCGAGGTCTTTTGAATACTTATATAAACCTCGATCTTTTACCAAGTTTGTCTTTTAGGTCAACAGGAGGTGTAGATTATTCTAATAGTAAAGGGGTTAATTATTATAATCCACACCATGGAAATGGAGCTGGAGTCAACGGAAGAAGTACGATGTCGAGTTCTGACAATATGATTCTAAGTATCTCCAATATTCTTAATTGGAAAAAAACGAATGATATATCAAGTTTTGATGTTTTAGGAGGACAGGAATTTACATCTGGTAAATATTCTTTCTTATCTGCTGGAGTTACTGATTTTCCAATTAGTGATTATCCTGATTTAAGTTGGGGAGCTAAGCCCGAGAATCCGAGCAGCGGACCTTCAGAATGGAGTTTGTTATCTTACCTAGGGCAGTTTAAGTATAACTATGGAGGACGTTATTATTTAAGTTCAAGTGTTCGTGGTGATAGAAGTTCACGATTTGGTGCCGACAATAAATGGGGAATATTCTACTCTGTAGGTGCTAGTTGGAGAATTACTGAAGAGGAGTGGATGCCAGATTTAACTTGGTTAAATAATTTGAAACTAAGAGCTAGTTACGGAACTTCAGGAAATAGCTCAATAGGAAATTTTGCATCTCTAGGATTATATGGTAGTGGATCTAACTATGGAGGTTATCCAGGTATTGCTGCTGCTCAACCTGCAAATCACGACTTAGCGTGGGAGTCTCTCGCTAACTTTAATGTGAGTTTAGAGGCGAGCTTATTCAAGCGATTGGATATAAATGTAGAGTATTATAAAAAAGATTCTGACGGTTTATTATTTGGTAAACCTTTATCAGCTTCCAAGGGTTTTGGATCTATTATGACAAATCTTGGTGCTATGGTGAATCAAGGAGTTGAGGCTACCTTGAA
This sequence comes from Labilibacter marinus, assembly GCF_001659685.2. Taxonomy (GTDB): domain Bacteria; phylum Bacteroidota; class Bacteroidia; order Bacteroidales; family Marinilabiliaceae; genus Saccharicrinis; species Saccharicrinis marinus. Next base: position 218,108 of record NZ_LXYE02000001.1, read on the forward strand.
TTACAAAGTAGTGAAGCAAAAAGATTTTAATTATACCATAAATTTCAATTTTACTGCTAATAGAAACGAGATACTTAATTTGGTTAACGATAGAATTGTTTCAGGTTCAAAACTTTTAGAACCAGGAGCAAGTCTGCACCAATTCTACTTACTGGAGTGGGCTGGTGTAAATCCTGACAATGGTAAACCAATGTGGTTTGTAAATTCACAGTCCGATGACAAAGAAGGTAACACCAGTACGGAATCTTCATATGTGGATCCACACGGAAGTGGTCGTGATGTAACGAGTAACTATTCTGATGCAGAAAGAGTGAGAATGGGAACAGCTTTACCCGATTTCTATGGAGGATTAACGAATAGTTTAAATTATAAAGATTTTGATCTTAGTTTTTATTTCTATTATAGTATTGGAAATCAGATTTATAATGATGATTATGCCGCCAGTATGCACGATGGAACGCAGGCTGGTAATAATTTGGCTACGGATGCTTTGGATGCATGGACTCCAGATAATCGTTATACCAATGTTCCGCGTTATGTAACCAATGGTATCGATGAAGGTAACCAGATGTCATCAAGGTTTTTAGAAGATGCTTCTTACCTGCGATTGAAAAATATCACTTTAGGTTATACACTTCCTCAGTCATTTGCTGCACGACTTCACTTGCAAGGTTTAAGAGCATTTATTTCAGGCGAAAATATGTTTACACTAACAAAATTCAAAGGATTCGATCCTGAAGCCGCATTGAATGGTCGTTTAAGTAATGCTATACCGGGGGTTAAGGTAGTTACTATGGGACTTAAAATTGATTTGTAATATTCTAAAGGTTAAAGATGAAAAGTTCAAAACATATATATAGCTGGTTCAGTGTATTCGCATTATTTTTCTTCATCACATCATGTAATGAAGAGTTGCTTAACCCTGAACCACAAACAGCGATTGAAGAAGAAGAAGTGTTTAAGGCTTATGAAACATCACAGGCCGCTTTGGTTGGAGTGTATGATCAATTAAGCAGTCCTGAATTTGAAGGTCTTTATGTGCCTATATTCGGTGATCTTGTTGGGGATGACTTAATGATCAGTCCAGATAATAATTATAATTGGTTCGTTGCTGTTTATCAGATGAATATTTTACCCAATTATAGTGCTTCGGATTATCCATGGTGGGCAGGATATAAGGTGATATTCGATGCCAATAAAATTGTGGCTAATGCACAAAGTATTCCTGATGCCACATCAGATCAAAAGAACCGATTAGAAGGGGAAGCCAAGGCGATGCGGGCATTTGTAATGCTTAAGTTGGTTCAGATGTTTGCTCCATCGTACATTTCCAATCCTGAAGCTCCGTCCATTTTATTGGCAACAGAGCCGCTTTTGCATAATGATGCCGACTTATCACGAGCTCCATTATCTGAGGTTTATGCTCAGATGGAAGCTGATTTATTATCGGCTATTAATCTCTTGGAGTATCGTGATGATATAGATGATAAAGGTTTCTTTGATAAAAGAGCTGCACAGGCCATTTTGGCACGCGTATATTTAAATATGCAGCAGTGGGAAAAAGCCAGGGATATGGCAGTTGAAGCTTATACAGATGTAGATTTGGTTGCTGTGGCGAATTTATTTGATGGTTTTTATTATCGTAATTCCGAAACCATATTTACAGTTGCTTATACTCAGGAGGATAATAATACCTACTTAACTATTCCATCTTTTTATTATCCAATCTATGGTTACAGTTCAATGCGAGCTAACAACAAGTTTGTAGATCTATTTTCTAGTAATGATGTACGTTCTAACTATTTTTTAATAGAACCAGAAATTGATAAGGATCGCAATTTGATTCTAAAATTCTTACATAATCAATCTGTAGGTAATGCCGAACGTATTAGTATTCGAGCTTCCGAGATGTACTTGATTGCAGCAGAATGTGAGGCTGAACTAGGAAATAATAAAGAAGCTCAGGATGCACTTTATACAATTCAGTCCAGAGCTAACCCGAGTGTCGTAAAAAGTACAGCTACGGGTCAGGACTTGGTGGATGAAATACTAGTGGAGAGACGAAAAGAACTGTTTGGAGAAGGTTTTAGGTGGAATGATATAAAAAGAAGACAAAGTCGATTTATAAGAGAGGGTGATCATTGGGTAAAGTTTGATTTTAGTGCTGAAGATGAGGATGATTATCGCTTAACCTACCCTATACCACAATCAGAGATTGATAACAATGTAGAGTTGACTAATGAGGATCAAAATATTGGTTACTAGTAAAAAATAATACTGTTCGATATGAAATATAGAACTCTAAAGTCTTTATTGCTTTTGCTAGCGATTATAGCTATTGCAGGTTGTAGTAAAGATGAGGAACCGATTATACTTAATCCAGTTGCAGGAACGAATTTATTGGATGTTGAGAACGAAGGATATGTTGTTGAATTAAACGCAGTACCTGCTCCAAAAGGGCAACAGGGTACTTGGCGAGTGTATATAGGAGAAAATGGTCGATTTGAAAACGTAAATGATCCTAAAACCAATTTTTATGGTGAGCCAGGAGAAAAGTATGTGTTGGCCTGGGAATTAAGTGAGCGAGGGGAGTATAAATCGGCTTCAATTGATGTGTCATTTAAACCATTAAATCCCATCATAACAAGTATTCCTCAAGATACACTTCATAATAATATCTCGTTTTATCTCGAAGCTGAAGCACCGCGTTTTGGCGCTAAAGGGCAATGGAGTATTGTGAGTGGAGATGGTGCTGAAATTGTTGGTGAGGAAAACAATGAGTCCGTTTTTATTGGAGATAAATTTAATGAATACACTTTGCGTTGGACACTAAGTTATGGATCAAAAGAAGCTTTTAAAGAAATACAGTTTGTTACCGATGAACTAAAGGCCTTTGCAGGAGAAGATAACTTGGACATTGTTGCCTCAAAAACAGCGAAGACCAAGTTTTTCACGCTCGAAGGTTTTTTACCTGCCGGAGCAACTGGAAATTGGAACATTATAAAGGGACAACAAGGTACTGTGCATTCCGAAGCAATTGATAATTCTCTATTTGAAGGGCTTGCTGATACTGCATATACCTTAACGTGGACTGTAGATTTGGCTGGTTTGCAATCAGTTGATACCGTTGATCTACGCTTCAGAGGTAAGTGGGGCATGTGGATTGATGAGCGAGATGGTCAGAGCTATCGATTTACCGTAGTAAATGGCCTGGAATGGATGGCTGATAATTATAACTATGCAGAGGAGCCTGGTTATGGTTCGTGGTATTATGGTCACGATGAAAGAAGTATTGTGGAGGATGGTCATCCCTTAGAAAATGAAGATGAGCGAAAATACTATGGGCGCTTATACGACTGGCATAATGCAATGGATAATGCACCTGAAGGGTGGCGCTTGCCAAGTGGTATGGAGTTCAATAACATGGTTGTTGCTTTGGGGGGAGATTTATATGCAGATCCAAAAATTAAAGAAGGTGGAGATACTGGGATCGATCTAAATTATGCTGGATACTATAATTTGGCAATTCCATCCGACCCATCTTTTAGGAATTCTTTTGTGGGTCAGGATAAATCGGGATTATACTGGCTGAGTGATTATACTGAAATATATGATTATGCTTCCGTATTTGAAGTAACATCTAGTTCTGCTACTCCAGGTTCAGGATATCTTCCTACCAAATTTTTTAAGTTATCAGTGAGATATGTGCGCGAGATTCAGGAGTAAGTAGGCTCATTAAAAACAAATGGATGGGTTACGCTGGAGATCTTTATAGAAATGGGGATTAAAATAATAAGAAATGAATAAGAAAAATAGACATATATACTTTTTCATCACACTCCTGATAATGGTTACTAATGTTGTTATGGGACAGGGTGTTGTTAGCCAGGAGGACTGTGAAAAGGGAAGGATACGCATCAAGCTTAAGCGCGAGCAATTAGTCAATGTTAATTCTCAATTAAAATCGGCAACAAGTGTTAGTGATGGTTCTAATTTAGGTATACAAAGTATCGATAACATTAGTCAAGATGTTGGAATTATACGTATAAAGCGTGTGTTTCCGTTTTCTTTAAAAAATGAAGCTAAACATAGGGAGTACGATTTACATTTATGGATGGAGTTGGAGTTTGATGAGGCGATTAACCCTCTCGATATTGTTAAACAATATGACGGACTTCAGGAGCTTGAGTTAGTTAAGCCTATTTATAAAAAAGTAAGAATTGATTCAGACAAAGAAGCTGTTCCGTATAAGGTAAAGGTTTTAAATACAGGGGCAACAAAAGTTGTATCATCGTCTGCTAGTACTATTACTTCTTCAAATTACGAACCTTTTTTTGATGATCCTTTGCTAAATATGCAATGGCATTACCAAAGTGATGGGAGTTTAATGGAGGATGGTTACGATATTGATTTGTTCGAGGCATGGAAGCAGACAACAGGTAGTTCAGATGTTATTGTATCTATTGTTGATCAAGGAGTAGATGTGTATCATGAAGACCTTCAGGATAATATTTGGCGAAACGAAGCTGAAATAAATGGTGAAGAAGGTGTTGATGATGATATGAATGGTTACATAGACGACTTTCATGGTTTTAACTTTCGGATGGAAGGGGCTATTGTGCCAGGAGATCATGGAACGCATGTAGCTGGTACAGTGGGAGCTGTATCGAACAATGGAATTGGGGTTTCTGGTGTTGCAGGAGGCGACGGAAGTGGCAATGGTGTAAAAATGATCTCTTGCCAGGTGTTTGATCATCGAGCACGTGGAGGTACTAATTTTGCGCAGGCAATAGTTTATGGTGCCGATAATGGTGCTGTAATTTCCCAAAACTCTTGGGGTTACGATGGAGTAGGCTACTATGAGCCTGAGGTATACGATGCTATAAAATACTTTATTGCAGAAGCTGGCCAATACGAAGGAAGTCCAATGAAAGGTGGAATTGTTGTATTTGCTGCAGGAAATGAGGGAGTTGAGTTGGATAGGTATCCTGCTGCATTTGATGAAACTATAGCGGTAACAGCTTTAGGACCCAACGGTATGCCTGCAGGATATACTAATTATGGAGATTGGTCTTCTATAGCTGGTCCTGGAGGATATCAGCCAGACTTTGGAGAAGAAGGTGGTATTTTAAGTACCTTGGCAAATGATAAATATGGCTATATGGATGGTACATCTATGGCCTGTCCTCACGTTTCGGGTGTTGCAGCTTTAGTTATTGCAAAATTTGGGGGAGATGATTTTTCAGCTGAAGATTTAAAGCGATTCATCCTTAATTCCACACAGCGTTTTACTTTTCAGCACAATAATAAATATGGATCAGGCGCACTAAATGCAGCAAATGCTTTAGCTGATGATAACCGTATTCCTCCGGAAGCAATAAGCGATTTAAATGCTTCAGAAATATTTCATGACGAAATTAGATTAGAGTGGACAGTGCCTGTTGATGAGGATAATGGTGAACCTCGATACTATTACCTTTGTATTGCCGGTGAAAATATAACGGAACAAAATTTTGATAACCAGGCTTTGTACTTGCTGCAGAATGAGTTGCGTGCTGGCGAAACCTATAATATCAAAATATCTGGTTTCAGGAAGTTAACGGATTATTGGTTTGCCCTTAAGTCAGCAGATCAGTTCGATAATTTCTCAGATATATCAAATGTATTAAAAGTTACCACATCTAACTTACCACATTTTATGGAATCAACACGGTTGGTTAGTGTTGATGTTGATGTTACACAAAGCTCAACCGTGAAGGTGCCAATTGGTCTATCTAATATTGGTGATGGTATTATTTACTACAACTCTACGATTCGAAATGAAAAATTTTATTGGGAACCAGAAGAGGAAGATGTAAATCAGGAGATTGCAGCTTCGATACAAGAAAAAAAGGAAGAGGCTGAAGCTAATCCTGCATTGTATGAAACAAATCAAGCTATTTTTAAGGAAATTCCTTCCTTAAAATCTACAGCTGCTACAACTTCAGATTTATCGCATTGGAAAAATGACAATACCGAGTGGATAGCGGGATTGTCTTATCAAAATGCTAATCCTCCAGCTACTTTACTAGGTTCAGGGAATTCAAATGTTGGAGTTGTGGCTGCAACCCGATTTGATATACCCTATGATTATTCATTAAACGTTACACATCTTGAAGTAGCATTGCTACCAGAAGTGAATGATAAACCAATTATCATTGAACTTAGGAAAGGTTCAAAATGGGTTCAGGAATGCGAAACTGTTTACATGCAAGAGTATTATCCTGATACAACCAATGTGCTTCAATACTATCGAATACCACTTTATAGGCCTCAACTATTTGAGGATAATGAAATATTTTGGGTGATACTGCATTTTCCTAAAGAGATGAGCTATCCATTGGTGTTGCAAAATGGAGAATTGGAATATGGATATTGTGTTGTTTCAAAAGATAATGAAGTAAGTTATAGAACTCTTTCTACATTTTTCTCTACACCAAAGTTACCTATGCTGTCGGTATTAAGTTCTGGTGACGATGGATCATATGTTTTTCTTGATCCTACATCAGGTGAGATACCCTCAGGGCAGTCTGTTAATGCAGATGTTTTAGTGGATGCAACAAACCTGACTAATGGTAAACACTTGGCTTCATTAGGTATACTAACCAATGATATTCATAAACCAGTCGTTAATATTGAAGTTAAGGTAAATGTGTCAGGACAGGTGCCGGAAATTGATACAAATAAAAGTTATCCGTATAAGGCGTATTTCAACGAATCCAATACATTGTTATTAGATATCCAAAATAAGGGTTTAGCTGATTTGGAAGTGTTTGATGTTATCTCAACTACTCCGGGTATTAGTAAGGCTTTTAATGACACTGTTGTATTTACGCCTAATATGAAAGGAGAGGTACCATTCTCATATGTTCCTGAATTAACTGGTTTTATTGAAACTCAGGTAACATTACGAACAAATATAGGAGATGTTAATTTGGCCTGTGAATTTTCTATTGTAGATGCTCCAGTTTTGGAGATGAATGCCAATAATGTGGTAGATATAGTTTATGGAGAAAAGAATGCGTTTAACCTTCAGCTCAGTAATAAGGGAGTTAGTACTCAACTTGAATACGACCTTAGTCATTATAATACCTTGAATACTTCTAAAGGTTTATTTCCATATAAACTAGCGTATGAAATACTATCTTCGAAAGAGATAGATGGACCTATAGAAGGAGCATGGGACGATATAACAGCTTATGGTAAAGCTTATAATCAAGAAGAAGTAAAAGCAACAGGATTTGAATTGGGTATGAACTTTCCATTCTTTTCCGAAACGTTAAATAAAGCCTATATCAGTACCCGAGGGGAATTGTTTTTTTATTACGATGGCCTTTTTTACGATGATGTAGATGCGGAATATTATGGATATGCCAAGGGAGTTCTTGTCCCTGTGAGGATACAAGGTTACTATTTATCAGTAGCACAAGTGTATGTTTACTCTTTTGGTGATAGATCTGTTTTTACGGTTAGGGCAGATATTAAAAAACCAGGAAATCCTCCAAATCAATCTGAAGGCAGTTTAGAATACCAGATTGTTTTATCTCGAGATGGTTCAATAGAATTTAGGTATAATAAGGTGAGTGATTTACAAGAAGATTGGGATTACAGAGTCGGTATACAGGGCCTAATTGGAGATGATTTACTCATATATAAAGATTATGAAGAAATAGATAAAAATCTATATGATGGTAAGGTGCTTAGCTTTCAGCCGCTAACAGATGTTAGTATGGTTGTGTCGGCAACGCCAACTAAAGGTCTTATAAACGCAGGCGGACAAACTCCAGTGCAAATAGAACTTGACCCTGCGTCTATGGGGCTTACGGAAGGAGTGTATAAAAATAATGTTGTAGTAAAGACCAATACGCTTAATAAGGAGGAGTTATTTCCGCTGACCATCAATGTTACAGGTACACCTAAACTAATTGTAAATGATACAATTAGTTTTGATACAATTAAATTGGGGCGTAATGTAGAAGGTTTTATTGTTGCAGAAAATGTAGGCTCATCAAATGTTACGGTTGATGCTATCAGTTTTGATAACCCAAACTTTGTATTTAGCGGATCGTTGCCACTTGTTATAAAAGCTAAATCCAAGCAGCCATTAAAAGTTGTTTATACTCCAATCGATGCTTCAGAAGAAGAGAGTTTGGCACATATCAGTTTCAGTGATGGTACAACAAAAAGTATTGTGCTCAATGGCAAGTGTATCGAGGATGTTACTTATGATATTACTGTAGCAGAGAATATAATTGTTGACATAAATGCTGGAGAAAGCCTTCGTTTACCAATTACGTTGACTAATCATGACAAGGGAGAATTGTTAGAATATACCTTTAAAGGTAATTGGTTGTCGTATGTTGAAGCTGAGGAATTAGATCGAGCAATTGGAAATAATAGTCATGATTCTTATTATGGTTATTGGTGGCGCATAAGTGATTCAGATAAACCTTATTTTAAGTGGGAGGATATTAGTGATGATGCTGAAGTGCTGAGCATTGAGCAGGATGAGCAAAAACAAATTGAATTGCCATTTCAATTTCCATTCTTTGGCGAATACTATAATACTATCTGGGTTTCAAAAAATGGTTATGTAACTGTTATTGAGCCCGAGTCAGATCATTGGAGTTTTGAGTTTGCAAAAGAGGATGGTTTAAGTGGTATGATTGCTCCTTTCTGGTCGCCAATATTGCCACCAGAAGATGGTAAAGGTGTTATGCTCAAGATGGACGAATCAAGGCTGGTTCTTCAATGGGATAATTTTACTCCAGAAGAAGGAGGCTTAGGTATATTAACATTCCAATTAGAAATAATGGCTGATGGTACAATCCATTTCCATTACAATAATATTGATCCCTTTAGTGGCGGATTACAGTATGGATTGGAAAGCCCAGATGAAGAGGAGACGGTTGAAAACGAGAAAACATGGATTTTAACCTGGTCGAAGTTATCAAATAAGAGTAGTATAAGTTTTATACCACCTTTAAAAGATTCAATTGTAAGCGGGGGTCAAAAAGAATTAGACCTAGTGTTGTCTGCTGAACGTATCTATAAATCAGGAGTGTATAGAGATACTGTTGAATTGCTAACCAATAGCCAGTCGCAAGCTTTATACCAGGTTCCTATCCAGCTTAATGTTACAGGAAAACCCATTTTAGATGTAGTTACACCGCTTGATTGGGACGAAACTGTTTATAAATCAAACTTGTTATTAAACCGTAAAATTAAATTGGTGAATAAGGGTTTTGATGTATTGCACCTAAATAAAGTAGAATATCAACAACTTGATGATTTAGTATTATATGAAACAAATGGTGAAAAGATTATAAAAAGCAATGCAGGTGAGTTATTTAAAGATATTGTTATTGAACCTTGGGAGGCATATGAATTAATAATTGAAATTCCAGTTAAAGAACAACAAAATGTAGCTGGATCAATCAATTGGCTAGGTAATTTCGAAAGTCAACAAACATCAGTAAGTACTTCAATTGTAGATTCTCCAATATTTAGTTGGGATGCTACGGATCAATCCTATTCATTAAATAATACAGAGGTAGCAGAATATAGTTTTACCGTTAAAAATAAAGGGGAAACTAAGCTTAAATATAATTTTGCTCCAGCAGTTGCACCAAGTGGTGGAGAATCTGAATTTCCTGTGATCATCGAAGAGGAAGGTAATTTTACTTTGAATTACCCCATAACAGTAGACTCTTTATTTTTAGATAAAAAGGAAAATGCTGATGGAGTTTTAATCCCTTGGATTGAAGGTAATAATAAAGGATTTTCGAATCGTTTTACGGCACCGCAAGGAGGTTTCTTTTTAACACATGTTAAAGCATATACTTGCTTGTTGAATGTAGATGAGATTGTTAAGGTAGAAATTTGGATGGGTGGTGACTTGCCTCAAGATGGAGAAAAGCTTTACGAAGAGTTGTATGTGGTAGATAAAGTTGTGGACGAAAAGTGGGTATTCTTTTCTTTGTCACAACCTATTACTATCCCTGAAGGAGAACAGTTTTTTGTTACAATTTACCAAAACAAATCCACGAAATATATGGGGTTTGAAAATGTGACTGATGAAAATTTAAAATCCAATTGTTTTTCAGGTAATCATGTTGGAGAAGAGGAGTATTATTGGTGGCCACATTATGAGGATTTAATTTGGAAAATTAGACCTTTAACTGCAGCAGGTGAAGACTCCTGGATTGAGTTGGATAAATACAGTGGAGAATTACAAGCGAATGAGTCTGTAGAAGTTTCTGCTACTATTTATCCTTTAGCCGCGGGAAAAGGTGCGCATGTTGGTAAAATAATCTCATTAAGTAATGATGTTAATAATTCTTCAAGTGAGTTTAATATTGCATTAACGATTAATGGAGCGCCTGAATTTAAATTTTACCCAAACATTTATAAGGATACTATACGCGTAAGAGAAACAGAAGAGCTTTTACTTAATTATCTGTATGAGGATCCAGAAGGGGAATCAATCAGTTTTACTTTAGATAGTTCTAATCAAGGGCCACAGTTAAAGTATGAAGTAACGGGCAATACTACTGCTCAGGTTAAGATTAAAACCGACTATAATGACGAAGGCACTTATACTTACCCAGTGATGCTGACAGACGCTTCTGGTAGTATTTCGAGCGATACTATTGTGATTCAAGTTGAAGATAAAAACAGAGCACCAGTATTAAACGAGGAATTTGCTGTGATCACTTTAAATTTAGCTGATCCAAGAGCATTGACTATCGATCCTACAGATGTCTTTTCGGATCCTGATGGTGACGCACTTCAATTTTTAGCAGGTAATTATACGCCCGAAATAGTAGATATGTCATTAGGCTCCAAATATATTAACTTAAATCCACTTACTGCAGGTACAGGGTTTCTCGCATTCGCTGCCGACGATGGTAAAGAAGACGGGTTTGTGGTGTATGGTGTTTATGTGCAGGTAATTGATGATCCAGATGCTGTAAATGCATCTCTAGATGGTAATCAAAAACCGTCGGATAATATTTTGGGTGATGATCAGTATTTAATGGTCTATCCTAATCCAGTTTCTAACGGCGAATGTAATGTTATTTATAAAGTGGATGAAGATGCTAACGTTTTAATTGAAGTTTATAGCGCTACAGGTTATAAGGTAGAAATGATTCAGTATAATAATATTACTAAAGGAGAATACAGCAATCAACTTAATGTAGAGCGCTATACTCAAGGGATTTATTTATGTCGACTTTTGGTAAATGGTGTCTTAATTGAAACAAAAAAACTGAACGTAAGATAAATATAAAGAGTCAGTTTTCGATTAATAAACAAGTTAAGGGAGGAGGGGGGCGTACTCTTCTCCCGTTTTTTACTGAAACTTATAAAGCTCTTGTTACTATTGAGTTTAGTAGAGTACACGAATGATACCAGTATTTATATTATAAACTGTTCGAAGCCACATCTTACTATAAATGCTTACTGGTAGTTTTTTAAAAAAAAGTAGAATAAATTGTATTAGAAATTAATAGTAAAGATGAGAAAGGATATTATTGTTTTGGTTCTAGTAACAATTGTAATGCTCGTACTAATTAAATATTTAGAATATGATTGGTTATACATGTTAGTAATCTTAGCATTAGGCATATTGGGCGGAGTGTCGACAGCATTATTTAACGCCTATGCAAAGCCGAATGACTTGATCTATAAATTTATGTTTATCATAAAAGGAGCCGGTTTGGGATTGCTAATAGGAGTAGGGATGTTTGCTGGTAAATATTTAGATAATCCGTTGATTAGTATCAATGACTTACTAAAGATTCTTGCAGCGTCAATGTTTTCTGGAATATTTACTGTTGGAGGGATTTCATACATTTCAAAGAGACTGTTAAGTAAGAAAGCAAGACGAGTTTTCTCAGATACGATTTTACTTATGGATTCATCACGTATCACTACTACCGATATTCATGGTCGAGAAGGAGTTTTAGTATTAACACAAAATGATTTGGTTTGGTATTCAAATTCGTTTCAGGATAAACTGACCTATAATTTAAAAGATACTAAAGTCAAGATAGTTTTTTCCCAAAGACTTAAAATTCCCAAAGACATTATAATTAATGATAAGGATGAGTTGGCGGTTGCCTTTCCAAAGTATTGGAACCGAAAAATCACCCAGCAAAAAGCTTAAAATACTCAAGGATATATTTATGGTTAGAATACGTATTGTTGAAATTCTTATGTTAGTTGTATCAACGATTGGTTTAGTAACACTCTTTCGTTACGCTTACGGTATGTCAAATACACAAATCATTGTATTGATCTCAATTGGTGTGTTTGCTTATTTAATAAAAAAAATAATTGTAGCATACCTAAATCCTCCGCAGTGGCTTTTTAAGCAGCGATATTTTTTCAACTTAGTTATATTGGGTCTAATAGGAGGCGTTTCTTTTTGTATATCAGATGCCTTCTTTGATCTACAAGTCAACACTGAAATCTACAAAATGGGCATCATTGCTTTTTTAATAATGATTTTTAGGAATAGGGTTGATTTTAAGCAGCTTTATAAACATCGAGGCTTTTTGTCTTTGGAAAGAGAAGTAGCAAGTGGTGCTGCGACATGGATTTCAGCTGATAATAAAAAATATAAAGGTCGTTTGGTTCTTACCAATAAACGATTATCATTTGTCAGTTTAAATGATTTGATAATGGAATTTGAAATTGGCAGCAATAACAAATCAGTAACAATAAGTAAGTCAAAAATATTGAAGATTCCAGATGGTATAAGAATTAATGATCATGATGGAATTCTTTATCTAGAATATCCCAAATATTGGGTGACAACAATAAAGATGTTAGTGGTCTGAAGGGCTTAGTTTATGTATGAATTGTGTGTTTCAAGGTGATGAAGTTAAGGGTAAAGGTAAGTTTTAAGACCCTATAAATACAGGTGATAACGCATAGAGATTAATAATAATTGATAGAGGTTTAAGATATGAGCAATAATGTAGAAATAAACACGATTAAACCAGATAATATATTGGTGGAAGCCTCGGGAAAGTTAATTTATTCAAATTGTCGAGAAAAAGGCAAGCTTATTTTATCTAATAAACATCTGAAATTTACTAGCAAAGATGGGGATATTCAACAGGAGTTCATCCTATCAAAAATATCAAATGTAGGAATTTTTAAAGTGTTAGGATTTTTAAAGAAGGGAATTAAACTGAGTTATAATGAGCGCTATATTATGTTATTTGTTAAGTACCCAGACGATTGGATTAAGCTTATCAATAAACAACTAGCAGTTGAATGTGCAGAATAGGAGCTTATTAGTTAAATGATTTAACAATAGAGTCCTATGTGGCCTCTTGTTGTTTTGGTGGGGCTGCCTATTGTGGGAGATAGGTAGCCATTTTTAAGATTTTAGCAGTAATAGTTAATTCAGAAGATCAAATAAGTTTCGCTCCGATTTGATCTAACTTTTTCAAATATGGCATATGGTTTTCACTGTGCTATGGTTGCAGGAGAGAGTGAATAAAAAGGTCTAAACTTCCTATATTTTGAGGAAATTTAAACATCAACATTGAGTAAATATCGCATATCGCGACTTTTTATATTTCAAATTACTTCGTAATAAACTAAAATGTATGATATATAGTAGTTTACGTTTTTAGTTGTATCCGTTTAAATCAATATAAATCATATTTTCTGGTGAGTAAATCGGGAGTAAAATAATTTGCTATTTTTACTCACTGGGAATCTTATATTGATTTGTAATTTAATGTATTACGATAAATTAATTTCTGAATTGTATGCCTGTTTTGATTGAAATTGAGTTGTTTTAAATGATTGTATACTTAATCTAGTTATGGATTTAATACAATAAAATCATCCGATAAAGACTGAATTATATCTCAAAATATTTAGGAAAATAAAAAATAACTGAAAACATAGAAATAAACAATTCGAACTATATTATGAAATAATTTACTTTTATCTTTCTGTTAACACTTAGCATTTTTTGTTGTTCAGCTCAAAGCGAAGGGTATTTTCCTGGAGCCATCATAGATCTTCAAGGTAATGAAATAGAATGTTTAATTAAACCTGGAGATCAGAAATGGCTAGGTGTAAAAATAGACGAACAGAATTTCACCTATAAACCTTTTCAATTAAGAGGTTACCATGTAAAAGGTGACGATTTTGTGGTTCTTAAGGATATTAAGATTAAAACAGAATTGTATGGGGCAAAATATACATACGTATTTGCTAAAACAATTAGTTTAGGTCGCATTAATTTATATCAAGTACCAATTCAAACTTTTTTAGGAGGTACGCATCTAACAACAGTGGATATTTATATTCTTGAGAAGAATGGCCAACAAGAATTATCGCAAGTTCCTAATAGGATGAGTAAAATGCGAGATCTGATTAATAAACTTACTGCTGATGAACCAAAAGAACTAGATTTTGAAACGAATAAAAAGATTTATCACGAAGATATTCCTCATTTGATTAAAAATTACAATATCCGTTTTAGATAATAGTTTATAATAAAAATGGTGGAAAAATTTTTAAGACTAAAGGCGCATTATAAGTTTCTTGTGCGTATATAAGGCATTTACTTTATATCCTTTTTTTGGTTAGAACTATAGATAAAATAACTCTATTATAGAGTTTGAAATAGAAACGGAGGATTCTATTGGGGATTAAACATACTCGAAACATAGCTTATGGAGTGAGTTGTAATTGTCATAATATCAAGGGTGTAGGAGTTATTAAAAGGGTAGTTACCTATAGAGTAAAATGTAATATAGACCCCATGTATATGACCTATGTACAAAAAAAAAGGGTGCCTATATACAGCACCCAGAGAAATAATACACACCTATTTATCTATATATTCTCCTAATTCATCAAAGGTAAGTTTAACCTTATCTTCACCAATTAAAAGAATAACCATATAGCTAATTTTACCTTTATTATTGGTTATCTGTTGAGCTTGTTTTAACTCAAACTCTTCATAGGTTTCTAATATGTAATCAGAAGTAGCTTCTGGCAATTCATCTTCAAATATCACAGCTGCAGTTTTTAGCCACTTACCATCTGGAGCGAAAAATGCCTGATGCTTGGTTTCATCCTTAAACTGAACCATGTAGTTATCTTTGGCTTTCTTCCATACAGGTTTTTCTGCGTCAGGAAATTTTTTATCAAAAGCTGATTTTACAGCCTTTGGCACATTGATGTCTTGTGCAAATACTACTGTTACTGCAAAAAGTAACGCCGAAATAATAAGCAATTGTTTTTTCATTTTGTCTTTATTAAGAATTAAATATAACCTTGAGACTTACTTTTTTATAATGGTCACTCTTTTACTAAAGAAATAATGTTCCTCTTAACAAAAACGTGCAGCCTTCCTTGATTTTTACAAGCTTATAAATACTTAGGTGCTGAATTTATTTTTACATCAGAATATAACTTAAGTGATGATAACAAGGCGATGTGTAGTAAGAACGAGTGGTGTTTTGAGTTTTCAATAGTGACCATAGTCGTCTTTGTTGTCTAATTAGTTAAAGAAAAAGTATGCCTGTAAAAAAGATAATAGTTCCTTTCTATGGCAATGTTAAGTCGAAATATGTATTAGAGTATGCATCAGAATTAGCATTGGCATCTAATTCAAAATTAAGTTGTATTTGTTCTTTTAATGATAAATCAGGAAACAATCTAAGAAATGATTTTAAAGACACCTACCATACAAAAATTAGCTATTTAAATATCATCAATAAGATATTGTATAAAAAGAATGTACCATACGAAGTTATACTATCAAAAAATAATATTATAAAAAACATCCAGGAAATTAGTTCTTCTGGTTGTTTGATGATGGTTGTTGCAGGTATGTCAGATCCTAATATGATTTACTTAGCTGAAGAGCAAATGCATGTAACCACTCTGTTATTATGTGAAGATAAATTTATGTTTAACTCAGACTAATTAAAAAGCCGATTATTTGAAGGAACTCATAATAACCGGCTTATAGACTCAATTTGATAATGAAAGGCCTATTGCATATAGGGAGTCAGAAGTTTACTGATCTTCAACTTCCTTTAAAAGGTGATAACGAAGGTTAGGCTTTGAACCTTTCTCCTTCTTAAAAGGAGTTTTCACCTTTTTCTTTAATATTTGACGTTTTATGGTTTTAGACATTTGTAAAAGGTTTAATACAATTATTAATTGATGAAACATTTCTTTTTTAGACATTCGTTAAGCTAAAAGGTCACAGTATTTTCATTACATTTTTTACATTTATAAAATATTTTAGGGTTTAAGAATATGGATGAAAAAAATGCCTCTTTTTCAGAGACGCAGATAAAGAAAATATTGAATGATATACCCATTGGTATTATGGTGTTAGATGGAAATAACGAAGTGTTAGTTTGTAACAATACTTTGTTGACGTATCTAAACCTCGATAGTATAGATTTGTTGTGTACATCTACTATATATACAAAGATTGTTTCTACGGTAAATATCTTTAAATCTCAGAATAATAAGGAGTTTGAAATAAAGCATATTTTGAGCCCGCAAAATACTTTACTCATACATGGCACTATATCCGATGAGGATATAATAATAAAGGTTGAGCCTGAAATTGCCAGTGAAGAGGTTGAAGCAGAGTCTGTACAAGCTATTCTTGAAGGACAGGAAAATGAACGCAGAAGAATTGGTAGGGAAATTCATGATGGAGTGGGGCCTATGTTATCTTTTATTAAGTTAAGTTTTGACTCGGTACTTGATGAAATAAGTGATACAGATTTTAAACAACCAGAAGTTTTAAAAAGTATAAGCGAGACTATAGATTTGGTAGCAGCAGACTTAAGAGTATTGTCGCATAAATTGGTTCCTAGAACATTAGATGAGTTTGGTTTATATTCTGCCTTTCATAGTTTATTATTTAAGCTCAACGAATCCAGAAAGGCCAACTTTGAGTTTTATTCTAATTTAACCACCGAAAATCGTTTTGTAGTTGATCTGGAACTAAGTATTTACAGATGTGCACAAGAACTATTAAATAATGCCATCAAGTATGCTAAAGCTTCTCATATATTGGTACAAATTATTTTGCATAAACAAAGTATCATCCTTATGGTGGAAGATGATGGCGTTGGTTTTGATATGTCAGAGTTGGAAGACAATCACCAAGGAATAGGTTTAACAAATGTAGAAACTAGGGTAAGATTATTGGATGGAGAATTTAATATAGACTCTGTTAAAGGTAGAGGAACTGTGGTTAGCATAGAAATACCACTAACATAACAAGCAATGGATAAATTACATATTTTATTGGCCGACGACCATAAAATTTTTAGAGAAGGCATTAAAGCTTTATTAAGTAAGGAGAAAGAGGTAGAATCTATTACGGAGGCTTCTAATGGTAACGAAGTTCTCGACTTAGTTTCATCTAACCAATATGACGTTATTATACTCGATATTGATATGGGAACGCCTAATGGAATTGAGGTGACAGACAAACTAACTCAAGCATATCCTAATACTAATATCCTAATACTATCAATGTTAGGTTTACCAGAGTTTATTATGCAGGCGTTGGAGCTTGGTGCCAAAGGTTATTTATTAAAAAATGCAGGTAAGGATGAACTGCTAACAGCTATAAAATGCGTGGCAAAAGGTGATAGTTATTTTAGCAGGGAAGTATCTGTGAGCTTGATGAAACAAATTCAAAATCCTCAAAGTCAACGTTCCAAGAAAAAAGCTGTACCACTTTCAAAAAGAGAGGTTGAAATATTAAAACTAATTAGTCAAGAGTATTCTAATCAGGAAATTGCAGCTAAATTATTTATTAGTAATAGAACTGTAGATACGCACAGAAGAAATTTATTAGAAAAGCTAGGGATAAAAAATAATGTTGGTTTGGTGAAATACGCTATTAACAACGGACTATTAGACTAAGACTAAAAATCATTTTTACTTTTTAAAACGTTACTTTTTTTAAAATATATGTCTAAACAATTGTAAATGCAATATTGACAATGTTTTGAATATAAGTAAACAATGAATTCTAAAATAGTGATTGGTAGTGAGGAGTGGTGTAACCTTCCTCAATTAAACATTCCAGGAATAAAAGCGAGGGTTGATTCTGGAGCTAAAACCTCAGCCTTACATGCGGTAAATATCAGTACGTTTACTAAAAATGAACAACCGTGGGTTAGCTTTGATGTTCATCCTTTGCAAAATGATGGTAAAACTACTATTCGTTGCGAAGCTCCTTTGCTGGACAAGAGGAAGGTTAAAAGTTCAAGCGGTTCCAGTGAAGTTCGGTTTGTAATTAAAACCATGTTGTCGTTTAAAGAAGAAGCCTGGGAAATAGAGGTTACTTTAACCAATAGAGACTCCATGGGTTATCGCATGTTACTTGGCCGACAAGCTATGTCAGGAAAAATGTTAGTTGACCCTGAATCTTCCTTTATATTAGGAGATTATTCGCTAGAAATATTGGATGGATTTTATTCAACTAATATAACTAAACCAACCGGACTGAAAATAGGTTTGTTAGCGAGCAATCCTGATTTATACAGTAATAAAAGAATTATAGAAGCAGGACAGTCGCGTGGTCATGAAATGGAGTTTTTAAACCTTAAGGACTGCTATATAAAATTAGATGGAAAAAGGCCTGAGATGCATTATAGAGGAGGTCGCATTTTAAGTAATTTTGATGCTATTATTCCAAGAATAAGGCCTAGTGCAACATTTTATGGCTGTGCACTTACCAGGCATTTTGCAGCTATGGGAGTTTACACGCTTAATTCGGCATCTGCCATAACACAATCGC
The DNA here is from genome assembly GCF_001659685.2 of Labilibacter marinus. GTDB lineage: Bacteria > Bacteroidota > Bacteroidia > Bacteroidales > Marinilabiliaceae > Saccharicrinis > Saccharicrinis marinus. Next base: position 236,976 of record NZ_LXYE02000001.1, read on the forward strand.
GGGATAAACTGTATGCCTTACAATTATTGATTAATAATGGGCTACCTATTCCTACGTCTGGTTTTGCTAATTCGCCTTTAGATACCGATGAGCTTATTAAAATGGTTGGAGGTGCTCCATTGATAGTTAAACTTTTAGAAGGAACGCAAGGCAAAGGTGTTGTTTTGGCAGAGACTAAAAAAGCTGCAGAAAGTTTAATTAATGCCTTTAAAAGTTTACGGGCTAATATATTGGTTCAAGAATTTGTTAAAGAAGCTAATGGAAAGGATATTAGATGTTTTGTGGTGAATGGTAAGGTAGTTGCGAGTATTATGCGTACTGCAGCGCCAGGTGAATTTAGAGCTAATATTCATATGGGCGGAACTGCATCTATTACAAAAATAACTACTGAGGAACGCAGAATAGCCATATTAGCAGCTAAAACCTTAAATTTAAAAGTAGCTGGAGTTGATATTATTAGAGGTAAAAATGGTCCACTTTTATTGGAGGTGAATTCTTCACCAGGTTTAGAGGGTATTGAAGGAGCTTCTAATATTGATATTGCAGGAAAAATGATTGAAGCACTTGAACGTGAGCTTAAGTATCAACCCAAATAATAAAAAAAAGTGTTTGCTGAAATTATAAACGGCAAACACTTAATTTTTTAATACTACATTATATCTAAAGGAAAAGCATCCCAGGATTTTACATCGTTTATGGTATGCTCACGATGATTCGAAAATTGATTAATCAATGGTTGGGTTTGGGTTAAAATACCACTTCTGTTTTTAGATATTATCCAAACTTTTCTGTCGTGTTCCTTTAGTTCATTGTTAAACCCAGCAGGAATAATATTTGAAATAAAATCCTGATAGTCGAATACCCAAAGATAACTCTCCGATAATTTTCTTTGTAAAGGACAATCTTGATAGTTCTCAAATGAGATATCAATTCTAGTTCCATGTCTATGACCTATTGGCTTGTCATTGCCTAATATAATATCTGAATACCTTTTGTTTAAACTGTCAAATAGCTCATTAGATGATTCTTCTTGTGTTTTAGCACATTCTAGATATTCGTTATACAAAAAGTTATTGTTATGAATAATGACTAATATGTGTAAATCAACACCAAGGTTTTTAGCTAATTCAACAGCTATGCTTTGCGATTTTATGTTGGAGTTTTCCAAATAAAACGGATATAGAATATTTTGCTTCATGGTAATATAATTAGAAATGATTAAATAACCTTTTGATAGTGCTTACCTACTTTTTGACGTGCTCTCATCAATCTCATTTTAATGGCACTTTTAGATAAGTTCAGTTCAGTTTCAATTTGCTTTACTGAATAGTTGTTTTGGTATTTTAGCTCCAATAATATTTTGTCCTGTTCGGGTATTTCGTCTAAGGCCTTAAATAGTAATGCTTCGCGTTCTTCTCTAAACTGTCTATCTTCAATCATTTCCATATCATTTTCATCCGAAATAAATGAAGGGATAGATTCATAAGATTCAGTCCTGTTTTTCTTCTTACGTTTCATAGACGAAACACAATGATTAAACGTAATAGAGTACAACCAGGTAGAAAATTGAGAATTCCCTTTAAATGCATTTTTTTTAGAAAAAGCCTTTATAAAGATGTCCTGCGTAAAATCAAAAGCATCATCTGGGTTTTGGGTAAATGATAAGCACTTATTAAAAACCTTTAAATAGTATCTACTATATATTGTTTCAATACTATTAGAATTTCCATTGTAATAATCTTGGATTAATACTTCATCTGTTTTTTGTGGTTGTGCTAAGCTTTTCATTTTTCACATTATTAATCTATTAAAATTGTTATGTGAAAATATTTGAAAACGGAAGTGTAGGAAAGAGTGAAAAAACGTATTTTTTCACTCAAGGAATTTCCTAATTTCTACTAGAATTAATGATGAAAGAACCTAAGAGAATCTCGCACTTTTTATATTGTAGTGTACCTTACGAGTTGGTCAATTGATAGATATATAGTGTTTTACGAGGCGAGTTTGTATGTTGGTTAATACAGTAATGTTTTTTACAAGTTGTGCCAGAGTTAGTCTGCTGTTTATGAAGAATTACTTAAATCCACTTTTTCTTTTTAAAATAGAATAACATTCCTCCAGCTGTAACAAGCATTAAAATTAGCATAAGAGGATATCCGAACTTTAACTTAAGTTCAGGAATAAATTCAAAGTTAGTTCCGTAAATTCCAGCAATAAAAGTAAGAGGAATAAAGATAACTGAAAATACAGTCAAGAACTTCATAATATCATTTAAGCGACTGCTAACCTGTGTATGATAAATATTCAACAGGTTACTTAATATCTCTTTGTAGTTGTTTAAAGAGTCTACTGCATTATTAATATTGCTCTGTAACTCTTTATAAAAGTTCTCATTGTCAGAATCAATAAATTCCGATTCGAGTTTAATAAGGTTAAAAATCATCTCTTTACACGGGTATATGGATTTATGTAAATAGACTAACTCCCTTTTGTATGCATTAATATCTACTAGAATAGATTGATCTGTAGCAGAAAGTACTTGCTCATCTAATACCTCAATATTTTCACCAATTTTACTAATCACATAGGTGTAATTATCTAGAATAACATCTATTAGTGCAAATAATAAATAATCAGAATTAAGCTTTCTAATTCTTCTTTTACCATTTCTTAATCGTTCTCTCACGTTTTTAAATACGTCTCCTTTTCTTTCCTGAAAGCTTATTAATTGGTTGTTTTTAAGTATGAAAGCAATGTTTTCGGTGTCAATTTTTACATCGTCGGTATTTTTTAAACTTATCATTTTAGCAGATACGTATAAGCAGTCCTCATATTCAACAACTCTTGGCCTACTATGCGTATTTAAAATTTCCGACATAATGATAGAATCAATGGATAATTGTTCAGAGATGGAACGCATAATATCCTGATCGTGGAGGCCATAAATATTAATCCACGAGTTTTTATATGTAATGCAATTATTTATCTCCTCTAGGTCATTTACCTCTTGTTCAAGTATCGAATTTACATCATACCTCATTAATTGAACAATCGTGTCGTCAATCTTTTTTTCGCCCCTAAATAATAAACTGTCAGGCGATAATCCAATATATTCTTTTTTGCTTTTTAATAATCGAGACATAGTTTCCAGTTAAATTATTCCACAAATCTTTAAAAAGTTTTTTACCATCAACATACCATCTTCACCAGATACCTCTGGATGTGATTGAAAACCATAAATAGGTTTTTTAACATGTTTAATAATTTCTGTTGTACAGGTATCAGATGTTCCAATGCATATAAAAGTATCTGGTAATTCCGACACGTAAAAGGAATGTCTTTTAACCAAAGATACTTCTGTTTTATTTAAGCCTTCAAAAATAGGATCTTCAGGTTTTGTAATGGTAATTATTTCTTTTTTACCATGATATTCAGGTAACTTTTTAATTCGTCCTCTATGAGCAACGGCTATAATTTCATGGCCAAGACAAAAACCCAGTACCGGAACATTAAAGTTGAGCATAGCTACAAAGTTAGTGGTCAGATTTAAGGGTTCATAAGGGTTACCTTTACCGCCAGATAAGATGATACCTTTTATTTTTGTTTTTGCGGATAAGGTGATCGGTTGGTTATGATCAAAAAAAACGTAATCAAAATTCTCTTCCGATAAATATTGACGTTTAAATTTTTTAATGAAAGCACTTTGGTTATCAATAACTAGTAGCATTGTATGAAATTTTTTATCAGTATTTAATCTTCCGAATATACAAGATAGTCATTATCTGCATGTTTATCAGTGTAAGCTATTTTCTTGTTCGATTTTAAGGAGTAATCATCGTTAAAATCGTCATCATCATCCATAATTTCACAGGCCAGTTCTTTTGACATTCGAATCATGTAAATAATTGTATCTGTTTCAAATCTTAATGCAGAAATGCGTTGTCCTTGCGCGTCTTTATAAGTAATTAGCTCTTCATGGTAGCCATCGCTATACATGAGTTTTAACTGTTCTTTTAAATCAATAGGTAGTTTATTATAATCTATAATAGATTTTTTTTTGGAGCGTTGAATGGTGGATTTCATGATTTATCAATTAAGTAATATTTAAGTGATCAATTTAGATAGTCTGTAGTGTCTGTTAGAGACTATTTACATTTATTATTTCGCATTAGCTTATAGATATCCTTTCTTCTATCTGCCATGTTCATTACACTTCCATGATTTCTAAGTTCTCGGAGTAAATCCAAATCAACATCAGCAATTAATATCATTTCGGTATTGGGCGTTGCTTCTGCTTTAATGCCATTGGTAGGAAATTGAAAATCGCAGGGAGTAAATACCATGGACTGTGCATATTGTATGTCCATATTATGTACCTTAGGTAAATTACCTACGCTCCCTGCGATAACCACGTAACACTCATTTTCAATGGCTCTAGCTTGAGCACAATTTCGTACACGAGAATAACCATTTTGCGTATCCGTTAAAAATGGTACAAATAGCATTTCCATTCCATCATCGGCTAATAATCTTGATAGTTCTGGGAATTCCGCATCATAGCAAATCAGTACGCCTATTTTGCCACAATCTGTGTCAAAGGTTTTTAAATTTGTACCCCCCTGCAAAGCCCATACTTTTCTTTCGTCAGGTGTTACATGAAGCTTTTCAAACCTCTCGATACTACCATCTCTTTTGCATAAATACCCTACATTATATAAGCTATTGTTAACCAACTCGGGCATGCTTCCAGTAATAATGTTAATATTGTAGCCAATGGCTAATTCTGACATGGCTTGTGTAATCTCTTCAGTATGTTTGGCAAGTTCTCTAATTGCTTCGGGCTCACTTAAGTGATTGTATTCCGCCATTAATGGAGCGTTAAAAAACTCTGGGAATAATGCAAAGTCGCTTTTATAACCACTTAATGCATCGATAAAATATTCTGCTTGTTGCAATAATTCTTTTAAGTTGTTATATGGGCGCATTTGCCATTGAATAACTCCAAGGCGCACTATTTTTTTTATTGTTTCCGCTTTGGTTTGTGGTTTCTCGTAAAAAATATTGTCCCACCTTAATAATACCGCATATTCCTCCGACTCAACATCTCCTTTTAAATAATTTTTTAAAATCCGTATGGGATGAAAGTCGTTTGACATTTGAAAGTTTAACACGGGGTCGTGTATCTCTTTATCTTTAACCTTCTCAATGTATTGACGTGGCGAAATTTCTTTAGAATACTTATGGTAATTGGGTATTCTTCCCCCAAACAATATTCCTTTAAGGTTAAATCTTTCGCAAAGCTCTTTACGATAATCATATAATCTTCTTCCTAACCTAAGGCCTCTAAACTCAGGTTTTACAAAAACATCAATACCATAAATTACATCTCCATCGTTAGTGTGGGTGTCAAATGTATAGTTGCTTGTTATGTCACTATAGGTATGATAATCATCCAACTCCAGCGTACTAACTATAATGGATAAGGCGCAACCTGCAATTTCATTATTTACTTTAATAACAACCTGACCTTCGGGAAAAATATCAATTAATTTTTCTATTTTATCCATGGCCCAATAAGCGTTATCTAAGGCATGATAAGAACTAATCATCACTTCTTTTAGTTCTGAATAATCCTTAATATTTAAATAACTAAGCTCAATATTGCTAATTTCTTTTTTCATACTGGTTACAGAGAATAATTATATTGTAATGGTTTAGACTCGCAAATTGAATTTGGTAACATTTAAATTGGTTTATACCTGTGTTTTATTGAACCATTGTTTTGTTATATTGTAACTATAATTAATAATCATTATTAAACCCGAAGCATATGTTTGAATTTATTAATAAAGAAATACTTGTAGAGCAACTAGAGAAGGTTCAAAAATGGTTTATTGTTGAGTTGCCTGTTATTATTGTTTTGCTAATTGCGGTTGTTATAGCTATAAAGCTTACAAAAGTGACCATTAAGCGATTAAAAAAGACCTTGATAAGTCGTGCAGACAGAAACAAATATGTAGATACCCTGGAGGCCGAAAAAAGAATAAATACCCTGACTGGAATTTTATATGGTAGTATTAAAGTTGTGCTAATTGCTATAGTTATCATGATAATTCTACAAAAAGTAGGGGTAAACATAGGCCCCATATTAGCCAGTGCAGGAATTATTGGATTAGCGGTTGGTTTTGGGGCGCAGGAATTGGTGAGGGATGTGATTTCTGGATTTTTTATATTGCTTGAAAATCAGATTAGAACTGGAGACGTAGGAATTATTAATGGAACAGGAGGTTTGGTAGAGAAAATAGAATTACGTACCATCACTTTAAGAGATTTTGCAGGTGTAGTTCATGTTTTTCAGAATGGTAAAATTAATACATTATCAAACATGACTAAAGAATGGTCGGCTATGGTATTTGATATTGGTGTTGCGTATAAAGAAGATGTAGATAAAGTGATGGATATTATGCGTGATACGGGAAAGGAGTTGCAAGAGGACGCGGAACTGGGAGGTAAAATAATAGAACCTATTGAGATACTTGGTTTGGATAAATTTGCAGACAGTGCTTTGGTGATTAAAGCTCGTTTAAAAACTAAACCGATTGCGCAGTGGGAAATTGGTAGGGAATATCGCAGAAGACTTAAAGTAGCATTTGATAAGCATAATATTGAAATACCGTTTCCACATACCACTGTATACTGGGGAGAAGAGATTAATCCGCTTAGTTTAAATATTAATCAAAAGTAAAAGCGATGTTAGATCAACATTATAAGTTTAAAATATAGTTGTAAATTGTATTAATATAACATGGGATAACAGTTTATGAACCAGGCGTTTTTATTTGCTATAAACTCAATTGAGTTATTGTTTTCTGAGAAGTTTAAACTTATTTCAGAGAAAAGGAATAGCAACATCGTTCTTGTTGCAAAAAAAATGCGAGACATTCATTCTACTTACCTTGAAAAAATTAACAAGGATGTAGATCTGGAAAAGTTTGATTCACTTCTGCAAATACATCAAGATTATTTATATAATATTCAGGAATTTAATGGGGTTTCGTACCTTATAGATGGACATGTTAATTCTAAAAAAGAACTAGGTTTATTTTTTGAGGAGAGAAACAAGCTATTTTCTAAACTAGCTGTGTATACTTTAGGTGTAGAAACGAAAATTAATCGTCAGGCTAAAAAAAGTAATCCTTTACATATCCGATTTAATAAAACATTAAAAAGAGTTAGATATGGTTATTTAAAACTGTTTAACAGAAAAGACCGAAATGTTATAATCAAACGATGGGTTCCATTAAAGTATTATTTGCTTATTGAAATGTATTTGGATGTTTTTCCGTTGATATGGAAGTTCCACAAACAATTAATACATCACGAAATAGAATTTCTTAACTATTTAAAGATTGCTTCAACTCAAATTAATAATTTATATAAAGTTACGGAAGTAAAAAGCATTGATGAGTTAAAGAAAGCAATTAATGAAGTAATCGAAAAATGCAATTACTGCGAGAATTTGTTAATCGATTTTAATCGAAAAAAAGACAAAGATATAAATTCGGTCATAATATCTAAGAGGGAACATATTGATGCAGATTTTGGTATTCTAGGAACTCTGGAAAAAAAACATTGGAAATATAGTCAGTGGTATACATCGAGAGAGATCAAAAGCGTATCGAAACAGCAAATAGAGCAACTTTCATCTTTGGAGGTATCGTTGTATAGTATTTCAGAAGATTGGTGTTTTGATGCCGACTTATGTATGCTAAAAAATAATTCGTTAATAGCTTTACAATCTCGTGTGCTAATTAATAATTTAAATAGGATAAATACGATTAGAGAAAAGTTAATAGTCAAAACCAATCGTATAGTTCAAGAATATGAAAGAGTAAATAAACGGTTTAATAAATTTCTCACAGATAAAGAGTCAATACATAAATATAGCCAACAGATCAGTGATATATTTGCGTCAGAAGAATTATTCATTTCTAAAGTTAATCACTCTCAAACTATTTTATATGCCATAAATGAAATAGAACAAAGTGTAAAAGTTAAGGTAGATGCTACAAATGACAAGCGGATGATTTCATCTGGGAAGCTTGATTGGGAAAAGATGCAGCTGTCAAATTTAAATTCTGTATTTTTAAAAGATCTGATCAAATTTGAGATTATTCCTCAGTTTACTTCCTCCATTAATAATCTAAAACAGCTTGTTTCACAAAAAGTAGCGATGTACGAGAGTGAATTAAGTAATCTTGTTCATATCTCAGAATATAATTTTGAAACCATCACCTCTATTTTAAATAATAATGAGGCTGATAAAAAGTTAGAGAATGCTTCTGCAATTATTGAGGAGGGAAAAGAGAAGATATTATTTAAGCTAAATGAAATTGCAGAATCCTTAAACGAACTACAAAACAAGGTTTATAACTCTTTGTATTGTAGTATTGAAAACTTAACAAACGACCTTATTGCATTAACTGAAAATGAAAAGGTTGGGGAATTAAATTTAAGGTTACTTAAAGCCAAAGCTATATCAAAATCAACCAAAGTAAAGGATAGATTTATAGTTTTAGCGAGTAAGTTATTTCAAAAAAGCCTGGTGCAATGGCAACGGATTCAAAAACAGGGTTTCAAGTACAGTAAACATCTGGTTAATATCTATTCGCAAGAAGAGGTGCAGGCAAGTATTAACAACGAAATCTCGGTTTTTTTAAGTGAGATTGCTAGCACAACGGATAAGTTACCATTTTTATACCAAAGGCTTTTTAAACTTGAACCTGTTGAGGGAGGATATTTATATTTTAAGCGATCTGCAGAAATAAACAATCTAAAGCAGGCTTACAATAATTGGTTAAAAGGTAGGTTTGCTAACATTGCTATTACTGCAGAAAAAGGAGCTGGCACAACATCCATTATTAATTATGTTTTAAAAGATAGTCAACTGCCATTTACTTGTGTTAACTTTCAAGAATTCAACAATATATATCGTCAAGACGAATTTATCTTTACCCTTTCTGAGATAATGGATTTAACACCGTTAAATGAAGTTGAGTTGTTTATCGATGAGCTAAATAATACTAAAGGTATAATTGTTCTTGAAGGACTTCAATATGCTTATTTAAAAAAGGTGGATGGTTTTGAGACATTAAAGCTACTGTTTGAAATTATATCTAAAACGAATAAAAATATTTTTTGGATATGTACGTGTACTTTACATGCGTGGAATTATTTAAATAAGGCTATATCTATAGAGGAATACTTTGGTCATGTAATAAGGTTGGGTGAGTTTTCAAATGTAGAGATGGTGGATATCGTCAAGAAACGTCATCAAGTGAGCGGATATAGCCTTGTTTACTTAAAAAGCAAAGAAGATGTGCTAAATAAAAAGCTGTCTAAACTAAACCAAGAGGAAGTTCAAAATTATTTAGAGAAACAATATTTTGAAGTTTTAAATTCTATTGCAAAAGGAAATATTACTATAGCTTTTATTTTTTGGTTACGATCTATTAAACGTATTGAAAAGAATACTTTGTATATAAATTCTATGAGTGATTTTAATATATCATTTATAAGAGAGTTAAAACAAGATAAACTTTTCTGCTTATATGCTATTCTTTTACATGATGGCCTTGATTTAGATGGGTTTTGTAAAGTTATGAGATTTTCACCAGAACAGGGGAGGATGAAGTTATTTCAAATGGTGGATGATGGACTTTTATTAGAAATTAGTAAAAGATATGTTATTAACTTATTACTCTATCGCTCTACCATTGATGCCTTAAAGGCAAAAAATATTCTGCATTAACACAGGATAGTAAAGTTGCACATTTAATCTTGAATCAATGAAAAAAATACTCACATTACTAGTTTCTATTATTTTAATAAGTGGGTTAACTTTTAATACTTATGGCATAGAAGCAGATAACTCTGCAGATTCATTAAGTACTTCTGTGCAAACTATTGATAGTGTAGTCGTTCCTGTGCGTATCGAAGGAGTAAATGAAACTGTTAAAACATCCAAATTTCAAGATAAAATTAATGAATTAGGAGCTCCTTCTGTTAATAAGATTATTACAACAGGTAAAATAGTTTGGTCTCTTATTATTATACTAATTGGTTTTTTAATTTTAAGGTTACTGGATGCTTTATTAAACCGGTTTGGGAGTAAGAGTGTTCAGTATAGAATATTCATAAAACGTATAATACCAATTGTTAAAATAATAGGTTGGTCATTTGTTATTTATATTATAATACAAGGAGTAATTCGACCTCCATTGGCAACGGTAATAGCCTTTTTTACATCGGTGGGTGTTGCCGTTGGTTTTGCGGCTCAAGATTTATTAAAGAATATTTTTGGGGGACTAATGATATTGTTTGATCGCCCTTTTCAAATTGGAGATAAAATTGAAGCTAGTAATTCATATGGAGAAGTTATAAAAATAGGATTGCGCTCTACTCGAATTGTTACTGCGGATGATTCAGTAGTGACTATACCCAATGCTGAAATGATGAATCATTCTATTTCAAATTCCAATAGTGGAGAAACTAATTGCCAAGTTGTTGCTGAGTTTTACCTACCCCTAGATATTGATACACAAAAAGTTCGAAGAGTTGCAACGGAAGCAGCAATGGTTTCAAAATTTATTTATCTTAATAAACCTGTTACAGTCTTGTTTTTTAATGAAATGAAAGACCGTAGAAGTATTATAAAAATGCGACTAAAAGCCTACGTTTCTGATATTCAGAATGAGTTTGTTTTTAAAAGTGATATGACTGAAATTACCATAAGAGAATTGATCAAGGAAAAACTAGTTAGCAAAGAGTATTATAATTAAACCTAGATTTCATGTACGTCCAAAAACGTGCGTTGATTAGGAGGAAGTTTCATGGATTGATATATGGATTGTAGTTTATTCCAGCAAAATGGTTTTTGGATAAAACCATCGAAGCCTCTTGTTTTACAATCATGAATAATAGCGGCATCATATGTTTTGCTTGAGCCTATAACTGGGATGTATCTATTTACGTATTTAAAATGTTCAATAGCTTCAAGTCCGCTTATGTCAGGCATGTTTATTTCCATTAAAATAAAGCGAAGCATTTTTTCTAATGCTACAGTAATTCTTAGGCCCTCAAAAACATCCTTTGCTATTAGCGTTTCTCCATTTTCGGATAAAACAAGTTGTGCAATAAGCGCATCGCTTGCATTACTTTCAATAATTAGAATCATATTTTAATGATTAAGAAATTTTTTATGGATCTTATTATCTATGGGGCGACAACTTTCTTTATGTTCAAACGAAGCTAGAATAGTAAAACATCCCTTAAATCAGTTGTTTTAAGGGATGAGTGAAATATTTAGATTTTCTCATTCAGTAGAAGAGCCAAGAGCAAAGCCCTATCAGTTATACTGCTTCGGTATATAAATTCAGCCCATTTTTTATCGTAACCTCCAGTAGGGCCCAGACCATCAATTTTAGGACATGCTTTTGTAATATTGCATATGTTTGAAGAGCTCCAACGATGTTCTTTTTTTATACTTACATCTGTTGCCTTCGATAGTTTTTTTAATACATTAAAAACTTTCAGGCTGTCCTCTGATTCAGGCATCGGAATCCTTGAAATTCCACCTTGCAACTGGCTACTATATAGTTTGCTCTGAGCTCTGTTTGGGGTTACAAGCTTATTTACTTTTGCATCTATGGTATCATATTCTTCCTTGTTGTTAAAACGCACACTTATTTTGGAAGAACCACTAGCAAATCCTTTAAAGATATTAGACTTAAAATTGGTATTGTATGGAGCCAAAACAACTTCTGGATTATTCTTTGAAATATCTACTATTGATGCCAAGGTTTTATAAAAATGAGCCGATACTTTGGCTACATTCTCAGCAGTATTGGCGGTTAGTTTTACATCATAAATATAATTTGCCGAACCTGAACGACTAGTAATAACGCTGCCTTGTTCATTACCTCCATGTAAAGCTATAATCCTTTTGGCTTTTAACGCTTTTACATTTAATATCTCTTTCGAATATTTCCCTCCAATATTGGTGTCCGGAATTACTATAACTCCAATTTTAATTTTCTTTACCAAGCGACTAAATCTTAACGATTGTAAAGCCAAAATGGCTGTAATAATGCCGCCTTTATTTTCCCAAACACCAGTGCCAAAAAGTTTATGCTCTGTTGCATAAAAGGATTCTTGATCCTCTAGTTTTTGTTGGTCGTCCAACGAAAGAATCAATAACCAATCTAGTTCTTCATCGAATGAGTTAGAAAAATATACAGTATTCCCAACCTCAAGATTTGGAAATACTTCTTGCGTAAAACCAATGGGAGCAAGCTCTGCCTTAATTAAATTTGAGGCTTGATTAATACCGTTTACGTTACGAACATGCGTATTAATATTTACTAATTTTTCTAATAATTTCTCTGCATGGTCAGTTCTACTTCTTATAAATGTTCTTAACCTGCTGTGTAAGGGCAATTTTTTTGTGTCTCTATTTTCTTTGGCAGTTTGTAAAGTGCCAAAGTACCTAATCGCTGCAACATCTAACATGCGATTCACTAATTTCTGATAATCATAACCTGCCACTTTAGCCGCATGAGGGTACGAACCAGAAACACCTAAACTCGCCATTGAATTAATTTCTAGCAAGTATATATTATCGTCTTCGTCTAAACGAATATCTACCCTTGCAAAATCTCTAAGGCCTAAAGCCTTAAATGCATCAATGCTGAATTTCTGCATTTTTTCTGCAAGTTCAGGTGATATGTTGGCAGGACATACTTTTTGTCGTGGTCTTTCTTTCTTGTCATCAGCGGATTGAATGGCATCTGGGTCACCTTCAAGGTCAATTTCTAAAACAGGAAATGCTTCAATGGGGTTATTGCCCAATAATCCAACACAAAATTCTCGCCCTCTAATAAATTGTTCTACCAGGGCTTGTTGTTGAAACTCCGTTACAATAAAATTTACCGCTTCCTTTAAATCATTCTCATTATAAACAACCTTTAGTCCAAAGGATACACTTTCCATTTTTGGTTTTACAATAACAGGGTATTGGACCGTAGAAAAATCATCTTCAGCACCATTAAACACCCAAAAACTAGGTGTTGGTAATTGATGATTCTGCCATACAATTTTTGTCATCACTTTATCTAAAGCTAAGGCGTGACCAGAAGGTGTTGAACCAACGTATGGAATACCTAGCATCTCTAACATGGATGGTATGTGAGTATACCTACTTTCTCCTTGTATACCGTAGGCCATGTTAAATACCATACCCATTTGTTCGCCATCTATAACCCTTGGCATAAAGTGCTGCAGCCTTTCTATAATATACATATTACCATCCAAAATATGAACATTATGTCCGGCCTTTTCAAGGCTTTCAGCAACTCGTTTTACATTCGTTTCAGAATAAAACTCTTTATTCTGCATACCTAAAGTGTTGATTACACCCGTTAGGTCTTTGTTATAAATTAATGCAATTTTCATTTTGTATAATTAAAACTCCTTCGATTTAAAATGGATATCCAATTGAGGGAATGGAATTGTTATTTCATTTTCATTAAGTCTGGCGTAAATTATTCGCCTTATATCACTCTTTACTCTTTCTATTTCAAAAATATTTTCACTATAAAAAAGTACCTGGAAATCAATTGATGAATTGCCAAAGTCAACTAATCTTGCTTCTATTAAGTTTTTGTTATAAATGTCGTGGTGTTCAAGTACACTTGATTCTAAAACCTTAATCACTTTTTCTATATCGCTGCTATAACTAACACCAATATTTACTTTAAATCTTGTTTTTTTAGACTGATGACTCCAGTTGATTACTTTGTTTGTGGTAATTAATGAGTTTGGTATAATTACTGTTATTTCATCTCTATTTAAACCTTTTGAGGTTCTTAGTCCAATAACCTGAACTTTTACAATGTCTGCGTCAATTTCCAAGATATCACCAATTTTTATAGAGCGTTCTGATAACAAAATGATACCTGAAATAATATCATTAAAGGTTTGTTGTAAGCCAAGGCCAACTCCTACCAAAAGAGCAGCAGAACCAGCTATTAGTATAGTTAGCTTAACTCCAACAGATTCTAAGAGAAATCCAATAGCAATAACCCATACTATATATTTAATAATTTGAAAAATTGCATATGAGGTTCCATCATCTAATCTTCGAACTAAACGTTTTTGACTAAGCGCCTTTTTTATGATTCTCAAAAGTATTTTGGTAATTAAAAATATAGCTATAATAATGATAAGGCTATAAACTTTAATCTGTGTTTCTCCAAAACCTAAAAGGGTAAAGTCTAATATTATTCTAAGTTTTTCAATAAAGTTCATGCTACAAGTCTTCTTTCAGATATGGCTATTTATTGCGGATTAATAATTAAAGTTTGGTGCGGGTAAGGGATAGAGATATTTTGAGCTTTAAATAGCTTTGGAATACATTCATTTAAATCACATGAAATGGTAAATGCATCATCGTTATTGTTTGTCCATACCCAAGCTCTTATGCGATAGGCATATTCTTCAATGGTAATAAGTCGTACCATTACTTTAGGAGAGCCTTTCTCTATTTGCTCTGGAGTTCTCATGTCTAAAGTTAATGAGTGGTTTTCGGTTTCCCTTTTTAATATTTCCATGGCCAAATCAACATCCGAATTAAAATCAATTCGAAACTCAATGTGTTTCTTTATCTTAACATCAGAAATAGAGCTATTAACTATTGTTTCTTCACTGATTATACCATTAGGGATAATAATCCTTCTGTTTTCATAGTCTCTGATAACGATATGACGTAGTGTTATTTCTTCAACGACACCTTTATATAGATTTCCTATGGCAATTATATCTCCAACCCTAAATGGTCGGAATATGATGATGAAAATACCACTTACTATATTACCAAATGCCTTTTGAGCTGCAAAACCAACAATGGCAGCTAATATACCTGCACCAGCAAATAAGGCGGTGCCTATGTGTTTTAAACTAGGAACTTGTTGTACAATGTAAACGGAAACCACGATAAATAGAATAAAACCTGCGGAATTTTTTAAAAATGAAAACGAGGTCGCATCTGCCGATATTTTTTTAGCATATTTGGTCATGATAAGCTTTATCAATTTTCTTAAGATAAAGTTAGCTATAACGGCAAGTAGTACTACGGTTACTATTTTAATTAAGGTATAATATTGTTCCATATGACTTTGAGCTGAATACTAATTGCTAAAACGATATAAGTATTCTTATTAATAAACTATGTAAATACAAGTATTTATACTTTTAGACTCAGCAAGCCAATTTGGTAACAGGAAAATGATTTATTATTTCAATTAATTTACTAGGAAGGAATTATTAAGTATAAAATCACATTTTAATAGAAGTTTTCAGTTGCTCAAAATAAAGTTTGTAGAATATAAATTAGAAGATGAAGTACTATAAGTTATATAAGGTGAGAAGTGATAATTTTTAATTCGAATGTGTATTGTAAAAGTTATATAGGATGGATTTTTGGGGCTTTTCCTGGATCAGATTCCGGATCAATGTAGCATATACAATAAAAAAGCCACTGTCAAACGTTATGACAGTGGCTTTCAATCTTTAACCAAACCTAACCCTAAACTATGAGTTAATACAAATATAGCAAAAGTTTTTAGAAATCCAAAAGAAAGGAGAAAAAAGATAACTTTATCAGTGTTTTTTCTTCTTGACTTGAATATTTTATCTCTGATATTCTCATTTATTAGGATGGTGCTTATAAACTTTAGAGGGATAAATGGTATTAAAATAAACTTCTATATTCTTTCGGTGTTAATTCAGTTACCTTTTTAAATACACGGTTAAAGTTAGAAAGATTTTCAAAGCCCACCTGAAATGATATTTCAGCTATTTTTAATTCTACATTTTCTTTTTTTCTTAATAACTCGCACGCCTTGCTAATACGGTACTCCTGCAGAAAGTTGGAAAAGGTTTTAGCAGTATTACGTTTAAACCATAAACTAAACCCTGTACTTGTTAAACCAGTTATAAGACAAAGATCTTTTAAATAAATACTGCTACTGTAATGCTCATTAATAAAGGTAAATACTTTACCAAGTCTGGTGTTTTCCTTGTATTCCTCTTTTTCTGTATCTAATCCAATTAACTCGTAATCTTTACTTTCATGTACAAGTTGAAGCATTTCTAGAAAGAAAAATAATCGTTTTAATCCGGTTAGCTGAAACATTTCGTTCAATCTGATGACTATTTCTTTTTTAGTTTTGCCTATAATTTTAAGTCCATGTTTACTGTTCTCGAGTAAATGCTTAATGCCAATAAACTCAGGATAGGAGGAGATGACTGTTTTAAAAAAATCATTAGGTAATTGAACAACTATTCCTTTTACTTTTAATTGGGGTTTGTTATGGTAAAAGGCTTTATCACTTTCCCAACAATGAGCAATGAAAGGAGCTAGTAAAACCATATCTCCATCGCTAAAGTCTTCCACCTTACCACCAACGTATCTTTTGCCATACCCTTTTTCTACGTATACTAATTCGTACTCCTTATGATAGTGAAATGGGAATGTAAAATGAGGTTCATTTTTCCTTTTTAAAATAATGGATGAATTGGCTGGAAAAAGCACCTGTTCATTTAATATTGACATTTTACAAATGTATATAATTTAATAATAGTATCACTTTTTTGAAAATAGTTATCAAAAACTAAACATTGATTTACATTCCTTTGTCTTTTAAAATTAGATCAAATGAATAATAAACAAAAAGTTGTTTTGAGAAGCTTATTATATCTTATTTTGCTTCTAGTTTCTTTCTCAGATGTTTTGGCGCAAGGCTGGGATGAGCCGATTCGTGGCTCTTGGGTTTTAGATGAAAAACAATCCGATTCTACCTTTGTATTAGTCTCCAATAATGAATTAGTAGATATTGTAGTTTCTTCTAAAGAGAAGTCGTGTGTTTTGCAAGCTGCAAAATTTCTTGCGTCAGATATCCAAAAGATTACAGGCCAAAAACCTAATATAATAGACAAACCAGTCAAGGGTAAGAAATCAATAAGGCTTGTTACGCTGGGTAACGTTGCTGTAGGTAAAACTATTCAAAATTCGAAGTTAAAAGGGAAGTGGGAAGCACACCACATAAAAAATGAAGGCAGTACATTGTGGTTAGTAGGCTCTAATTCAAGGGGGACTGCTTTTGCTGCTTATACCCTAAGCGAACGATTGGGTATTGATCCGTTATATATTTGGACCGGGTATACACCCCAAAAAGTAAAAAAACTTGCTATTAAAAAGGTGGATCATTTTGTGGATGAGCCTATCTTTAAATATCGTGGGTTATTTCATGATGATGAAGATATTCTTCCTAATGAACTAGACGATAGAGGATATACTGTTTTTGCTGGAGGAACTGTTGATGTTATGTGGTACAAACGTTTTTTTGAAACAGCACTTCGCCTTCGGATGAATCAGGTTGCACCATTTGTTAGAGTAAAGCGCCCATATGAAGTGCGTAAGATGGCCAGTGATTGGGGCTTGTTTTATAGCTCGCATCATTACGATATTTTATTGTCAAACCCTTTTGGATATAATCGCTTTGATTTGGCCAAAAAGCGGGGAGTAGAAGGTGAGTATGATTGGTCCAATAACAAGGAAGGAATTAATAAATATTGGAAATGTGGCTTAGAAGATAATAATGAGCTAGATTGTATATGGCCAGTAGGTCTTAGGGGTACAGCAGATAATCATTATACTTTCCCAGAAGGAACTTCTCAGGATGAGAAAAACAAAGTGTTTGCCCAAGCCATCGTCGATCAGGTCGATATGGCTAAAAAAGTTCTTCCCAAAGGCGTAGAACCTATTTTTCATTTCACACTGTATAACGAAATGTTAAAGGCATTTCAAGCTGGTACATTAAAGCTACCCGACGAGGTGATTCTGGTTTGGAATGATAACGGAGATGGAGAAATGCGTGCGTTGCCAAAGAATACCAGAAATCGTAAGCATGGAGTATACTATCATTTGGGATTTTACGGACGTACTACTAAACAGACTCATCATACCATAACTCCACATCGCATCGAAGAACAGTTTAGAAATATTGTAGAAGCAAATGCGACAGAGTATATGCTGCTGAATGTTTCCGATTTACGGGAGCACGTTATGAATACCCGTTTTGTGGCTGAAATATGTTGGGATGCAGAATTAGCATTTGCAAAGGAAAATGCGGCAGATAGGTTTGTAAAATGGTGGTCAAAAGAATATTTTGGAGAAAAAGCGTCAGAAGATGTGATAGAATCTTACCATAATTATTTTGATATCATACACTCTAACGACCAATTATGGCAGGGTGCAATGGCTTTGGATAGGGCTTTGTACTTGTTGCATTTTAGAATGGCTGGCGACCATCATACAAAAATGAGTGCCTATAATCGAGAAGACTATAGGCAAATTCAAGCGCGTGTTGCTTGTTATGATGAAATACTACAACTTGCCAAGAAGGCCAAAACACAAATGTCGCCTCAACAGGCTGTTTTCTTTTACGAAAATGTAATACTGGGGATGTTAATTGATGCACGCCCCACCCAAGCTGCAGATATTTGTTATAAAGCATTATTAACATGGCCACAAACCGACGTTTTTCCTAAAATGAAAGAAGCTTTAGATATACTCGAAGATTTTGAGGTAGAAGTAAAACAAGCAGAAAGGCATCCATTTGAAAGTTGGTACAAAGATACATGGATACGCCGTAAAGATAGTTTTACCAATGTTCATTATTCTTATTATCAACTACAAAAGTTTTTCGAAAATTATAATCCAAGATACAAATAAGTATAAATATTAGGCTGGTAAAAATTGAAGTCAGATAATAATAAATTGATAATAAATGTTTGAATTAAAAAATAAAGTAGCTGTGGTCACTGGAGGAGGTGGTGTATTAGGTGGGAGTATAGCTAGAAGCTTGGTTGAAGCTGGAGTGAAAGTGGCAGTATTAGATATTCGTAAAGAAAATGTCGATAAGCGAGTGGCTGAATTACAATCAATGGGAGGGGAAGTTGTAGGTTTTGAGTGTAATGTTTTGAGTGTGGATGATCTTAAACAAAACCGTCAATTGATAACAAATAAGTGGGGAAGAGTAGATATACTGATTAATGCGGCAGGTGGAAATATGCCTGGTGCTACTTTAACCGAAGAGCAGACTGTCTTTGATATGAAGATAGAAGACTTTCAAATGGTAAATGATTTAAACATGAATGGTACGGTTTATCCTTCTTTAGTTTTTGGAGAAATCATGGCTTCGCAAGGACAAGGAAGCATTATTACCATTTCATCGATGGCTACATATTCGGCTATCACCCGTGTTCCAGGTTATTCTACGGCCAAAACGGCCATTAATATTTTTACACAATGGCTGGCGATGGAAATGGCCACTAAATTCAGTGAAAAGATAAGAGTAAATGCCATAGCTCCCGGTTTCTTTATCGGTGATCAAAATCGAAAAGTACTCATTAACGAGGATGGATCTTACACGGATCGTAGCAAAAAAGTACTAGCTCGTACACCTATGGGGCGTTTTGGAGATATTAGAGAGCTTAATGGTGCGGTTCAATTTTTATGTTCTGAAGCTGCTTCGTTTATAACTGGAGTCATACTTCCTGTTGATGGTGGATTTAGTTCCTTCTCGGGAGTTTAATATTTGAATGAAGTTTTTATTGTGCTTGGCGGTTAACGCCATGAAGTAATAATATGATGGAGAAATTGGAAAAGACATGGCGATGGTTTGGGTTTGAAGATCAGATTACGCTAGATGATTTAAAACAAATGGGTGTTGAAGGTGTAGTTACAGCCTTGCATCATATTCCTAATGGTGAAGTTTGGCCTGTTGAAGAGATTTTGAAAATAAAAAAGGCCATTGAAGAAAAGGGAATGAGATGGAGTGTGGTTGAGAGTTTACCCGTTTCGGAAGGCATTAAACTACATACCAAGGAATATCCGAAACTCATTCAAAACTATCAGGAATCGATGCGTAATTTGGGACAATGCGGTATTCTTACCATTTGTTACAACTTTATGCCCGTGTTAGATTGGGCTCGAACCAATTTGCAATATAAACTTCCGAATGGGGGAGAATCTATGTTATTCGACTTCCCAACTTTTGTAGCATTTGATATTTATATATTAAAGAGGCCAGATGCTCGTAATGATTACGCCGAAGATCTCATTCAGAAAGCTAAAGTCATTTATGAAAGCATGAGTAATGAAGAGGCTGAAAAGTTAGCTTATAATATTATAGTGGTAACGCAAGGTTTTATCGATGGCTTAATTGATGGCGCAGTGTCCGATCCTAAGGCTATGTTTCTTGAATTTATTAAGCGTTACAAAGGAGTAGATAAAAACAAACTAAGAGAGAATTTAAAGTCATTTTTAGAAGATGTAATTCCTGTAGCGGAAGAAGCTGGGATTAAGATGTGTATTCATCCTGATGATCCTCCCTTTCAAATTTTGGGTTTACCACGAATTATTGGAGGAACAGAAGATTACAGGTGGTTGTGCGAGGCTAATGCTTCTCTTCATAATGGCATTACATTTTGTACGGGCTCTTTATCGGCTAAAGCAGAAAATGACTTATTACAAATAATTAAGGATTACGGACATAAAATCCATTTTGCACATTTGCGAAATACCCAATTGCTTGAAGATGGTAGCTTTTACGAATCAGGTCATGCTGATGGTTCTATTAATATGCCTTTAATTATTAAAGCACTATTAAAAGAACAAAAAAGAAGGGCAGACCTTGGCGAGGTTAATAATAGAATACCTATACGCCCTGACCATGGTATAAAAATGATGCAAGATTATCAAAGTAATTATAATCCAGGATATCCACTTATTGGCAGGTTAAAAGGCTTGGCTGAGATACAAGGAATGGAAAGAAGTATTATTGAGTTAGAGAAAGATATTTAAACGATTTATTCAATAACCTCCAACTCCACCAATTCACAACTAATATCAGTTCTTTTAAGTCCTTCAACTTTAAAAAGAGCGTTAAACTCGATGGTGTGTTTAGGTATTTGCTGATAAAATTCTTTAAGCCACTTTTTATTAGTAAACTTATTTACCGTTGCCATAACGCCTATATCATTATTAGATACAAAATAAATAGAAGGTTTACCATTGTTGTTTACTGAGGAAGCTACCATAGCATATTCTATTTTACCATTTTTACCATGTGTGGTATTATAAATAAGGGTAGTATCCTTGTTCTTATATTTAAAGCCATCATGAAAAGTGCTAAACACTTTGCTCTTTTTCAAAAATAAAGAACTCGAAATATTCATAGTTTTAAACTGACCTATAAAAATGATGTTGCTGTTGTATACATCAGCAGCTGTTATTTTACTTTCCATTTCTATGGAATAGTCGCTGTTGTTGAGTGTAAACCATTTACTTAATATGCCAACCCCATAAGGAGCCATTTTAGACATAACAGTATAGTCAACCGTTTTCATTTTTCTGTTGGGGTATTGTTTCAAATGAGTTAGAAAATCATCATGATTATTTATTTCCTCATAAAATACAGCATGCCATTTTTCGTCATCCAACTGCTCATTAATAACATATTGATCAGATACTACTATGATATTCTGAGCGTTTTTACTAAAAAAGCCTTCCCATAAAGGAAGTGGCTGATTAACCATTTTATAGATGCCTGCGCTCAATGCTATTATAAAAATCAATCCTAAGGCTGAATATTTTAAGCTTTTATAGCTAATTTTTAAATAGTCCTTGCTGGAACTAAGTTGATGTGGATATTCCTTTGCTGAAGAGAAGCTTAGGTTATACTGGCCTTTTTTTATTTCAAAGTATACTTCATGTTTAAGGCTCGAATCCGAATAATATTGTTCTAATTTTTTTCTTAGTTTGTAAAAGTAAGAACGAACGGTACCATTACTTTTATCCTCGGCATAATTAATTCCATAAAGTTCAGTGCCAATGGTGTATTCCTTTAATTCATCTCCAGCGTATGCTTTGTCAATCAGGTATTTCAAAAGTCGGATATGACTAGGTGAGTTTGCGAATAGTTTATGTTGGCAAATATTCTCTAGTTCTGTTTCTATATGTTGCTTATCCGCTGTTGAATTCATAGCTTCAAAAATAGCTTTTATTTAAGATTATAGAAATTTCTATTGAAATCTATTTGTTAGAGGTGTTTTAATTAGATTATAAAAAGATGTATTTGTAACTTACAGTAGAGTAGTGTTTTGGTGTAACATATTTAACGGTTAAGTCACCGTGACTAGCACCGTTTCGACACAGCAAAAGGTTTTGTTTTCTCTTTATTCGGCTATTTGTCGTGTATTATTGTGAGAACGAAAATTCTTTTTCACCAAAATCATTATAGTTATGATGAAAATTCTACATATCACTTTATGGCTGTTTTTATATACTACTTATAGTAATGCACAGCTACCACAAGGTTATCCTGAAACCAATCGCGAAAAGCAAAATATCAACTTAGGTTGGATGTTTTCGAAAATGCCAGAAGCGGATAAGCCAATTGAAATTGATTTTGACGATAGCCAATGGGAGGCTGTTGCTCTACCTCATAACCCAGATCCACTATCCTTATGGTTAGATAGTGTGCAGCATAAATGGCAGCAGAAAGAGTTTATTAGAGACCATAATTGGTATAGGAAAAGCCTACATATTGATTTAAACAATGATGAAAAAGCGTTTATAGAGTTTGAAGGGGTGCACAGCGCAACGGAGCTTTATGTCAACGGAAAGTTTGTAGGAAGATTTGACATCAATGGATATGTGCCCCATCATTTTGATATTACAGACTTTGTAAAGCCAGGAAAAGAAAATACCATTGCTGTTTTAGCCGATCATAGCTTCGATCCTAGTATAGCGCCTGATCCAAACGAAACGGATTATTTAAAATGGGGAGGTATCTATCGGGATGTATATTTGGTAAAAACCAACAAACTACATGTAAATTTTAATTGGGAGGATTTTGATGCTGGTGTGCATATCACTACGCCAAGCGTTAAAAGAAATAACGGAACAGTATCGGTAAAAACAACGGTTGCGAACGAATATACTGAGCTAGTAGATTGCCGTATTGAGACTATGGTACTTGATGCTGATGGATATTTGGTTACAAAGCTAAAATCAGATTCAAAAGTAAAGGCAGGTCAGACTTATACTTTCAGACAAACTACAGAAATAGTTGATGAGTACCGCCTGTGGTCACCTAATGATCCGTATTTATATCGTGCAGTTTCTGTTATTTATATGGATGATATAGCGGTTGATTTTGTAGAGAATAAATTTGGATTTCGCTCGGTAGAGTTAGTGGATGGACAAGGTTTATTATTAAATGGAGAACCATTTTTTATGGTCGGAGTAAATCGTCACCAAAGCTATCCACACATTGGCGATGCTGTTCCAAATTCTATTCATTACGAAGCAGCATTAAGATACAAGGAAGCAGGTATTAATGCCATTCGCCTTTCGCATTATCCACAAGATAATTCTTTTATTGAAGCTTGTAATGAGCTGGGCATTTTGCTTTACGAAGAACCTTCTACCTGGATCCAATGGCAACAGGGAGAATGGATGGATAAACTGGAGCAATCGCTACGTATAATGGTACGTAATCATCGTAATCATCCTTCCATAGTTATTTGGGGAGCAGGTATCAATCATCGTGGGCCCGTTCCACAACTTAATAATGCCGCCAAGGAAGAAGACCCATTCCGTTTAACGGCCAGTGCTTCTGCCCCGTGGAATGGTATTAAAAATGCTGGAGTTACCGATATATATGCCACCATGGATTATCGTAAAACAGATTTTCCTGAGGGAGACTTTTGTATGGTAATGGAACATGGGTTTACGCATAACGGATTGGGACAACAACATCATATCTCACGTTACAAAAAGCGTAAAAATAATATTGGCTCTATACTTTGGGTTGGTGCCGATTATAATCGATTACAACCCAAGCCAGAAACCTATGATTTTATTACAGAATACGGTTTGCAAACGGCCTATAGAATTCCTCGACCAGGTTATTATTGGTACAAATCCGAATTAACAGATGCTCCTTATGTTCATATTGCAGATGAGTCGGTTTATAAGAACAGAAAAGTACATGTTTATAGTAATGCTAAAGAAGTAGCCCTTTATGCTGATGGAAAATTAATCGCTACACAGAAAGCAGATAACGACCCTTTAAGATTGTGGAATGAGCATCCATCAATAACTTTTAATTATAACTGGACAGGAGAAAAACTAACGGCAAAGGCTTTAAGTTTTGGCCAAGTAGTAGCTAAGCATTCACGTACTAAGGTTCAAGAGGCTTATGCTATTAAGTTAGCTCTAGATAATTCTGACATAGCATTACAAGCAGGAGGATCAGATTTAAAAATGATACGAGCTTATGTGGTAGATAGAAATGGAGAAACAGTTACAAACGCTGATGTAAAAGTGCATTTTGAAGCAAAAGGAGCTGGGTCTATTCTATATGATGATAAACATTTTATTAGTCAAGCTCAAAGTTATCATGGAGTAGCTACAGTATATCTAAAAGGTGCAGAAGCAGCAGGGGAGATAAAGGTTAAAGCCACTTCGGGTAAATTAAAGTCAGGTGCTCTCACTTTAAAAACGGAAGCATTTAAGGCTGATGAATTATTGGTAAAAGGGAAAGCAATTTATGACTATCCTAATTATAAGATAGATATTCAGACCGAAGACCAGCTAGAGCAATTTGGTTGGCAAATGGCCAATGGAGGTAATGCCGAGCAGTTTAATTTCAAGTTTGGAGAGGCTTCGTTTTCTGTGAATTCGGAGTCGGAGTTGAAATGGAGAAAAGGGACATATGCAATTTTAGGTGATTTGGCTTTTATGGCTTGTGATGGACTTTTTGTTGAGAAAGGAAAGCTTGTTTTAACGATAAAGGATTTACCTAAAGGTAAGTATCAACTGAAAACCTACCATCATTCTTTCCAAGACCTAAAGAAACTATTTCCATATAATATGAAAGTGGCCTTAAAAGATGCTAACGGAGTGTTTGAGTTTATTTCAGATGATGCCGCATTGGGTATTCAAGACGGAAAAGATATTGGAGAAAGAGAGCCTATGTCGGTAACTAATTTTGTTGAAAGTGATGGAGTTAAC
Organism: Labilibacter marinus; assembly: GCF_001659685.2. Classification (GTDB taxonomy): domain Bacteria; phylum Bacteroidota; class Bacteroidia; order Bacteroidales; family Marinilabiliaceae; genus Saccharicrinis; species Saccharicrinis marinus. The sequence continues at coordinate 262,180 of NZ_LXYE02000001.1, forward strand.
CCAGTGACTATTTCTTTTGAAACAGATAAAAAAGATGCGCATACTTGGTTGAATGGTTTAAGTTTTAAGCGAGTTAAATAGCCAATATACATATGAATGCTGAGGTAATTATTTTATAAATGCCAGATGAAAATATATCGTACTTTAAATAAAAGACATTGTACTATGAAAAAAGGAAATATAAAAAATCTATTAATTCTAAGCAGTTTGATGCTTTGTTTTACCGCTTTTGCACAAACACCACAAGTGAAAGTGTATGCTGTTAAATTGGATGAGGGAGAAGCCAACCCTTTAATTGAGGTGAAGCAAGAAAATGTAGAAGATAAAATTGGGTGGAAGAACCTAATTTACTTGCAACCTGAAGTTACTTTCCAAACCATTGAAGGTATTGGAGGAGCATTTAATGAAATTGGAGGAGAAGCGCTGTTGAGCTTAAGTGAAGAGAAACAGCAAGAGGTGATGGAAAATATGTTTTCGGGAGATAAGGCAGGTTTTACTTTTTGCAGAACAGCTATTGGAGCAAGTGATTTTGGTATAGATGCTTATAGTTATTCGGAGGTTGCTGGTGACTACAAAATGAAACAGTTTTCTATAGAGCGCGACAAAAAATATGTGTTACCCTACATAAAAAGTGCTTTTGCAATCAATCCAAATTTAACCTTATTTGGTTCGCCTTGGAGTCCTCCTGGATGGATGAAAGAAAGTGGATATATGGTTGGTTTAAAAGAGCCAAACAACAACCTTAAACAAGATCCGAAAACTTTGCAAGCTTATGCTAAATATTTTGTGAAGTATGTTGAGGCATATGAAAAGGAAGGCGTTAAGGTAGATCGTATTTGTATTCAGAATGAAAATGATGCCAATACAAAATATCCGAGTTGTACTTTCCCTGCAAAGGATATGGTGAATTTTGCTAATACATATTTAATTCCAGCTTTCGAAAAAAACAAGATAGAGGCTGGTATATATGCAGGAACATTTCGTGCTGCAGAAAAAATGGACTTGATGGATTTTATGACTGCAGATGGTAAAGAAAATCTGGAAGGAGTTGGTATGCAGTATACCGATACCAGATTTTTGGGTGATGCTAGAGCCATGATGCCAAATTTAAAGTTTTTTCATACTGAAGGCCACTGCTATAACGGTAAAAATTCTGTTGAGCAAGCAGAAGATCGCCTAGAGGAAATAGCGGGTTATATTAATGCCGGTAGTACCACTTTTACATATTGGAATATGATTTTGAATGAAACTACGGAAAGTGGTTGGAACTGGACGCAAAATTCCTTGATTAATATTGATCGTAAATCGGGTGAAATCATTTACAATCCCGATTATAATGCCATGTATATCATCAGTAAGTTTGTTAAGCCTGGTGATGTTAGAATAGCCTGTGTTCAAAGAGGTAAAGAACCTTTAATCGCAGTTAAATCTCCAGATGGACAAATTAAAGTTCTTTTTCAAAATACCAATGCCAATGAAAAATCATTTGAAGTGGTAATGGGTGATCAGAATATTAAAGTTAAAGCGCCTGGAAAATCAATTATAGCTATTGTTTTATAGTAGAATGAACCGCATAAAATTGAACTAATAATCTTAAAAATATAATTAATGATACGACAAACTATATTTTATTTATTATTTGCTTGCATAAGTATATCTAGCTTAAATGCTCAGGTTTGGAAAGATCCAAATGCAAATGTTGACGAGCGTGTGGAGGATTTACTTTCGAAAATGACTTTGGAAGAAAAGATCAGTTATTGCGGATCGAGGATTCCTGCCATAGAGCGTTTAGGTGTTCCTTATTTTGAGTGGTATGGCGAAGCACTTCATGGTATTATTGCTTGGAACTGTACTCAGTTTCCCCAAAATATTGCTATGGGTGCTACTTGGAATCCAGAATTAATGTTTGATGTGGCTACGGCTATTTCTAATGAGGCCAGAGCTTTGAAAAATACTGGTTCAAAGGAAGTAATGATGTTTTCACCAACGGTTAATATGGCGCGTGACCCTCGTTGGGGACGTAATGGTGAGTGTTATAGCGAAGATCCATTTTTAATGTCGGAAATAGCGCGAATGTATGTACGAGGCATGCAAGGTAACGATCCTAAATATACCAAAACAGTCACTACAGTTAAGCATTATGTTGCTAATAATGTAGAGACAAAGCGTGAGTGGATTCACTCTAATATCAATAAGAAAGATCTTTATGAGTATTACTTTCCTGCTTACAAAACCTGCCTTGTTGATGAAGAAGCTACAGGAATAATGACTTCATTAAGTGGCTTAAACGGAATACCTTGTTCTGCTCATGACTGGGCAGTAAATGGTGTATTGCGCGATGAGTGGGGCTTTAAAGGTTATGTAATTGCCGATTGGGCAGCAGTTCAGGGATTACAGAAAAGAATGAAATACGCCAAAACGCAAGAAGAGGCTGCTGCAATGGCCATAAAAGCTGGGGTAGATCAAGAGTGCTTTCGTCATAAAGAGCGACAAGCGCCTATGGTAATTGCATTAAAATCAGCCATTGAACAAGGTTTGCTTAGCGAGGAAGAATTAAATGTTTCGGTTCGTAGGTTACTTCGTTTACGTTTTATGACGGGTGACTTAGATGATCCGGCATTAATTCCATATTCGAAAATACCAGCCAGTGTTTTAGAGTGCGATGCGCATAAAAAGCTAGCACTAAGAGCTGCAGAACAGTCGATTGTTTTATTAAAAAATGAGGATGTTTTGCCCCTAAAGAAAGATGCAGAAAAATTAGCTGTAATTGGTCCTTTTGCTGATAGATGCTGGATGGGTATTTATTCTGGTCATCCTAAAAATAAAGTAACGCCTTTAGACGGTATTAAAAAAGCAACAAACGCAGAAGTAAAATATGCACAAGGTTGCGAAGTGACAGAAGATGATGCGGATGAAGCAAAAATTAAAGAAGCAGTAGAATTGGCTAAAAAATCAGATCGCGTTATTCTTGTAATGGGAAATGATGAAACTACTTCTACCGAAAATACAGATCGTACTTCAATTAAATTACCTGGAAATCAACACAAGCTGATTAAAGCGGTACAGGCGGTTAATAAAAATGTTGTTTTGGTACTCGTACCAAGCGGACCAACAGCCATTAGCTGGGAGCAAGAAAATATACCTGGTATTGTGTGCGCATGGCCAAACGGACAAGAGCAAGGAACAGCTTTGGCAAATATGTTATTTGGAGATGTAAACCCTGGAGGAAAGTTAAATTCTACTTGGTTTAAGTCGGATAACGATTTACCCGATTTTCATGATTACAATATTCAAACTGGTCGCACTTACATGTATTTTAAAGGAGAAACCTTATATCCTTTTGGTTATGGTTTAAGTTATACCACGTTTAAAACGGATGAAGTAGAACTAAGCACTAAAAAGCTAAATGCTCAGGAAAGTATTTTGGTTTCGGCAAGAGTTAGTAATGTGGGTAAAGTAGATGGAGACGAAATTGTTCAGGTATATATTCGTGATGTTAAGTCCTCGCAACAAACACCAATTAAAGCCTTAAAAGGTTTTAAGCGCGTGAGTGTTCCTGCTGGAAAAACTGAAAAGGTGGAGATTTCTTTACCCTATGAAGCTTTTGCACACTACGATACTATTAGTAATCAGTTTGTAGTAGAGGCAGGTAAGTTCGAAATTATGGTAGGTAATTCAAGCGATCATATTTCTTCCACTAAAACCATTAGCGTAAAAGGTGGTGTTATAGCGCCTATAAAAGTCGGACAAAAAAGTGGGTATTTTAATGCGGAGGATGAGGTTCGTAGTAAAAAATGGGATTACCTATATACGGACAAAGCTTCTATGAGCAGTTCTAAAGCCAAGGAAAGTGATAATAATGCATGGGTTGAATATGAAATTACTTTTATTGATCCTGGTTTTTATGTAAATACTTGGGATGCTGAAATAAGCCTTAACTCGGCGACAAAAGAAGCTATTGTGGAAACCTCGATGGCGGGAGCCACTATTGGTAAATACACTATTTTAAACAAGCAACGTATGTTACCTATTAAAATTCCAATTCCACCAGAATATGGTAAGCCAGTTTTATTAAAAATTAAAACATTACACGGAACGGTAGATGTTAATTCAATTAAAATTATCCCTCCTGGAGATAAACAACCTTTTGTGATTAGTAAAGTTAAAAACCAATCCAACAAATAGTAGTAAAACAACTAAGTTCAGATAAGCATTGCAAATTATCCCATGTCGTCATTTTTCGGCATGGGATTTTTATTTAAGAACTTGTTGTGCGTATGTAGGGTTTAATTTGTAAGTTGTTAAAGCAATATAAAGGAGTGTTAGTTCGTGAATTATTACAGAAATCTATTGTATTAGAATTGCTTAACTGTAAGCTATTTTACTGGTTGTTATCGATAAATATTAATTCCATCGAAATATTAGTGCGGTCTTTTCCTTTTACATTATATAGAGCAATAAATTCATTCGATTCTTCTATATATTTATCAGAGAATGCGACTAAGGAATCTGTATTGGTAAAATATTCAACCAAGGCAACTAGCCCGATGCCATGGTTAGAGAAAAACATCTTATGGCGTGTATTATTTGGGCCATTAAATACACCTACTAAGGCGAGTTCCTCATTCACCGATTTGGCATTTAAATGGTAGGTTTTGTTGTTGAGTATGTGCAGTAATTTATCAGGAACATTTAGTTTGCCATCCAACTTTAGTTTTATATTGATAGCTAACTCATTAAATAAATCTATAAAGGCATGCTGTGTAAAATAAGCTCCTGCGTAAATGGTATTTTCTACTTTTACGGCTCGAATATTAAAATCAGAAGTCGGTCGGATGGAAAAATCATATTTGTATAATGCCAGATATTGTGATATGGGCTTTATGATATATGAGTTCTCAAAATTTACAAAAGTAAAGCGACCAGGTTTATAAGCATTGTATTTTGCTGGGTTATTATTTGTTCGCTCATAGAACTCTTTAGGAGAATTAATGCTGAAATCCCTGTGCCAGCCATTATTTCCAAATGCGGTGGGTCCATCATAGCCAAATACATCACCTAGGTATAAGGTGGTTTCATGCCCGTTTCTCAAGGTCTGTTGCCAAACTTTTTCGTTCGACTTACTAAAGAAAAATATGAAAGCGATAATAATTGCAATCACAGAAAATCCAAGTATGAAAACATTCCTTTTACGCTTAGGTTTAGCTTTACTTTTTTTAGTAAAAGATACACGATACTGGCCAGGTTCAATGGAAAGAATAATAGAGTCATTTATACCTTCGTCTTGGTAATATTGAATTAATCGCTTACGAAGGTGGGATATATTTACTCTAATGTTAACGTCATTCTTTTCGGGATTATATCTATTCCCAAATATTTCTAGGCCTATTGTAGTGGCACTAATTTCTTTGTTTTGGATGGTGCATTCAACTATATATTTTAAAAGAACCTTTGTTGTGGTGGCTTTAGTAAAAATCTTACTTTTTAAGATACACTCCAAGGTTTCGTACTTTTCCTGCTGACTGACCATTTACTTTACCTAATTTTTGGTGATATACAAAGGTAGTATTTCCAATTAAACATCTATACAGGCCAGTATAACTATATGATACCTTTGGTTATGGTAATGGTATCTGCAAGAGAGTTATAGCGTGTGCTTTTTACGGTAAAAGTAAGCGTAAAACTTTGTAAAAAGTATAGATATGTAGGCTTGTTTCGTAAGTTTGTTTTAGAGTTGATAAAACATTATTTTTTATAAAAACATAATTTATGAATGTAAAGTCATTAAAAACTATTTTTCTAGTATCATGCAGCATATTATTAGCTTGTACTCCAAAGGAGAAAATGCCGAATAAACCTTTTCCTATGAATATCGCAGATATTGAACCAGGAAGAGAAATGAGTTCAGCAATGAAAAGAAGTTTTGAGCATTATGAAGCTCCTCGTCTTTTAGATAATGAGTTATATACTAATTTTCTTTATACGGAATTAAAAGGTTTTGATTATAAGGATTTTGATGGAACTATTTCGCGACGCGATCCGTCCAAAATAATTTTCGAGAATGGGAAGTATTATATTTGGTATACATATCGCCATACTGCCACAGCGCCTCAAGGCAGAAAACTAGCCAATGATTCTATTCCATCAACAGATTGGGATTTAGCAGAAATATGGTATGCAACGAGTATAGATGGCTTTACTTGGGAAGAGCAGGGTGTAGCTATTACCCGACCACAAAAGCCTCAACCTGGTTGGCGATCAGTAGCTACTGCCGATATTCTAAAATTTAATGACAAGTATTATTTATATTATCAAGCGTTTAACGCACCCAGCGGGACTTACGATGCAGATAAAGATGCATATGATATTTGCCCAGTAGCCATGTCGTACGCCGATTCTCCCGATGGTCCTTGGATTCCGTTAAATCAAGTAGTGATTCCTTTTGGAGAAAGTAACGATTGGGATTGGCGCGTTATTCACGACCCTATGCCTTTGGTACATGATGGTAAGATTTATTTGTATTATAAATCGGGAATGGAGCAGCGCGATGCTAATGGTAAGCATTGGGATTGCTGGGGTTTAGCAATTGCAGATAAGCCAGAAGGCCCTTTTGTAAAACATCCTTTAAGCCCAGTAATGAACTCAGGACACGAAACCATGCTTTTTCCTTTTCGCGAAGGTGTGGCTGCTATTGTAGGTACTGATGGAATAGAACATTATACCATTCAATATGCTAAAGACTGGGTAAATTTTGAGGTGATGTCTGTTACCCAATTATTGCCAACTGCTGCTGGCGTTTTTTCACCAGATGCATTTGCAGATGTGGCTAATGCTGATGGTATTACGTGGGGCTTATCTCATTTTATTAATGCAGGTAATAACTGGAAAAAGCAATGTAGTAAGTTAGGTAGATTCGATTGCGATTTAAGTTTGAGTACTAACGATAATAAAATGAAGAACTCCAATATATTGTTGCCTAACGACGTATATTTTAAATACGGTTTATCTGCCAAACAAAGAGAACGTATAAAACAGCAAAATGAAGATCTGCTTAATACTAATAAATAGGTAGGAGAGGCTTTTAATTTATTTGTAAATACGAAATGTTAGTTAATTGGAGTATTTAAATAAAGTAAAACTATAAGTAGGTAAAACGGCCATGAAAAACTTTACGTCCAGTTTTTTACAAAGGAGGATGATTAGATTTTTCTTGATGGTTTCATTGTCAAATAAAAGATAATTTAAACAGATGAAAAATATACTATTAACAACCGTATTGTTTGCGGTATTCATGAATCTAGGTGCTCAGTCTTTTATGATTAATGCCTATGGGAGACAGGATAAACTTTCCTTAAACGGAAAATGGAATGCGATTATTGATCAATATAGTCGAGGTGAGAATAAGAAATTCTATTTAAATCAAACGGCCACGGAAGACACTAAGTTTTTTGAGTATGCTTTCGCGAATTCTATGCGTTTGGATGTTCCTGGAGATTTTAATTCTCAATATCCTGAGTTAAAGTATTATGAAGGTGATATTTGGTATCAACGATTTTTTGAAGCAGAAAAAAAGGATGGAAAAAGAGCGTTTATATATTTTGCTGGTGTAAGTTACGAAGCAAGTGTTTGGTTAAACGGTAAAAAAGTGGGCGTTCATGAAGGCGGTTTTACGCCTTTTCAGTTTGAAGTAACTGATATAATTAAGGAGGGTAGAAATGATGTGGTTGTAAAAGTGAACAATAATAGAAAGAAAGACCGCATTCCTGCAATGAACTTCGATTGGTGGAATTATGGCGGTATTCTACGTGATGTTTTTCTAGTACAAACTCCAGGTACCTATATTCAAGATTATAAAGTTCAGCTTAAAAAAGGAGAGCAAAGAGTAATTAACGGTTATGTGCAGTTAAACGGAAAAGAATTAACTCAGCAGCTTAATATCTCTATTCCAGAACTCAAAATTAGTAAAACCATTTCTACAGATAATAATGGATACGCATCTTTTGAAGTAAAAGCTAAGCCTGTGTTATGGGATCCTCAAAACCCAAAGTTGTATGAGGTGAAAATTACTACATCATCCAATGAATTAGTAAGTGATGAAATAGGATTTAGAACTATTGAAGTAGATGGAGCGAAAATTGTTTTAAATGGAGAATCTGTTTTTCTGAAAGGTATTAATTTTCATGAGGAAATTCCGCAACGTCTCGGAAGAGCTTATTCGCAAGCGGATGCTGCAATGATTATTGAGGAGGTAAACGCCTTGGGCTGTAATTTTATTCGCACAGCGCATTACCCACAAAATGAGCATATTGTTAAAATGGCAGAGAAAAAGGGGTTGATGATTTGGGAGGAGATTCCACTTTGGCAAGGTATCGATTTTAAAAATCCTGTAGTGCTAGAAAAAGCGATAAATATGTTGCGAGAAATGATTTATCGTGATAAAAATAGAGCAGGGGTTATTATTTGGAGTGTGGCTAACGAAACACGTCCAAATAACTATAGAAATAAGGTGTTGACTGATTTAATTAACTTAACTCATGAATTGGATGATACCAGACTAGTAGGTGCTGCGTTTGATAATTCACGTTTTAATCCAGAGACTTCTACTGTTTTAATAAAGGATGATATTTCTAAGATAGTGGATGTAATTGGGGTGAACGAATATTTTGGATGGTATGCACCTTGGCCAGTTGCACCTTCAGAAATGAAGTGGAATGTAGCTGCCGACAAACCGTTGATATTTACCGAATTTGGTTGTGAGAGTCTGTATGGTAAGACTGGGGATGGCAATAAAGCGCATTCTTGGAGTGAAGACTACCAGGAAGATTTGTACAAAAAGAACCTAGAGATGTTTAAGAATATCCCTAACCTTTGTGGTACTAGTCCTTGGGTATTATTCGATTTTCGTTCCCCATATCGTTGTCACCCAACTAATCAAGAAGGCTGGAATAGAAAAGGCCTTTTATCCGATAAGGGCCAACGAAAAAAAGCTTGGTACATTATGAAAAAGTATTACAAAGAAATGGAAGAGAAGTAACCTTTAGTGTATAACTCTGTGGTTGTTTTAATAATCACGGAGTTGTATGTTGTTGAATATTTCAAGATGGACTAGCAATCTAGAATTTTAAAATCTTATTAGTAAAAGACGGTGGTAGATGCTCGAGTGGTTTTATAGCCAAAATAATTCCCTTTCTCATAGGGGATGAATTCTTCATTTTCAACAAAAAAAGTTAGGATCAAGAACTATAAAATGAAATGCCCCGTGATTGAAAGAATAGTATGATTTTTTCATGCCTAGATTTTATATAGCTACTTGTTTGGAGCATATATCCATATCATGATTTCCCAGGGTGTGGTGCTTTGGGCCAGTAAAATCATTCCAATTATTTATAAATGCATCGTTTGCCTTTTGAGCACAGGATATGCTAATTAGATAAATGAAAATAAGTATTTTTAATGTTTCATCTAGATTTGTTTTGTGATGATTATGGGCGTTTACATCTGCGTAAAAGCAAGACTACAAGTGTATAGATTTCCTTTATCTTACCTTATAGGTGCTGTATATTATACTAATTCTTAAACCTGACTCAAGAAATTACTTAAATGACTTTCTCTTTATTTAAAGAGGAAGTGGAGTGTGTTGAATTCAACATATTCAGGTTAACTATGTTTCTCTAAAAAGAATATCAAATTTGTAAGTATGAAAATACAAGCTCATTCACCCGAAGAATATATCAATCAACTACCAGATGATAGAAAAGAAGCAGTTATTAAGTTACGTAAAGTTATTTTAGAGAATATTCCCGATGGTTTTAAGGAAGAGATTAGTTATGGTATGATCGGTTATGTAGTGCCGCATTCGTTGTATCCTGCAGGTTATCATTGCGACCCGAAGTTGCCGCTTCCGTTTACAAATATCGCATCGCAGAAGAATTTTGTGGCACTGTATCATTCAGGTATTTATGCAGATAAAGAAATACATGATTGGTTTGTGCAAGAATATCCAAAGCATTGTAAATATAAAATGGATATGGGTAAAAGCTGCGTGCGGTTTAAAAAGATGAATGATATCCCTTACGAACTCATTGCTCAATTGATGCAAAAAATGAGTTCGCAGGAATGGATTGATCTTTATGAAAAGAATATTAAACGCTAATGTTATTCAAACTCTAGTGTGAATTCCAATATTTCTGGTCGGTTTCCTAATCTTACAGGTGGTCCCCAGGTACCAAAACCAGTACTCACATAAAAGTGTGAATTACCTTTTTGCTTGTATCCTCTGCTAACTTCGAATAGTTTACTGGTGATATAGCCAAAAGGCCAAAGCTGACCATGGTGGGTATGTCCGCTAATCTGAAAGTCAATTCCTGCTTGTTGAGCTAGTTCTAGGTTATAGGGCTGATGATCTAGTAATATTAGAGGTTTAGAGTTGTCGATGTTTTCAACAAGCTCTTGCACTGTCTTTCGAGGCAGGTTAGTAAAAGCTGTTTTCTCTCTATCTTCTCGTCCTATAATATAAAAGCAACTGTCTATTAAAACGGACTCATCTCGTAAAATTTTAATATCGTGACTTTCTAAATAGTTAACCGCATTATCTGCACCTCCAATATATTCGTGGTTGCCAGTGGAAGCATAAACACCCAAAGGTGCTTTAAGTTCCAGTAGATTCTTGCCTAAATTTTGCTTAATCACTGGTTTTACATCCTCATCAACAACATCGCCTGCAAACAGAATGATATCTGGTTTTAAGCTGTTAATGGTTTTAACGAGTTTTCCAGTTTTTCGGGGACCTATAATTGTACCTAGATGAATATCGGAAGCAGCAACAATCTTTACACTTTTTCGCTCATTTCCGGGTTTGTTTATTTTAATAGTTTGTTTTACAATTTTTGGCGTCCAGGCATTTATATGTCCTATCACTACCGTAACTACAACAATCCCTGTTACTACATATGTAGTTATTAGTTTTACTTGTAGATAGCTGTCACCTAGTTTTTCGGGTAAAAAGTTGAGTGCTATATTACTCCATCTGATAATATCAATGGTAAAAATGAGTAAAACAAAATATAGCATTCCGGCAAACCAAAAAGCACCACTCCAGTGGATAAAGGATGAAACAGGAGAATACCAAGCTTTTTCGAGGAATCGGCCAACAGGATAAGCAAGAACCAAAAACAACATAACACCTCTTAAATATGGAATTAATTGTGGCATGGCTTCAAGGCCTTGTAAACCTCGTTTATAAATATAGAAGTTAACTAAAAAGTGTATTCCAAGTATGATTGAAAAGAAGATTATAAAGCGCATATTTTTCATTGTATAAATTGTATTTAACTCCAACTGTATTACAGCAGCTAAGTTCATAGAAATAACAAAGCGCTAATTTAAAAGTTTATAGTTTTATAGAGAATGGGATTGTAATAATTAGGGTAAAATGATAATTCAAACGGTGAATATTAGGCCTGAGCTGTAAAAACAAAAAATCCTCAAGAGCTCTCCTGAGGATTTTAGTTTTTATCATATGATTTTCCATTACTTCAAATACTCATCAAGCCATCTGAAGAACTCACGATGCCATAAAATTCCATTTTGAGGTGTTAATACCCAATGACTTTCTTCTGGGAAGTACAAAAAGCGTGCTGGCACATTTCTTAGTTGCGCGGTATTGTAGGCTCCCATGCCTTGTGTATATGGAATCCTAAAATCTTTTTCTCCATGGATTACTAAAATAGGAGTATCCCAATTAGCTACAAATTTGTGTGGTGAATTAGCATAGGTGTTTTGAGCCACCTTATTATCCTTTTCCCAATAAGCTCCTTTCATGTCCCAATTTACAAAGAACATCTCTTCTGTAGTTGAGTACATTTGTTCAAAATTAAAAATGCCGCAATGCGAGATAAAAGCTTTGAATCGTTTGTCATGATTCCCAGCTAACCAATAAACCGAGAATCCCCCGTAACTTGCACCAATAGCTCCTAATTTATTCTCATCCACAAATGGTTCTTTGGCTAATTCATCAATGGCACTTAGGTAATCTTTCATATTCTGTCCGCCATAATCTCCACTGATTTGCTCATTCCATTCTTGTCCAAAACCTGGTAGACCTCTGCGATTAGGAGCAACGATAATGTAATCGTTGGCTGCCATTAGCTGAAAGTTCCATCTTAAACTCCAATACTGACTAATAGTGGCTTGCGGGCCCCCTTGACAATATAGTAGGGTAGGGTATTTTTTATTCGGATCGAAATTTGGTGGGTAAATTACCCAAGTCTGCATTTTCTTATTGTCGGTAGTGGTAATCCATCTACTTTCAACCTTACCCATTTTTAGCTGTGCTAACACATCCTTATTTACTGTAGATAAAGCCTTGTCTTCGCCAGTCTCGGTATTTACAATAAATATTTCAGTAGGATGATTCATGGTGGTTTTGGTTGCTACCAATTGTTTACCAACAGGAAATACTGAATTGTAGTTTTGTTGTCCCTTTGTAATTTGTGCAATTTCTTCAGAACCAATATTTACATTGTATATTTGATATGGACCTAAGTGGTTACTCGTAAACCAAATCTTATCACTCTCTGAAGACCAAGCCAAGGCACCTGCATTTTGGTCGAAACCAAGCGTTAAATCTTTCTTTTCGCCAGTTGCCAAATCCATTAAAAATATTCTGTTTTTATCCGCTTCATAACCATCGCGTTCCATGCTTTCCCAAGCTAGGTATTTACCATCCGGAGAAAAAGTTGGATTTAAGTCGTACCCATACATACCCTCCGTTAGGTTGGTAGTTTCGTTGTTATCGGTATTAAATAAATAAATATCCGCATTGGTTGATGTAGCGTATTCTTTACCAGACAGTTTTTTACAACAATAGGCTAATTGTTTAGAATCCTTTGTCCAGGCTATCTGCTCAATTCCACCAAAGGGATTAAGTGGAGAATCAAACTTTTCACCTTCCATGATGTCCGTCGCACTTGTTATTAATCCGTTACTAGCATCAGTTATATAAACATGGCTGTACGAACCATCTTCCCAGTCATCCCAATGGCGATACATTAAGTCATCTTCTATGCGTGCGTTTGCATGAGGAAGGTCGGGGTACAAATCCTGAACATCTTCATCTAGTTTAACTTGAGCGGTATAAGCTAACTTTTTCATATCAGGAGAAAATACATATCCGGTTATTCCACCTTTAATGTTTGTAATCTGGCTTGTCTTAGAGGATTCTAGATGGAGTTTCCATAATTGCGTAGTTCCTGATTTTGAGGATAAATAGAAAATATCATCTCCGTTAGCAGAGTAACTAAGGCTGGATTCAGATTCTTTAGAATTGGTAATTTGAGTTGTTTCTGAACTAGCAATATTGGCTTTATATATGTCAGTGTAAGATTTGTTTTCCTTGATATCCGTATGTGCTACGGTATAAATAACATCTTTGCCATTCGGCGAAACGCAAACGTTTCCCACTCTGCCAAGTTGCCATATGAGTTCTGGCGTAAGCCTGTCTCCATTTAGTTTAAGATTATTATTGGTATAGCCAGATTCCGAACTAGTTGTATCGTCTGAATTACATCCTATTAATGCGAATAGGAATAATAGATAGAATAAATGTTTTTCCTTCATTTTATGAAATATTTTAATATTTGTTTTTAACTACTTTGAAGTGTTGAAATTACATATTTTTAAAGGATTAAATAATGACATCTTTCATTGCTTCAATGATGAAGTTCGCACAACGCCACATTCTTATCTATATTCATTACAAATAACGTTATTTTATAACCTATACTGCATACTAGTTGTATTGAATAAAACATAAAGTATGCAATGCATATTAATTTGGTATTAGATTATTTAACTCAATGGATGAATTGGTCAAGTTGTAGAGGTATAGTGAGTTAGTGTGTTTGTTTTATGCTTATTTATATCTTTTAGTATAACAATGGTTAGTTATTACAAGCTTAAGCTATTTATTTGAGCTTTGTATTAAGTTAATGACAGAAACAATTTTGATGTAATAAATAAAGAAGGCTCCATCGGTGGGCTAAACCTTTGTATTAACCTGTCGTAACATAAGCTTACTGAATAAATAATAATAGGACCTTATGAAGAAGTTGTCACTTTTTAAATCAAAATCAATAACGGGAAGAATAATTTCGGTGGTTTTGGTAATGATAACCATAATGGCATTATCAATAGCTGTTCCTTTTGGAGTTTTATCGTATAGAGCTCAATTAAAGAAGCTTGTTGCATTAGAACAATTGTTGAATAGAAACTACGACAGAGCTTTAAAGCATGAAGTGGAGACTACTTATAGCTTGATTGAGCAAGTTTACAATGAGTATATAAATACTAATGGTGAACAATCGGAAGAGGAGGCAAAGTTATTAGCTGCAAATTTAGTACGTGGATTAAGTTATGGCGAAGGAGGCTATTTTTGGATAGATACTAAAGATGGTACAAACGTGGTTTTGTTGGGCCTAGATGCTGAAGGAAAAAATAGGTACAATATGAAAGATGCCCATGGTAATAATTTTATTCAGGAGATTATTAAAAAAGGTGTGGATGGTGGTGGATATACGGAGTATTGGTTTCCTAAAAAAGGTGAGAATGAGGCTTTGCCCAAAAGGAGTTATTCTTTATATTTTGAACCGTTTAATTGGGTTGTTGGAACTGGTAACTATATAGATGACATTAAAAAACATGTAGACGAGGAAAGAGAAAGTGAAATGTCTCAATTACGAAACCTGCTAATGGTGATGGGTGTTGTTACTTTGTTGGTTTTAATACTTGCAACGTTAGCAGCTATTATTTTTGGTAGAAGCTTTTCAAGGCCGATTATAAAACTATCCGAAAAAACTAAAAAATTCTCAGAGGGTGAGTTAGATGTAGTTTTTACTAGAACTAGAAAAGATGAGTTGGGTACCTTACAAGAAGCCTTGGGTAATTCCGTGGGGAGATTGAGAGATGTAATAAGTGAGGTTATAGATGGTTCGCAAAATGTTGCTTCAGCGAGTTCGCAAATGAGTAATACTGCAGAGCATTTGTCTCAGGGTGCTAGTCGCCAAGCGGCATCTACCGAAGAGATATCATCTTCAGTGGAGGAAATGGCTGCTAATATTCAATCGAATACCGAAAATGCCAGAGTAACAGAAAAAACTTCGGTTGTAACAGAAGAGGGCATTAATTCACTGCAAAAGATTATGAAAGTGAATCTGGAGTCTATGCAGGATATTAGAGCTAAAACTAATATTATTAATGACATTGCAACGCAAACTAATTTATTGGCATTAAATGCGGCTGTGGAGGCAGCTAGAGCTGGTGAATATGGAAAAGGTTTTGCTGTAGTTGCAGCTGAAGTGCGTAAATTATCAGATAATACACAACGAGCAGCAACAGAAATTGATGAGTTAACCTCAAACAGTTTAGGATCTGTTGAGGAGTCTTGGCAAAACTTGGAAGAACTCTTGCCGGAGATTCAACAAACCGTTGAAAAGGTTCGTGAAATAAGTGTATCAAGTAAAGAACAAGATATAGGCGCAGGTCAAATTAATAATGCAGTGCAAGAGTTGGTAGGTATTACTTCACAAAACGCTGCTTCATCTGAAGAGCTAGCTTCTGGTTCAGAAGAACTAGCCCGTCAGGCAGATTTACTTAGTGAAACAATAAAGTTTTTTAAAATGAATAAGAAGTAGAACTTTCTAAATTAAATTCTTCTTCAGAGAATGTTTCAAGGTCGATTTCTTCTAGAATCGACCTTCCTTTTTCAAATTTGTTGCAAGTCCATTGCCAATCTTCTATAATTCTTAATTTACCGTTCGGTAGTAAATCAGGTGTCGAAGTGCATATTCCTGTAACTAGTTGATTGTTAATGTTTGTATGGTAGTATTGCATTTGTAAGTTACCATAGTGATCAGCACTGGCTTCTAAAAAACCAGATTTAATGGATCCTCCTTTATAGGTTGCAGTAACGGTACTCCCAGATTGTTTGTAGTAGAATACTGTATTTTCATCAGTATCGCCGTTTTCGGAGTTACTCCGCGTAATAAAAATTTTATTATCGTAGTTAATCATGAGCTAGGGTTTGATAAATTCGATAGAAAGATATGGTTTTTTATTTATAATATAAAAAATAGTAGATTAAATTTTCTTCTTTTTGTCCTCATTAACAAGAGAATATATGTATAGCCCTATGGCTAACCAAATGATGGAAAAGGCAATTATCTCATTTGTCTTAAAAGGTTCATTATACACAAATACACCTATTAAAAGCATTATAGTAGGTCCTAAATATTGAAAAAAGCCAACAGTGGTTAAGTTGATTAGCTTGGCCCCATTGGTGAACCAGTATAAAGGTAAAATAGTAATAATACCTGTTCCAATTAATAGCAAAATTGAAATTGAATCGTGAGATGTAAAACTCATTCCTCCATACATATGCATGTATACTTGATACCCTAAAGCAAATGGAAATAATACGGTGGTTTCAAATGTCAACGAAGGAAGTGTTTCTACTTTAGTCGTCTTTTTAATTAATCCATAAAAGCCAAAAGAAAAAGCAAGTACAAATGAGATGTAAGGAAAATATCCCAATTGAATGGTTAAGAATATAATGGCGCCAGATACTAATGCTAAAGCAATAATTTTCAGTTTGGTTAGTCGTTCTTTTAATATTACAACACCCAAAAAAACGTTAACCAGTGGAGTGATGTAATACCCTAGTCCAGCCTGAACAATTTTATCTGCATTTACGGCATAGATAAAAACGCCCCAGTTTACTGCAATTAAAGCAGCTGTAGTTAACAAGGCGTTTCTATGTTTTGAGTTAAGCCAAATTGTTTTGATTTGCGATTTTTTTGTAATAG
The DNA here is from genome assembly GCF_001659685.2 of Labilibacter marinus. Taxonomy (GTDB): domain Bacteria; phylum Bacteroidota; class Bacteroidia; order Bacteroidales; family Marinilabiliaceae; genus Saccharicrinis; species Saccharicrinis marinus. The sequence continues at coordinate 279,039 of NZ_LXYE02000001.1, forward strand.
CCAGAAAAGCAGTCAGCATTAAAAAGGACCAAATAATACGATGGGTAATAAGTTCCCAATCGCCTATGTGTTTTAATTGTTTCCAATAAACGGCCAATACACCCCACATTATAAAAGCTTGTATAACGTATATGTATCCTTTAATATTCGATTTACCTTTCATGGGTTCCTAATTAATTTGCTCTGGTTAAGTTGGTTTTATGGGTATATGGTACAAAAAAACCGGGTTAAAAAAACCCGGTTTAAATATTTTGTAAAAATATAAACTAGTTCTTTTGAATCGCTTCAATAATCTTTTGCTCCAGTTCATCCATTAGTTCAGGATTGTCTTTGATAACTGTTTTAACAGCTTCTCTACCTTGACCTAATTTAGTGTCGCCATAGCTAAACCATGAACCACTTTTCTTAATGATTTCATTGTCTACACCAAGGTCTAGTACTTCACCTACCTTAGAAATACCTTGACCATACATAATATCAAACTCAGCTTTTCTAAACGGAGGAGCAACTTTGTTTTTCACAACTTTAACTCTAGTGTGGTTACCAACAACATCCTCACCATCTTTAATTTGAGAAGCTCTACGGATATCTAATCTTATAGAAGCGTAAAATTTGAGCGCATTACCTCCAGTTGTAGTTTCAGGATTTCCGAACATAACACCAATCTTTTCTCTTAACTGGTTAATGAAGACGCAACAAGTATTGGTTTTATTTATAGAGGAGGTAAGCTTTCTTAAGGCCTGAGACATTAATCTCGCCTGAAGTCCCATTCTTGAATCTCCCATTTCACCTTCAATCTCTGCTTTAGGCGTAAGTGCAGCAACAGAATCGACAACAATAATATCAATGGCAGAAGAACGAATTAACTGATCCGCAATTTCAAGCGCTTGCTCACCATTATCGGGTTGCGAAATAAGTAAGTTTTCAATATCTACGCCCAGCTTCTCAGCATAAAACCTATCAAAGGCATGTTCTGCATCAATAAATGCAGCAATACCTCCTGCTTTTTGCGCTTCTGCAATTGCATGAATAGCTAAAGTTGTTTTACCTGACGATTCAGGTCCATAAATTTCAATAACACGTCCTTTAGGGAATCCACCCACTCCCAAAGCTAAATCTAATGAAAGCGAACCTGTAGGGATAACTGGAATATCTTCTATTGCTTCATCACCCATTTTCATGATGGTACCTTTACCATAGGCCTTATCAATCTTATCCATGGTGAGCTGAAGCGCTTTTAACTTTTCCTTATTTACTTCTTGTTTATCTGCCATTTTTATATCTTAATTTATTTCTAATTCGGTATATATTTGGTTTGTATGATCTTTCGTTTTTACCTTTTCAATAATCTTTTCAATGATACCTTCCTCATTAATAATAAATGTCTTTCTTAAAACGCCCATATACTCACGCCCATACATCTTTTTTAGGCCCCAAGCATTGTATTGTTCAAGAATAACTTTTTCAGTATCTGCAATCAGGTTAAACTGAAGGTCGTGTTTGGCTATGAATTTAAGATGCGAAGCAGCACTATCTGGGCTTACCCCAATAACTTCAAACCCTTTCTCTGTCAGTTCGCTATAACTATCGTTTAAATTACACGACTCAGCGGTACAACCCGGGGTGCTATCCTTAGGGTAAAAATATAAGATTACTTTTTTTCCTTTATAATCACTTAAGGATATGGTTTTATCGTCTTGATTTAATCCTAAGAAAATAGGAGCTTGATCTCCTTCTTTTAAAATTGCCATCTTATTTTTAATTTTTCGGTTACAAATATATTCCTTAAAAACTATTTATTGACCGATAGGTTCAAAAGAGTTATGAACAACTCCTGTATTTGAAATTAAATATAGATAGTTTGTGCTTATTATTGTGATAAATAATAAATTATTTTAAATGCTTAAAGCTATACATGAGTGCTTTAATATTGTTGTGAAATTTAATTGTTGGCTTTATAAGTAGGTAATTAACCTTATATTTTTAATTTTGGACATGTTTTTAATGGAATTGTTTTATATATAGTTATGGTAAAGTATTTACGTACAGTATTATTTGTGCTACTTATTTTTGTAGTTGGGAGTTTTTCTGTATTGGTAGGGCAGGAGCAAAATTATACACCTAAAAAAGGTATTGAATATATTAAGGCTGAGGATTATAAAAATGCAGAGTTTGTATATCAGCATCTATTAAAAAAGTATCCAAAGGATGCTGCTTATAATTTTTATATGGGAATTTGTCTGCTTTATAATAAAGGAGATATTTCTCAATCTATAAAAATGCTGAACTACGCCCGCGTTAAAAGGGTAAGCCGTAAAGTGCATTTTTATTTGGGTAGAGCGCATCAGTTGGCTTTTCATTTCGATGAGGCTGTAGCTAATCTTGAAACCTATTTAAAAACTGCAAGGCCAACGGATAAGCAACTTAGTGATGCAAAATATTATTTAGAGCTGAGTAAAAATGCCCAAAGAATTTCTTCAAAGATTTATGAATTAGAGGTGTTGGCAAAATCATCTACTACAAAAGATAATATATTAGATTTATATCAGCCTATTGAGGATGTGGGTAAGTTGTATAAAAATGGAGATTTCTTCGAGTCAGGCGTAAATCCAAACCATGTAATGTTTGAAACAGAACGAGGCGATGTGGTATACTTCTCGATGGAAACGAGTGATGAGGATACCTTGAGCATCTTTAAAATGGAAAAACTTTTAGATGGCTGGGGAGATAGTAAAAGCCTTGGTTCTCCTGTTAATTCTGAGTACAACGATGCTTATCCATTTATGGAAACGGATGGACTTACGTTCTATTTTGCTTCTGACCGTCCAGGTGGATTTGGTGGATATGACATATATAAAATATTCTACGACAGTGAAACGCAGGAGTTTTTGGAGCCGATAAATATGGGTGTTCCGTTTAATTCTCCAGAGGATGATTTTATGTTTGTGTCGGATGAATATAGTGAGGTGGCTTGGTTTGCTTCCAATAGAGAAACTACTGGGGATACCGTATTAGTTTATACGGTTAAGTGGGATGGCCATCAGGTTCGTAATATGGCAGACGATGCAAATCAAATAGCAGATGCTGGTAAATTAACCGTTGGCGGAGCAAGTAGTGCAGGTATTCAAAATAACGCGATAAATAGCAATCGCGATAGTCAACGTACAAGAAAAAAGTCAGGTTTATTTTCATTTGCCTTAAATGATACTTTGGTTTATACGGATTTTGATGAGTTTTTAGATGAAGAGGCCAAAGAGTTATATCGATTAGGTTATCAGCTGCAGCTTAAAAAGGATAGTTTATCTTCATTAATGAAAGCCAGAAGGGTGGATTATAGCAGGGTAAGCAATGAAACGGAAAGAAATGATATTGTAAATGAGATTTTACTATTAGAGAATAAAGTATACAGTTTAGAGGATCAAATTCAAGAGAAGTACTTGTATGCCCGCCAGAAAGAACTCAACGAAATACAAAATAGAATTAACTCAGGCAGTTATCATGCTGCTGTAAAACAAAATTCGGATGCTCCTAAAGCACTTAACTTAGAAGGTGTTTTTATTCCCGAGAAGTACGTATTTCATTCATCGGATGAGTTTGAGCGTTATTATGCCAAACAAGAAGATGTGTATGAAGCTTTATTTTCGGCCAACGACATTGTATCCTTAAAATATGCAGATTCTTTATATGTATGGGCCAATATTTTAAATCTTGAATCATCTAGGCTGTTGGAGCAATCGGCTAATGTAGAAGAAATAGAACCAATTAAATTAGGTAATTTATTAAATGGTAATAAAGATGAGGAGCCTGAAGAGCCTACTTCTAATGATATGATTAAGGAGTCGAAGGAACTGAAACTATTATCCAATAGAATTTACCATAAAGCTTTAGATAAAAAGTATCCGATCTATTATTTAAAACTGAAGGATGTTTCGAGGAATTTAAATGAGGAGAATAGTAAAGATATATTATTGAATGCCCAACAAGGGAACGCTTTATATAGAGAATCGAAGGACTTATTAAGCGGTATGGCTGGATTAAGTTTAGAATCCTATGAAAAATCGGGAACGCTTAAAAAAGCAGGGGTAGAAAAACAAGAAAAAGCATTACGCATCTATTACAATTTAGATAAAGAGGGATTGGTAAGTAGTGAAGTGACTGCTGTTGAAGAAACAGCTGGAGTTGTGCAGAAATCGTATGCAGAGTTGCAAAAAGGTGAAGAGGCTTTTGTTCCAGAAGAGAAAGAGGTAAGTGAATTTGTAGAAGAACCTGTTGCGGAGGTTGTAGCAGAAAAAGAGCTTAGCTCAGCTAGTGTTTATAAGGTTCAAATTGGCGTTTTCAGAAACCCACCTAAAAAGGAGGCTTTAGATAATATACCCCCAGTGAGTAAAGAAGTGCTTGAGGGGAGAGGGTTGACTAAATATTTTTCGGGTAATTATAAAACCTATAAAGAAGCTCAAAATGCCATCCCTTCAATTGTAAATGCTGGATTTGCAGGTGCTTTTGTGGTATATTTTCAGGATGGTAAAATTAGTGCCATACCTAAATAGGGTATTGGTTTAATGGTATTTATCAATACTATGGTTATTCTTTTAAAACTTTCGGAAATAGAGCTGCTTTTTAATAATAAAAGTGCTATTTTGGGTAACATAAATTTTTGACAAATGGAAGCTTTTGGAAAACAATGGGAAAGTGAACATCTCCATAAGGGAAATGGAAATCAGAAGATGCTTGTTTTATTTAATGATGATATAAATTCATTTGATTATGTAATAGATACTTTATGCAGTATTTGTGAGCATGATGATATACAGGCAGAACAATGTGCTTTTTTAACTCACTTTAGAGGACAGTGTCAGATAAAAGTGGGTGATTTGGACGAGTTGGTTTCCATAAGAGAACGATTATTAAATAAAAATCTCACGGTTTCTTTATACTAATATTTTATGACTACTGTTGTTATTATTCTTCTAATATTATTAGGATTATTTCTTCTTATTCTTGAATTCTTTGCCTTACCTGGAGTAACCTTTGCAGGCCTCGGTGGAGCATTGTTTGTAGGAGTAGCTATCTTTATGTCGTATCGAGAGTTTGGTGCGGTAGGCGGAAATATTACCATGGCTGGTACTTTAACAATTACTGTATTGGTTATTGTTTGGTCTTTAAGGTCGGGTACGTGGAAAAAGCTGATGCTTGATTCATCTATAGATGGGCAAGTGGAAGTGAAAGATGATAATGCAGTTAAAGTGGGAGATGAAGCCCTTGCAGTTACTCGTTTAAATCCAGTTGGAAAGGCAAGTGTAAATGATATAATTATAGAAGCGAGATGTCCTGGGCATTTTGTGGATGAAAACACCACGCTTGAAGTAATGAAAGTTTTTAAAACTTATATAATAGTTAAACCTAAAAGTTAATTTTACATGGAAAGTTTAGGATTTTTTGGCCTATTGGCAGTCATTATTGTACTGTTCTTCTTATTTCTTTATTATGTACCCATTCTACTATGGTTCTCGGCTTTAGTATCAGGAGTACGAATTTCACTCATTCAGTTGGTGTTAATGCGCGTGCGTAAAGTACCACCATCAGTTATTGTACGTGCTTTAATTGAGGCGAACAAGGCAGGATTAAAGGATGTTCAGCGTGATGAGCTTGAAGCTCACTATTTAGCCGGAGGACACATAACAAGTGTTGTTCATGCGCTCGTATCTGCAGCAAAGGCAAATATCGATCTATCGTTTCAAATGGCAACAGCTATTGATTTGGCGGGACGTGATGTGTTTGAGGCTGTACAAATGTCGGTTAATCCTAAAGTAATTGATACGCCACCTGTAGCTGCAGTAGCAAAAGATGGTATTCAGTTAATTGCTAAAGCAAGGGTTACGGTACGCGCAAGTATTAAACAACTTGTTGGGGGTGCTGGAGAAGAAACTGTATTGGCTCGTGTAGGAGAAGGTATTGTATCTTCTATTGGTTCTTCAATGTCGCATAAGGCGGTTTTAGAGAATCCTGATTCAATTTCTAAAGTAGTATTGGAAAAAGGATTAGATGCAGGAACTGCTTTTGAAATATTATCTATTGATATTGCCGATGTTGATATAGGTAAAAATATTGGTGCGGTACTTCAAATAGATCAAGCTGAGGCTGATAAAAACATTGCGCAAGCAAAAGCAGAGGAAAGAAGAGCTATGGCTGTTGCTGAAGAGCAAGAGATGAAAGCAAAAGCACAAGAAGCAAGAGCAAAAGTTATTGAGGCAGAAGCTGAGGTACCTTTAGCCATGGCAGATGCATTTAGAAATGGTAATTTAGGTGTGATGGATTATTTAAAAATAAAAAATGTTGAAGCAGATACTTCAATGAGAGATTCAATTTCGAAGACTCCACCCGAAAAACCAAATAAAAAATAAAAATAATTGGAGCACGTAAGTGCTCCTTTTTTTTTGTGCTCCAATCCGTTACATATATCGAACAAAAAAAAGCTATTTTTTAGCGCTATTTTTTTTCTCAAAACTATTGCAGCATTAAAACATTTTCCTACATTTGCACTCGCAATAACGGAATATGTATTGCGCACAGAGCTTGAGAAGTCAGGCATTCTGATAGTATTGGAGAGGTGGGTGAGTGGCTGAAACCACATGTTTGCTAAACATGCGTACTGGGAAACTGGTACCGGGGGTTCGAATCCCCCTCTCTCCGCATTTTATTGAAATCAAAGAAAAACATCACGGGGTGTAGCGCAGTCCGGTTAGCGCACCTGGTTTGGGACCAGGGGGTCGGGAGTTCGAATCTCTCCACCCCGACTGATTTTTTCAATGATTTTTTAACCGTTTCGGGGTGTAGCGCAGTCCGGTTAGCGCACCTGGTTTGGGACCAGGGGGTCGGGAGTTCGAATCTCTCCACCCCGACATTAAAAGAGATTAAGAATATTAAAAGCTTGTAAACTTTATGGTTTACAAGCTTTTTTGTTTTTTATCAAACTAGTTTAAACCAATGTAAATCATATTTGAGGTGTAACTTGAGTGTAACTATTATTTATTATACCTTGGTCACACTTAAAGGTAAAATTGAATTGCCATCGATTTTTACCGATAATTGCACGAAGTGTAACTGCCATTGATTTTGATTGATTTTGATTGTGAAAAATAGGCTTCAGGTGTAACCTGATGTCTGTATTATTTATTAACCACAATTAATAACAACGTCATGTCAAACAATCAATTACTGTATGTAAAGTTCTTTTTAAGAACGACAAAAAAGAGTCCTGAGATGGGTATGGTGTACCTTAGAATCTCTTATAACACCAAGCGTGTTGATTTTACATTTAATCATCGGGTTAAAGTTTCATCCTGGGATTCAAAAAATGATCTGGTTAAATCTTCAGAAAAAGATTATTTAAGAATTAACAGGGCAATTACATCTGCCCGAACTAAAATCCTTGGAATTTATGAGAGACTTAGATATGAAGAAAAGCTTATTACCCCTGAAATTCTTAAGAAGCTATATTTAGGAAATAAAGAGGAAAGTAAAACTCTTCTTTATCTTATGGATTACCATAATGAATCGCAGGCAAGCGTTTTAAGTTATGGAACCCTAAAGAATTATTTTACTACACAGAAGTATTTGGCTAAGTACTTGAACAATGTAAAGCGTGTTGATGATATTTATCTTCAAGATTTGAATTATCAATTCATAACCGAGTTTGATGCTTATTTACGCAATTATAAACCGCTAGATCATCATAAGCCATTAACGAATAATGGCATTATGAAACACCTGGAAAGATTAAGAAAAGTGACTTCTATGGCTGTTAGATTAGAGTGGTTAGAAAAGGATCCGTTTGAGAAGTATAAATTTTCGTTTACTAAAGTGGATAGAGAATATCTAACGGAAAAAGAACTGGATATCCTGAAGAATCGAACATTCTCTATAGAACGGCTTCAATATGTTAAGGATTTATTTGTATTCTCCTGTTATGCTGGACTTTCTTATATCGATGTACAGCAACTGAAACAAGATAATTTAATTCTCGGCATTGACGGTGAATACTGGATTCAAACGGTAAGGCAAAAGACCGAAATGGTGGTTAACATTCCAATTTTGCCGGTTGCATTAGGAATAATCAATAAGTATAAGGACCATCCCAGGGCTATACATAATGGCACTGTATTTCCCAAACTATCCAATCAAAAGCTAAACAGTTATTTAAAGGAGGTTGCTGATATATGTGGAATTAAGAAAGTGCTAACTTTCCATATAGCCAGGCATACTTTTGCAACTACGGTAACATTAAGTAATGGCGTACCTATTGAAACTGTTAGTAAGGTTTTAGGTCATTCGAACTTATCTACGACCATGATTTACGCGAGAGTTCTTAAGAATAAGATTAGTGAAGATATGAATACTTTAAAAGCCACTCTACAAGAAAAAGAAAGTAAGCCCATTAAGCGAAAGAAGTACAATACATAAAATTCGAACAAATACAATTAATATTTTATTCTGTTGGTAAAGTTTTTGTTGTTAAAGCGATATTATTTAATACAAAACAACCTAAACGAATGCCATACCTATTTAAGAAATTTGAAAGGGTTGTTCAATTGCTGAACAATCCTTCTAAATACACCGACTTACACCAAATCGAGGCGCTTGTAGGGCAAGAACTTACCCAAATTATTGAAGAAGAGTTAATATATGAGCAAGAGCTTCTTCAGATAGTAGCTTCCGGTAAGAATCCCAAATCCATCAAGCATACCATAAGAATAAACCAAATAGGTATTATTCGAATAATGGATACGCTTGAAAAATCGTTAGCAAGGTTTAATAATGAATCTTTAAAGGTTCTGGTAAACCATGTGATTGATATTTTGGTTAATGCATTGCATTTTATTTGTCAGCAATTAAAGCCATATATGGATAAGCAACAGGTTATTCCACAGGTGTTGTATAATAAATTTAAGCAAAAGTTATGTGAGCAGCTTCCATGCTTTGAGAGATACAGCCAGAGTTTATATGACTTAAAAGCAATTTATCATCCATATTTAAAGATTGCAGGATCTATTGATAATAATTACACCTTTGGCAAAATATGTTATCTGGAAAACACATTATTAAAACTAAATGAATGTTTGAGTAGGTATGGATGCTCAATTGAACTCCTAAGATTTACGGTATCATATAATTTAAACTCAAAAAGTGTATTTGATTGTATAATATCATTTATCAAAGAGAGGTTGGGCGCAAATAGTAACAAATCAGATAGAATACGGAGATTAAGATATTTGGTTAAGATGGTGTCTCAGGTTGTTGAGATAGATGCAGAAGGACTGAACAAAGAGAGGTCTTCATTAAAGAAGTTAATTGTTAACTGGTTAAAAAAGGAAATAGGTTATTAAGATTATGAGTATCGTGTTTATGAGGAAGAAGTCGTTGTTCAGCCAATCACTCCTAAACAAGGAGTAGAATCTAAGATTAAAACCAGCATTTCTGTTGGTCAGATAGCTTGTATATTGCGTCAAATGATTAAAACCAATATTGTTGTAACTAAAAACCAAAAAGAAACCATTAGAAAGGTTGCAGAAGTTTTCTCCTCAAAAGAAAGTGAAAATGACTCGCCCAAAAGCTTGCATATATTACAGCATAGATATGGCCTCTTTGGATGCTACGAAAGAAATATTCATGAAACTATTAAGAGGATTATCTAAACATTACAAAACTTAGTTGATTTTCACCTGTAAAAGTCCTTATTATATCCTCTTTTTATAAGCTTTTTAAAAAATATTTCAGTTGTAATGGGTTGGTAATCATAGGGGTGGTTTGGGGTGGTTCAACCCCTAACCACTGTTTTGGTATTGTTTTTCTACTTTCCTTTGTGTCATATCAATGTCAATCAAAAATTATGGCAACAGAGATTATTACAACAGATGATTTACGAGAGTTTAAAATTGAACTTTTAGAAGACATTGAAAAGCTACTAAAAAAGACAGCAGGTAATCAGCAGAAGAAGTGGTTAAAGTCCTATGAAGTTAGAGAATTGCTTAATATTTCTCCTGGTGCATTACAGCACTTGAGAGTTAGTGGAACATTACCCTATACAAAAATAGGAGGAACCATCTACTACGATTATGGAGATATCCAGGATATGATTTCAGAAAACAAAATCCAGTAGGAAAATGAAAAACTATGAACTACATCAAGCACCAAACCAATGTGTTTGCTTTGATGGATCAGGTTAAAAGCATTAAAGCTTATCACATTAGTTTATACCTGGCGCTTTTTAGGATGTGGAATGCAAACCGTTTTAAGAATCCAATTAGTATTTCCAGAAGTGAAACCATGCAAATGGCCCGAATAGGTTCGCCAAATACCTATGTGCAAGCGCTTAAAGATCTGCATCAATACGAATTTATTCGTTACGATCCATCCTATGATAAAACCAAAGGAAGTCTGATTATCCTGTACAGATTTGATACTATATCCTGTACACCTTTAGTATCAAAAATGAGCCCTTCTATAAACATACAAACAATACACTCTATAGAAGAGGATGAAAATTTAATTTCTAAACAAGAAAAAGAAGAAACTATGAAAGCGAAATCAAAATTCAATGCTCCGCCATTGGAACACATCAAAATCTACTTTCAGCAAAAGGGACATTCCGAAACCGAGGCCGAACGATTTTTCAATTATTACGAAAGCAATGGATGGCTTGTTGGCGGAAAATCCAAAATGAAAGATTGGAAAGCTGCAGCACGAAACTGGATGCTCAATATCGAAAAGTTTCAAACCTCATCGTCAAAACCAGCAAGCGAGAAATCAAATATAAAGAAAGTATCTCAACCGGAATACAACAAACCATTTTCCGGAAAGGACTATAACGAACCCTTGTAAATCTTTACCACATGTTTTACACCATCCAAAACAACCAGATTATTTACAACTTCCAAAAGAGCCTGGAATTTATCACCAGGAAAGGCGAGGAGTTGTATGGACAACATTTCAAACTGCTCCCGGAGGATTTACCAATTATCCGCAAACTCTTTGCATATGTTATCCGTGATGAGGAAAATTGTAAGCTACATGATTTAGACATGAGAAAAGGGATGATGCTAAGTGGCCCCATTGGAGCCGGTAAAACTTCCCTGATGCATCTAATGCGATTGATTGTTCCGGAACCGCAAGGATACCAGATTAAATCCTGCAGGGATGTAAGTTTTGAGTTTCATAAAGACGGTTACGATGTAATCCAGCGCTATAGCAGGAGAAGCCTGAAGTTTATCCATGGTCAAAAGAAAATGCAAACCGTTTGTTTTGATGACTTGGGCGCAGAACAAACCCTCAAACACTTCGGCAATAAGTGCAATGTGCTTTCAGAAATCTTATTGTCCAGATATGATTTGTTTATCACAGATAACCTCATCACCCATGTGACCACCAACCTGAATGCAACTGAAATAGAAGAGCAATATGGAGCCCGCGTAAGAAGCCGACTAAGAGAAATGATGAATATGATTTCCTTTCCGGATGAGGCAAAGGACAAACGCAAATAACTTAAACAAAAGCAGATGAAACGAACATGAAAAATCGGCATCCAATTTTTTACATGTGGATGATTAGATTTTTCTTGAGAGTTCCATATGGCAATTAAAAGAAAAAATTATTCATATGAAGAAGAATCTATTAAAATCCACTTTGATAAAGAAAGGATTGCCATTACTGGCCAATGTATTAACCGGAGGCACTGCCAAACCAGCCTTTGAGATGTGTAAAGCCATACTGGGCTTGAGGTTTAACGATGAGAACCATTTCTCGGACCTCTTGAACCATAGACCAGACCTGGTAGAAAAACTCAAGGAGTTTGAGATAAACCAGAAAGTTGAACTGGAAAAGCTGGCTTTACAGGCAACCCGATTGGAAATAGAAGAATCCAAGGCTTACCTGATGGATAAACAAAGTGCCCGGTTAAGAGAAACGCAGTTGGCCAAAATCACCGGTCAAAGAGATTGGTTGATGCTTGCTTTGGCCATTGTCGTAGTGGTTGGTTTTTTTAGCCTTATTACGGTGATGATTGTTGGAGAGAATGCCCAGAAAGTAACGAATAATGGTCCGATGAACCAATTGTTTGGTGCCTTGGTCGCTGGATTTAGCATGGTGCTGTCTTACTTCTTTGGTTCCAGCAAAAGCTCTGCAGATAAGGACAAAACCATTGCTTACCAGCATAAAGAGAAAGGCCTTTTATGGAACTAAACGTGGTAAGATATAGCTCAGGTAAAGAAAGCACGCTTGGTCTGCTCTTTATCGATGGCAAGTTTGCCTGTTATACGCTGGAAGATGAACATCGGGAAGTTAAAGTACCAGGAGAAACAAGGATTCCTGCAGGAAGGTATAAGGTCAAACTCAGAACAGAAGGTTCGCACCATTGGAGGTACAAAAAGAAGTTTCCGGAAATCCACAAAGGAATTTTGCATGTAATAGATGTTCCGAACTTTACACACATTCTGATTCATATTGGAAATACGGATGATGATACCGCCGGCTGTTTGTTGGTTGGGGAATCTTCTTTTTCAAACGTAACCCAGGCAGGAAGGATTAATAATAGCACTATTGCCTACAAACGAGTATATCCGATGATTGCCAATGCTATTGCAAACGGTGAAGATGTATGGATTACATATCAAGATGAGGTAAAGTTTGAATAAGTATAAAACGAACTAAATTTAATGATTGAGGGGAGTTGCTATGTAACAATCAGGTAAGCTTAGTTTTTATTCCTCCAAATAGATTTGAATGGATTCAATGGAAATGCCGGAATACTCGGCGAATTCCTGGGAGGTGATAAACTGGTGGTTTTCTTTTCCTAATTCCTTTTTGATTTTGGATAAGAGTCTTTGACAGGATTTTTCGCTTTTACCCGTCATGCGCTGTATGTCCTTTGGATAGACACACAGGCGTTTCAGTTTTATGCTCATGATGCTTTATCTATACTTTATCCATACCGTTGTATAGCTTTTTGAATACTCTAAGATAGGCAATATTGAGGGCAAATAATGACAAATGCGACAAAAGGGGACAAAATGGACACCTTGATTTGTGAGGATGCTGAAATAGCATTTACTTTTCGCTTGTAAATCAATAATTGTGTGTTATGGCAAGACAAAAAGGAGTAATTAAGTTAGAAGGAAGAATCGGGGATTTATCCTTTTACAAGAGCGGAGGGGATTACCTTGCCCGAAGCAAAGGAGGTGTGGATGCGGAAAGAATAAAAAAAGATCCTGCATTTGCCCGAACGCGTGAAAATGGGGCTGAGTTTGGCAGAGCTGGTAAGGCCAGTAAGCTTTTAAGAAGTGTTTTTAAAGCACCGATTGCACAGTCTGCAGATAATAAGGTAGCTAGCCGATTAACCACAGCTATGCTGAAAGTTGTTCAGGCAGACACGACCAATAAGAGGGGCGAAAGAAATGTTGTTGAAGGTGATTTGAATCTGCTTAAGGGCTTTGAGTTTAATGGCAATACCAGTTTAGATGAGGTACTAAAAGCAGCTTATACCGTAGCTTTCGACCGAAGTGCCGGAAACGCCCAGGTGTCTGTTGAATTTGAAGACCCGAGTATGGAACTGGAACAAATTGATGGAGCAACTGAAGCTCGTTTAACGGTTGGCGTTGCAGCAATTAATTATGAAACTTCGGAATACGAAGTGGATGTGGTTCAATCTGCTACCATTGATTTAAATTCAAAGGTTGCTTCCACGGTAGACACTTCGGCCAGTATTACGGCTGACAGTACTCAACCTGTATTTGTAGTGTTGGGCATCGAGTATTACCAAACGGTAAATGGTGAGCTTTATATCATCAATAACAAAGAAAGTAGGTCGTTGGCGATGGTAGCTGTTGATATACCGTAATAGGGATTTAGGTCAATAGGTTATTAGTCATTAGTTAATTGAAGGGACTAAAGAAAATGGAACAAATACATCAGGATGGTAAGGCTGGCTTTGTAGGAGGTTGTTTTGTGAGTATCATAAAAAGTGTGGCGATAGATAACGTGATTGAAACGATTGTTTATGCTGCTATTGGGACAGTGGTCAGCTTTATCATTTCGATGTTGTTGCGTTACCTGGCAAGCTTGTTTAAAAAGAGATAGGTTGGTTGTTAAATAGTTCGTGGTTAAAGGTCTTTGCAGAAATGTAAAGGCCTTTTTTATTGGTAGTCATTGGTTGATAGTCAATGGTCATTGGTGAAAAAATAAAGTAATCAAATCTATTGATTTAATTGGTTGGAGAGCAAGTAAAATAAACTATCCTCATCAACTATTTATATCAATGGATTTCAGCCTGGGGGTTTGGGGCGATGGTAATGAATGCCCCCAATTCAATATGAAAATGCGGAGCATGCCCAAGGCAATCGGGGAGGAGAGGAGAATGATTGGTTGAGACGGGAGAAGTTGTAACCCGGTGGGTGGGCTAGTATGGTTGTTTCTGCGATGAAGGTGCGATTGGGCGCTCGGGCCAAGCGGCTATTTAGCATAATGCCGCTATATGGACCGCCGAAGAAATTGAGTTTACACCATTGAAGATAGGCGAGTTATATAGGGGAGCATTATGCTAATATAGCTTTGGGGTGCTGTTTATGGCGAAACTTTTGCCTGGGTTCAGCTTTTAATGCTTTGGAGCAAGTAGAGTGGAGTGAGGTACGAACGTATCCGTCTTGTGAGAAAGTATTAAAGGCTATGGGCTTGCGCCAAGATTTTCTTGGGGCTCGGTTTTTAGCTTGTTGTTAGTAGCCGTTCCGGCTGTGCAATAAGTTAAATATCGAATGTGGGTAAGGGCAAAAGGTATGACATAAGCTGCACCAGAAGGGTTGAGTACTTCTATCGTAGGTTTGAGGGTTAAGAAGCTTTTGTGGCTTTGGTCAATAGTAGAATGGGAATTGGATATTGGTCAATGGTGAAAAGGTAGAAAGATGAAAGGCAAAAAGTTAAGCAAATGCTGAAGGGGAATGGAGGTTTTTGTGGCTGACTGGGCAGTGGTCATTAGATAATAGTCATTGGTTGATTTAGGAAATGGAATGCTTTTGAGGTTAGGTTAAAACAAATACCGCACGCGGGTGAGAAAAAGGCTCGATGGCAGCTTTTTAAGCGTTGGGAGAGAATGACCATCAAATACTAATTTACAAAAAAAAATAGAACTTTTTAAAGAGCTTTGTTTTACAAAATAATTATAAACGAATATTTTTATAGTACTGCAGGAAGTAGGTGAATTTTAAAGTTTTCGATAATGGAATGTTTGAGATGGATGAAGTTAGAGATTTATTCCATGAATGATTTGTGTATTAAATTTCAATTTATTTAGGATATATGAATATATATAAATTAAGTTTAAATGCGTAACTGGTTGTTATTCAGAATCAATATAAAAAATAGATGATTCTACGAACGTATGATTCAATCGTAGAATATTAACCTATTTTTGTCGCTTAATTATTTAGAAATGGTACTGTGTTCTTGTTCTATTAATGAATATCTGTTTAATCACAATAGGATAATGAACATAGGTATTAGTGTGTTAAATGGAGTAAGTGTGTTATTATATGAGGATAATTTGCTGTATATTTTTTTCTATATTTCTAAGCCTTTTAAGTGCCAATTGTCAACTGTTAGATATTCAAAAGTCCATCGTTGACTTTAAGGTAAAGAGTATGAAGGTGCATACGATTCATGGTTCCTTTAGATTGGTTTCAGGTATAATCAAGCTTGATTCAGTATATCATGAAGATGAAATGTTGGTTTTACATATAAATGTTCCTTCGATTAATACTGGTATGGCAAATAGAGATAATGTATTAAAGAGTGAAGACTTTTTCAATACAGAGCTTTATCCTACCATTAGTTTCTACTCAGAGCAAGTAGTTAAAACTTCAGAAAATAAATGGTTAGCCAAAGGGATGTTAAATATAAAAGGTGTTTCAAGAATTGTTGAAATACCTTTTTTACTTACTGAAAAAGAGGTGAAAGGCGATATTTGGATAAATAGGTTGGATTATGGTATTGGAGGTGAGGGTACTTTTTTAGTTGATAAGAAAGTAAATATCTCATTTAATCTTTCCTGTTCCTAAAGTGTTGATTAGAAACGAAAAAATAAGATAAATAATATGAAGTATACATTGTTAGTTTTCATGCTAATTTTAAGTAATGTAATTAATGCAGGTTCATCAATGAAACATGCATTAATAATTGCTATTGGAGATTACCCTGCGGAAGGGAAATGGACTAAGATTTCATCAGGTAATGATATTGACCTAATAAAAGGGTCATTAGAATTTCAGGGTTTTAAAGATGAAAATATAAGCATTTTAAAAGATAAGCAAGGAACAAAAAAAGGGATAAAAGAAGCTTTTTCTAAATTAAGATCTAGTGTTCAGCCTGGGGATGTTGTAGTGATTCATTTTTCGGGTCATGGACAACAAATTGAAGACGATACTAATGATGAGATTGATGGTTATGATGAATCTATTATACCATATGATGCTCAAAGGATATTTAGAAAAGGAATTTATGAGGGCGAGAATCATTTTAGAGATGATGAACTGGGAGAGGAATTGTCATTGATAGCAATGAAATTAGGTGCTAATGGTAACTTGGTAACGATATTTGATGCATGCCATTCTGGAACTGCAACTAGGGGAACAGCAAAGGCTCGAGGAACTTTTCATGTGTTTGAGGAGAAAGCTCAAAAGCTTAAAGGTGATGATGTAAATAAAAAAAGTGGTATGCTCGAATCTAAAGGTACTTCAAGAGGAATGATAGAAGAATTGGCTCCGATGGTATTGATATCTGGAGCAAGTGATAAAGAGCTTAATTATGAGTATTCAGATGATAAAGGTATGTCTTACGGTTCTTTGTCCTATGCTTTTAGCAAAGCTTTAAAAAGTGCCGATGAAAATTATACTTATAAAGCACTTTTTGAGGATATTAAGCGAGAAATGAATGTTATTGCTCCACACCAGACGCCACAGTTAGAAGGTGAAATTGATCAACAATTATTTGGAGGTGATATTGTTGAGCAAAAACCTTTCTTCACGATGGAGGAATGGATTGATGAAAAAACACTGGTACTTGGTGCAGGTAACTTGAATGGATTAAACGATGGTACTATTGTAGGATTATATCCTGGTAATACTCAAAATACAGAAGGTGTAAATTCGATAGTTAAGGGGAAGGTAGTTAATTCCAGTATGTTGGAGTGCGATGTTATTCTTGAAAAACCTCTTTCAAAGGCAGAGGCTAATAAAAGCTGGATTTTTATTGAACAGAACAACTTTGGAGGAATGTCAAAAAAGATATGTATTAAAGGGATTGAAAAAAACAAAAAGATACATTCCGAAATTGTTGAAATTGTATCGTCAATACCAACAATTGCTGTTGATTCAACAAATCCTGATTTATATGTGGAATTTAACGATGAGATGTCGTCTGTCTTTGTTTATACATCAGATGATCAATTGATATATAATCAGGTAATTAATTATAATTTGGATAACCCTGCGAAAGAAATAACTGATGAAATAAAGAATTATATTCAGGGTGATATGGTTAGAGGCCTTGATATGAGAGATGAAAGTTTAAAGGTAACATTTGAAATAATACCTATTAAAGTTGAAAAGGTTGGAAGATACTATAAAGAAGTAGAGCGATTCGATCTTAATTCTAAAATTGATGATGGTCAGTATATATTTAAAGATGGGGATGTATTTAAACTAAAAATAACCAATCATGGTTCCAGGAATGCCTATTTTCAGATTGTAGATATTAAACCCGACCATAAGGTCGATGTTTTAGTACCTAATGAAAAACAAACACCTACCGAATTTATGATTAAAGCTAATTCTACTCTTGAACTTAATAGTATGTTTTTATTTGAAAAACCATTCGGTAATGAAATGTTTAAGCTTGTGGCAACCAAATATCCTATAAATTTAAATAGCATTATTACAAGTAGAGGTAAAAAAGCCAGAACTTCTGAAAATCCATTAGAGCAAATAATGCAAAATTCGTTTTTGCAGACAAGAGCAGCTAGTCTTGGGGCTTCTCCAAAGTCAGCAAATATATATTCAATAGTATTTAAAGTTCAAGAATAGGTAGATTGTCATTTATGAAAAGAGTTTTTGATTTAGATACATTACTTGCGAATATAGCCCTATTTATCGTAATAGGGCTATTTGCATTAGTGCCTATAACGTTTAGTGTCTTCGACCCAATTAAGGATTCGCTTATTGATTTTAAGTACACGGATATGTTGTATTCTAAATTTAATAAATCGGAGAACCCAGATACTAATATTGTATTAGTAAATATTGGTCATTTGTCAAGAATTGAAATAGCAGAACAGATAAATGTCATTAATTCATTTCACCCAAAGGTAGTTGCTATTGATGCGTATTTCTCAGAAAGAAAAGATAATTATTCAGATTCGATTTTAGCTGATGCCTTAAGCAAAACTCAGAATCTGGTTACAGCAGGGTATTTTGATCATAACAATAAAGAAAGCGATATACCTTTATATAAGGAATCACATAGTTTTTTTGGAGATCATACTTCAGGTCATGCCAATTTTTTTGGAAAATCCAGTTCAATTTCAGTTGTTCGGAAATATTCTCCGACAATACTGCACCATGATCAAGAAGTTAATTCTTTTACATCCGAGATAATTCGTAAGTCGTATCCCGATAAGTACACAAAAAATGCTGAACAAGATAGTCGTAATATAAACTATACTTCCCGTTTAAGTGACTTTGTTCATTTTGATGCTGTGGATATCTTTTCAAAATCAGATCAGCTGAGTATTATAAAAGATAAGATTGTCATCCTTGGTTATCTCGGTGACCCGATGGATTCAAAGACAGATGTGGAAGACAAACATTTTACTCCAATGAATAGTAAAATGGCTGGAAGAAGCTTACCTGATATGTTTGGTGTTGTTATTCATGCCAATATTCTTAAAATGGTACTGGAAGATAATTACCTGAAAAAGTCACCTGTTTGGATTAATTGGTTTCTTGCATTTATTCTATCGTATTTTCACCTAATTGTATTTATATATTCTTATTTGAAACCTCATGTTTGGTATAGTTTGATAGTGAAAGTTATACAATTAATATCAAGTGTCTTTCTAATGTTCATGTCACTTTATCTATATTATTATTTTAATCTAAATATCAACATAGCTCCTTCTCTTATTGCCATTGTGCTTTCTGTAGAAGTAATCTATTTTTATGATGGTTTAATGATTTTTTTACGAAGGAGATATAATTTTAAAACAAGGTTTTCGGGATTTAGTAAGTAGTGATTATGTATAAAATATTATCATCGGTATTAGTATTATTGTTTTTGATTAGCAATGGTTTATTTGCTCAAAATGCAATGATAAAAGTGTATTTCGTTAGTGGTAGAGTTTTGTGTAATAACATGCAAATTGTAACAGGAGATACTTTAGAAAGTAATGAAATTTATTTAGAAGGTGATTCTCAATGCATATTAATTAAGGATGATAAGCCGGTGTTGTTAAGGGGTAAAGGTTTTTATTCTCAAAAAGATATTGATTCTCTGATTGCGAATAAGGACTTAGAATTTACAAAGGAATATCTTAAGTATATCTCACAAAAATTTATTAGTAGCAATAAGGAAGTAAATAATAGCCAAAACATAAAAGGAGCGGTTAGTCGTCACTCTCTCATAAAAAGTTTATTGCCACATGAGGGTTCACTAATTATTGGAAATTCCATTTTGTTTGGGTGGAATGATCTTGGTTGTTCGAAATATTTTGTTGGTATTTTTAACCAAAATAATGAGGAAGTATATAGAGGTACTTACTTAAAGCATTATGCACTTTTAGATATTTCTGATTTAAAATTTCCGCCGGGAGATTATTATTGGTTAGTGCATGATACGGATAATTTTCCATCAAATATCAAAGGATCTAAATTCTCAATAGCATCAAACAAAGCAACTCAAGAGATATATGACGAGATGAATTATTATCGAAATACTATTTGGAAGAGTATGGAAGGTACAGAGTTAGAGTTGTTGTATTATCTCGAAAAAGGATTATTCATGCAAACATATTTGATGTATAAGAAAGAGAATATAGCGTTAGAGGAAATTGTAAATCGTATTTTAAAAATTGATATAAAGTAATTATGAAGTTTATTAACCTTACAAGGAGTCATTATTTAATATATGTATTGCTTTTACTCTTATTTACTAGTTGTGCGAGCTATAAGTATTCCAACAAAAGAAAGAATGAGTTTGTTTTTATGGAAGTAAACGAGGATCCTAATGGTATTTTTAATAAAAGAGATATAAAAGAACAAACAATACCGAATGGATTTGGAGCATCACGAGGACTTATGACAGATGCTTTTTCGCTGGCTACAGAAGGAGTTAAAATGTTAATTGATTTGGATAAAAAGAAGTATACAGCAAATTACTCTACAGGAAAGCGACAGTTGTATTTTTATAATTACATCTCAGATAAAGAGGCTGTTGATGCGAGAGGAATGCAGTTTAAAGGTGTTCAAATAACCAGGTTAGTTGAAATGGAGAAAAATAATATTGACACTGCATTTTATATCCGCCTGGTAGTTGATACCGAAAACGTTCAGGAAATTGTAAACAACTCTATTTTTAGACTAAAAGTCGATAGTTTATCCTTACCTCTTGCAAAAGCCAAAATTCCTACTTTTAAATGGTATATGCCATGGACAGTGTTTTATCATGATAGAGATCAAGTTAGCTTTGACCTTACACTTAAGCTAAAATCATCGTGGATGGATAAAAATGGTAACGTTGCAAGAGATGTGTTACTTGGCTCATTTATACTAAACCTTAGAGATATTCCTTTAAATAGAGAATCGGAACAATATGAGGAGTATTATAAAAATGTTATAGGTACACAATTAGATGGTTATTCGTTTTTAGTGCCTCGCTCATATGGTAGTTTTGTTAGCAAAGATGGCGAAACGAAAAGGTGTTATGGACAAGGTCAGTATAATATTTCGGTATCTATAAATGAAACCGGAACGGAACATTTTATAAACAAAGCAGTACAAAATAATTCAAATGCATTGATTGATGCACTTACCCAAAAGGATGGTCAGGATGTTTATAATAAGATGTTGATTAATGAAATGCGTTCGTTGATTAAGTAGAATACCAAAAGAACACATTTATATGCAAAAAAATGTATTGCGAATATCCGTAACATTTATTTTAGTTCTCTTTTTCTTTCGCTATTCGGAAGGTCAGAGTATTTCATACATGATTAGTTATAGGACACCACTTCGTTTCGGATTTGATTTAAATAATATTGAACAAGAAACTTCAGATAATTGGGGAGATTTTTTAAGTTATCAAGCCGGTTATTCTCCTGTTGGATTGAATATGAGCTACATAAGGTTTGATGTGTTCTCGTCATTAACATATCAAAGACAACGTTTTAAGGTAAAAGATTTAGATTCAAAGATGCAGTTAAATAAGCTTGATTTATCGTCATCTTTGATGTATAATTTCTCTTCGAACCTAGATGTAAAGTATCTTATTGGAATAGAATTTGTTTATTCAAATCCGCTTCAGAATTATAAAAAACATGAAGTAGTTTTGAATGATTTATATGAATCTATTGATCTAATGTATGATAGTCAATACATAAATTATCATGAGCAAAAGATAACCGATAAAACAAAAACCTTTAGTTCGTTTAAAAAAATGTTTAAAGGGAGTCTTGATTATTATTTTGTTATCGGATATAAGTTTAAAGGACGTGTAGGTAAAGGGTTGATAAAAACAAATAGTTATGTGACTATAGGTTATTCTCCTAAAAAAACTGAGCTTTTCATTAAGCTTAGCTATACTATAAAAATAATTCATTCTTTTAATAAAAGATCAATATATATACATGGTTATTCAAAATAAGATAATATATATAACAATATGCTTTATGTCACTATCGTTCATGCTAAAGGGCAATGAGCTTATCGTCCAAATGGGGCACTTAGATGAAGTTATTGGAGCTAGATTTTCAAATAATGAAAAATATATTGTATCGTTTGATAAAAAGAATGTTGTAATAGTATGGGACATTAAGTCAGGAGCAGAACTTTTACGGGTTGATCAAGATTTCACTATTACTGATTGTTATTTTTCAGAAGATGATTTAGATATAATAACGTTTGATGTTAATGATAGGAGATTAGTTAGAAATATTAATACAGGTGACTTAAGAGGTACTTCTTCTGGAATGAGTATTACAAAGAAGTATAATGATAAGAATGCAATATTCTATTCCAGAAAATGTGTTGCAGAAAAAAACGACACAATTGAATTGTTAGGAGATTTTATTAGGTATAATGGTATTGGAAGAAAGGGAAAAAAATACTATACGAATAAACGTGACGAAATTTTTACTACAGTTAATTCATCAGTTGTAAATAAAATATGGCTTGTTGGAGATCAACTTGGAAGATTACATGTTTTTAAATTAGGTTCTGTTACTAAACAAAAAACACTATTACCCCACATTAGCAGGATCAATACAATTCAGTTTAGCAAGTCTGAAAACCATTTTGCGGTAGCAAGTAGTGATAGAAGTATTGCTGTATATAGAAGTAATTCATTAAATATGGTAAAACGTTTATATCCTAAAGTTTTCCCTATTAATTGTTCTGATATAGATACTGTAAGGTCTAAGGTTGTAATAGGTAATGATGCTGGTATTATAAGAAGTGTAAATTACAAAGATTTATTAGAAGTTGATAATGGTAAAGTATTTTATAATCAGCCGATTAATGATGTTAAATGTATAAAACATACAAATAAAATTGTATCATGCTCGAAGGATAAATATGTGATAATAAGTAATGATTCATCAATAAATCACTCTAGAATTAATAATAATAGTTTATTTAAAAGAGTAGATAAAAGAAAACGAATAGCACAATATAGATATAAATATTTTCCAAAAGATATTGTCTCTCATATTGCAGTAAAAGATTCTTTATTTACTGTGAGTGCCTATAATGATGGTTTTTTCAATAAAGGATACATATTTAATACATATTCAAAAAACAAACACCTATCAAAATCTGTAATCAAATGTGATAGTAATACTTTAGGTAATTTGAAATACAATACGGATGGTTTATGGGGATTCAATGAGAATGGAATTTTTTGTGTAGATAATGATGGAGAGTATTCGAGAATAGTATCAAATGACACAACAGCAGTAAAATCATTTACATTTTATGAAAATGATTTAGTTGTAGGAATGGATTCAGCAATTGGATTTTATAACTTAGATTCCAATAAATTCTATGATAATATTACTGTTCCAATACATTCGCCTCAACTAATTACAGTTTCAACAAAGAAAAATATTGCAGTTGCTTCTAATCAAGAAGTTTTTATTGTGGATAACAAAAAGCAGCTGGTAGATATAGATGTACCTTTCTTTCATACAGAGGATGTAACAGGTTGTCATTTTTCAAATAATGATTCATTATTAATAAGTACAGGAAAAGATGGACTGATTAAATTATGGGATTTAAATAAAAATGTAGAACGGGTTTCCATTGCACCTTTAGGTCTAAATAAAAAAGTGTGTTTTACGAAAGATGGTTACTATATGGTTGATAGAGGGAGTGTTGATGGATTGTTTTTTAAACAAAAAGGGAAAGCATATCCTATTGAACAATTTGATTTAAAGTATAATCGTCCAGATATTATTCTTTCAAGATTAGATGCAGATCAGGAGTTAATCAGGTTTTACAAAAGAGGATATTATAAACGCTTAAAACAGATGGGTATGAAAGAAGAAGATTTGAGCAATGATCTTCATCTTCCTACGACCCAAATAATAAACGTTGAAAAAATTTCTCAGACAATAAAACAACCAGAGATATCATTTGATGTAAAATGTACTGATAATAAATATCAACTTAATAACCTTTACGTATGGATTAATAATGTTCCCGTTTTTGGGAAAAATGGTATATCTATAAAAGATTCAACAACTAATGTTTTCGAAAAAACAATAAATTTAGAATTAATGTCTGGAAATAATAAGATCCAAGTTAGTTGTTTGAATAATAAAGGTGTTGAATCATATAAAGAAACATTTGAAGTTAAATATGAAACCAAATCCATTAAACAGGATTTATATGTTATTTCTATCGGTACTTCCAAATATCTTTATGGTAACAATCTAAAATATGCAGCGAAAGACGCAGATGATATAACCCAATTATTTAAAAAAGACAAACAATTCAAAAATAGTTACATAAAGACTCTAAAGGATGATCAAGCAACGAAAGAAAATATTTTAGAACTTAAGTCTTTTATTGCTAATGCACGAAGAGATGATGTTGTTATTTTGTTTATCGCCGGTCATGGAATCTTAGACTCTAAATTAGATTATTACTATTGTACTTATGATACTGATTTTTCCAACCCTGCAGAAAGAGGTTTAAGTTATAGCAATATTGAACAGATGTTAGACGGTATTACTGCTCTTAAAAAGATTATTCTTATGGACACTTGTCATAGCGGGGAAGTTGATAAAATTGAGGTTGAAGGGCAAACATCATTAATTAGTGAGGAGGTTACTTATAGATCAAATATAAAAGTACTTAAAAGGGGAGCAAGAACACTTAATGGTGAAAAAGAGGAGGTGAAAACCAGGAACAAATTGATGAAAGTCGCTTTTTTAGATTTAAGAAGAGGAATTGGGGCAAATATAATTTCCAGTTCCGGTGGGGCTGAGTATTCAATAGAAGGAGATAAATGGCAGAATGGATTGTTTACTTATTGCTTAATGAATGGCTTAGAATCAGGAAAGGCTGACATTAATAAAGACAAGGAAATATCATTGTCTGAAATTAAGATGTATGTAAATAAGGAGGTTAGTAAACTTTCAAATGGTCAACAAACACCAACTTCAAGAAGGGAAAATATTGAGTTCGATTTTAAATTTTGGTAATTTTTAAATTCTAACCATCTTAAAAGCATGAAAATATCATTAAAAATAAATACTTATATCTGCTTTTTGTTTTTTAGCATTGTAATAAATGCTCAAATAGAAACAAATAAAGTATTGGAAATACCTAATTTTGTTTATTATTTAGAACAGAGCTTTGACTCTAAGTATATCCTATTTGCTGAAGACTCTGTAATAAATGTTATTGATATTTCTACTCAAAAAAAGGTTAACCAAATACCTTATTATCGTCCAGGAACAACATTTTCAAATTTTGCAGGAAAGAGTCATTTTATAACTTCAAAAAAGAAACATCACATTGCTTATTTTGAAAAAAAGAATGTGAATACCTATATGTTGGTATACAGAAACTATATCACAAATGAAATTGTTTTTGAACATCCAATGGAGCCATTGTCAGTAGTTTGGGGACGCGAACCATATGGATTTGATAGTGCGCCAATAGATAGTTCATTGGTTGTGTATTTTCAGAATAAGAGTTTCATTATTAATGTTGAAAGTAAACAAATTGTCTTTTTTGAAGAAACGAAAGAGAGCATTAATGGTATTTCTTTAAGTCCGGATAGGGAGAGAGTGGCTATTGGGACGGATAAATCATTAATTATTTATAATTGCGATGATAAAAAGGTTTGTGATAAACTTAATTGGGATGATGAAGTAACTGCACTCAAGTTTATTAATAATGATAGTATTGCAGTAGCAGTTGGGGGTAAAATCTATATACAACAACTAAGTTCAAAAAGGAATTTGAAAATATTTTCAACTGGGGTAAGTGAGGTTTCTAATATATATTGTAATAATAACGTTTTTACATATTCTGGAATTAAAGCTTTAAGCAGAAACACTATTATCCATGTTTGGAAAATAAGCAACTTACATATAGTTGGAGAGTTTGTAATTCGTGAAGGTCGATCCGTAATAAATTTAGGGATAAATACCCCCAAGTTATTATCGTATTCAAGTAAGCAATTAAGTACTTATGAATTAGTAAAAGATAAACTACCTCGTATTGTCTCTCAGAATGGACATACTAACCAAATTGGAGGGATTAACTATTCATACGATAAACGTTATATGATAACATATGAGGCATATAATTCTGAGTGTATTATTATATGGGATGTAAAGCTAAATAAAGTTCTGAAAAGATATAAAGGAAATATTAAGAATGCATGTTTTTGCCCTTATAGTTATGATATTATTACATATGATGGTATTAATTATAATTTTATTTATTGGGATATAGTAAATAATTATTCCAACGATTTAACAAATAAATTAACCTTCAATAATGATGATGCAGAAAAGAAATACGAGGAAATATCTAATGATATAGAAAGGTATGCTAAGATTAAGGAAAGAATATTTAGAGAATATAAGGTTGAAGCTTCATTAATTGATTGTAATAATAAAAATGCCGCATTTTATTATTATGATAATTCTTTGTACAAAGGAAAATTAGTGGTTTATAATATAAAAACAAATGTATTCGAAGAGATTGTTTTAGATAACAATATTGGAGGGTATGGTGATAAACCCATTAAGTTCTTTAATTCTAGTACGGTAGCAATACCAGGGTCGAAATATTCAATAGTGTTGTATAACTGGAAGACCAATGAAGTAATTCAGGAATTTACTGGGGATGATAATCGAATTGAAGGACAGTATATTGCAGGTATTCATAAATTAATTCTTTCTAATAAAGGAGATACTTTAATTAGTAGTCACGATGGTGCACGAACTATAATTTGGGATCTTGTAGCTGCTGAAAAATCAAAACAAATAAATAGAGAGCAAGCTGCTATAGGAAAGCAGAGTTTACTTTCGTATCAAAATAATTTACTTGCACTTGAAACATACTCAAAAGATAATTATCAAAGTTTATTTAATATCTATAATTTATATACAGATAGTTTAAATATTATAGTTTATCTCGACACTTTATTTAATATTAATAAAGGTTATCTCTCACTAAATTCTATTGGTAAAAAAGGAATAATTAATTCTGCAATATTAAGTAATGATAATTCGTATGCACTTATACAGGCTTCGTATGCACCTATACAGGCTAGTGATGTAGATAATTGGATTGATTTAATAGATTTAGAATCCGGAAATGTAATTAAAACATATGGGTTAAATAAGGAATTTAAAAATCCAAATATGTCGGTTAGCCCCAACTTTAAATATATTTGCATATGGGAGGATGGGTGTGATATTGTAGTTATTGATATTAAAAAGGGGAAAAAAGTAAAATTGGTACCCGAGAAGTTTAAAATTGATAGAATCAATAATACAGACCTTCAGTTTTCTAAGTTAAACGACAATATGTTAATCATTAAAGATGATTATGACCAGCTTTTAAAGTTTATTGATTTTACGACAAAAAAAATTGTAAAAACAATTGATCGAAAACAAGAAAGAAGCATTTTGAAGGCTGACTATAATAAAGAATATGGAGGAATTTATTCGCCAATAGTAATAGATGAAAAAAACGGATCCGTCTATCACAATGGTATTCACCCTACCGATTTTAAAAGAAATTGCAATATTATATGTACTTCTATAGAAAACAATAAATCAGAATTTTCAATACATGCTAATGATGCAGAAGTTCAGAATATTGCAATCGCAAGAGATGAGCCGTATATGGCTGCAGGTTTGTATAATAATTCAATTATTTTATTTGATACTGAAAGTCAGGAGCAATTGGTAAAAATTATTAATACTACAGGAAAGTCTGTTTTTTTGACTCCGGAATATTATTATAAAGCAGATAAAACGTCACTAAAAGAAGCTTATTTTAGATTTAATAATAAATTGTTTCCGTTTGAGCAGTTTGACTTGCGCTTAAATAGACCTGATATCGTACTAGAGCGGATTGGCCTTGCGGATACAACCGTCGTTGAGGCATATAAAAAGGCATATTTAAAAAGGCTTTCAAAAATGGGTATCTCTGAAAAATCGTTTTCATCAAATTGGCACACTCCTGAAATTGAGATTACAAATTATGGCGAGATTCCTATAAAGACAAGTGAAAAAATAGTAAATATAAAAATTGAAGCAAATGATTCAATTGAAAAACTTAGAAGTATAAACGTTTGGGTTAATGATGTTGCCATTTATGGTTTAAGAGGTGTTAATATAAGTCAGATAAATACAGGTAGTATTAGTAAAGAATTAGAGATCCAACTATCTAGTGGTAAAAACAAAATTCAGATTTCCTGCCTTAATGAAAAAGGTGCTGAATCTTACAAAGAAGCAATGATTATAACCTACGAACCCAAAGAACAAAAGAAACCAAACCTATATTTTATTGCCTTAAGCACTTCGGAATACCAACAAAGTCAATTCAATTTAAAATATGCAGTAAAAGATGGTCGTGATTTGGCCAATCAATTTTCATTGTCGACCAATGAATATGAAAATATTTATGTTGATACTCTATTTAATGAAGATGCGACTATTGAAAATACGATAAAACTTAAAGAAAAACTGTTACAATCGGATGTTGACGATCAGGTAGTATTGTTTGTATCTGGTCATGGCTTGTTGGATGATAATTATGATTTTTATTTTGCATCGCACGATATCGATTTTAATAATCCGGCAGAAAGGGGCATTAGTTATGATAAACTTGAATGGCTCTTAGACAGTATACCTGCTCGTAAAAAACTATTTATGATGGATGCCTGTCATTCAGGAGAAGTTGATAAGGAAGAACTAACTGCTTCAAACGGAACAAAAAAGGAAGAAGGGATTAAAAGTGGAGTGAAGTCCTATTCTTATCGAGCGAGTGTATTTCAGTCTGGAGATGATGAAAAACAAGGACAAATTGGTCTCCAAAACTCATTTGAGTTAATGCAGGAACTGTTTACCAACTTAAATAGAGGCTCAGGAGCAGTGGTCATATCTGCTGCTGCAGGCGATAGCTATGCCCTGGAAAGTGATGTGTGGAACAATGGCGTATTTACCTACTCTGTATTAAACGGCTTAAAAAATAAGGAGGCAGATACGAATAAAGATGGCGAGGTAACCGTATCGGAATTACGAGAATATGTAATAAACAATGTGCAGGATTTAACCAATGGTAAGCAAAAACCAACCACACGACAAGAGAATGTTGAGTATGATTTTAGGGTGTGGTAGAAGTTCAATACAATAAATAAATTTGAATTAGCTTTCATGATAATGAGATATCTAATATTTTTATTAATTTTTAGCATAAGCTTTCCTTCAATTTCGTTCGGAGCGGTTATATTAAAATCAAAATCAATTGCCGTACCTGACTCAATAATTCCTTCATTTTTAGAGTTTCACAAATCTCATGAAATTAGAGCCTTTTTTTATAAAGAAATAAGCAATGTAGGATTTGAATGGACTAAAAAAGCAATGGAAGAAATCTCTTTTTATAGAGTAATCACACTTAAATCAGATTCTTCACAACATGTAAATAAATTTCTAGACTACCACCCCAATGGCAACTTTATCAGATTAGGTGAGGTTCTTAAATGTAGTGTTACAAATGATGGAAGTACAGTGGGCTACGATTTGCAAATCCAGGAGTATTACCCAACAGTAAAAGATGGTTCTCCTGTATTAAGATGTAGTTACCCTACATATTTGGAATCTATTTATTATGAATTTTCAGGTAAAAATGAATTAATCCTACCTCATATTATAACTGCGCAGCTTAAATTTAAAGAGTGGTACAAAGAAGGAGGTTACCTATCTGATACACTATCAGCGGGGAATTATGAGTACTATCATCCTAATGGAAAAGCATCATTGACTTTCTGGATTAAAGAAGGATTCCCGAATGATACTGTGAAGCGTTATAGTTCAAATGGAGAGCTGATTGATTATGCTGTTTACAAAAATGGAAAACAAACTGTAGGCTTTAAACCTTCTATGCCAATAGTTTCTGGCAATAAGAAAGCTTTAATTATTGCTATAGGCGACTATTCAGAAGAAAGCAGGTGGCCTAAAATTGAAGTAAATAATGATGTGGATTTAATACAAAAGTCATTAAGATATAATGGTTTTGGTGAAATTTCCTTAATTAAAGACTCGTTTTGTACGAAAAAAGATATTGTACTGGCTTTAAAAAAACTTGCTAGTGAAACAAAGAAAGGAGATGTCGTTTTTATTCATTATTCAGGTCATGGACAGCAAATACTAGACGACAATAATGATGAACTAGATGGTTATGATGAAGCAATTGTACCATATGATGCACATCGCATTTTTAAAGCAGGTGTATATGAAGGCCAAAATCATATACGAGATGATGAGTTGATTTTATTATTAAACCAAATAAGAGAAAAGGCGGGACGTTCAGGGCAAGTTGTGTTTAGTCTTGATGCCAATAATTTTGGCCCTGAGCAAGACGAAGTAAATTCAAATAAAACAAGGTCCATTTTAACTAGAGGTGGGTTCTTCGAAATAGATAGTCAAATTAATAACTTAAAGTTTGCACCATTTATAATGTTAACAGCATGCCAAGCTAAGGAGATTAACACTGCTTACCTTGATGGAAATGGAAATGATTATGGTTCATTTTCATACGCTTTAGGAAATATACTTCAATTAATAAATAGTGATGTTTTATTCCACGAACTTTTCGACTTACTAAAACATCATATGGATTTGATTGCTCCATATCAAACACCGGGTATCGCAGGATCTATAGAAGAACATGTATTAATGCCGAAAGAAATAGAAAAACAACTTTTTATTGAAAAAGGTGATTTATATGTTTTGTCGATTGGCATAGATAACTATTATGATATCGATAATAGTGTATTTGATAATTGCGATACGGATGCGCAGCTTTTTTCTTCGTTTATGAAGGAACAATTTAAAGATGCTGCCGGTTCCGATTCAAAAGTATTCTCTTTTACCCTATTAAATGAACAAGCTCGTAAAGATTCTATTACCCATTACCTCAATTATATAATAGATAATTCAAAACCAGAAGATTATTTTGTGTTTAATTTTGCAGGTTACTCAGATAGAGATTCAAATTTTACAACAGGTGTTAATGTAACCAATTTCTATACATATCGCGACAGCTTACTGTCGAAGGATTTGAATGATTCAGAAAAAATATCACTACATCAGCTGAGAGATTTATTAGAATTTATTCCAGCAAACAATCAACTGTTTCTTACGGAATCAGGAAATACAAAAGATTTTCAAAAAAACTTTATCAAAGCTCTAATTGAAAATAATCCAGATATTTCAAAACTCAGAAAAAGAAATAGGGTAATTATTTGTCCAAAAGAAGTAGGGTTTGATAATGTCAGTTGCGATGGGAATATAATACCTCATGGTCCACTCATTTATTTCTTAAGTTCTATTCCATCTTATCTAAATGTTTTTTACTTTTTTGATAAAGAAGAAAATGCAGAATTAGTTATTCATCAGGTACTCAAAAAACAGATTCAGTGCAAGGTGTTAGATAGGAGCTACTCAGATTTCTTTTTTGAGAAAAAATATTTCGAGGAGATGGAACATCTATTCCCATCAGGTTCATTAAAATCAAGGGGAGCAGGAGTATTATCGCCTGTTAAAGACGAAACGATAAAAGGAATGGGTAAAAAGCATGCCTTAGTAATTGGTATTAATAATTATTCCAATGGAAATCCAATGTGGTCAAACCTAAATAATCCCACATACGATGCTGAGAAAATTGGACATGAATTAGAAACAGGCTATGGTTTTAAGGTAGATTTATTGTTGGATGCCAATAACAAAGATATTTTCTCAAGCCTGAAAACTTATTCTGAAACCTTGGATGAAAATGACCAGTTATTTATTTTTATTGCAGGACATGGCGATTTTGATAATGAATTTTTCCATGATGGTTTTATCGTAACCTCAAGTTCCAGACCTACAAATGACGACCAATATAGAAATACCTATATTTCATTCTCTGAGATAGAAACCATAATTAATAATCTTCCTCCCAAACAAATTTTACTTTGTCTCGATGTATGTTTTGGCGGAGGTTTCGATGTAAAAGTGAAACAAAATAGAAATAAACAAGATATTTATGAGGAACAAGAACTGGACGATTTTGTGTCTGATAAAATAGATTTAAAAACAAGGTTGTATATAACCTCTGGTAGTTTAAATGAAGTGCCTGATGGTTACGCGGGTAGGCATTCTCCTTTCGCTTATAAAATACTCGAAGCTTTACGCACCTCAGGAGGATCCAGAGGTTATCTTACTTCGAATCAGGTATTCAATTTTGTTGAAAGGTTGCCTTCAAAACCAATGTTTGGAAGTTTTGGAAGTAACGAACCTGGTAGTGCATTTCTGTTTATTTCAGAAGATGAGAATAAAGATTAATCGATTAATTTTGAATTGACATTAGGATATTTATTATTTTGAAATGGTATTTTAATGTTAATACTCCATTTTATAGTTTATTCTTGTAGATCATTAAGTAATGCATCTCTAGAATCGACGTTAACCCATTCATTTTGTACTTCGGTTTTTAGATATTTTATACAATTCTTTTGATCTCCTTTACCGAGATAACTCAGTGCTATTAACCAACTCACAGAGCCGTTATTATTTAAATAGTGTTTTTCTAGTGGTTTTAACATATCTAGTGCCTTGTCGTAAAGTTTTAACTCCATTAAACAAGTTCCTTCCATTAGTTTTGCTTTAGGGAAATTGTTTGGGTAAGCTTTATTAAAAGTAGTAAAGCTTTCTAAGGCTAATGAAAAATCTTTTCGTTCGTATAGTACAACTGCTCTTTTAATCAATTCGAAATCTTTCTGGTTCAGATCGAAATAGTGCTCGTCGAGATTACCACCGCGGGCATTGATGGGGATTATAGATGGGTTATGCGAATAATATTTATGATATAGCTCTTTCGAATTATCTTTATTGGTAAGGAAAAATAAAGTGCCAACAAGAATAACTATACTTGCGGCATACTTCATCCATGGTTGAATGAGTTTAACTTTTTGTATTCTAGGTGGATGATTAGCGTCAATTTCTTTAAGATTATCAATAAACTCTTCTTTATAGATGTTTAGTAATCCTGAATGTAAATCTTTATGAATCTGAAATTTTTTGTTTAAAACTTCATCTTGGCTGATGTTTTTCTCAAAATCCTGCTTTTCATTAGTATCCATCTTATTTCTAAGATAATTATCAAACTCCTCTTCAAAAAAATGTTCATTTATGTCCATGCCATTGTTTTCCATAATTAGTTATATTTAATTGTACAAGTCATTTTTATCAACATCAGATAGTACACGTTTTTTTAACTGATTAAAACATTTGTATTTCTGTGTTTTAACAGAATTTACAGTTGCGTAATTTAACTTGTCTTTTATTAACTCATTAGGCATGTTATCAAAGTAGAATAGTTTAAGCAGAGCCCTGCATTTATTTCCTAGTTCAAGTAGAGCTTTTCTAAGTACTTCTATCTTTTCACTATTAGAATCATCTATATGATCATATGTTTCACTTTTCTCAGACTTAAAGCTTATTTCATCAGTTCTTTTTGATCTATTTAATTCATTTAGAAACAGATTTCTACCTATTTGGAATAGGTAAGTCTTTAATGAAGAAGTTAATTCCTGAAGTTTCCCTGTAATAATATTAAGATGAAATGCATAAAATGCTTCGTGATAAACTTCTATCGCAATATCATTATTCACAGAATATTTTCTTTTAAGAAAAAATAGGAACTCATCTCGATATTTAAGATATACTGATGCAATGACTTCCTTATTTCCAGTTTTTAATTCGTTTAAAACTTCTTTATTCGTCATGATTAATGCGCGTAAGATTTCCTTTAAAGCTTCTTGTTTACTTATGAATAGTTTAATGAGAGCAAGATAATTTAATAATTTGAAAAAATAATTCTCGTTTGGAGGTTACTTTTTAGGTTTTGAAATATAAACTCATAAACAATAAAACTAAAAGGTATGAAAACAGACAAGATTAACGGAAATAAAAGAATTAAGGTAGTGCTAATATTTGCAGTAATGATATTTGGAGTAAACACCTATGCTCAACGTGGGTGGAGTAGCGGTAATTTTTATAGCGAACGTGGTAATGTATGGAAGGAGTATAGTTGTGATAGAATGGCATACCGCACTGTTGTTTGGCATCAAGAGTATCATGAAGGGTATGTTCGTACTTGGCGATATAACCCTTATAACGGAAGATATTATTGGGCAAGCGAATGGCGTTCTGGTTATTTCTGGAACTATTCTTGGAGTCGTTGGTATCCTGTTCGCAGATGCAGATGGTAAGGAAAGATTATTTTGAATTTTAAAAGTTAAATAATAATGAGAAAACAGAATATTATGAAAACAGTATTTAAATTTTTAGTGGTAATAATGATTGGACTTATGAGTGTTTCATGTGACGAAGAACCAATTGAACCCGATAATAAACACGAGGAATGTATAGAAGGGAAGTATGATTTTTATAGAGTTTTGGCACAAACAAGTATTAATTGCTTCGACAACCAGTTTGGTTCTCTGTATCAAAATAGGGTTTTTACTGTGTTAAATATCGTTCAAAACCAGTATAAAACTTGCCGTGATGGTAGAGAGCAAATAGTTACGGAAGATATTATAAAGTTCAGAAATGTAACTGCACATAATGTGACTTTTGATTTTAGTATCTCACAAAATGTGAATGGAAATTTCAAACAATACCAAGGACATGTATCTGGCTTGAAAGGTGGAGAGGTGTACGAAATAAATACAGGGGAAAATACATTTTATAATGTAAGTATGGGGCCGATAATGATACAAGGCAATAGTATTATATATAATTAATCTTCGTCTAAAAATATTAACTGTTGTGTTATACGTATCAATAAATCGGTACTTTACGAAAGCAAACTCCTTGAACTTATTGACTCGCAAGCCTTGTATTTAAACTTTATAGTTCAACCACCTGACTTTACAGACAGACTCTAATTAGTTTAGGAATCTATTTAAATAATAGAGACCATCTCATCTTAGTAAAAAAAACAATTCATTATTTTAATTTATTCCATTATGAAAAATGTAAAATTCATTTATATAGTACTTATCGCATTTTGTTTATTCAGTTATACCAACCTAAAAGCCTCAGATGGCATCAAGTTTATAAAAAACGATTGGGAGAAAGCAAAGGCTCTGGCAAAAAAGGAAAATAAACCCATTTTTGTAGATGTGTATGCTACCTGGTGTGGTCCATGTAAAAAGTTATCAAACGAAACGTTCACAGATGAAGAAGTTGGTGAATTCTTCAATAGTGATTTTATCAACCTTAAAATTGATGGTGATGCAGATGAATCTCAAGCATTTTTGCAAAAATACCCAATAGATGCATATCCA
Organism: Labilibacter marinus; assembly: GCF_001659685.2. Classification (GTDB taxonomy): domain Bacteria; phylum Bacteroidota; class Bacteroidia; order Bacteroidales; family Marinilabiliaceae; genus Saccharicrinis; species Saccharicrinis marinus. The sequence continues at coordinate 314,433 of NZ_LXYE02000001.1, forward strand.
ACGCTCTTCTTTATTTCGCCTCAAGGAGAAGTCATCAAGAATAAAACAGGTTTTATAGAAGCTGCAGATTTATTGGTTATTGCAGATATTGTCCTTCACCCAGAAAATGACCCTATATTTAAGTTACAAAAGACAATTAGTACAGGAGTATTCAGTAAAAAGGAATTGTTTGAGTATATCATATTAGGAGCAAAAGATGATGAGTTAGATTGTAGTGCTGAAGCAGAAACGTATTTAGCTTACTATACACCCGAGGATTTAATAAAAAATGATTCTGTTTTTGTAGCTTTTTACATTTACGATGATGATTATATGTCGGGTTATAATCAGTACCTAGCCAAAGAACATGATCAACTGCTTTATATATGGGAAGATTATGTAAGTAAAAAAGTGTATAAAGTACTTGAGCGTAATATTGAAAGAATAGCTATGAAGCAAGATAAAAAGGAGTTAAAGAAACTAAAGTCTTACGTAAGTCTTTGGGTTCCTAAAGAAGATAAGAAAGAGGTTTTTGGATTGCTGGATTCTTGTTTTGAAGAGTACTCAAATTGAATATTAACTTTAAATGAATAAAACTAAACTCCTTGTATTGATCACAGCATACTTATTAGTTTCATTTGTCAGTATGCAAGCTCAGCATATAAAAGCCAATCCACATACTATTGGAACTTTAATTTACAATACTCATGTTGATGTTGATTCAGCTCGATTTCCTTTTTTCTCCAATGGGAAGAATTATCAGTTAGAATTTGAAGTGAAGGATATAAATGTAAATGAAAACGGCTTTAAGCAAGAGATAAATAGCGGAAGTGTTTGTGTACGCGTATTAGATAAGCAAAAAGTAATATGTGATACCTTAATTAATGGCGATTACCATATCGTTAGAGTAATTCGTATGACACCTCAAAAAAGGTATTCTGATTTATTGGTTTTAGCTGATTGGTCTGGAGGTGCTAGTTCGCCTCCAACATATGAGTTTTACATCTTCAATAATCACCGATTTATTCGTTTAAAAATGCCATTACTGGTGTACATCGACGGTTATCAATTAGCAGATATTAATGTGGATGGGATTATAGATGTAACAGGACTCGATTTTATGGATAAGTTAAATGATTTACTTCATACCGATAGGTTTACTAGAATTAGTCGTCCCAGATTTTACAACTTTAATGAACAGGAAGGTAAAATGATAAATGTAGATTATCTTTTTATAGATGATCATGAAGTATTGGCGTATAAGAATGAGCTTTTAATGATTAAAGCTACGACTAATGATGAACGAATAAAAATGGAAGTGCTTCAATTGTTAGAATATGAGAATGAGCAAAGGAGATTATATTTTAAAGTTAAAGCAAAATAGTGAAAACGAGCATGTGTGTGTTTGAGAGTTACATGCAATAAATGAAAATAATATACGCATGAAAATAAGAGTATTAATATCTCTAGCAGCAATCATGTTACTGTATGTTCAACTTGCTGCTCAATCAAAAAAAAGATATACAAAAACAGAGTATATTCAACAATATAAAGATTTAGCAATAAAAGAAATGAAAAGGACTGGAGTGCCTGCGAGCATTACTATGGCACAAGCAGTGTTAGAGTCAAGATATGGCAATTCAATTTTGGCGCAAAGGTCAAATAATCACTTTGGAATAAAATGCCATAGCGATTGGAAGGGAAAAACAATTACCTATTCGGATGATAATCCTGATGACTGTTTTAGGGTATACAAAAAGGTTTACAATTCCTATATAGATCATTCCAATTTTTTATTAAAGAATGCTAGATACGCAAGTTTGTTTGAGCTTAAAGTTACTGATTATAAAAATTGGGCTTTGGGTTTAAAAGAAGCAAATTACGCAACTGATCCGGCATACCCTTATAAACTGATTCGAATAATTGAGGAAGAAAGGCTCTTTTTATTAGATAAAAAAAGATGGAATAAAGTAACTGCACCAGAAAGTGCTATTGACGATTTTGAAATTATATTATTTAAAACACACGAAATAAAGTATAACAATGGTGTAAAATATATAAAAGTAGAAGATGGCGATTCATTTGGATCTATATCAGAGGAGTTTGGTTTGCGTGCGTGGGAGTTATATACATATAATGATTTAAAGGAAGATGCAAATATAAAAAGGTATCGTTATATATATATTCAATCAAAAAGGAGTAAGGCACACCGTAAACATGTATATCATGTTGTAAAAGAAGGAGAGTCATTACATTATATTTCGCAAAAGTATGGTATAAAAGAAAAGAATTTGCTAAAATATAATCATCTTAAAAAAGGTGAGCCCTTGCAAAAAGGAATTAAACTAAATTTACGCAGGAAGAAAAAGTAACACATGAATAAAACATATAACAAAAAAGCTACTATTGGTGCAGTATTATTTCATGCCATTTTATTCATTCTTCTTCTTATTGGAGGTTTTAAAATTATTCCTCAAGAAGAAGGAATCATTGTTAGTCTGGGAGCCGAAGAAAAAGGAACTGGTTTAAAACAAAAAGCTTACGCAGCTCAAGAGCCTGATATTCCTATACCTACTAAGGTTTCTGTAACTGTGCGCTCAAAACCTGCACCTGCAGTACAAGTAAAAGAAACACCCAAAGCTCAGGATTTTGAAGATGCACCTGAAATTAAAAGCGCAAAGCCTGAAGTAAAAAAGGTTAATGATGAGGAGGCAAAGAAGAATAAAGAAAAGATAAAGCAAAAAGAATTAAGTAAGAAAGTAGATCATCAGGTTTCCAATGCTTTTAACAAAACGGTGAAAACCAGTACTACTTCCACTAATGTTAGTATAAATGGTAATGATACGGGCAGTGGAGTTAGTTTAAATGGTAGGTCTCTTCAGGGATCATTGCCTCCACCCGAATATGTAGTTCAGGAAGAAGGTATTGTTGTGGTTCAGATTACTGTAAATAAAAAAGGCGATGTAACTAGCGCTGAATACCAAATGAAAGGTTCTACAACTCAGCATTCTGAACTTATAAAGGCGGCAATTACTGCAGCTAAAAAAGCTAAGTTTAATGTGGATAGTGATGCTCCTCGGGTTCAAAAAGGTACGATTACTTATCTGTTTGAGTTGAATTAATATTAATAAGGCTATCGATAATACTATTAACCTTAAGGGAAAATGCTTAATGAGAGTATTTTTAATTCTATTGTGTAGTTTACTGTTTCATATCTCGGTATTTACTCAGACAATAAATGTGGAAAAATCCTTTGTAGAATTTAAGGTGAAAAGCATGAAAGTTCATACTATAAATGGTTCTTTTAAAGTGGTATCAGGTATTATACAATTGGATACTGTGAATCATTTTAATGAGATGTTAGTGTTACATATAAGTGCAAGTTCAATTAATACGGGAATTGAAAAAAGGGATAGGGTATTAAAGGGTGAGTTTTATTTCAATACTGCGATGTACCCAACGGTTAGTTTTCTTTCTGAAAAAGTATTAAAAATTTCACAGAATAAGTGGGAGGCAAAAGGTATGTTAAATATTAAAGGGGTTGCTCATGTGGTTACTATTCCCTTTAGTATACAAAAGAATATTGCTAAAGGAAATATTTGCATCAATAGATTAGATTATGGAGTCGGTGGAACTGGAACATTTTTCGTTGATAAAGATGTTCAAATAAACTTCAAATGTGTAATAAACTAGGTCAGTTTTATTAATGTAAAATTGAATGAGTAATACATATTATTAAGAAGGTACTGTAAAATTTAAATAGAATGTTGTATGATTCAAATCTGTATCGTATTAAAACCTAGGTTGTGTTTGCTATTATTGCTACTAAGTACTTTAACTCATGCTCAAACGTTAAAGATAGATAGCTATCCTAACGGTCAGAAGAAGGCTGTTGGCGATATAAAAGATGGTAAAAGGGATGGAGATTGGACTTGGTATTATTCCAATGGTAAGATTGCCAAAACACAGACTTATTATAAAGGTCAATTGCATGCAGAAGAAAGAGAATATAATGAACAGGGACAATTACTTAGTATTAGAAATTATTATAGAGGTACTAAAGCAGGTTATTGGGAGCAAAGAGATTCCTTAGGTAGGTTAGAATGGTATAGGGAATACGATTCCAATGGAAAGCAGAAAGGTGTTAGTAAATCTTTTTATAGTAATGGGAAGGTGAGGTGTGTCACATACGAAGCGAATAAAGATGGTTATAGTAGAGTACAGCATTTTTATAAAAATGGAGTGCTTGAATCAGAAGGTGAATATTACGATACGTATGCCAAAACCGGCGTTTGGATCTACTATTATAGCAATGGGAACATAAAAGAGAAGGGTTACTGTTATACAGGTCGTTGTTACGGTATTTATAAAAGTTATCGTTGGGAGCATTATTATGAGTGCGGAAAACTTGAGAGCACCGGGTCATATTGTGATGATTATAGGGAAGGACAATGGTTGTTCTATTACAAGAATGGGAAGTTACGAGCAAAAGGTAGTTATATGACGATTAGAGATGAGGAGTATGGAGAATGTACACAAAGTTATAAAGATGGCCATTGGGAGGAGTTTTTTGAGAGTGGGGCGTTAAAATCCTCAGGCAATTATTCCGAGGGGGAGAAAATTGGAGAATGGTTTTATTATAAAGATAGTAGGGATGAGTAAGTTTTATAATTATCGGTTGTTTTATGTTTTTTTCCTGGTTACCGCATTAGGTATCGTTAATGCAACTGCACAGAATAAGAGTTTCTTTTCTGAAGAAAAGTTTATAGAACTGCTTGAAGAAGAAATAGGTCATCAAATAAATATTGCCAGAAGTAATCCTGGTGCTTACATAAAATATATGGAAGAATTAGGAAGGCTTGATTCTTCAAGATAGGAAACATGAGGACACCGAAAAGCAATATTTGAACCTGATTCAAAATGCTTTGGAGTTGGGTGGGTAGTTAAATCGTCATTTAAGCTTACGATTGCTGTAGAGTTTGGAGATAGACCTTTGAATTAATGAGAAAGTTAAAACTTGGTATGATAAAGTTTAAAATAGTTGTTGCCTTATGGCTTATAGGTTGTGTATATGTAATGAGTCAGAAAACAGCTAACAAGTTATTAAAAGAAGAATTGCTTAAAGAGGCAACAAATCTTGATAGTATTAAAAAATATCTAGAAAATGGAGCTGATGTAAATGAAAGTATTAATGCATGGGAAGATCGTCCTCTTCATATGGCAACGACTAAGGGCAATGCAGATCTTGTTAAACTGTTATTAAATAATGGAGCAAATATTGATTGTAAGAATGAAGGAGGAGAAACACCCTTATTAAAAGCCATCCATGAAGAGAATTATAAATTAGTGGCTCTATTGATAAATAATGGAGCTAATGTAAATAAACACGATAGACATGCCAGTCCTTTACACTACGCTGTCTTACGAAATGATTACGCAATAGCCAAACTACTTGTTGATTCAGGTACAGAGATTAATTGTCAAACGGCGTCTTTATATACTCCATTATACTTTGCTGTTGAAAAAGGACATAGTAATTTGGTTGAGCTACTAATTCAAAGTGGTGCGGATGTAAATATGTCTGATTTCAAACAGATATCTCCGATATATCTTGCCGTACAAAATAGAGATGTTAATATGGTTAAAAAGTTACTCAACGCTGGAGAAAATACTAATACGCTAAACGTTATGGGGGAGAGTCCGGTATCTATAGCCAAAAATAATGGCTATGATGAAATTTTAAAATTATTAAATATAAATAATTAGAATATGTATTTTATTGGTTTACTACTTTTAGTTATACATATTTTAGGTTTGTTTCTTTATAAAAAGAAATGGCAAAAATGGCTGTTTTTACCTGGTGCTGGGTGGTTGTTGTATGCCTGGCACGTCTCAGATGTTCAGGTGGGTGCAATAAGAGCAGATGTAATTCTATTTGGCGGTCCTTTGTTTTTATTGTCGTTGTATCAGTTTGTATTTTTTATTATTAGATTGATATATGAAGATAAAAATAGTGCTATAGGTGATAAAATTGCAAAAAGTGGCCCATGGTCTATTGTAATATTTGTAGCTTTTATTGTGTTAGATTTTATGTTGTCGGCATATGGATTTACCATTTATTCCAAGGTGATTGTATTTGTTATGCTGTTAATTTCAGGTATAATTAAAATGAATTATCGTAAATATCGAATAATTGGATTGATAGAATTTGTTTTGGCTATTATTGTTGTCATTGCAAGATAGGAGGTTAATAACACATGACCAATTTTAAAACAGCAGCTAAAAAAATAGTAATTTTGGTAAGCCAATGAAGATGCTATCCAATTATATCAAAAGTAGCAAAGAGCGTTACTATACAAAGAGCAGAAAACAAGCTTTTGATACTGCTATAGGTTGCGTAGTCTCTATTGTTTATCCATTTGTAGCTGTGCCTCTTGAGGAAAGTGTTTTAGGAGGCATATTGGGGTTTCTTACATTACTTGCTGTACTTATATACTTTTAAAGAATATATATATAATGGGGAGTTATTCTGGTTGTAATAATTGGTTTTGGTGTTTCTTTAATAACAGCAGCAATTCTATTGGCTGCAATGTTGAGTGGATTTAAAGGTTAATAATTATTGGTGGGCTTAAGTTTTTATGTGAGTACAGCAATAATTAGAATGTGTATTCCTTCAGTTTTCTACTTTTATATATTGGTTTGTTTCTTTATGAAACGAAATGGCAAAAATGGGTTTCCCAGCAAGGAGTAGCTTGGATTTTATTTAGTTGCCTTTGTTTAAAAGGTTTTTATAATATTGTATAAGAGGATGTAAACCTTGTTTTTTTAGATAATATTTCCGTTATATCAGGTGGTGTTTTTATCATTAGATTAAAATATTATGACAGGAGTTGGGGGGAGAATTGTGTTGTTTTTGTGATAGTATATAACCATAATATTTGCTTAATATTAAACTACAAAAGCAATGTTTTTTCGTATCTTTGTACTATACAAAAGACCACAAATCAATACATTATAAGTCAAATGGCAGGTGTAGATTAAGTGTAACTTAACGGTTGTGATCTAAGTATGTTTTTGGTTTAATGAAGTTTAGAAGAAAAGATATTCGTCTCTCCACCCCGACGAAAAGCAAAAAGCAGTTTCATTAATTTGAAGCTGCTTTTTTTGTTTGCAAAATTAAAGCACATTCTTTACTCCAGTAAAGTTTACTCTAAACTCGCTTGGTGTGCAATCTTGTCGTTTTTTAAATATCCTGTTAAAATTAGATATGTTGTTAAAGCCGCACTCGTAGCATATTTCCGATACGCTTTTGTTGGTTTCTATCAGGCTTCGTGTGGCTATGCCCAGTCGTATTTCGTTTACAAAATCTACAAACGACTTACCAGTTCTTTGTTTAATCAATCGGCTAAAAGAAGCTACCGACATACTGACTAGATGGGCGGCGTCTTCCACTTTGAGTTTGTTGGCATAGTTTTCTTTTATATAATTATAAACGGTCTCAATTCGTTCGCTATTATGGAAATCGCTTTGGCGTTGAAAAGCGACATTGGTTAATAGCTGCTGATCTCTGGAAATGGCTAAATCGTACAAAAGTGATTGGAAAGCTAAAAAGCTATCAAAGCTTCTTTTTTTGCTTAATTCTAAAAGTTTTGGTTCTATTTGTTTAATGGTTTCTTGTGAAAATAGAATGCCCTGATTGGCATTATTGAATAGCTCTTTGATCGGTTTAAGCAGGTTCCTATTAAATAAAGCTTCATCAAAAAGTTCACGCGGAAACTGAATGGTAATCTCGTGCATTATATTTTCCATGTTGTATTTTCCATTTTCCCAACCGTGATAAAGGTTTGGGCCTGCCATAACAAGTTCTTTGCCCTCTACAGTACCAATATGGTCGCCAACAACTCTTTTGGCTCCATCGGCATGAGCGATATAGTTTATTTCAAATTCAGGATGAAAATGAATGGGGAAAGTAAAACCTTTTCTTTCTCTGTCGAATATTAAAAAACAATCATTGTCTTTTAATGGTGTTATCTCTCTATGGATAGAATCTTTCATGCTTTTGATTTAATATGTAAGTTGAAAGTGATATAAAAGTATCACTAATAAATGAGAAAATAATACTAAAAAGTAAATAAGTATTAGCTTTTAGTGTGAATAATTGTAAATATTAGATGTCTTAAATGTGTGGTATAAGTTGTTTAAGTATATTTAAATCAGTATTAAAGGTGCTGTTTGGTTATTTTTTAATTTGAGTAGTAGAGTTGCAAGTAGTGAATATGCATGTGTTTAAAAGTATCATTAAGTGATATAATAATACTTGATGTAGGGTAGGATTGAATATATGTTTGTATCGATGATTTATTTCCGGAAATCAGATTAATAGAATGTATAATTTAAATCTTACAAAACAGATGTTTATGAAAAGGAATCTGCGATTATTCTTGACGCTGTTAATAATGTCTACCTGCTGGGTGGCATTTGCACAGGAGCGATCAATAAGCGGAGAGGTAGTTGATTCAAAAGGAGAATCGATGCCAGGAGTTTCTATTGTAGTAAAAGGAACTACCAATGGTACCATTACCAATATTGATGGTAATTATGTTATAAGTAATGTATCGGAGGATGCAGTTTTAGTTTTTTCATTTATTGGTTTCGATAAGCAAGAAATTGAGGTAGCAGGTAAAGCTACTATTGATGTTGCATTAAGTTCGTCGGTGCAAGATATTGACGAAGTTGTGGTGGTTGGTTATGGATCATTACGTAAAAGTGACTTAACTGGTGCTGTGGCCAAGGTTGGTGGTGAGGAGCTTAAGGGGCCGTCTACACCAGATGCGGTACAGGCCTTGCAAGGAAAAGTAGCAGGTGTAAATATTACGCCTACCTCAGGAGAGCCAGGAGCTGGTATGAATATTAGTATTCGTGGTACGGGTTCGTGGAGTAATTCGTCACCTTTATATGTGGTAGATGGATTTCCTATGGGTGATTTAAGCTCTGTAGATCCAGCTAACATTGAAAGTATTGAAATACTAAAGGATGCATCGGCAACAGCTATTTACGGTTCGCGTGGAGCTAATGGAGTTGTGCTTGTATCTACCAAACAAGGTAAAGAAGGTAAGACACAATTTGAGGTTTCTGCATATGGAGGGGCACAATGGGCTTCTAATACCATTGATATGGTAACGGCTTCTGAGTTTGCTACTTTACGATTAGAGGCTTATTCTAACGACGGTGCTTCGGTACCATCGGATGAACAACGCATATTAAACGAAGTGATTGCTAATAATAGTAAGGGTACTGATTGGCAAGACGAAATGTTCAGGGTGGCACCTATTCAAAACTATTCTATTTCGGCTCGTGGAGGTAGTGAAAAAAGCACTTATAATCTGGGTGTTACTTATTTCAACCAGGAAGGTTTAATCAAGAATAGTGGCATGAAGAAGTTATATACTTACATCAATAACAAGTATAATTTTACTGAAAAAGTAAGCTTAGATGCCAATATTTCCTATTCTACTTACAAAAAGAATAATCATAATAATGACAGTTTTACGGGTGCTTTACCAGTGGGAATTCGTATGGATCCTTTAACGCCAGCATGGGACGATTTTACCAATAATTATGGTTCGCGTTTTATGGGTGGTGTGGTTGTAACAAACCCTATGCGTGCTATTGATGCATCAAAAGATCAAACACAAGGCGATCATCGTTTGGTATCTAATTTCACCTTAAATATTGATGATATTTTTGTGGAAGGATTAAGTTTTAGAACGATGGGAGCAGCTCAGCTAACTTTCTTTAATTCTAAAAACTATTACGAAGAGTATTACATTGCTGTTGATCAGCGAAACGACTTAAGTTCGTTATACGAGCAACGTGGTAGCAATACGGCTTTAACATGGAATGGCTTTTTCAACTATGTAAAAAGAACAGGTAATCATAGTATCAATGCTACATTGGGATCAGAAGTGCAAGTGTTTAAATCGAGCAGTATTTCTGGTACGCGTTACAACATACCAGGTGTGCAGGATTTAATGTATTTCGATCAGTCTAAAGATCCAGTTACCTTTCAATTGAATGGTGGTGGAGAAGAAAACAGAATACTATCTTATTTTGCACGTGCCAATTATTCTTTCAAGGATAGATACTTATTTACGGCAACTGTCCGTGCCGATGGTTCTTCTAAATTTCACGAAGATCAACGTTGGGGATATTTCCCATCGTTCTCTGCAGGTTGGAATATCAAAGAAGAAGCCTTTATGCAAGATGTTGATGTGCTTTCCCGCTTAAAATTTCGCGGAGGTTGGGGACAAGTAGGTAATGCCAACGCGGTAGGAGCCTGGAATTATTTGTCGCTAATGCGTTTGGGTTATACTTATGCATTTGATGGTTCTGCTGCAGAAGGAGCTAAAGCGGCTGTTTTAAGTAATCAAGATTTAAAGTGGGAGGTATCGGAGCAACTGAACTTAGGTTTAGACATTGGTTTATTCGACCAACAATTAGATATTACTTTAGATTGGTTTGATAGACGTACCAACGATATGCAGATCAGTAAGCCAATTCCTTATTATGTTGGAGCCGGGCGACCAGTGGTGAATGCAGCTTCTATGAAAAATTCAGGTTTTGAATTTACCGTTGGCTGGAATCAACAAAAAGGTGATTTTAAATATGATATCAGCTTAAATGGTTCCTTAGTGAAGCAAGAAATAACTGACATGGCTGGAGGAGAAGCTATCTCTGGTGGACGTATGAATGGTTGGGCAGGAAATGCCGAGTTTACAACGAGAACAGAAACAGGTCGTGAAATTGGTTATTTCTATGGTATACAAACGGATGGGATTTTTACTTCCCAACAAGAGCTTGATGCGCATGTGAAGGATGGAAGTCCTATTCAGCCTAATGCTCAAATTGGAGATGTAAAATTTGTAGACGATAATGATGATGGAAAAATTGATGGTGAGGATCGTGCTTATTTAGGAAGTGCAGCACCTGATTTTTCTGGAGGTTTAAATCTAGGCTTAGGATATAAAGGGCTTGATTTTAGAGCTTCTTTAATCGGTGTGTTTGGTAACGAAATTGTAAATGGTATCAACTACTGGATTAATACTTCAGGCGTTCTTTCTAATTATCGTACGGATAGATTAGACCGTTGGTCTGCTGATAACCCAACAGGTATGGAGCCAAGAATGACTGTGGCAGATGCCAACCAAAATGGTCGTTTCTCAGATCGTTATGTAGAGGATGGTTCTTATGTGCGCCTACGTAATATCCAGTTAGGTTATACACTTCCAAAGTCTATTGTTGCACCATTAAAACTTTCCAAAGTGCGTGTTTATATGTCATGCGATAACTTGTTAACCTTGACTAGTTATTCGGGTTGGACACCAGAACTGGGAAACTTAGATGGTGCTAACCTTGCTCCGGGAGTAGATTACGCAACCTATCCAACGCCAGTTATTTTAACGGGTGGTATCAATGTTAACTTCTAAATTGAAAAGTAGATAGAGATGAAAAAGTTATTATATATAAGTGCAATACTAACTGCGTTCATGGTTTCGGCTTGCTCCGATTTCTTAGAAGTAGACCCAATTGCACGTGAAACAGAAGAGAATTTCTTTGAAACGCCAGATAATGCCATACTTGCCATCAATGGTATTTATGATGTTATTGGTCAGTCAGAAGGTTCTGGTCCTGATGGACAATGGTTAACGCATAATTACGAGTTTTTCTTTGGAGATTTATTAGCTGATGATGCCGAGAAAGGATCAAAAGAAGCGGATTTACAGCCTATACAAGATATGGTTGAGTGGAGATCTGGTACTTCAAATAGTGTATTAGAGTCTGTGTGGATTAAATGTTTTGATGGTATTTACAGAGCTAATGTAGCTTTAAAATGGTTACCACAAAGTTCTTTGGATGCAGAGTTAAAGTCCCGATTAGAAGGAGAGGCTTATTTCTTGAAAGGTTATTTTTATTTCTATATGGTTCGTGTATTTGGCGGTGTGCCATTATTTGATGAGCCAGTAGGATCAGCAGAGTTCGGAAGTATTCCTCGCGCTTCATATCACGAAACTTTTGAGTATGCAGCTTTACAATTTGAAAAAGCTATTGAACGCTTACCAAACAAATCGGAATATGCAAGCTCAGATATGGGACGTGCCACTTTAGGTGCAGCTCAAGGTTATCTAGCTCGTCTTCGTATGTATCAAATTGGCATGGATGCGGAGTCAACGGTAACTTATCAGGAAGTTAAAGACCTGACAACCGCTATTATGGGTTCAGGTCAATATTCTTTAATGACTAATTATGCACAACTGAATGAATTCGTAGGTGAAAATGCAAGTGAGTCTATATTCGAATTACAAATGATTGAAGGAAGTACGGCTAATGCACCTGAAAAAACAGGAACTAATTTGAATCAGTTTACGGGTAACCGCGGTGATTGGGGATGGGGATTTCAAAATCCTACACAGGACCTAGTGGATGCTTTTGAAGACCAGGATCCTCGTTTAAGTTGTTCGGTTTATGGACCTGTATATAACGGAGGTGTTGTTCAAGGAATGGCCTACGACTATAAGCTAGAGGAAATGATGACGCCGTATTTAAATAGAAAAACAGCTATGGCTGATGCGGAGAAACCGTCCATTACTAAAAGTAGTGCTTACAATATCCGTAAAATGCGTTATACCGAAATTCTTTTGTTACATGCCGAGGTTGAAATTGAATTAGGTAATTATACAGTGGCCGAAGACATTATTGAGTCCATCCGAGCTCGTGCTCGCACAAGTACTATGGCGCGCGGTTTTGCCGAAGGTCAGTTAAGCTATCCTTCAACAGGCTGGGGAGGTAACTTACCTTATTTAGGAGTGCCAGCAGAAAGAGATGCTGCCATTGATTTATTGCTGAAAGAAAAACGTGTTGAAATGGCTAATGAGGGGCTACGTTTTTGGGATTTAGTTCGTCATGGTAAGTACTTAGATATGCTAGACCACAAACAAGCAACTTTTACAAATAACGATGGCAACCTTCGTTACGAGAATGTGAGCTTGCGTGCAAACTGTGTAGAGAAATGTATCGATGGTAAAAATGGTGTACAAGTGCCATTAATGCCTATTCCAGAATCTGAAGTAAATGACTGGGGCTTAACTCAAAATAAAGGATACTAATAAATTATACCGAAATGAAAAATATATTAAAATATAGCTTATTCTCCTTATTAATTGGCTTGTTAGTATTTACAACAGGGTGCGAGGAGAAAGAGTTGTCGCAAGACTATGATATAAACTGGCCAATACCAGAGCTTACAGAAATTTCTGTTTCTGGTGATGTGGCAATAGGTTCGCAAATAACCGTTAAAGGAGCGCATTTTGCAGATGCTGTGGTTACTATCAATGGTACCGAATGTAAGGTGATCAATGTAAATGGTACAGAGACGGAAATGTCGGTAGAGCTACCAAGAATCTTTGAACAAGGATTATTGCGTGTGGCTAATGTGTTCAGTCGCTATAGCGAGAGCGATGAATTACTCAACCCTGTTTATCCCGAAGTAACCGTTACAAAGGTTAATGATATTCCGCAAGGACTTCAGTTTAAGGTGGAAGGTGAAAATGTTGATGTGATTACAGAAGTATATATCGATGGAGAGAGTGTGCCTATCTTAACACGTAAACCTTCGGAAATATTAATAAACTCTGGTGAAGTTGACCTAAAGCCTGGACAGCTTGTAACGGTTAGTTTTAAAAGCTTAGGGCCTAATGCTATTCCTGAAGTACCAAACGTAAATGTTACTTATCCGTTTATCGAATACAAAGAATTAATTATTTGGGATTTTGAGGATGGAAACCATCTATATGTAGGAGAGCCAACGGCAACTGTTGAGGCTGGCGGATCTGATTGTCCGGGTAATGTGGATAAGTTTTTCCAATTAAGAGCGCCTGGTTATGGTTGGGATAAAGCAACAGGAGAAATGACTTCTGATGAAGTACCTGATGTATCTACCTTTGTAAATCCATACTTGACGTTTGTTGTGCGCACTCCAGTTGGTAGCGCTGGTTATTTCCAAATGGAAGACCAAAATGGTAATTGGCGTCATTTTAACTATGGTTTCAGAACGGAAGGCGAATGGATGATTATTTCTCAACCTTTGAATGAAGGATGGGAAGGCGGCGAGTTTGATGCCAGAGCATTCAAACCAAAGTTAGGCTTTAAAGCAGGTAATGCAGGAACACAGCAAGATGTTGATATTGCCTACATGAAAATTACTGAAGGAATGTACGACGGTGTGTTGGAGCCAGGTGATCCAATTGGTTCAACAGATATTCCTGCAAAGATTGATTTATTAACTTTTGAGGATACCGAAAACCATCCCGATCAGGTTAATAATGATATAACTATTGGTTCGTTAGATAATACTTTGCGTCCAGCAGCCGATCAAATATCTGCTTTTAATGGTAGCCATTTTTATACGTTTGGTAACGATCCTGCTGCAGGTGGCTGGGGCGGTTACTGGGGTAATACCATCTCGGTAGATACTAAAACAACTGACTTATCTAAGTTTAAAGATCCGTATTTATCGATGGCTTTAAATACAGGAAAAGGCCTAGGGCAGCAATATATTATTGTTCGTATGTACCAATATGACGAACAGTTAGTTATGGTTCGTAAGTTCTTCCCGAATAACGATGGGCTTTGGACTAATCATCAGTTTAGCTTATTTAACGAAGATCTTGAAAACTGGAGTGATGATTCTACAGAATTAGGTGCTCATTATAAGACCTTAAAAAGAATGAACCCAGCTGAAGCGATTGATAGAGTTGAAATCATTGTTTCTCGAAATGATCAAAACGAAGTTTTAATCAGTATGGATGAGTTCTCTATTACGGAAGGTCCTAGATATTAAAAGCGATCTGAATTATTAATAATACGCAAGCCAACTGATTACGGTTGGCTTGCATTATCAACATTTTATTTATTCATCATGAGGCAATTGTATAAGCAAGTAATAGGCGCACTTTTAATTCTTATTACTGTAGTGGCGTGTAGCAAAGAGGAGGATACAAAAAGTAATTTGTCCGAATTAAATAGTTTCTCTGTGCAGGAGTTAATGATTACTTTTCAGCAAGATGCAGAGGGTAATTGGTACTCAAAAGCAAGCGAAGATGATGATTTGAGTGATTTAACAGCAGAATTTGATATATCACCACTTGCCATGATGTTTATTGGCAATACTCCCCAAACTTCTGGATATAACAAAAACAACTTCAATAATCCAGTTACTTATACTGTACGTGCCGAAGACGGTACAAAAACAAATTATACAGTATCTATTTTTAAAGAAGCTTCTATTGCTTCATTTAGTATAAAAGAATTAAGCGATGTTGAGTTTATAATCACATCAAATGATATTACAGCTACCGTTATAAATGGTACTGATTTAAGTGCATTAACCGCCATTTTTGAAGTAACTGAAGGAGCCAAACTATATGTGGATGGCGCGGAACAAGTATCTGGAACAACAGTCAATAATTTTGCAACACCACTGGTTTATAAATTGATAGAAACGGATGGAGCAGAGAAAGATTATACAGTTACGATTACGGAAGCAGACAACCAAGCGCCTATAGCCGATGCGGGCGAAGATAAAACGATTTTGGTAAACCAAGGCCAGTCTAATGCGAATGTTCAATTGGATGGTTCGGGTTCCTCAGATGCCGAAGGTTCTATTGCTACTTACGAATGGAAAAAAGGGAGTACACTAATTGCTTCAGGAGTGAAACCAGAAATAACATTAGGAATTGGGTTGCATGAAATTGAGTTAATGGTGAGTGATGGGCAAGGAGCTACAGGTTCTGATGGTGTAACTATAATGGTGCAAGAGGCTGGCGTTTATACTCCAATAGATGGTGATGCAACACAGGCTACAAAAAACTTGTTAACTAATATGGGAGCCATGGCAATTAGCGAAAATTTTGCTTTTGGTCAGGAGTTTCCTATGTCCTTTAAATTAAATGGGCTTAGAAACGATTTAAGCACTTCTGATTGTAAAGAAGTAAGTGGCGACCATCCGGGCGTATTCGGAATTGACCCGCATTATATGATGTACAAAACAGCTGAACAGCGTCAGTTACACATTGATGAAGCCAAAGCGGCTTATGCCAATGGAGCCATTGTTACGTTTGATTTTCATCAGCAAAGTAAACACGACCATAAGATATATATGAGCGATATAACATCAGCCAATGACAAAAGCTTGATGTATGATATTGTAAATGATAATAATGAAGCCCGAGCATGGTTTTATGATGAGTTGGATGATATATTAGGAATTATTAATGATGATTTAGGATTCCCTGTAGTATTCCGTTTGTATCACGAAATGGATGGAAATTGGTTTTGGTGGGGAAGTTCTGCTACTCACCATAATGCTCAGTTGTATATCGATTTTTATCGCCTTACAGTAGAATATATAAAGGAGCGTAGTAATCAAATACTATTTGCATGGTCTCCTAATGGTCAGGTTCATACGCAATATTACCCAGGCGATTCTTTTGTTGATGTGGTAGGTTTTGATATTTACGAACCTAATGTAGCGGACCTTAAAACTAAGCTCATCGATTTATCAATATTTGCTTTGAATCATAACAAGGTGGCTATTCTGGCCGAAACGGGTTACCGCAACGACTTTATTAATAATGCATCTGGTTTTTGGGGCGACGTGATTTTAGAATCCATAAAACAAGGAGGAAGTGAAGTGAGAATAGCGTGGGTGCTCTCTTGGTTTAATGCTCCCTGGCACGCTAATCAAAGTGATTTATTTATTCCAGACGAAAATAGTCCTCAAAGCGCTAAGGATAAGTTTATCGATTTTAAGAACGACGGTAAAACGCTTTTTATGGATGATGTTAAAGTCTTAAATATGTATGAGTAGTAGGATAGAAGCTTTAGCTCAACGGAGCAATAGTTCAGTGCAATGCATAGGAAACTTAGAAAAGGAATAAATCGGCGCAATAAACCTGTGAAGTGAAGAAATAGGTTGAAACGCAAAAATTCAAACAAATACAATTTTACGTTAAAAGAAAAATGAAACCAGTGTCCTTGAGATGCTGTGTTTTTAAACTGAAAATAATGTCTATAAAACAATTAACAATCACGGTTCTAATAGCCATCGTCACATTTATCTCTTGTAATAATACAACGGATAAAGCGAGCGAAATCAATCCAATTTTCACTCATCTAAATAAAATAAAAGGACAAGGTATTTTATTTGGACATCAGGATGACCTAGCATACGGAATGCATTGGAGCTACAGTAAAGGAGGTTCTGATGTGAAAGGTGTATCGGGCGATTATCCAGCTTTATTTGGATGGGAACTTGGCGGAATAGAAGAAGATAGAGAAGTGAACTTAGATAGTGTTCCTTTTGATGCCATGAAGCGTTTAGCTATCTATGGGCATGAAAAAGGAGGTGTTAATACTTTTAGCTGGCACCCATTTTCACCAATTGATAGCATCAGTTCATGGAATGGAGATGCAGTGGTAGTTAAGCATATTCTACCAGGTGGTTCGCATCATCAGGCTTTTAAAAATCAATTAGATAAGGTGGCTCAATTTCTTAACGAGCTAAAAGATAATACTGGACAATCCATACCATTTATATTTCGTCCTTGGCACGAGATGGATGGCGGATGGTTTTGGTGGGGTACCAAGGCCTGTACGCCTGAGGAATTGAAGCTCCTGTTTCGATTTACTGTAGCGTATCTTAGAAATGAAAAAGGAATGTCGCAAATGTTGGTAGCCTATTCTCCTGACAGAAATTTTGATACAAAAAATGAATACCTGACTTGGTATCCTGGTGATGATGTGGTTGAGATTCTAGGCATGGATAATTACTGGGATTTTAAACAGGAGAATGGAGAACAAGATGTGATTAAAAAACTGCATGTTGTTATCGAAACAGCCAATGAAAAAGGCAAACTATCCGCATTAACCGAAACAGGATTATCTAATGTAACAGACTCTTTATGGTTTACACAAAAGCTCGGAGTAGTGCTTAGCGATTCATTGGTTAAAAAAGAATTAAGCTATGCCATGGTATGGAGAAATGATCCCAAAGTACATTTCTTTTTTCCCTACCCAGGTCACCCCGCAGCCCCTGATGCCAAAGTAATGTTAGAGGCCAATCACATACTATTATTAAACGACTATATTGACTTATTAAAGAAGAATTTATAATGGAGAAGCTATCATTTGAGGAAAGGTTGAGCAAGATTAAAGCCGACCATAACGCACTGATTGAAAAAACGAATAAAGAAAAATTTAGCACCAATGGCATATATGCTCGTTACGAAAACCCAATTGTAAGCAGAGATCATATTCCGTTGAGTTGGCGCTACGATTTAAATAAGGAAACAAATCCGTTTTTAATGGAACGTATTGGTTTTAATGCGGCATTTAATGCAGGAGCTATCAAGCTAAATGGTAAATATTTATTGGTGGTAAGAGTGGAAGGGAACGATAGAAAATCATTTTTTGCTGTTGCGGAAAGTCCCAATGGTATCGATAATTTTAAATTTTGGGATAGACCAATAACACTTCCTCAAAATGATAAGCCTGATACCAATGTGTATGATATGCGTTTAACCCAGCACGATGATGGTTATATTTACGGAGTTTTTTGCACCGAGCGAAAAGACCCTAATGCACCAGAAGGTGATACATCAACCGCTATGGCTGAAGCGGGTATTGCACGTACTAAGGATTTAAAAACATGGGAGCGTTTGCCCGATTTAATATCTACCACAGGACAGCAACGTAATGTTGTACTTTTTCCGCATTTAATCGAAGGCAAATACGCTTTTTATACCCGTCCTCAGGATGGATTTATTGATACAGGTAAAGGTGGTGGAGTAGGTTTTGGATTATCTGAATCAATTGAAAAACCGGAAGTGAAGGAAGAACTTATAGTTGACCCGAAGACTTATCATACCATCTATGAGGTGAAGAATGGTTTAGGGCCTGCTCCAATTAAAACAGAATATGGTTGGCTGCAATTAGCTCATGGTGTTCGTAATACGGCAGCAGGTTTAAGATATACGCTTTATATGTTTATGACCGATTTAGAAAAACCTTGGGTAGTAACGCATAAGCCACACGGACATTTTATAGCACCTTTACAAGAAGAACGAATTGGAGATGTATCTAATGTGGTGTTTTCAAATGGTTGGATTAAGGATGACGATGGGCAGGTGAAGATATATTATGCATCATCAGATACAAGAATGCACGTGGCGACTTCAACAGTGGAACAGTTACTAGATTACTGTATGAATTCGCCTCAAGATAAACTACACTCACATTTGTCTGTAGAAACTATTAACGAATTAATTGATAAGAATTATAGTTTATGTAAGTAGTTTTTAGGGAACACCTCATGGGGTGTTCTCTAATTATTTATTCTATTTACTAAAACAATAAATAAAATATGAATATAATAGCTGATAACTCAATAAGGACTGAGTTGAAAAAGTTAGGTCAGGAGGTGACGCAAGAATTAATTAGGCTTTTGAATTATTGGGCCAATGAAACGCGGGACGAAAAAAACGGAGGTTTTATTGGGCAGATAGACCACTTTGGTAATATAAATGAGAAAGCTACCAAAGGTATGGTTTTAAATGCCCGTATTTTATGGACCTTTTCCTCTGCTTATCGAGTTACAGGAAAAAAGTCATATGAAAAACTGGCAGATGTTGCTTACCATTATTTAATGCAAAATTTTTGGGATAAGGAAGAAGGTGGTTTTTATTGGTCTGTTGATTATTTAGGAGCGGTAGAGAACTCTCGAAAACAAGCCTATGCCCAAGGTTTTGGTGTTTACGGTTTAGCAGAATATCATAGGGCAACGGGCCATCAGGAAGCCCTAGAATATGCGAAAGAGCTTTACTTTATTATAGAAGAAAAATATTGGGATAAAGACTTTGGAGGTTATATAGAAGCCTTGGGTAAGGATTGGCAAAATCTTGAGGATATGAGGTTGAGCGATAAAGATGCCAATATGCCCAAATCAATGAATACTCATCTTCATTTATTAGAGCCGTACGCCTGTTTATATAGGGTTTGGCCTAATCATTCATTAAAAGCAAGTATTAAGTCATTACTCCATATTTTTCAGGATAAAATAATCGATAAAAAAAGTGGTCACTTCAATCTATTTTTTGAAATGGACTGGACAATTAAATCAAAAGCTATTTCCTTTGGTCATGATATTGAAGGAGCCTGGTTGATGCATGAAGCAGCAGAGTTAATTGACGATGAAGAGCTGCTTATAAACATACAGAAAACTGCTCTTAATTTAGTTGATATCACCATAAAAGAGGGCTGTGATACAGATGGTGCTTTATTTAATGAGCAAGAAGAGCATCATTTAGATAGTGACAAACACTGGTGGCCTCAAGCCGAAGCTATGGTTGGTTTGGTAGATGCCTGGCAAATAAATGGCAACACTGCATATCTAATTAGCATGGAGAAAATATGGAAGTTTATTAAAGATAAACTCATCGATAAAGGACATGGAGAATGGTATTGGAGGGTAGATAAAAATGGTGATCCTATTACATGTGAAGATAAAGTGGGTTTTTGGAAATGCCCGTATCACAATGGACGTGCATTAATGGAGGTTTCTGAACGAATTAATAGGTGCAAATAAAAACTAATAAAGATGGTGTCGTGGGATGGGATTAATTTAATAATTCAGCGTGTAGAAAGTATAAATCTAGTCACTGTATTTAATGAATCAGGGCAATGTATATATGAAAATTCACCTCAGGAAGTAATTGGAATATCGGCTAAATTAGCCAATGATAAACGACTTTTAGTGGTGCTGAATTTTAAATTTAGCGATAGTAAGAGTTACGTACTAAAGGCGTAAAAAAAAGAATCAATAAGCGTGTTGTAATAAGCAAAAAAATGGGGTACTTAAAATTCCTTGTTTGTAAATCAAAATATTATGTCAGAAAAACTACATATTAAAGAAAAAATAGGCTACGGATTTGGAGATTTTGCATCCTCTATGTTCTGGAAGATTTTTGCCATGTACTTAACTTTCTTCTATACAGATGTGGTGGAGTTGAGTCCTGAATCGGTGGCTATGATGTTTATAATGGTTCGCCTTTGGGATGGTTTAAACGACCCCTTGATGGGAATCATTGCCGACCGAACCAATACCTCAAAAGGCAAGTTTCGTCCATTTTTATTATGGGTAGCTATACCATTTGGTGTCATCGGAATTCTGACTTTTTCGGTGCCTGATATTGGTCCCTCTGGAAAATTGATTTATGCCTACATTACTTACACCTTAATGATGATGGTGTATACAGCTATTAATGTACCGTATGGCTCGTTAATGGCAGTGATGACGGATGATCCTAAAGAGAGAACGAGCTTGGCTTCATTCAGGTTTATCGGAGCTTACTCAGGAGGAATAGCCATGACAGCTTCTGCTCCTTATATACTCGATTTCTTTAAAAATGCAGGTGCTTCTGATGCCAAAAGTTATTCATATATGGTGGTGATATACGCCATTGTTGCTGCTTTCTTTTTTGTAATGACTTACCTATGGACCAAAGAAAGAGTAAAAGCGCTAAAAAAAAATAATTCTATAGGAAGTGATTTAAAAGATTTAGCCAAGAATGTACAATGGTTTATTATGCTAGGAGCGGGAATTTTAATGCTGGTATTCTTAACATTCCGAGAATCGAGTATTATGTATTATTTCAAATACTTTGTGCAAGATCAAAGTTTAGCGTTTTTTGGTGATGTAAGCTGGGGTAAATTATCAGGTGCTTATATGACAATTTGGTTGGTGGCGAATATGGTTGGTGTTTTATTGGCTATACCAGTTTCTAATATATTAGGTAAAAAAACTACATTTATTGTAGCCATGTTCATATCCGCAATTTTAAGTATATTAATGTATTGGTTAAACCCACAGCAAGTATATTTAATTTTTGCACTTAATTTTATTAACGGCGTAAGTGCGGGCATTGTGTTACCCCTAGTTTGGTCGATGTATGCCGATATTGCGGATTACTCCGAATGGAAAACAGGAAGGCGAGCCACAGGGTTATTATTCTCGTCTTCGTCCATGTCGCAAAAGTTAGGTTTGATGGCAGGAGGAGCATTACCATTGTATATTCTTGCTTCTTATGGTTTTGAAGCTAATGCGGAACAAACAGAGCAATCGTTGGAAGGAATCAAGTTAATGATTAGTATTTTTCCTGGCCTCACGGCTGCTTTATCTGGCGCCTTACTGTTGTTATATAAGTTAAATGATAAGTTCATGGCAAAAGTTACGGACGAACTAGCGAGTAAACGAGAAGGATAGCTTATACACGTCTTCGATATAAATTAGAGATTAATGATATATCAAACTCAGGTTATTAAAAGTAAAGGCCACGGATAGTAAAGGGCAAACATTTACCTCTCATAAATCATTGAAATAAAAAATTAACTTTCCCTTAATGAAAAAATCTTTTCAATTTATAGTCTTCGTATTGTTATTACTCGGTACATTCAGTTGTCATGTGCCCATGCATGATGAAGTTAAATCACCTAATGTTTTGTTAATTATTACCGACGATCAAGCATATGGCGATTTATCTATGAATGGGAATTCATGGGTTGAAACCCCCGTTATCGACAAGCTTGCGAGTGAAGGAGCTTATGCTAACCATTTTTATGTAAGTCCTGTTTGTGCGCCAACCAGAGCCAGTTTATTAACAGGACGCTATCATCAGCGAACTGGTGTTACTGGAGTTACTCGCGGACGTGAAGACATGCGTCTGGATGAAGTAACGGTGGCAGATGTTTTCAAATCTGCTGGTTATGCAACCGGAATATTTGGTAAATGGCATAATGGAGCACATTATCCTTATCATCCAATGGGACGTGGTTTCGATGAGTTTGTGGGTTTTACCTCAGGTCATTGGAGCAATTATTTTAACACTACCATCGAAAAGAATGGTAAACCTTATAAAACGAATGGTTATTTACCTGATGTTCTAACAGATGAAGCCATCTCATTTATCAATAAATCAAATCAGGAAGGGAAGCCATTTTTCTGTTATTTACCATATCAAACTCCGCATACACCTTTGCAAGTGCCTGATAAGTATTTTGATAAATATAAGAGCAAGGGGGTAGATGATTTTAATGCATGTATTTATGGGATGTGCGAAAATATAGATGATAATGTTGGTAAACTCCTATCTACTCTTGATAATTTACAAATAAGAGAAAATACGGTAGTCATTTATTTATCAGATAATGGGCCTTTGAATTACCGTTTTAACAATGAGTTAAAAGGTAGAAAAGGCCAAGTGGATGAAGGTGGCGTCCGTGTGCCGTTTATTATTAATTGGGCAAAGCAAATTAAAAAAGGAGTTATCATAGATGAGGCACTGGCACACATAGATATATTACCCACTTTATTATCCTTAACTAATATTAAATATAGTTTCGATAAACCTTTAGATGGAGAGAGTTTTAAAAGCCTTTTGGAGGGAGATAAAGCATTCCCGAAACGATATTTGTTTAATGAGTTCTTTGGAAGAAAACGCGTGTTAGCCGACCCTTATCTGATGGTGGAAAATTCTTTGTATGACATACGTAAGGATGCCAGTCAAAAAGATGACCTAAGCCATGAAAAACCTGAGTTATATGATTCTTTGAAAAATGCTTTTGATACTTGGTTTCAAGAAGTCTCACCTAAGCAAATAGAGGAAAAATTTATACCTGTTGGTTATAACGATTACCCCAAAACAATTTTGCCAGCTCACGAAGCGGATTTGTTTCCTCCGTTTGAAGCGCGAAAAGACAGACGTCATACAGGTATTGCCTATCATAGTTTGTATGGCTGGGCACACGATTGGATTGATTTCTGGACAAACACAGAAGCCTATGCGCAATGGCAGATTGAGGTGATTGATTCAGGTGAGTATGAATTAGAAATATATTATGCGCTTGCACCAGAGGATGTAGGTACTAATCTGCAAATTCAAATTGGAGAACAATCCGTCGAATTTGCAATAGATATACCGTTTGAGCATGAGGCTTTTAAGAATTATGATAGGGTGGTGAGAGAACAGGAGGCGCCTGAAACAAACTGGAACAGACTGAATGTAGGTAAACTAAATCTTACAACAGGAAAATATAAGGTGCAGGTTCATGCGTTGGAAATTAAGGGCAGTAAAACAATTGAGTTAAAAGAACTTCATTTAATAAAGAATTAAACTAAGAGAATTTTATGGTGTTTTTGAATAAATATAGTTTGTTATTTCTGGTTGGATTAGTCTTGTTGTCTTGTGCACAATCAAAGGTGAAAAAGGAGAATACATATGATTCCTCGATTAAGAATTCTATTTCATTTTTCGATAAAGCTTTTGATAATAGTCGAGGAGTATATTTGTCGGAAGTTGACTTTTTGGGAGATACCATATCATCTAAAATTCATACGGTTGCTTTGAGCCGTTTAATTTATGGCTTGGCCTACTCTTCAAAATACTTTCCTGAGAATTTAAAGCGAGCTGAACGTTTGGCTAAGTTTCAAATGTCAAGAATGTTGGAAAAAGACAGTGTTGGACTTTACTTTATTCCTGAAGTAGGAGAAGGAAAAATCAGTCAATCCGAAAGTTTGGATATCTGGCAACAAGCATATGGCTTATGCGGACTTACAGAGCTTTATCGTTCTAGTAAGGACGCTGGATTATTAGCTGAAATACATCACCTTAATGAGGCATTTATAGAACGCTTTAGAGACACAGAGAATGGAGGTTTTTATAGCGAGTATAATCTTAATTCTGGTGTAGTTTCAGGAACAAAGACCATTCAGTCGTTGATGTATCCCATAACCGCTTATATGGCTAATTTATGGTTGGCTGATAAAACAAATCGTCTCAAGTACGAAGAGATTATCAAAGAACACTTATCGATTGCTTACAGTAAGGTTTGGAATGATTCCATAGGTTGGGTAAATACAAAGTTCGACGACAAGTGGAACCCTATGATTGAATCAAAAGAAAAAGCCTGGGTAACGCCAGGACATAACTTTCAGTTTGCGGCTTTAATGCTTCGAAGTGCAAAATGGCCTTTTGTTTCTGTTGAAAATCAAGTGAAATATGAAAAAATGGGCACAAGCATCCTTAAAGAAACATTAACAAAAGATATCTGGATAAACGATTCTATTACTAAAGGATTTTATGGAGGAATCAATCCATTAACCAATAAGGTGCTGGATAAGAATCGTTCCTGGTGGCAGCATTGTGAAGCTTTAATTGCCTTGTCTTTTTGTCCGGAATTAAAAGAAGAGTTCGAATCCATCAAGCAATTCTATTTTGATTCTTTTGTAGATGTTAAAAATGGAGGAGAAATTGCCAATATCGATTTAGAAGGGAAGCCAATCATCGAACCCAAAGGCCAAAAAGGAAAATCAGTTTATCATCATATCGAAATGTTAAGAGTATTAAACGAAACCGGCATGGCCGGAGCAAATAATTAGGTCATCTAGAAGTATATCTATCTCACCAAAACGGAAATTGAAGATTACACTAGTTATCATGTTTTTGCTAATTTTTAAAGATATAAATAAATCAAAAAAAACTCAGTGCCCCTGTGTCTCTGTGTTCTTTTGTCCCGGAAAACTAACTAAAATGAAAAACTACCTGTATTATTTAACTACTTGGATAGCTGCCA
Organism: Labilibacter marinus; assembly: GCF_001659685.2. Classification (GTDB taxonomy): domain Bacteria; phylum Bacteroidota; class Bacteroidia; order Bacteroidales; family Marinilabiliaceae; genus Saccharicrinis; species Saccharicrinis marinus. The sequence continues at coordinate 340,152 of NZ_LXYE02000001.1, forward strand.
CAATTGTTCTATTCTCATGTCAACAAGCTGATTTGCCAAATGAATTCGTACAGGTTAAAGACGGCTCATTTCTTCTAAACAATAAACCTTATCATTTTAAAGGAGCTAATTATTGGCAAGGGATGAACCTTGGAGCTCCTGCATCAGGTGATAGAGACAGGTTAAGACGCGAGTTGGATCAGCTGAAGGAAATAGGTGTTTCAAACCTTAGGGTGTTAGCGGCAAGTGAAGCTGACACCTCAATGCGTTTTGCGATTCATCCCGCTTTACAGACAGCGCCAGGAGTATATAATAAGGATATTTGGCAAGGCTTAGATTTTTTATTAGATGAAATGTCTAAACGAGATATGAAGGCTGTAATGGTGTTGAGTAATTTTTGGACTTGGAGTGGTGGATTTCCACAATACATAAAATGGGCCGATGGTGTGCCTATTCCCTATCCTCAGGATGAAGCCCATTCGTGGGATGAGTTTCAGCAATTTTCTGCAGGTTTTTATTCCAATAGCATGGCGCAGGATATGCTGATTAGTCACATTGAAAAAGTGATTAATCGTGTAAACTCAATTTCTGGCTTATCCTATAAAGATGACCCAACGATTATGGCTTGGCAATTGGCCAATGAACCTAGAGGTATAAATGTGCCTGAAAAGTTTAGAGCATGGACTGCTAATACTTCGGCTTATATAAAATCGTTGGATAAAAACCATTTGGTAGGCCTAGGAACTGAAGGTAATACAGCAGGAATAATGGCTGGAGTAAATGTATTGTTAGATAATGATGATATTAATATCGATTATATAACGATGCATATTTGGGCGCAAAACTGGGGTTGGTTTAAGCCTGGCGATGGGGAAAAAGTTTTTGAAGAAACATTGCAAAAAGTAGATGCTTATTGGAATGATCATGTAAAGGTCGCTAAAAAACTAAATAAGCCTATTGTGTTGGAGGAATTTGGTATTGCCCGCGATAGCTCTTCATATTTACCTGCTGCAACAAGCTATTGGCGCGACAAATATTTTGAATATCTATTTAAAAAAGTAAAAGAATCTGTAGCAGCTAATGAGCCTGTAAAAGGTTTTAATTTCTGGAGTTACTCAGGGGAGGGAAGACCATCACGACCTGGTGAATATTGGCAAAAAGGAGATGTACTTTTAGGTGACCCTCCGCATGAGTTACAAGGATGGTATGGTGTGTATGATACAGATAGTACTACGCTTAATCTGATAAAGAAGTATTGAGTTTCTCTATTAATCTTAAAATGAATTAGGAAAAACTTATGAATGTTGGAAGTAGGTGTTGTGATTTAGATATTTAAAGGAATGAGTTCGAACCTCTCCATCCCAAACGAAAAGCAAAAAAGCAGTTTCATTAATTTGAAGCTGCTTTTTTTCAATTATCAGTGTAATTATTTCATGCTACAAACCAAACCTATATTGGATACCTGTTAAAACAAAATCATTTCCTGTTCCTTTGCCAAACTCTCCTCTAATGGTAAGGTTTTTGTTTATTTCGAGGTTATATCCAAACTGTACACTCCAATTGTTAATGATATCCTTTTTAATACCATAGTCTACATCAGAAGCTATAATGTTCTCAAAAGCAGTTCCTAATTCTCCGAGAATCTTATTTTGTTGTTCAAGAAGCTCTATCTGTTTTTGTTCAAGCGGTTTGTTAGGATCTAGCCCTGCTATCTTTTGGTTATTAGAGTCAATTTTATCATCTATAGCAGGGAGTGCATTGCTACCGAGATTAGGTAAGGCTTGTTGAATTGCGATAGAACCAAAGTTGCCATCGTTATCCATAAAACCTCTGTACATACCTCCTACGTATAGTGCTAACATAGAGTTTTTTCCTACTTTTATTCGATCTCCAACTCTAGCAGAGACTACAGCAAGCCTGGCTGGTGTTTTCAATAATTCAGAATGCGACCAAGTCATGTTAGCATCTATAGAGAAAAAGTAGTCACGATATAATTTACCAACTACTGTTGTACCAATACCATAGCTATTGGCAGCGAAATCTACTGAGCTTTTTATTTCGGGAAGAGCTAATATAAGATTTCCCTCTTCATCAAACCATGTCGGTTTTAGTGAAACCTCAGTAGTACCTGTGTTGTTAGCATATATGCCATACATATTTAAAAATGGTAATATCCAAACATCGGCTCTAAGATTCATTCCATTTGATCGAGCTATTGTGTTGGTGAAATTTAAATTATCCAATGTTACGTGTTCAGAAATAAGCTGATTAAGTGGAGAATTGGGGTCGTTACCAATGGTCATGTCAAAGGATGAAATCTCAAGATCCATTCTGTTGTATACGTAATTTACATTTAAGCCATAAGGTAGTTGTATTTTGTAACCACGTTCCGAAGCTTGTTTGCCTAAAATAGGCATGCTGTAGGGCCAATCATAAGATTGACGGGTCGTATCAATTTGCCCATGCGAAATAATTGATATTGAGAAGAAAACAATAAATAAAAACTTTTTCATTATTAAGGATTTGATGATTACGTAATTCGTTAAAAATGTTTAATATGCTGCCGTATACTCAGAAGCATGTAAACATATAACATTCAATATAGGCATTTTGATTAAGCCTGTATGAATAATTATTTACAAAACTAGTTAAAATGCTTTTGAAAAAACATCTTCAGAAGACTGTTAATTCATCAAGCTTCCTTAAGTAAAGTATTATAAAGTTAGGTTTATTGTATCTGAGAGCAATTGCGAAAATTATTAAAGTTGAAAATGATTCAAGTCTCTACTGTAGCCAACTTTTCTCAATTTCTTCTATGGTTCTTCCTTTGGTTTCTGGCATCCAATAGCGAACAACAGGGAATAAAAGAAGTAATTCTCCAGCAAATATTAAGAATATTATACCAGTGCTCATACTTTCTCTCATAACAGGGAATAGGAAGTTGATGGTAGCACTGGCAGCCCAAATGGTAAAGGTTGATATGGCAATGGCTTTTCCCCTTACTTTATTCGGAAAAATTTCGGAAACAAATACGTACTTAACGGGACCTAGAGCCATGGCAAAAAAGGCAACAAATAAATTGATGGCTATTACAATAGGCCAGCCTGTTTGACTTGTAGAGAATAAATACCATATAAAAATATGCGCGAAAAATGTACCAATAATACCAACGGTAAGCAGTTTTTTTCTTCCTGCAGAATCCACAAAGCGTAGTGCAAATATGGTGGCTATAAAGTTAACAATGGCTATGGTAGCAAAACCACCTAAAGAATCACCTAAAGCAAAACCTGCTTCTTCAAATATTTGTGGGCCGTAGTAAAACACAACGGATACTCCACAGGCTTCGGATAGAAAACAGATAAGCACGGCTATTATTAATGGCGTTCTTAATTTTTTGGTAAATAAATCAGAGAATTTTACGTTGGATTCTTCTTTTACAGTACTTTCTATTTCTTCACCAATTTCTTCTGCTCGCTTTGCGGGGTTAAAATATTTCAGAATCTTTACAGCTTCAGTCTTCCTTTCTTGTTGCATTAACCATCTTGGACTTTCAGGAATGAAAAAGGCTGTAGCCATAAATATTAAACCAGGTATTGCTTCTGCTAAATACATGGCTCTCCAGTTTTCTGTAACGAGTAGGTATTTCTTCCAAGTAGCTATGTCGCTAGTCTGGTTATTCTCGGCATAGGTGAATATACCCCAATTGGCAAATACACACATAATAATACCAATGGTTATGGTTAATTGAAATAAAGTAACCATCCTGCCTCGATATTGCTCTGGCGATATCTCCGATATATATAAAGGGCAAACCATAGTTGCGGCACCAATTCCCAATCCTCCGATAAGCCGGGCCGAAATTAATTCTGGAACCGACTGGGCAACGCCGCTCCAAATAGCAGAAATCAATAATACAAATGCAGCTGTCATCAAGGTCTTTTTGCGACCCAATTTATCTGCAACCCAACCTGCAAGTCCTGAACCAACCATACATGCCCATAAAACACAGCTCACGTAAAATCCTAGTTCGGCAGATGAAAATGTAAATTGTGTTTCAACTTGCGAGATGGTTCCTGATACTACCACGGCATCATATCCGAATAAAAGACCGCCACAGGCAGCAACTATACTTACAAACCATAAGTATACTATTGATTTTTTTTCAGGTGATTTAATAGAGTTGTTAGTCATGCAAATAGTTTGCTTATTTAAAGATGTATTTTATCGATTACAAAAAAAAGCTATAGCAGATAGAATAAATTTAACTAACATTGCAAATACTTGGATAATCTTATTATATGTCAGTAAACTTTAATTCAAATATTAAGCTACTAAATGGTGGTGCGTATTGCGGAGCTAGTGATTGGAATAAATCAGCCAACGATATTGATAATTGTTTTAAGTTGTACTTTTTAAGGAGTGGCAAGGTTGAATTTTATAGTAATAATAAGGTTTATACAATTGAAGGTCCTAATTTGTATTTAATTAATGGTTATGCAATCAGTTCACAAAAATGTATCGATAAATTTGTAGTGGATTGGCTTCATTTTATACCAGAGTCTGTATATTTCAACCACCTTTTACGCTCAACATCTTGTGTAACTATCCTAAATATTAATGAGTTTACCTCGTTTCAGCCCTTATTTAAAAAGTATAATCCATATTTTTTGTGTAGGATGAGTAACGACCAAGAAAGAATTACGAAGCTTGAAATTCAATCTTTTTTGCAGTTTGCTTTGGCTAAGGTATTTTACTCTATTGATACAAAGTTATTTGAAACCAATAATACTATTCTTCGTTTGTTGCCAGCTCTCGAATATATTGCACAAAACTATACATCTGAAATTCGATTAAGCAAATTAGCCGAAATTTGTTTTTTGTCGCCTAATTACTTTCATCGTTTATTTACAAAGAATTTTGAAGTTTCTCCTTTGGTGTATATTCGACAAATGCGATTAGAGGAAGCTATAAGGCAATTGGTTTATACCACCAAAAATGTGAAAGAAATAGCTTTTTTCTTAGGTTATGAAGATGAAGCTTATTTCTCTCGGACATTCTCTAACGTATATAAAATAAGTCCTGGTAGGTATCGAAAAGAAAATCGCAAAAAATTGCCTTAATATTAGATAAGGTAAGATTATCCAAGTTTTAGAAAAATTAGTCCAAGGCGTACTTGTTTCTTATGTCCGACCTTTGTCAAGGAATTTATAATTAATTTCTTAATAAAGATGAAGGAATCTAAAGTTCGGAAAAAATTTGTACCTGATAATAGGATGCAAGCCTTAATTGATAGGCGTTTACAATTGGTTGTTGGTCAAAAACGACATGTGTTATGTGATAATGCTGAGTTCCTTGTATATCATTGGTCAGGAAAAGCATCAACGTTTGCTCCAGCTACAGGAGAGCATGCGGATAAAGAAAGTAGAATAGAGATTGGCGACCATAGTGCCAGGGTGGATAATGGGATGGATTTTCCTTTTACGCAAGAAATACCTTCTCGTAAAAATAATAGTTTCGAATTATCAGCTTTAAACTGGGCCAAAGACTATGCCTTTTTTATCGACCACAGTCCGGCAGAAGTTTATGCGAACGAAGCATTGGTGGGTGAATTTCATTGGCAATTGGATGAGGCGCGACACTTTCAATATCCTGATGAACAAAAGGAAGCTGGGTTTTTAGCACGAGAGCTAGGAGCAGGAGGAATTAGCTTTGCGCATACTTGCCCCGATTTAAGTATTGGTTTAAAATTAGGATGGACTGGATTACTTGATAAAGTAAGAAAGTACAAGAAGCAATATCAGGAAAAAGGAGAGAGTGAAAGAGTCGAGTACTTAGCAGGATCTGAGTTAGTCATTGAATCCATCATCCGTTATATACAACGCCATGTGGATAAGGTGAAAGAACTTGCTGCTAGTGAGATAAATAATGATCAGCTCAATATTTATTTATCTATTGCTGAAACTTGTGAAGCAATTGCGACCAGAGCCCCTCAAACCTTAAAAGAAGCGGTGCAATGGATTTGGATGTTTCAGGTAGTGGAGCGTATGCATGGTCATGGCAATGGTTATGGAAGAACAGATCAGTTATTAATTGATTTTTATAAGTCTGACATGGAAAAAGGTATCCTTACACGTCAGGAAGCTCGCGAACTGGTAGGGGAGATGTATATTAAATATGGTAGTTACACAGCTTTGGGCGGTCGTTTACAAGATGGTAGTGATGCAACTAACGAGATGAGCTGGGTGTGTTTAGAAGCCTACGATCTAGTAGGTGGAATTAATCATTTGGGTGTAATGTGGCATCCGGAAATGGATAAAGAATTTTATGCATATGCCAATGATATTTTAACCCGCCATGGTTGTGGGGTTCCTACTTTGGTTAATTATGATGTATTAAAAGCCAGTGAAGTACGATCAGGGTATAAACCTGAGGATGCTTGGAATATTGCCTACAGTGGGTGTCAATGGTACTGTGGAGTAGGAACGGAATATAATGATCAGGATGTAAATAGTTTGGTGTTGCTTAAACCAATGCAACGTGCCATTGAATTGGGAATCGAGCAAAAGATTGATTCATTTGGGGCTCTGTGGAATATTTATAATGAAGAAGTAGATAAAACTGCCAATGCGTTAGTGGATTTTAAGAATGCAACTTACAACTGGCAAGCAAAGGTATGGCCAGAGATGGTAACCACTTTTTGTATGCACGATTGTATTGAGAAGGGGCGTGATTGCACGGATATTGATGCCGTGAGGTATAATTATACTTCAGTAAATGTTTTGGGAGTTCCTAATGTATCTGATTCGCTTTATGCTATAAAAAAACTAGTTTTTGAAGATAAAACATACACCCTTGCTCAAATGCAAGCGGCTATTGAGTCGGATTGGGAAGGCCAAGAAATCATGCGTCAGCATTTTCTGAATTGCTCTAAGTTCGGAAATGATGAAGATGCCAGTGATGATATGGCAATTCAAGTTTCTGAAAATGTGCGTGAGATTCTGGAAAGTAAGAAAAATATAAAGGGTTTTAATTTCCGACCTTCCTTGTTTCAATATATGGGACATACCTATGCTGGTCCTATGTTAGGCGCAACTCCAGATGGCCGAAAAGCCTCAGAGCCCATTGCACATGGTATGAACCCAATGCATGGAAGGAATCATAAAGGCATTGCTGCTACGGTGGAATCTTTCTGTAAACTTGATTTTTCTAAATATCAGGGAGGCTCATTTCAATTAGAGTTAACACCTAATTTCTTTAAAACAGGTTCTGATTCAGGAAAACTAATGGATAGCTTTTCGCAAAACTTTTTTAATAAAGGAGGTGTGCAGATTAATTTTAATCTAGTGGATTTTAAAGTTCTTGAAGAGGCAATGAATGATAATGAAAATCCAATTTATCATGATATTAATGTAAAAGTTACCGGGTACTCGAGTCATTTTGTGACTATGGATAAAAAATTTCAGAAAGAGTTTATAGAGAGAGTTAATTATCAGAATTTATAAAGGATAAAGCTTTTAATGAATAAAGGTCTTATTTATAAAATAGACAGACTTAATACGCATAACGGTTCTGGTTTTAGGACCGTTATTTATTTTAAAGGATGTCCTTTGCACTGCAGTTGGTGCCATAATCCAGAAGGTATTAACCCAAAACCTGAAGTTTGGATTAATTCGTTAAAATGTATGGGTTGTGGAACATGTATATCACAATGTCCAGAACAAGCTTTAGGATTAATTGAGAAGGGAGTTTATCTAAATAGAGAAAAATGCACGGGTTGTCAACTATGTGTAAATCCTTGTCCTACTATAGCAATTGAACCATTGGGGGCATATTATACAGTGGATGACTTAATGAAAATTATCCTTCAGGATAAGATGTTATTTGAAACATCAGGAGGTGGAGTAACTGTTACCGGAGGAGAGCCAGGAATGCAGTCGGACTTTGTGGTTGAATTATTAAAGGCGTGTCAAGATGTTGGAGTAAATACTGCTTTGGATACCTCTGGAGTTGTATCATTACCTTCTTTAGGTAAGATGTTACAGTATTGTAATACTGTATTCGTCGATATTAAATTGTTCGATGATCAAGCATCTAAGTATTATACAGGATTGCCATTAAAGAAATTAAAGGAAACAATTAAGTATTTAAACAATTATAAAAAGGATACTCAAAATTTAAATATAGAAATTCGTACGCCGCTAATACCAGGAGTGAATGACGATAATGAAAGTCTAAAAAAGATTGCGAGTTTTATTCAGAAAACATTTACTCATGCACCCAAATGGGAGCTTTGTATGTTTAATGATTTGTGTGAAGATAAATATAATCGCATGAACATGGCTTGGGGTTTCAAAGGAAAAAAGCATGCTGCTAAAGATTATGAACGAATTAATCATCTTAAAGAGTCATTACCTATCGATGTAACAATTAGTGGATTTGTAGAAAGAAATAATAAGGACTGAATATTTTTAGTATTCAAATATGTGGGCTTATTGTCTCTTGTCTTTTTTTAGATATTTGATGTTCTTTTTTACAAGTATAAATGTTAGGCTAAAGAATCCTAAAAAGCTTATTGTTGAAAATATTATTCTCCAAGTTTCATTAGAATCGAAACTCTTAATCGTTATGAATAAAGACCATATTAAAATTCCTATGATTGGGATAAATGATGATATAAATTTCTTTTTGGAATCAGTCATGCTAGCTAAAATATTTAATGAGTATTAAAAGTCATCTTTAGCATTTCCACGAAGCTTGAAGTTATAAGTAACAGTAAATATTGGTTGTCCGTAAATAGACATTTGGTATCCTTTAACTTTACCTCCTTCGCTTCTGAAAAATACGGAATAAGGATTTTTTCGTCCTAATACATTGTACACCGCGAATGTCCATGAGCTATGATTCATTTTTTTGCGAATCAAATTCCCGTGTAATGTTGCAGCAATATCCCACCTCATGTAATCTTCCATTCTCAGTGCATTTCTTTCGGTATAGTAAGGTCTTATTGAGTTTTTAAATTTGTAGTATGCTATGGGAGCCGTAAAAGGTCGACCGCTGCTATACATAAAGCTGGAGGATAAGTTAACTCTTCTGCCAGCTTTGTAATTAGCGGTTAGCTTAAAGTCGTGTGGTTTATCATAATTAGCAGGATAATAATCACCGTTATTTATTTCCTCTTGCTTAAATGGGGTGGAAGATTTGTGCAATATACGGGAATAGGTATAATTAACCCATCCTGTAAATTTACCCATCTTTTTTTCCATCATTAATTCAACACCATAGGCCTTGCCATCTCCATTTATAATGTCAGTTTCTAAATGTTCATTCATCACTAACTTTGCGCCCCCTTTGTAATCAATGATGTTATCAAGTTTTTTGTAATATGTTTCTGCCGTAAATTCGTATTTCTCACCAATTTTCTGGTAAAATCCGATAGAGTATTGGTCACTTCTTAATGGTTTTAAATATTGATCAGAGAGTTTCCATATGTCAGTAGGAGATATAGTGGCAGTGTTGGAAATCATCTGAATGTATTGGTGCATTCTGGAAACTCCCAGTTTAATTGAGCTACGATTACTAAGAGCAAAATTTGCGGATAAACGAAATTCTGGGTTCGAATAAAACAGAACTAAGTCACCCGACTTATATGTTGTAGTATCTGTTATGTTTTCAGTATGTAGAGGTTGATCATTAGTATAGTTAAATTGGGTTTTGGGACCAAAGTTTGCATATGTAGTAAATCTTATTCCTGCAGATACTGATAGAAAATGTGTCAGGTTAAATTGATCGCTTAGGTATAGTGAAGTTTCAATTGCTCTCTCATCTTCTAGCTTTTCAGGCAGTATGGTAGACTCTTCACCAAAGGGGGTTCTTTCACCAGGGCTTAGGTCGTACCACGTGCTATTCAGTCCAAAGTCAATTTTATGATTTGATGCTGTGTGGTAGGTGAAGTCAGTCTTTATCGAATATTGGTTGAGTTTATATTTTACTTCATTATATGTAGTGGGCTTAACATTTGAAGACATGTTATAATTGTATTGACTCATGTTTGCCGAAAAGGAAGAAAAAAGTTTTGGACTGAAAGTTTTATGCCACTTAATAGATGATGCTAAAGTGTTGTAGCTAAACCCTTCTTCTTGATGATAATCAAAATCATCATGGCTATAGTAACCAGATATGTATAAACTATTCTTATCGTTTAAGTCAAAAGAGAAATTACCTTGTAAATCATGGAAATTAGCATTACTATTCTTAAGCTTCACATCGTCGAGTAATTTTAATACCCAGTTTGAATAGGTGGATCTTGCACCTAAGATAAATGAACTTTTGTCTTTTTTAATTGGACCATCTACAACTAGTCTTCCTGAGACAGGGCTAATGCCTCCTGATATTTTGGTTTGTTTCCTATTACCATCTTTTAAGGTTATATCCATAACAGAAGATGCTCGTCCTCCGTATTTGGCCGGAACACCACTTTTGTATAAGGTAACATCTTTAACTAAGTCTGCATTAAAACCTGAGAAGAATCCAAAGAAGTGTGAGGTGTTCATGATTGGGGTTTCGTTAAGTAATACCAGATTTTGATCTGAACTACCACCGCGTACATTAAAACCTGCCGATGCTTCGCTCACCGCTTGTACTCCGGGTAATAATAGTGTTCCTTTGATGATGTCAGCTTCACCAAAACCAGAAGGCATACGTTTTAATGATTTAATGCTGATTTTCTCCACACCCATTTCTAGGTTTTTTACCTTATCATCAGCGGTCGCTTTAACTGTAATTTCGTTAATTGAAGTAGGTTTACTTTTTAGCTCGATGTTTAATACCCCATCCGAATAAATATTTACATTTCTGTGGGTTGTACGCATACCTAATGAGCGATATTCAATTTTATATTGCCCCTTTGGTACCGTTAGTGTATATGCTCCATAAGCATTAGAAACACTTCCTTTCTGAATCTTGTCAATATAAACAACTGTTCCAACTAAAGATTCTCCTGTTTCAATATCTTTAACAACACCATTTATTGTAGCTGTTTTTTTGTTTTTGTTAGCGGAAGGGCTTCCTATGTTATATGTTTTATATTCTTTGTTTATAAGTGTTTTTTCAAGGTTGGCTCTTGGTAAAGGCGCGTATTCAATGGTGTCGGTATTTTTAGTAATGTTAGTTTTTAAATATTCATGGTAGCTTTTCGCATAGTTCGATTTTATTGCATAATCTTTTGTGAATAATATAGTGCTTTCATCTAGAAAGAAATAGGCTAAATGATTAGATTTTGCAAGATGATTAAGTGCTTTAATAAAAGGTTTTTCTAAAATGCCACGCTCTAAGGTTGGGATTTTAATCCATTCCGTTTTGTAAAAAATACGTGCATTATTATTTTTCTCTAATATTGAAATGGCTTCACTAAAACTTAGGGAATCCTTTCGTATAGGACTTGTGATTTCTTGCGCAGAAATACTATGAAAAAGTGAGGTCAGTATAATATAAAACAAAATTTTCTTCATTATATATCACTTTTTAAAGACGTGGTATTAATAAAATGAAGAAGATCCGTAAAGTCATCTTTTGTCATTTTTTTATAACTAGTATTATATGTTGTCATTTTTTTACGAATGCTTTTGCGTTTTAACCAAAACTGTTTAAGTAAGGCTCTTTTACTGTTTATTTTTGAATATACCCCCTCTTTATAAATGATTAAGTCATGCTTAAATATAAAATTATCGTAACCTTTACTAGAGTTAGTACTTACCTTATTTTTCAATAACAACTTCACTTCTTCATTATTATACAATATTTCATAAAAACCATTATGGAAGTTATTATAATTAATGTCAATATTAATTAGTTTACTTTTGTCTTCTCCCGATTCAATGTAGATTGAATCAATATTGCTTTTGTTTAATTGTATATATATTGAATTGGAGTTTAAATTCTGGGTCTTTAATACTACTTCATCTTTTAATACATCATACATCAAATATAAATTAGAATATTCAAACCCTTTAAGGAAAACTGACCCTTTGCAAAGTCTAGAATATAAGAAAGGAGCTGGTAGATTAGGTGGGTATATTATTTTATATTCTCGTCCATATATGTACTCTAAGTCTTCGTATGATAGGGTTTTGTGTTTTTTAGTTACATTTTCTTGATTCTCGTTGTATTTTGAATTAAGTTGTAAAGAGGTGTTTTGAATGGATTTAGATTGGGCCTTTACAGTCATTGTGCATAGGACATAAATAAATAGGGGGATGATAAATTTCACAGGCATATTTAATTGGCAACTATAAATGATGAAATATTTATTGTTATAGAAAAACTAAATGATTTATAATTATTTTATAAAAATAAACAAAATTTAGTTTTTTTAGTAGTAAATAGGAGAAACTATTCTATTTTTATGAAAAATATATAATTACTTAAATTGTAAAAAGACTAAATATTATAAAACATAAAATGAAATTATATGTAATTCACATCTTGTTGATTTTTCTTTTTATTACATCGTGTATTGAGCCGTACCAAATAAATACAGAAGGAGAAGGTAAGTTTTTAGTAGTAGATGGGTTAGTAACCAATAGGGAGGGACCATATTCGGTATTGCTCAATTATTCTACACCAACATATACACCAAAATTCGAAAATGTTGCGAATGCTGAGGTGAAAATTGTAGAAGATTTAGATGAGGTTTATGTTTTAAATTATGTAGATAATGGAAAGTATCAAACAGATCCAAACTTTAGAGCAATAATTGGGAAGTCTTATAAATTACAGATTGATATAGATACAAAGCATTATGAATCTGATTTATGTTTATTAAGAGAGCCTAGCTGTATTGATAATATTTCCATGCAAAAGAAAACTAAATTCGGGGGAGGCTATGGTGATGACGTATTGCAGCTTTTAGTAGATGCGAATGTTTGTTCTGAGGATGAAACTTGTTTAAGGTGGGATGTGAAAGAGGATTGGAAAATTCACCTTAGAAATCCAGAGTTTTTTTATATGGTAAATGATAGCACATTCGGTTGGACAAAGGATGTTATAACTGACTGTTATAAGAGTGATAAGATTGACCGGATAGTTATTCAATCGTTTCAAAATCAAGCAGTAAGAAGTCTGGTAGCTAAGGGTGTGGCTTCTGTTTCTCCCTATATTTCGGATAGGTTTTTAACGCGATATAGGGCTACAATAAACCAATACTCAATTTCTAAGCAAGAATACCATTTTTGGGATATGTTAAGGTCTTCGACTGAAAACAGCGAGGATTTTTTTGGTAGGCAGCCTTATAGTGTATACGGTAACATCAGTTGCATAACCAATCCTGATGAGAATGTATTGGGTTATTTTCAGGTTGCTGGCGTTACAAGTAAGGAAATATATGTTGATAGAGGTGATATTAGTCGTTTAGGTTTAGGAGTGTACAGTTATAGGCCTTGTGCTGTGGATACCATTCTCGTTTCGGATGAATATAGTTTATATGAAGAATATATAAAAAAGATAAGGTCTAATGAGTGGATTTATAGCCAGAACTACTATACAGAAACTGCAAAGCCTGTTTTATTAGGTATTACATTTTTAAGTGCTGAGTGTGGAAAGTGCTCTAAAAATAATGCACGTGTTGAACCTCCTTTGGGATGGGTAGATAATGATTAAATAGGGCGTTTTGATGTATAGGTATTTAGGTAGTAGGGTTCGCTGAAAATGAAGAATCTCGAACGAGAATAAATACCTTATGTAACTATAACTTGACAAAAAGGATAAAAATAAAATGAAAATATATGTAATTAACTTAATGCTGGGTTTTCTTTTTATTACTTCATGTATTGATCCTTATCAGATAAATAGCAAAGGGGAAGGAAAGTACTTAATAGTTGATGGATTAGTGACCAATAGAGAGGGACCTTATTCGGTATTGCTCACATATTCTACGCCTCGATTTTCACCAATTAATGAAAAAGTGACGAATGCAAGTGTTAAAATTATTGACGATACAGGGGAGGAGCATCATTTAATATACCAAAACGATGGAAAGTATCAAACCAATCCTGACTTTAGAGCAAAGATTGGGAAATCGTATAGGTTACTTATTGAGAATGATTCAAAGCGTTATGAATCTGATCTGTGTTTGCTGCGTGAACCTTCGTGTATTGATAATATTTCGATTCAAAAAAAGACCAAACCAGGAGAGTATTATAAAAACGATGTTTTGCAACTAAAAGTGGATGCGAGTATTTGTTCGGATAAAGAAACCTGTTTAAGATGGGATGTTAATGAGGATTGGAAGATTCATCTTAGAAATCCAGATTATTTTTATATGGTCGATGATACAACATTTGGATGGCATGACGATGTGATAAAGGAATGTTATAAATATGATAAGATTGAAGGCATTGTAATAAAGTCATTTCAAAATCAAGCAGAAAAAATTGTAACGGATAAATTGGTTGCTTCCATTTCTACATATACTTCGGATAGATTTTTTACACGCTATCGTGCAACGATAAATCAATACTCTATCTCACCTAAGGAATATAGTTTTTGGAATAGGTTAAAAGAAACGTCAGAAGAGCAAGAGGATTTCTTTGGTAAGCAACCTTATAGTGTTTATGGTAATGTAAAATGTATTGATAACCCAGAGGAGCAGGTGTTAGGTTATTTTCAAGTTGCAGGTGTTGCAAGCCGAGAAATATATATAGGCAGAGGTGATATTAGTAATTTAGGTTTAGGGGTATATAGTTATGAGCCTTGTGCTGTAGATACCTTGTTTGCATCTGATGAATATAGTATATATGAAAAGTATTTGTTGAAGATTAGAAGCGATGAGTGGGTTCTAAGTAGTGGATTCTATAAGGAGGAATCTTTACCTCCAACTCTCGAATTGCTTGGAGTTGTATTTATTGGTGCTGAGTGTGGAAAGTGTTCTAGAAATAATGCTCGGGTTGAACCTCCAATGGGCTGGATGGAATAATTTAATAAATGATTAGTAGATACTGATATAATTTTTTTATTTTTTTGTGATGAGATTTTTTAAATTGTTGACTTGTATTGCCATTAGTTTATGCTATAGTGTTATTTTATATGCTCAGGAAAGTATAGATATTAGAACAGATAGAGATTATTATATCGCGGGGGAGTCAGTATGGTTAAAACTAGATTTTTTTGTTGAAGGTGAATTTAAGGATACAAGTATTAGTAATGTGGCATACGTTGAGGTTCTTAATAAATATAAAAACCCAGTTTTAAGAAAAACATTTCATGTAAATGCGGGTAAGGTTGAGTCGCAATTTGTATTGCCTGATAGCATTAAATCAGGTAATTATCAGATACGTGCCTACTCTAGTTGGATGAAGAACTATAATTCAAAGTTTTATGCACGTAAATCTATTTCGGTAGTTAATCCTTTTAAGTCAGGTAAGTACCCAAAAACAGAATTTGCCTTTGTTGATGATACTGTCATATTTTATCCAGAAGGAGGTGCTTGGATAGCAGAGCATGAAAATCAGGTTTTATTTCAAGTGGTAGATAAACATGGTTTACCAAAAGAATTAGAAACTTACCTTACAAACCAATATGACGATACGCTTGATGTTGTAAAAACGAATGCATCCGGTTATGCAAAGGTGCATATTAAGCCATTAGAGAGTGTTAGATACTATATAAGTTATTCATCTGATTCTTTATCTTTTTCTCAGGAAATTCTAATGCCGGTAATAAGTAAATATGGTATACGCTTAAAAAATATTAATGCAAGTAGTGTTGTGTTCGAGGCTTTAGGAAATGATTTTCGAGGTTATTTAGATGTTGTTAATTCAAAAGGTGATTCAATTACAAGTATACGTTCTAGAAATAATTTGTTTGAACTGAATAAGCGGGGATTACCTATGGGTTATTTGTGTGCGTACCTATATAATGACAATGATACCTTGTTAGGGGCTCGATATTTTACAGTAAAAGATGAGGAACGCTCAAAAAAACTGGAAATTAAAATTACGGATAATGGATTTATATGTCGAGAAGGAGTAGAAGTAACTATTGAAAATGCTAGGCAGTTAAAGCAAAAGAGTGTTTCTGTTGTTCAAAAAGAATTGGTTCATCAGTCGTCTGTTATTCAAAATATTTATAGCCCTAACGCTATTTCATACAATTTATTGACAAGCTGGACTAGTAACGAAGTTGGTTTAAATGATTTATTACAGTGTTTTAGAGTTATTAATCCTGTAAATATTACAACTTTTGAGGACTTTCATTGGCCTGAAGTTGATGGACAATATTTATCTGGAACTTTAATAGATGCTGAGAGCAATAAAGCAATAGAAGGTGTTTCTTTAATACTGAATGTGGTAGGTAGTACCTCGCAAATGGATATTGCTACAACGGATTCTTTAGGTAAATTTAGGTTTGTGGTTAATCAGTTTGGAGAAAAAGAAATCGTTATTCAGCCTTTACTTACGCAAAATGCGGATGGTTTTAAGTATATTATTGAGCTGGATGAAAACTATTGTAATGTGTTTAAAGATGTTTCTATTTCAAGATTTCACATGACTAAAGAGAAAGCAAATGCAATTAATAGCGCATTTGTTAATATGCAAGTTAATTCGGTTTATAGTGTTGTAAATAGTATTGTTAAGAACGAAAAAGGTATTGGTGTATCATTTTATAATTTTCCAGAATATACAATTCCTATATCTAAGTATATTGAGCTATCATCAATAGAAGAAATAATTAAAGAAATAGTTCCATTGGTGTTTCTACAAAAAAAGAAAGGTGAATATTCCATTTATATTGAGGAGCCAGAAGGTATTAATAAAAGTGAAGGGGGTACATTTATATTGGTGGATGGTGTGTATATTAAGGATGTAGATAAGTTGTTGCAAGTCCAGGCTGAGGATGTTGAGAGGATTGAGGTAATTAATTTAAATTACTATTATAAAGGTCATGAGTTGGGTAGGATATTATCTGTGTATACAAAGAAAAACGATTTAAGTACTCTCGTTTTTGATGATCAAATCTTTAGGCAGTCTCATGATTTTTTTAGTGGGGATTATAGTTTTTTAGCCACAGATTATTCAAAAGAAGATGTAAATAAAAAACATTTGCCTGACTATAGGAATGTGTTGTATTGGAACCCTAGATTAGAGGAGGATAAGTTTTCGTTCTACACTTCCGACCATAAAGGAAATTATACTATAGTTGTGGAAGGTATCAATGCACATGGTGTAGCAGAGCGTTATGAAAAAAGTTTTCAGGTGGAGTGAGGTGACAAAGGTATTATGCTACCTGTAGTATATTATACCTATTTATCTGCACCCAACTATCTTTTTATTTACCCATTAATTTTTACCTTTGTATCTTTATTTTTGGCAAGAATTTTTAGTTTAATTTAAATAGTTGATACAGTGCCGGATACAAGATATATTTTTGTAACAGGGGGAGTTGCCTCATCGTTAGGTAAAGGAATTATTTCAGCTTCGTTAGCAAAGTTGTTACAGTCTAGAGGGTATAAAGTAACCATTCAAAAGTTAGATCCATATTTAAATGTGGATCCAGGAACGTTAAACCCTTATGAACACGGAGAATGTTACGTTACTGAGGATGGTGCTGAAACCGACTTAGATTTAGGTCATTACGAACGTTTTTTAAATGTTCCGACTTCCCAGGCTAACAATGTAACAACGGGTAGAATCTACCAAAATGTAATCAATAAAGAACGTAAAGGTGATTACCTTGGAAAAACCGTTCAGATTATTCCTCATATTACAGACGAGATTAAGCGTAATATTAAACTATTAGGTACTAAGCACAAATTTGATGTGGTAATTACTGAAATAGGTGGTACTGTTGGTGATATTGAGTCTCTTCCTTATGTAGAGGCTGTTCGTCAGTTAAAATGGGAGTTAGGCAGCCGTGCCTTGGTGATTCATTTAACTTTAGTTCCTTTCTTAAATGCTTCAGGCGAGTTAAAAACAAAACCTACACAGCACTCTGTTAAAACATTATTAGAGGCAGGAGTTCAGCCAGATGTTTTGGTTTTACGTACAGAGCACGATTTAGGTCCCGATATCCGTAAAAAGGTAGCACTATTTTGTAATGTTAATCCAAGAGCGGTTATTCAATCTATTGATGTTTCAACCATATACGAGGTGCCTGTAAAGATGCAGGAAGAAGGTTTAGATGAAATCTGTTTAGAAAAATTAGAATTGCCAGTTGATAAGGCGCCTGATTTAAAGAAATGGAAGAATTTCTTAACCAAAATGAAAGGTGCTGAAAAGACAGTAACTATAGGAATTGTCGGTAAATATGTAGAGTTAGCGGATGCCTATAAATCGATTATAGAAGCTTTAATTCATGCAGCTACATACCATGATAGAAAAGCAAAAATAAAATTAATTCACTCTGAGGAGATTAATGATGAAACTGCAGCTGAAAAACTAGCTGGTTTAGATGCTGTTTTAGTGGCTCCTGGATTTGGTAACCGTGGTATTGAAGGAAAACTTGAAGCGGTTCGTTATGCCAGAGAAAACAATATGATTTTCTTAGGTATTTGTTTAGGTATGCAGTGTGCAGTGATTGAATATGCACGTAATGTAATTAATCTAGAAAAAGCCAATTCTACCGAAATGGATCATTCAACTAAGTTTCCTGTAATTGATTTAATGGAAGACCAGAAGAATGTGACCGACATGGGTGGAACCATGCGTTTAGGTGCCTACGAGTGCGAATTAAAAGAAGGAAGTAATGCATATGAAGCTTTTGAGGGTAAAACAACCCACGAAAGACATCGCCATAGATATGAATTCAACAATGATTTTTTAACTCAATTTGAAGAAAACGGTATGCTTGCCACGGGAACTAACCCAGACACAGGATTAGCCGAAATTGTTGAAATACCTGCATTAAAGTGGTTTGTTGGGGTGCAATTTCACCCAGAATACAGTAGTACTGTGTTAAAGCCGCATCCTATTTTTATGTCGTTTGTAAATGCAGCAATCAACAAATAGTATTTCTTTAATTAAAACACGAAATAACATTTAAGATGGATAAAAATTCCGTTACGGGTATGATATTGATCGCCGCTATTTTAGGGGTGTTCTTTTGGATGAATAAACCCAGCGAAGAGGAAATAGCAGCGCAAAAAATACGTCAGGATTCAATTGCTCAAGTTAAAGCATTGGAGGCTGAAAAGATTGTTGCGCTTGAACTTAAAAAAGAAAAGCAAGAGCAAGCAGAAGCTGCTGCGGTTAATGATACTGTTTATCAGAAAAAAATGGCCGATAAATATGGTCTATTTGCTGATGTTGTTAAAGGTGAAAGCAAATTATTTACTTTAGAAAATAACTTGGTTAAAATTAAGTTTACCAATAAAGGAGCTAAAGTTTATTCTGTAGAACTTAAGGATTTTACCAACTTTAAAGATGAGCCATTGATTCTGTTTGATGGTGACGATAATGTTTTTGGTTTCAACTTTACGCACAACCTACGTAATTTAAATACGAATAATCTATTTTTTCAAGTAGATGAATCAGCCAGTAACGATTCTACTTTAAGATTCAAACTTTCTTTGGGAGATAATGAGTTTTTAGCTTTCGATTATACTTTGCCTGTTAACTCTTACATGTTAGATTATAATATTGTAAGAAATAATGTAGAAGAATTAATTACTAGTGGTTCTGGTGCTGGATTTGAGTTAGACTGGAAAACTAATTTAATAGCGCAAGAAAAAGGGCGTAAGTTTGAGAGTCAGTATTCGGGTGCGGTATATAAGTACGACCAGGAT
Source organism: Labilibacter marinus (assembly GCF_001659685.2). Classification (GTDB taxonomy): domain Bacteria; phylum Bacteroidota; class Bacteroidia; order Bacteroidales; family Marinilabiliaceae; genus Saccharicrinis; species Saccharicrinis marinus. The sequence goes on from NZ_LXYE02000001.1 coordinate 359,905, forward strand.
GTTGTTGAAGAAATTGCAGGAAAATCGGATGAGGAAGAGTTCAGAACACCAGTAAAATGGTTAGCTTTTAAAGATCAGTTCTTCTCATCAGTACTTGTTGCTAAAAATAACTTTTCTGCAGGTAGCATTAATACACATATTTATCCAGAAGAAGAGAATTCTCCTTTTATTGCTACAAATACGGCAAAGCTTACCATTCAAAATGATGGAGCTGCCAAAAGCGTTCAATCGTTCCAATTTTATTTTGGTCCAAATCAATATAAAACACTTAAGCAGTACGAAGGTTTAGAGTTACAAGAAATCATCAATCTAGGATGGTGGATGTTCGGAGCGATTAACAAGTATGCTATTATTCCAATCTTTAACTGGTTAGAAGGTGGTATTGCGAGTTATGGTCTGATTATTTTGATACTGACCTTAATTCTTAAGCTTGTTCTTTTCCCATTGACGTATAAATCATATATGTCTACCGCTAAAATGAGAGTTTTAAAACCTCAAATTGATGCGATTAACGAAAAGATTCCTTCAGATAAAGCGATGGAACGTCAGCAGGCAACAATGGCATTGTATCGCAAAGCAGGAGTAAGTCCGTTAGGTGGGTGTTTACCAATGTTATTGCAGATGCCTATCTTATTTGCCATGTTCCGTTTCTTCCCGGTTTCTATTGAGCTAAGACATGAGAGCTTTTTATGGGCAACAGATTTATCTAGTTACGATTCTATAATTGACTTACCTTGGAATATACCTTTTTATGGTGACCATGTTAGTTTATTCTGTTTGTTGATGTCAATCACCAATATAGTATATACAAAAATGAATCAAGAGATGACTCAATCATCTGCGCAAATGCCTGGTATGAAAGGTATGATGTATATGATGCCTGTTATGTTCTTAGTGTTCTTTAATAATTACGCAGCAGGTTTAAGTTATTACTATTTTGTATCTACCTTAATTACTATTTTACAAACGATTTTAATTCGTCGATTTGTAGATGAGGATGCTATTTTAGCAAAGCTGACTGCCAACCAAAAGAAACCAAAGAAGAAAAGTGGTTTCCAGGCACGTTTAGAGGATATGCAAAAGCAACAGCAGTTGCAGCAACAAAAAAAGAAGAAGAAAAAATAAGCGGAAGTAATAAAGCTTATCAAAAAAATATAAAGTTGGAAGTGGTTTATCTGCTTCCAACTTTTTTGTTTATAAATGGTTTACGATTTAACCCAAAATATGCATTAAAACATCTATTCCGCAATCAAACTACTTCAAAACAAAACGTTACACTTATTTAAAAGCCTCACCATAGCGGTGCTATGGCTGTGTTTTGTAAATGCTTGTTTTATTGTAGTTTGAATGCTCATGACAATGCCTTAACGCATAATTCGGGTTTAAGCACTTGAGGTTTTATCGCAGAGACTTTTAACTTAAAAGCATATTGCTATCCCAATCCTTCCATTAATTTCAATTTCCAGATATTTTCCAAATTAAAATTTTCAGTAATGTTTGGGATGATTTCCTTGATAGGATCTAAAATAGAGTTTTCAATCAAGTGAGCAGGAGGAACGATAACTTTTAATGATAAGGGTTTAATTTCAATGGTCGCTTTATTACCTAACGAAACAGGCTCGCCATCTATATGAGCACTTAAAGCTGAGTCATGTTCAATCTCTATCTTTTGAGCTCTAACTACTTCGTCATTATCATTTTTATTAATCGATTTATCCAATAAACTAAAAACCATGGCTGGTGCATTAATTTTCGGAAAATCGTGTATAATACTTACATCAATTAAGCCATCATCAATTTTTGCATTAGGCGCGATATGAATATTATTACCGTACTGCGATGAATTGGCAAAGCTGATTAAAAATGCTTTTCGAGTATATTCTTGTCCATCAATTTTCAAATGGTAGGTTTCCGATTGATAGCCGCCAAATTCTGATGTAATTAATTGCAGATAGCCCAATGGACCTCTTAGTTTCCTTCCTTCAAAATTATGGCTTATATGAGCATCAAAACCGATGCCTGCAACGTTTACTGAGCAAAACTGATTTACTTTCATGGTATCAATTTTTTTCTCAATAAAATAATTCAGACTTTGAACCGCCTTTTGCAAGCGCATAGGTATTTGCATGTATCTGGCCAAGCCATTACCCGATCCAGTAGGAACGATGGCTAAAGCTGTATCTGTACCAACTAATTTTGAAGAAACCTCATTTACAGTGCCATCACCACCCACAGCCACAACAGCATCGTATTTACCTACCGCTTTTCCAGCTAATTCTCGCGCATGCCCTCTAAACTCAGTATAACTGATGTCAACGGAAAGCTTATGGCTGTCTAATTCAGATTCGATATACTTCTCAATTGTCTTTTGTTTTCCTATTCCAGAAACTGGATTGATAAGAAAAAGAATCCTTTTTGTCATTGTTGCGTATGGTATTAGTGTTTGCTAATCTACAAAACAATACCGATATACAGGAATGTTTTTTTTAGTATCAAAAAAGAGTTAGTTTTAAGTATTAAAATATTAATTATTACCGTATGGATGCACTTTTACAATTTGACACGCAGTTGTTTCAGCTGATTAACTTTTTTCATAGTAAATATGAGGATAATGCATTTTGGTTAATTTCCAGTACTATTATTTGGGTACCGATGTATTTAGTTATTATTTATACATTTATTAAAAGTCAAAAATTACAAAGTTGGATAACTATTGTTGCTGTATTATTATTAATTGTTTTGTGCGACAGAATTTCTACCGATATTTTTAAATATGGTTTTGAACGGTTAAGACCATCTCACGACCCTGATTTAATGGGTATCGTAAAAAACGTATTTGGATATAAAGGTGGTAAGTTTGGATTTGTTTCTTCACATGCCACCAATACAATGGGTATAGCGGTATTTACATCCTTAATATTTAGAAATAAGGTGTTTTCAATATTTATATTAATATGGTCGCTCGTAGTAGGTTATTCTCGTATATATTTAGGCGTTCATTTTCCTGGTGATGTATTGGGTGGTTTTATGCTAGGAGCGCTTTTAGGTTACCTTGTATATAAACTTTATGCATTGGTTATTCCAAGGTTTGTGCGATTGACTTATTTTAATAGAAAAGGATTACGAAGGGGGATTGCTGAACAGTTTGAACAAGGAGCAGTTTATCAAATCGTTTTTACAGGAGTTGTTTCTTTTATTTTAATATTATTAGCTGCAAAAGTAATGTTGGTTTAAAATTGTATTCGTTATTTATATATGTAAAGCTTCAATTTTTATTGAGGCTTTTTTTGTGTTAAAATTCAAAAAATGACATAGTAACGATAAAATGATAGGAAGGTGATAATAGGGTTTGATCACTCATGTTCAAATATTTTCTAAAAAAAAACATAAGCTCTCCATATGCTGTAGTTTATAGGAATTCATGTATTATTTAACTGATAAACATGTTATTTCAAGCTTAAGCCTATTTTAATTTTCAAATTTATTCGCTATATTTAAAACACTTCAAATTTTAAATTTTATAGCTTATGAGCACTACGATCACTTTCAATCAGCTAAGAAAGCTTAAAGACAGCCTGCCAAACGGCAGCATGAGAACTATCGCAGAAGAATTAGAATTAAATGTAGAAACCGTTCGGAATTATTTTGGAGGGAAAAATTACGAAAGAGGTAGAAGTGTAGGTATTCATATGGAACCGGGCCCCGATGGAGGTATTGTAGAACTTGACGATACAACTATTTTAGAATATGCTAAGGATATCTTAGAAGGTAAAAAAGGTGTTCACGCATATAACTAATCGCTTGTAAAAAGAATAAATAAAAAAAGGTGCTATAAGCACCTTTTTTTATGGAATATAATGAAGTAATACTATTTCACTTTTTCTCCTCTGTTCATGATGTCTTCATCACGTTTTAAAGAATACTTTAATAAGTAGAATCCTGCAAACCCAGCAACGATAGACCCAATGAAAATACCTATTTTAGCTTGATTTAATATTTCTGCTGAGTTGGTATATGCTAAACTGGCTATAAATATTGACATGGTAAAACCTATACCTCCTAATAAACCTAATCCAGCAAATGATAACCATGAGGATCCCTTAGGTTTAATTGAAATACCTAATCTTACTGCAAGCCATGAGAATAAGGTTATTCCTATTACTTTACCCATAACTAAGCTGATGGCAATAGCAATAGACACTAGGCCTAGAACTTCTCCACCCTCATGACCAGCGCTTAGAACAACCCCTGCGTTAGCCAAGGCAAATACAGGTAGTACAAATACACTGATAAAACCATGAAACTGATGCTCGATATATTGTAAAGGGCTACGCACTTTGCTAACCGCATATTCTAAATCACTCACGGCGTGTAATTGTTCATCGGTTAACACAATTTCATGCGTGTGTTTAGGAACCTGCTTAAACTTATTTAAACCTCTTTCAATACGAGGTAAAAAGTTATCTATATGTACTTTTGGTCTGGCAGGAATAGTAAAGGCAATAAGTACCCCTGCTATGGTGGCATGCAGTCCAGACCCAGGACCATCTACCCCTGATACAATAAATAAATACCAGATAACAAAGCCTAGGAAAGTATAAAGTCTTAAATCTTGAATGTTACGTAGGTTGGCAAATACTAATATTGCTAATAGACCAGCTGCTACCATTAAATAAGTCCATTGTAACTCACCACCATAAAATAGAGCAATAACTACTACGGCTCCTAAGTCATCCACAATAGCCAGGGCTGTTAAAAAAACCTTTAAGCTTAAAGGAACTCGTTTTCCTAACATACCCAGTATCCCTAATGAAAAGGCGATGTCAGTAGCCATTGGAATTCCCCATCCAGCACTAGATTCTCCTTCTAAACCAAACATGAAAAAGAAAATAATTGGAACAACCATACCTCCAACTGCGGCAAATATCGGCAAAGAGGCTTGCTTAAATGAGCTTAACTCACCTGCTAAAAACTCTCTTTTTATTTCTAATCCAACTACAAAAAAGAAGATGGCCATTAATCCGTCATTGATCCAATGGTGCCAGCTCATTTTTAAATGGAACATATTTACGTCTATCGAAAGGATATCATGCCATGTGTGCTCGTAAAAATGATGATCGATATTAGCCCATATAACGGCTATAAATGTGGCTATCATTAAAAGTGCGCTTCCTCCTGTTATGGCTTTGAAAAACCGTTGAAAGAAACTCTGATCTTTTTTAACTTCAGTCTGTGTCATCTTATATCAATTATTTATTCTTTTTTAAGCGTTTAGTATCCCTTACTTGGGAAGGCCTTTGGTCTTTAAAAATGATTCGGCTATTTCAAGTTTCTCAGGCGTACCGATGTCAAACCAGTATTCGTCCCAATTATCCCAACCATATATTTTATTCTCTTTAGATAAGTCAAGATAGCCATTGGTGATGGAAAACTTACGTACTTCTCCTAATTTAGACAATATTTCGGGGTTGATGATATGAATACCTGAAAAAGCTAAAGATTTTCGTTTACTTGTTTCAATGGTAATTCGTTCTTCTTTGGTGGATATATTCTCCCATCCGGAAAGGCGATTATCATCATCGAATATAAAATATCTTGCTGTACTACGGTCTTTTACCATCAGGGTTGCAATACCTCCCTTTTGCTGATGATATTTTAGCATCTTGTTAAGATCAATTCCAGTAAGTACATCCGAATTGTATAATATAATAGGTTGGTCTGCAATAAATAAAGGAGCGGCTTTTAATAAGCCCCCACCTGTTTCAAGTAATTGATCAGATTCATCCGAAATGATTAAATCAACAGAAGGGTAATTTAAAGTGCTAACGAACTGTTTAATTTGCTCGGGGTGATGATGCACATTTATAACAACACGAGTAACGCCCACTTCTATTAGTTTTTCGATAGCGTGCTGAAGCATAGGCTTTCCATTTACTTCAACTAATGCCTTGGGTTTACTTTTAGTAATAGTAGCTAAACGAGTGCCCAGTCCAGCTGCAAAAATAAGTGCATTCATTCAATTTATTGCTTTGTTGTTTAATGTGCAATAATAAGAAAATTAAAGATAATCAGTATAAAAGGTGGGGCAGAAGTAACTAATAAAAGCAATAATAATAGTAGGAGTACGCTAAAAAATGATGATGTAATAATAAAAGCGACTTATATCCATTGATTTTAATAGGTATAAGTCGCGTTGTATTTCTTAAGTTATTGTTTCTCTGGCTTACAGAGTTTTTTTTCTTTGTTAGAAGTTAATTTGCATTTTTTGCATTGAAATTTGTCGTCACTGTCCATCTCAACTCCCTTATCGCACTTTTTTACTTTCTTACACTTCTTCGATCCCATTTTAGGCTTTTTTAATTTCCTGCTCTACGTGTCGAAGCTTAACGCTTACAGGATACTTTTGTTGTATGTATTTAGTTAGCTGCTCGGCACTATATACCGACCTATGCTGTCCACCTGTACAACCAAAATTCACCATTAAATGTTTAAAATTTCTCGAAATATACTTTTCAACAGATTTAGAAACAACCGAAAAAACATCATCTAAAAACTCTTTCATTTCAGGCTCCTTTTCAAAAAACTTAATCACGGCTTCGTCCTTGCCTGTTATTTGTTTGTATTCTTCGTATCTGCCAGGGTTGTGTATTGCACGACAATCAAACACAAAACCACCACCATTTCCACTCATATCAAAAGGAATACCTCGTTTAAACGAAAAGCTATTAATGGTAACAGTTAAAGCGTTTATTCTTAATAGTTTTTCATTGGTAGTTAATGCCTCTAATACTCTACTAAGCTCAGGGATTTGAATAGGTAAAGGATGACTTTTGAGCAAGTAAGATATGTTTTTAAGCGCATATGGTATACTCTTTAAAAAATGCTCTTTTTTCTCGTAGAAGCCTCTAAATCCGTATGCTCCCATGGCTTGCATAATGCGTATATATACATAACCTGTAAAATGATTCTGGAAGGAACTCTCATCTACCTCTTTGTGTTTTTTTAAGGTGTCGATGTAATGGCTGTATAATTGTTCTCTAACTTCCACTGGTATATCCGCTTTCCCGTCGTAAAGTAAAGAAGCTAAGTCGTATTGCAAAGCACCCTTTCTTCCTCCTTGATAATCAATAAACCAGGGTTCTCCATTTTTCACCATCACGTTTCTCGATTGAAAATCGCGATATAAAAAGTAATGGTGCTCAGCCTCTAAAAGAAAGTCCATGAGGCTCTTAAAATCTTCTTCGAGAGCTTGTTCATCAAACGGTACCTGAGCCAATTTTAAAAAGTAGTATTTAAAATAATGCAAATCCCATTGCATCGATTGTCTGTCAAAAGCTTTACGCGGATAGCAAAGATCAAAATCTAAATCTTCTGATCCTTTAAGCTGAAATAGCACCAACTCCTCAATGGTCTTTTTATATATGTCCATTAAAGATTCTGAGAATTCTCCCTCAACTCTGTTGGCCTGCAAAAAATCGAAAAGGGTGGTGTTTCCTAAATCTTCTACCAGGTAAATATCTTGTTCCATATCCTGGTCGAATACTTTACCTACCTTTAAACTTTTACTCTTAAAATGCTCAGAAAATCCAATAAAAGCTGCATTTTCTTTTTTATCGGAATTAAAAACCCCTAAGGCACTTTTTCCGCCTCCAGTAAAGCGAACATATTCTCTGTAAGATCCTGATGGAGGAAGCATTTCTGTAGTTTCTATCTGCTCGCCAGTAAAGCGAGTAAACATTTTGCTGAGTTGTTCTATTTTATTTAAATCCATTATTACTATCAATTATTTCGGTATGATTCATATTTCATCCTCATTTCAATCGAGTGATGAATAATTACTCTAGTCTTTGTAGAATCTTTTCAAATTTTCTAGACACTCTTTTATCATTCAACGAAATTAAGATAATCCCTGTAAAAGGTTTATTAATATGCAAGTTCTCAGGAACTTTGTCCATAATTAATATGCTTTCTAACTTTTCGTATGTTATCAATTGTGATATTTTTTTTCTTGAAGCATAACCTAGTTCTGTTTCAAATACTCTACCTGCAATAAGAATAACAGGAGTTGCTATTTTGTCAGAATCTAAATCTATTTCAAGATTTGAGGAATCTAAAAAACGCTTATAAATATAATTCCATTGCGTTTTTTTATTTGAGTTTTTCACTTTGTTAAGCCAAAGGTTATTTTGTGAATGACTCATATATAGGCTTCTGTCATTTTCTTGTGCAGAAGACTTGAAAGTGCTCAAAATGAAAATCGTAATGTATATTAAAAAATATTTCATGATTTTGTAAATATCCTATTTCCCACAAATACTTTTATAGCTACAAGATAAGCAGCTATCGGTATATTCGGTTTGCGAAAAGGCAATATCTTTATTAAAAAGATCGGCCAAATGTTGTTTTAATTCATTAATATATTCTTCCTCTACGGTTTGTAAAGTCAAGGTTTCGTTATTACTTGGTGTTCCTTTTTTAAGCGAATAATCAGGAGAGGTAAAAATCTTTTTAATCCATACCACTCCTGGATAATAGGATGAAATATCTGATTTGCTTTGTTTTAAAATATAGCTGTATAACAAAGTTTGAAAAATAGCCTTTTTAGCCTTGTGTTTACTTTGTAAAAATAATTCTTCTACTTTACTAAAGTGCTCGTCGCCTGCACCCGTTTTGTAGTCAATTACCCTAATATTATTATCTTTTTCATCTAACCTATCAATCGTACCACCCAGGCAAATTGTTTTATCGCCTACTATAATGTTTGCATCCACCAATTTCTCTAATCCTTTTAAATAAAAGGGCGCATGCTTTTGTTCTACCTGTAAAAACTGCTGCACATATTTTTTAATGATATCAAATACTAATATGTTTTTACCCTGAATATCCTTAAAGTCACTTTGATTTAAATCGTGGTTGAAATAATTACTAAAGCTTTTGTGCAGTGCCTGATTAATGGTGTTTTTATCCAGTCTTAATTTTTTAATGTCCTCAGGAAGTACCTCTTTACCCACGAATGGTTTATATATTTCTTCCACGGTTTCATGAAATAGAGTCCCAAAAATTCTGGGGTCAATATCTTCTGAAATTTCGTCAGGTTCTGCAGCTTTTAGCACGTATTTGTAATAGAATCTCAAAGGGCACTCAAAATAGGTACTTAAGGCACTAGGCGATAACTTACGAGTACCGTCTTGCAAATATTGGTTGAGTACCGACATTACTTTTTCATCCTTATCTACAAAATAGCTCTGAGAAGGGGATATATTAATATTATCAACTGCTGTAGAAAAGCTGAGTTTATCGGCAGGGTACTCATATTTAAGCTGGAATAAGAAACGACTCATTTCTCCGGTTTGCATTCCTTGTGCCGACGAATTATATAACATCTGTACCTTTTTAGCACGATGAATTAATCGGTAAAAATAATAAGCGAAGATGGCATCCTGATGCTCGATAGTAGGCAACATAAAGGCCTTACGCAAACTGTATGGAATTAATGAATTGCTTGCTCCTGTCTGTGGAAAAACACCCTCATTCATATTGAGAATGATAAGATTCTCAAAATCTAAAGCACGAGTTTCTAGAATACCCATTACCTGTAAGCCCTTTAAAGGTTCTCCACTAAAAGGAATGCTTTTTAACTCAGCAGCACGTTTAAATAGTTTAATCCAGGTATCCGGACTAATTTCTACCTTCAGCTTTTTAATGAGATCAGCCAGTTGGGTAATGGTTAAATGCAGCTGGTAAATAAATTCCTTTTCAATAACCTGGTCGTTGTCGTTCTTTTGCAGACCACTATATATGAGCTGTAATAAATCGATTAAGTAAGTAGAGAAGTTTTCGCTCTTTTCTACCACTTTAAATATGGTGTTTAAAAGTTTACTTTTATCTAATTCATTGGCCTCAATGTAGGTTTTGTTTTGCTTGGTTATTGAGTAGGCAAGCTTTTTATGCAGCTCGGGGCTGATAGGTTCAATATACTGATGACTCAGGATAGGTAACACATTTCTAAAATAAAACCAGGTTTTACCCGCTTTAGTCTTCCTTCCGTTTTTTTGCAAGTCAAAAACCAATTCAAGTAAACCATAGGCAGGTGTATTCTTAATGGGGTAACCCATCGTAATATTCACCTTTTCAATTTCATCGGGGATGGAATGTAATACAGGTAATAGTATGGTTTCATCCGTTAGTATAACCGCAGTTCGTAATGCAGAATCTAATTGAGAAGAATTACTTTCTGCAGGAATATCTTGTAAGTATTGGTGTACTATCTGTGTTTGCGCAGTATCCGTAGCAACCGAAGTAATCTTTATTTCAGGTAACTCTTTATTTGCAGGGAAATCCCAATCATGCGGAGGTGGAAATTTCTCCAGATTTTCTTCGATAAATCGAATGGCCTCATGCTCTTTCATTCGTTCATGAGGGTTGGAACCTGTATTTTTATTTTGTAGTAACCAAGGAGTATAATCCCAAATAAAATCGGCTTTGTTACCAATAGCCAAGTGATGAAACAACTTTTTCTCGCAGCTATTTAAAGCATTAAAGGCAACAAATATAATTTTGGGGTATTTTATATTTAGCGGTTTCTTTTGATCAATGTCATCGGCTATGGAGCGATATACTGCCCCTTCGTAGGTCATGTTTTTTTCTAGTAAACGCTTATTAAATAGGCGGTAAACTTCATAGAGTTTTTCCCATACCTTAATAAATTCTGTTTGATGATCGGATAGCTTGTGCGGATTAAAGGAATGCCAAAAGCTTTTTATGGTTTCTATTTGCTCTTCGCTTAAAAAGCTATAATCATCTTCAATTTCTTTGATGGAAAGAAGGTTCGAAAAAACTTGTTCGGCATTGGCCCTATATTTATCAATGTCATCAAAATCATTTAAGATAATTTCGCCCCAAGGCAAAAACTCATCAAAACTGGTTCCAGTTTTATATACTTCTTCATACACTTGATACAGCTCAAAAACCAAAGTAATTTTGTCGGCTATTTGATGAGAAGTAAAATCCTGAACAAATTCATTTATAGTTATTGTTCTTGGCGACCAAAGTGGCTCTGAGATGAGCGTACTAAGGTGCTGTTGAAAAAAAAGTCCTGCTCTTCTACCGGGAAATACAAAACAAAACTCCGATATGTTGGTTTGATATTTATTAAAATAGTACTGAGCAAGTTGTTGAATAAAATTTGTCATGAAGATATTTGCGATGATTCTTTATACAAAAGAATAAAAATTAATAGTTTTTACAGCTAAAAAGTTAAGATTTCATGCATGTTTGAGAATCATGAATACTTAAAATACATATATTGCATTTTATAATCAGAAATTAATTGGCGCACATAGCGGTTTATCATATATAAGTCCATGGAAGAATTTTCATTTGTTGGTAATAGTGACATAGAAGCAATAGAAGAGCTTTACCAAAATTATTTAAATGATCCCGAATCTGTTGATGAAAGCTTCAGATTGTTTTTTAAAGGGTTTGACTTCGCTCGTAAAAATTACGAGACCTCAACAGGAGGATTAGTGAGTAAAGAATTTAATGTAGCCAACCTTATTCATGGGTATAGGCAAAGGGGACATCTTTTTACGCATACCAATCCAGTTCGTTCGCGCCGTCAGTATTATCCTACTTTGGATATAGAAAATTTTGGTTTAGAAAAGGCCGATTTAGAAACTGAGTTTGAAGCAGGTGCTAAATTAGGTATGGGTAAGGCAAAGCTAAAGGACATTATAGCTCACCTGCAAAAGACATATTGCGAATCCATCGGTGTAGAGTACTTGTATATCCGCCATCCAGAAGTGGTTGAGTGGATGAAGAAAAGGATGGAATCGGTATGTAATACGCCTTCTTTTTCGGAGGCAAAGAAAAAGGTAATCTACGATCAACTAAACGTTGCGGCCGGCTTCGAGGGTTTTATCCATAAAAAATTTGTTGGACAAAAGCGTTTCTCCTTAGAAGGTAGTGAGGTGATTATTCCAGGCTTACATGCTTTAATTCGCAAGGGTGCCGAAATGGGTGTTAAAGAGGTGATGATTGGTATGGCGCACCGTGGACGATTAAATGTGCTGGCCAATATCCTGAAAAAGCCTTATGAAAATATTTTTAAGGAATTTGTGGGTGATGAATATGCTGAAGGTATTTCGCTGGGTGATGTAAAGTATCACTTGGGTTATCAAAACGATATTTTAACTGATGATGGAAACAAAGTACGTGTTAATTTAGCACCAAATCCATCACATCTCGAAACGGTAGGACCAATTATTGAAGGTCTCACACGTTCTATCATCAACAATAAATACGAAGAAGATTATAATAAGGCCATTCCTGTTTTAATTCATGGAGATGCTGCCATTGCTGGGCAAGGTGTAGTATACGAGGTGATTCAAATGAGTCAGCTGAAAGGATATAAAACAGGAGGTACTATTCATATTGTAGTGAATAACCAAGTGGGTTTTACCACTAATTATTTAGATGCCCGTTCGAGTACTTATTGTACCGATGTGGGTAAGGTAACGCGTAGTCCTGTTTTTCATGTAAATGGAGATGATGCTGAGGCAATGGTTTATGCCTTAGAATTGGCTGTTGAGTTCCGCCAGACCTTTAATGCCGATGTATTCATAGATGTATTAGCTTATCGTAAATACGGCCATAACGAAGGTGATGAACCCAGATTTACACAACCAACTTTATATAAGGCCATCGCTAAACATCCTAATGTAAGAGATGTGTATGGACAAAAGTTATTAGAGGATAAGGTATATAAGCAGGAGGAGTTAAGTGCCCTCCAAAATGGATTTGATGTTTATTTAGATAAACAATTAGATGATTCTAAGAATATAGATAAAGTAGTCATTCAACGTTTTCTGGAAGATTACTGGAAAGGATTTAGATATTCAGAGCCAAGTGATTTTATTGAGTCAACTGAAACCGGAGTAGAGAATAAAACTTTACTTGAATTAGGAGAAAAGTTAACCGACCTGCCTAAGGATTTGCCATTCTTTAAAAAGGTTCATAAAATCATGAGCGATCGTAAAAAGATGATTGAGAACGATCGTTTGGATTGGGCCATGGGAGAACAATTGGCTTATGCTACTTTAGTTACTGAAGGTCATCAAGTCAGGTTAAGTGGTCAGGATTGTGTGAGAGGAACCTTTGCACACAGACATGCTGGATTAACTATCCAAGACTCAGAGCAGTTATATTTTCCGTTAAAGAATTTATCAGAAGAACAAGCTCGTTTTAACGTTTATAATTCGCATTTATCGGAATACGGAGTAATGGGTTTTGATTATGGATATGCCTTAGCTACGCCTAATGGATTAACCATTTGGGAAGCGCAATTTGGTGATTTTTATAATGTAGCTCAGGTAATTATCGACCAGTATATTAGTTCGGCAGAGGAAAAGTGGGGTTTGATGAATGGCTTGGTTTTATACCTACCGCATGGTTTCGAAGGACAGGGGCCTGAGCATTCGAGTGCACGTATTGAGCGCTTTTTGTCTTTGGCTGCCAATAATAATATGCAGGTGGTTAATTGTACTACACCTGCTAACTTTTTTCATGTATTACGCAGACAGGTAAAACGAGATATTCGCTTGCCATTGATTGTGTTTACACCTAAGAGTTTGCTAAGGCATCCTAAATGTGTATCAAAAATGGATGAGTTGGCAACCGGTAAATTCCAAGAGGTGATTGATGATAATAATGTGGATACGGATAAAGTTAGAAGAGTCGTATTCTGCACCGGAAAAATATATTTTGACTTATTGGCCCGTAAGGAGGAATTAGATGCAACGGATATTGCTTTGGTTAGAATTGAGCAAATGCATCCATTCCCCGAAAAGCAGTTAAATGGCATTGTAGCTAAATATAAAAATGCCATCCTACATCTTTGGGTACAAGAAGAACCTGAAAATATGGGTGCTTGGAAGTACATCAGGGGTATGTTTAAAACAGTTAAGCTTATTCCTGTGGCACGTTTAGCCAGTGGTAGTCCTGCAACAGGATTAAATGGTTTGCATATGGTTGGACAAAAGGAAATTGTAGATAAGATATTTAAGAAATGTCATTGTGACCTGAAAAATAAGTATTGTGGATTACAATGTGTTGAAGGAAAAGACAGAAAGGAAATATTAAATCAGCACAGATATTTTTCTGAAGAGTCAAGATTTTCTATTTAGTTATCTTCATTAGAAGAATAGTGTTTTAAAAGTATTCCGAATAAACAGATATTGCAAAAAGATTAAACTATGATCATCGAAATAAAAGTTCCTTCGCCAGGAGAATCTATAACGGAAGTAGAAATTGCTAGTTGGTTGGTTAATGATGGCGATGTTGTTAACAAAGATCAGGAGTTAGCAGAAATAGAATCGGATAAAGCTACGCTTACCTTAAATGCGGACAAAGCAGGAAAGATAAAAATATTAGTAGAAGCTGAACAAGCGGTAGCGGTTGGCGAAATTGCTTGTACCATTGATACATCGGTGGCTCCTGCGGAACCTGTTGAAACACCTGCTGCTCCAAGCGCAGAAGTAAGCGAAACAAAGGAGGAAGTTAAACCAAGCGAAAAGAAAGCTGTTTCTGAAGAATTATCTAAAGTTAAGGTAACGCCTGTGGCGCAAAACTTAATGGAAGAAGAAGGATGGACGGTTGAGGACGTAATCAATGGTCTTCATCGTATTTCGAAAAAGGAGATTGGAGCTATTAAAGAAGCAGGAGAAAATGTTGCAGCAAGTGCTGGTGTGCCTGCTGGTCTTTCGGCTCAGCCTAAGGAGAGGGAGCAGAACAGACAAAAGATGACTTCTCTGCGTAAAAAGCTAAGTGCGCGTTTGGTTGCTGTAAAGCAAGAAACAGCTATGCTGACTACTTTTAACGAGGTTGACATGACTAATATTATGGCCATGCGTAAAAAGTACCAAAACCTTTTTGTAGAAAAGCATGGGGTTAAATTGGGCTTTATGTCGTTCTTTATTAAAGCATCAGCTTTAGCTATGCAAAAGCATGCCATGGTTAACTCAATGATTGATGGTGATGAAATAGTAACACCTAATTATGTAGATGTTTCTGTTGCCGTTCAAACACCCAAAGGATTGATGGTTCCGGTTATTAGAAATACCGAGTCCATGAGTTTAGCGCAGATTGAAGATACCTTAAAGCAATTAGCGGTAAAAGCCAGAGCAGGTAAAATTAGTTTAGATGAGATGACAGGTGGAACTTTCACCGTGACCAATGGAGGTGTTTTTGGTTCTATGTTATCTACGCCTTTAATTAATCCTCCACAATCGGCTATTTTGGGTATGCATAATATCGTAGAGCGCCCAATGGCTGTAAACGGTAAGGTGGAGATTCGCCCTATTATGTACACCGCTTTATCCTATGATCATCGTATCATTGATGGGAAAGACTCTGTGGGCTTTTTGGTAACCCTTAAAAAGATGCTTGAAAATCCTGAGTTGATGTTAAGTGGTGGAGATGAACTACAGAAGTTAGTACTGGATTTATAAAAAAAACAAGCAGCTTGTATGTTTATTCCTAAACGATACAAGCTGCTTTACTGGTGCCAAAAGGTTTAATACCTCGAGGCTTGCCCCGAGGTTGTTCATTATATCTTCAATTTTATATTGCAACTGTTATTATTTATCACCATCCATCCAGCACACATTGAAGTGTATAAGGTTTGCTTTCTAATAAAGGAATATCTTCTAAATTATCTTCCAAGTAATTGCCACTTGCAACACCTGTAGCATTTTTAAAACGGTACGACCAACAATATCTAAGATTAGGATGGTCTTCAGAATAGGTAACTAGGTTATCCATTAATATAAGGTTCGAGAAATCTGAAAAGGCAATGAAATAACCTAAGCATTTATTTTTGCGAACATCTGCACCTGAACTATTGTACATATACATTCCGCAACTATTCATTACATTATCGTGTACATAAGTTGCACGATTATGTCCTTTATCTCCACCACTCGAATACTGAATGTATCCTAAACGTCCGTTTGCAGAACCATCTACCATTGTAATAGTATTTCGAGCAATAATATTATGTGTTTTATGCCAACTAACAATTGGCCCATCTACATATTTACTTTCGGCACCTTGTTCCATGGTATTATCTAAAATATATACGTTTTTTCCAGAAGCATTTACAATGTCGCCGCCTGCATTGTGATGGAAATTATTGTGCTCAATCAGAATGTCCTTATCGATACGACCAGCGCCTTCAATATCAATTCCGAATTGGGGCGCAGTACCATTAATATGATGTATCTCGTTATCTTTTACGTGCACACGTACACCTCCTACAACTGAAATGCCTTGACGACGGTTGTTGTAAATAGTATTGTTTGTAAAAGTAATATCTTCCGATTCTAGCACCAAAGAGCCATCGCCTGTTAAATCGCGAATTTTCATGTTATCTACCAAAACATTACTGTTGTTGTTCATGCAAATGCCATGGCCTTCATCATGTGCGGTACCTTCATCGCTTTCTCGGGGCGAATAAATATGCGTATCTCTATCGCCTACTATGCTACCATCTCGTATAATTATGTTATCGCCTTTTAAGCTTAAAACGCAATAGTTCCATTTGTTGTTGGTTTCGATACCAATAATAGCACCATCGCTAAATATAAATTCCGTATTACCGTAAATTTCTATTCCACCTTGATAAATGTCGTTTATCTCTTCGCCCACAAGGTATTCACCTGGCGGAAGTATTACTTGTGTATAGGCTTCGTCATGTGCCCAGTCAATTGCTGCCTGCAGATTGGCTGTAGTTTTTGCAGCATCAGAATAGTTGTTCGGGATATCCCAATGTTCTAGGTCGATTGTGTATGATGCTTTGTTTTCGATAACAGGTACTGCTACTTCAAAGTCCATTATGGGGAGACCATTGTCGTCTAGGTTTTCTTTATCAACATCTTTATAGGTGTTGTAGGAGTTTTCTTTTTTACAACTTGCAATAAGCAGAATGAAAATCAGTAGAAAGTTGGTTGTGTTATTCATAATATGAAAATGATTGAAGTGCTGAAATTAATATAAAACTTTGCGAAAACTTCAATTACAAAAACGAATCAATAGTTGATAAAGTATCACATTAGTAAAATAGTATTGATTTTCTATGTTTATTGCGGGTTTAATGCAAAAATCCTGAAAGGATTAAATATGAAAAGCCCTGTACGAAGTGCAGGGTTATGATTCGAAATATTATAGCAAACCCACACCTTAAACATGATGCAGCTGAGTGCTTGTCTATTATAAATTAGGGTTTGTATAGTTATCTTTTACCACTCATTTGGTTATCAAATACCTCTTTCGTTTTCATATACCCCGTTATTCATAGGATTTTACAACGCTATTATACCTATATCTATAAATATATTTGTTGTTGAGAAAAAGTAAATGTTAATCTATTAATAAGTATATGATGAAGGGTATTAAATCTACATTAGGACTTGCTTTAGTTTTGATTTCGTTTGTAGCATGTAATCAAAAAAAGAGCGAATCATGTTGTTCAGATCAAACAGAAACAAAACCAACAACAGAAGAAATTGATCATTTAGGAATTACTAATCCAGAATATTTAAGTGCAGCATCTAAGCGTGCATTAAAATGGCCTAAGCACGGTAATGAGTGGTTTATTGAGTTTGAAGTATTCGACTTAAAAGGTGACTTCGCTTACGAAGAGGGTGTCGTAAGAAGAGATCCAAGTGCTATCATTAAAGAGAACGGTAAATTTTATACATGGTATTCCAGAAGTACTGGTAAAGTAGATGGTTTTGCTGGAGATATTGAAAACGAAAAGGTTTTTCCTTGGGATAGATGTGATATTTGGTATGCTACTTCGGAGGATGGAATTACCTGGGATGAGCAAGGACCTGCAGTAACCAGAGGTGAAAAAGGGGCGTATGACGACCGTTCTGTGTTTACGGTAGAAATTATGAAACACGAAGGAAAATACTACTTGTGTTATCAAACCGTAAAATCGCCATATAATGTGCGTGTAAAAAATCAAGTAGGTTTAGCTTGGTCCGATTCTCCTGATGGACCATGGACTAAAAGCAAAGAGCCTATCTTAAGTCCTGCCGATAATGGTGTTTGGAAAGGTGATAAAGACAACCGTTTTATGGTAGAGAAAAAGGGTGATTTTGATAGTCATAAAGTACACGATCCATGTATTATTCCTTACAATGGTAAATTTTATTTGTATTATAAAGGTGAGCAAATGGGTGAAGAAATCACTTTTGGGGGTCGTCAAATTCGTCATGGTGTGGCTATTGCCGATAATCCTCAAGGACCATATGTGAAGTCAAAATACAATCCTATCAGTAACAGTGGACACGAAATTTGCGTGTGGCCTTATAATGGAGGTATTGCTTCATTAATTACTACAGACGGACCAGAAAAGAATACGATACAATGGTCGAAAGATGGAATCAACTTTAATATTATGTCTTCCATTCCTGGAGCTCCACATGCTATTGGTTTAAATCGTTCGGCAGATACCGAAAAGGAACCAACAGAGATTTTACGTATGGGACTAACGCATGAGTATGTAAGCTATGATTGGCAATATATTCGTGGTTTTAAATCGCACCGTAAAACAAGCCATGTGGCACCTGGTGAAGAAGGAAAAGAATAAACACTTTTGAAGGAAATTGTGATGAGGAGATTAATAATTGCTGGTTTATTCATAAGCAATGTTGTTTTGGCTCAGGACTGGAAAGATTTTCCAGTTCCAGCTGAAGCAGGAGACGGATATAAGTGGGAGATACAGGAAGACCCATCGGATGATTTCAACTATAGTTTTGAAGCAACAAACGCATTAACCACATTCGGAGATAAATGGACTAATTTTTACCACAATGGGTGGGATGGTCCAGGAACTACCTATTGGCAATATAATCATGTAGCTGTTGATGGTAACGATTTGGTGATTAATGCATCTCGCAATCCGAGTATCAGTAAAATGGGAGTACCAGGTGTTAATGCGGGTTGTATTACTTCTACCAATCGTGTTTTATATCCTGTATTTGTTGAGGCAAGCATTAGTGTTGCAGATATTGTTTTAGCGTCTGATGTTTGGCTGTTGAGTCCGGATGATACGCAGGAAATAGATATTATAGAATGTTATGGAGGGGCAGACCATGGCAATGCTTATTTTGCTGAGTTTATTCATTTAAGTCACCACTCCTTTATTCGTAATCCGTTTACGGATTATCAACCACGCGATAAAAATAGTTGGTGGAAAAGGTCAGGTGTAAATAGTTGGGGCGAATATTGTTGGAACGACGGCGATCGTAAATATGTTAGAGTAGGAGTAAACTGGATTAGTCCGTTCCATTTTGAATACTTTGTTGACGGAGAATTGCAAAGGGTTTTATATGATAAGGCATTTGCCACTAAAGTGGGCGATACCTGGTATTATACCTATCCAAGCATGACTGATGGTCAATTAGATTTTGAAGGTGGATACCAAAAAGCCAATCAGCATTCAACAAGTTCCACTTATTCGTTTGAATCATTAAAGGCAGCTAGTAATGTTTCGCAGGTAAGCGTTATCGACCCTTATAATTACCAAGGCGGTAATGGATTTACCAAGGAGCAGGACATTATTATTAATGTTGAATCGCAGGATTGGCATGTGGAAGCAGGCCGAACACCTAGCGATGCTGATTTATTAAATGATGCTAAAAATAAAATGAAGGTAGACTGGATTAGGGTATATAAACCAGTTGTGGATACGCATGTAAAAGAAACCAAGAAAAATAGCTTACGTGTATTCCCTAATCCTGTAGAGAATACTTTGTATGTAGAAAGAGAGTTATCTGATGATTTTAATTATCTTCAAATACTATCTATGTCTGGTTCTGTTTTATACAATCAGTCGGTAAAAAACAACGATACTACCTATAGAGTAGATGTTAGTTTTTTGTCACCAGGAGTATATATTGTGAATTTAGAGGGCAGCATAAGGGCAACACAAGTTTTTGTAAAGTCATAGAAATATGATTTGGGAATAAGGGTAGCCTGAGACTTTAATTAGTTTCAGGCTTTTTTTTGTTAGGACTAGTGGATTTTATTTCCTTCAATTTTACAAATTATGTTTTGACCATCCATAAAATAATAACTGATTCTTAAATACTGACCAGTTGAATCTATTATTCCTCCATGGATGGAAGTCTTTGAATATCCATATATATCATCAAACTCAGAATAGGAAAACTTTACTCCAGAAATCTCAAAACTTTCATTAGGTTGGTCTCGATTGTAGGCAGGAGAAAAGCTTTCAATTCTACCCTCAATCGTTTTATAATAATTATTTTTAATTATCTCTTTAACTTTTCTCCGCTCAATCAATTCTATCGGAATCTGAACAAGCATAACTATTAAGATGATAAAACCGAAAAAGGCAATAATGAAAGCGAAGAACTTTCCTATCATTGTAAAGTTTAGATTCGGAAAGAATCCCAAAGTCTGCATTGGATGATTAAAACCGTATCGTTTAATCAATTTAATCGCATTAACACTAAGAAAAATCAAACACATTGGAATCAAAAGGACATGCCACCGAAATGGGTCAAAATCCAAATTATATAAAACTTCAAATTCCATTTACTTCTTCTCCATATTAAATATCCATTTAATTTATTGCTAACTGTCAATATGAATCAAGATATTATTTCTATCACAATCTTCGGATAGCCAAGTTGCCCTGCCATTGGTGCCAACGGTATTGAATAAGGGGGCTTTAGTGCGTGTTGTGCACTTTTATTTCTCCTTTTGGTAAATCCAAAGGTGCACAATACATCTCATCTGACCAACTATAGTGCGTCTAAATATGTTAAGGGGAACTTCAAGCTTTAAAACAAAAGAGGCCATCTCATTTGAGACAGCCACCATTAAACTATGAAGTGTTGCTAAATATTAATTATTGCTTTGTGTTTTACTATAACGCATAGCAACCGTATTGTTATATGCTTCAATTAACTCGTTGAGTTTATTCACCAGGGAGGTTAGTGCTTCCGACGGGTTAAGCACCATATTGGCATCTATAAATGTGACTAATTCATCCCATTTAATAGTGGCCTCTTTAATTAACTCAACAGTTTTTACATCATCATCGTCCGCTTTTTCATCCAGACGATTTAAATACTGGGTATTAAACTGCTTGTTGGTACTAATCATATGATCGCACACATCGCTTAAGCCAAGTAATTCGATAGCTGCTGCAGCTTCAGGTTGTTTTAAATCATTACCTAAATTAGTTAATACTGAAGTTTGTGCCTGGTAATTTAATCTATATATTTTTTTACCATACTTGTCAATACTTCTTAAAATTAGACGAGCAGCTTCCGACTTAGCATCGTCGAAATGTCTTGTGTAGGCATCAGCAATGTTTTTTACAAGTCGAATATCTGTATCTCTATCGGTGTCTAATTCTGTTAAACTTGATGTAAATGCGCTTGCCAGCTCGTTTTTAAAGTTATTACTTAAATTAAGCGTAGCTTGCACCAGAGCATCAACTTGAGTTTGCAGCTTTAAAGCGGCAATATCTACTTTTTTACAGGTACTTCCTGCATCTTCAAAAAATTGTAGGCGTTCCGAATTTCTGTACTTCGAAAAGCTAGGATTTTGTTCCATAATCATTAAATTTTAAGAACTCAATTGGTTAAAGTCTATTTACATTAATCAGTTGAGTTAAGAGGTTAAACATTTAAAAACGCAACACTTCATAGTTATTGTTTAATATCACGGCTTCTTGCTTTATAGGCAATAAGCTATGGTATATTCTGTTATTCAACGTTATCAATACTTTAAATTATAATTTTTATATCAAGAGACCATATAAATCGTTAACAAAATTCAGATTAAACACATGATAGGCGTGCAATTTTTCACCAACTAAGACGCGCTGTCTAGGGCAGCGACTAAAAACACGACTTGCAAAGCTTCGTGCCCACGGCAGGAATGTTTCGGAGTGCCAAGAAAGCTTCGTGCCCTGGGCATTGCAGTATGGGAACGACAGAAAAGCTTCCTGCCAGCGGCGAGAAGCTTTGGGAATGAAAGGAAAGGTTCCTGCCGCGGGCATCAAGCCTTTTCCTGGAAAAAATGACGTCCTGCCCACAGGAGTTAAGCAAATAGGGGAGTTGAACAGGTTTAAATAACTAGCTATGGGTTTTAACCCAGAGAATTAAGATTTCGTACACCTGGGTTTTAACCCCAATATATAGGCTAAAGCCGACTATGCGCTTGTATAAATTTACCTAGGTTAAAACCTAGGGCTAGTAAATGATGATGAGTATGCTGATGGAATGATTTATGGACAATTATAGGTATATCCAGCTAAAAATTTTGTAATGATATTATATAACTGAAATGTAACTTTACATAAATAAATTCGTTTACAGATGATCCGTTTACACTGGTTTATGGCAGTTCTTGCTGTAATCTTAACATTAAACGAACCTATTTAAATATATTCAACACAACATAATTCCATTTAATAATGAGGAAACTCTACCTAAAGTATCTTATAGCATTAAGTATTATTTTCACCTGGTTCCAATCATCTGCGCAAGTTCAGAATATGGTACTTAACCCTAGTTTTGAGGTGTATGAAGAATGTCCTCAAGGTTACACTAATATGAATAGGTCGCATATATTAATACCTAACTGGACCTATCCAACGGCTACTACTCCCGATTATTTTAATGAGTGTGGTTTGGGCGAAGTAAAAGTGCCCGATAATTTTGCAGGATACAGCAAGGCTAAATCGGGTAAAGGTTACGTAGGAGCCATTTTAAGTGGTAGTAATCGCAATTTCAGAGAATACATTCAAGGTACCTTAGACGGCTCTATGGTTGCTGGTCAAAAGTATTGCATTTCATTCTGGTACAAATTAGCATCGGGAAGTAAATTTGCTGTTGACCAGTTGAGCATGCATTTTACAACCGCAAAAATACTTAATGATAACAATTCCTTTTTACAATTAACGGCCGATTTAACGAACAAAGAAGGTTTGTTTTTAGACAATACAGAAGAATGGGTGCAATTCTGTCAAGTATATACGGCAAAAGGAGGTGAGCAGTGCTTTGTTGTGGGTAACTTTAATAATTACGACCATACAAACTATGTAGTTACTGGTCGTGATACTAAAAATAAAAAAGGCAAATCATATGCATATTACTTTTTCGACGATTTTGATATGCGTCCGCTAGTTGATTGTAATATGTGTGCATGCGTTCCTAAAGATTTAAAAACCACGCTTATTGATTCCGCTTATACAGGAGGTCAAAATCCTTTTACGGGTCATGTAGATAAAATAAAAGATGATGGTATCATCAGCATAGGAATAACAGGAGGAGAAGCTCCTTATAATATTGAATGGAGTAACGGAACAAAAAATGCACGAAAAATTGAGCACCTAAAAGCAGGTTCATATACGTACTATGTAAGTGATAAAAACAATTGCCACTCGGAGGGTACTGTTATTTTTAAAGAGCCTGTACTGCCTAAGGATGCTTTTACCGAAGGATTGAGAAATATTGAAGAAGGAGGAGCGCTAATTTTAAATAATATTTTCTTCGAAACTGCTAAGAGTACGCTTTTACCCACTTCTTTTGAAGAGCTTGATAAAGTAGTTGATTTTTTAAAAGAAGGAACAGTTAGTTTGATTGAAATTAGTGGTCATACTGATGATGTGGGTTCTGATAAGTTAAATCAAAATTTAAGTCAACAACGCGCACAATCTGTAGTTAAGTATCTTGTTAGTAAGGGTGTCGAGGCTCAAAGAATTAAAGGTGTGGGGTATGGAGAATCTAGGTTTTTAGATACCAATAAAACCGAAGCTGGACGATCAAATAATCGTCGTGTCGAATTTTTAGTACTAAAAAAATAAGCGCTTAATGATGAATTCAAAAAAAATAAATATACTCGTCCTATCATTGCTAATATCAACTATTAGTTTAGCTCAGAATCCTAAAAGAGTAATTACTAGTAATTTATTCAAAGGCATGGAAGCGCGTACAAGCGCCGATATTGATAATGAACTTGATAAGGCTAAAGAAAGTTTAGATAAGGTATTATTAAAAGAACCTGAATCGGCCATGGCTCATTTAGGACTTGCCATGGTTTACTCCTACGATAAATATTCTAACAAAGACTTTATTAAAGGCTTGGCACACTTTAATAAAGCTTATAAGACACAATCGCAGTTTACAGACGGAGATATAGCTGTTATAGATGATTTGGTATTTAAACTAGATAGAACGAGAAGAAGTAGAGCTTTAAGTGACAATATGAGTTGGCTGCATCAACAGATAGAAGATAAGTTGATTAAGTTTATACGAGAGGAAAATAATACCGATTATGCCAAGAGTTTCTTAAATGAATTTCCTGATTCGAAATACTATGCCAATGTTTCACATATTCTGACCTACATAAAGTTTCGAGAAGCCGAGAATGAAAATACTGTTGCTGCATTGAATCAATTTTTAAAGGATTATCCAGAATCAGCTCAAGCTGATATAGCAAAAAAGATGCGCAATGACTTAGCCTATAAAAATGCTATAAGTGATGGCTCATTAAATAGTTATCAGAATTTTATTGAAAAATATCCGGAGGCTAAGCAGGTTGAAGAAGTTAAGAAGCTGATGGTAGGAATAGCTTTTAAAGAAGCATGCGATAAAAATACACTTGAAGCTATTGAGCGTTTTATGGTAGATTTTCCTCATTCATCAAAACTATCACAAGCCAAAGTCATAAAACATAAATTGCTTTTTGAGTGGGCTAAGCGTGAAAATAACTTAGAGGCTTACAATAAGTTTGTGTCTTCATGCCCCGATGGCAGTCGTTTTGTGGATATTTTCAATCTAAAAGCTAGTGTATTGGCAGAGCAGGTGCTTAAGGAGTTTCCATCCGAAAATTACCAGTTTATAAAAGGGTTTGATAACCAAGAATTGAATGATTTTGGCGGAGGAATTGCTAAACGCCCAAATGGAGAGCTGGTAGTAGCTGCATCATCGCGCAAAGCAGAAGGCCAAATGTATGACTCTTGGCTTTTAGGCTTAGATGCTAGTGGGAAAATGATTTGGAATATGTTTTTAGGAAACCGTTTTGATGATTTGGTAAACAAGGTTAGCATAAGTGCACAGAACGAAATTTACGTTGCAGGTATTACGGGCGCTATAACGGATAGTTTGAAAGGCCAAGGCTGGCTTTATAAACTTGATGCCAATGGCAACAATATATTTAATCAAAGAATTGATATTGATGAAGTACTTGATTTTGTAGTTTATCCCGACAATAATATTTTAATTGCAGGCTATAGCAAAAAAACAAATGAATCAACTTTTACGCCTAATTTGGTAAAACTCAATGCCAATGGTAAAAAGTTATGGTCGCGTGCTTACTCAGGTAAGGGTAAGGTTTATAGTTTAGCTAATGATGCGGAGGGCATTGCTTATGTTGCCGCTGGCAATTGGATTTTTGCTATTAATCAAGCAGGGTATTTAAAATGGGATTTATTATTGGATCAAGATATAAAATGTACCGCTGTAAGTATTAATACGAACAATAAATTAGTCTTTGCTGGTTTAAATCCTACAGGAGCTTTTGCAAGTGCATATAATATTGATGGAGAAAAGCTTTGGGAATCTCCTATTGGTGTTTCTGAAAATGGGAATGTTGAACAAATTATAGCCTTGCCAGATCATAGTTTTGTTATTGCAGGAACATTTAATAACAAAATAAAGGTTGTCCATATAGATGAAACAGGTAGTATTAAATCAGAAAAAGAATTTAGTTTGCCACAAGGAATTAAACTAAACGATTTGACCGCTATTGATGGTAATTTTATAGCCATCAGTGCTACAAGATTATCGGAAAAAGGTGATTTAATTGTTTTTAAAATGGAGCTATAGTGTAAAAATGCCTTGTTGCAGGTACTCTTCATCTAGCGAGGAAGGTTTAGATGGGTATAACTAGCTCTGGGTTTTAACCCAGAGAATTAAGATATGGTATACCAGGGTTTTAACCCAAATATATTTAGGCTAAAGCCGACTGTGCGCTTGTGTATATTTACCTAGGTTAAAACCTAGGCCTAGTGAATGATGATGAATATGCTGATGGAATGATTGCTACAATTCAATCACTTTGTTAGCAAAATCCAACACTTTGTTTTTACGTGATACGATAAAGGCAATATCTACTTGTTGCTTGCATTTTTCAATGATATAATGCACATCTTCTTCGTCCAGCGAAGAAAACACTTCATCTAATATTAACACTTTAGGCTGACAAATTAACGCTCTTAAAAAAGCTACCTTTTGCTTTTGTCCGTCGGAAAGGTTAACACCATCCTTACCAATTACCCAATCGAGATGAGAGGTTTCTTTTAGTCCGATAAACTGGATAAATTCTTCTTTAAAATCAGGATTAATGGATGTTCCGCTGTATTCAATGTTTTGTAGGATACTACCATTAATCATTAGGCTGTCAGTTCCTAGATAGATGCAAAGCTTTCTTTTTTGAGCTGCAGATATGTTGTTTTGCTCATTAAATAAAATATGGCCTTGCGTAGGCAAATAGAATTCAGGTATAAGGTTTAATAAGGTTGTTTTTCCTGTACCCGTTTTTCCTTTTACCCCAACAATATCACCTTTATAAAACTGGTAGTTTATGTTTTCTATAACAGAGCGCTGATCATCGGGATATGAAAAGCTGACGTTTTTGAATTGAAGCGATTCAACATGCTCCAGAGAGTTTTTTTCTGCTGTCGTGGTAGACTGCTCTTCTTCTTCATCTAACAGGTTGAAAATCTTTTTGGTGCTGACTAAGGCAACATGTAGCTGCCCCCATGCTTGCGCTACTTTTTTAACAGGTTTGTAGGCTGTTTTTACCAGATATAAAAAGAAAACAATATCACCTAAAGTACCTGAACCTTGTGCCAGCTTATAACTGTAAAACACATAAATCACAGATAGAACAATCATTCCTAAGAAATCACTTCCCGGGTTTAAGGCAAATTTTAGTTTAATAAGTTTCAGGTTATGGCGGTAGTTTTCCTCAACCAAACCATTAAAAGTATCTACTTCCTCTTGCTCTTTCTTGTATGATTTAACTAGCTTAATGCGGTTTATCTTTTCTTCTAAAAATGCTGTGTAGTCACCTACGTTATCCGTTATTTTTTTACTCACTTTTTTAATGTGCTTGGTAATTCGGTCTATTAAAATAAGTGATAATGGAAAGTATAAAATAGTGAATAAGGAAAGCTCCCAACTCATGTAAAACATGACCGGTATAAAGATGAGCAAGTAGATAGATGCTCTGGCCACTTCAATCAGCAGGTCAATAATTTCATTCAGCGTGCTTACATCATAGGTTATTCTGGAAACAACGTCTCCAGTCTTATTTTTATGAAAAAAGAAATAGGGTAGACGTACTACTTTATCATAAATATCGGATTTGAAATTTAGCAATATTTTTTGCGTAGCGGCATTCATAAATACTCTGCGCAGGTAATTAAATAGGGATAGTAGGAAATATAAACCGACAAAAATAAGGCACAATACCAGCATGCCTTCTAGTATGTCATCTTTACCTTTTAAGGTATCATTAAAAATTTTTACTTTCTCGTTGGTGATGGGGTTTTTGATGCTGAATTTTGCAGGCAGCTTGGCATTTTTTATCATTCCATCGGCAAAGGTTCCAGAAAACTTATCGATTAAATCAATCAGGAATTTGAGCATAGAACCCGTAAATAGCTCTACCAAGCCCATTAATAGGGTGGCTAATACGCCGAGTGAAATAAGCTTTCTTTCTTTTTTGACGTACTTATATAGTCGTTGGGAATTACTTTGCATATTGTTTTAATTAAGGATTAAGATGAAAGTATAAATACATAAGACTGATTTGCAAGAAAATATAAGAATAGCCTTTCGTCTTTATACTTTTGTCTTATAGATTTCTATTTCGTGTACGCTGTTTCTAATTGATCGAAGGTATATTCCTTTTTTACAGAAATGGTTTGCCAGGTATCATTAGCAATTGATGTAACAGGAACGGTTAATCGCCCTCCTAATAAATGAGGACGTAATGAGTTTTGGTTATCTATTTTATGGTCGTCGGGAATAAACTCAGCATGGCGGTTTGTCGACATAATATGTATTCCTCTTTCGCGTAAAATAGCTGCACTGGTTATTTGTGGTAACTCTCTGATGTCGGCATAATCTACTATTCGGCCAGATTCGCCATAGTAGGTAAGGCCAATAGCTGCAACGGCCCCAATAATTCCATCGTTGGTTCCTCCATGCCCTGACAAATGAACGCCTTTAGCGGCTTCCTTAGCTTCGGCTTGTGAGGTTTTTGTGCCCGTACATTTTATACCAAAGCTAATTAAAGGGCTTAAATCGTCATTTTCAGATGCCACGCAAAAACCTGGATCGCTACCTTCGAAAAAGTTATTTTTGATATGCGCAATACCTAACTTTATTAAACGCTCGCGGTACGATTCATCAGGCGCTTCAATAACGCAGCATAAAGAAGAGTTGTGCGAAGTCATAGGCACATCAGGCGAGTGTAATAACTGCTGACGCACCACCATCGTTTGTTTACATTCCGCCGGAATAATATCGCCAAACCATCGCGCTAACTTACCTGTTCCTCTTCCACAATCAATGGTGTCTGTATCGTCAAATGCTACGTAAAATATCATTTTATTTTTTTTAGTATCGAGTGTTTTGCTAAATAACTTGTGTTTCTAGTTTCCGATGCAAAGTATGATTGTACATGTAATCAAAATGGTGATGCATCGATTGATTTATATTTCTCATCTCCTGGGTTAAAACTCAGGGCTATTTATATTTTCGCACCTACAGTGCTTGATTTACATGATGTCAATAATCAATAGGAAAAGATGAATAACTATTCTGATCAACAAATCACTTCCTACAGCTAAATGCGTATTTCATTAGCGAACTGTAAATCCCGTTTTCCCTTCTCCTTGTTCCCTTTCGCCTTCTTTTCTAAGCTGTAAATCACTGCCTACTGCCAACTGTGTACTGCTTCTAAAGCTGTAAATTCCTTTCTCCTTTTTTCTTTCTGCTTTCTCCTTCTTTTTTAAGCTGTAAATTAAAGCGTAAAACTCAATCCCACTCTAATATTACGCCCTACAATTTCCGACTCGGTAACAGCGCCTTGCTTTATCTCTATCTTTTCGTTGAATAAATTAACCGCGTTTACATATACACTTCCCCAAGGTTTAAAGAAATATTTTAAACGAGCATCCCATTGTGTGTATGGCTGATAAACTTGTGCATCTATTAAAGTGCCTTCATCCGTTCCACCCGCAATATACCTATTGCCCACATGGTTAACCCCCAAGGAAAACTGTAATTTTAAACCTGAGTTAAAGTAATCTAACGAAGAATTGGTCATGTATTCTGGTTGTTCATTTAATCTGCGCAGCTCGCTTGTGCTGGCATCTCTAACTTCTGAGCCCAACCACGAAAGATTACTATTCAGGGTAAGCTCATTCTTTTTATAGGATAAAAGAATCAGGTGCAAATCCACATCTAATCCCCATATCAGTCCGCTGTCTACATTTACTGACTGAATGACCTGATAGCCCGTATTATCATCAATACCTACGTTTTTCTTCTCAATTACATCGCGCATCACACTATAAAAACCCCGGAATGTGATATAACTGTTATTCTCAAAATATTTTTCAACGCCAGCGCCCATGGTGTATGCTTCCGAAGGAAGTAAATCTTTATTTCCTCTTTCGATAGTTGATTTTTTGTGCTTTATTTTATCGATAGGAACCTGCGCATTAAAAGGTGGACGAGATATTTGACGTGCTACATCGGCCTTAAAAAATAGTTTATCGTTGTGTTGGTATTTGGTATGCAACGATGGGTTAAAAGAGGTGTAAGTAAAATCACCTTTATCATCAATGGTTTCGTAGGAGCGGGTGTCGTAATCCAAACGCAAAGAAGGAACCACTTGCCATTTATTTAGGAGTATTTCATCCGTTGCATATGCGCTGGCTCTATATTCACTTAAATCGTATGAGCCATCGGTAATATCATCCCAAAACATGTTGCCATGTATTTTTGTGTATACCATCCGGGAATAATCGCGCCATAAACCTGATGCTCTCACACCTAGTTTTAGGGTCTGCTTATTCAGTATTTTTCGGTAATCACTGCGAAATACAGATTCCGAGTTCTGTTGGTCTTCATCCTCTAATGTTTCTGTAAGTCCAGATGATTTAGCTGTTAAACGCCATCTATCTTTTTTATCAAAGTGTTGCGAAAAGTTTAAGGAATTAGTCCATCTCCAATCACTGCCTTTGGTTTCGTAACTTAAAGTTTGTGTATGTAGCCTTCTGATTTTAGTATCAGAAGCAGTGTCAGAGGTAAAGTTTAAAGAACCATCAGAACGATGTTTTATATCGGCTACAAAATCCAATGTTTCGTTGTAATCGCTGTAAAAAGTTTCAAATTTCAGTTTAGAGTTTTTGTTTAATTCGTAGTTTAAACTTCCCGTAAAACCATGAATTTTCACGTTGATGTCATCCAGTTCTGTTCCTGATATTTCACCATCAGAAAGTGTGTTGAGGTTAATGCGGTTAAACTGATTGTAGCTATAACTTGCTATAAATGATAGTTTTTCGTACGAATTCCCGAAGGTTACAGACATATCCGGATTTAAACTGCCTTTTGTTGAAGTATGGTCGAGCGCGATATTGGCATTGAAGTATTTTTCGTCGGGCGCATCTTTTAGTTTGATATTAACCACACCCATGGCTGCATCGGCACCCCATTCGGCAGGTGGATTGTAAATAATCTCCACTTCTTCCACCATTTCAACAGGTATTCTATCCAGTTTTAAATCTCTGTAATCCTCGCCACCTGCAGGCCTGTTTCCATTGATTAATACCGACTGAAATTGTTTATCTAAGCCACCCATCATAATATTCCTATTAAATGAAGGAGGACCTTGTACAAATATTCGGGGTAAGCGTTTTAATATATCACCAACGGAATGGTTGCCATAATTATTTAGCTCTTTGCTACTAATTACAATTTTAGCCGGAGTAGATTCTTTCTGCTGTTCTATAGCATCCGTTTTTGCTTTAGCTTCAACGGTTACCTCTTTTATATGATGCACCTTTTGAGCATGCCCAACGGTTAGTGCAAATATTAGAAAGAAAGCAAGTAATAAATTTTTAAGCATGATAGAAGTGGTAAGCAATAAAAAACCTGTTAGGCTTTAAAAACCTAACAGGTTCAGTTTAAGGAATAGTTTTACTCGGTGTACTCGTATACCTTTAAAGCAAAGCTTCCTGGTATTGTATTTTTAATGTGTATTTTGATGTTTTTGTCATCAGCTTCGGTTAAGATGTACTTTTCGTCGCCTGTATGACTTTTATTCTTATCTAAGAAATCTTTTCCTTTAGCTACATCTTTGTAAAAAGTTGTACCATCGGCATGTAATACCGAACCCATAATGTCTGCAGTATATTCTCCTGCTGCATCTGGTGAATCTACTTCTTTCCAAACGATAGCTAGGTGCTTAGAACCATCATACTTCACTTTAAACCCTAAAATTTCATCTTGTTTAATAGTTAATTCAGTCCAAGTTTCAGAAACTTCTAGATCGGCATAATCTACAGTTATTACACTTGTAGTCTTAGCTCTAAGAGCAAAAGTGCCTGGCGTTTCAGTTCCTCCAATGGTAACTTTTATTAAAAAGTTTACTTCTCCTATAGCCAAAGGGAATGATTTTATTTTATCTCCATAACCATTGTCTTTATCTTCAATATATGGGGTGATTCCATCCATTAAAAAGGCTGAAATTTTCACATCACCTGTGTAATCACGATCTTCGCCTTGTCCTGCTGATTCAGCCCACTCTACGTAAGCCGTAGTTGAACCTGCATCGCAAGTTACTTTATACCATAACTCATCTCCAACTTTAATTTCGTCTTCTACCCATTTATTATCAGAAGTCATTTCTGTTGGCTTTACATCAGGATTAACATCATCTTTGGTACAAGATGCAAATGTTACCACGCTGGCTAAAAAGAATAATCGTATAAATAAGTTGTTTAATTTCATAATTGTTTGTTGTATTTAGTTTGTTTTAAAAATCGGTACATAGGTTTAATAGTGCAAGCTCAGTAGCATAGAGGTGTTGCAATTAAGATGCTTGGCTGCTATACTAACTGCGAACTGTCACTCCATTAATGAAAATCTACCCCATGAATCATTCTTAAGGAGTGCTCAATGGTTGGAATTATTTCGTTTAGATATTCGTTAACAGCCTTGGGGCTTCCTGGTAATACATACACTAAAGTACTTCCCATAACACCTGCAATACTTCTGCTAATAAGTGCATTGGGTTTTTCTGATCCATACTTTACTCTGATGTGTTCCATAATGCCAGGTATTTCTTTGTCGAGCATAGGTTTAACCACATCAGGAGTAATATCTCTTTTAGCTAAACCAGTACCACCTGTAGTAATAATGATATCGTATTTATCGTCCTTAGCTTTTTTCAGAGCTTCTTGAATCATGGCTTCATCATCGGGTAATATTTTATTGTCGATGGTGAAATGTCTTCCAGTATTTTCGAAAAATCCTGTCATCATTTTCTCAGCAAAAGGACCGCTTTTATCTTCGTAAATACCTTTAAAAGCTCTGTCACTTAATGTAATAACTAAGGTTTTTATTACGCGTGGCTGATATTCAAAAGTATCACCAGGCTTTAACTCACCCTCTTTAATTACCTGACAAAAGATTCCTTCTACAGGCATAACGCAATCACCAATTTGCTTCATAATATCGCAACCTTGATGACATTTTTTACCTATCTGAGTTACTTCTAAAACTACATCTTTATGCACAAATCGGTCGAATATGTTAGTTTTATGAAGCTCTATACCTTCCGTTGTAATATTCTCAGCAAATACACCAAGGTCTAATTTAGTTCCTTCTTTTTTAGCTTCCATCTTGCGGTAGCTCTCAATAGCCAACATACTAATTTGACGATGCCAGTGACCTGAATGCGCATCACCATCCATACCTTTAAAGTTGATGGTTGCTTTAGGAATGGGCTGTTTAATAGTGCCCTTTTCAGAAGATGTATTTAGAGATATAACTTTTATAGTACTCATTATTCTTTTGTTTTTTCGATGAGTTTAATACTGCGCATCACCATATTTTTATCAACCGCTTTACACATATCGTAAATGGTTAGTAATGCTACGTTTACTGCAGTAAGTGCTTCCATTTCAACGCCTGTTTTACCAATGCATTTACTCATGGCCTTAACTTCAATACCATCTTCGTGTACGATAAATTCAACCTCAACTTTAGAAAGTTGTAAGGGGTGGCACAAAGGAATTAGGTTTGAAGTCTGCTTGGCACCCATGATACCAGCAATGCGGGCAGTGGACAAAACATCTCCTTTTTTTAGCGTGTTGGCATTTACTTGTTTCATAGTTTCTGCGGATAGCTGAATAAAACCAGTTGCTCGCGCCGTTCTGGTTTGATCAGGTTTTGCAGAAACGTCTACCATGTTGGCTTCTCCCTTTTCATTTATATGCGATAATTTGCTCATATCCTTTTTGTTTTCTTACCCACCTATATTATAAAAGCCATGTTTATGACTTGTTTTTCCTTTTTCTGGTTTGTTTTGTAGCGCTGAATTAAACGCCTTCTCAATACCTAATTCTTTAATACTGTATGCCTGATTGCTAAATAAGCAAGGTTTTAAATATCCATCGGCACTTAATCGTAAGCGATTACATATAGAACAATTTCCACCCTGACCACCTTCAACTTGCGAAAAGGTTCCTGTTTCAAGGTTCATTTGTTTGATGTACTGAATTTTTAATTCTTCCTGTTGACAGAATTCTTCTAATTTTTCTAACTCATCCTTATTAGAAGAATCCATCTTAACTACATTAATCTTTACAGGAGTAAGTTGCACTTCTTTAGCGGTTTCTATTCCTTTAAAGACATCTTCAATGTTGCCACCTCGTGTAACATCTTTAAATTTGTCAGGATTCAGCGAGTCAAGGCTAATGTTTACTCTGCTTAGCCCAGCTTCTTTTAGCTCGCTGGCGTATTTAGAGAGTAAAATTCCATTGGTAGTCATGCTAATTTCATCAATATGTTCAATAGCTTTGAGCATTTTCACCAAACTAACTATTCCCTTTCTAACCAGCGGTTCTCCACCAGTTAATCGTATTTTTTTTATACCGAACTTCTCTGCACCTATTCGAGCTACTTCCGCTATTTTTTCCAATGAAAGAACCTCATCATGACGCATCAATTGAATACCTTCAGCAGGCATACAATAAGTACATCTTAAGTTACAGCGGTCGGTTACCGAAATTCTTAAATAGTTAATCTCTCTTTTATATCCGTCTAACATCAACTATCTCTCCTTCACTAAATTTTGATACTCCAATAGGCATTTGAATTAGCGCATTGGCATGCACTAAAGCATTAATATGCGCAGCACCATGGTATTCAACTGGCATAACCGTTAGGTCTTCTTTTAAAAATGCTGGTATAAATTTTAACCTATCTGTTTTTTTACGGATGTACTCTGCGCTAATTTTGGCTTTAACTATAGTAGGCTCTAACTCGTACCCCATTAACTGATATAAAAATGGCTTGATGTATAATTCGAACTGAACGTACGATGAAGCAGGGTTTCCTGCTAAGCCAAAGCAATATTTGTTTTTATTTTTGGCAAAAATTAAAGGCTTACCTGGTTGTACGGAAATTCTGCTGATTAAAGTCTCAAAACCTAAAGCTTCTATTACTGAAGGGATAAAATCAAAGTCGCCTTCCGAAACTCCACCCGATAAAATAACTACATCACTTTTTTCAAAGGCGTAGGCAATTTTCTGTTTGGTTTCTTCAAAGTCATCCGTAATAATACCTCCATATTTTCCGGTAATACCAATTTCCTCAATTTGAGCCATCATTTGCGATGAGTTGGTATTTCGAATTTGAAAGGGGAGAGGTTGTTCTGATGGTTCAACTAACTCGCTCCCTGTGGCGAAAACAGATACTCTTGGTTGACATTTAACTTCAGGATTTGTAATTCCTGCGCCAGCCAAAATAGGCATATGTCGCGAATTAAGAAGGGTGTTTTTGGGAAGTGCCAAATCTCCAACTTTCACATCTTCGCCTGTATAACAAATATTGGATTTAGTTTTATCGATAGTAAAAGAAACTCTATTCTCTTTTTCCTCCGCGTACTCTCTCATTACCACACAGTCGGCACCTTCAGGAACTACAGCTCCCGTCATGATTTTAGCACATTGGTTTTCTCCAATTTCATGTTCAGGTTTTTTACCTGCATGTACCACCTCTAAAATATCAAGCTCCTTGGCTATATCACTCATTTTGCAGGCATATCCATCCATCGCTGATTTGTTGAAAGGAGGTAGCGCAACATCGTAAAAAGTATCTGCAGCCAGAACCCTATTATGCGCACTCTTTAACGGTACTTTCTCTGTACCTAACACTTCAACATTCGTAAGAATAGTTTGGATAGCCTCTTTAAAATCTATCATCGTTATTTGTCTTTTACCTTAAATTCGGAGGGTTAGCGAGTGGAAATAATATGCAATTCGGATGCAAATGTAATGGAATTGCAATAAAATGCCATTCGCTACAGTCTATTTATATTTAGAATAAATAAGGAAAAGAGTCGAGCGCTAAGATTAGATAACTCCCTAATGATTTAACTCTTGGAAGAACTTCTTGGTCATATCATGGATGGATTTGTCGAACTCTTCTCTCAGTCCTGAATAGGCATGGATAAGTTTTATACCATCTTCGGTCAGTGTTGTTTTTCCCCCATGAGAGCCTCCACGTTGACGATTGACTACGCTAAAACCAAGCTCTTCTTCCATTTTTTGAATAATGCCCCATGCTTTGCGATAACTAATACCCATGTGCTCTGCTGCTTCTTTTATAGATCCAATATCCTCTATTGCATTAAGAAGAGCAAAATGAAGACTATTCATTATCTCACCCGTTTTTTTGTGGTTTAACTGAATGGAGTAATCCAGAAATATATCGTAGTATTTTGAACCTTTTGATCCTGCCATGATGATTAAAGTTTTAAGTTAGAGATGACTGCAAGCACTGCAATTTTCATTTTTCTCGATAGGAAGTTTATGATATTCTAAACCCAAGGCATCAAAAAATAATAAAGTATTTTCCACCGAACTCTTAGCCGTTAAGTATTTAATAGTTTCCAATGCTTGCAATGTTCCAACAGCACCAGCCACAGCACCTAAAACTGGTTTAGGCTCATCTGTATCAATAGCTTCATCAAACAGACAACTCATACAGGCTGTTAGAGGTGGGTTTAACAAGGTAAGCTGCGCATTCCATCCATCAATTCCAGCATGCATTACAGGAATTTTATTTTTTATGCTGAACCTGTTTAATACGTTTCGGGTGGCAATATTATCCAAACAATCTACTATAATATCGGCCATACTTGCAAGCTGTTCAATATTATCGTCATTAATGGAAGTGTTATGTGTTTCAATAACTATTTCTGTATTTAGGTTTGATAGCGTTTTGTTGGCAGAATCAGCTTTGGGTACATCAATTTCAGCGGTGCCATGAAGTATTTGCCTGTTCAGATTGCTTAAATCTACTGTATCTCTATCGCAGATAATAAGTTTACCAATTCCTGCAGCAGCCAAATAAAAGCATACAGGACCACCTAATCCACCTGCACCAGCTACAAAAACGGTAGAGTTCTTCAATTTTAATTGAGCACTTTCGCCAAAATCAGGCAAAATAAGTTGTCGTTGATATCTTGATTCTTCTTGTTTGCTTAGCATCCTTAAGACTAATTTTGAAAATGCAATTTATAAAATAAAAATTGATTGCCCGATAAGTCTAATTAGCTCACATTTATTTTTTCAGATAATTGTATTTGTGTGCTAAGTATTTTACTAATTTTCTTTCATTAATAAGCTAAATTAAACCATCGAAAAAATGAGAAATTCTTGTACTTAGTTTTAGTGCTGATCTTTTTATAAGATGAATTTATATTTATTAGTTCTCCCTCATAATTCCGTATTTGTAATGCTTAAATAAGGTATGTATAGTTATTGTTCAGGGTGGTAAATGATAATAATAAACTGAACAAAGCTTCTGAAACTAAAGTTTCGTGATAATCTGTAAAATATAACTTATTGTTTTATTGTAAAGTAGGATTCGCAGAAAAATGCAACTCGAAAAAATTCATTATCAGGTAAATAAGTCGTAAATACCCCTGTAGGATAAAAGCGAAATGATTATTTTTGAGTATCGTTTAAATCTAAATTTTAATCATTATAATTTTATCGTAATGGCATTCGGTTTCAGAAATAAAATTTTGCGTATTAATCTTACAGATTCTTCTGTGAAGGTTGAAAGTCCAGGTGAGGATTTTTTTAAGCAGTATATTGGTGGTACTAATATCATCGGATATTTTTTAAATAAAGAGGTTGGTGGTGATGTTGATCCATTAAGTCCTGAAAATAAATTAATCGTTGCTCCTAGTGTTATCACAGGGTCTCCGGTTGCAGGTACTTCTCGTTTCTCTGTAGGAGCTAAGAGTCCATTAACTGAAGGTTTTGGTAAGTCTGAGGCGGGAGGTTTCTTTGGTCCAGAATTAAAATTTGCTGGATACGATGCTATTATAGTAGAAGGAAAAGCTGCTGAACCATGTTATATATGTATTCAGGATGATAAAGTAGAAATAAAAAGTGCTAAACACCTTTGGGGTAAAGACACTGGTCCTGTTCAAGAAGCTATTCGTGAAGAGATGGGCGAAAAAAGAGCACGTGTTCTTCAAACAGGTCCTGCAGGAGAAAACTTGGTTCGCTTTGCTGCGGTTTGTAACGAATTAAAGCACTGGAATGGCCGTGGAGGTATGGGTGCTGTATTTGGTTCTAAAAACTTACGTGCTATTGCTGTTAAAGGCGATAACAAGGAGTTTATGAAAGAAGTAGGCAAGGTCAAAGAATATGCCTCGTGGTTTGGTAAAAACTGGAAAGATCAGGATAGTTTAGATGGATTTGGTAAAGTAGGTACCATGTGCTTGCCAACTATTTTAAGCGGTATGGGAATTTTACCTACGCATAACTTCCAGATGGGAGAGTTTGAACATGCTGAGCAAATTGATAGAATTACTATTGAAAAGGAAATGGAAACCAAGCGTGAAGGTTGTTTTGCATGCCCTGTACGTTGTAAGCAAGTGGTGAAAAAGGAATCTAAAGATCCAGATAAAAATATTGATCCAGCATACGGTGCTCCAGAATATGAAACATTAGGATCTATCGGTTCTAACTGTGGTATCCCTAATGCAGTAACTGTTTGTAAAGGAAATGAAATGGTAGCTCGTTTCGGAATGGATTCTATTGGTTTAGGTATGACTATTTCCTTTGCCATGGAGTGTTACGAAAAAGGTATCATCACCAAAGAAGATACAGATGGATTGGAACTAGAGTTTGGTAATGAGAATGCCTTTTTACGAATGATTGAGAATATCGCTCATCGTAAAGGGTTTGGAGATATTTTAGCAGAAGGAGCTTATCGTGCAGCGGAAAAAATTGGTGGTGATGCACCAAAATATGCAATGACTTCTAAAAAGATGGAATTTGCGGCGCATGAAGGTCGTGGTAAATGGAATGTTGCTTTAGGTTACGCCGTTTCTCCAAATGGTGCCGATCATGTTGTAGTAGAGCATGATCACTGTTTTATGGGTGAGCCAAACGAAGATCCTAAAGCTTTAGCTGATGGTAATGTTTATACGCTTTTTAATTGGGGTATTCGTAAACCATTAGATCCATGTTCATTAGATCATGAAAAAGTACGTGCCTTTGTTATTCTTCAAAAGCTATGGGGAGTGATGGATATGCTAGATATTTGTATTTTCCTTGCGGAGCCGAGTCGACGAATGATATTAATGGAGCATTTACCAGATTTAGTAAATCACATTACGGGTTGGGACCTTTCTTTGGAAGAATTGATTCAAGCTGCAGAGCGCAGTATTGTAATGGGACGTTTATTTAATACCAAGTGTGGTATTACAGCTAAAGATGAAGTCTTACCAGAGCGTGTATTTACGCCAATGACCAACGGTGCGGTTAAAGGTGTTGCTATTGATAAAAAGGAATTTGAAGAAGCTAAAGAGCTGTATTATCACATGGCAGGTATGGATGCTGATGGTGCTCCTCTTAAAGGAAAACTAGTAGAGCTTCGTTTAGAAGAGTTAATGAGCTAGGGGCTCATCAAAAGCTTGTGATAAGAAAATTGAGAATTAACTGAAATAAACTTAGTTTTGTAACCTAAGTTTATTCAGTTAAATTTTATTACATAGATGAAAAAAATAACTATTTCTGCGTTAGGAGAGTTGAGAAAAAAGATAGTAGGTGAGGAGACTTTAGAATTAGAAACTTCAATGACTGCTTTTGAATTGGTTGAGAAATATTTTGATATTCCGAAGACTGAACCTCGTATGGCTTTTGTTGTAAATGGTAAAATGCAAAAAGGAGCTTACGTAGTAGACGATGGTGATAGCATTAAAGTGCTAAAAATGGGTGGAGCAGGATAGAAGTTTATACAAATGATATATAGAAAGCGTGTAGTTAATTATTGGCTACACGCTTTTTTTATTGTCTATTTTTAAATGATGCTTTGTCAAGTATTTTCCTAGTTCTCAGTTCTGTATTCGTACATGCCATAACATGTTTCTTGCACTTTTTCAATGAGTTCGTAATGCGGAATGTTACAAACGTTGACCAAACCAACGTTATAGTTTTCACCATCACCTCGCCCCGTCAAAGGTTGATCGGTATACTGAAACCAATGCGCTCCAACAATGTAAGAATTACGCAAGGCTCCTTGTATATACTCCTGATATTTTATACCTCTATCTGTTTGATTACTGGCTTTTTTTACCCCAACATGCAACATACCTCTGTCTAAGGCACCAAAGTGGAATTCGCCAATCATAATAGGTTTATCAACACCCTCTGGCATTTCAATGTGTTCAACGCTATACTCGTATTTATTAAAGCTTACAATGTCACAGTATTTAGCAGCCGCACTAATTGTAATGTCGTTATTGGCCCAGGCAAAACGACAACCTAAATAGTTTTGGTGAGGTGCAATACGTTCTAATTCTTCACTTACAATTCGGAAATACGTTTGCGTTATTTTTGTATAGAAATCAACTAAATCTTTATGAGCAAATTCTTCATTAGGAATAGTTTCAGAAGCCAGTAACTCCTCCCATGTATGATGTGTGGTTTGCCATTGCTTATTTAAGGACTCAACTGTTCTGTATTTTAATTTTAAATCATGAATAAACTCAATTTTAGCAGGCTGTGTGGCAGGACTTTTTAACGTACCTATAGATAAAGAACCCACTTTACCCCAGGACATTTCATTATCTATAAAAAAGCCAATGCACCAAGGATCTCCAGCTCCGTTTTTCTGACGCTCCATGGAACTTCTAACGGCCTCTCTGAATCCGGGATCAAATACATCATGAAATTTACCCCAAAAGCCACTACTTCCCTCAATGGTTGGCGTATTCCGAATCCACACTGAACCTACATAAGGCGTTTTTTGCTGCTCGGTTAATCCTCTGTCCGACATAAACCCTATGGTAGTTATTCCCCAACTTCTTAGTCTTTTATGCGTTAAGGTGCGGAATTCGTCTAGCCAATTGTTACCATTTTTTTTATAAAGGTTTGAGGCGATGAAATTATAGGTGTCATAGGGTTTATGATCTTTATAAAAACCATGAGATGCCCAGTTGCTGCGTCCATAAAAAGGGGTAAACTCACTTTCTTTATTAGGTAGGTTTTCAAAATAGTCCTCTCTATATTCAACGCCTGTTGTTCCAGTTCCACTGGAAACGCAATTGATACCAGCGGTCCAAAATAATCTGCCTTCAGGATCTACCATCCACCATTTGTTGTTCACTTTTTCTGTTCGGAAAAATCCTGTTGCTTTTAACTGTGGGCCAGCGGTCCATCCTCCGTATTTATTACGATCTTTTGCTTCAGGAGAAAGTTTTAGTTGTGCTAACTCGGTTTCTAATGATTTTTTTAATTCATCATCATTATTCACTTTATTCTTCCATTCCTTGTGTTTATATTGTCCATATTCATCTACAAAAGGAAAAAATCCAGAAGTATCTCTTTCTTCTGTTTTACCAGTGGCATATAGTTTATGGATGGCAAAAGAACTAGGAGAGGTTGCATAACGGACATTAAAAGAAACTTGATCAATGGCTTTGAGATCTGTTTTAATTTTTCCTGGAATACCTCGCATACCCACTATATTAAGTTGCGGATTAAATACCCAAGGAGTCCATGATAAATCAACGGTTATTGTTTTAGCTTCTCCTGGTAACAAATCCACATAATCGGAGCAGTACCATCGTGTTAAACCATCTGGATCGTTACCCACAAACATTTCCACCTGCATGTCCTCATTACTAGTATTTGAAACATCAGCTTTTACTTGAAAATATCCTTCTAAATCCCATGCTTTCTCCTGAGGTTCTTTAATGATGATACCCGGTTTAGGAATGTTGTTGCCAGTTTTAACTTTAATTATAGGCTTTCCGTTAATATTTTCCTGCTCAACCTTAGCATCGTTAGTAATAATACTTGTCGGATTATTAGCTGTTGAAAGAGGGTAGAGCATCAGTTGCTCATTTTTCTCATTGTGGTTACAAGCATAAGATACGATCAGTATTATTGCAAGTAACATGGAGGTATTTTTCTTCATCATTTTTTAATTAGTAAAAAAGGTGATAGTCAGAGCAAATTAATTAGGTTTTAGTGCCTAATTAATTTGTTATAACCATGTTAGTTTCTTTTTTTTATTTTTTTAGTAACCTAAAAGTAAGATGAATTAGAAACGATTAGGGGAGGGTAATTAAATAGATACAGGCTGTATTTGAAAACTATAACCTCAGTGGATAGGTCATTATGGTATAATTACCGATGACCTATCAAATATGAATTTTTTAAGTATTACTATTGGCAAACTCCGAAGGACTAACGCCAAATTTCTCTTTAAATCTAGTTCTGAATGTTTTAAGATCATTATACCCAACCATCCAAGTAACTTCTGAAACATTCATTTCTCCTTGCTTTAGTAATTCAGCAGCGTGTTTTAGTCGAATGTTTCTAATGAACTGATTAGAAGTTTCTCCTGTTAAGGCTTTTATCTTTCGGTTCAAATATATTCTTGAAACACCATACTTTTCTGCCAGCATCTCCACAGAAAAGTCAGAGTCGGATAAGTGCTCTTGAATAATACTTAATATCTTATCCATAAACTTAGAGTCGGTAGAATTGTTGGCTACCAAATCTGGTGATATTTCAATCTCTTTCTGAAACTTTTTTCTTAACTGTTCTCGGTTTTTTAATATGGATTGAATAGAGGCTTGCAGCACATCCATATTAAAAGGTTTATTTAAGTAACTATCTGCACCTGTTTCGTATCCTTCAATTTGTGATTCTACAGTGTTTTTGGCTGTAAGTAAAATCACTGGAATATGGCTTGTTGCTTCGGTAGTTTTTACTTGTTTGCAAAGTTCAATTCCATCAATCTCAGGCATCATAATATCACTGATAATTAAATCGGGCATATGCTCAATGATTAATTCTAGTGCTATTTTTCCATCTTCAGCCTGTATTACATCAAAATCATTTTTTAAAGAGGTAGCAATAAATATGCGTAAGTCATGATTGTCTTCAGCAATTAAAACACGAGGTTTTATCTCAGGTGATTGAATCACTTCTGATATGCTATCATCAATGGCGTTAGCTCCTGTACTAGGACTGGTAAATTCGTAACTTGTGTTTAGTTCTGCAAAATCAGCACTATTATAGTGATCTTTTCCTAATGGAATACAAACTTTAAATTCACTTCCTACATTTTCAGTACTTTCAAATGAAATTTCACCTTTATGCAATTCCACCAAGCTTTTACTGAGTGCTAATCCTATACCTGTGCCACCCACATTACCTTGTAACTGACTTCTGTCTCTAAAATAACGCTCAAAAATATGTGCTTTAGCTTCTTCTTTTATACCTATTCCATTGTCTTTTACATAGATAATTACTTTAGTTGAATCCTTAATTACTCCAACCTCAATACTTTTATTGTTGGGAGAATATTTAAATGCATTGGCTATAATGTTGTAAATAACTCTTTCAAGTTTTTCCGGATCAGCATAAATAGTAAGCTCAGGATTAGAAGTTTTTATCTGATAATCGATTCCGTTTTGTTTGGCCAGTTCAGTAAAGGAGAAATAGATAGTTTTAACAAAATCACCTATATTAAACTCTTGAACGTTAAGTTTTAATTTGTCCTGTTCTAACTTTCTAAAGTCCATTAATTGATTAATCAAACGTTTCATGATTTTAATATTCTGATCCATCAATTTAAAATAGGTCATGCGTTCCTTAGGTCGTGATATATCATTTTCTTTTATCAACTTATCCAGAGGTGCAGAAATTAAAGTGAGTGGCGTTCTAAATTCATGAGAGATATTAGTAAAGAATTTTAGTTTCATCTGCGAAACTTCTTCAACTTTATTCTTTTCAATATTAGCCAGAACAAGCTCGTTACGTCGATTGTTTTT
This sequence comes from Labilibacter marinus, assembly GCF_001659685.2. Classification (GTDB taxonomy): domain Bacteria; phylum Bacteroidota; class Bacteroidia; order Bacteroidales; family Marinilabiliaceae; genus Saccharicrinis; species Saccharicrinis marinus. The sequence goes on from NZ_LXYE02000001.1 coordinate 403,633, forward strand.
TTGTGCTGATAAATACCTTTGTAGTAACATAAAACCAATCACAATTAAAAAGTAAAGTGCAAATGCTTTATTGCTTCTATATAAAGGCGGTTCAATAGTAATTTTTATCTGGGCCGGTTCATCGCTCCATACATTATCACTATTTGAGGCGATTACTTTAAAAGTATATTCACCAGGTGGTATATTGGTGTATTTCGCAATGCGATAGTCAGAATGGGCTTTGTACCACTGCTCGTCGAATCCCTGTAATATATATTGGTAGTTATTTTTTTGTGGCGCATTATAATTTAAACCTACAAAACCAAAAGAGAAACTGTTGTCTCGATATTTTAAATTTATTTCCTCGGTAAACTGTACAGATTGTTTCAAAACACTGTTTGGACTAGGCGTGATTTCTTGATTTTTAATATAGAACTCCGTTAAAAAAAGTCTAGGTTCTTCGGTATCCGATTTTATTTCTTCGGGATAAAATGCATTAAAGCCTTTAATTCCTCCGATCACTATTTGTCCATTTGCTCTTGTGGCCGAGCAAATCTCAGCGAATTCATTATCCTGAAGACCATCCTTAATATCGTAATTGATAACTTCTTCTGTTTTAGGGTTAAAGCGGGTTAAACCTTTGTTGGATGATAACCATAAATAACCATTTTTATCCTCATTAATAGATTTGATGGTATTATTGGGTAGTCCGTTTTCTGTGGTATATGAAGTAAATGAAATGTGCTCATCACTTAAAGGTAACGTGTGTTTTAATAAACCGCCTCCCATTGTTCCAATCCAAATGGTACCGTCTTTTGATTCGAATACTTGTAATATGTATTCATGAGGTAAACTTCCTGTTTCTTGACCTTTAGTAAAAACTTCAAATTTAGGCTGATCCGAGTTTGTTTCATCAAGAGGTAACTTGTTTAAACCTTTGTCCGTTCCTACCCATAAGTTTCCCTTACTATCCTGAAAAATACTACGAATAATAAATGAAGAAATAGCGCCTTCTTGCTTAAGATCAGGAAGCATATTTATTCTGGAAATGATTTCTCCATCTTTATCTAAAGTAAAACGATATAGTCCGTCACCATATGTACCTACCCATAAAGTAGAGTCGTTGGTTGACTTCAACGCAAAAATAAAGCCTATGTCAAAATTAGAAGCAGGTGTTGGTTTGGCTTGTAAAGTTTCAGGATCAATAATAGTTAAGTTGTTAGGCCAGCTTGTACCTATCCAAATTAAACTTTTGTGTTTTTTCGAATGTGGTAAAACCGTTTCTTCTATACAATAGGCTCTATTGGTTGAAATAGCATTGTTGACATCAATTTTCTGAAATCCATTGCTATAGCTGTTGTTTTTGCGAAGAAAGTTAACGCCTTGCTCTTCAGTTCCAATCCAAAGGTTTTGTTGGTGGTCTTCAAAAATGCTTCGACATAAATTGTTACTCAAACTACCAACTGTAATGTTGTGTTCATAATGCTGGAATTTCTTGATTTGCTCAAAAGCTACATTAACACCACCGCCACGTGTTCCTATCCAAATCTGTTGGTTAATGTCCGTACTTAGGTGCGAAATTAAGTTGCAACTGATGCTGTTGCTAGTAAAATCTTCTTGAAATCTATTTGTAATATTCCAAGTGTTTCTACTATTCTTTTCTAGTGTGTATAAACCAGTTCTGTTACCTATCCACAATGTGTTGTTTTGATAGATTACAGCACTTCCGCGAGTATTGTGTAGTATTTCAGGTGTACTGTTCTTATCTGTATTAGATAAATGTGAAACATTATCGTATGAACCTATAAAAATACCGCTATCGCTGTTACATATGCTTTCTACATTTATTTCGTATTCTTTAAACTTTAAAGCAGCAATAGAGGCGTTGGGATTGATGATTTTGTACAAACTTAAGTTTGTCCCTATCCATATATTATCATTTTTATCTTGATGAAGGGCTTTTACTTCATTTACAAACTCAGGAAGCTGAATGTTTTCTGAGTTAATTACATCTACCTGAATAATCTTATTCATGGTAGAATCTAACTGAATTCTGTTTACGCCTAGCCAATTACCCGACCATACTACATTATTTTCATCAACAAGTAAAGAGGTTACATCATTGCTGTTAAATAACTTGTTGTCTGAGGTATTATAAAAATTAGTAAAAGTTTCCGTTAAGGGATCTAATTTAGATATGCCTTTATTGTAGGTGCCAATCCAAATATTGCCAAAACTATCTTCGTCAATACTTTTTATTAAGTTACTTTGTATGCTATTTCCATCAGCTTGTACTCTATAGGTTTTATAAACATAGCCATCATAACGATGCAGTCCATCCAAAGTACCTATCCACATAAAGCCATGTCTGTCCTTATATATATAGTTAACATCATTTTGTGCCTGCTCCTTTAAGTGAGATATTTTAAAAGAAGAGGTACTACCTTGAGCATATGACTGACCAGTGATGATGAATGCAATAAGTAATGTAAGAAAGGTAATATGGTATTTGAGTGCGTCTATTAGCATTATTTAATATTTAAGTAATGTAACTAATTCAAAAATAACCATTTTTTTATATTTAATACTAAAAGTGTTAAAACTTAATAGTCTTTAATAAATACGCGGTTTTCATACGCCCCCTTTGTGTTTTCATATGCCACTTTTGTAATCAAATAACCTCCCTCAAACTGCTTTTTTGCGCCCCTATGTGCAGTGCCATACAATTTACATTTGTTAACATGATTCAGCATTTAATAACAAGTTGCAAGAAGACTTAAGCTGAATTATAAATTGAATGAATCGGTAAATTATTAAATCAAAATTTCAGTTTATGAAACAAATTAGAACAAAATCAAGAAAGCTGTTACTCGTGGTAGCATTCCTGATTACTTCTATGGGTACTCTTTTAGCCCAAGAAAAACAAATAACAGGTGTGGTGACCGAAAAGGAATCGGGCGAACCTATTCCTGGGGTAAGTGTGGTAGTTAAAAATACTACTAACGGAACCATCACAGATATTGATGGTAATTATGCATTACAAGTTAAGACAGGTGATGTAGTGGTATATTCATTTATTGGTTATACTAACCAAGAAGTAACTGTAACAGATCAAACGCAAATAACTGTTGCGCTTGCAAATGATGTAGTTTCTTTAGATGAGATTGTAGCGGTTGGTTATGGTGTTCAAAAGAAAAAGGAGTTAACAGGGGCAGTTGCTCAGATTAAATCTGATGAGATGACCAAAATCGTTGCTTCGGATTTTACCAAAGCATTACAAGGTCAGGTAGCTGGTGTTAATGTAACAGAAAGTAGTGGTCGTCCTGGTGATGAAGCTAATATTCAAATTCGTGGTTTAGGTTCTATCAACGGTTCTACACAACCATTATATGTTGTCGATGGGATTCCGTATGAAGGAAATCCTAATATAGCATCTGAAGATATTGCTACTGTTGATATCTTAAAAGATGGTGCCGCAGCTGCTGTATATGGTACTCGTGCTTCTAACGGTGTAATTTTAATTACTACCAAAAGAGGTAAGGTTGGACAAATGAAAGTTAGTTTTGCTGGGTATTATGGTATTCAAAATATTACTTCTGGTACTGAGCTACTTAATGCTGAAGAGCATATTTATGTAGACGAATGGAAACAAAGTTTAGTAGGTTCAAGCTCTCCTATTATTAGAGATAATCCTGATGCTATGGATTATGATTCTGATTTTGTAGATCAGGTTCAGAATGACAATGCTTCTATTGAAAATTATAACTTAACCTTATCGGGAGGTACAGAAGACTTAACGTATAACTTTAATACCAATTATTTTGCTCAGGATGGAATCTTGATCAATTCAGGTTATGAAAGATTTACAACAAGGGCTAATGCCAATCTTAAAAAAGGTAAATTTTCTGCATTTACGAGTTTAAGTATGTTGCATTCTAATAAAGCACAAGAGCCTTGGGCATTATATGAATTAGCGATGTATCAAGGTCCGTATAGACCACCGTTGCAACAAATTGATCCTAGTGTAAATGAAATCATCATTTCAGGTACAAACCCAGATCATGTTGGTTACTTAGCACGTCAGTTAAATGTAAATGACGATAGACAAGAAAATAGCTATAATCTAGCAACTAACTTAAAATATGAATTTATACCTGGTTTAACTTACCAAGTAAACTTAGGGATGAATTACTATAACTATCATAGAAAGCAATTTCAACCTCAATTGTTAATTTATAATAGTGCAGAAGATACTGAGCCTAATGCTTTAGGAAGTAGAGCAGAAGCAGAGTTAAGAGAGGATCATCAAACTCGCTTGAAATATACTATGGAGAATGTATTGAGTTATACAAAAAGCTTTAACAAGCATACGGTATCTGCTCTATTAGGGTATACAATTGAGAAAATTGATATACATAATTCTTCAGCTACGAAAAGAAATTTTCAGAGCAATGAAACATCGGTATTTGATGCAGGTTCAGATATGATTTCTATGACAGGTAGGGATAATTATCGCCGAATCGTAGGTAAACTAGCTCGTGTACAATATAATTACGACGATCGTTATTTATTTAGTGCAAGTGTTCGTCATGATGGATCTTCTGTATTTAGTGAAAATAATCGCTACGCTTCATTTCCTGGTGTTTCTGCGGGTTGGAATATTAGTGAAGAAAATTTTATGGATGGTGTTGATGCTATTGATAATTTAAAGTTAAGAGGTAGTTATGGTGAAGTAGGTAACCAAGGAATTCCAGATTATCTTTACTCTGCTTACGTTAATTCAAACATAGATTATCCATTAGGAGCAGAAACGGATAATGATGGATCTTTAGGAGCTGGCTCTATTACAAGAGGTTTTGCAAGTGATGTGAAGTGGGAAACGAATGTTTCACGTAATATAGGGGTCGATTTATTAATGTTTGGAGGTAAATTTAGTTTTACTGCAGATGTTTATAAAAATGACAAAAAGGATATGTTATTAGCGGTAAACCTACCAGCTTCAACAGGTACTAATGTAGAGCATGATTATTCAAATCAATATAAATCTTTATGGATGAATATTGGTAACATGACCAATCAAGGTATCGAGCTTTCTTCTTACTATAAGTCTAGAACTAAATGGGGACTTGCTTGGCAAGTAACTGGTACATTTACTAAAAATATAAATGAAATTACCAGCTTAGGAACAATGAATGAGATTGCTTTAGCAGGAAGTCAACCAACAGCTTGGATTCCAAACCAGGATGTAACTACTTACATGAAACCTGGATATGAGGCTGGAGCTTTTTTCCTAATTGAATCAGATGGTATTTTTAATACACAAGAGGAAATTGATGCACATGTTCATACAGATGAAGACGGTAACGAAACGGCTATTCAACCCAATGCAAAATTAGGAGATGTGAAGCTAATGGATGCAAATGGAGATGGTAAAATTGATGAAGGTGATCGTGTGTATCAAGGTTCAGGGATGCCAGATTTTGAAGCAGGTTTAATTTTAAATGCAGATTATAAAGGATTTGATTTAAGTATGCAATTGTATTATTCTCATGGAAATGAGGTTTACAATGGTTCTAAGTTATTTGCTTATGCTAACGGACGTCATAAGGATTTATATTATATGTGGACGCCAGCAAATCCAGGCTCAAATATTCCAACTTCAAGACCAGATAGTAAAGCCGAGAGTTTCCGTTCTAGAACTGATTATTTCTTAGAGGATGGTTCTTTCTTAAGAATACGAAATATCTCTCTAGGTTATACTATTCCTAAAAAAGTGTTTAATGGAGGTATTGATAAAATAAGATGCTATGTAACTGCTCAAAACCCATTGACATTTACTAATTATGAAGGTTATGATCCTGAAGTAGGAGGAAATGGAGTTTCTACAAGAGGTATTGATAAAGGGAATTACCCTGTTACACGTAAGTTTTTAATAGGGGTACAAGTTGATTTTTAATTTTTGTAGTCATTATTTGTACTACCCTGTGTAATATTAAAATTATAATAAGATGAAAAAAATATTAAAATATACTTTGGGTGTAGCTTTAGCGTTTTCTTTGCTTACAAGTTGTGAAGATGAATTGCTAAATCAGGCTAATCCAAATGCAATCACTACAGATACTTTCTGGAAAAGTAGAAGTGATTTCGATAAAGCGCAAAACTCTTTATATAGTTCTCTACAGTTTAATAGTGTTTGTGGTGGAGGAAATGTAAATGTTATGGCTAGAGCCGATTTAGGTAGCGGCGAAACATGGATGGGGACCTACCCATGGAATAACTTGGTATGGAATGATGCAACAACTTTTGTAGAGCGTCGTTGGTCAGAGTTATATATTGGTATTTATCGTGCAAATCAAATTTTGTATTATTTAAAAGATGCCAATTTTTATACTGAAGATGAGAAGAATTTGATAGCCGCTCAAGCGCGTTTCTTACGTGGCTTAAATTACTTCTGGTTGGTAAACGATTTTGATGCAGCTATAATACACGAAGCGTTACCAATGACGGATGAAGAAAGACATAAACTTCCAAGCGAGTCTGAAGAAGTTTATAGCACCATTATCTATCCAGATTTTGAGTTTGCTATGGAGCACTTGCCTGCAACCTGGGATGGTGTGGATAATAAAGGTCGATTCACTTGGGGAGCTGCTACAGCCATGTTAGGTAAAGCATACTTATATAATGAAGACTGGGATACCGCAGCAGGTTATTTTAAGCAAATTATTGACAAAGTAGAGGAAGATAGATTGTATGGTTTTGTGGATAATTTCATGGATAACTTTACTGATATCAATGAATTTAATCAAGAATCTATTCTTGAAGTATCTTATTCAGATAAGTATAAACAAGGAATTACAGGAACAAGAACTGATGATGTAGGTGATGTTGCAGGTTCTGAAGCGCAAAGTTGGGCCAACTATTTAACTTCTATTTTTGCTGGTGGTTACAACTCTTTAATGCCAACTTATTGGATGCAAGAACTTTTTGTTGATGGTGATGAGATTGATCCGACTAACCCTATTAATAGCGGTAAATTATTGTCAAGCCGTTCATATGCTACTATCGTTGCATTAGTTGAACGCGATGATGTGAACAATTGGGGCGAAGATGGTGAGCGATATTATAACGCACCATTATTAGATACGGATAATGGCAAGAGTAAGGCAAACTTTAACTATGGTCAAGGTTCAAAAGTTAGAAAGTATATAAGCTGGTATAGTAAAGATACTGAGGATAATCAAACGCAGGCTAGAAGTGGAATTAATATTCGTCTGATCAGACTATCTGATGTTTACCTAATGTATGCCGAAGCATTATTAGAGGGTAGTGGAGATTATACTACGGCTCTTAATTATGTAGATGATGTAAGAAGAAGAGCTGGAGTAATTACTTTAGAAAATTATATGGTTAATAATGGAGGATCATTTCCACAGTTAGATAAAGTAAGATTTGCAAATGAGTTAGACGAATTTGATTATGTGCCAATGAATGCAGCTAACTTACTACACCATATTAGGATGGTTGAGAGACCATTAGAGCTTGCTTTCGAAGGTCATAGATGGTACGACCTGGTAAGATGGGGAATGGCCAAACAAGTGTTTGATCAAAGATATGCTGAAGAACTAACTCTTAGGGAATTATTGTTAGATGCTAACGGTGACATTCCTACAGAAAAGGAAAGGTTGTATCCATTGTATTTGACTGAGCGTGTACGTCCAAGTTATGGTAGTGCATCCAATGATTATAGTAGTGGTGTTCATGATTATTTACCAATTCCAGCAATTGAGTTACAGTCTAATTTAGCTATTCAGGAGATTATGAGAGCGTTGGAAGAAGCTCTTAAAGAATTGGAATAAGAGGAGTAATCCGATAAATTAAAACAAAAGAGATGAAGAAAAAATATATTAAACTAAGTATAATTACAATGGTCGCGGTGTTATTTGCGGCTTGTGATTCTAGTTACGATGCCCCTACAGGCGAGCCAAATCATAGTTCTGTAGAATCTTCGTTAAAAAATTCAGGAAATACTGTTCAAGTAAATGGTTCCTTTTATTTGTATGATTTCTCAAGAGGAGTTAAGTCAAGAGCATGGGAGTTAACAGCTGATGCAACTAATCTTGAAGGTGAGGAGTTATTAAGCTCAACAGACCAGCGTTTAGATGTTATTTTTACAGTACCTGGCGAAAAGGTAGTTAAACTACATCAAGTTTTTAATGATAGTGTTTATGTAAATGATGGATTCATTGATGGTAACGAAGTTGCAACTGAATTTACGATTACGGTATTGGACAGTGTAAGAGCTAACTTTGTGGCTGAGCATGTATTAGATAATACAGAACTAAATAATGCGAATGGTGCATTAAACGAGGTTCAAGCGGGTCGAGAGGTGAAGTATATGGACCTTTCAACAGGTGAGCCTACAAATGTTAAGTGGATTCTTACGAGAGAAGATGGTAATCAAGTGACCACGGAAGCAAAAAATGGCGAAGCAGTAGTTAAAATTAGTGGTGTAGGCGTATACGATTTAGCTATGGTGTCGTCTAGTGATTTTGGTAGAGATACTCTTGTATATACAGATTACCTTAATATAGTTCCTTCCACTGATCCAATGATTTTGGAGTATGTGAAAGCTATGGATGGAAAATTATACTTAAAGTATGGTAGAGATGTGTTAAACCCAAGTACTTGTCCTGTCTCAGCATTTACTTTACAAGTAACTAACGATGGACAAGATTATCCTGTTGAGGTAAGTTCTATTGCACTAGATAGTACTGACCCAAGTGTTATTGTATTAACACTCGATGAGTTAATTTATAATACAGATGAAATATTAGTTAGTTATGATGATGCAATAGGTACCTTAATATCTGCAGATGCTATGGTAATTGATTCATTCGACGACGAAATGGCCGATTTTGTTCGTAAAGATTTATTCGTAGAAACAGGCTATGATGGAACTGTTGAAAATTCTGAAAACTCTAACTGGCCTTATGCTTGGTGGGGTGGCGAATGGGGAGAATACAATCAAGGTAACAATGTTACTACCTCAATGGCTTACGAAGGATTAAAAAGTTTATACTTCAATATGAATACCAACGGTGGTGCGATTTTGGATTACCGAACTGATGCTGGTGTTAAGCTTAATACTGTTCCAGTGGTTGAAGGTAAAACTTACGAAGGTTCATTTATGGTATATATTGATGAAATTGGAACTGAGGATTGTAATTTCCTTTGGATGTTGCCAAATAATGGATGGGCAACTATGATGGGAGTTTACTTTAATGGCACTGAAACGACAGGCCAATGGTATAAAGTAACAACTCGTTATGAAGCTTCAGCTTCTGAGGATTTAGGCTTTGTTATTAGAGGACATAACCCAACGGCTACAGGACCTCTTAAGATTTACATTGATAACATGAAGTTTGAAGAGTTAGAGTTTAGACCATAATTATAGATTTTAGAAATTGATATTATTTGGGATGGCCTTCGGGTCATCCTAAATTTTAATATTAAGAGATTTTCAATATCGATTAAATACCATATTAATACGACTCATCCTTACCTAATTACCTTATAGTTCTATTTAATATCGATTATTGTTTTACTCTTTGTGAGTTATACTTATTTATTATGAACAATAAATGTCATATACAAGTTTATCATCATTTGGCCAATATCATTAAAAGAGTGGAGTGGTGATAGTTTTGTAATTGATAAAGTGTTTGTTGTGATAATGCTTAATTATAGACACGAAAGTTTAATTGAAATAGATAACCTTATCCCCAGCAGTGTGCTTTTTATAGTACACTTTTAGCAGACAAATTAACCATGTAAGAGGATGATCCTGTAAAATAAAATAGGATGAAACTACTTAGGTGAAAAAAAATCTGATGAATTAAAGAATACATAATCCCATGAAAAATCTATTGATATATTCTGCAATGCTTTTAACTATTCTCGCCTGCAATAAACCCCAAAGCTTCAATAGAGAATCTAATTTTAATAATAATTGGCAGTTTTATTTAAGTAAGGATACTAATGCGGTTGATATGAATGCGGTTGATTGGCGTAATGTTAATTTACCTCACGATTGGAGTGTGGAGTTCGCTTTTGATTCTATCAATGGTGAAGGATGCACAGGATATTTACTGGGAGGTATTGGTTGGTACAAAAAGCAATTTAGTACCCCGGTAGCTGAGGATAAAAAAACATTCGTTTGGTTCGATGGTGTTTATAATAATTCTGAATACTGGATTAACGGACAAAAGTTAGGTGTTCACCCATACGGGTACTCTCCCTTTTACTTCGATATAACAAACTACTTAAATACCCATGGAGAATCGAATGAACTCGTGGTTAAAGTGGATCATTCACGATATGCTGATAGTCGCTGGTATACAGGTTCTGGTATCTATCGAAATGTAAAATTAATTACAGTTAATCGTTTACATATTCCTATATGGGGCACGTTTATAAGCACACCCAAAGTAAGTGAAGAAAAAGCAGAAGTAGATATTGAGCTCAACGTTTCTAATGCGTGGGCTAGTCATCAAACCTGCGATTTAGTAACTGAAATATTTGACCCGAAAGGAGCTTTAGTATCGAAAGTAATGGATGAAGGTTGCTTTTTTAAAGTTGGAGCAAGTCTTCTTAAAAAGAATATTACTATTGTCAAACCTCAGTTGTGGGATGTAGATTCACCCCATTTATACACCGCCAAATTAAGTCTGATAAAACAAGGAGAACTAATTGATGAGTATAAAACATCTTTTGGAATCCGCTCTTTTCAGTTTAGTAAGGATAAAGGTTTCTTCTTAAACCAAAAGAATATGAAGATAAAAGGGGTTTGTTTACATCATGATGCAGGTTTGGTAGGTGCTGCCGTTCCTAAAGGTGTTTGGAGAAGGAGATTGCAATTTTTGAAAGAAGCAGGCTGTAATGCCATTCGGGTATCTCATAATCCAGCTTCAGATGAATTTTTAGACTTATGCGATGAAATGGGTTTTCTAGTTCAGGATGAATTCTTTGATGAGTGGGACTACCCAAAGGACAAGCGCCTAAATATGAACGAACGTCATGATGATTACATCACCAGAGGATATGTTGAGCATTTTCAGGATTGGGCCAAGTCTGACCTGACCAATACCATACTTGCTCATCGTAATCACCCATGTGTTTTTCAGTGGAGTATTGGTAACGAAATAGAATGGACTTATCCAAGAAATGCCAAAGCAACAGGGTTTTTTGGTAATATGAACTGGGATGGTAACTACTTTTGGTCGCAGCCGCCATATACTCCACAAAAGATTAGAGCTGAGTATAATAAATTACCTGCAGAAAAATATAATATTGGAGAGACGGCTCAAAAGTTATCGAAATGGACTAAAGAATTGGATACCACCCGACCTGTCATTGCAAATTGCATTTTACCTTCTGCAAGTTTCGAAAGTGGATATACAGATGCTTTAGATATTGTGGGGTATAGTTATCGCAGAGTAATGTACGATTATGCCAAGGAGTACTATCCCAATAAAGTAGTGATGGGTACCGAAAATGTACCACAGTGGCACGAGTGGAAAGATATTGAGAATCGAGACCATATTTCAGGTACTTTTCTTTGGACTGGTTTTGATTATATGGGCGAATCTAACGCTCGCTGGCCTCGAAAAGCAACGGACAGTGGTTTAATGGATTTAATAGCCTATCCAAAGCCAGCTTATCACATGTACAAATGCTTGTGGTCGGATGAACCTCATATTTATATTTCCTCAAACACAGCAGAGGATTCACCTTATAAAATTCTCGAAAAAGGAGAAATTATAGAAAAGAAAGAAGGTGCTTGGCAAAATGTATTATGGTTTTGGCACAAGAGTAATGAACATTGGAATTACAAAAGGCAAGAAAGTGTAATTGTTGAAGTGATTTCTAATTGTCCCGAGATAGAGTTATTTATCAATAATAAGTCCTTGGGTACAAAAAAACTGAACGATTTTCAAGATAGGATTTATAAGTGGGAACTTCCTTTTGTAAATGGAGAATTAAAGGCGGTTGGACGAAATTTAGGAACAACAATTCAAGAATCGATTAAGACCTCAAGCAATGCTTCAGAACTTCACGTTGATGTTGATGTATTAAAATTAAGCGGAGAAAAGGGAGATGTAGCTCATGTATTGATACAGGTAGTTGATGAAAATGGAGTACCAGTTAAAAATCAGGAACAGACCATTGCATTTGCATTAGAAGGCCCTATTAAAAACTTGGGGGTAGATAATGGTGATCCATCAAACGTAAATAAATTTCAATCTAACGTTATTAAAACTTTTAAAGGTAGAGCTATGATGATTGTTCAGGCCTTAAATGAGAAAGGGGAGGGCAATATTATCATTTCTTCAGAAAACCTTAAAAATACCAAAGTGAAAATTGATGTACAATAAACGCATAGATTTGAAAATATACGTTTAGAAAGAGCTCTTAGGTTTTCTTAAAATCAATATTAAAACCTTTTAATTCGGAATATTTTCAATAACTTTTCAAAGTCAAAATGCGATTTAACAAATCTACTTTTTAAAATTCTTATAAAAGGGAAAATTATATAAGCTAAATGGCTTGTTTTTTTAGATAGGTGTTTAAAATTGATTGAATGCGTGGTATTTGAAATACTGAACAAATACTATACATGGCTTCTAGTGCTTTGATGTTTAGGTGTATATTGATATGTATATGAAAGAGGCTGTCTATAATAAATATAGATTTTACACCCCTAGAATTTGAAATAATAGATCTAATTTTGTTTGAAATTTAAAAATAAGTAACAATTATTAATTCATAT
>NZ_LXYE02000010.1 GCF_001659685.2 Labilibacter marinus
CGGATCACGCACAAACATTACTAGGTATCTCTTTTATACTGATGCGTGACAGCTGCGAGAGTGATTCAAATGAAACTTACACCAAACTCAGACCAAACTCACAGATATGTGAGTTTGGTCTGAGTTTGATATGTAAATGGCCTTACTTTATTACGAAGCTGTTTAGAATCTCTTACGACTATAATTTGGGCTAGAATAAACCATTTCTTTAACTTTGTGTTTAAAATTGAAAAACTTATGCAATTAATTATATCACCTGCAAAATCCTTGGATTTTGAAACTTCAATACCATTTCAACAAAGCTCCGACTATAGATTTACTGAAGAACCCAAAGTGTTAGTGGATAAACTAAATACTTTAAGTAAAGAGGAGCTTTCGTCTCTTATGAAAATTAGCGATAAGCTAGCTGAATTAAATTTTATACGCTTTAAGGAATGGAAGTATCCATTTAATCAAGAATTAGGACGTCAGGCTTTATTTGCATTTAAAGGGGATGTTTATACGGGCTTGGATGCCTATTCTTTAGATGAAGGTGACGTAACTTACATTCAAAGTAAATTACGCATCTTATCTGGGCTGTACGGCTTATTGCGCCCATTGGATTTAATTTTACCATATCGTTTAGAGATGGGCAGCAAACTGCCTGTGCAGAAGGCTAAGAATTTATATCAATTCTGGGGTGATAAAATTACAGAACTTTTAAATTCAGATATTCAAGATAATAAGCATAAGGTGATTATTAATTTAGCTTCCAGTGAATATTTTAAGTCTATCAATAAAAAACGGCTGAAGGTACCTATTATCACGCCTGAGTTTAGGGACCTTAAAAATGGAGAATATAAGATGATAAGTTTTTATGCAAAAAAAGCCAGGGGTTTAATGACTCGTTTCATTGTAAAAAATAGAATTCAGGATCCAGAGGAAATCAAAGCATTTGATTTAGATGGTTATTATTACAACAATCAACTTTCTAAGAAGAGTACTCCTGTATTTACAAGAGATCATTAATTCCTATCATATTGACGGAGGATTAAATTCAGATATAAAGGTAGTTTATTGATTTATTAAAGTTTTTTCGTAACTTATTACGACAGAAAATACCTAAATCTTAAAGATATTTACCATGGAAAAGAATTTAATTGTTGAAAGATATGGTAACCTGTTAAAAGCAGAACAGCTGGTTACCATGGAAGAAAAAATACTACCTAATACCTTTGTGTTGGAAGCGCCTGAACCATTCCCTGGTTTTTTTAATTATTATAGTGAATCTCCCCAAGACTCAACACCATTATATATTTACTTGGTGGTGGATCAGCTATACACCTTGGAGCAGGTAACACGTGCGCGACAAAATATAAAGGAATATTTCCCTTCAGATTTTCATGCGGATGCAGGAACTGTTACCATTTATAATAAAACATATCATGTTATCAGAATTAGGCACCTGCAGAAGTATGATCAGATAAAAGCTTTACAAACTGCATTTCTGGACGAGGGAATTAAATTTAAGAGAAAGCCTTCTAAAAAGATTGAATCTACAGGAGTTATTCGTTTAAAAAAGTTCTTTAGATTAAATGAAGTAGAGGAAGGTTTGTTTTTGGATGATGTGGAAAAAGATCATGGTTATATTTGTTTACCTAGGTTTGTTAAATGGGCCGAGTTTGAGGAATTAACTAATAAAGTAAAGTATAATTGGTCGGGTAGTTTTTTCGATGCAGCATTAGGTCATTTCCATAGTAATTTTGAAATCGAGGATATGATTAGAATATACAATCCTAAAATAGATATAGAATTACTGCGGAAGGCAAAACAAACATATCTTGAACAGATTAAATAGTATGAAGCTCCTAATAGGAGCTTTTTTTATACCAATTGGTCTAGTGTAAAATTAACAAGATGGTAACTTAAAATTGTTTGATTTTATTGATGTGTGTAGTATGTTTGTGTTTTGCAAATTCTATTAAAAGTAACATAATGGATTTAAATAAATATATTCTCTTTATTGGCTTATTAATTGGCCTAGTTGCCTGTCAGCAAAAAGAGCATAAAGTCACTTATCAAGAAGGGTCAAATATCTTAATAGATGCTACTACAGCTACAGATAGCGGTATGATGGAGAAGGTTGCTCCTTATAAAGCAGATATTGATGCTAAAATGAATACGATTATTGGACGTAGTAAAAAGGAATTATTGGCTGATAAACCGGAAAGCCCTCTTTCTAATTTTGTTTCGGATGTAATTCAACATCAAGCCCAAGCTTATTTAATTCAGCATAAGATGGATTCAATTCCTGTTGTGTCACTAATGAATATAAAGGGACTTAGGGCACCTATACCCTTGGGAGATATTACGATTCGCAATATTTTTGAAGTGATGCCTTTTGAAAATGAAATTGTTTTATTGGCTTTACCGGGAGATAGTATCTTATCCTTATTTAAATACTTAGGGACTAGTGAAGGTGATGGAATTGCAGGAGCTTCTGTTGTTTATGACGGAACTAAATTGAGGGAAGTATTGTTAGATAATAAAGCGATTGATCCTAAGAAGAATTATTTTTTAGCTACATCTGACTATTTGGCGAATGGAGGAGATCATTATCATATGATTATGAATGCATCGTTTAAAAGGAAGATTAATATGAAACTACGAGAAGCAATCATTGAAGAAATACAGGATTTAAGTGATAAGGATTTGGATGTGGATGCCAATGTGGAAGGTAGAATTATTTTCAATTAAAATCGTGGGTTGTGATAAACAATAGAAGAAAGTTTTTAAAAACTATAGCATTCGGGTCTGCAGCAGGAATGCTAACGATACCATCATGTAAAGTTGGAAATGGAGGAAAGGTTAAAGTAACTATATTGCATACCAACGATGTACATAGCCATATAGAACCATTTCCAGATAATCATGCTAAATATCCAGGTCAAGGTGGGTTTGCGCGTCGCTTTGCATTAATAAAGCAGGTGAGGAGAGAAGAGGAGCATGTACTTTTATTAGATTCTGGAGATATATTTCAAGGAACGCCTTACTTTAATTTTTATAAGGGAGAACTGGATATTAAATTAATGGGTGAGATGGGGTACGATGCAGGTACCATTGGTAACCATGAGTTTGATAATGGTATTGATGAGTTGGCTAATCAAATAAGCAAATCTAATTTTCCATTTTTATGTAGTAACTACAAGCTAAATAATTCAGCTCTAGATGGATTGACACAACCTTATAAGATATTTAAAAAAGGGCCAATTAAAATTGGTGTTATTGGATTAGGGATTCAGCTAAATGGACTTGTAACTCCAGTGAATTATAAAGGGGTAGATTGTTTAGACCCTGTTGTAGAAGGAGAAAAGGTCGCTCAATATTTAAAGGAAAAAGAAAAATGTAATTTAGTCATAGCCCTATCCCATTTAGGTTATGAGTATAAACAAGATTATTTTAGTGATATTAAAACGGCTAAAAATACAAAGTACATAGATGTACTATTAGGTGGCCATACCCATACATTTCTAGATCAGCCTACTATCCTTAATAATAAGGAGGGTAATGCAGTTATTGTTAATCAAACAGGTTGGGGAGGTATTAATTTGGGCAGATTAGATTTCACGTTTGATACTTCTGATACTTCTGGGAATTTAGCTTTTAATGCACAATTATAATGATCTATTTATATGAAAATACCTATCGTAGATTTATCTTTAGATAACTTAATTAAACTAAAAACAGAAAATGACTGGAACGACCACTTTAATTTGGTGGTATGGCCTAGAACCTTATTTTGGTTAGGTTTGAAAGAGCAGTTTGCGGAATATGAGTCTTTGAATTGGAAGATTCATTTTACTCCTAATAACATGCATAATAATTTTATATCTATGCATGTAACGGATCCTAATGAAGTATTTAATTTTTACTTTCAAGTTCCACTGGTAGAAAAGTTATCTCTGAATTTATACCTAGGAGACAATACATATAATTTCTTTGAGATACATCCTTTTTTAGTTTCTAAGGGTGTTATTAAGCCGGATGAGCCAGAGATAAAAGCCACCTCTACCATATTACCACATTTATTGCTGTCGTCTACTAATACTAAGTATGAAAAAAAGACCTTGTGGGATATTGATACAGATAACTGCTTGGAGATAGTAAAAACAGATCCCATTATAAATTTACTGATACAACGCTTTAAACAATATGTTCCTCCATTAAAGAAAATAATTTCGAGCGAGTGGGCATTATAAAATAAAAAACTCCGATTACTTCATGTAAGTAATCGGAGTTTTTTTATATCGTAATATTTCTTTTAATCTATCGGTAATTGACGTTTAAATGTTTCTTCAAGAGATATGATTGTCTCTGTTGAAGATATACCCGTGATAGATTGCAGTCTGTCGTGTAGCATACGTTTTAAATCTTCATTGTTACGTGCATAAATCTTAATGAAAATGGCATACTGACCCGTGGTATAGTGACACTCAACAATCTGAGGGATATCTTTTAACATCTCAACCACCTTGTCAAATAAGCTTGCTTTTTTCAGAAATATACCCATAAATGCACAGGTATGATATCCAATTTTAGCTGGATTAATAATAAATTCAGACCCTTTAATTACCTCTAAATTCATTAAACGCTGAATTCTTTGGTGAATAGCAGCTCCAGAAACTTTACATTCTCGGGCTACCTCCAAAAAAGGGATTCGGGCATTTTTAGTGATAAGAGATAATATTTTTTTATCTAAACTATCAATTTGTTGGTTATCCATTTTATCCTACTAGGGTTATAAATTGTAATGATAATTGCTTATTTACTAATAATATGGAACAAAAGTATAAATTTGAGGACTAATATTCAATAGTATTTGTCATGTTTATTTTAAATATGTTACCATTTTTTAGGTGTAGCTTATAAATTATAAGCATTATTCGCTCATGTAGGCATTTTGAACATTTTGTTCTGTTGGAAATTGGAATACGCTTAGTCCAAATTCTGGCAATACAGCTAAAATATGATCGAAGATATCGGCCTGAATACTCTCGTAATTAGCCCAAGCCTGATCGTTACTAAATACATATATTTCTATAGGAAGCCCTTTTTCATTGGGCTGAAGGTGACGTACCAAAAATGTCATTCCCTTATGGATTTTTGGGTGATGTCTTAAGTAGCTTTCTAAATACTTTCTGAAAATCCCCAGATTAGTTAAGTTACGACCATTTATAGCTGATGATTCGTCAATGTCAAATTGTTTGTTGTATTCATCTAGCTCATCTAGTTTATCTTCAATGTAATCTTGTAGAAACTTTACCTTTTTGTATTTAGAAATCATCTCAGGTGAGCAAAATTTCACACTCTTCATATCTATGTTAATAGAGCGCTTTATTCTTCTACCGCCCGATTCCTCCATCCCTTTCCAGTTGGTAAAGCTTTCGCTCACTAATGCATAGGTGGGAACTGTAGAAATTGTTTTATCCCAGTTTTGTATTTTAACCGTGTTTAAAGTAATCTCCAAAACAGAGCCATCCGTATTTCTTGAAGGCATAACAATCCAATCGCCAGGTTTAACCATGTTGTTGGCCGATAGTTGAATACTAGCCACAAATCCTAAAATAGTATCTTTAAACACCAAAATTAATACAGCAGCTATCGCTCCTAAACCTGTAAATATAGCCGTGAGTTTAATGTCAAATATTATAGAGACAATAATCAGGATTCCCACTAAAGTTATCATCAATTGTATGCCTTGAACATAACCTTTTATCGGACGATCTTTTCCGTAAGGTTGTGTGTCGTATATATCTTGAGTAGCCTTTAAAAAGGAATCAACCATTAACAATATTACTATGATAAAATAGGAGGATATGGTACTATTTAATATGGTATAGATAGTGGGGTAGGGTGTAAAAATAATATCTATAAACGCATAAATAATAATAGCAGGAACCAATAAGGCTGCTCTTTTTATTAGTTTTCGTTTTACGTAAAAATCGTCATATTGTGATTTGGTTTTTTCCATCACACGCTCAATCGTTTTAACCAAATATTTTTTGGCAAAATAGTGCCCTACTTTGGCTAATATGATGGCAATTATAGAGAATGTAGCTACTTGTATGTAAGCAATAGCATCTTCACCTAAATTAGCCTTCTTTAATAAAGCTTGAAAAGAACTCGCTAAACTTTCTGTGTTGAGTGTGGTTGTGTTAATGTTTTCAGGCATAGAATAGTTTTTTAACCTATAAGTTGTACATTGTAATGAATGCAAAAATACAAGTTAATTTTTTTCCACATGAAGCAATTTGTACTATTTCTTTTATTTTTTCTTATCGTTCAGATAGATAGCGATGCGCAATTCAAAAGTTACTTTCAAAATGGTAGTTTAAGAATTGATTTTGTATTAAGTGGTAATGCCCAAGAATCGAAGGCTTCCATTTTTGAATTAAAAAAAGAGCGGTTTTATGGCGGCTCCTTGCATAAAACCATAGACTCATTAAATTATGGCGAGTTTAAAATTTCTCTTTTAGATAAGTTAGACAGTACAGTGATATACACTCGTGGGTTTTGTACCTTATTTGAAGAATGGCAAACAACGGATGAAGCTAAAAGAATGGATAAGAGCTTTTTTCAAACGGTAACAGTGCCTTTCCCTAAAAAAGAAGTGGTTGTATCTATTGAGCGACGAAAAAGAAATGGACAGTTTTATAATTTATTGAATACCTCCATCGATCCTAGGGCATACTCTATCGTAAAGGGAAAATTAAATGGCGTTAAGACTCATAAATTGATAGATAATGGAAATAAAGATGAATGTGTTGATATAGCTTTTATCGGAGAAGGATATGCAGATTATGAAATGGACAAGTTTCATCAGGATATTCAACGAATGTATGATTACATGATTACCCAGAGTCCTTTTGATCGTTATCAGAATAAATTTAATTTTTGGGCTGTGGACGCCGTATCTGCGGAGTCAGGTGTAACAGATCCAAGAAAAGATGTTTGGAAAGATACAGCTTTGAAGTCGAGCTTTAATACGCTTAATTCTGATAGATACCTTGAAAGCACCCATACATTTTTAATTAGAGATTATGCAGCCTTGGTTCCCTACGATCAGATTTATGTAATAGCAAATACCGATAAATATGGTGGAGGTGGAATTTATAATCACTTCTCACTAACATCTATTGATAATAGTAGGTCGTTGACTGTTTTTATTCATGAATTTGGACATGCTTTCGCAGGATTGGGAGATGAATATTATACTTCGGAAGTGAGTTATAGCGAGTATTTTAATCAGGAAATAGAGCCTTGGCAGCCTAATTTAACTACGCTTATAAATTTCGAGGCTAAGTGGAAAGGTATGATATCTAAATCAACCCCTATTCCAACACCTGCCAAAGAAAAATATTTAGATAAAGTGGGCGTTTTTGAAGGTGGAGGTTATTCTGCCAAGGGCATTTATCGACCAACTTACGATTGTAGAATGAAATCCAATGAAGCAGATGAGTTTTGCCCTGTTTGTCAAAAGGCTATTGAGGAAATGATTTTGTTTTTAACAGACTAAGTAAAATTGTTTTTGCTTGATTCGTAAAAACTCTGATATTTGGAAAGTAAATATGAGGAGAGTGAATCAGAATCTACATTAAAATATACATTGTTAATAAAAAAAATAAAGTAATTGAAATATGCAACACCAGGCAAATAAGGAACGATACGAAGAAATGCTTTACCAACGCTGTGGTAGGAGTGGAATAAAGTTGCCAGCCATCTCATTGGGTTTATGGCATAATTTCGGATCAGTTGATGTTTATGAAAATGGGAAAGCCATTATTTTTGAGGCTTTTGATAAAGGAATAACGCATTTTGATTTAGCTAATAATTACGGACCAGAACCAGGTAGTGCTGAAGAAAATTTTGGGTCAGTTTTTAATAAGCATTTAAAAGCTTATCGCGATGAGATGCTAATTTCGACTAAGGCGGGATATTATATGTGGCCAGGTCCATACGGTGAGTGGGGATCTAGAAAAAACTTGATTTCAAGTTTAGATCAAAGTTTAAAGAGAATGGATTTAGAATATGTGGATGTTTTTTATTCGCACCGTTTTGATCCTGAAACGCCGCTAGAGGAAACAATGATGGCCTTAGATCATGCCGTCCGTCAAGGGAAAGCCTTATATGCGGGAATCTCTAACTACCCAGCCGATAAAACTCGCGAAGCTGAATCTATCCTAAGGGAATTAGGAACGCCTTGTTTAATTCATCAGGCTCGCTATAGTATGTTAGACCGTTGGGTGGAAGACGAGTTGCTAGATGTGGTGGATAAGAGAGGGATGGGGCTAATAGCTTTTTCTCCATTAGCACAAGGTCTATTGACTAACAAATATATTAAGGGTGTGCCCGAAGGGTCGAGAATGACTCGCAATCATTTTCTAAAAGAAGAGCATTTGACTACGCAAAAGTTAGATGCCATTAAAGATTTAAATGAGATTGCTCAGAATAGGAATCAATCCTTAGCTCAAATGGCTATTGCTTGGTTGTTAAAGGATGATAGAGTAACGTCGGTATTAGTTGGAGCAAGTTCTGTACGTCAGTTAAACGACAGTATTAATAGTCTAAATAACCTAAAATTTCAGTCTGATGAACTGGATAAGATTGAAGGTATCTTAAAAACGATTAAATAAATCAAGACTATAAGTTCTTTGTACAAGAATTTAAAGCTCTTCTCTTTATTCATGTTAATAAGGAGAAGGGCTTTAGTTTTTTGTGGATGATTTTGGAAATAATCAGTATGGACTTATAGACTATGAAACTAATCAATTCAAATACTTCTCTTTAATCATTCTGCTTCTTGAAACCATATCGCTCGATTGCAAAGTTTTCATCTTTAAATCCTCGGGGAAAGCAGGATTGTCTTTGAAAAAGTAATCAACAATCTGCAGTGCATGAACAGAATTGTATCCATTTAGTGTATTGTTGAGCCAGCCAATCGGAAAGAAAATATCACCTGTTTCTTTTATCGTTTCAGTCAGCTTGAGGGCACCCTCTAAGTATTTCAGATTACGTTCTTCGTGGTATGGATGATGCAGATAATAAACCGCACTCAATACCCAATTTTCTTTTCTGCGATTTTCTAACTTATTCAGACTTTCTACAAATAAATTAATTTCATTGGAGTTAGCCGAAAAAACTTGACTGACGAAAATCATTCTGTTCTTCAGGTCTTCATCATCCAATTTGTGAGCGAATTGAGCAATATCTGTATTGTCAAAACGATCATCTTTTAGAGCAAGTTGGTATACTGCCGATTCTAATTCTCTTTCCGATAGTTTAACGTCCCCTACTTTTTTTCTTTTTATTACTTGGTTCAATTTTTTTAAACCTGAAGGACTCGAAACTATATGTACGTAATTATTAAAAAGTAACTTTTTTAGGCTAATTGAAGACCTGGTTTCGTTCAATCTATCCATAAAGGTATCTTCTAAATTCTCTGCAAAGCTATTTCTAAGTTTTGAGGTAGTACATCTCCAAAAAATGCTATTTAACTGATTACAGGCCAACCTTAAAATCTGCTCATTCTCTTCATATGTTATCTCTTGATGTAACATTTTAAGATATTGTTCTGGATGAATATTACCGTGTAAAAAGTTTTCGTATAGCTGGATTAGTGTAGCACCACGGCAGAGCTCATCCTGCAAAAGATGTAAATTATTTAAAGCATATTGCAATGAGGGTGTATTCATTAAAAACAGGCCATATCCTGCTTGGTCCACAGTTGGGAGAATAAAGTCTGCTTGTTTTTCAATACCTCCCAAGCTTGTTTTTTTAGATAAGAGCTCAACTTCTTCAGTAATTATATTCGAATCAGTTATTCTACTATAGTTTATTCTTTGTGCCCAAACCTTGCTCGAATGGCTATATTCTGGTTTTTGAATTATGTTGAGTTTTTCCTCTTGTTGAACAAATTCAATAACGGGTCTGCCAGGTTCGTTTACCCAAGTGTTGCTCCATAAAGCCAAATCGTATTCAGATAAATCATTTAAAATCATCATTAAATCATCCCAAGTGGCATTTTGGTAAGCGTATTTTTTTAGGTAGGAAGAAAGTCCATGCTTTAAATTATCTTCTCCCAATAAACTTTCCAACTGGTTCATCATAATAGGAGCCTTGTGATAGATAATGCTTCCGTACATAGAACCTGCGTCGCTTAAATTATCTAACTTTTGTTGTATCGAGTTAGCTCCAATGGTTCTGTCAACGCTATATGAGGCAGGAAAATGAGCGCTTAAAAAAGTTAGTTTATGGTTTAAATGCGGGAATTGTTCTTCCACTATTTTATCGGCAATAAAATTGGCAAATACTTCCTTTTGCCATACGCCGCTAAACCATTTCATGGTAACCAAATCGCCAAACCACATATGGGCAGTTTCGTGGGCAAGCAATTGAGCTCTTCGGAGTAGTTGTTTTTGAGTAGGGGTTTCGTTTAAGAATAATAATTCAGAACGATAGTAAATGGCTCCTGGGTGTTCCATGCCTGCAAACTGAAAAGATGGAATACAAACTAGGTCATATTTACCAAAAGGAAACTCGACTTCGGTGAAATCTTCCAGCCAATCGATAGAATGAAATACTTGCTGAAAAACCTGTGATGCATTCCGTTTAACCTTACTCGAATCTTTTTCCATATGGTAAATAGAAATCTTTCTTCCATTAAGCGAGGTTGTTAGTTTATTAAACTTACCAACCGTAAAAGCCCACAAATAGGAACTAATGGGTTTTGATGTTTGGAAGCTCAATAGTTTTCTGTTGTCAGATAACTTTTCGTTATAGATAAGCTGACCGTTTGTGATGGCATTATACTCCTCGGGTAAGTTAACTGAAACGGAGAATTCTGCTTTTAAATCAGGTTGATCAAAACAAGGAATGGCTGTGCGAGCCCTGGCAGGAACAAACAGCGAATACATATAATCCTCATTTCTATTTAAAGCGGCATTTCCTAGAGTAAATTTTATTTCAATACGATTATTTCCTTCCGATAAAAAACGATGGGGTATCACCAAATGCTCATTTTCAAGAGAAAAAAATGCTTTGCTATCGTTCACCATCACTTCTTTAATAAGCTTGGGAGAACTGGCAAAATCAAGAATTAAAGGTGTTATGGCACTCTTTTTTATGAGCTGAATATCTGCTACGCCTTGAATATTTCCTTTTAAGGAATCAGGAATGGTTAGTTCAAGTTTGTATTTAATATCTGATATATCTTTGAATCGCTCCTGTGCTAACTCCCAGGAAACTCCTTTTTTTAAAGATCTTGGTGTTTCTTCTTTACAAGCGCTGAGTAATATTATTACTAGGATAAAGGCAAGTTGAATATGTTTCATCTATGTTTAGAATTAGCAAAAAAAATGGATAAGCAATACTAATTTTATTAAGGCACCCGTGTGCTCAATTAAATTGCTCTGGTTGTACAAGTTTAATGATTCATCTTTTAAGTCGACGTTCAAATATAATAAATAAACCTATTTACTTCCTCTATTCTTAACTAATCCCATTTATGGCTTAGTTTTGGCCTTATTCTTTTAATATTACGATCTTACACCTTAAAACTTTTAAACTTTCCTTCAATAATAGCTTGATTACTCCCCAACCAGTTTTTAAGAATTGAAGAATATATTTCTCTAAAATCTAAGGTGTGGAGCAGGTCTTTTTCGTCTTGCAAGTTTAAATTGGTAGTGTTGTTGGCAAAGCCCGGTTTATTTAAATTGCCACCAAGCAACCAAACATTATTGGCCTTACCATGGTCTGTTCCTTTACTACCATTTTCGTTGATACGTCGGCCAAATTCAGAAAAGACAAGAATGAGTGTATTTTCATAGTTTCCAGTTTGTTTTAAATCTTTCACCAAGGAAGAAAGAGAACTATCCAAGGTGCTCAGTAGTTGCTTTTGCTTGTTTTGCTGATTGCTATGGGTATCAAATCCACTCATCGATGCATAATATACGGGTGTTTCAACACCAGAACCAATCAATGAAGCAATGGTTTTTAAGGAACGAGCCAGTTCTGAATTGGGGTAATCAACGTTTGTTTTGTAGGTTTTATATTTATCGAATAAATAATCGGTTGATGATTTTGTGTTGTTAAAGGTTTTGTACAAATAACCCAAGGTTTCATTACCTTGATGGTTTACTTTGTTTAGAGCATTAAAAAAAGAGGTATTACCAACCCGTTTTAGTTCTGCAGGATTGGTAAAGGCCATTCCTAATCCCTTTTTTCCTTTTAAGGCCAAAGACATGCTGGTTCCAATTTCTATGGCAGAATGGGGTGCATTACATTCCGCATCCAGATATTTCCCTAGCCATCCCGAGGAGTAATATTTATTCGCATCGCTAGCAGTTAACCAAATATCGGTAGCTCTAAAATGCGATTTGTTTTGATTAGGATAGCCTACCTGGTTAAAAATAGTCATCTCTCCATTTTCGAAAAGTGAAGCTGTGTTTTTTAAGGAAGGATGCATTCCAAGCTCACTATTTATCCCTAATACTTCGCTGGGTTTTATGCTTATTGTAGGACGTTGTTTATAGTAAATATCATTGCGATAAGGGACAATGGTATTAAGCCCATCGTTGCCACCAGCTAACTGAACAACAATTAATCGCTTGCCATTAAAACTTACATCACTTTGGTTAATGCCTTGCAAAAACTGAGGAACCATAAGCGCTGAACTAGCGACTACACTATGCTTTAAAAATGCTCTTCTATCCATAACACTTAATCTAAAATCAATAACTAAAAAAACGGTTTAACACATTTGAAAATCGGGTACCGACAACATTTTTACTATTCGTTCTTTCTGATTTTTATCTTGAAACAAAGCTTTAACTTCTGCATGTGGAGTTTTTCCAAATAGCAGGATTTCAAGTTTGATAGTATCCATCTTTTTTAGCGCAGACAGTTGACTTTCATCTACATTAATTTTCAATTTATTATTCACTTTTCTTTTTTGCATCATGCTCACCTGTTCTTCACTAGCTTGGGTGTCAATCATCCCTTTGTTAACGATAAGCGAAGGCAAACGTAAACGAAGCATTAATGTATTGCTGTCAATCCAATTTAAACCACCGGGCCAACCAGCAACATTAGGAGGGTATAATAAAATTTGTCCCAAACTTCGTTGAAAATATAGAAACTGCTTTTCGTTTTCCATCTCAAAGGGAAACAGCTGATGTATAGAAACCAAAAGCTCAATGGGCGATTTTACCTTATTGGCCATGTTTACTTCATCATAAAACCAATCTTGCATAAATAGGTATCGCATCAATTTTTCGATGTCATAAGTCTGATAAAAAACATCGGTCAATTCATTTACATGCCTTGTGTTAATATTCTCGTTGACAAATTCTCGATATACTTCTTTACAGATAAAGTGGGCGCATTCTTTGTTTTCAAGGATGATGTCAATAATATCTTCACCTTTAAAATTACCTTGCTTTCCTAAAAAGGATTTTTCGCTATCGTCGTGCTGGCGTTGAGCAAAAATAAAATCGCCTTCTCTGTTCGATCGCCATCCAGTAAATGCTTTTGCAGCTTCTTTAATATCTTTTTCGGTATACAAAACATCACGACCAAGCGTAAAAAGCTCCATTAATTCGCGAGCAAAATTCTCGTTGGGTGCTTGCTTTTTATTTTTATTATTGTCGAGGTATTGTATCATAGCAGCTTCCTTAGCCACTGCTATCGTTAGTTCTTTAAAATTGCCCAAGGCATGGTTGCGCAAACTATTATTAAACGATTCTGCAGGAGCTATCGATTTGCTCATCACCACAAAGTGGTTAGCCCAGAATAATACCATGCGCTCTCTTAAATTATCGGCTTCATCACACATTCTGGCGAACCAAGCTTTGTTGTATTCAATTAGTTTTTCTCGGTTATACTTATTTAATTGTTTACGTTGTTGTGCAGAAAGATCCTTATAAACTACATTATTCCATTTCTGATGCTCAATATTTAAAGGCTTAACAGTACTGGCCTTTTTAAATATATTATCTAGCGCTGACTTTCTATTGCTAGGAAGTTTATTCAGTTGTTCGGGCTTTACCGCAATGGTGGCTCTTTTGAGTAGATGACAATATTCTTTTAGTTCCATATGCTAACGTAATTAAAGCAGGTGTATTAATAGGACTGCTGAAAGTTAGAAAAGTTTAATGAGTACGATTTAAAATGTGCTGATTCATTGAAGAATAAGTGATTGTTTTGTAGATTTGATTGGATTTAAAAAGAATACTATGAGTTTGGTGGATAAAAAGGCTGCTTTATTGCTAAT
The DNA here is from genome assembly GCF_001659685.2 of Labilibacter marinus. Taxonomy (GTDB): domain Bacteria; phylum Bacteroidota; class Bacteroidia; order Bacteroidales; family Marinilabiliaceae; genus Saccharicrinis; species Saccharicrinis marinus. The sequence goes on from NZ_LXYE02000010.1 coordinate 14,309, forward strand.
TGATTTGCAAGAAGGATTTAAAGAGGAGGATTATTGGGGAGGAAAAAGAAACAACCCCAACGCAGAAAAAATATGTGCTCAGATACTTGAAAGGTGGAGAGCTTTAAGTTTGCCCGTTTATCATATACGCCATAGTTCGGATACGCCCGTTTCTAAGTTGCACGCATCCTATTCTGGTTTTGCTTTTATGCCCGAAACGGCTCCTATTTATGGCGAAGTGGAGATGGTAAAAAATGTAAATAGTGCATTTATCGGTACTAAACTAAAGGAGCATTTGGATGCTGCAGGTATTACTACATTAGTAATCGTAGGCTTAACAACTAATCATTGTATATCAACTACAACTCGTATGGCAGGTAATTATGGATACGAGACTTATGTAGTTTCTGATGCCACGGCCACTTTTCCTCGCAAAGGGATTAATGGAGAATTATACGATGCAGAAACGATTCACTTAACTGCTTTAGCTAGTTTAAACGAAGAATTTGCCACTGTTTTAAGTAAGGATAAGTTATTGGAATTGTTATAACTTTAACGGAGAATTTATATTGATTAATACCTAAATTTTAAACCTAATATCATCCATCATGAAAACGACTTATTTAATTACCCTGATTTGTGTTGCAGCTTTATTAAGCTCATGCGCCAGTAAAGCAAAGCAAAAAAAGAAAGCGGAAGTAGAGTTAAAACCTCAGCTTGAACTGGTATGGGAGAGCGATAGTTTAATGACGACTTGCGAATCGGTGCTTTATCATAAAGAATCAGGAATCATTTATGTGTCCAATGTAAATGCGTCTCCATGGGAAATTGATCATAATGGATTTGTTTCTACCATGGATACTTTAGGAAATATTCTGGAACTAAAATGGATGGAAGGGATGAGTGGCCCCAAAGGGTCGGGTATTGTGGGTAATAAATTCTATGTAAATGATATTAATAGGGTAGTGGAGATTGATATGGCAGCCAGAGAAATAGTAAATACTTACCCAGTAGAGGATGATCCAGCTTTAAATGATATTACGGTCTCCAAAGAGGGTGTTGTTTATGTTTCGGGATCGGCAAGCGGGAGCATTTATGCCATACAAAACGAAAAATTGGATACCGTAGTGACCAAGGAATTTGGTAGATTGAATGGACTTTTATCCAAAGAAGAGGGTATGTATTATTTAACTTCTGCAGCTGGTGATTTTGGTTTATGTAATCTGGATGATGGCAGTACAAATGTATTAACAACAGAGCTTGGTCATGGCGATGGAATTGTGAAGTTACCTAACGGTGATTTTATTACCTCGGATTGGAAAGGACGAGTATTTTATATTTATGCTAAAGATTGGAGTAAGACTTTATTGCTTGATACCAGAGAACAGGGAATTAATGCTGCCGATATTGATTTTATTGCAGATCAGAATTTATTATTGGTTCCTACCTTTTTCCATAATCGCGTAATGGCTTATAGGTTAGTTTTTAAATAAAAACAAGGTGTTAATGGCTCTTCCCTTTACCCATTGAAGATAAGGGGAAGTACCAAACTAAAAGAAGGTAATATATTTATAAACCTTCTAGTTCAATCTTGATTTCTACAGCTTAAAAAATTGTAATGAAGAACTTAGTTTTTCTGCCCCTCCTAATAAGGTTTTAGCGCTATCCGATAATTTATCTGCGGTAGTTGAATTAAGTTGTGTTACATTGTTCAATTGTTGTAAGGCCTCATTAACCTGTGATACTCCGTTATTTTGCTCAGTACTTGCTGCAGCAATTTCTTGCACTAAACTGGCTGTTTTATCAATTTCAGGTAGTACATTATTTAATTGCTCGGTGGAGATATCCGATTTCTCCACGCTTTCTAATACCAAGTCAGAAATTTCCTTAGCGGCTTCGCTACTTCTATCGGCCAACACCCTAACCTCATTGGCTACAACAGCAAAACCTCTTCCTGCCTCTCCAGCTCTAGAAGCCTCAACAGCCGCATTTAAGGCCAGTATATTTGTTTGTTGCGATATCTCAGAAATCACTTTTATTTTTTCGGCAATGGTTTTAATGGAGTTATTGCTTTCAGATACTGTTCCTTGTGTTTCATTCATCACACCCGATGAAGAAGTAGCTAAATCTTTGGCCTGATTACTATTAAAGGTGTTTTGCTCAATGTTAGCAGAAATCTCTTCCATAGTAGATGATATTTCTTCTACAGAAGCTGCTTGTTCGTTGCTGTTTTGAGCCAGTTGTTGTGAGTTTTTATTTAACGATTGACCACTATTATTTAAAAAGTGAGCACTATCCTTTACATCATTAACAATGTCCTGCAGGTTTTTATTGAGTTGAATAATAGATTTATTCAGAATACCCAATTCGCTCTGCTGCTTTTGCTCTTTTATTTCGTTATTTAAATGTCCATTAGATATTTTCTGCAGTTGTGCTATACTTTCTTCTAATGGTACCTTAAGTTTTTTATTGATGATAATAAACACCACAATACCTACCGCAAAGGCCGTAGGAAACGACCAAGCCATATGCACCAGTTCTGTATGACCAACAATGTAAGAAACAATACTAGTGTAATATACCAAATACATGGTTAGTTTAAGTATGGTGCCTAAAATTGATTTTTTGAAAATCCAATTGATTAATAGAATAGAAAAAGGTAAGGAACCTAATAAAAATGCTCCAAATATAAGTATGTCAGACATTATGCGTGTATTTTAATTTTTGTGAACGATCAACTGATCAAATGCTACTATTACTCACTAAGCGTATTTTCTACTACAACGGTTCATTCGGACTAAGGTTTCGAAGTATTGTACAAATGACCATTAATAATTGTCAATATTTTATAAATTTAGCAGCATAGTTTTCATCTATAATAATGATTTAAAAAAATAATATGATTGCACAGACACCTAAGCCTCCCTACTATGTGGTTATTTTTACTTCTGTTAGAACGGAGGTAGATGAAGGTTATGCAGAAATGGCAGATTATATGTTAGAGTTGGCTCAAAGTCAGGATGGATTCTTGGGAGCAGAAAGTGCACGTAACGAGCTAGGTATAACTGTTTCGTATTGGAAAAGTTTAGAATCTATAAAAAATTGGAAACACCATGTAGAGCATGTAAAAGCCAGAGAGAAAGGACGAAACATTTGGTATAGTAGTTATAAAACAAGAATAGCTCGTGTTGAGATGGATTACGGATTTGAACAATAACTAACCACCTATTTAAACTAATATATGAGTTTTGGAGGATCAGTAGCAGCGATGATTAGTTCGATGAAGAACAATAGAAAGTTGTTATCGCAAAGAAAAACTTTTAAGGATCAAAAAAAGGATTCTCGCTTTAGGATAGGAAAAGCCTTAAAATTTAAAGAACCATCTAACGCGGATTTACTTAAAATAAAAGAACGAATTAGAGCGAAAGCAATTCGTCAAAGAAGAATTAATACTGTAATAATTTTAGTGGTTGTATTGGTTGTTTCGTACTTGGGGGTTTCATTTTTAGGTAAGGTTGATGATAAATATAGAGAGATACATACTAGAGAATTAGAGGAGAAGGAAGCTATGCTTTTAAAGATAAAAGAAGAAAACGAGGAGGAAAGAGAGGAGTTGATTGTTTATTTTTTGAATCATGGTTATGAGTGCTTATCTCAGGAGAAATATTATTACGCCAAGTATTACTTTAAACAAATTTATGATTCCGAAAAAGATGATTATCGTGTAGCTTTGGCATATACAAGAAGTTACGTGTATGATTGTATCAATAATAAAAGAGAGTGCGAAAATACAAAGCTTTTGATAGATAGATTAAAAACTAAGTTTGGCGATAAGTTGGAGGTTGCAGAACTTAATTTGCTATATACAGAACACAAGTACTAACGCTAATTGCTTCAAATCCATTCCGCCATTTCATTATTCAGTTCAGCCCACTATTAAAACGACTCTGCAATTATCTTTTCATATCACCTTTAGTAAGGATTTACTTTGGGTTATTATTAACTTTAAAGAAATAAACTATGGAAAAGATTAGCGCAAAATTTTGGTGGCGATATCACATTGGAATGATCATGTTCTGCATGTTGGCAGCAATAGGGATGAAGTATAAACAATTGGGTAGCATACTGCATCCTAATATGATTTCTACTTTTTTTATCATTCTTTCTGTTTCGTTGGGAGTAGGTTATTTAACCATGTATATGGTAAGGCGTTTTGCTCAATACAATAAAAAACGTTTAAGTAAAATTATTTTACCTGCCTTATTTATATATTATGTCGTGGCTTTTTTAATTGCCAATGTAAGTGTAAGCATTGGTGTTTGGGTAATGTATATTTATCATGGGCGCGATATGTCTACCTTTTGGCACAATTTATTTAAGTACGAACTGTCTTTTGCAAATGGAAATTTTTTATCGTGGTTGTTGTTTTTTACCGTGGCCTTTTTTTATATCATGTGGAATAAAGCCAACAAAAAAGAGCAAAAACTTAACGAAGAAAACTTAAAGTATAAATACAATACATTGAAGGCTCAGGTGAATCCTCATTTTTTATTTAATAGCTTAAATACGCTTAGCGAATTGGTTCATGTAGATGCCCAGAAGTCAGACTTATTTATTCAGAAACTTTCAAAGGTGTATCGTTATATACTCGAAAACGAAAACAATGATTGGATTAGTTTAGAGCGGGAACTTGATTTTGTAAAGCAGTATTTCGATTTGCAGTTACAGCGTAACCAAGGTAATATCTCGATGGAGATAAATATTGAAAATCCCGAAAAATGGAAAGTCATACCTGTATCTGTTCAGTTATTGGTTGAAAACGCCATAAAGCATAATCAGGCTACTACTGATAAGCCATTACATATTTGGCTGTTTGTTAAGGATGAATACATAGGTGTAGAAAATACCCTTCAACGTAAAGATATTCTGGAGAATTCGATGAAAACGGGTTTGCAGAATTTAAAGGAGAGAGTTTCTTTAACAACGGAGAAGCAATTAATCATTAAGGAAGACAATCAAAAGTTTTTAGTGATGTTGCCTGTAGAAAATAAAGATTAGGAGTACATGAATATATTAATAATAGAAGATGAAATGCCTGCAGCGCTTAAGTTAGAGCGAATGCTAAAAGGTATAGATGAAACGATTCATTTGGTTAAGGTGTTGGCTTCCGTTCAGGAGGCCACTACCTGGCTAAATAATAATCAGCATCCCGACTTAATATTTATGGATATCCAGTTATCGGATGGTGTATGTTTCGAGATTTTTGAGAACTGTGAGATATCCAAACCTATTATTTTTACCACGGCCTATCATGAGTATACCTTGCAAGCCTTTAAAGTAAATAGTGTGGATTATCTGCTAAAACCAGTGGATGAAGATGAACTTAAACAGGCGATAAATAAATACAGGTTATTACATAAAGACGATACCCAAGCTAAATTACAAGAAGTGCTCAAGCAACTTCAGCCCAAACGAAAAGAACGATTTTTAATTAAGGTAGGAGAGCACTTTAAATCTGTTGATGTAAACCAGATTAACTGTATTTATATTGAGGAGCGTTGCACTTTTATCCAAGTGGGTAAGGATAAAAATTATGCGATTGATTATTCATTGGAGAAGGTTGAAGGTATGTTAGATGAAAATTTATTCTTTAGAATCAATCGAAATATGATGGTGAATTTTTATGCCATCAAAGATATTGTGATTTACTCTTCTAACAGGCTAAAACTTGAAATGATGAACGGACATAACTCAGAACCTGTATTAGTTAGCCGCGAAAGAGTGAATGCCTTTAAAAAATGGATGGACAGGTAAGAGTTTAAAGTATCTAGTTAAAAGTGTTTAGTTGCTAGTTGTGAGTTTTTTAAGTCCAACGGACTTATTACAAAATTCCACCTCATTGTTCTGGATATACAAGTCAATGTAAATAATTACTCCAATTTGTAATTGAGTGAGGACTAGCTCTAGCTCCTTTGGAGCAGAATATCAAGATGTTTATTTTCGTAGGGCGATGCCCCACGCTGTTGCTATAGCCCCGTTGGGGCAGATGTGCAGCAATGTTAATAATATCCATCAATTATTGGTTGGGGGAATGTAAAAAATGTAAATCGGGTTTCTGAATTGAAATACTAAAAAGTCCAACGGACTTATAGCACTAGCCCAGTGCAACGCTCTGGGTAACTAATGCAATGCAAATCATTGCTCCAACGAAGCAAAAGCACCTTTCTTCATTTAACCTTTCTCCTTTTTTCCTGTTCCCTTCTCCTTTTTTATTTGCTTAACCACTGTTTAAACTTAGGAGATTTCTCTGCAGATATAATGGCATCAAAAGGTAGCGGAGGTTCTATATTTAGCTTGAGTTTGTTTTTGGAATACACCACGGCATCCTTAACCGCTTTAATTTGTACAATACATTTTCTATTGGCTCTGAAAAAATACTTGGGGTTTAGCTTTTCCTCTAACTGCTCCAATGTATTAGGTAGGTCGTAGGAGTGACCATCGAATGTGGTAATAAACACCGATTTATTCTCCGCATAAAAAGAAGCTATATCATCCACTTTTATGGTTTTAATTTTATCTCTAAAATGCACCATAAAACGCTCCTGATATTCAGGTTTATTTAAAGACTGCGATATGATCTGATTGATTTGTTGATAATCCACCACCGTAGAAGCTTGGCTATTGAGGTGAATCTTCTTGTATTTGCCAATCGCCTGTTCTAATCGCTCTTTTTCAATGGGTTTTAGTAAGTAGTCAACACTCACCTGTTGAAAAGCATCTATGGCATATTGATTAAAAGCAGTGGTGAAAATGATGGGTGTTTCTACCTGTATCTGTTCAAAAATGGTAAAGCTGTTACCATCTGCCAAATGAATATCTAAAAAGATAAGGTCTACTTTGTTGTTGTTTAAAAACTGCACCGTTTCCTGTACCGAATCCAATATTTCAACCACCTCAAATTCGGGAGCAATAATGCCTATGAGCGCATTAAGCTTTCGTGCCGATGGCATTTCGTCTTCTACAATTAGTACTTTAACCATGGCTTGGAGGTATTAAGGTTATTTTTACAGAGTATGATGTGCCGTCGTTTTTAATAACAGGTATCGTATAGTTTAGTAGCTCATATTTCTCCATGATATTGGTTTGTCCTGTATTGGTTGAGTCAATATCAGAGAGGTCTCTTTGTTGCAAGTTGTTACTTACAATTAAACAATTGTCTTCACTATAAATTTTTATACTCAGTGGTTGATTGCGTGCTACCACATTGTGTTTAATCGCATTTTCAACTAACACTTGCAAAGTTAATGGAGCTATCATCATATCCATTTTTTCAGTGGCTATGTCTATCTCGTAAGCAAATCCTTCCTCAAACCTAAATTTGTATAATTGAAGGTAACTCTTGATAAATTCAACCTCTTCTTCCAAACTCACTAAATCGCGTTTGTTGATGGATAAAACATAACGGTATACCTGAGAGAAACGCTGAATGAATTTGTCGGCTTTTTCTACATCTTCATAAATAATACCAGATAGTACACTCAGGTTATTGAATAAAAAATGGTGATCGAGCTGGGTTTTTAAGGCACTGTATTTGGCATTTATCTGTTCTTTTTCGAGATGAGCTACCTGAATGGCCAACTTATTTCTTTCTTCCATACCCATGATTAGCTCAATAAGTACCAGAAACAGTGTGTCCATCATAAGCGGTACTACATACAGAAAATCTCTGCTATGTTCGTGTTCTGAACCAAAATGGCCACAGCTTGACAAATAATTAATACCCCATATTCCTAAAGAGGCATGCACTAAAACTAAACCTGCATCCATGAGTAAACGCAGACTCCACTTATCGTTCCAGTCTACTTTTTTATTAAACCAGCTCACTGCAAAGTAAAAAACTGTAACCGTTACTGCTGCGTTTAATAAAGCCCATCCCATACGAGTGGCTATAATTTCTTGTACTTCTTCAATTGTTCTGTAGCCAAAAAATAGCATCAGCAAAATAGAAGTTACCATAATTAAGATGGTAATTAATGGGATGAATATTACTTTTCCTCTATTAGGTATCATTCTGTGCGGGTTTAAGGGTAACTATTAGTTTTTAACCAACTCTCCTGTAATTCGTAATAAATTAAACTCAGCTACTTTGGCGTTAAAGCGAGCATCGTTATAATTAAAAGCTACGTTTAGTAGGTTTTGCTGAGCGGTTCTAAACTCAATAGATGTTACGCTACCAAGTTTAAACATTTCTTGGGTTTGCTCAAAATTTAAACGGGCCTGAGCCATGCTTCTTTCTTCCAGTTCAATAATTTGCTTTTTATAGGCATAGTCGGTATAAGCATTGGCCGCGTCTCGTTCCAGTTCCGACTTTAATTGCAAGGTACGTTCCTGTTCGCTCAAAATATTTAATTTCGCATTTTTCTCGCGTGTACGTTGTTGCCCTCCGTTAAATACATTAAACTTTAAAGATAAACCTGTGTTTACCCCATTGCTTTGCGAGTAGATGCTATTGTTATTAGTAAAGTCAGTTCTGTTATACCCATATTGACCGTAAGCCGATATAGTAGGGTATTTGCCCGCTTGAGCCAGTTTTAAATCCAGACTTGTAATTTCTTCTTGCTTTAATTGCGACTGTAAATAGGTATTGTGCGTTAAGGCCGAAGCCACCACTTGTTCGCTTGTAAATAACTTTTCAAAGGATAAATCTTCGTTAACGCTATAGGTGGAATTAACAGGTGCTCCCAATACCACATTTAAATCTTTTATAGCTGTAACGTAGTTTTGTTCTGCGTTTAATATACGGGTGCTATCCGTATTCATATCTACTTCAGCATTTAGTACTGCTAACGAGTTTGCTTGACCATAAACTTTTCTATCCAATGCTTTTTGGTAGCGTTCTTTAGATATTTCCATTGAAGCTTTTGCTAAACGTAGTACTTGTTGTGCACTACATACTGTGTAATAACTCTGCACCACGTTAAGCATTGTATTTTCCATTTGTTGCTTAAAAAGTATCTGCTGACGCTCGTCGGTTTGTTGCAGTTTTTTGTAGTTATAACGATTGCCAAAACCATCGAATAGCGCATAGTCTATACGGGCATTTCCGTTGTATCCAGTTGAGCTGGCGTCTTCATTTTTAATGACTCCCCAAATTTTATTTTCACTTTCCGAGTCTGTAAAGTCATAGTCGGCACCTCCATTTACGGAAACCGATGGAAGTAAACCTGCATTACCAATGGTATTATTGTTTTTGGCTTGTTGCAATTGATTTTCTGCAATTTTTAAATCGTAATTGTTGGTCATGGCAACACCAATAGCTTTTTCAAGCGTAAGCTCGCCTTCTATCTGCTGAGCTTTAAGTAATGGAAAAACCATCAAGCTTAAAGCCATTATAATAAATGTTTTTCTTAACATGCTCTTGTTATTAAAACCAGTTTAATACTAGCTCCTATAAATAGCAGGAGTTAGTATTAGAACCTAGCTTATTATTTATTCGTTTTCTTCTTCAAAATGAATTTCTTTAATCGCATTCTCTACTTCTTCATGTGTTACTTTTCTTCCTTTAATTAAAGATAGAATGCTAACTCTAGAATTGTTGGTAATGGTTAACATCACAGGTAGTAATACCAAGGTTGTTGTGGTAGCCATTAACATACCGTATGCTAAGGATAGCGCAACGGGAATTAAGAACTTAGCTTGCATGCTGGTTTCTAACACCATTGGTGCCATACCTACCACCGTTGTTAAAGTGGTTAATAGGATAGGGCGTAATCTTGATACACCAGCATCAACGAGTGCTTCCTGATATTTCATGCCTTCCTTGAGGTTAATGTTGAGGGCATTAATTAATACCAAACTATCATTAATCATTACACCCATTAGGGCTATAATACCCATGGCCGACATAATACTGAGGCTCATGCCATGAATCCAGTGCCCTACAATAACACCCACTAAAGCCAAAGGAATCATGGCATATACTAGTAGACTTTGCGTTACAGAACGAAGGGTAAGCATAACAATAGCTAACATCAGTATTAAAACAATAGGCATAACTATTTGAGCGGAATTCTTTACTTTATCCGTCTCTCTCTTTTGTCCATCGTAAATAGGTTTTATATTCGGATATTTTAATAACAAATCTTCCAGTACCTCTACTTTTAAATTGGCCATTATATCCGATACGGAAGCAGCAGGGTCGGTTAAGTTAGCTTCTATCTGTACTTCTTTCTCAAATTCAAGGTGACGAACATTAGATATTCCGTTCACGGTTTTTAAGGTGGCTAATTCCGATAGCGGATAGGCTTTACCATTGCCCAAACGTATTTTCATATTTTCGAGCTGACCTATCGAACGACGATTTTCAATATCGTAACGAACCCAAACACGAACTTCATCTTTTCCACGTTGTATTCTTTGTGCTTCGTTACCAAAAAATGCGTAACGAACTTGCGTAATAACATCGCGGTATGTAATGCCTAATAAATACGCTTTCTCTTTTAATTCTATCTCAATCTCTCTGTTTCCAACAGGAGCAACATCAGATACTTCAGCAAACTCAGGTCTGTTCTTTAATATTTGTTTTAGCTCTTCTTTTACCTCTTGAAGTTCCTTATTATCGTTACCAACTAAGCTTAAAACAAAAGCCTTACCAAACGGAGAGAAGCCTTCAATTAATAAAGATTCTGCTCCAGGAATTACACCCACTTTTTCTCTAATCATAGAGGTGACTGTTCCGGTAAGCGAGTTTCTCGTTTCAGAATCTTTCATCTGAACCTGTATCATTGCCGAATGCCCAGAACCCTTAAATTGTTGATATACTTTATCAATAATGTCTACATCCTCAATGCCTTCTTCCTTTAATTCATCGTTTACTTCCCAAATAGCATTGTAAATAACATCAAGCGATTCTTGGGTAATTTCATCTTCAGTACCTGAAGGCATTACCAAACTAATGGTGAAATTGTCTCCTTCTACCTGAGGGAAAAAAGTTGTTCCAACGAATCCTGCTTTTACTAATCCTATGGAAAGAATAAATACAGCCGTAAATCCTGCCAATGTTATGGTACGATTATTTATAGACCATTTTATAAATGGACGATAATACCTATCGGCAAAAACAATAACCCATCGTTCGGCCCAGCCCATATATTTTTTCCATGCCGAGCCATTGTTTTTGGTTAATGCTTTAGAGTGTGCCAGGTGAGATGGTAAAATAATTAATCCTTCTATTAGAGAAACGAATAATATGAAGATGACAATAACAGCTACTTCACTAAAAAAGTCTCCCATTCTTCCATCTAAAAATATAAAGGACGAGAAGGCTAACATGGTAGTAATTACTCCTGAAACAACTGCAGGCGTAACCTCCATGGTTCCGTCAATGGCCGCTTTAATAGGTTTTTTACCCATGTTCCAATGGCGGTATACATTTTCAGCTACCACAATGGCATCATCCACTAATATACCCAACACTAATATTAAACCAAAAAGGGATAACATATTAATGGTAACATTAGTTAGTGGTAGTAATATAAACATCCCTAAAATAGAGATGGGGATACCAACAGCTACCCAAAATGCCAATCGTGGATTTAGAAACAACGACAAGAACAACAACACCAATAAAATACCCATCCAACCATTTTTAAACAGTAAATCGATACGTTGATTTAAGGTAACACTCATGTCGTTGTTTACCGTTGCCACAAATAATTCTTGCGCGCTATTAAACTCCTCAAGGTATTTCTTAATGTCATCTGTGGAGCTTAATATATCTTCGTTAAAGGTATTTTCAATGGTGAAAACAACGGCTTGTTTGTTATTGAATAGTACTTGCGAAGGTTTGTCTTCCCACATATCTTTAATCTGGGCCACATCTTTTAAGCGAATAACACCGCTGTTGGTTGTGCGAATAACAATATCTTCGATGCCTTCGCTTTGGTAAGCTCTATTTCTAACCCTAATGTAAAATTCTTCTTCACCATCTTTTACACTTCCTCCCGTCATAATCAGGTTGGTAGAAGATACTGCTTGAGCTATTTCATTAAAAGTAATTTGATAGGACTCCAGTTTCTTTTCGTTTAGTAAAATCGCAATCTCTTCATCGGGATATCCACCCAATGTAATTTTAGAAACACTGGGCATCTTTAATAGATCGCGTTCAATCAGACGAGCTGCAGTTTTAAGCTGTTTTAAAGAAGCTTTTTTATCACCTTTGGCAGTAATTACAAAGGTCATTGCCCTATTTACATCATCGTGCTTGTAAGTTACAATAGATTCTATGGCCACAGGAAACGACGATATTCTGTCTACCTCATTTTTTACTTTAATCAAGGCTTCATCCATATCAGTGCCCTTCAGCATTTCAATGGTCACTGTTCCGCTATTTTCTCTCGAAACGGAGGTCACGCGTTCCATGTTTTCAAGACCTTTAATATTCTCTTCTATTTTTAAGATAGCGCCCTCTTCAACCTCCTCAGGCGAGGCTCCTGGGTGAACGATATCTACATAAATAAATCGTTGAGCAACATTCGGAAAGAAGTTTCTTTGCATTCCGATCAATGCAACAGCTCCAAATATTATTATCATTCCCATGATCAGATTTACTGCCAATGGAAACTTTATAAAGTATGTAATTAATTTTTTCATTGCTAAAGTATGTATCAAATGTCAATGATCAGTATTAATTGCTAATAGAAACTGGCATGCCATCGTAGGCATTTTTTACCACTGTTGACAATACTGCTGCATCATTGTCTAAACCTTCAATAATGGCAATATCTCCCTGTCTCATTAGTACTTTAACTGTACGATGTATTAATTTTCCATCTTCAACAATAAACACTTGGTTGTTGTCGTCAATCATTTTTCGAGGTATACTCATTGCATTTTCAAAAGGAGCAAGACCAATGTGAGCAGTTAAGTACATTCCTTCTTTTAACTCCTGACCAGAAGTACGAATAAATACTTTTACACTTTGGGATAACTCATCAATATCACCTCCAATGCGAATCACTTTCCCATTCCATTCACCGCTCATTTCAGATGAGCTAAGCTTCGTTTCGGTACCTATTTTTATTTCTTTCATAGCAGCCAAAGGGAGCGTTACCTCTAAATCGTATAGCGAAGGGTTAATGAATGCACCCAGTTCAGTTCCTGAACGCACAGCCATTCCTGCTTCTGCTTGAGATGCGGTAACGATACCATTGAATGGAGCTCTGATAGTATATTTATAAAAACGTTCTTCCGAAGATTGAATGGTAAAATAATTGGCATAAACACCTTTGCCACTTAAGTAAAATTTTTCCTGGTCATCATTGGCCTTAGGCATGGCAGGAAGTTTTTTATTGATATCTAATTCAAGTACATATGCACGCCAGCTTTTGTATGCAATAGGGTAATCTGCCTTTAAATCGGGTAATATTGAAGTGATAAGTGTAATGAAATTACTTTTTTGCGAAAGTAAAGTCATTCGGTATTCTTCAGCATCAATGGCCAACATGATATCGCCTTTGCTGTATTTTTTACCTTCTCTAAATGTTTTAGCTGATTCGAGTAGTTGACCTTCTACCTGCGCAAAAATAACAAGTCGTTCTGCTGCAGTAATCTTACCTGTTGAAGTTACATTGTATGCTACATTGCCCACTTTGGGTTGAATAACTTTAACCAATGCGGCTTTTGTTTCTGTGTTTGGTTGCTTTTTTTTGTTTTTGGCCGGTAAAGCTTTAACAATCAATAATGCCATAACTACAATTAATACAGCAGTTCCGATGGCAATTAATCTCTTTTTCATCGTGATTATATTTAAGTTTTAATTTTTGCTCAAGTTTCATTAACGACAATAAAGGTGAATATTTCAAGGTCAAAATGAAAAATGAAAGGAGTGAACTAGGTAATAGTGTTATTGAATTGGATTTTTAGGAGATAAAGTTTTAAATGAAATTAAGATAGTGTAATGTTTGAAGAACTTAGCTGGCAATCTGGAAGACATAGCTATTTATTCGTTACTTTATGAATTGGAGTTTATCTTGAATGGCTTATATAGGTGTTTATATTTCAAATAGAGTAATCATTCCATTCTATCAGAATCCAGTTTCCATTTCTTTTCTCAAAAACAAAGTCTATACTAATTCCATTATCTATTCCTCTGATTAAAATCTTTGCCTTATCTACTCCAAGTTCAATTGATTGTTGATGAGAATTCGTATTTCTGTTTTTAGTTTCTGAATTGTTACCCAATTGTAGAAATTTCCAATCTTCCTTTTTAATTAGGTCTATAAATTCATCTTCTTCCATATCGATTGAAGTGAACTTGAGAGGAAATAATATATGATTTAATTGGAATGTAGAGTCAGAGCTAAACAACTCTAGAAAGTTATTAAAACTCATACATGTTGAGTCTTGTATTGGTGTTAATGGAGATCTATTGAACTTTTTATCATGCTGTGAGAATGAATTTCTAAAACCATTTAGAGTGAAAAAAAGAATTACTCCAAGTATTAAAATATGTGCTTTCATATCTATTGTTTATATGAGTTATCTACCTCACTTTCCAGATTTTACCCTCTTGGTTAATTAAGTAGTTAGTGTTGGGGCCTTCTCCTTTAATGCTAGCTTTAAACGTATCATTTTTTACATCAATATTAACTTTGTAACTGAACTCCGAAGACTCCAGACCTACACCTTCAAGTCCTGCTAATTTGCGAGCGTAGCGTTTATGCTTTTTAAGGTGCATTTGCTGGGCATAATATACATTTCTAAGTTCCCATTTAATTCGCCTTTGACTTTGTAATAGGTTTATTTGTTCGGCAGTCTGCCCATTCGCATTAAAGTTCCATTCGCCCCACAATTCAGGATTATGGATACTGTTTTCGTTTAAAAAGCTCCATACCCATTTTTCACTTTCGTATTTTTTACCTGTTTCTGGGTTCAGCATTTTCTTATATACGCCCGAAACTACTGTAGTAGGCCAATGCAAACGTCTTACATTGGTATTCCATTGCGTATTGGGCTTTAAAAAAGTATGACCCTCAATCTGTAAATTCAGGGGTATGGCGCATTCCACCGCCCAATAATTATCCAGGTCTTTGGGGTTATTCAAGGTGCCTTCCACATGCACAGCACATCTGGCAAGGGAATTATCTAACAATGGGAAGCGTAATAAAGGTTTTTCATTCGTAGATGTTCTGTACTCTCCGCAAAGGTTGCCTAGGGCATTCATCTTTAATACTACATAGTCTAACTCAGTATTGTCATCATCAATAAATAGCTCAAGAAAGTTATCATCAAAAAAGTAAGACTGACATATATCGTTAACGCTCCAAATATGTTGGTCGTAAATAATGGCTGCAAAGTATAAGGTATCGTTGTTAATACCCAGTTTGTATTTGCTGGAAAATTGCGGTTCTGTATTCCCATTTTTAAACTCAGAAACCAGCTGCTCGCTCCAATCAATATTTTGCCATTCATTATCATTAATAATTCCATCTATGTTGGGGATGGTATTCATAGTATTCACATTATAAATTTTCGGAATACAATAATCGGGACAATTGGGCAGCCCAAATTGGTTTCTTTTATGGTCGGTTTCAGGAGCGTCGTTGCATCCTGCCAGAACCGCCAATACAAGAAATATGAGTAAATGATATGTTGCTTTTTTATACATTAAAGTACGTGAGTGGTAGATACAATTTACATGTATTCTTTGTTCCATGCAAATTATCTAGGGGTGCTTATTAAAATAAAAAATAATTGTTGGCTGAATCTGTTCATTCGCCAAAATAGTTTTAGAAACTAATTATTAAATTCCTAAAATTTGAATGGCTAAGCCAGATAAAAAAATCATGCTACCTGCAATTACATGGGTATACAAGCCTATTTTTTTTACAGGTATAAATGAAAAGCCAAATGTACCAATAGTCACTGAAATCATCATGGCCAATAGCGTTGAAACTCCAAAAGCAAGGGTAACCATTAGCATGCCCGAGGTACTTGTTTGAGCTGCAGGATACATTAATAAAGGAATGAGTACTTCGCAAGGGCCAAGCACAAAAATGATAAATAGTACCCAAGGTGTTATCTTTTTACCTTCTGCCTGTGCATGAACATGTGAATGATCGCTTTGGTGATTATGTTCGTGACTATGCACAACTCCACAACTGTGCAGGTGAGCATGGGTGTGTTTCTTGTTTTTATATACTTTCCTTAATCCCCAAATGCTATACATTAATCCAAATGCGATTAAAGCCCAAGCGGCTAAGTTACCTCTTGTGGCTTCAATCAAATTTAGTTTTTCAAGTCCAACGCCAAAAAATACGCCAATTAACCCCAATACAACTGAGCTTAAAACATGCCCCAAACCACATATAAATGTCAAGGACAAAATTTTAGTAATATTCCAGTTGCGGGCTTTGCCTATCATAATAAAGGGCAGGTAATGATCAGGCCCTAAAATGGTATGTATAAAGCCTGCTGATATGGCTGTGGTTATAAGAACTTGTATGTCTAATGTCATTCCTATTTTTTTTAGATGTCAATCTCTACAATTGTGATGCCACTTCCACCATACTGGATGTGCTCATCTCTAAAACTTTTAATGTGAGGCATGGTGTTCAGCATTTCGCGAAGCATCTGCCTAAGTATACCGTTACCTTTACCGTGAAGTATCTTTATGCTACCCACTTCGCACATGACTGCATCATCAATATGGTTGGTAACAATTTGAATAGCTTCGTCGGCACGTTGCCCTCTTACATCAATGTCTGCCTTAAAGGTAAGCTTTCTTTGTCTAACTGTCTCTGCTAAATTAGCACCTAAACTAGGCTGGTTTAACGAGCGCATAGCCTGTTTTACCTGATTATTACTAATTTTTTCTAATCTAGATACCTTAACATTGGTGACCAAATGACCAAAAGCTACTTGCGCATTTTTACCATTTATCTGCATCACCTCACCAGGCAAAGACTGTCCTTCTAGCTTTACTTTATCGCCTTTACGAATAATGCCATCATCAACAACTTTGGTTTTCTTAACCTGTTTTTTAACTGGAGCATTAGCCTTTACATTATCGTTGGATTCCGAAAACTCTTCTTGTTCTTGCTTTTCGCCTTTTCTTTTTTTCCTGTTTTTTATGCGCTCAATTTCTCGCTCAATTTTATGCTTTTGCTTATCGTCTTGATTTTCTAACTTTTCTTTAAAGTTGCTTAAGGATGCACGGGCTTTTTTAGTTCTTTCCTTTTCTGCCTGACTTTCCTTAATTTCTCTAATGGTTCTTTCAATGCGCTTGTTCGCATTAGCCATCAACTCTTCAGCTTCCTTTTGCGCTTTCTCAACAATCTTATTGCGCTCTTTTTTGCTGCTCTCTAATTGAGACAAATATTTTTCATAAACATCTTCTAACTGTTTGTCTTTACGACGAATATTATCTCGCTTATTCTCCCAATACCTTTTATCACGAGCAATCTCACGAAGGTGTTTGTCGAAATTAATATGATCTTCACCAATTTCTGCTTTGGCACTATCTAACAAACCTTCGGGTAATCCAATTTTGCGAGCAATTTCAAAAGCAAATGAACTTCCTGGCTGTCCGATTAATAGCTTAAAGAGTGGTTTGATTTGATGCGTATCAAACTGCATAGCACCGTTTTCAATGCCCTCTACACCTGATGCATAATGCTTCAGATTGGTATAATGCGTAGTGATAACTCCATTTAATTTCATGGCATTAAACTCCTTTAATACCGATTCGGCTATGGCACCACCCAAAGCAGGTTCGGTACCTGTACCGAATTCATCAATCAATATTAAAGTTTCAGGCGTACCATTCTTTAAAAAGTACTTCATGTTTAGCAAATGCGAACTATAGGTACTTAAGTCATTTTCGATGGATTGCTGATCGCCAATATCAATAAAAATGTGGTTGTAAATACCCATGGTACTGCGTTCGTCCATAGGAACCAGCAAACCACACTGAAACATATATTGAACCAAACCAACGGTTTGTAAACAAACCGATTTACCTCCCGCATTGGGGCCAGATATTAATACAATTCGCTGTTCTTTATTCAGTTGAATATTTAAGGGCACCACTGCTTTACCTTCTGCTGCATGCTGCAAGTAGAGTAGGGGGTGGGTTGCGTCTTCCCAGTTTACCTCAGGATGAGTAACCATATCGGGCAAGCATGCATTTATCTGCAAAGCAAATTTAGCTTTGGCTCTGATAAAATCCATAATGCCTAAAAACTCATAAGAGAAAACTAGATCGTCTAAATAAGGTCTGATACCATCTGAAAAAGCAACTAGTATTCTATTGATTTCTCGTTTCTCAGCATATTCTAATTCACGAATCTCGTTGTTGATTTCAACAATTTCGGTAGGCTCAATAAATGATGTTTTACCCGTAGCTGATTCATCATGAATAATACCGTTTAATTTACGTTTGTTACCTGCAGGTACAGGAATTACTGCACGTCCATCGCGAATAGCTACGTTGGTTTCGGCTTCCACTAAACCTTCTTTACGAGCATGGTTTAATATGCTAGCCATCTTTCGAGAAACGCTACCCTGCTTTTTCACCATGTCGGTTCTGATGCGAGCTAACTCTGGCGAGGCACTATCTTTAATCTTTCCAAACTTATTAAGTATGGCATCAATGCGATCGAAAATATATGGATAGACCATCACTTTGGAGGCAATCTCTCTTAGATGAGGATATACGTTCTGCTCCTCTTTATTCTTAAAAAAGCGAACGATATCTTTTACCGATAACAATGAACGGCGCAAGTCAAACATTTCCCTTTCTTCCAAGTAGAGGCCTTCCACTCTAATTCTGTTTAAAGGACCTCTTACATCTATATAATAACTGGTAGGAAATGAAGATTCCTCCACGCAAATTCGCTTAAATTCATTGGTTTGATTCACCCAACGACGAATCACATCGTGTAAAGTCACAAATCGCATGCCGTCTACACGTTCCTTTCCCATAGAGCTTAAACACTGCTCTTTAATTAATTCTCGAACCCGATTAAATCGGATTTTCTCTTCAAAAAACTCTGGATATATCAATTGTAATTTCTTTAAAAGTAATGTATATGCCCATTGACTTTACAAGGGGCAAAAATAATAAAATAAATGGCGCTGTGACGGATTATTAACGCTTCAATAAAAGATTAACTTGTCTTTGTGAGAAAACACCAAATGCTTTGTTAATTCCTTCAAAAATTCTCCTTAAAACAAGTTAACCTTTATTTTTCCAAGTACTTGATTCGACAAGCCTTAGTTCAAGGCTTGTCCTTTTTGAAAGTCAAGGAGTTTACTTTTGTAAATGACTGTTTTCAAAAAGGACGTAACGAAGAAACTAGACTTTTGGGACAAGTACTATTTAAGGAATTTAACCTTTCCGCTTCTTTACCTCTTTAATCATCTTAGCAAGGTTTTTTCCTTTCCGTCGTTTCTGAACTTCACTATCTTCGTAATGCTCTTTTTCGCGCCTTAGTTTTAAATAGTTTTGATAACTATCTTCGTTTAGTTCACCATCTTCGAGTGCTTGTAAAACAGCACAGCCTTTTTCATGCATATGTGTACAATCCGAAAATCTACAGTCGTATGATAATTCAGCGATGCTTTTAAAACTAGTATTTAAACCATGTGCAGAGTCTGCCAAACCTACTTCTCTCATGCCTGGATTATCGATAACTATTCCTCCATCTTTTAACACAACCAACTGACGGTGCGAAGTGGTATGTTTACCTCTATCTATACTTTCGCTTATTTCGCCAACCTCCATCAATTCATCCTGATGTAAGGTGTTAATAATGGTTGATTTCCCTACGCCAGATGACCCTAAAAAGCAATAGGTTTTACCTTTGGTAATAGATTCCCGGATGGAATTTAAACCTGAGTGATGCGCACAGCTTATTGTGTGTAAATCTACTTCAGGTATCCTTTCTTTAATCTGATGAATTAAGGAAGAAAGTTCTTCATTGGTAATTAAATCAGTTTTATTTAAAACTAAAATAGGTTCAATATTGTCCTCTCGACAAATCGTAATATAACGTTCAAACCGATTGATGCTAAAGTCCCGATTAACAGCTTCTACAATAAATGCATAATCAATGTTGGTTGCAATTATTTGTAGTTCACCTTCCTTACCAATGGCTCGTCTTTTTAACAGGTTTTGCCTTGGTATTACTTGGTGGATAAGTGCTTTTTTATCATCGAATGACGAAATGTAAACCCAATCGCCCACAGCAGGAAAATCTAATCTGCTACTGGCTGAGTATCTGAGATTGCCCAGAATTTCTCCTTCTAGTTCTCGCTGTCCATTATTTACGATATATCGTTCTCGGTGTTCAGCTACTATTCGGCCAATTTGCCAATCTGTTTTGTTTAATGATTTTTCTATTTCAGTATTAAATCCTAAACTATATAATGTTGTATGTAAATGCGTATTCATTATTAAAAACAATAAGAGTACCCTTGAAATATTCAATGGTATAAATTAAAAAAAAATAAGATTTTAATAAATAGACAGGTGCCACAAAGCATTAAGCAATGCTTTGAAAACAAATACAAGGAAGACACCTGTCGGTTACACCGAATACAAGTGCTCTATTGAAATAGTATGAATAGTAGTTATTGTCATGAACCACAAATGTAGTTTAATTTTAAATAAGCTCAAAATTCTTATTTCTTCTAGTATAAATATGTAATATGAAGTCTATTTTCATTAAATTGAAAGCAAATTATCAAAGCAACATATGTTTACACCAGATCCCCAGAAAATACTTATTGTAGATGATAGCATGTCTAATATCATGATGCTAAAAGAATCGCTGAGTGATTTTAATTGTATTGCGGCTACTTCTGGCAATCAGGCACTTTTATTGGCCAAGCAAGATAAAAAACCTGACCTCATATTGCTGGATATTGTTATGAAAGGAATGGATGGGTATGAGGTGTGTATGGAATTAAAAAAAGATCCATTAACATTAGATATTCCAGTTATCTTTTTAAGCTCGCAGGATGATGCGGATAGTTTGGTGAAGGGGTTTAATGTTGGTGCGGTTGATTTTATAGGTAAGCCTTTTCATGAAGATGAATTAACCGTTAGAGTAAACAATCAACTTAAGTTTAAAAAGTCGTTGGATAATAATGCTCTATACCTTAAATCGATAGAGGATATTTACGATACGATTACAGATAGTATGTATTACGCGCAAAAAATTCAACAAGCTACTCTGCCACATAAAGATTATATGGATAGAGTTTTAGATGAGTATTTTGTGTTTTATAAACCGAGAGATATTGTAAGCGGGGATTTTTACTTGGTACACGAAATTGATAATAAGGTATTATTGGTTGCAGCTGATTGTACAGGTCATGGTGTGCCTGGAGCTTTAATGAGCATGATGAGCATGGCATTAATTAATGAAATGATTAACATCGAAAATAAATATACTCCTAATGAAATATTAAATCAGTTACGCTATATCATTATTGATACTTTTAATGCGGAAGGAAAGGATGAAATTACAGATGGATTAGATGCTTCCATTATTGTTATTGATAAAGCACAAAATGAGGCTGTGTTTTCAGGTGCAAATTCACCACTGTATTTAGTTCGGGACGGAGAACTGATAGAGTATAAGGGAGACCGAATGCCAGTAGGTATATATCCAACGCAAACCCCTTTTACTAAGCATAAAATTGAGTTGAAAGAGAATGATTGTATTTATCTTTCTTCGGATGGATATGCCGATCAGTTTGGAGGAGAATCAAATAGGAAAATGATGTTAAAGCCTTTTAAAGAAGTACTCGCTTCGGGTAGTTATTTACATATGAAAGAACAGGAAGAACGTATTAATAAGCATTTTTCGGATTGGAAAGGGTATAACGAGCAAGTGGATGATGTGCTGGTAATGGGCTATAGATATAAAGGGTAAGCGTACATTAAATCTTATAACGTCTAGTGAATGTCTGTTTATAGGAATCGATTTTTGACTCTTAACGTTACTAACTTTAAGAACTTAGTTTAGACTTAAATAAAAAGGGCGAATCTTTAAGATCCGCCCCATGAGTTGTAAATTATAATCTGTGTTAACCGTTCTTTTTTATATTTGCCTGAGCTGCTGCAACTCGTGCAATAGGCACTCTGAAAGGAGAACAAGAAACATAGTTCATTCCTACTGAATCACAAAATTCAACAGAACTAGGTTCTCCACCATGCTCACCACAAATACCTACCTTTAGGTCAGGTTTTGTAGAGCGACCTCTTTGAGTTCCCATTTCTACCAACTGTCCAACCCCTGTTTGATCTAATACTTGGAAAGGATCATGCTTCAGGATACCTTTTTCAAGATAAATAGGTAAAAACTTGTTGGCATCATCGCGAGAATAACCAAAAGCCATTTGTGTAAGGTCATTAGTTCCAAACGAGAAAAACTCAGCTACCTCTGCTACTTTATCTGCAGTTAATGCGGCACGAGGAATTTCAATCATCGTACCAACCATGTATTCCACTTTGTCGCCTCTTTCTGCAAAAATAATTTCTGCTGTTTGATGTATAATATCCGATTGCATTTTTAGCTCCTCAACTGTTCCAATTAATGGAACCATAATTTCAGGAACTGTGGTAATACCTTTCGCTTTTAAATTTAATGCAGCTTCAATAATAGCGCGTGCTTGCATTTCGGTGATTTCGGGATAGGTATTACCTAAACGACAACCACGGTGACCAAGCATTGGATTGAATTCGGATAAATCAGAAACCTTAGTTTTTACTTCGGCAAGACTGATACCCATTTCTTTAGCCATTTCTTGCTGAGCAGCTTCGGTATGCGGAACGAACTCATGTAATGGTGGATCTAACAAACGGATGGTAACAGCATAGCCTTTCATAGCTTCTAAAATACCTTCAAAATCTTCGCGTTGGAACGGAAGTAATTTGTCTAAAGCAGCTCTTCTTCCTTTTTCATCAGAAGAAAGAATCATCTCTCGTACCGTTTTAATTCTTTCTCCTTCAAAGAACATATGTTCTGTCCTACAGAGTCCAATGCCTTCAGCTCCAAATTCTCTGGCTGTTTTAGCATCTTTAGGCGTATCGGCATTTGTACGCACATTCATTCGAGTGTATTTAGCCGAGAAGTCCATAATTGAAGCAAAGTCTCCATCTAAATCTGGTTGACGTGTTTTTACCCTACCATCATATACTTTACCTGTAGATCCGTTTAACGAAATCCAATCTCCTTCTTTATAGATGTTACCACCAATTCTTAAAACACGCTCTTTGTAATCTATTTTTAAAGCACCTGCACCCGATACACAGCATTTACCCATACCACGAGCAACTACCGCAGCATGAGAGGTCATACCTCCACGTGCCGTTAATATACCTTTGGCCACTAACATCCCTTCTAAATCTTCTGGCGAAGTTTCAATTCTAACCAATATAGTATCTGGGTATTTGTTGGCTTCATCCGCAAAGAAAATAATTTGACCAGAAGCTGCACCTGGTGAAGCAGGAAGTCCTTTAGCCAATTCATTGGCCGAACCAATGGCATCCATATCAAATACAGGATGTAATAATTCATCCAATTTATTAGGCTCAACACGCATTAAAGCCAACTTATCATCAATTACCTTTTCTCGGTATAAATCCATGGCTATCTTAACCATGGCAGCACCTGTGCGCTTACCGTTACGTGTTTGTAATAACCATAGTTTACCATCCTGAACAGTAAACTCAAGGTCTTGCATGTCTTTATAGTGTTTCTCTAATTTGTCTTGTACAGCGTTTAGTTCCCCATATACAACTGGCATGGCTTCCTCTAACGAAGGATACATCATAGCTCTATCTTCCTCCAAAACGCCCTGCAGTTCTGCCCATCTTAAAGAACCTTCTTTGGTAATTTGCTGAGGGGTACGAATACCCGCTACCACATCTTCTCCCTGTGCATTAATTAAATATTCGCCATTAAACACATTTTCGCCTGTGCCAGCATCACGTGTAAAGGCAACTCCAGTAGCTGAATTGTCGCCCATATTACCATAGACCATGGCTTGTACGTTTACGGCAGTTCCCCATTCGTCAGGAATGCTTTCCATGCGACGATATAGTATAGCTCTATCATTATTCCAACTATCAAATACGGCCATTATCGCACCCCATAACTGTTCCCATGCACTTTCTGGGAAACCATGACCTGTTTGCTCTTTAACAGCTGCCTTAAATAGTTTAACTAGTTCTTTTAAATCTTCAACTTCTAAATCCGTATCTAAATCTACCCCCCTCTGTTCTTTCACTTCTTCCATTATACGCTCAAAAGGATCTATCTCCTCTTTTGATTCAGGCTTCATACCTAATACAACATCGCCGTACATTTGTACAAAACGACGGTAAGAATCCCATGCAAAACGTTCGTTACCCGATTTAATAGCAATTCCCGCTACCGA
This sequence comes from Labilibacter marinus, assembly GCF_001659685.2. GTDB lineage: Bacteria > Bacteroidota > Bacteroidia > Bacteroidales > Marinilabiliaceae > Saccharicrinis > Saccharicrinis marinus. The sequence continues at coordinate 38,741 of NZ_LXYE02000010.1, forward strand.
ATCATCATTCAATCCTAAATTAAGCACTGTATCCATCATTCCAGGCATTGAAGCTCTAGCTCCCGAACGCACCGAAACCAACAATGGATTAGTTTTATCACCAAAAGAAGTCTCCGTTAAAGCCTCAATGTTTTTAATTGCAGCTTCAACATCGGATTTTAAAAGATCAACAACGGCATCTTTACCTATATCGTTGTATTCAATACAAACATCAGTAGTTATAGTGAACCCTGGAGGCACAGGCACACCAATTAGATTCATTTCGGCTAAATTCGCTCCTTTACCTCCAAGGAGATTCTTCATGTCAGCCTTTCCTTCTGCTTGTCCGTTTCCGAAGGTATAAACTCTTTTTACAGCCATAATTAAGGAATTTTATAAGTTAGAAAATGTGAATTTTGGGATAATTCATTAACTGTGCTATTAAAGTAAGCGATTTTTTTTGAGAATTAAAATATTTTGATAATTGAGTATTTTGAAACTGATATAATAAAACAGCTACTTTTCTTGTGTAGTAGGTGGTATAAGAGAAATATGATTTTTACTAGTTTTTTAGATTTACATAATGTGTAAAGTGATGACATTTATGATAAAGATATGTTTAGGCCAATAAAAAAGGTCAACCAAATAAATGATTGACCTTTTAAAGTATTACTCAATTTTAAAATACTACACCGAATATTGTTTTATTATTTCTTTTGATTTCATCAGATAGTCAACGTACTGTGCTCTCTTGTATGCGAAAGGCTCTTTCAAATTATTTTTAGATAATTTTCCTTTAAACTCTGATAGATTATTGTAGCCTTTGTTTTTCATCCAAACAGCTAAATCTTCGAGCATGGTAGTAATTTGTACTAATCCATTTTTATAGATAGTACTAACAATTTGTGCAGCATCGGCACCAGCTAACAACACAGAAATAAGATCTTCTGTATCATGAATACCATTATTGGCACATAAGGATCCTTTCACAGTTCCAGACACAAGACCTGTATATCTCAATGCAATTCTATTATCATTTTTACTACTTAAGTTATAAGGCATTTTTAGCTCCTCATTTTCCGTATCAATATCTGGTTGGAAAAGACGATTAAATAAAATAAATGCATCTGCACCTACTGCATCAAACTCACGAATAACGTTAAGTGTATTTGAATAATATGGACTTAGTTTTACACTTACAGGAATGCTTAAAGCGGTTTTTACTTTATTCAAAGCTTCTACCTGTTCATGTTCTATTTCGGCCGAGCTTTTTTGCTCTTCAGAAATGGTATGATAGAAGTTTAATTCGATACCAGCAACGCCTGTTTCTTCAAGATATTTAGCATATTCTACCCAACTTACATCGTATAGGCAATTTAAACTTGCAAATACAGGAATGGAAACAGCATCAACAACCTTTTTCAGGGCAATTAAGTGTGCTTTAGGTCCACTATGTTCCACTTGGGGAAATAAGGAAGTCATTTCGGCATTTCGCTCGTCGAATTCATGCAAATCTTCATCTAATTCAGCTGCTTCTAAATGAATCTGTTCTTCAAAAAGCGATTTGAAAACGATGGCTGCAGCACCGGCTTCTTCGAGCTTTTGCGCCATATTTACATTGGTTACTAAATTGCATGCTCCAACTATAATGGGATTTTTTAATTCAATCCCCATGTAGGTTGTTTTTAAATCCATGGTAAGTTATTATTAAGGGGTTATATCATGAATTTATAACATCTTAGCTATTAAAATGTTTATGGCAAAATATAATTATGGCAAAATATAGACTTTAATTTTGTGATGGGATTTTAATCTTTTGTACAAAAAACAAGGATACTAAGGCAATCAGGGCACCAGCAAAAAAAGGTATTCTGGAATCAATCATCCAAAGGGCTCCGCCAACTACAGGAATGATAACGGCAGAAATATGGTTGATGGTAAAACCTACGGCCATGGATGGTGCTATATCTTCTTTATTACCAATTTTATGAAAGTATGTATTAACTGCCATGGCTGCGCCAAAAAAGATATGGTCAAGCACATACAACACTGCCACCAGAGTTTTGTCCTTTACTAAAGCATAGGCGATAAAAATTCCAATTAATGAGATATACTCAATGGATAGGACCCACTTTTCTCCATATTTATTAATAGCCTTAGCGATTAAAGGAGCTACAAAGTATGTTATTACATTATTAATGATAAAAAGAATAGCTATAGTTTCAACTTTATATTCGAACTTTTCAACTAGCATAAAAACGGCAAAAGCGACAAAAATCTGCCTACGAGCTCCACTTAAAAAGTTTAAGGTATAAAATAGCCAATACTTCTTTTTAAGCACCATGCGCTTGCTTTGTGCTGGTATCGATTTATCAACGGGATTTCGGGTTAGCGCGTATAGTCCGCTTAATATGATTAATAATCCGAATAGTAAAAATATATCCGACAGATTAAAGTACTTGGTTAAAACCCAAATTAATCCACCTACTATAATATTGGTTATTGCACCAAAACTCTTTATGCGGCCTAGAACTATTGGAACCTGTTTTTTTGTAAAGTACTGTAGGGTTAGGCTTTTGTTGATGGTCTCGAAATAATGAAACCCTAAAGACATGATAAGGGTAGTAAATATAAGCCCTCCAAATGAAGGAAAGAAACCTGTTAAGCATACGCCAACTCCCATTACCAAAACAGATAATGCTGCAATTTTATGTTCTTTGATGATAAGAATTAAGTACACTACTAAAAGTGCCATGAACCCAGGGATTTCTCTTACGGACTGAATAACTCCAATCTGAAATCCACTGATACCCACTTCGTCAACCGCAAAATTATTAAAGATGGTACGCCATGCTTGTAAACCAGCCACTATTGTTATAGATAACAATAGCAGATAGGTATACATAGGGTTTTTTCTTAATTCTTTATACATGTAATTGATCGTTTGTTGGATTTTGGTTGTTGGTTATTGAAGTTGTTTTGACTTTTTCTTTGCTGCTCTTTTGTTGGCAAGGCTATACAAAATCAGGGAAATGCCGATGATTATCATTCCTACAATAGGAATTAATTCAGGTTGTTCATCAGGAAGTAATATCCAGCTTAATAAAGCTCCAAATATAGGTATGATGAATTTCCAAATGTTTAAATCTGACACTAAAACGTTGGGACGCTGCAATAACATAAACCAGATGGTAAAGGCAGCAGCCGATAAAAAGCTTAGCCAACCTAAGGATAAGAAATAGGGCAAAGGTTGATTAAAACCAGTAAAGGGTTGAGAGTAAAGCGAGATTAAAAATAATACCAAACCTCCAATGCTCATTTGCCAAGCACTTAATACGGTTGAAGGTAATTGTCCTTTTTGTTTGGCAACAAATACATTTCCAATTCCGGATGAAATATTGGCCAATACCAAAATTCCCATACCTATTAATTGTTGGCTACCTTGTTTGTCGTCCCAGCCTTTATTGTAGGCTATTAATACAATTCCTCCAATACCTAAAGAGATGGTGAATAATTTCATGAACGATAGCTTGTCGTTTTTTTGCATGGCCGATGAAACCAATGCAGCAAACAAGGGCTGAGAACCAATTAAGATGGCTGCTATAGCTCCAGGAACCATACTTAATCCAGTATAAAAAAGACTATACAATATGATAGTTTGGAATAGTGAAACACGCAAAATCAACCAAGGGTTTGTTTTGATGGCGTTTACAAATGTTTTTAAGTTTTTAGTTAAAGGGATGATTAATAATCCAGCAATGAAAAACCTTAAGCCCGCAAACTGCAATGGTGTAGTGTATTCCAAACCAATTTTTATGCCGGCAAAGGCAGTTGACCAAAGTAAACAAGCAATAATAGCTAAAGTATATGTATGCGAAAATATTTTTCTCATGATAAAATGTAAATAAGTAATGTGTTCATCTGACCAACAATACATCCTCTGAAAGAAATAATACCCCAAAAAAGGTGTTGTAAGGTTTATATCTGAAGGTTAGAAAATCAAAGCAAGAAGTGTTTTGAAAATTCTTTGCAAAGAAAGCTATTTACTATGATTTGTAAAATAAAAGACCCACAATATCAAAGATAGATTTACTATGATTTCTGAATTTGTTTAAATAAAGTAGGTAAAAACTGTAAGGAATTAGAAAGACTTGCGTCTATATCATCAAATAAGATAAAAGAGTCTATTAATCTTTAAATATAGTTGCGATGAAATTAGAAAGAAAAAGTATCCTAAAAGGAGTTGTTATAAGTGGAATGATTGCTGGGGCAATGCCAGCTATGGCTAATTCAACAGATTTATTTAATTACGATACAATGGGAAGTGGTGCCGAACTAAGAGCTGAACTGTTGGAGCAATATGGTTCTCCTATTGATGTTCAAAACTTAAATAGTGAGGATTTTTTACTGGGAGAGAATAAATGTGGAGAAGGCAAGTGTGGAGAAAAAGCCAAGAAAGAAGGTACTAAGGAAGCTAAGAAATCAGAAACCAAAGAAAAGACTTCGGAGGCCAAATGTGGTGAAGCTAAGTGCGGCGAGAAAGGTAAAAAGGAAGCTACCAAAGAAGCTAAAAAAGAAAGTAAAAGTAAAACTAGCGAAGCCAAGTGTGGAGAAAGTACTTGTGGTGGAGGTAAATAGTTTGTTTAGGGCTACCTAAGGAAGATTTGTGAAGTAGGTTATAGGTAGCCCGTATTCGGTTAAGTTGTGTGTTAGGCTGTTGTTTGAGTATGAGAAAGATGTTGTATTTGTGTAGTTTTTGATTCTTGAGTTGAGCATATCTTTTCAGAATTTGAACAACAGCTCTTTTATTGATTTGTGACTGTTTTATGTATGGGTAAGGTAGGATTAGGTTTTAGGCGCGATATTGCAGATGAGTTTTTAGAGAATGAAAGCTTTACGCCCGATTTTATAGAGTTTGCTCCCGAAAATTGGATGGGCATGGGGGGCTATTGGAAAAAAGTGCTAGACAAAGCGGCTGAACGTTACCCGATTACTTGTCACGGACTTTCCTTATCTATTGGTAGTCCTGAAGCATTGGATTATCATTTTCTAAAGGATTTAAAGCAGTTTTTAAAAGAATACCAAGTAAGTATTTATTCCGAGCATTTATCCTATACAAAGAGTAAAAACGCACATTTGTACGATCTCTTGCCGGTGCCATTTCGCGATGATGCCATTAAGCATATCGTATCGCGTATAAAAGAAGTTCAGGAAATATTAGAACGTAAAATAGCGATTGAAAATGTATCCTATTATGTAACTCCAGGTGCAGAAATGGATGAGGCTACATTTGTTAAAGCCATTGTTGAAGAAGCAGATTGTGAATTATTACTCGATGTTAATAATGTATATGTAAATGCTTTTAATCATGGTTACGATGCTATCGATTTTATCAATAAAATGCCTTTAGATAAAGTTTCATATATACATATGGCTGGGCACGAAAAGGTAAGTGATGATTTAATTATTGATACCCATGGTCAGCCAATCATTGACCCAGTGTATGAGTTGTTTGATTCTACTCTTCGTAAAATGAATCCAGTACCTGTTCTGTTGGAACGCGATTTTAATTTTGAAAATTTTGATGCAATTGTGGAAGAGTTCGGTCAGTTAAAAAGTATAACACATAAAGCTTGGGAGGTAAATCATGTATCTTAACAAAAGCACCATTGATATACAAACACAGTTGGCAAGTTATTGCAGAACAGGCCAGGAACAGGAAATAGAAAAAGTTTCGCAGGAGCGTGTAAAGCATTACAGAAGATTAGTTTTTAGCAATGTAAAAAACACCCTCGAAACAGCCTACCCTATTACGCTTGAATGGCTAAGTGATGATGAATGGTTAAAATTAGTGAATGACTTTTTTGAAATGCATGATGCTCAAAGCCCCAAGATTTGGGAATTACCTAAAGAATTTATGGAGTTTGTAACTCAGAATAAATATGCTGCTACCTTTAATAAACCTGCTTTAAACAACTTGTTATTGGTTGAATGGGTAGAAATAGAAGTGCATACCATGATGGATAAAGAATGGCCTGCAGTAGAAGCTAGAGGTGAAGTGTTGTTGCTTACTCCAGAATATCAGTTATTACATTTAGATTATCCGGTTCATATATTTAATGGCGATGATGCACAAGATAAAAAAGGGGATTGGTTTATTTATATTTTTAGAAATAGAGAAACAGACGGAGTTCAGTTTTTAAATATTTCAGCTCTCCACGTATTTGTATTGGAGAAATTATATGAAACCCCACTTACCTTAGATGATTTGTTACCAATTATTTCTGCTGTTTTTGGACTTAACGATATGAAAACCCTACAAAATCACTTGAAAACCTTTTTCTCTGACTTAAGAAAAAAAGGTGCTTTGTTATCTAAAATAGCCTAATGTTTAGAGAATAAACCTACTCGTTAAATATGCGAATAACATCTTTATAATCTATTTGCTTCTTAAATTTAATGTAATCGATGAGGGCTTGCACAGAAGTTTCTTTTGTGTTTTCTCCGGAGTCCACATGTTCAAAATTATAAGCAGATGCAATATAAGAGTTCATAGCAACCGTATAAGTTTTATCCACATCCAAGCGATTCCCTTGCATATCATTTAAGCCAATATAACCGCTCTGATAATATACTATTTGCATTCCCGATGGTTTTAAATCTCCCATACGACTATTTTTTATCAGTGTAAATAGTTCTTTATGAGTAAGCGTAAATTTTATTACCTCATTACCAAAAGGGTCAATCTTGTATACATCTTTTGCCAATATATCGCCCTCAGGTAATTTATTTCGAATTCCTCCCGAATTTTGAAAAGCAATATCCACATTATATTTCCAAGTGATGGCATCTGTCATTAAGCTACCTAGTTCATCTTTTGAGTTTAATGGATGTGTGGCGGTTCCTAGTTTTTCGTATAAAATAGGGTTGTTGTTATTGTTGTAATCATTTACTACTTCTTGAATATCGTCATCTTTCTCACCATAGTCATTCATATTTTTTAGGTAAGCATTTTTACTAACTACCGCTTTGTTTTTTACTTGAATATGTACAACGCCGATATGCTTTCCGTTAGATCCTGCTTGACATACCAAGGCATTGTTAAATATTTGTGGTTGATGCACTGTGGCATGCGAGTGTCCTCCAATAATTAAATCAATTTCAGGATTATCATTGGCCAGTGTTTCATCCGACCCTATTCCTAAATGAGATAATATGATAAATAAATTATCCTTTTCTTTAAGATGGGTGTATTTTTTAATTTCTGTTTTATAATATGGAAACTCACAGCCTAATACTTTATCAGGATGGGTAGATGGAATATACTTTTCTTCAACTTTAGTTCCTGTTTCAATTAACCCCAGTGTTACTATTTCAAAACCTTCTTTCGACTTTAATACTTTATAGGCCTCTGGTTGATTTAAAATGCCAGATGTGGCATCTATATTTGCGCAAATAAACGGAAATTCTGCTTGAGCAATGCGCTGATTAAGGATGGTTTGACCATAATCGAATTCGTGGTTGCCAATTACTGCCAAGTCCACATTTATCTTATTCATTAGGTCAATCATAGGATAGCCTTTATCCAAATGCATATCTACCATCGGATTGCCGCTAAATACGTCTCCAGCGCAGAGCACAAATACATTTTCGCAAGTATCCTTAACTCCATTTATAAATGCAGCCATTTGCGGAAATGCATCTATGTTACCATGTACATCATTTATATGCAGAATGACAATACTTTCATTAATGTCTTCTTTTTTATCAGCAGGTGTTGGGGCAGGAGATGAGTTATCTTCTTTATTACAAGCGCTAAATACAAATACTACAGCAAGTAATAATAGCGTGTGAAGAGTATTCTTTAATTTAAATATTTGCATGGAATTAGTTTTAGCTTTGATCTTACAAATGTAATACTTTGCGCAAGGATATAAATATGTAGAATGTCAAGAATAGATTAACAAAGTGATGTTATTTAATAATTAATTATAATTTTGCCGTATCTGGTGTTTTATAATGCATTCGCATGATAAAATGAAAAGGGAATGCCGTGTAATTCGGCAACAGTACCCGCTGCTGTAAGTCCTATAAAATGATTTTAAATACTAAGCCACTGTGTTAACGGGAAGGCCTTAAAATCAAGGATAAGTCAGAAGACCTGCCAGTGATTGTAGAATCAATGTTTTCGGGAATAAAAGCAAAGTTACTTCGTTAGAAGCTAATCTTTTATTGGCATTGGTGTTTATTTACTAATTACTTAAACACAAGTGAAATGATTAAAGAATGTCCTAAATGCAGTCAGGCATTTAATTGTAGAAATGATGAGATTTTTGAGTGCCATTGTATTTATGTACCTGTATCGGGTGAGGCTCAAAAGTACCTGGCAGAGAAGTACAAAGATTGTTTATGTAATATTTGTTTGCGTGAAGTAGCAGCTATGTTCTCAAGCAAATTAGTAGCACAAAAAGAATGCTGTTCGCATTAACCGTTTTGAGTAAACAAAAGAGGGTGCCAATCATTGACACCCTCTAGTATATAGTTGTTAATTGAGATTATTCGCAAGGACAATAAGTACTATACCATCCCCATCTTTTTGCATCAAACTTAGTTCCTGTACTCCAAGATGTTTCACTCCATGTTTTGTTGCCCATTGTTTTAGAAACAACCCCGTGAGCAGCAATTGGCCAACATCCATTAGCATCTTTACAAACGTCTTCTAGATCAGCAAGAGGAATCATCAGTACATTACCGTTAAAGTCATCTATATGATAGGGGAAATTACCGTTTTTAGGATTTCCATTTTTAGTGGCTGGCATCTTATCAATACAACCAACATATACATGTGCTTCATCAAGGTTAAAACCTTCTTCTAAATCATAGTTGATATACAGATATTCATCATCTTCCCATACAACCAAGTCTCCAACATTATGGTGTTGAGCAGCTACAATATCTCCAATTTTTTGAGGCGGACAAGGGTTGCATTCTTTCCAGCAGTAGTCTAAGTAATAGTTGTATCCTGTTTCATTATCTGAAGTAAGCCACCAGCTTGCCCATTTTTTTAAAGCCTCATTATAAGCTCTTATTTTTACGTTAAGTTTAATGCAATCTGACCATTCTCCTTTAGGGATTTTAAAGGTTGTAAGTTTAGTGTCAGAGTCACGAGTGAATTCCATTTGATAAGGAAAATTTTCGTAATCCCTACTCAATTCATCTCCTTCGTTAAATAGGTTTAAAGAGATTAACCTAAGTTTCCATCCATCTTCTACCTTAACATGAATATAAATGTAGTTTTCATCATTCATAATTGATACCATTGCAGCATCAAAGAAAGGGTATACATCTTTTTCTCCACATATATCAATATTAGTTTGGTTCATGGAATAATACCAATCAAAGTCTGTCATGTGGGTCCAATGATCTAGATGACCACTTTTTAGGTTTGCTTCTACATTTAATTCTTCTACTACATCGCTTTGTGTACAAGATGTAAATCCGATTACAACTATTGCAAAAACGAAAAGATATTTTCCTAACTTCTTCATGACTTTTATTTTTAGTTATAAATGCAAATTGCCCTTTTTAAAGATTAATGTCAATTTATTTTTGATAGACGACCTGATTTATGTTATTGTTTACACTGAAAGAACAGAAACCTTACATATTAAAACCCAAAAGAGCTATAATTATAAAGCTCTTTTGGGTTTTAATATTAGATCAGTAATAACTCTAATCACAAGGACAATATTGGGAAGAAATCCACCATCTTTGTCCATAGCTTCTATATCTTCTTCGACATTTCTTTTCTTCATCAGATTTTTCTTTTGAAATGCTTCCGTATGCGAAAATAGGATAACACCCATTTGTATTCTTTTTAATAGTTTCTAATTCAGCAAGAGGAACAGTTAAAACTCCATTGTCAAAATCTTTCATAGAAAACACTAGCTTATTATGGTTGCATCTACCTCTTTTTGAGCTATACAATTTTTTGTAATCACCAATGTAAAAAATAGTGCTTTTTAGTTCATATGATTCTTCAACATTATACTTAACGTAGAAGTTTTCTTCGTCTTCCCAGACAATGATATCTCCTAGATCATATTTTCTGTATGCTTTAATGTCTCCTATGTTTTGAGGTTCACATACTTTGCAGTCTTTCCAGCAGTAATCCAGGTAGTAGTTGTATCCGCTTAGATTATCAGAAGTTAACCACCAACTTTGCCATTTTTTTAATTCTTCATTATAAGCTTCAATTTTAATGTTAACCTTGAAGCAATTAGACCATTCACCATTGAATGGCACTTTGAATTTGGCTTGCTTTGTATCTGATTCTCTCGAGAATTCCATTTGGTAAGGAAAGTTTTCATAGTCTCTACTTAGCTCCTCGCCATCACTAAAAATGTTAAATGAAAGAAGTCTTAATTTCCAGCCTTCATTGGCTTGTAAATCAATATAAAGAAAGTCCTCGTCATTTTTGATTGAAGCTTGTGCAGCATCAAAAAATGGGTAGGTGTCCGCTGCGTCGCAATAATTAATATCTATTTTGTCAACTGAATAATACCAATTATCTTCAGCCATATAAGTCCAATGATCAACTTGGGCACTCTTCAAGGTAACCGCTTCTTGAGCTATCTCTTCTATTTCTTCATTACTCTCACATGAAGTAAATGCAATAAATAATATTGCAATTGACCATACATAGTTAAAATTACATTTCATAACAATAGGTTTATTTATTTTGTGTTCTAGTTTATGCATGCAAGTTGGCCAATTCATAGATAAGTGTCAATCTTATTTTGATGGATAGTTATTTATTTGTTTTGTACACGTATTTTTTGAGTAAAATATATTTTAAGACATGCTATTTTATTGAGGTTTTGATGTTAGTTCTATAACTAATACACTTTTAGCTTTCGCTGTAACTTTGTCTAGTGATTGAATTTTTCGCCCTGTAAGAATATTGGTTCCATACCTATATTGGCCTAATATTTCTTTAAATCTATTCAGTAGAATGGTACTCTTACCAGTCGTATTATTGTTTAACACAACCATCACTGTTTCAGTGTTTGAAAATCTAAAATAAATGTATATTCCATCTTCAGGGATAAAGTGTAGGGTTTTGCCATATCTAAGGGCATTAGATTTTTTTCGATAGTTTAAGAGCTTTTTAATATGATTAAATATTTGGTTTTGCTCTTTGCTTCTACCTTGTTTTCTAAATCCATTTATACTGTCACTTTTCCATCCTCCAGGAAAGTCGAGTCGTATTTTATCGTGGCCCTCTAAACCGTTACCATTCATCAGCAACTCGGTGCCATAATATATTTGAGGGATACCACGAGTGGTTAGCACATACGTCAAGGCCATTTTAAGTTTATAGGTATTATTATCGAGCATATGGAGTATTCTTCCTTCATCATGATTATCGGGGAAAACGACCATATTCATCGGGTTTGGATAAAGGTGGTCATCTGCTAACGTGTTGTATAAACGTACTAAACCTGTGCTCCAACTTTCTTCTTCGTTAAAAGCGTGTCTGATGGCTTGTTGCATAGGGAAGTCCATTAAGCTAGGAAGATAAGAGTTGTAGCCATCTTGATTTGGAAAGTCCTTTTGCCAGTAACACAGTTTAGAGGCTTCGTTAATCCATGATTCTCCTACAATATTGAAGTTGGGATATTCCTTTAAAATACGTTGTGCCCAAATAGCCATTCCATGCTGATCGGGATATGGGAAAGTGTCCATCCGTATGCCTTGAAGCCCTGCATATTCAATCCACCAAATACTATTTTGAATCATATAGGTCAGCAGGAATTTATTTTCCAAGTTTAGGTCCGGCATATGTGTATCGAACCAACCTTTTACGGATAAATCTTTATCTGCTTTAGCTACGTATGGGTCAGAGATGGTAGATAAACGATAATTAGAGCGTGTAAATTCCTCCCATTGGTTAATCCAGCTAAACATGGGCAGATCATGCATCCACCAGTGATTACTACCACAATGGTTAAAGACCATATCCATAATCATTTTTAACCCGCGTTTATGGCATTCTTGGCTGAGTTCTTTGAATTCCTTATTTGTCCCAAAGCGTGGGTCTATAGTATAAAAATCGGTAATGGCATAACCATGGTAGGAAGAATGTTCCTGATTATTCTCCAATACTGGATTTAACCAGATAGAAGTAAAACCCATCTCTTGTATGTAATCAAGATGATTACTAATGCCTTGCAAATCGCCTCCATGTCTTCCGTGTGGAGCTTTTCGATCGACCGATTCAAGCATTCCGTCGACTTGGTCTATTTTAGGGTTACCATTTGAAAAGCGGTCGGGCATTAAAAGATAGATGGCATCGCCAGAATCAAAGCCTTGCCTGTTGGCAGAATCATCTTTTCGCTTTAATAAAGGATATATATGGGTATGAACAAGCTTGTTATTCTGTGAAAAATGGATGGTAAATTCCGTTTCTTCTAAGGTGTGTGGAAGAAGTAAATCAATAAATAAGTAATTGGAGTTTTCTACTTTAGATACTTTACGGACTTGTATAGAAGGGTGGGCTATAGCGAGATCAAGGGATGCAATTTCTTTTCCATAAATCATTAACTGCAACTCTTCCGAATCCATGCCCACCCACCAATTGGGAGGTTCAATTCTTTTAATTAAATTATTTTGGCAATCATTCTTTGCTGCTTTATCCGAAGTTTCCATATATCCTAAATCGAATCTAAAATTAAGGATTCTTAAACGAATACTTTAAGCGAGACTTGAAAATATTTTATTGGGTTATATGCATAAAACAAAAAACCTCCTTACCGTTATGGCAAGAAGGCTTTTGTATCCAAATCGAAATTTATCGGGAAATAGTCTTTGACTGATTAGCTTCAACAGTCACTAATTCGTCGTAAACGTATAATTCAATGGTTTCTTTGGCATGAGATAAAATTTCTACTTCTTGAGTAGTTACCCTTACCTCCAAGTCGTTTCCTTTAAATGTAATACGGAAAGCATATTCATCCCATTCCTTTGGAATGTCTGGGCTTAAATACAGCTTCTCATTATAGGCTCTTTTACCTCCAAAACCTTCAACAATACTCATCCATGTTCCTGCCATACTGGTAATATGCAAGCCTTCATGAACCTCTGCATTATAATCATCTAAATCTAAACGCGATGTTCTTAAATACATCTCATAAGCTTTCTCAACCCTACCAATTTTAGTAGCTAAGATGGAATGAACACAAGGAGATAATGAAGATTCATGCACGGTTCTTGGTTCGTAAAAATTGAAGTTTCTCTCAATTTCTTCTTTAGAAAACTCTTCCTCTAGCACATACATACCTTGTAAGGTGTCTGCTTGTTTTATAAAGTTAGAACGAAGAATTCTATCCCAAGACCAGTGCTGGTTTATTGGACGTTGAGCTGGATCAAGGTCATCTGCCATAACCTGCTCTTTATCCATAAAACCATCTTGTTGCATAAATACTTGCAGCTCCTCATTGTATGGAAAGTGCATTTTATCAACTATATCAACCCAACGAGTAGTTTCTTCAGCTTTGAACGAAAGCTTGCTAACTAACTCATCATATCTGGCAGGGTTGCTGGCTTTAACATGCTCTAATGCTTCCTTGGTATATTTTAAACACCAAGTAGCCATTTTATTCGTATACCAGTTGTTGTTAATGTTGTTTTCGTATTCATTAGGACCAGTAACACCTAGCATCACATACTTTTGGCGAGCCTCAGAGAAGGTAATTCTCTGACTCCAAAAACGGGAAATACCTACAAGTACTTCAATACCGTACTCTTCCAAGTATTTTTTATCGCCTGTATGGCGGATGTAATTATGAATAGCATATGCAATGGCGCCATTACGGTGAATTTCTTCAAATGTAATTTCCCACTCATTATGACACTCTTCACCATTGGCGGTTACCATTGGGTATAATGCTGCACCATCAGTAAAACCTAACTTTTGCGCATTTTCAATCGCTTTTTGTAGATGCTTATATCTATATACTAAAAGCTGGCGAGTAACTTCCTTTGGAGAAGTCATCAGGAAAAAAGGAATACAATATGCTTCGGTATCCCAATATGTGGTACCTCCATATTTTTCTCCAGTAAATCCTTTAGGACCAACGTTTAATCTTTCGTCTTCTCCTGTGTATGTTTGGTTCAGATGAAAAATGTTAAAACGAATAGCCTGTTGTGCAGCTACATCACCTTTAATTTTAACATCACTGTGAACCCACTTTTCAGCCCATTGTTTTTTGTGATCGGCAAAAAGCTGGTCGAAACCTTTATGAGCAGCATAAGAAGCTAACTCTTCAGCGTTACTCTTTAACTCACCATCTGCATAGTTTAAAGATGAAACTACCCCAGCAAATTTTTCGATAGTAGCAGTTTGTCCTTCTTTAACTTCAGTTTCCACTTTATTACCAGCCCATTTAGCTAATTGAATAACTTCAGGCTTCGCTTGTACTTGTTTGCCATCCAATAGTAAATGGTACTTGATAGCAAAACCACAACGGAAATCTGATTTTTTAGTTTGACATTCTAAATAAGCAGAACCTTGAGCTGCATCTACATCAAGCACATTCCAAAACTTCTCATCGTAGTTTGAATCTTCATTTTCGATGTCTCCATCAATATATGGCGTGAAGCTAATTGCACCAGAAAAATTCTTTGGTGTAACTTCGTAACGGATAGCACCATTTTCTGTGTCAGCCATACTTACAAAACGTTTGGCTTTAACATGAATTTGTTTGTTCCCCGCTAAAGTAGCGTTAAATTCTCTTTCTAAATAGCCTTCTTGCATATTTAAGGTACGCACAAAATTAGCTACTTCGCATTGGCTTAAGTCTAACTCAATACCATCAATTGTAACATCAATACCAATCCAATTTGGAGAGTTAAGAACTTTAGCAAAATATTCTGGATACCCATTTTTCCACCAACCTACTCTAGTTTTGTCTGGGTAATATACACCAGCAACATAACTACCTTGTAAACTAGGACCTGAGTATTTTTCTTCGAAGTTGGCACGCTGTCCCATTTTGCCATTACCAATACTAAAGATACTTTCTGATGCTTCGTGATTGTTAGGATCGAAACCTTCTTCGATCACACTCCATTCGTCATGTTTAAGATATTCTTTCATTTTAATTTCTTTTTTTCAATTACAAATGATTAGTCGTTTAACAGACCAAGTTTTTGCATACTCATTTTATGCAAACCATCCACAACTAAATGTGCTTTACCTAACACATCCTCTTTACCAATACCTACGCACTTCATGCCTCCTGCTAAAGCAGCTTCCACTCCTGCTTCTGCATCTTCAAAAACCACACAATCTTCTGCTTGTACGCCCAATGCTTCTGCACCTTTAATAAATACTTCAGGATCAGGTTTTGCTTTTGCAACGCTGGTTCCATCAATAATAGCCTCAAAATATGATGTCAATTTTAATCGCTCAAGAATCAACATTGCGTTTTTACTGGCCGAACCAAGCGCAATTTTTATATTTTCTTTTTGTAATAGTTCTAAAAACTCTTTGGTTCCAGGAAGTATTTCTTCAGGTCCCATTTTTAGAATATATGTCAAGTAATTTTCGTTCTTTTTGGTAGCTAAGGCTACTTTTTCTTCTTCACTCTTTTCAACCTGTCCAATTGAAAGTAGTATATCTAAAGAAGTCATTCTGCTAACTCCTTTTAGTCTTTCGTTATCTTCAAGGGTAAAATCAAACCCCATTTCGTTTGCTAACTCTTTCCACGCTATGTAATGATACTTTGCTGTATCTACAATTACCCCATCTAAATCGAAAAGACATGCTTTTACTTTTCCCATTTTGTTTTTTTTAATATTGATTCTTCAATAAAATGATATTTTAAAACCACCTGTTTAAAAATCTGGTAGTATTGAATTGTAATTGGTATTAGGCTTCTACTTTTTCTTCGGACTTTACAAAGAATACGGAGACTGCACCTAAAAGCATACTTACTCCTGCAATTATGATCATAAATATTGCCTCACCTCCGAAGAAGTGTTTAAGAATGGAGCCAGCAACTAGGCCACTTAGTATTTGAGGTCCTGCTATCGTGAAATTAAATACCCCCATGAAAACACCCATTTTATCAGCTGGCAGTGAATCGGATAGAATAGCATAAGGCATAGCTAGAATAGCAGCCCAAGCTATACCAACGCCAAGCATTGGTATCATCCAAAATATTGCACCAGTTGGAACATCTACTTGAGTGAAGAGAAGGTTTAAGTGAACAATATCTCCTCCTTTAAAAAAGAAGCTTGATATATATGCTAAGCCTCCTATAAATAGAGCTACACTATATACTGTCTTACGACCGATTTTATTAGCGATTTTAGTCATGAAAATTGAGAATATTGCCGCAAACAAGCTATAGCCCGCAAATAAAATACCAATCCAATCACCAGCATCTTGTGCAGCCTGCGATGAACTATCTCCAATCTCACAACCCCAAACGTGTTGAGAAACAGCAGGTGTCATATATACCCACATTAAGTATAAGGCAAACCAACTGAAGAATTGAACAATGGCTAGCTGGATCATTGTTTTTGGAGTAATTTTTAACAATCTAAAGAATCCCCAAAAACCTTTGTACTTAGGTTCTACTTCTGCATTTGCATCTAGTCCTTTGTATTCCGCATATTCTTCAGGGGGATATTCTTTTGTTTTGAAGACTGTCCAAATTACAGATAGTAACAATACAGCACCTCCTATGTAAAATGACCATATTACTGACGGAGGTACTTGACCTGTTGGAGCAGTATTGGAAATTTTTAAAGAATTAGTTAGTACAAATGGTAGAATTGAACCAATTACGGCTCCTGCGTTAATTAAAAAGCTTTGAGTTGAGTAACCCAGGTTTCTTTGTTCAGAAGGAGTCATGTCTGCTACCAAAGCTCTAAATGGCTGCATAGTGATATTAAAAGAGCCATCCATTAATGCAAACATCAGCAGTCCGAAAAGAAGTACAGGCATAACGGCAACAACAATTGACGCGTTAGGCATTAAAAACATGGATAAAGCAGCAATAATTGCTCCACCCAGTATATATGGTTTTCTTCGACCCAACTTATTCCATGTTTTATCACTTGCTGATCCAACAATGGGCTGTACAATTAGTCCCATGGCGGGAGCAGCAATCCAAAATAAAGGTAAAGCATGGAGGTCCGCTCCTAGGTTTGATAAAATACGGCTTACGTTAGCGCTCTGTAAGGCAAAACCCATTTGTATTCCTAGGAAACCGAAACTTAAATTCCAGATTTGCCAAAAGGATAATCGAGGCATTTTCTTCATATTCAAAATAATTATATGATAATTAAGTATCTCCAATAAAATAGAGACGAAAATCGTGGGAATAAATGATAAATGCTATCAACCCCGATTTGTTTATCCAGCGAGAGTAAATAAAACAATAATTCCTGATTAGGAAATATAGTGGTGTTATGTATATGTTATTAAATCGTGTCCAGTGATTTAAAATCTAATGTAAAGATACACTATTGCAAGCAAATTTACCTAATAGTAATTTTTGCTTGAGGCTTGTAAATGAGAGTGCTTGTTGCTTAAATGCCAGTTTGCAACCGTTTGCAGAATATAGCTTCTTTTGAGTAAAAAAAATGAAAAAAATTATTGACTGGCTTCTGCAACCGTTTGCAAAATACCCACTTGCTCTCATTTTTTAGAGAAATAATGTGTTTAAATCGGTATCAAAACAATTTAATTGGGGTACAGACTTAGAGTTTTGTACGGTACTTAAAAACCTTGACTAGGGTTGTAGCTTGTAATTATTTATATATGAACCACTACCTCGCTTCACAATAACTAGGAACTTCTGGGTGCTTTGCGGTTTTCTAATATATAATATAAAGAACGCCCAATATGTGAGCGTTCATTATAACAAGTTGTACTATTGCAGTAGTAGTGAAAAATCTGACCTTGATACTAAAGAGTTAAATTAATCTTTAAATTTTGCAGTAGATTCTCTAATTCTTAAAACTGGAGTTAATACTTTTGTTTGAGGTGTGTAGGTCTCTTCTTCGTTTTCAATTTGGTTAATTAATAATTGAATAGCTTCTTTACCCATTTCAATTCCTTTTTGCTCTACTGTAGAAAGTGGAGGATAAGCAATGGTTGCATTGGGACCATCTCCAAAACCAATAACTGCTATATGGTCAGGAATTTTAATACCATTTTTCATTAAAACTTGCATGGCCGCGATGGCCGTAGAATCGTTAACCGCAAAAATACCATCAATTTCATTGGCCATAGTTAATATTTTACCTGCATTGGCAAATACTTCGTCTCTGGTATCACACTTTATCAGGTAATCAGGGTTAAAATCAATTCCTATTTCATTTAGAGCCGATTCGTATCCTTCCTTTCTTCTTTTTCCAATGGCTAAATGTTGAGGGCCTGCTAAATGAAGTATTTTTTTACAACCAATAGATATTAAATGATGTGTAGCAATTTTGGCTCCTACATAATCATCTATTACCACTCTGTCAGCAGA
This sequence comes from Labilibacter marinus, assembly GCF_001659685.2. Lineage (GTDB taxonomy): Bacteria > Bacteroidota > Bacteroidia > Bacteroidales > Marinilabiliaceae > Saccharicrinis > Saccharicrinis marinus. The sequence goes on from NZ_LXYE02000010.1 coordinate 57,271, forward strand.
AATTCCTTCGGGTGCTCTGTCGAAAAATACGACTGGCACACCATTATCTATCAGGCCATTTATATGGTCAAAGTTAGTGGTGGTTTTGCTTAATGACATCAATATACCATCTACTCTGTTATCAAGTAAGGCCTGTGCATCACTTACTTCTCTATCATAATCTTCGTTCGATTGGCATATCATTACATTATACCCAGCGGCATAAGCAACTTTATCTATACCCGCTAGTACTGAAGAAAAAAAGTGGTGTACAATTTCAGGTATTATAATACCAATTGTGTTGGTTTTACTCCTGCGCAAATTTAAAGCCAATGCATTAGGCCTGTAATGTACTTTGGCAGCAAAGGCTTGAACCATTTTTTTGGTTTTAGGACTGATGTCTGGATGATCCTTTAATGCTCTAGAAACAGTTGAGGCAGAGATGCCTAGTATTTTAGCAATATCCTTAATAGTAACTTGATGTGATGCCATTTATATAGTGTGTGCTATGATATTATTGATGTAATGCTCCAATTGCAATATTTAAAAATACAATAAATACATAATATACGAGTATAATAACTCTTCTATTTAGATTTTAATTAACAAAATGTTGGTTGATAGGGGTAAAATGGATTGTTTTGAACAGATAATTGATATGTTCAAAATATGTTATACAACATATAGATATTTTGCAATCGTAATCGCAAACGACTCCGCAAACGTTTGCGTTAAAAAGTGTCAACAATCACCTTCTCAATGTTAACAAATGTTTAAAAGTGATGTTGAATTGTTATAGATTTGTGTCGTCCATTAATGAGTAAGCTAGTTGGAAACAAGGTGTTATACTGGTTTATTGAATTAAGTCCAAAATTTAAAATCTACAATTTATTATTTAAAAAGTTAAACAAGTTTTAAACTGTTAAATCTTTGGTTTTATGATTAAGTTATTTCGTTTTAATAAAGTTGTTTTCGTTCTGACTGGTTTGCTTTTGATGGCAAGCCATATGTCAGCTCAGGAAATGACAATTACTGGAATTATTACAGATGCCAGTGATGGAGAACCGCTTCCTGGAGTAACGGTAGCAATTAAAAATACTACTTCGGGTACTATTACCATGATAGATGGTACATATAATATAAATGCAAATAAAGGCGATATATTATTCTATTCTTTTATAGGTTACACAACTCAGGAAGTTACTTTGGAAGATCAAACAACAATCAATATAGCCTTAGAATCTGAAGTGATTGGCATGGATGAGGTTGTTATTATTGGGTATGGAGTGCAACGCAAAGAAGATAAAACGGGAGCGGTTGCTCAGGTTACATCTGAAGAGCTAGTGCGCGGTGCTATTCAGGATCCGGTGCAATCCATTCAAGGTAAGACTGCAGGGGTTTCTGTAACCAAAACTGGAGGTGACCCAAATGGAGGTTTCTCTGTAAAGATTAGAGGTGCATCTGGATTTGATTCAAACACTCAACCTCTTTATGTTATTGATGGTGTTCCTGGTGTTGATCCAACAACGGTTGCTCCTGAAGATATCGAAACTTTTAATGTGTTAAAAGACGCAGCCTCTACTGCAATTTATGGTTCACAAGGAGCCAATGGAGTCGTTATTATCACCACCAAACGAGGTTCTATAGATAATAGTACGGTTAATGTTAATATGTCTTGGTCTATGGATAATGTTGCTAATCGATTGGATATGCTTTCTGCCACAGAAATGCGTAGTCATTATGTTAGTACAGGTCAGGAATCTTTGGATGGAGGAGCTTCTACGGATTGGCAAGATGAAATCTTCCGAACTGGCATGACTCATAATTATAATGTCAACTTCTCTGGAGGTAATGATAAGAGTACCTATTATGCTTCATTAACTAATACCAACTGGGAAGGGGTTATGAAAGGAACGGGTAAGGAGCGTACGATTGGAAAAGTTAACTTAATGCATAAAGGGCTAGAAGATAAACTAACTCTGTCTGCTAGTTTATCGATGACTATTGAGTCTAACGACTATGAAAGTTATGATGGCTATGATAAGGATGATATTCTATATCAAGCTTATTCAAGAAACCCAACAGATCCAGTTTATAATGAAGATGGATCATATTATCAAACGGATAGAGAATTTAACTATGAGAATCCACTTTCTGTAATTGATAATATTGATAATTTAAGGGATGCCAAAAGATACTTCGGGAATTTTAAAGCGGATTATGATTTTGCGGAAGGACTAAAAGGATCGGTAAATTTAGGATATACAAGAGACGATTCTGAAAGTACATATTTTCGTCCAATGGATGTTTATTCACAACCAAATGATGGATATGCAAGAAAAGGGTATGATAATACCAGTAAAAGTTTAATTGAAGCTACGCTGAATTATGTAAAAACATTTAATGCGGACCATAACTTAAATGCCATTGGAGGTTATTCTTGGCAAGAGACTAATTATAATGGATTTTATGCGCAAGGTAGTAATCCTGCTTCTCCTCATATGGGAGCTGATAATTTGGGAGGAATGCAACTCGTTAATTATGGAGATGTTGGTTCTTGGAGAGGAATGTCTCGTTTAATAGGATATTTTGGTAGAGCTCAGTATAATTATAAGCATAAATACTATTTGTCAGCTTCTGTTAGGGCAGATGGTTCTACGAAGTTTGGTGAGAATAATAGATGGGGGGTATTTCCAACCTTAGCAGGGGGATGGACTTTAAGTCAAGAAGAATTTATGCAGACAATTGATTGGTTAGATAACTTAAAGTTAAGGGTGAGTTATGGAGTTTCTGGGAACCAAAATATTGGAGAGTATAGGAGCCAGATTTTGTATCAAACAGATGGGCTTGTTACAAACCCTGAAACGGGTCTTCCTGTGTTAAGTTTCCGTCCAGCATGGAATTCTAATCCAGACCTTAAGTGGGAAACAACAGCTGAGACTAATGTGGGGTTTGATTTTGCAATGTTTAATAGTCGCTTGAGCGGTTCATTTGAGTACTATTATAAAAAGACAACAGATCTTTTAGGAGCTTACCAAGTGCCGGTTCCTCCAAATTTAGCCCAAACAACATTTGCTAATTCTGGAGAATTACAAAACTCGGGAGTTGAATTAAACCTTCAATATTTTATTATAGATACTAAAGATTTTCAGTGGAAAACAAATTTTAATGTTTCGCATAACAAACAGGTTATGTTAGAGCTTGGTGAGTATGCTCCTGATGACGGAATAAGAAAAGAAGGTTTCTTAAGTGGGCGAGGCTTAATTGGTAACAATAATTATGTAACAGGAGTTATTGTTGATGAGGCACTTGGTTCATTCTATTTGCCAGAGTATAGAGGGTTAAACGATGAAGGAAAGTTTCTTTACACATCTAGTACTGGTGGTGTAACTTCAGAACTTAGTGATGCCCAAAGATATGTTGCAGGAAGCCCTCTTCCTGATGTGGAGTTTGGTTGGTCCAACAGTTTGACCTATAGGAAGAATTGGACACTTGATTTTACATTCCGCTCAATGATAGGTAATGAGGTTTATAATGCTACTACTATGTTTTTTGATGACCCATCTTTATTAGGAGGTTTAAATGCCTTGCCAGAAGCTAAAGATTGGGCTCAATTAGGAAGAACAACAGGTCCTGCAGTTGCAGATATTTATGTTGAGGATGCATCGTTTATAAGGTTGGACTATTTAGCTCTTGGGTACAACTTAAGGCCTAAAAATGATGGGTGGCTTGAAAACGTAAGGTTTACACTCTCAGGTAATAACTTATTTGTTGTGACAGGATATTCGGGTGTTGACCCAGAAGCTAGTTTAGACGGAGTTGCATTTGGTATTGACCAATATAACGTTTACCCTAAAACGAGGTCATTTGCGTTTGGAGTAAGTGCTACATTCTAAACAAAAATTATTGGTTATTAAAAAAACGATTCAAGATGAAGAAAATTATATTTAACATAACTTTATTGTCTATACTTATCAGTTCATGTACTGATTTAAGAGAAGAGGTGTATGACAAGATTCCTGCAGAGAAGTATCCTGAAAATGATTCGCAGGTAGCTACTTTAACTGTTCCAGCATATAAGACTTTTTATAATCTTGTAGATGATTGGGCTTGGTGGTATCTAACCCAAATTGTTACATCAGATGAAATCTGTTTTCCAACTAGAGGAACAGATTGGGATGATGGTGGAAAATGGCGTATCCTTCATCAGCATAAATGGAGTAACGATGTAGACGCGGTTAATAGTATGTGGGACCACTTTTGGCAAGGTATCACAATAAGTAACCAAATACTTGATCAATTAAGTCAGTATGATCAAAATGAATTAATTCTCGCTAAGCAAGCAGAAGTTAGAACAGTAAGGTCTTTTTATTACTATTTATTAATGGATAATTATGGAGATGCACCATATCTGGAATCTGCTCTTGATGCACCTGAGTTTCCAGAAAAAATCGCTAGAGCTGAGATATTTGAGAACTTAACTACTCAACTTATTGCAGATTCTCCACTTTTAAGTGATAAGAATAATAAATATTTAGCAACTAAGCATTTCGCTAATGCAATATTAGCTAAGCTTTATATGAATGCAGAAGTATATACCAAGACGGCCATGTGGGATAAGGCAGATCAGTATGTTGATTCTGTTTTAGCAGGACCTTATTCAATTGATTCTAATGTATCAGATCCATTTTTAACAAATAATGAAGGATCTAGAGAGAATATCTTTACCATCAACTTCGATGAAAATACTGCGGAAGGTTTTCGTATTCATATGCGTACTTTACATTATTCATCAAACCAAACTTACGATATGAATGTAGGGCCATGGAATGGTGGAGCTTGTCAGCCTGATTTCTTTGATTTTTATGAGGATGCAGATCTTCGTAAAGATGCTTACTTGATTTATGGGCCACAATTTAAAAGTGATGGCACGGAAATTGTGTATGATGGTAAGCCGTTGGTGTTATCTCCTGAAATTTCAAGTATATTAATTCCTGCTTCAGGTACAACAGATGAGGTTAAAAACTCTGGAGCACGTATCTCTAAATATGAGATTAAGAATGGCGCTTTGGAGAATTTAAGTAATGATTTTGTTGTATTTAGATTAACTGATTTTATGTTGATGAAAACAGAACTTATTCTTATGCATGGCGTAACTGGGGATCCATTAACATATATTAATCCGATACGATTAAGAGCTGGTATGTCTGAATATGCTTTGGAAGAATTAACAGAGGAGGAGTTTAAAAAAGAACGAGGAAGAGAAATGTTTGCAGAAGGTCATCGACGTCAGGATTTAATTCGTTGGGGCGATTTTACTAAAGATTGGTGGGAAAAAACTGGATCAAGTGCTGCTAGAACAATTTTCCCAATTCCTAAGTGGGCCACTGATGCGAACCCAAATTTGTAATATAAGGAGTTATTAATAAATAGACTAAATTATCTTTAAAAATGAATATTATGAAAATGTTTAAATTTTTTGCCTTTTTAATGGCATTCGCAGTTGTATTTACAGCTTGTAGTGATGATGATGGTGATAAAGGCCCAGATGAGCCTTTAGTTGAAGATGGTGTATATTTAATTGCAGCAGGATCTGCAGTAGATGCGCCTTCAAGTAAAGGTAAATTTACTAAAGCCTCTAATGAAAATGATATGGATACCGACCGCCCTTCGCTGATGGAGATTTATATGCCTATAGAAGGAGGTACTACATTTACTATTAAAGAGGTGTCAGGTGCTTCAACTATGAATTATGGTTCTGATGATATAGCTGCAGTTGATAAAACTGCAGAAGGAGAAAATGCAGACCAACCAGCAGAGAATATTTGGAGAGGTACTCTAACCGATGGAGGTGCCGAATTTAGTGTTGCAGAAAGTGGAATGTACCATATTTTTTTAGATAAGGAAACAATGAAAGTTGGTTTTACTAAAGCTGAGTGGGGTGCCATTGGTTCTGCATGGGCAGAAGGTTGGGGATCTAGCGTTCAGTTTACTGAAGGTACATTCGGAAAAGAAAAAATGACTTGGACTATTGAGGAAGAGCCAATTAAGAAGTCAGATTGGAAGTTCCGTTATTCCAATGGGTGGAAAGTGTTTTTAGATTACACTACGGTTACTTCAGATGGAAAAGAAGGCGTTGCTGTAAATTGTAACTTAGGAGGTGCTTTAGATGCTTTAGAGGCAGGTGCTGATAATATAGTTAATGATGAAGCAGGCTATTTTACGTTAACTTTAACTTGGGAGTTAGGAAAAGGGTATAGCGCTACTATTGTTAAAACAGGAGACCTTGTAAATACAGATTGGACTGCTGTAAAGTGGGATGCTGTAGGTGATGGTGTTAGTGCTGATAACCCAACAGCTGAAGATGACCCGACTTGGACTTGGGGTAAAGTTGTTTTAGCTGATAATTCTGGTTTACCAGCTAAGGATCAAGAAATGTATACTTATACATGGACTGGAATTAAATTAGTAAAAGATGCAGGTTTTAAAGTGAGAGCACAAGATGCTAATGCTTCAAATGCAGGTTTTGCACAAGTGGATACGGAAAATAGTAGTGATAAGGTTGCAGATGTTGATGGTAACTTATCTGTGACAACTGAAGGAACTTATGATATCACTTTAACTATAGATGCTGATAATTCTGATACAATGGTGGTAACCATTGTTGAGTCGCAACCATAATAAATTAAGAATACATAATTTCTTAAGCCACCGGAACCCGGTGGCTTTTTTTACTTAAAATATATACAAATGAGGATTTTTTACTTTATTATCTTGATTTCTTTTGTTACTTCTTTAAACTCTATCTCCCAAGTAATAACATCAAATCCTACCTTACCAATTGAAACTGATAACGTTGAAATTTCGTTTTATGCCGACCAAGGAAATCAGGGGCTAAAAGATTATACTGGAGATATATATGCTCATACAGGAGTAATCACTGATAAAAGTGATGGAGAATGGAAATATGCTCCTTCATGGGGAGATAATGATGTAAAGTATAAAATGAATAGAGTATCCGCTAATGTTTATACTTTATCTATTTCTCCTGATGTAAAAGAATACTATGGAGTTGCAGATGGAGAAAAGGTTTTAAGAATGGCTTTTGTCTTTAGGAGTGCGGATAACTCGAAAGAAGGTAAAGATGTGGGCAATAAAGATATTTTTATTAATGTTTCGGAAGAGGCTTTATCTGTAGCTATTAGTAAACCTTTAAATGGTAGTTTGTATGAACAAGGTCAGGATGTAGAAATAAGAGCGGATGCTTTATTAAATGATAAACTGGAATTATTTATTAATGAAGTATCGGTAGCATCAACTACAGATCAAACTTTAAGTTATACTGTGGAAGGAGTTTCTGCAGGGGATTATATTATAAAGGCAGTAGCAAGTAAAGGTGTATCAGAATCGATTGATACTATAGCTAAGTTTTTTGTAAGAGAAGATGTTATTAATGAAACAATACCAGATGGATTAAAACGAGGAGTTAATAATATAGACAATCAATCTGTCACTATGGTTCTGTTTGCTCCAAGTAAGGAATTTGTCCATGTTATTGGGGAATTTAATAATTGGGAGCCTTCAAATGATTACCTGATGAAAAAAGATGGTGACAACTTTTGGTTGACCATTAATTCTTTAAATAAAGATGTAGAATATGCTTTTCAGTTTTTAATTGATGGAGAAATTAGAATTGCGGATCCATACACCACAAAAACATTAGATCCAGATGATAAATGGATTCCAGAAAGTGTTTATCCTAATTTAAAAGTATATCCAAGCGATAAAACGGAGCATGTTGCATCTGTTTTTAAAATTAACGAAGTCCAATACGAATGGGTCATCGAGAATTTTGAAAACCCAGATGTTAGTGAATTAGTAATTTACGAATTGCATGTTCGAGATTTTACGGATAATGGAGATATTAAAACGGTAACAGATTCAATTAATTATTTAAAAACTTTAGGTGTAAATGCCATTGAGTTGATGCCTTTTAATGAATTTGAAGGAAACGACAGTTGGGGTTATAATCCATCTTTTTATTTTGCTTCGGATAAAGCATATGGAACGGCTAATGATTATAAGGAATTTGTTGATGTTTGCCACCAAAACGGTATGGCTGTTATAATGGATATCGTGTTAAATCATTCATTTGGTCAATCGCCGTTTGCTCGTATGTATCTGGAAGATGGAAAGCCAGCTAGTAATAATCCATGGTATAATAGAGAACATAATATGCTAGAACCTGCTGCGCAGTGGGGTTATGATTTTAATCACGAGAGTGTTGAAACTCAGGCATTAGTAGATTCTATTAATGCTTATTGGTTAAAGGAGTATAAGATTGATGGATTTAGATTTGATTTTACTAAAGGATTTACCAACACAAGTTATCCTGTTGGTGATTGGGCAAGTGCTTACAATAAAGATCGAATTGATATTCTAACACGCATGTCAAATTATATATGGCAAGTGAAATCTGATGCTATAATTTCTTTTGAGCATTTGGCAGATAATTCTGAAGAAAAAGAACTAGCTAATCATGGTATATTAATGTGGGGTAATAGCAATCACGATTTTACCGAAGCCGTTATGGGTTACAGTTCCAATTTTTCATGGACATCCTATAAAGAGCGAGGATGGGATAACCCGCATGTGATTTCTTATATGGAGAGTCATGATGAGGAGAGAGTGATGTATAAGACGAAAGAATATGGTAATTCAGATGGAAGTTATGATACCAAGGTATTAAAAACAGGATTAAACAGAAAAGAAGCTGCTGCTGTATTTTTAATGACCATTCCTGGGCCAAAAATGATTTGGCAATTTGGTGAGTTGGGTTATGATTATAGTATCAATTATTGCATTGATTCAGATAATGACGATTGTCGTACAGGGAAGAAGCCTGTGCGCTGGGATTATATGGAGGATGACAACCGAATGGATTTATACGAGACTTACAGCCGAATTATCGACTTAAAAAAAGAAGAACCTGTATTTGCAACTGCTGATTTTGATATGCAAGTATCTTCTTATACCAAACGTATTGAACTAAACTATCCAGATTCTGATGTTAGATTGGTAGGTAATTTTGATGTGGTTGAAAAGTCAATTGCTCCTAATTTCAGTTCTACTGGGTATTGGTATAATCATTTTAAAGGCGATAGTATTAATGTAAGTGATTTAAATCAAACATTTGCTTTAAATCCTGGAGAGTTCGCTTTATTGACTCAAAAGAAATTAAAAGGCTTCGTTCCGCATACTAGCATTGGCGATCCTACTTATTTTGATAATGCTCGCGTTGCTCCTAATCCTGTTAAGGATATTTTAAAGGTGTATTCAGGAGATAATCCTTTTACAAAACTTAAGGTGACTTCTATTACAGGAGTAACACTTCTTGATAAAGAAATAAGGAATTCTGAGGATGTAATTGATGTAAGTGAATATAGTGCAGGTATGTACTTGATTCATTTGATAGGAGACGATAATGGATATAAAGTGCTGAAGTTTATTAAGCAGTAAAATAGATTTGTATTTTAATAGTGAGGTGAAAGCTCGGGGTACTTCGGAATCTCGAGCTTTTTTATTTGCCTTCGCCTAAAAATAGGGTTCTAAGTGTTAATAATAGAATCTTAAAATCTACAACTAAAGTTCTGTTTTCTAGGTATAGGATATCGTATTGTAGGCGCTCAATCATCTGATCAATATTTTCAGCATAGCCAAATTTTACCATTCCCCATGAGGTAATGCCTGGGCGAACGATAAATAAATGATTGTAATGTGGTGCTTTAGGAAGTATTTGGTCAATGAAAAACTGTCTTTCTGGTCGAGGTCCCACAAAGGACATATCACCCGAAATAACATTGATGAGTTGTGGTATTTCATCCAGACGCCATTTTCTCATAAAGCGACCAATGGGAGTAATCCTAACATCATTGGCGGATGATAAAGCAGGCCCATTTTTCTCCGCATCAACATACATCGATCTTAATTTTAAAATCATAAATGGCTTTTTGCCTTTGCCAATACGTTGTTGTTTATAGAGTATTGGTCCGTCTGAACCAATTTTAACCGCTATAGCTAAAGGGATGTATAGAGGAGCTGATAAAATAAGAGCAAAACTCGCTAGCGAAAAGTCAAATGATCTTTTAAATAATTGTTGCCAGATAGGTGGTTTATTAAGCCCAATGGTAATGAAAGGTTGGCTTTTTAAATTTTGAGTTTTAACGGTTCCTTCAATTAACTCAATAATTCCTGTGGTTAGGCGAATGACAATTTCTTTTAGCCTTAATGCGTTAACAACTAAGCTTATTTCAGATTGATTATTCTGATCCATGCAAACCAAAGCTTCATCCACCTCTTCTTTACGAACTATATGATCTATATCAGTAGTGTTTCCGATGCAAGGCAAGTATGTTCTGAGGTCGTTTATGGGGTCCTTTTCTTCGATGTAACCAATGTATAAGCTTTTTAACCTTTCCTCGCTGTTGAACTCCTTCATTATTTCAAGTGCTTTATTATTAGTTCCAATAAGAACACTTTTATACCCTCGTTTTCCAACTTTGATTAAATAATGAAGACGCGAGATTATTATCATTCTTAATATAAACGATAATGAAAACATGATTGCAAGGTACCTTAAGGATAAGTTTAAAAGGTCATTTTGTATATTAATGGGTGAATGTGAGGCTAATAGAAAAAACAATATAACTGACATTACAAATGAAGTGGTTAAAGTAGGCCCTATAATTTGTAAGCCTGATTTTCGAGCTGTATTGCTGTAATGACCTGAAATATAAAATGCAAATAACCAAGCCACTATTAGACTTACAATTCCCAATATGGTACTGTAGTTTTCAAAACGACTAGGAAAGAATGAAGTGAAGATCTCCTGGTAAGGAAGCCGGTATTTAGAGATAAACATAATGTGCCCTACGCCTAAAGCAAGTATATCAGCCATTAAATGGTAGATGCTTACTTTAAAATTATTGATTCTTTTAAATGTAGTATGCAACGGCACTGTGCTAGTCATTCTTATACCAATCCTCCTATTAGCTAATATAACGTTAAAATTATTAATTAAGTATCTGGCGTTTGAAAAAAGATGGATAAAAACGTGTCGTTTTATTACCGTAGCAATAATGGATGCACTATTTTTAACCGCATAAAGATTAGGGATGGATTCATACAGGCATAAAGGATTAAGAAACCGATTGGTTCAAGAAGTTATTCAAAAGGGAATTAATGATGAAAATGTATTAAGCGCAATAGCCAATGTACCTCGTCACATGTTTTTCGAAAGTAGTTTTATTCAGTTTGCCTATCAAGATAAGGCGTTTCCTATTGGAGCAGGACAAACTATCTCTCAACCTTATACGGTGGCGTTTCAATCAGAGTTGTTAGAGATAAAACCAGGACATAAGGTGTTAGAAGTTGGCACAGGTTCTGGTTATCAGGCAGCAGTACTTTGCGAAATGGGAGCAAAGGTGTACTCCATTGAGCGTCAGAAAGAATTGCACTTGAAGAGTAGCAAGTTATTACCTAGAATGGGGTATAAGCTTCGTTTCTTTTTAGGAGATGGGTATAAAGGCTTGCCTCAATTTGAACCATTTAATAGTATTGTAGTAACGGCAGGTGCTCCTCAAATTCCAGAAGATTTGTTAACTCAATTAGCTATTGGTGGTAGATTAGTTATTCCCGTAGGGGGAGATGATTTTCAAATAATGACTCGTATCACACGAGAATCTGAAACCGAATTTAGTCAGGAAGAATTCGGGAACTTTGCATTCGTGCCAATGCTTAAGGGAGTAGTAAAGTAGTTAATTTAAAATAGGCATTAGTTATTATTTGTAACATGTGAGATTTACAAATAATAACTAATGACCAATAACTATTCTAAAATGGCATGTCTTTATCGTGTGGACTATCGGGGAAATCAGGTAAACCGAAATTGTTTCCAGCTGGTGCTTGATTTCCATTTGCCTCACCTTCATTCATTTTTGAGCCGTAGGTTACTGATTGTCCGCCACTATCCATACCTAAATCATCACCAAATACACCAGTTTCTGGATTTTCAAATCGAGCCAGCTCTCCACGGAATCGTAGGTTAACATCTCCTGTTGCACCATTACGGTGTTTAGCAATAATAATTTGGCCCATACCAATTAAGCTGTTGCCTTGCTCATCTTCTGTAATTCCGTAATACTCTGGTCGGTGAATAAAGCAAACCATATCGGCATCCTGCTCAATTGCACCGGATTCTCTAAGGTCGGATAACTGTGGTCTTTTTCCTTCTGCTCCAGCGCGCCCCTCAACACCACGATTAAGCTGCGAAAGTGCAATGATAGGTATGTTTAATTCTTTTGCTAGTCCTTTTAAGTTACGGGATATTAAACTTACCTCTTCTTGACGAGAGCCTGGATTCATTCCATTCGCATTCATTAACTGTAGGTAGTCAATGATAATAATTTGTATATCATGTTCTTTCTTTAGCTTTCTACTCTTAGCTCTCAACTCAAAAACCGAAAGTCCAGGAGTATCATCTACATAGATAGGCGCATCAATTAGGTTCTGAATTTTATGGTCTAACTGTTCCCACTCGTAGCTGACCAAATTTCCTTTTTTAATCTTTTCGGCAGGAAGTTCTGTTTCTGATACGATTAAACGATTTACCAACTGTACGTTACCCATCTCTAGAGAGAATACAGCAACTGCTTGATTAAACTGCAGAGCCATGTTACGTGCCATGGATAATACAAAGGCTGTTTTTCCCATCGCAGGACGAGCAGCAATTACAACCATATCGGTTTTTTGCCAACCAGAAGTCATTTTATCTAAGTCATGAAATCCAGAAGGTACACCACTTAAACCATCTTCACGTTGAGAAGCTTCCTTAATCATCTCAATAGCTTCGTCAATAACTGGGTTAATTTGCGTAACCCCTTTTTTCATGTTACCCTGACTTAGTTTAAAAAACGAACTTTCTGATTCATCTAATAAATCATCTACATCATAACCTTCGTCGTATGCTTTGGTCTGAATTTCAGAACTAATTCTAATCACTTCACGCTGCAAATACTTTTGCCAAATAATACGAGCATGGTATTCGATGTGAGCAGCAGACGCTACTCTACCAGTTAGTTGAGTAATAAAAAATGCGCCTCCAATTTCTTCCAAAATACCAGTGTTACGAAGTTCTTGCGTAACGGTAAGCATATCCACTGGTAAATCTCTGGAGTTTAAAGTTTGTATGGCGCTATATATTTTTTGATGTGTATCTTTATAAAAACACTCTGGTTTTAAAATTTCACCAACAGCAGTAAAAGCATCTTTTTCCAACATTAATGCACCCAGAACAGCCTCCTCAATTTCTAAAGCTTGTGGTGGCATTTTGCCAACTTCAACATCTACATTAGTGGAAGTTTTTTTATTCGGATAATTTCTCTTTTCTGCCATAATATTCTTCTTTTTTTCAAAGCGGGGATCAAAGTTAATCAACAATTTTTAGTCATCAATAGTACTCGTCAAATAGTTTTATGGCTAAGTTCTAAACTCGTGTATGTAAGCGGTATAGCGTATGAAATAATTGTATGTATTTTTATTGTTAAATTTCGATTGATAGCTTTTAAGTTTTCTTAAATTTGCGCATCAATTTTCAATAATATTACTATGATTTGTTTTCCTAATGCCAAAATAAATATTGGTTTATATGTAACCGAGAAACGACCAGATGGTTACCATAATATTGAAACTCTCTTTTATCCTATCCAATTGAAAGATGCTTTGGAAATTATAGAAAATAAGGATAGTGATGAGCCTTTTGTTTGGAGTAATAGTGGAATTGAGATAGATGCAAAGCCAGAGGATAACCTTTGTGTAAAAGCAATGATGTTGTTAAAGCAAGATTTTGAAATTCCACCTGTAAAGATGCATTTGCATAAGGTGATTCCTTTTGGAGCAGGTTTGGGAGGGGGTTCGGCTGATGCGGCTTTTACCCTAGTAACTTTAAATGACATGTTTGATTTAGGGATTAACACAGCTCAGTTAATTAAATATGCTTCACAATTAGGAGCCGATTGTGCTTTTTTTATTCATAATACGGCGCACACTGCAAAAGGAATTGGAGATATCCTTGACTCGAATGATATTACCTTAAAAGGATATCATATCTTGTTGGTAAAGCCGAATGTTCATGTTTCAACACCAGAAGCTTACCAAGGTATTGTACCTAAATTGCCAGAGCTTAATTTCTCGGAACAATTAAAAATGCCGATACAACAATGGAAAAATACAATTCATAACGACTTCGAAGATTCTGTGTTTCCGAATCATCCAGTGATTAAAAATATCAAGGAACAGATGTATAATGAGGGAGCTGTTTATGCTTCAATGACGGGGAGCGGAGCTGCTGTGTTCGGTTTATTTAAAGAAGAAGCTAAACTGACTTTTGATGACTGCTTTATTTGGCAGGAACAGATATAAAAAAAACAGCCCCATAATTAAATGGAGCTGTTGTATTGTACTAGTTAATGGTTAATCTTCAAGAATAATCATTAACTCTCTTTTCGGAATTCTGTCACCTTCGGTAACGCAAATCTCTTTTACTTTGCCATCAAATGGCATTTCAATTTGGTTTTGCATCTTCATGGCTTCAAGCACCAATAACGATTCTCCTGCTTTTACAGTATCTCCAACTTTAACGTTTATTTTCAAAACCGTTCCTGGAATGTAAGAGCGAATTTCGCATGGATCTGCAGCTTTCCAAGGCTTTCTGTTAGCAAACATTTTGTTTACTTTCGTTTGGTACTCCATGGTATGTACCTTAAAGCCAACTAATTCATCTTTATTACTCATAATTAGTTGTTTTTAAAATGGAGGAATACCGTGTTTTTTCTCAGGATGCTGAACATCTTTATATTCAGAAACCTCTAATGCATGTAATAAAATATTACGCGTTTCATTTGGCTCAATAACAGAGTCGATGTAACCTTTAGCCGCAGCTACATAAGGGTTAGCAAACTTCTCTTTGTATTCTTGAACTTTTAACTGACGCATCTCTTCAGGGTTCTCAGCATTATCAATCTCTTTCTTAAAGATGATATTAGCTGCACCTTCTGGTCCCATTACAGCAATTTCAGCTGTTGGCCATGCAAACATAAAGTCAGCACCTAAGTGGCGAGAGTTCATAGCGATATAACCACCACCATAAGCTTTACGCAAGATTACTGTAATTTTAGGTACAGTAGCTTCTGAATAAGCATAAAGCACTTTAGCTCCGTGACGAATAACTCCAGCATGCTCTTGGTCGGCTCCAGGAAGGTAACCAGGCATATCCTCAAGTGTTACAATTGGAATGTTGAAAGAATCACAGTAACGGATAAAACGTGCTGCTTTATCAGAACTATCACAATCAAGTACACCTGCTAATACAAGTGGTTGGTTAGCTACAAAACCAATAGTTTGACCTTTTAAACGACCAAAACCAATAACGATGTTAGCAGCAAATAACTCTTGGATCTCAAAGAAGTCTCCATCATCAACAATTCCTTTAATTACATCACGTACATCATAAGGATTACGTGGGTCTGCAGGAATTAAGTCCTCAATGTTACCTTTGAATAAAGGTTCTTTTGGAGGGAATTCTTTAGCTTTTTGAGTGTTATTCCAAGGGATAAAAGTGATAAGCTTCTTAATTTGATCGAAACATTCTTGCTCGCTTTCGGCAAAGAAGTGTGCGTTACCTGTAGTTTCAGCGTGTACACGTGCTCCACCTAGCTCTTCCATCGAAATCTCTTCTCCAAGTACTGTTTTAATTACACCAGGACCGGTGATAAACATCTTAGAGATTTGGTCTACCACAAATACAAAGTCTGTTAAAGCAGGAGAATATACAGCACCACCAGCACAAGGGCCTAAGATAACTGAGATTTGAGGAATTACTCCAGAAGCAATAGTGTTTCTATAGAAGATTTCTCCATAACCAGCAAGAGAGTTAACTCCTTCTTGGATACGAGCACCACCCGAATCATTAATTCCAATTAATGGCACACGCATTTTTAACGCGTGATCCATGATTTTAGTAATCTTGCGGGCATGCATTAACCCTAGAGAACCACCGGCTACGGTAAAGTCTTGTGCAAAAATAGCGATAGGTGCACCATAAACAGTACCAGTACCAATAATCACACCATCACCATGAAGCTGCTTTTTGTCCATACCGAAATCTTTCGCAGTATGCTCAACAAAAAGATCGTACTCTGTAAAAGAATCTTGATCAAGAATGGCAAGAACACGCTCACGGGCAGTCATTTTACCCATGGCCACTTGTTTCTCGATGGCTTTTTCACCACCTCCCATTTCAACCTTTTCTTTTCTTTTACGAAGATCAAGGATGTGTTTTTTCAATGACATAGTTAAACAATTTTAATTAACCTAATACAAATCAATAACTTATGATTAAGAAATTGTTTGCAATTTCAGGGTACATAATTACAAAAAATATTTTGATACAAAAACATCGAATACAATTCATAAAAAATAAGACTAATATGATAAGATATTCGATAAAGAATGGTTAAAGATTTTGTTATTTAGGTGCTCTGTTATAAAGGTAAATACCTATGAGGGCAAATACGAGGTTGGGTAACCAAACCGCAATAAGTGGGTTTAAATTACCGTTAATAGCAAAAGTTTTAGATACAGTCATAAACAATATGTATCCAAAGCTTAATCCAAGGCCAATTCCAATATGCAAACCAATACCACCTCTTACTTTCCTTGAGGCCAACGAAACACCTATCAAGGTAAGGATAAATGCTGAGAATGAATTAGCAAAACGCGAGTAGTATTCAATTATAAATGGTTTAATAGAGCCTACTCCTTTTTGCTTTTGCTCTCCAATATATCTAGAAAGCTCCCTGTTGGTCATGGTTTCGTACCAGTTGTGCTCCGATTTAAAATCGGCTGGTGTTATATTAAAAACGGAGTCAATTTTATTTCCTTGATGAATCTCAATATTATATTCATCAATAAAATCCCGTTGTATATAATCTGTTAGTGTCCAGTTATCTTTGTCCTTATTGTATTTAATACTTTTACAAGATAGTTTAGAAACTAATTTTTTTCCTTCAAAGCGTTCAGCACTAAAATAAGTTCCTTTGTTACTGTATGCGTAAAAGCGCCCCATGTAAACAAATAATCCAGGCTCTAGCTGCAAATGAATATCGGTTAAACCTCTATCAATTTTCTTTTTTACATAGGTCATCTCAAACTCTAGCCTTGTTTTGTTGGCTGGCGGAATGATGTATGCTCCTAATATAAATGAGAATGTACCCACAATGAATGCCCCTACAAAATAAGGAAACATCAACCTTCTAAAACTTACTCCTCCAGATAATATGGCAATGATTTCGGTATCATACGCCATTTTTGAGGTAAAGAAGATTACTGCAATAAATACGAATAACGGTGTAAATAAATTAGCAAAATATGGGATGAAATTCAGATAGTAATCAAAAACAATAGCCTTTAAGGGTGCTTCCTTATCTAAGAAATTGTCAATTTTCTCAGTAATGTCAAAAACTACTGCTATACTAATGATCAATAGAATAGCAAAAAAGTAAGTGCCTAAGAATTTCTTAATGATGTACCGATCAAGCTTTTGTAACGCTCCTTTCATAAAAAGTGGTATGCTTTAATTGTTTACAAAAAAACAAAAAATTAACGAGCAAAACTATTGTCCTGCTGATTTTTACAACTCGTAACTAAAGGGGTCTGTTTTATAATCTAACAGACATTTGTTTTACCATTCTGTCTTTCCATTCGCTAAAATCTCCAGCCTGAATATGTTTGCGTGCTTCCTTCACCAACCACAAATAAAAGGCCAAGTTGTGCAAGCTTCCAATTTGTGCTGCCAATAATTCTTTTGATACGAATAAATGTCGCAAATAAGCTTTGGTATAATGATGATCTACAAAAGAAGTTCCTTCAGGATCAACAGGTGAAAAATCGTCTTTCCATTTTTCGTTCTTCATGTTCATAATGCCTCTGGAAGTAAATAACATACCATTTCTTCCGTTTCGGGTAGGCATAACGCAATCAAACATATCAACACCTAGCGCAATTGATTCCAAAATATTTACAGGTGTACCAACGCCCATCAAATATCGAGGTTTATCTTCTGGAAGTATACCTGTTACTACTTCTGTCATTTCATACATAACCTCTGCAGGTTCTCCAACTGATAAGCCTCCAATAGCATTTCCTTCTCTTTCGAAAGAGGCAATGTATTCTGCCGACTGTTTTCTTAAATCACGAAAACCTGCTCCTTGTACAATAGGAAAAAAAGTTTGGCTGTGACCATACTTAGCTTCCGTAGCATCAAACCTTGTAATGCCTCTTTGTAGCCAACGATGGGTAAGCTCCATAGAGTTTTTAGCGTATTTGTGGTCGGCATCACCAGGAGCGCACTCATCAAATGCCATAATAATATCTGCTCCAATGATTCTTTGGGTATCTACCACATTTTCCGGCGTAAAAAGGTGTTTAGATCCATCAATATGCGATCTAAATATGGCGCCTTCTTCTTTCAGTTTGCGGTTATTACTTAAAGAAAAAACCTGATATCCACCACTATCGGTTAATATAGGCCTGTCCCATCCATTAAACTTATGCAAACCACCCGCCTTCTCAATAATATCAAGACCTGGGCGTAAATATAAATGATAGGTATTGCCTAATATTATTTGAGCCTCAATATCATTTTTTAAATCATTAAAATGCACACCTTTTACGC
This sequence comes from Labilibacter marinus, assembly GCF_001659685.2. Taxonomy (GTDB): domain Bacteria; phylum Bacteroidota; class Bacteroidia; order Bacteroidales; family Marinilabiliaceae; genus Saccharicrinis; species Saccharicrinis marinus. The sequence continues at coordinate 76,040 of NZ_LXYE02000010.1, forward strand.
TGCCTACTGTACCAACAGGCATGAAAATGGGCGTTTCAATTTCGCCATGATCGGTAGTTATCTTACCTGTTCTCGCTCTACTCTTGGGGTCTGTTATTTGTAATTCAAAATCCATTCCATCAACTTTTGGGGCTGCAAATATAAAAATACATTATATACTTCACTTGTTCTCTATTATAAAAAAACATCTTAACTTGCTTCTATTCAAATTGAAATTATAAAAACAGCAAGTGATATGCATGTAGCTTCGTTAAAGATTCCTTATCTCATAAATTATTATTGTGCTTTGTGCTTGGCGAAAACTTAAAATTTAATCATATTTGAAAGGTGGAGTTAGCAAATCTTATACCATTAAGCGGATTATGGCTATATATATTTATAGGCCTCATAAGTTTATTAGTAATTCAATTGTTTTACTATTTATTCTTCTATAATTGGCTAGGTTTGTTTTTATCACGACAGAAAAAAGATTCTAATTTTTCGTATCCACCTATTTCTGTTATCATCTGTGCAAAAAATGAGTCGCAAAATCTAAAGCAGTTTTTACCTGAAGTATTGGAACAAGATTATCCGGCTTCGTTTGAAGTAATTGTAGTTAATGATGCTTCGGAGGATGACTCGGAATTGGTGTTGGCTCAATTAAGGGAAGAATATGCACATTTATATTATACCAATATTCCGTATGATAAACAGTTTAGGCATGGTAAAAAATTAGCTGTTACCCTGGGTGTAAAAGCGGCTAAGAATGAACATTTGTTATTTACGGATGCCGATTGCAAACCAGCCACTAAATATTGGATTAAAAATATGGCTGAAGGTTTTTCTTCGGGTAAAGATATTGTGTTGGGGTATGGGCCTTATGCGAAAGGCAAAGGATTTGCTAATTTTTGGCATCGATATGATACTTTTCATATTGCTATTCAATATTTGTCTTTTGCACTAAAAGGTTTGCCATATATGGGCGTAGGGAGAAATATGGCCTACAAAAAATCTTTGTTTGAAAAGAATCAGGGTTTTAAAAAGCATCAGCATATTTTATCAGGAGATGATGATCTTTTTATAAGAGACGTAGCCACTAAAGATAATATTGCCGTTGTGGCTAATGCAGATAGTTTTACCTTGTCGACAGCTGCTAAGAATATGAAGGAGTGGCGAAGGCAAAAAAGCAGACATTTAACAACATCACCACATTATAAATGGAAAATAAAACTACTTATTGGTATTGAAGTCTTATCTCGACAATTATTTTGGGGCATATCTTTAATATCTGTTTTTTTTTCTACTTTTGCGATAGCTTTAATTGCAATTATATTTATTAAATTGGTTACTCAATTGTTAGTTCAAAGGAAAATAGCCAAGCAGTTTAAGCAGACTGATTTACTTTGGGGTGGCGTTTTACTAGATTTCATGCAGCCATTGGTAACAGGAATGTTGCTTTTAGGCGCTAAAAGACAAGCAAAAAAAAATAAATGGACATAAATCCAAACTTATCAGACAAGGCTAAACACGATTTTGCACTCGTTCAATTAGCTGTACAAGGAGATCAAAAATCATTTGCCGAGTTAATGGGTAGATACCGTGATGCTATTTACTTTATGTTATTGAAAATGGTTAATAACAAAAGTGATGCAGAAGATTTAACCATTGAAGCTTTCGGTAAAGCTTTTAAAAACATCCACCAGTACTCTCCTAATTATGCATTTAGTACTTGGCTTTTTAAGATAGCATCAAATAACTGTATCGATTATCTGCGTAAAAAAAGAAATAATATTGTTTCTATAGACGGTACGCATTTAAGTGAAGAAAAAGAACATGATTCTCCGATTCATCTAAAGGATGACACTCCAGATCCAGAGGAGCATTTGATTAAACAGCAAAAAGCGGTATTGATGCGTACGGTAGTTAAAAAATTAAAGCCTAGGTATCGCACACTTATTGAACTACGTTATTTTAATGAGTTTTCGTATGAAGAAATTGCTCAGGAGTTAGACTTGCCTTTGGGAACGGTAAAAGCCCAATTGTTTAGAGCGCGTGAGTTGCTGTTCAACACGTTAAAAAATACAGATATAAAATTAAGATAGGCGAAAGATATTAGCTGAAGACGGATTAGAAAATGGATTTGATTAAAAAATACTTTCCCAGTATGCCCGAGGAACAGTTTGCGCTGTTCGATAAGTTAGAGAAGTTATACCCAGAATGGAATGAAAAGATTAATGTAATCTCTCGTAAAGATATTGATGAATTAAATATTCGTCATGTACTGCACTCTTTAGCAATTACAAAGTATACTTCATTTGCGCCAGGAACCAAGATCATTGATGTAGGTACAGGAGGAGGTTTTCCTGGTATTCCTTTGGCTATATGTTTTCCTGATTGCGAATTTCATTTGGTAGATTCTATTGGAAAGAAGATTAAGGTAGTGCAAGGTGTGGCTGATGCTTTAGGCTTAAAAAACGTAAAAGCAGAGCAGGTAAGGTCTGAAAACGTAAAAGCAAAATACGATTTTGTAGTTAGTAGAGCTGTTACAGCATTTCCAAGGTTTGTATCCTTAACAAAGCATTTAATCAGCAATAAAGATAAGAATGCCATTAGTAATGGTATTCTGTATTTAAAGGGTGGAGATTTTGAAGAAGAGATTAAACCCTTTGCAAAAAGACTAAGTTTAGTAGATTTACCCGATTATTACGAAGAAGATTTTTTTGAAACCAAGAAATTAATCCATCTTACTTTCTAGTATTCACAGTGGGTTCTATTAATCTGTGAAACAAAAAGAAGCAAAAGTTTAAATAATTCTTTTATTTTTTTTGGAAGAAGAAAATAAAGATGTATTTTTGCAGTCCGAAAATAGAAACAAACGTACTGTCGAAAGATATAAAAACATAATACGATGAAAAGGACATTTCAACCTTCGAACAGAAAAAGAAGAAATAAGCACGGATTTAGAGCTAGAATGGCTAGTGCTAACGGGCGTAAGGTTTTAGCTTCAAGAAGAGCTAAAGGTAGAAAGAAACTAAGCGTTTCAAGCGAAAAAAGACATAAAGCATAATTAAATGCTTAAACGAATATTAAAAAGGATTCTTTTGGGAATCCTTTTTTTTTGCACTTTTTTCTGGAATTATTGAATGGCTAATGCTATAAAATAGATGCGTTTATTAACTATTTTGTATTATTTTTGAGCGAATCTTGATAAAACACACACATATGTCTGTTCTAAAGTTTTTAATAAGTAAAAAATTCCTCATACATATTGCTTCTGCCTTGGGTGTGATAGCGTTGGTTTTAATAGCCACTTTTGTATCGCTTAATATTTACACGCACCACGGCGAAAACTATGCAACGCCTGATTTTTCTGGTTTAACCGAAACTCAGTTTATTGATTTGGTTCAACAGAAGAAACTTCGTTATAAAATTATTGATTCGGTTCATATTGACGATTTAACGCCCGGTATTGTAGTTGAACAAACGCCTAAGCCTGGCAGCAGAGTAAAGGAAAATAGAACGATTTTTTTTACTATAAATGCATATTCTGCAGAACAAATTCCGATGCCTCAGTTGGTTGATTTCTCTTTACGTAATGCTCAGGTAACCCTAGAATCGTATGGAGTTCGCCTAGGAAAGTTGATTTATATACCATCGGAATATACTCAGTTAGTATTAGGTCAACAATATGATGGCAAACCGATAGAACCAGGTACGCTTATTTCAAAAGGTTCAACCATTGATTTATTGGTAGGAAAAGGATTGAGCAATAAAAAGACAGATGTACCTGATTTGTTCGGAATGACTTTAGAAGAAGCGCGATCTTATTTATTATCAAATTCTTTAAACGTGGATGCCATTATTTATGATGATAGTATTCCAACAGGAGAGGATAGTTTAAGAGCCTTTATATGGAAGCAATTACCCGAAATTGAAAGTGGAAAAAGATTACGTTTAGGATCTTCATTAGATGTTTGGTTAACCATCGATTCCGCAAAAATATTACCAGATACCATAGCGGTTGATTCTTTAGGTGTTGACTCGTTGAATATTAATCCAATTGATGTAGAAATAAATTAATTAAATGAGCGAGGAGAAGGATTTAAGAGAAGAAGTTGAGGGTTTAGAAGAAGAGCAAAATGAGATGTATGAACATTTCCGGTTTGTAACAGATGCTGGGCAAAAACAACTAAGAATTGATAAGTTTTTGGTCAATAGGATGGAGAACGCTTCTCGAAATAAAATTCAAGAAGCTGCTAGTGCAGGAAATATACTGGTTGATGGCGTTGCTGTAAAAGCTAACTACAAAATAAAAGCCAACGAAACCATTACTATTGTGATGGAATATCCACGTAGGGAAATTGAAATTATTCCAGAAGATATTCCGATAAATATACATTATGAGGATGATTATTTATTGGTGATCAATAAAGATCCTGGTATGGTGGTTCATCCTGGACATGGTAATTATTCTGGTACACTTGTAAATGCTTTAGCTCACCACTTAAAGGGTTTGCCTCTTTTTAATGCAGAAGATCCCAGACCAGGATTGGTACATCGTATAGATAAGGATACCTCAGGTTTGTTGGTTGTTGCTAAAACAGAACAAGCTAAGAGTCATTTGGCTCGACAATTCTTTGATAAAACAACAGAGCGTAAGTATATAGCTTTGGTTTGGGGTGATGTACAAGAGGATGAAGGAACCGTTACTGGCCATATTGGAAGAAGCTTAAAAAATAGATTGCAAATGTCTGTTTTTCCAGATGGAGAGTTTGGTAAGCATGCAGTTACTCATTATAAAGTGATAGAGCGTTTAGGTTATGTAACTATGGTGCAATGCGTATTAGAAACAGGTAGAACCCATCAGATACGTGCTCATATGAAGTATATTGGTCATACTCTTTTTAACGATGCGCGTTATGGAGGTAACGAAATATTAAAAGGAACCACCTTTACAAAATATAAGCAATTTGTTCAAAATTGCTTTAAAATGCTACCTCGACAGGCTCTTCATGCTAAATCATTGGGTTTTATTCATCCACATACAGGTGAAAAGATGAGTTTTACCACTGAATTACCAAAGGATATGACGGATACAATTGAGAAGTGGAAAGGATATATTGCTAGTCGTGATGAATAATTAATAAAATAAACTTAAACCTATCATGGATAAAAAAAATATAGCCGTTGTGTATGGCGGTGATTCTTCAGAAATAGTAGTGTCGCGAAAAAGTGCACAAGGCGTATCGTCTTTTATTGATGATTCCATATATAATATAATACCCGTTTTAATTACACTCGAAAAATGGGTTGCTGAGGTCGATGGAGATGAGATAGCCATCAATAAAGATGATTTTTCTTTTTTACAGGGAAATCAAAAAGTACAGTTTGATTGTGCTTATGTAACTATTCATGGTACGCCTGGCGAAGATGGAAAGCTACAAGGGTATTTTGATATTATTGGATTGCCTTACTCTACTTGTGGCGTGTTGCCTGCATCTTTAACCTTTAATAAGTTTGTTTGTAATACTTACCTTAAGGGCTTTGGAGTATCGGTAGCGGACTCTTTATTGATAAGAAAAGGAACAGAATTTAGTGTAGATAACATTGTAGATACATTAGGGCTTCCGTGTTTTATAAAACCCAATGCAGGAGGTTCTAGCTTTGGAATTACTAAAGTAAAAAAGATTGCTGAAATTACGCCTGCTATTCTAAAAGCTTTTGAAGAAAGTGATGAGGTAATTATCGAACAATTTATCGATGGAAATGAGTTTACATGCGGTTTGTATAAAATACCTCATAAGGAAACTGTTTTTCCAATTACTGAAGTTATTCCTGCCAATGAGTTTTTTGATTTTGAAGCTAAATATACGGCGGAAAAAGTGCAGGAAATAACGCCAGCTCGTTTGCCAAAGGAGACGAGCATAAGAATTCAGCAGATCACCTCCTTGATATATGATATCCTAGGTTGTAAAGGAATTGTACGTGTGGATTATATATTTAGTGGTAATAACATATTTTTATTAGAGGTAAATACTACGCCTGGAATGACGGCGACTAGTTTTATTCCTCAGCAAATTGAAGCGGCAGGCTTGGATATTAAAGAGGTGTTTACAGAAATTATTGAAGATTCGATAGCTAGAAAATAGCTTATTTTGCCTTTTGATATTGGTAAAGTAAAGAGTGGAATACTATAAGTTTGAAAAGATGTTAGATAGAAAGATAATATTCGTATTATTCTTATCTCTTTTTCATTTCTCAGTTAAAGCGCAAAAGCAAGAACTTAGAACCTTGTATTTGCAGCAGATTAGTCTGGATGCCGACTGGTCAACTACATTTGATGGAGGATATTATAAAGGATTAACCAATGCAAACTATACGCGTTGGGGAATAAGAAATGTGACTAAATACCGATTAAATGGGACCCTTGTTTTAGATGCAGGGTTTATGTATAATCGTGTTGATAGGTATGAAAATGGTGTTGAAAATGAATTTAGACCACATCAGTCCCTTCATGTTGCCTACCCTCGTTTTGAAAACATGACGATTAAGCACCGCTTTAGAATGGAGGAGCAGTTTTATACACATAGTTATAATGATAAAACAGACTTTGCAACTCGCCTAAGGTATGCCGTTAGTACACAAAGAGCAATTGACTTTAAAAAAAGAATAGAGCCAAATACCTTGTATTGGAAAGCTTCTTGTGAGTTGTCTTTTAATTTTATAGGAAGGCTTATTGAAGAGGATAAACATTTGTTTCAACGAGGTAGATATGGGCTTGGGCTTGGTTATCAGTTTAATAGTAAAATGTCTATTGAAGGAATGGTATACTATCAAAGAACATACAGTAATGCGAGTTTTCACGAATATTCCGATCTCACCATCTATAACTTTTATTTAAAGCGAAGGGTGTTTTGGCAGAAGAAAAAGAAGAAGGTCGTTTCGCCAACCTAATATGAATAAAATAAAAATGCCACTCCAAATGATTGAAGTGGCATTTTATTTATAAGTAGTTTACTTGCCTATTAGTTCATATTCTTCAGGAGAACCGCACGCGCAAATAAGATTTCTATCACCAAAAGCATCATCTACTCTGGAAACGGAAAGCCAAAATTTGTTTTCTCTAATCCAGGATAATGGGAAAGCAGCTTTTTCGCGACCATAGGGATGTGTCCATTCATCAGCAACCACCTTGTAATCTGGGTGAGGTGCATTCTTTAATACATTATCTTCTTTATCTGCCTCGCCAGACTCTACTTCCTTAATTTCGGCATAAATACCTTTAAGTGCCTCAATAAATCGGTCCAGCTCTTGCAATGATTCACTTTCTGTTGGCTCTATCATTAGCGTACCGTGCACAGGGAACGAAAGGGTAGGAGCATGGAAACCATAATCCATCAATCTTTTGGCAATATCCAGTTCCGTAATGCCTGCACTGGTTTTAAAATGACGACATTCTAAAATCATTTCGTGCGCTACTCTGCCATTTTCTCCAGTATATAAAATGCCATAATCATCTTTTAATTGATGAGCTAAATAGTTGGCATTTAAAATAGCTATTTCTGTAGATTGAGTTAAACCATCTCGACCTAGCATTTTTATATAACCATATGTGATAGGTAAAACACTGGCACTTCCCCAAGGAGCTGCAGCAACAGCACTAATACCTTTTCTACCTGTTTGAACAACAGGGTGAGTAGGTAAAAACTCTACTAAATGTTGAGCCACTCCAATGGGCCCAACACCAGGACCTCCACCGCCGTGAGGAATAGCAAAAGTTTTATGTAGATTGAGGTGGCAAACATCAGCACCAATTAAACCAGGATTAGTTAAGCCTACCTGAGCATTCATGTTAGCTCCATCCATATATACTTGTCCACCATTTTGGTGAATGATATCACATATTTCAACCACAGAAGCTTCAAAAACACCATGTGTGGATGGATATGTAATCATCAAACAAGACAACGTATCCTTAAATTTTTCTGCTTTTTCTTTTAAATCTTCAACGTCAATGTTACCTCTGTCATCACACTTAACAACTACCACTTGCATGCCTGCCATTACAGCGCTGGCAGGGTTTGTACCATGAGCAGAAGAAGGAATGATAGCTACATTACGTTGCTCTTCGCCTCTACTGGCATGATATGCACTAATGACCATTAGTCCAGCATATTCTCCTGCAGCTCCAGAGTTGGGCTGAAGGCTGACATCAGCAAAGCCTGTAATTTCGGATAAATCTCTTTTTAACTCAGCAAAAAGGAAATGGTATCCAGCTGCTTGGTCGCCTGGTACAAAAGGGTGAATTCCTCCAAACTCAATCCAGCTCAAAGGTAGCATTTCGGTAGCCGCATTCAATTTCATGGTGCACGAGCCCAATGAAATCATAGAATGGGTTAAAGAAATATCTCTTCTTTCAAGCTTTTTGATATAACGAACCATATCTGTTTCTGAGCGATAGTGTTTGAATACTTCCTGTTGAAGAAATTCACTGGTTCGCATATATTGTTTATCAACCGAACAGTCTTCAGGAACCTCTTTTATCTCGTTAGGAATATCAGAACAGGATGCACGGGCAAATACCTCAATAATCCAATTGATATCCTCTAAGTTGGTGGTTTCATCAATGCTTATGCCTACATCGCCATTATCGAAGTAACGGAAGTTCATTTCTAGCTCCAGCGAATATTTATTGATTAAATCAACTGAGGCATGCGGAGCCATCGAAAAGCGAATGGTATCGAAATAATTTTGGTTTAGTTGTTTGTAACCTAATTTTTCAATTTCAGAGGTCAGCAAAGTAGCGATGTTATGTACTTCGTTGGCAATTCGTTTAATGCCCTCGGGTCCATGATATACAGCATAAAAACCTGCCATTGTAGCCAATAGTGCTTGGGCAGTACAAATATTTGAAGTGGCTTTTTCGCGCTTTATATGCTGCTCGCGGGTTTGTAAAGCCATTCTTAAAGCTCTGTTGCCGTTGGTGTCTTTGGTAATACCAATAATCCTACCTGGTAAATGGCGTTTGGCAGAAGCTTTTGCGGCAAAGAATGCAGCATGTGGTCCACCGTAGCCCATCGGCACACCAAAACGTTGTGTAGATCCGAAAACGATATCTGCTCCCCATTCTCCAGGAGGAGTTAGTATAGCTAAGCTTAGTAAGTCAGCTGCAACAGCTACTTTACAATCAGCTTCGTGTGCTTTTTCAACTAAGTTTTTATAATCCTGAATATCTCCATCTGAATTAGGATATTGAACAATGATTCCAAAATCCTTATTGCTAGCCTGATAGTTTTTCCAATCGCCAAACTGTAAGTCAATACCCAAAGGAGTGGCTCTTGTTTCAAGTACAGCTCGCGTTTGTGGCCAAACTTTTTCATCTACAAAAATAACGTTGGCACCCGCTTTCGCCATAGCACGAGGACGCGAGTTAAACATCATTACCATAGCCTCGGCAGCAGCAGTAGCTTCGTCTAATAAAGAGGCATTAGCAATTTCCATACCTGTTAGCTCAACCACTACCGTTTGAAAATTAAGCAGCGCCTCTAATCTACCCTGCGAAATCTCAGCCTGATAAGGTGTGTAAGAGGTATACCAAACTGGGTTTTCAAGTACATTTCTATGTATAACCGCAGGGGTAATGGTATCATAATATCCCATTCCAATATAGGTGTTGTACACCTTGTTTTTAGAAGCGATATCTAAAATTTTTCTGTAATACTGGCGTTCCGTAATTCCATTAGCCAAACGCAAAGGTTCTTTTAGTCTGATGTTAGCAGGAACGGTCTCCTCAATTAATGCTTCCAAGGATGGTGAACCAATGGTTTTAAGCATTTCTTCAATCTCGTAGTCGCGCGGGCCTATATGCCTTGCAACAAATTTATCTGTAGCCATATTCGTTAAAATAATATCTAACAATATTTTATTAAAAGAGTTTATGTATTTTTTAAATTCATTACAAACTCAGGGCTATAAAGTTAAGATGATAAGTGAATTATAAAAATGATAGAATACTGTTTTGGAGATGATTTTTGTCAGAGAGTGATGTTGATATTTATAGTATTAGATATTGTAATAAGAGTTACGCAACCTTTGATTAATTGCAACATCATTTGGTTACACCTTTAAATGAATGTTATGAGAAAATGGTTAGTTTTATTTTTAGCGTTAGGATTGTTTTTTGGCTGTAAAAAAGAACAAGAGATGAACGTTTCTAAGAAAATACAAGATGTTAATCGGAATATAAAAATAGGAAGTGATGCACAAGCCTGTTATGAAGTGCTTGAATTGATGTATGAAAATGGAAATATACTCAAAGAAATGCATGTAGATAACCTGGGAAGTGAAAGTTATAAGGATGTTGCAACCAAGGTGTTGCTGTATTCTTCTTTTATGATAACGGATGACAGGGAAGGTAGGGTAGATAGTGTTTGGTATTCCTTTGAAGGGGATTTGCTTAAATATATTACCTTGCTTAATACTATAAGTCCTTTAACCGGGGCACCAACTCCTTTAGAAAAATGGCCGGAATATTTGGATGGTTCCGGAGTGGTTGAATTAGGTGAAACTAAAATTCAAGTGCTGAATAAAATTAATGAATTGGCCTCTGGTTCCCTAGATAAAAATATACCAGTATTCCTTAACGGAAAAAATTTAGCAGAGGATTACGATGATAATTTAGAGTCATCTTTTAGCTGGCGTGTTATAGAATCAGGTAGTTCCAGAATACGCTCTACTAACTATATCTTAGACATAACTTTTAATAATGACGTTGTATCTTCGAAAGAGATTAAGCAAGAAAAAGTAGTTGGGTATAATTAACGAGGTAAAAAAGTAGGGAAACTAAATTCGATAGTTTCCCTTTAATATTCTACAAAAACTGATTATGAATTTTTTCGTGTGCTATGGTTGATGATGGACCATGACCTGAGTATACCACAGTTTCATCAGGCAAGGTCAGTAGGTGTTCTTTGATACCAGCAATAAGGGTATCGAAATCGCCACCCGGTAAATCAGATCTACCAATACTTTCTCTGAACAGCACATCGCCAGCTATTACACTGTTTTCTTTCTCCATATATAAAGCGCAGCCTCCTGGCGAATGCCCCGGTATATGGAATATTTCAATAGTTGAGCCACCAAATTCAATGACTTGTTTATGCTCTAAATATCCTTTTAAAGCAGGAGGATTTTGTTCTAGCTGAAATCCCATTTGAGCAGCGTAAGGAACGGTTTGTTCAATCCAAAACTCATCGTCTTTATGCGCTTCGGCACCGAGGTTGTAATGCTCACAAACAAAACGGTTTCCAAATACATGATCCAGATGCAAATGTGTATTGATTAAACGAACTGGTTTTAAATTTTGCTCAGTTATATACGATACTAAATGCTCTTGTTCCTTAGGCTCAAGGCAGCCTGGGTCAATGATGATACAATCTCCATTTTCGGCAGAGATGATATAGGTGTTTTCTTGCCAAGGATTGTAAGTAAGTGGATGTATTTTAAGCATGATGTTTAGTTTTTTATTTATTGCACTTTAGCTTTTAACCAAAGTAATTATTTCTTTTAAATCTGTTATTTCGTTCATTAATTCACGGTTATGCTTTACTCCATTAGGGTTGTAAAAAGCGTAATCTAAACCAAAATTAATAGCTCCATCAATATCGGTTTGTAGGTTATCTCCAATAATTAAACAGTCTTTTTTTCGAGCATTGGCACTTTTAACGGCGTACTCAAAAAAAGCGGTTTTAGGCTTGGATGCTCCGATGGTTTCGGATATAAATATTTTATTAAAATATTGCTGAAGATTACTGTTCTTTAATTTAATAAACTGCACTTCTTTAAATCCATTGGTAATAACGTGCAGAGTGTGTCTTTGTTTAAGCGTTTCCAATACTTCGATGGCATGAGGCATTAAAGCCGTTTTTGTTGGACTAACAGTGATGTAGTCCTGCGCAAAGCTTTTTGCTATTGTTTCATCTGTAAGCCCCACTCTGGAAAAAGGGGTATAAAACCGGTCGAAATTTAAAGCTTCCTTTTTTATTTTACCTTCTCGATATTGTATCCAAAGCTGTTCGTTGTGTTTTTCGTATTGATCGTAAAAAGCATTAAAACTTTGAAAAGCATTACTTAAATGATATTTCTGATATAGCTCTTCCAAGGTGTGGATAGAGTTGGTTTCGAAGTCCCACAAAGTGTGGTCTAAATCAAAAAAAAGGTGCTTGTACTTTTGCATGATACTATGTGTTTAGATGCAAAGATAGGGATATATAATCGATGAAAAAGTGCAGTTACAAAAAACTCCGCATAAGCGGAGTTTAATATGATGTGTTTGTAGCTATTACTTTTAAGCCTTTAAAATTGACTTTAAGCTTTCAACTTGATTGCTTTATAAACTTATAACTAGTTTACCTGAATCACCATAAATTTAGAGATACTCCAGAAAGCTTCTTTGTCCAGAATGTTAATGGATTTTGTATCTTCTTCGCCTGCAACGAATTCAAAAGAACCTTCTGGGTGGTTAGTTAATAATTTTACTTTGCTTCTGAATAGCGGAATGTTTTCTACTTCGCGTGTATCAATTTTAGTAAAATAGTCCTCGTTAAAATCTTTACTTAAAACTTTTACTTTACCTACCAATGGTAATCCATCACTAGAAATAATATTGTGCTCTTTTAATTCCTTTTTGGTGCCAAATGCATAATAAGCAGCATATAGCTCTACAGTTGTAGAATCAAGAGTTGCTTGAGTGTTTTTGTTATAAGTTCTGATAGAATCGATAACGTCGCTCATTCCTTCAACAGTAAAGTTAAGCGATGCTATTTCGAAGTTTTTTGTAGATAATTGCTCTTTAAGTTCAATAATCTCAACACTCTTTTCCTTTAATTGACGGTTCAATCGAGAAACCAGACTATTTAAGTTTTTGTTATCCTTGTTGGTGGTGTTTAGCTTTTGCTCTAGTTCAGAAATTTTCTCTTTATTGGCTAACATCAAGTTGTAAATATCCTGAATGTCTTGGTTAATTCTTTTCTGAATATCAGGAGTCGCATCTTCAGAGCTACTCATATTCACTTCAATCAGGTTTTCTTTGGCTTTAATTTCTTGAAGGTTATCGTCAATTTGTACCAAAGTGTTGACAAGGTCGTTGGTGATTTGTTGTTGTTCGATGGCTACAGACACCAGCGAATCATTCTGTTGTTCTAGTTTCTCCTGTTTGCTACCCGTACAAGCGCTAATAGCTATAACAAGAAGTGGTAAAATTACTTTTTTAAACATGGTGTGTTGAGTTTTAGTTATCGTTTAATTGGTAAAATTCTTATCAATAATAAGCAATATTATTCATTGTTTTTGGCTTTGGCATACTTATTTTCTTTTTTGCCAGCTGGTTTTTCTTCTTTACCTTCAACTACTATTACAATCTCACCCTTAACTGTTTTACTCGAAAAATGCTGAATTAATTCAGGTAGAGTACCTCGTTTATTCTCTTCGTGAAGTTTACTTAGCTCCCTGCTTACCGACGCTTTTCGTTCGGGGCCAAAAACTTCAAGTAACTGTTCTAGCATTTTTACCAACCTGTATGGTGATTCGTAAAAAATCATGGTACGCGACTCTTCGGCCAGAGCCAATAATCTTTTTTGGCGTCCTTTCTTCTGCGGTAAAAAACCTTCAAAACAAAAGCGGTCATTAGGAAGACCAGAATTTACCAAGGCAGGCACAAAAGCAGTTGCACCAGGTAGGCATTCTACATGTATATCCTGTTCAACAGCATGTTTTACCAATAAATAACCAGGGTCGGATATCGCAGGTGTTCCTGCATCAGAAACCAGAGCGCCCGTTTCGCCAGCCATAATTCGCTGCACAATCATTTCAGATGTTTTGTGCTCATTAAATTTATGATGAGAAAACATCTTACCTTCAATTTGAAAATGTTTGAGTAAGAAGCCTGTTTTTCGCGTGTCTTCTGCTAAAATAAAATCGGCCTCTTTTAACACGGTTAATGCACGGTATGTAATGTCTTCTAGGTTGCCAATTGGCGTTGGTACTATATATAATTTACCCATTGTTTTTCAGTAATCAATATCCAGTGGGCAGTAATCAGAACATGTCCTTTAGTGAAAGGATTGCTACTTTGACTGCATACTGCATACTTGGTTTTAAAATCTTCGTTCTATGTAGTTGAAAAATGCTTGAGTCACTTCCTGTTCGTCATCCCAATTAAAATTGGATTTAATAAATGATTGAGCAGAGGTGAAATCTGGTAGGTCGTTAAGTTGTTGCAATGTTTGGCTCATGACCTCCGATTTGCCATTAAATAATTCGCGTTGAAACATAAAACGATCGTTAATGCCTAATCCTTTGGTAAGGTCAGTCACAGGTTTGCCTTTCAATACCTTTTTAGCATCGCTCACTTGGTTAGTGGCAATGATGTCATTGACAGATTTTTTTTCGCCAGCAAAGGATTCTCCTAATGTTTTTGAATTATCTTCTTTATTAATCTCTACAGTAGGTTCCGAAATAATTGTTTTTCGAGTTTCAATTTGAATCTCAGTTTCCGTAACTACTTCTTCAATAATTTCTTTTTTTATTTCAGGAATGATTTCTTCAGCAACAGGGTCCTCTACTGGGGGTTCTTCAGTAACAGTAGGCTCTTCTTTTGTATTTTCAACAGGAGTAGAAACTTCTTCGTTAATAGCAGGAGGAGCTTGAACGGGAGTAATAGGTTCTTCTTGATGCTTTGGTGTTTGAACATGAATTGATTGAGAAACATTACCACTGTTGAGGTCTTTTAAAAGACTAAAATCCTTTACCAATGCGTTTAATTTATCCTCCGTTAAATTTAAAAAAGGAGTAGGTATAGTTGCTTGTCCTTGAAACGTTTTAACCATGGTTTCAACTTCTCCAAGGTCCTTTAAAATATTGTTGAGTAAAGTTTCTTTATCCATAATAGTATCAAATCAAACTCTTTTTTTCTTATTTTGCAAAGTTAGTGATAATATAATATTAAGTAAGGAGTTAATTCCATTGTTGTTAGTTGAATTGCGTAAATGTTTTTAGAAAATAAAATAAATAAGGCGGGAAAGCATGGCTGGATTGAAGTGATAGCTGGTTCTATGTTTTCGGGGAAAACAGAAGAGTTGTTGCGTCGTTTAAAGAGAGCAAAAATTGCCAAGCAGAAAGTGGAGATTTTTAAACCCCATGTGGATGTACGTTATAGCGACAATGAAGTGGTGTCGCATGATGAGAATTCCATTATGTCGACACCTGTTGAAACATCGGGTAATATTTTATTGCTGTGCGGGAATGTGGATGTTGTTGGAATTGATGAAGCTCAGTTTTTTGATAATGGCTTAGCTAAAGTGTGTCAGCAGCTTTCTAACCAAGGAATACGGGTAATTATTGCAGGTTTAGATATGGACTTTCAGGGTAATCCTTTCGGACCTATGCCAGCATTGATGGCAGTAGCAGAATATGTAACTAAGGTTCATGCTATTTGCATGAAATGCGGCGATTTAGCCCATTTTTCTCATCGTTTATCCAGTGAGGAAAAATTAGTTTTATTAGGAGAAAGAGTAGATTACGAACCCTTATGTAGGTCGTGTTACACAGTGGTAAACAATAAATAATGCAAGCATATAAATTTAGTGATATAGGCCAATGGCTAAACGGTAAGCTGATTGTAGGTAGGGATACTACTTTTACCAATATTATTACAGATAGCCGTTCGGTAAGCAATCCTAAAGATTCTTTATTTATTGCAATTTCTGGTAAAAACCATAATGGCCACCAATATATTACCTCATTATATCAGCAGGGAGTACGTTGCTTTTTTGTGGAGCCAGATTTTACAATTTCAGATCACCTAAATGATGCAAATTTTTTTGTTGTAGAAAATACCTTATTGGCTTTTCAGCAATTGGTGGCTTACAAACGGAGCTTGTTTGCTTGCCCTGTTGTTGGGGTAACAGGGAGTAATGGCAAAACCATTGTAAAAGAGTGGATTTCGCAACTGGTAGGGAAGTCCAAAATAATGGTTCGCTCCCCTAAAAGTTATAATAGCCAAATAGGTGTTCCTTTATCTGTTTGGCACTTAAATGCTACTACAGAGCTGGCTGTATTTGAGGCGGGTATTTCGCAAAAAGGTGAAATGGAAAAGATCGCTAGCATTATTTCTCCAACTATTGGGGTAATTACTAATATTGGGGCTGCTCATCAAGAGAATTTTTCATCTCAACAAGAAAAACTTCAAGAGAAGTTGAAGCTTTTTAAAGATAGCGACGCGATTGTTTATTGTGCCGATTCTAAATTGATTAAAGAAGGTGTTGAGCGCTGTTATCCAAATAAAAAAATGTTCTCATGGGGAACTTCTTCAGATTGTACTTTAAATATCTTAGCGAAAGAAACATCTGGCAGTATTATCCATGTTGAGATAAAGTATAAGGATGAAGTTTTTGTGCTCGAATTGCCATTTTCAGATGAAGCTTCCTTTGAAAATGCGATGAATTCAATTACTGTATTATTGTATTTAGGATATGATTTCGGTTATATCAGTACTGCGATAAAAAAACTAGTTCCAGTTGCTATGCGCATGGAATTAAAAGAGGGCGTGAATAATTGTTTGGTGATTAATGATAGTTATAATTCCGACCTTTCATCACTGTCTTTGTCATTGGACTTTTTGGTACAACAAAGCAAAAATAAAACGCAAAGCAGAACATTAATTCTGTCGGATATATATCAGAGTGGAATTCCTGATTTAGAACTCTGTCAGCAAATTAATACGCTTTTAAAAGATAAAAATATAAGCCGTTTAATTGGAGTGGGAGAAGGTTTAAGAACACATTGTAATCAGTTTGATATGGATGCTGTTTTTTATGATTCAACAAACGAGCTACTGCAGTCTTTGACCACTCATATGTTTAAAAATGAGGCCATATTAATTAAGGGCTCCAGAAATTTTGAATTTGAGTTAGTTTCCGAAGTGTTAGAAATGAAGCATCATCAAACTTGCTTGGAAATTAATATGAATGCTTTAGTGGATAATCTCAACTTTTACCGCTCTAAATTAAAGAGCACGACTAAGGTGCTAGCTATGGTAAAAGCCTTTAGTTACGGAAGTGGTTCGTATGAAATTGCGAGCATCCTACAACATCAAAAAGTAGATTATTTGGGTGTTGCTTTTGCGGATGAGGGTGTAGAACTGCGCAAGGCGGGTATTTCGCTTCCCATTATAGTGATGAACCCAGAGGAAAAAAGTTTTCCTTTAATGATAGAGCATCATCTAGAGCCTGAAATATATAGCTTTAAAGTGCTAGGTCAGTTTATTGAGCTCTTTAAAAAGGAAGGGATTTCTGATTATCCAGTTCACATAAAATATGATTCTGGTATGAATCGTTTGGGTTTTGTTTCTGACGACCAGCAAAAATTATTTGAAGTTTTAAAGGAGCAGCAAGAGCTTCGGGTGAAATCTTGTTTTTCTCATTTAGTAGGAAGCGATGAAAAACAATTTGATGCCTTTACGCATCAACAGGTCGATGCTTTTAAAGTGTTTACTGCTGAGTTGGAACGACACCTGAATTACTCCTTTATTAAACATATTCTAAACTCAGCAGGTATTTTAAGATTTCCTGAAGCGCAGTTTGATATGGTTCGATTAGGAATTGGTATGTATGGCATTGGGGCTGTAGAACAGCAAAAGTTGAAGAGTGTTACTCGTTTTAAATCATTTATATCCCAGATAAAATACGTTAAGGCACATGAAACCATAGGTTATAGCAGACAAGGAGAATTAAGTTATGATGCCGAAATTGCTATTGTTCCTGTGGGCTATGCAGATGGCTTAAACCGCAGATTAGGAAATGGGGTTGGTAAGATGATAGTGGGTGGTCAGTTGGCAGTAACAGTAGGAAATATTTGCATGGATATGTGTATGATTGACGTTACAGGACTGAAAGCTAATGAGGGAGATGAAGTAGAAATATTTGGGCCAGATAACTCCGTAGACGATTTAGCGCAAAGTATAGATACTATCTCTTACGAGGTGTTTACTAGTATTAGCAGGCGTGTAAAACGAGTATATTACTACGAGTAGATACAATTAGCAATAATCAATGAACAGTTAGTAAGTCCTTGATTATTGATATTTGTTCATTGTTAACTGTTCATGGTGGGTTTATCCTAATTTGGATATTTTCTCCAGTTTTTCGGTATCTAATATCCTAATGATTCTACCGTCAACAGTAATTACTTCTTCATTTACAAAGGTAGATAACGTTCGGATTGCATTAGAAGTAGTCATGTTGGAGAAGTTGGCTAAATCCTCACGTGATAAATAAACGTTTAAAGTCTGTTCGTCCTCTTCTAAACCGTATATTTCCTTTAATACAAGTAGGCTTTCGGCTAATCTTCCTCTAATATGTTTTTGCGTTAATGTAACGGTTCTGTACCTCGAAAAACCTAGTTCCTGAGCCAAAGAGCGAATGATATTTAAACTGAACTTGTGGTTGTTTTCAAGTAATTCAAAAACAAGTGCCTTAGGAATAAAAAAGATAGTGCAGGGTTCAATAACAACGGCCGAAGCAACATGTGGCCCTTCTGCAAAGAAAGCTCTGTATCCGATGAAACTAGTAGGATTGGCCATGCGTACAATTTGGTCTCTTCCTCCAAAACCAAGTTTGTAAACCTTCACCTTACCAGAGCCTAAGCATAGTAATCCATCAGGAACCTCACCCTCTTCATAAATCACTTCATTTTTTTTGTAATGAACTGCCTTGTGGTTGTTGAGTACTTTCTCCTTCTCTTCATCGGTCAGAACATCGTATAACTGCGATATGTCTTTAATACTAGGTTCTTTGATTTCAGTCTTGTCGGCTCTTCTTGGCATCTTAAAATATGTTGTACAACATGTGAATATCGCCAAAAATAGAAAAAAGCATACATACTACCAAGTAAAATAGAAGTATTACAGAGAGTTTTATCTGTTTTGTATGATATTAACCTTAGTTCTTTAAAATTTTGACACTAATGGTATTCTTCGTCCTAAGCCAAATGCCTTTGATGATACTCTGATGACAGGGGCAGTTTGGAAGCGTTTGTACTCATTTATGTTGACCATTCGTACGGCTTTATTAACTACTGCTTCTTCAAACCCTGCAGCAATTATTTTCTGTGGAGATTCATTTTTTTCGATATAATTAAACAGAACTTGGTCAAGAATACCATAATCAGGTAACGAGTCGCTGTCTTTTTGGTCGGGACGTAATTCTGCAGATGGCGGTTTAACAATTGTATTCACAGGAATTACCTCGCCATCCTTGTTCATGAACTTAGCCAAGTCAAATACGTCTGTTTTGTACACATCACCTAATACAGAAAGGCCTCCATTCATATCGCCATAAAGCGTTCCGTAACCAACAGCTGCCTCACTTTTGTTAGAGGTATTTAAAAGAATATGTCCAAATTTATTGGAAAGAGCCATCAGCAAGGTTCCTCTCACTCTGGCTTGAATATTTTCTTCGGTAACGTCAGGTTCAAGGCCTTCAAAGATAGAGGCCATGGTATTATCCATGCTACCCACAATATCTTTAATGGGCACAATGTCGTATTGAACTCCCAAGTTGTTCGCCAAGTCTTCAGCATCTTTTATGGAATGGTCAGAAGAATATTTAGAAGGTAGTAGTAAAACGCGCACATTCTCTGCTCCCAAAGCACGCGCAGCAATTACCACTGTAACAGCTGAGTCAATACCTCCAGATAAGCCTAAGGTAGCTTTGGTAAAGCCCATTTTATTGAAATAATCCTTTACGCCCAATACTAAAGCATCATGGATTAAGGCTATTTTTTCTTGCGATTCTGGTTCAATAACATTGCAATGTTCAATATCTTCAAGTTTGCAGTATTGTACATCCTCCGTAAATGAATTAAGCTGATTTACCACTTTTCCTTGGCTATTCACTACCATCGACCTGCCGTCAAAAACAAGCTCTGTATTGGCTCCAATTTGGTTGACATAAACGTATGGAAGTTGATTTTTAGCGGCTTTGTTTTTGATAATCTGCTGCCTAATTTCTCCTTGGTTATATGAAAATGGCGAAGCAGCAATGTTAATCACTAAATCAGGATTTAATTGCTTTAACTCCTTCATCGGAGATTTGGTATATAGCTTACTTTTAGCAAAAGAATTAGCAACAGGCTGTTCGTCCCATAGATCTTCACAAATAGTAATGGCTAGTTTTTTGCCATTTATTTCAACTAAGCTAAACTCGCTATTGGGCTGAAAATACCTGTACTCATCAAATACATCGTAATTAGGAAGTAAGGTTTTATTGTGCACCGATTGTATTTTTCCATTACCTAACACAAAGGCAGAGTTAAATAGCTTTTTACCTTTAGGTTCTGGGTTAATACTTGGGCATCCAACAATGGCTGTAACTGATTTGCATTTTTTAGCAATAATATCAACTTGTTGCAAGCATTGCTCAACAAACTCTTCTCTTTCTAACAAATCAAGTGGCGGATAACCGCAAACGGCTAGTTCAGAGAACACAATTAAATCGCAATTATCGTTTTGGGCATTTTCAATGGCCTTGATAATTTTTTCGGTATTGGACTTAAAATTTCCAACGTGATAGTTTAATTGAGCTAATGCTATTTTCATTTCTTACAATTCACTTAATTACTACAAAAGCGACTTCTGAATGAATATCGCTTTTAATTCTTGTTATATGATACTTTGTTAAGCCTTTTTCTTAAAAGATAACGCCAAAGTTAAATACTAAGCGATTCAATACAACTTTATCGTTTACCGTACTATTTTTTGTTATATCAGTTAAGCCTTGGTTGTAGGTTACTCCTAATTTTAGATAAGTGCTTCCACCTACCGAGTACTGCATACCTCCACCAAACTTATAGCCAAAGTTCATTAAACGTACTTCTTCGCTAAGGCTTTTGCCCGAACCATTATTGGTTTTAATATTTATTTGTCCAGATAATCCAAAAATACCGTAGTAGCTTGAGCGCTGAAAATCACTAGTTTGAAGTTTTAAACACAAAGGTACTTCAATGTATTTTAAACGATATTCCAAACTTTCGTTAGGGTCTAAAGTTTCTACCTCACCACCAATAATTATATCGGTTTCGTCAATATATCTTAAATGACCACCTGTAGTGTTAATAGTTAGTCCAGTCGAAAAGGCATAATTTGGAGCGAAAAACTTATCCATTTCAATACCAAAATTATACCCCATTAAGTTACCATTACCGTCGGTTTTACTATGGTCGGATTTAAGCCAACTTAACTGTGGACTTAATACAAAAGCAAAACGAAGGTCAGATTCTCTTTCTGACGATTGAGCCGTTACTGTATTCACAGAAATAAAGGCTATCATTAATATTAATGCTATTTTCTTCATGGTAAAATGATTATTCTTTTAGTTAAGATTTGCAAACTTAATAAAAAACGAAAAATTATAAGCTATAGTGCCTATAATCGCAAGATTCATTTTTTATACATTTTTGGCTCTGCGGCCGTAACGTTGTGCAATAAAGCTGATAGTAATCAATTGTAAGGAATGATAAATCATGATAGGTAATATAAATATACCTTGAGAAGCCATTCCTTTAAATAACACATCGGCCATAACAGAACCATGAACTAAAGATTTTTTAGAACCACAAAATAATGCTGTTATCTGGTCTTCTTTACTAAACTTTAGCTTAAAGCAGATGATTAAAACAATAGCATAAACCAAAATAAATATAGCTACGATTAAAATGATGGCAATAAGCAGATAGTATATTTTTATGCCATCGAATATGTTGGCTAAGAATGATTTGCTAAAGCTGTTGTACACAATGATTAAAATAATACTCTTATCAAATAAGGTTAGATACTTACCGTACTTGCGTGCCGTATTTCCTATGTATTTGTTAAGTGATAATCCAAGAATTACAGGAACTAGGATTTTAACGATTAGACTAACTACACTATCCATTAAGTTAAAGTCACCTGTTGAAGTGCTCATAAAAAGTCCCATCCAAAGCGGCGTAATAATAATTCCTAAAAGTCCTGATATACTCGCGTTAAAGATAGCTCCAGGAATGTTTCCTTTAGCAATAGAAACCATAACAACAGAGGAAGAAACGGTTGATGGAAGTGCTGCCATAAAGAATAAGGCTAGCCAAAGTATTTCTGTTTCTGCTGTTTTTACCAAAGGTTTAAAGCAAATAACTATTAAAGGAAAAATAAGAAAGGTAGTTGCTTGAACCAGAAGGTGAAGACGGTAATTAGATAAACCTTTTTTCATTTCCTTGGGACTAAGCTTAAGTCCGTAAAAAAAGAAGATAAGCGATATGCCAATGCCGCTAATTGTTTCGAGCGGAATTAGGCTGTCTTTATCTCCAATGCCTGGCACCCAATAAGCCAAAGCAATCATCGCTAGCAGACCTACAATAAAACCATCAATTTTTTTGAGCATCTTTAATTATTTTGCGCAAAATTAGCAATACTAATTAACTATTGCAGGTTTTCTTATTGATTGCAGGCTGACATAGGTATTTTATGCTAAAATTTTTAAGTTTGAGGTTGAATAAGAAATAAAAGAAAATGCAAAATATAATGAAGCTAAAATATGTAGTTATAATATTGGTTTTGGTACTGGGAGCTATCTCCTGTAAGGATAAAACCATGCATCCAGAGGTGAGTCATATTAATGTAGAGCTTTCTGTTGTGCCTATTTATCAAGAGATACATGGGATGGATACGATGAAGGTAGAGGAGGAAATAAAGCCTATTTTGGAAAAGCATCCAGCGTTTATGCAGGCTTATGCGCATAAGATTGTTAAGCTAGGAGATCCTGCGTTACCTGATTTTTCAAAGCGCCTGTACGACTTTGTTACTTATCCTGCCAATAAAGATATTTTTACAAAGTCTAAAGAAGTATTTCCTGATTTTAATGACTTTGAGCAAGAGCTAGAAGAAGGATTTAAACATTATAAATACTATTTTCCAGAGGCTACTATTCCTGAAATATATCTGATGATATCAGGTTTTAGCCAATCCATAGCAGTAGATTCATTATGGCTAGGAGTGAGTGTTGAAAAATATTTGGGGCAAGATTGTGAATTTTACGAGTGGTTAGATATATATCAGTATCTCCGAATTGGTATGGTTAAAGAAAAAATGGCTCCAGATGTATTACGAGCTATTGCATTAACCAACTATCCTAATCATCCGAAAGTAGAAGATTTAATCAATAATATGGTGTATCAAGGTAAGATGAGATATTTTGTACATCGTATGTTTCCTGATATAAAAGATACCCTGCTTTTTGATTATACAGCTGAGCAAATGTTGTGGTGTAATAACCATGAACCAGATATGTGGGCTTCGTTGGTTGAATGGAAACATTTATTTAAGGAAGATAGAATGATGATTCAGAAATATACAGGGGATGCTCCGTTCACTTCTAATTTCGGTAATAATTCGGCGCCTAGAGCTGGTGAGTTTATTGGCTATAAGATTGTAGAATCTTACATGAAGAAGAATGAAGAAGTCACCTTGAAGCAGTTGATGCAAGAAACGGATGGAAGAAAGATTTTAGCAGCTTCAAACTATCGCCCTTAGATATTGTTATGGAGGATAAGTTAACGCTTAGAAAACGGATTCAGCAATTAAAAAAAGAGCTTAGTCATGAGCAACAAAAGGATGAGAGCCAGCAAGTATTTACTAAGCTAGAACAGCTTGAGGTGTTTAAAACGTCCAAAAATATTCTTTGTTATTGGTCTTTGCCTGATGAATTAGCAACGCAAAGTTTTATCAAACATTGGTATAAGGATAAAAGTATTTATCTGCCCAAGGTCGTGAATAAGAATCTTACGATTCATCGGTATGAGGGAATGGGTTCGATGCAAAAAGGGAAGTATGACATTTTAGAACCAAATACTCATTTTTTGAAGGATTTAGATGTGCTGGATTTAATTATTGTACCAGGCATTGCTTTTACGAAAGCAGGAGAACGAATGGGCAGGGGAGGTGGATACTACGACCGGTTTTTACCCCAAGTGCCTAAAGCTATCAGAGTGGGAGTGGCCTATAATTGCCAAATTGTGGATGATATCCCTTCGGAGAGTCATGATGTAAATATGTCTTTGGTGCTGACTTCAGGGCAATAAAAAACCCCGCTTAAAAAAGCAGGGTTAAATTTTTTTTACAGACAGTAATTATGCTGGATTGATAGCCTCTGTAGGACATACATCTGCACAAGTACCACAGTCAGTACAAGCTTCTGCATCAATTTTATAGATATCACCCTCAGTAATAGCGTCTACTGGGCATTCGTCTAAGCATGTTCCACATGCAATACAATCTTCATTTATAACGTAAGCCATTTTCGTAATGTTTTTATTAATATTATAGAAGCAAAAGTATTTTCTTTTTTTTTATATTAAAACAATATGTCCGCTTTTGCTATAATTTGAAACGTTTTTAAATAAGATAATTTCGTCAAAAATAGCCTTTGCATTTCTATTGTAATCTGTTTTAATCCTTTAAAATATCCAGTGCAATATAAGCCATGGTTCCAACGGAAGTTTCTAAAGATGATTCGTTTAGGTTGAATCCAGGGGTGTGCAACCCACCTGTTGGAATATTGTTCACTTGCTTAACTCCAAAGCGATAAAACGTACACGGGTACTCTTGCGTGTAGTATCCAAAATCCTCAGCAGTCATTCTAATGTCCATTTTATGCACGTGTTCTTGCCCTAAATACTTTTGAGCTGCGGCAAAAGCTCGCTCTGTAACACCCATTTCATTGGTAACCACAGGGTATCCATCGTTAATTTTTACTTCGCAAGTGGCGCCCATACTAGCTGCCATTTCTGTGCTTATTTTTCGAATCTGAGCCTTTATTTTTGCTCTCCATTCTTCATTCATCGTACGTAAAGTACCTGCAATTTCTACCTTTTCAGGGATAATATTGGTTGCTCCATCGGCTATCACTTTACCAAAGGATAGTACCGTAGGAATGTTAGCAGGTACCATTCTGGCTACAATCTGTTGTAAAGAAACGATGAGGTTAGCTGCAATTAATACATTATCGTTTAACGTATGTGGCATTGCTGCGTGGCCACCTTTCCCCTTTACAGTAAGATAAATTTCATCACCTGAAGCCATATACATACCTTCCTTAAAACCAACATCGCCTGCTTCCATATCTGGTAAAACATGCTGACCAATAATGATTTCTGGTTTTGGATTATCCAAAGCGCCTTCTTCCATCATTAATTTAGCTCCCCCAGGAAACTTTTCTTCTCCTGGTTGAAAGATAAGAAGAATAGTTCCTTCCCACTGGTCCTTTAATTCGTTTAGTATTTTAGCAGTTCCCAATAAGGAAGCCGAATGCGCATCGTGCCCACAGGCATGCATAACGCCTTTATTGCACGAAACAATCGGATTGTTTTCGTTTTCAATAATAGGTAAAGCATCCATGTCTGCTCGTAAAGCAATTACCTTTTTATCTGGGTTTTTACCTTTAATGCTTCCAATGATGCCTGTTTTAACATAGCCATGCTTATATGGGATCCCATATTCATCTAACTTAGAGCAAATGTACTTTGAAGTGTTGTGCTCCTCAAAAGATAACTCTGGGTTTTCGTGAATATGACGACGAATGCTAAGTATTTCGGAATTGTATTTTTGGGTCAGGTCTTTAACAGTCTGCTTTAAATCCATGGTTATATCTTAAAAATTAGAGCTGCAAATATACTACATCTGATTTTATTGTCTCCTCTTAATTTAGATTCCTCTTATTTATTTCCATATTACATTACCTAATTAAGGTAAAAGGTTTAAATTTACCCTAAAAAAAATGGGGCATCATCATCATAACGACCATCATCATGGGCACCACCATCCCGAATTAAAGGGTAAAAATTTAATGGTGGCCATCTTTTTAAATATCCTGATTACTGTTGCGCAGGTTATAGGTGCTATATTTAGCCATAGTTTATCTTTAATGACGGATGCTTTGCACAATCTATCGGATGTGATGGCATTGGTGATTAGCTATGTGGCTAACAAACTGGCTAAAAGAAAACCCACCCAGAAACAATCTTTCGGTTATAAGCGAGCAGAAATACTGGCTGCGTTTATCAATGCGGCTACCCTTTTAGGAATTTCTATTTATTTAATTGTGGAGGCGGTTGAACGCTTGGTGACCACTAAAAATGTTGAAGTAAGTGGTGAGCTGGTGATGTGGTTGGCCGGTTTAAGTATTGTAGCCAATGGATTAAGCGTTCTGTTGATTCAAAAGGATGCTAAGAATAGTATGAACATGAAAGCAGCTTATTTGCACCTGTTTTCGGATATGCTTACTTCCATAGCTGTACTTATTGGAGGGGTTTTAATGGCCAAATGGGGATGGTATTGGATGGATAGTTTATTGTCTGTGATTATTGCGCTGTACCTTATTATTTCTAGTTGGAAGTTGGTGTTAGGGTCTACAAAAGTATTGATGCAATTTACGCCAACAGGAATTCATTTGGATGAGGTTGTATCGGAGTTGAGTAATATTACAGAGATAAAGAATGTACATCATGTGCATATTTGGCAATTAACAGATCATGATATTCATTTTGAGGCGCATCTCGATTTTAAGCAGGATATGAAATTGTCGGAGGTAGATAAAACATTAACTACGGTGAGGGAAATGTTAGATCATAAGTTCCATATTCATCATGTTACTTTACAGCCAGAGTTTCATGTATGTGAAGATAAATCGGTGCTGGCAAATGAGCATTAAGCTCCCTTATGGCTTGGATTATTTGTCGTGTATGGCTTTATTTGTGTAACTAAAATTGAATTACTTTTTTAAATAATATGTCACAGAATTATAAGTTCACCCAAAATAAAAAATGCGAATACTTTCCTTGTCACAAGGGCATTAAAGAAGAGGATTTTAATTGTTTATTCTGCTATTGTCCATTGTATATGCTAAAGGATAAATGTGGTGGAAATTTTAAGTATAAAAATAATGTAAAAGACTGCAGCGCATGTACTATCACCCATTTAAAAGGAAAAGGGTACGAGCATGTAATGAGCAAAATGAAGGAAGTTATTAAGATAGGAAGCGAACAGGGTTAATGCATCTTTTTTAAAGCATCTTCCAAAATGGGTTTTAATGTATTGGGAGTGGTTTTGTGTAGTTGTATTGTAGTGCACTCGTTAAAAACTAAAAAATCTTTTAGTTCCTTGGTCAGTGCATGAATAAAGGCATCTGTTTTTATGGTTTTGTCTTCCATGGCAAGGTGATTAATATGAAAAAGCTTGCTCTTTCTATCAGCCTTGCAATCCATTCGGGCTACAAATTTTCCATCCCATAATACAGGTAACGAGAAATATCCATACTGACGTTTTGCTGCAGTAACGTAACATTCTATCTGGTAATCAAAATTAAATAAAGCTTGCATTCGCTTTCGCTGAATCAATACATTATCGAAAGGCGATAATATACGCAGTTTGCTTTTTGATAGCGGATTGTTGAGTAATTCTAATGATTTGGGTAGGGCAAAATAAACCGAATCATTGACCTTTATTTCAATGACTTCTTTATCTGAAAGCATTTGTTGTAGCATACGGCTTACAAGCGTTTTTGTGTTTTTTATAAGGTAGGCCATTTCGCTGGCTATGCCTAGTCCGTTGGCTTGCAGATAACGTGTAATTAAAAACCGAGCATACTCTTCATTTGTAGGAAACGTAGTATTGGTATTTTCAGGTAATACCCTTTCTGTAAGGTCGTAAACCTTATGGAAATTAACACGTTTCGTAATCATTAATTCACCTTGCATAAATAAATATTCCAAGGCTCTTTTGGCAGGTTTGCTCCCCCAGTCCGCTATTGTTGTGGCTTTATGCTCAAAGTCTTTGGCCATTAACGGACCTTCTGCTGTAATACGCTTTAAAACTTCATTCATCAGGGTGGTGTCTCGCTCGTACCAGTGGTTCTCAAGCCCTGAGGCTATGGCTTTTTTACGAACCAAACTAAAACGATAATCGCGCATGGGTAAATATGCCGCAGCGTGCGACCAATGTTCAAATACCTTTTTATCTGCTACTAAATCATCTAAATGTGAAGCTTGGTAAGGATGATTTCTGTTCCATAAAGTATGATGGTGTGCCCGTTGAATGGCAGAAATAGTGTCGATTTGAATATACCCCAAGTGCTCAATAGCGGCCAGTGTTGCATCTTTGGCAGAGCTTGATTTTTGTTCGCTTAAAACTCTTTGCGATAGCAAAACTAATTTTTGTGCTTGAGGTAATGATATGGACTCTATTTTCTTTGTCATCTTAATGTTTATAGTTTTCCTTCCTTAAATTGATTAATGATTTCTCCTGCAATGCTTCGGTCAGGCGGATAGGTGGGTAAGGCATCTTTCGAATACCAGGCAGCTTCGGCTATTTCTTTGTCATCTATAGTTATGGCTTGCATTTGATCTACTTTGGCCACAAAACCTAACATCATAGAGCTTGAAAAAGGCCATGGCTGACTGCTATGGTATTGAAAATTATCTATATCAATACCTACTTCTTCTTGCAGCTCACGCTTAACTGCGTCTTCAACCGTTTCGCCAACATCTACATAACCTGCAATTAACGAAAATAAACCAGGAGGAAAGTGTGCTCCACGAGCCAATAATATATTATCACCACAAATAACAGCCACTATTATGGCCGGAGAAATATTGGGGTGAGAAATTCGTTGGCATGAAGGACAAATAATAGCTCTTTCGTCCTGCTTTAATTCAGTTGCGGTTCCGCAAGTACCACAAAACTTATTTTGGGCATACCAAGTTTTTAACTGAAACCCTACAGCACTGCAATAATCTAGTTCTATCTGAGATTTTGTATTTAAAGAATTGGTTTCGTGATAGGAGAATGTTTCATCCTCAGTAACACCATCGTTTTCAACTAAAAAACAAGGTGTTTCGTTAAATGAGAATAAGAAAATGCCTTCTGAATGGCAATGCTTCAAATCCTTTTTACGAGGAATGGTAAAAGCGGAATCAGTAGCTTTTAATAACAAGGATTTCTCTTTAAATAGAAATACATAATCATCATCTTCGATTAATGTTCTTGTAGAGAATTCGTTACTAAAAGTATGTGGAAAAATATCTTGTATCATTATAGAGTTTAGTGTGTTGAGATGAATGCAAATGTAAGTAAAAGTTAGAGTAATCCATCCATATATGGTGAGTGAAAGAGAGTAGCTAATTTATTCGGACTGATGCTATTATTCAGCTATAAGTGGGATATTGTAGGTTGTAGTTATTAAAGTATACGATATAAAAGCATTTTTCCATTATTCAGTCGCCTTATTTTGTGAATAGTGAAAGATTTCCCATTTTGTAAAGTCTTTACTTGCAGTGGTAAAATGTCTTCTGATCAATGTAAAACTCCTTCTGAACATTGTAAGGTCTTCACTTTATGTTGTAATGCATCAACTTAGCTTTGGAGAATGTCTACTGAAAGAGGGAAAATGTTCGCTTAATGCGGGAAAGCAGCTACTTTTAATATATCATCTCAAAATTAAGGAATTGCTTGCGCTTTTGATTGTAAAACATCGTTTGACTTTTGTGTCTCTATTTCATCTGTTTTTTAATTCTTGATAGATATACTCCTTTAGTTTCTTGGGTAATCTATCGACAAAATAGTTTTGAGAAGGATTATTTTTATCATAAAGGATATGTTCTTCATCATCATCTAATAAATTATCAGCATTCAATACCTCTTTTTTTATGGTAATAGGTTTATTGTCTTGCGCTATAAAGGAAAACTCTAGAACAAAATATCTTGTATCTCCAATGACAGTGGTTTTAGGAGCTTTTGCTAGTGTTGCTGTAGTTATATAACCGTTTTTTACGTGATAAATAAATCTGTTCGTATTTTTAAATCCTCTAATTAAAAAGTAAACACCAACTAGGCATATTCCCCACATAATAAGAGAACCTTCCGTTATAAATGAATTTCTCATACCTTTAATACGGTGAGTATTTGGGTGGTTTTTAAGATACTCAATATCTATGTAATCACCCTTTTTGATCATTAAGTTGCCATCTGTACCAAAGGATGTTCCATAAGAGCTTCCTAAACCAGGGATATCTATCCTGTAGTCGTAAGCCGTATAGTCGGCATTAAATAAATAGTATCCTGTAGGAACTACTGCAAGAATTTGACCTGGTGTTTCTGCTTTGCTAGAAAATAGGAATCGTGAAGAAGCGAAATCTATTTGAGAGTACATGGCAAGGGATACAAGCTGACCAATTAAAAGAATGACCAAACCAATTATGGTCATGGGGTTCTGTAAAAAGATATAGCTTATTAGTTTTTTGGGAGGTTTAATTTTGTAATGCGCGCTCATTATTGGTCATTTGTTAGGTGGATATTAGGCTTTTTGGCAAGCTTTACCTATAGATATCTTGAGTTTGTTCTTTCGTTAGCTTCATGGTCTTCACTTTTAAAAGACCAAGTTCAATGGCTGGTTCAAAATGTTGCAAAGCCTTTTCGTTGGTATTACTAGGACTACTATTTTCTAAATCCTCAGGAAGTTCAACTAGTATTAAAAGCAAATAGGCTTTAATATTTTTCGCTTTTCTATAATGATATAGCGCGCTCAATCTTAGGTATAAATAGTCGCGGTTATATTTAGATATTCTAGGTTTGACCTCAACAAAAATTTCTGAGTCAGAAGTTTCTATATAACCATCAAAAATGGGACTTATCCGAGAGATGGGATCGACATTATTAAAGCTTTTAGAGAAAGTAACCTGCTCGTTAAAAAGATAATTGGTGTAGTTGTTGGCTTCGATAAATTGGTTTAATACTGTTTTTTCAAATTTCCTAATATCCAATCTTTTTTTGTTCGGAGTTGTATCTTCCTCTCCATGAAGATCTTCTTTTTCTTTGGTTTCTTCTTCAATTCTTTCTGGGTCTGCTTTTATAACGGTTAGTATTTCTTTTAGCTCATTACCCGAAATACCCACCGATTGCGTTTGTACAGAAATATTATTAACGAGCATATTTAGCAAGCCTTCCTTTTCTACCTTCAGCTCTTTTACTTCTTTGCTTTTCTCTTTTACTTCTCTGTTTAAGCTCAATATTTTGCCAAAGGAAATATTGTCAAAGGCTTCGCTAAGAACAACAATAATTAGTAACATAATAAGGGTGACTAATCCATTCGAAATTTCCCCTTGCGGTTTGGCTATAAAAAAGTTATAACTGATGAGTACAGTTATTAATAGGCTAAGCATTAAAATCAGGATTCTAACAAACCAATTGGTCTTTTTATTTTCCATAAGTGATAATTAAAAACAGGTTATTATGTTACTCTCTAAAAATAGTAATTAGTTTCGTGTACTACGGTTTTTTATCGAAAATAATTGTAGTAAACTGCTACGGCATAAAATATATACCGTTTATGCCAGCTCTGCTTTGTACAGATAGAACTAGTTATTTCTGTTTTTATAATAATTTATTTTGTTATATATTGTGTTTCTAACTTAGACCTTAAACATGAATCACAGAATTGGAAATATTTCAAATTATTTAGCAGGGCTATTTCTATTTATTTTTGGCATTATCTACCTCTTTAAGCCAAGTTTTATGCCTTACCATAGCCAAGCTTTATCGTTAGATTGGAGTGAAGTTGATCATCCTACCCAGATATTAATTTTAGCTTTAATGCGGGTTGTTTCTGCAGGATATATTGCTGGAGCAATTGTGATTATTACCTTACAAAGAAAATTTTCATCTTCACAACTTTCTTGGATACCAGCATTAATATTAATATTCGGCTTAATTGTTGGAGTTATTTCAATCTACGGAACATTTTTGGTTCGACTAAATTCACCAGGCAAACCACCTATTGAGACTATTTTGTTGGGAATAGTTTTGGTTGTTATTGGTTATATATTCAATAAAAAGTCATTACTCAAAACAAAAAGTGTTTAGAATTGGGCATAAAAAAAGCGCCCCAATGGAGCGCTTTAATATTATCGGGTAGTGAGTTTTATTAGTTTAATAACTCAGCTAATTTTTCTTCTAAAGCAGGACCTCTAAGGTTTTTAGCAACAATCTTTCCTTCTTTATCTAATAGTAAAGTAAAAGGAATTCCGGTTACACCGTATGAGTTAGCAACAGAACCATCAGCATCAAGAACCTGAGTCCAAGTTAATCCATCATCGCCAATTGCTTTTTTCCAAGCCGCAGCATCTCTATCTAAAGAAACACTTAATATATCAAAACCTTTTGAAGCATATTCGCCATAAGCTTTTACTACGTTAGGGTTTTCAGCACGACAAGGCTTGCACCACGACGCCCAGAAATCTACTAATAAGTAGTTTCCTTTTAAAGATGATAAAGCAACTTTTTCACCATCTACAGTTTCTAAAGTAAAATCAGGAGCAATTGCACCAATCTCAGTAGCTTTGGCAGCCTCTTCTGCTTTTGCCATTGGCTCTAAAGCTTTTTTAAGGTCAGCCACATATTTACTTTCTCCAAGGCTAGTTTCAAACTGACCTACTAAATCTTTAAATTCATCGTAACTGAATTCGCTGATAGCTTGTAGAGCCATGTGTGCACCAACTACGCTATTCGTATTATTTTTAATGAAGTCAAGAAAGTAAGCTTTTTGCTCTTCCATTAGTTCATTAACTTCGTTTTTCATGTCTTCCATCGCTGCCTGATCTCCTCTTGACATGGCAGCTTGGTAATCTAAGTCCATTTGCTTCATGCGATCATTACCAGGAACACCTTTTACAAAAGCCAAGTAAGTGTCTGTAATTTCCGATCCAGTAATTTCAGCTTCTTGCATGTTTGCAGGATCTGCAGTAATGTTAATGTTAGCATTCTCTCCAAAAAATACAATTGGAGTACGGTTTTCTGCAACAAAAATTAGATATAGCTCCGGTTCAGCAGCAGTTCCTGTAAAAGTAAATTTTCCTTCAACAATTTCCGCAGTATCAATAGGAGCTGGTCTACCATCAACTATATTTTGCAAAATAGCTTTTCCTTCTGTTACCCCTTCAATTGTACCAGTAATGGTATATGAAGTAGGTTGGCAAGCAGCAAAAATAATGGCCATTAGGGCCACTAAAAATAAATTCTTCATTATGTGTTTGTTTTTAATATGGCAAAACCTATTGTGCTGCCAAAGTTTAATTTATTATTGATTTATCTTTCCAAAATATTGATCGAGTAGTTCCTGAGCTGCCGAAAACGAACTTATTTCGTTACTCAACACCTTGTTTTTATACTCCTCTGTTAAGCTGGCAATTTGTGGGTTATTATAAAAGTTCGATTTTAATTTTTCATTGATACTTTCAAACATCCAGTATTGCGACTGCTCATTTCTTCGGTGCCCAAAATAGTTATTTTGATTTGTTTTATCTACATATTCTTTCACCATATCCCAAACTTCAGCAACCCCTCTGTTTTCTATGGCAGAATAAGTTTCAACTTTAGGTATCCAACCTGATGGTGTTGGCGGAAATAGATGCAGCGCATTGGTATATTCAGCTTTTGCTAAGTTGGCACGTTGAATGTTATTTCCATCGGCTTTATTAATCGCAATAGCATCAGCCATTTCCATAATACCACGCTTAATGCCTTGCAGCTCGTCACCTGCACCTGCCAGCATAATCAATAAAAAGAAATCAACCATAGAATGTACGGCTGTTTCAGATTGACCAACACCTACTGTTTCAATAAATATTGTATCAAAACCAGCAGCCTCGCATAAAATAATGGTTTCGCGGGTTTTACGAGCAACACCTCCTAGAGAACCCGCAGAAGGAGAAGGACGTATATAAGCATTCGCTTCTGCCGCAAGCTCTTCCATGCGTGTTTTATCACCTAATATACTTCCTTTAGATCTTTCGCTACTTGGGTCAATAGCTAATACAGCTAGCTTTCCTCCTTGTCGGATAATATGCATTCCTAAGGCTTCAATAGTGGTACTTTTTCCTGCACCTGGAACGCCCGTTATTCCTAAACGAATTGATTTTCCCGAATGAGGTAGGCATTTTTCTATGATTTGTTGAGCTACAAGCTGGTGGTCTGGTCGTGCACTTTCAACCAAAGTAACGGCTTGACTAAGTAGTGTTATATCTCCTTTTAAAATACCTTCGAAAAATTCGTCTACGGTAGGAAGTTTTCTTTTTTTCTTTAAAAATCGTTGAGCTGCGGCCGAGTTTACTGTTTGCACGTTTTCAACTCCTTTGTTTACATTAAGATTTTTAAAATTGTCGTCGTTTTCTATATGATGATGATCGTCGTGAGCCATGTTGTACTAAATATTAATAACTGCGAATTTACATTTTAAAATTGAGATATGTACAACTAATGAGATGCAGAAAAGTTGAAATGAAAAAAGGATTTTAGAAAGTAAAACCTACTTTCTAAAATCCTTTATGTTTTTTACTGCGTGCTAGCCAATGCTTAACGATTGGGCTTAGCGATAGTGTTAATTAACCGTTCCTTGAATTCTTAATAGAATATTGCTTGCTAAAGGATCATTGGTAATTACCGTGATCGATTTATTCTGACGACCTTTTTTACCTGCTGAATTAAATTCTGCAGTGATGCTAGTTTCTTCTCCTGGAGCTATAACTGTTTTGGCAGGCTTAATAGCTGTGCACCCACAAGAGGCTTTTACCTTACGTATAATTAAATCAGACTTACCAGTGTTGGTAATGTTGTATGTATGCGAAGCTTTGTTGCCTTGCTTTAATTCGCCAAAATCGAATATTTTATTGTCTACCGAAATTTTTGCTGCCTGTGCTTTTTTATCAGAACTCCAGCTTGCAAAGTCTTCCTGAATATTCGCATTTACACTGATGCGGTTTTTGTAATTTGTTTTACCGTTCATTTTTAAAAATATCTGGTCGTAAACAAAACCCCAGTCATTTTTAACACTCGCATCGTAGCTCGCAGTGATAATTGCTTTTCCTCCTGGCTTAATGCTCTGTGGAGTCATCTCCATTGTAATATGCTTAGGAACTCTATCAAAAGTAATATTGATAGTAGAATCCGAAGTGTTGATTAATTCTACTTCTTCCTTCTTTTTCTCTTTAGGCTGAATTCGCGTAAAGCTAATATGGGTAGTTTTGAATCGTAATGGACCTACTACTCTAGGGTAGTCGTCTTCAATCGTTCTTGGTTTGGGAGATACTTCACCCGTAATTCTTAAAACCGTATTAGGTGTTTGCGTATTAGCCGTTACAGTAATTGTTTTATTAAAAACACCAGGACGATTTTTAGGATCGAAAGTAGCTTTAATAAAACCTTCTGCACCTGGAGCAATAGGTTGTCTACTCCACTCAGGAGAAGTACAGCCACAGCTGGCTCTTACATTGTGAATAACTAAAGGTAAGCTGCCCGTATTTTTAAAGTTAAACGAATAAACTACTTTGCCCTTTGCTTCTTCTACTTTACCAAAATCATGTAAAGTTTCTTCAAAAGAAAATGCAGGTTTAGAATGTTGTGCCCAAACAGCCGAAAAACAAATTAAGGCGGTAAAGATGAATACAATCTTTTTCATGGTAATTAATATTTAATTGTCTTGTTCAATAAACTTATGAGTTGATGATAATATCAACTCTTCTTAAGTTTTAATTTATAAGGTTAATTTGAGTATTTTCTAATGCAAATCTAATAAAACAAAATTATCGTCACCACTACTTAATATACATTAACATCACATTAACGCGTCTTGTACAATGTAGTTGATTTATGAATGCTTTAATATCAGCCTTAAACGGTAGGTAAAGCAAAATGTTTCCTTCCATTTAAAGGACTGTTTAAAATCATATAAGGTTTTTTTGAGTGTAGAAATTAAAACCATTACTTTAGAATTTAATTAAACAATTTGCTTTATAACAAAACCTTTTTGTTTAAGCATTGTTAATTTATCGTTGTTGTATTATAGCCAATAATCATATATACTTGCTATAAAAAATACAATAATGTTTGACAGATAGAGTGTTAAAGCAATCATACTTAAATAATATGCAATACGATTTAGTAGTAATAGGTAGTGGCCCAGGAGGCTATGTTGGAGCCATTAGAGCTTCGCAATTAGGTTTAAAAGTGGCTATTGTTGAAAAAGCCGAACTAGGTGGGATTTGTTTAAACTGGGGATGTATTCCAACAAAATCGTTGTTGAAGAGTGCATCTGTATTCGAGTATATTCAGCATGCCGAAGAGTATGGAATAAATATAGAAGGCGAATCAAAGGCTGATTTTGAAGCCATGGTTAAACGCAGTAGGGGCGTAGCCGACGGAATGAGCAAAGGTGTTCAGTTTTTGCTTAAAAAGAATAAGATTGATGTAATCAACGGTTTTGGTAAACTGAAAGGTAATAAAGTAGTTGAAGTGAAAAAAGAAGATGGTTCTACGGAAGATATTTCTGCAGAGCACATTTTATTAGCTACCGGTGCAAGAAGTCGTGAGTTACCAAATTTACCGCAGGATGGTAAAAAAGTGATTGGTTACAGAAAAGCACTTACCTTGGATAAGCAACCAGAATCTATGATTGTGGTTGGTTCGGGTGCTATTGGTAGTGAGTTTGCTTATTTTTATAATTCAATAGGTACAAAAGTTACTTTGGTAGAATACCTGCCAAATATTGTGCCTTTAGAGGATGAAGAAGTTTCTAAACAATTAGGTCGTTCGTTTAAAAAGGCCAAAATTGATGTGATGGTTTCTTCAGAAGTATTAAGTGTAGATACAAGTGGCGATAAAGTAAAAGCGGTAATTAAAACTAAAAAAGGAGAAGAAACACATGAAGCTGATGTAATTTTATCGGCTGTTGGTATTTCTCCAAATATTGAAGGTA
Source organism: Labilibacter marinus (assembly GCF_001659685.2). Taxonomy (GTDB): domain Bacteria; phylum Bacteroidota; class Bacteroidia; order Bacteroidales; family Marinilabiliaceae; genus Saccharicrinis; species Saccharicrinis marinus. Next base: position 112,903 of record NZ_LXYE02000010.1, read on the forward strand.
TTGGTCTGGAAGAAGTAGGTGTTGAAGTTGAAAAAGGCAAAATAAAGGTAGATGAGTTCTATCGTACTTCTGTAGCAGGTGTTTATGCTATCGGGGATATTGTTCCTGGACAAGCGTTAGCGCATGTGGCATCAGCTGAAGCTATTACTTGCGTTGAGAAAATTGCAGGTCATCACCCAGAGCCTATTAACTACGGTAATATTCCTGGATGTACTTATACATCACCTGAGGTTGCTTCTGTTGGTATGACAGAAAAAGCGGCTAAAGAAGCGGGTTATGAGCTAAAAATAGGTAAGTTCCCATTCTCGGCTTCAGGAAAAGCCAGTGCAGCAGGTCATAAAGATGGATTTGTAAAATTAATTTTTGATGCTAAATATGGTGAGTTACTGGGAGCACATTTAATTGGAGCTAACGTAACTGAAATGGTAGCAGAGCTTGTGGTAGCTAAAAAACTAGAGACAACAGGCTTGGAGTTGGTGAAGTCTATTCATCCACATCCAACCATGTCTGAAGCTATTATGGAAGCCGCAGCAGCAGCTTATGATGAAGTAATTCACATTTAAGATATAGGTTTATTAGAGATGAAAAAGGCGGCAAGTTGAAATATACTTGTCGCCTTTTTTAGTATGTGTTTTTTAAAATTATCTCTGTGACATAGCCATGTATGCTTTAACTTCTAAGGCAATTTTTTGGTTGCATTCGTAGGTTAACGACTTGTAGTTAACTAAGTCTACAATGGTACCTATCACGCAAAGTCCTCCTGTAAAGAAGTATAATATACCCATTCCAATTTGGTTTAAGATAAAGCGATGCAGACCTGCCAAGCCAAATAGTCCTACTAAAGTAAGAATCAAAATCATTTGCGGATCTTTACGTCTCGACCTGTATAAAATGGCAAAGTTTTTTACTTCATCTTCACTAAAGTCTTTAAGCAAGCTATCAATAAAGGCAGCTTCCTCCATGTCAAGGTCTGGGAAAAAGTTAATTATTCTGTTCATTTCGATTGGTTTTTATTGGAGTGTTTTTAAAAATTGTATACACTCGGTAAGATAATATTATTATTGCAATAATTCCTAAAGGGTGACTCTTAAATGATTGTATCCATTCTCCACGTGCTAAGAAGCCAATGGAATGTCCTAATCCACAACCTGGGCAAAAGCCTAATCCGCTATTTTTTATCAGACACAAAGAGTAATGGTCGTTGGCCCAAGGGTCGGATAGAGCCATTAGTGTTAATCCAACAATCCAAACAGCGGCTTCCAAATATCTGTGAAGTTTAAATTTTGGTATGGAGAATTTGCGCATTATTACTCTACGGTTTAGGTATATGAGGAATGATAAAGGAAAATGTTGAGCCTTTGCTCTGAACACTTGTAAACCATATTTCACCACCCATAATATTTAGTAATGATTTGGAAATATTTAATCCCAAACCAACACCTTTATGATGGCCCATATACACCTGATCTAATCTTCTGAATCTTTCAAACACAAAGCTTTTTAGCTCCTGTGGTATACCTATTCCATAGTCACGTACCGAGATGAGGCAATACTGTTGATGCTTAAGATCGTAGGTTTGTAATTCTGTTAGTTTCTTAATTTCCTCTCTCGAATGAAAAGCATAACTAAGAGTTATGGTGCCAGTAAAGGAATACTTAATGGCGTTATTAATAAGATTCTGTATGATCTGGTTTAACCTAAATTTATCTACGTATAAGTTTTCTGGTCCTGATTTAGGTAATTTATGTTTAAGCTTGAGTTTAGGTTTTTGATAATGTGCAATCTGAACGATATTTCTTTTTACTAATTCATCCATAAAATCAGGTAAGTGAATATTGTCGTAATTGAGTTTTACCTCATTGGCATCAATTAAAGATAGATCAAGTACGTCGTTTACTAAGCGTTCTAAAATCTGCGAACTTTCAAAAATATGGTTTACATACTCATCAAATTCTTTGTTAGTATTTTCTTGTTTGATGATATCAGAAAAGCCAATAATGGCATTTAGTGGCGTCCTTATTTCGTGAGAAACGTTGGCGATAAACGAAGTTTTAACAGATTCGGATTGCAAGGCCTGGTCTCTGGCGGCTTCCAACTTATTACGATACCTTTTCTGGTTTCGATTGTTAATGATGAGTATTAGAATAATAGCAATACAGGCAATGATAAAAAACGCATTAACTAGTATTAAACGTTTAAACTTATAAAAGATGGATTCCGGTTTATTAACGATGATGGCATCTCTAGGTAAGAGGGATAATTCAACATCAAAATTCCTAAGTTGATGGTAATTATAAACTAACTCCCCCTTAGGGTATAAAAACTGTGGAGAAATTTCTTCTCCATTAATTCTTTTAATAGCCATTTTAGCTACTAGTTTGCCATGCCCTTGTCCTCTGTTTCGTTCACCTCCCAATACATTATTTGTATTTTCATTGATGGCCATATCCGAAAAAACAGGCACGTGGTATGGAGGAGTTATATGATTCAGTATACTTCTATATGGTTTAAATAAGCCCTTTTTCTCAAAAGTTCGGTTAAATAAATACACAATATCTTCCTCGCCTAACGATTGTAATAAGCGAACAATGGAGTCTGAATTATCGCTACTTACTGTTTTTAAATCGGAACTTTCGTAATCTAGCATGAATTTGCTGACCGTACTTTTGTAAATAGAATCACTCACCGTTTCGTTAAAGATAGCGTACACGTTTTTTCGTTGCGGGAATAAACGGTGCATACTATGGAAAATCTGTTGTAGGTTTCTTCCTTCTACAACGCCATAGGCCTCTATATTTTTAAACGGATACTCTTCAATATTGGTAATGCCACAAAAAATAAGTGGTTTGTTTTTGAATAACACTGAATCTTGATGCGCAAGAAAGAAATCTACAGCGTCGTTGTCGCATGCAACAATTAAGTCAAAGTTAGAAGAATCGTATTTAGCATCTAGATAATTGTAAAAAGAAGGAAATACAACAATACGACTGAAACGTTTGGTATCCATAAATTCAGCAAAATAATTGATGTTAGGATTAAAATCAATCACTTGCTTGAACCCTTCGGTTACTTCATCCGTCCATGGGTACCCTACATTATATGAATTGATATATAATATGTTTTTAACCTCACCTTGCGCTCGTAGTTGTTGAGGCCAGAAGAAAAATAAACATAAAATAAAAGATAGTAGATAGCTCTTCACAATTTCATTAATTTGCGATAAGTTAATGAAATTGTGAAGAAAAATAAATTCTCGCGCGGAATAAATACAGTAAGGGTTATTTTTTTACTACTTAGTATTTGAAGCTACTTCCCCCTAAAAACTCACGAATGATAGAGGTTGGAGGTATACTCTTTTCATTGATGGATTTAAAGTGACTAAAGAAATAAAGAAGCCTACTTGCCTCCGCATATTCAGGTGTGTTATGTGCAACTTCAAGCAACATCGGTTCAACCAGCGGTTTTAATACAGCCAGTTCAAATAGTAAAGCAGTGTTAAACATAACGTCGGCTTCTTCCTGATATGGGAAAATATGCTTGTCTTCTCCGCGTCGTACGCTTTGCCATCTGGATAAAGTATCTTGTGCCGAATAGCTGCGATAATTGTAATCACGTACAATTCTTCTGACTAAACGATTATCTGTTGTAGGTATGCGATTATGATTATCTAAATTAATTGAGGTTAAGGCAGAAACATAAATCTTGAATTTGAATGAGTCTGTAATGTTTCTGGTTAACTCAGGGTTTAGACCATGGATTCCTTCAATTACCAATATATCCTTATCATTTAACTGAGTTTTGGAACCATCGTAATAACGTTTTCCAGTTTCGAAGGAGAACTTAGGAAGTTCCACTTCTTCACCTTTTAATAAAAGAGATAAATCTTGATTAAACTGTTCAATATCTAAAGCATCAAGCGCCTCAAAGTCGTATTCTCCATTTTCATCTAGCGGTGTTTTTTCTCTATCCACAAAATAATTATCTAATGACAATGTATGTGGTTTTAGTCCATTCACCATAAGTTGAATAGCCAATCTTTTGCTAAAAGTGGTTTTCCCGCTAGATGAAGGGCCACTGATTAATATGATTCTGACATGATCGCTTTTGTCAGAAATCATATCCGCAATATGACCGATTTTCTTTTCATGAAAAGCTTCTGAAACCTTAATTAAGCTTTCGGCTTTTTGTTGAGACTGAAGGTTATTTAAATCATGAATATTAGTAACATCTAAAACTTTATTCCAGTGGCCATATTCCTGAAAAATCTCAAACATTTTATTCTGAATCACTAAGTCTTCCACCTCTTCTGGCTGAAAGCGTTTAGGTATCTGCAAAAGAATACCGTTGTAGTATTTGTTTACGTCAAATACTTTTAAGTATCCCGTTGAGGGCACTAAATATCCATAAAAGGAAGCCACTGTGTCTTCTAGCTGATAATAGGAAGTGTAGTTTTGACCACGACTTTCGATCAAGCCAATCTTATCTTCAAAATCTTGCTCTTTAAATAATTCGATAACCTTTTCGGTTTCTTTTTGAAAATACTCAAAGGGTAGGTCGCGTTGAACCAAGGTGCGCATGTATTCGCCTAGCTTTGTTATTTGTTCAAAACTCACATCATCGGGGCCATCAAGCTCGCAGTATACCCCTTTAGAAACCGAATGCTCTACACGTAGTTTGGTTCCAGGAAGAATCTTTTCTACCGCATAATACAATAAAAACGATAAGCTTCGGATGTACATGCGCATGCCATCGGGATGCGTAATGTCAATAAATTCAACCGTTTTTGGATGGAATAATTCAAATGGTAATTGCTCTAAACTATTGTTGACTAGGGCACCTAGAATTTCGCTTCTGGTTTCTATATTTTGATCCTTGGCAACCTCTTTTAAAGTAATGCCTCGGTTATAACTTTTATATAAATGGTTGTTTAAACATTTGATTTCAATTTGCTGACTCATATAGATTCTTTTTAAGGTTTGTTTATTTTAATTCGAGTTTCAGATAATGGGCAGTGTGGCTTTCTTTGTTTTTAGCCACCTGCTCAGGTGTTCCTGAACAAAGTATTTCTCCTCCAAATCGTCCACCTTCTTTTCCAATATCGATAACGTAATCCGACACTTTTATAACATCCAAATTGTGCTCAATTACAATCACTGTGTTGCCTTTATCCACCAATCGGTTTAATACATCTAATAAAACCCGGATATCTTCAAAATGAAGACCTGTTGTGGGTTCATCCAGTATGTAAATGGTTTTACCTGTATCTTTTTTAGCTAATTCCGAAGCCAGTTTTACCCGTTGCGATTCTCCTCCAGAAAGTGTAGTTGATGGCTGCCCCAGTGTAATGTAACCCAGTCCAACTTCTTTTATCACTCTTAACTTATGAACAATCTGCGGTATGTTCTCAAAGAAATCAACCGCTTGATTAATGGTCATGTCTAGCACATCGCTGATGGACTTTCCTTTATATCTAACTTCAAGCGTTTCTCTATTGTAGCGTTTACCATGGCATTCTGGGCACTCCACCATTACATCGGGTAAAAAGTTCATTTCTATTACCTGAACACCGCCACCTTTACAAGTTTCACAGCGTCCGCCTGCCATATTAAATGAAAAACGGCCTGGCTTGTAATCTCTTATTTTTGACTCTGGTAATCCGGTGAATAGTTTTCTAATCTCGTCAAACACCTTGGTGTAGGTAGCAGGATTAGAGCGAGGTGTTCTTCCTAGGGGAGATTGATCTACATCTACCACTTTATCCACATGTTCAAGCCCTTCAATTTTTTTGTAAGGCATAGGGTCTTTAACCGATTTGTACACATGTTGATTAAGAATAGGGTAGAGGGTTTCGTTAATTAAGGTAGATTTTCCGCTACCCGAAACACCCGTTACACATATCAATTTTCCCAATGGAAATGTAGCCGTTACACCTTTTAAGTTATTGCCCGTTGCATTTTTTAAAACGAGTTTTTTACCATTGCCTTTCCTTCTTACTTTAGGAATTTCAATGGCCTTTTTATTGTTTAAGTAATCCGCAGTTAAGGTATTCTCCTGAATAACTTCCAAAGGCTTTCCGTGGGCCACAATTTCTCCACCATGCCTTCCTGCATAAGGCCCCATGTCAATCAGGTAATCGGCTTGCATCATCATATCTTTATCATGCTCAACTACCAATACGGTATTACCTGTATCTCGTAGTTGATGCAAAGATTGAATGAGTTTATGGTTGTCGCGCTGATGTAGGCCAATGCTGGGTTCATCTAAAATATAAAGTACGTTTACTAATTGAGAACCAATTTGAGTGGCCAGTCTAATACGCTGACTTTCTCCTCCAGATAAGGTCATCGCACTCCTATTTAACGATAGGTAGCTAAGACCTACATCTAATAAAAAGCCTAATCTGCTTCTAATTTCTTTTAATACTTCAATGGCAATAGCTTTTTGTTTTTCACTTAAGTGCTTTTCAATGTCGCTAAACCATTCTGCCAATAAGCTTAAATCCATCTTAGCTAAATCGGCAATGTTTTTATCATTTAGCTTAAAATGTAATGCTTCTTTATTTAAGCGTTGTCCATCACACTCTGGGCAAATAGAAGAAGTAACAAACTGCCCAGCCCACTTTTTAGCTTTTTTGCTGGTATCGTTCTTCTGCTGCTGAAGCACATATTTAATAACACCATCAAAGCTGATAAAATAGTTAGATGCTGTACCAAGTGGGGTGTTTTTTAAAGTGATGGGTTCGCTCGTTCCATTTAAAATGGTATCTAATGCCTCTTCAGGAATATCTTTAATGGGTGTTTTTAAAGTAAAACCGTGCTTTTCGGCCAAGGCTTCTACTTGCCAAAAAATAAGCGTGTTTTTGTATTTGCCTAAAGGTGCAATTCCTCCTGCATGAATACTTAACTTATCGTTGGGTATTACTTTTTCAAGGTCCACCATGTTGATGGAGCCAAGACCTTTACATTTATTACAAGAGCCTTGTGGTGAGTTAAATGAGAATGAGTGCGGAGCTGGTTCGTTGTATGAAATACCTGTGGTAGGGCACATCAGTTTTTGCGAGTAGAATTTAGCTTCGTTCGTTTCTACATCCAAAATCATCATTATCCCTTTACCATTTTTCATGGCCAAATCAACCGAATCGGATAGTCGTTTACTTTCTTTCTCAGAAACTTTAAGTCGGTCAATCACCATTTCAATGGTGTGGTTTTTATATCTATCCACTTTAAAGCCGTGCTCCAGTTCAATTATTTCGCCATCTACACGGGCATATAAATATCCTTTTTTTCTAATCCCTTCAAACAGCTCTTTATAATGTCCTTTTCGGTTGTGCACCAAAGGCGCCAATACCATTACTTTTTTGCCATTAAAGTTATTGGTGATGAGCGATAATATTTTTTCGGTGGTATACTTCACCATTTTCTCCCCAGTATTGTAGGAAAAAGCATCTCCGGCACGAGCATATAAAAGTCTCAGGAAATCATAAATCTCGGTAATGGTTCCTACGGTAGATCTAGGGTTTTTATTGGTGGTTTTTTGCTCAATGGAGATAACCGGACTTAGCCCTGTTATTTTATCCACATCGGGGCGTTCCATATTACCCAAAAACTGTCGCGCATAAGCTGAAAAAGTCTCAATATATCTACGTTGCCCTTCCGCATAAATGGTGTCAAAAGCCAAGGAAGACTTTCCGCTACCACTTAAGCCAGTAATTACAACCAGCTTGTTTCTGGGGAATTCAATATCTATATCTTGTAGGTTGTGCACTCTAGCTCCCATCACAGAAACCGTTCCGTCCTCTAAAAAATCTACCTCTGAATCTTCAATTTTATCTTTGCTTGTGCCCATTTTTTACTCTGCTTATAAGCAAACAAATATAACAAACAAATCACTTTATTATTCATGCTCAGTATAATAAATAAGAGTTGGTTTTACTATGATAATGTTAGACGTAATGTTACGGGGGATTACTTCAATTCTGATGCGAAACTGGTGCGGGAGTAATTCTGATAAAAGTCACACTAAACTCAGACCAAACTCACATAATTGTGAGTTTGGTCTGAGTTTAGTGTGAGATTATACAGGCTTTATATCGAAGCTGTATCGAATCAGTTTTAACTTTGGTGCGAAAGGAGAATTTCGTCCCAAAGTTGAGACTGAAAAATGACATTAACGCATCAAAATATAGAAGCTATTCAAACAAAGTTTCTGGATTTATGGACTACATTACATATAACGACTACCCAATAGCGTCCTAAACGGTTTATTTTAACATTTGTGGTTTTGGCTGTAGATGAGGTGTTTATGGTCTATTTGTCTTTTTAAGCAGCCTTGATTTTCTTTGCTAACTTTCTTTCATCAAGGAAAGGAGAGTAAACCAGGTTTGGACGAAGCACCAATTTGTATAGAACATTATTGATTTATACCATATGTACATTGAAGGAATAAAAAAAAGCTGCCCTTAAGGAACAGCTTTTGTATTATTTTATCTTATTGTGCAATAATTAATTAATGCTTAATCCTTTAGTTTGAAGCGGTACGTTTTTGCTGATGCTGCTAGGTTTTATATTCTCTTTGGTAATTTGATTTGGTTCTATTTTTTCCAACATAGCCGTATTTGCTGGAAGTTGAATGCTATATGTTCTTTTTCTGCTGTTGGTTAGTTTGTTATCCCTTAACCAAGGGTTTAAATCTTTTAATTCCTTATAAGAAATATTAAACTCTTTACTAAAACCAGCAATATTACTAATTGTACTATCTACCTGAATATTTTGTGTTTCTATAACAGGATATAAATCTTCGCTATCCACATGAAAACCATATGCCTTAGGTTCGGAAAGAATTTCTTTTAATGCGATGATTCGATATACATATCTACCTGTTTCTTCGCCCAGTAATAGGTTGTAATAATTGGATGCTTGCTGGCGATTAAGTTGTTTGCTTATGCCTGATTTACCAGCATTATATGAGGCTGCTACTAAAGTCCAGTTTTCGTATTTTGCATACGATTTTTTGAAATACTTACAGGCCGCAACGGTAGCTTTCTCTAAATGATAACGTTCGTCTACTTCGTTATTAATTTCAAGACCATACTCGATACCTGTAGCTTTCATAAATTGCCAAATGCCCGCTGCTCCTGCAGGAGAAACTGATCGAGGCATTAATCCGCTTTCTATTACTGCTAAGTATTTAAAATCATCAGGTACACCTTGCTCTTTTAAAATGGGCTCTATAATAGGGAAGTATCGGTTACATCGTTTTACAAATAATACTGTTTGCGACTGCCAATAAGTGTTTACAAGTAGTTCTCTGTCTAAACTTTCCTTTACCCAATGTTTTTCGACAGGTACCTTTTCGCCTGCAAAATTAATGTTCTCAGGTATCTTTAAACTAAAAATAGAATAATCCTTATTGAAGGATGGTGCCTGATCTACAATGATGATTGGTTCTGCTGAAAAAGTAAATAGTTGGGTAACTATGTAAATGGCAATAATACTTGTTGAAATAGATAATACTTTAATGTACCCCGTTGTGTTTTTTCTCTTCATGATATGTCCCCGATTTTAATGGCTTTCCAATATTCTCACGAAAATATTGAAATAATTTAAATTGTTGTGTTGTTGTGTAAAAAGAATACGTTCTCAAAAGCCTTTTTGTTGTAGTTAAAACGGAAATAATTAAAGTTTTTTCGCTATATTTCATGTGTATGTAATTCATATTTAATAAACAGCTAGGGATTATAGGTGCCTTTTTGTGTTGCCAGTGTCTTTTGTTTTTATTCTAATCTACATGCATATTTCGTTCAAACTCTAAAAAGCCTTGGTGGATAATCATAATTGGAAAAATATAGTTGATGAATCTTTAGAACCCGTTTTCTTAGTAGAGAAGGAGTCGGGATTAATTAAGTATGCCAACCAAAGTGCCAAACAAGTATTTCCACAATTAATAAAAACGGGTAAGGCGTCTATTTACCTTGAGGAGCTTAATGTGTTTAATGGACAACCATACAACAAACATGTATTAGATGTAATTAAACCACTACAGCCTGGCCAATGTAATGAGTGTGATATAGAACTGAATGGTAAAATGGTGGATTGTATTTTAGAATACACTACAGAAGATCCTATAGTGATTTTTAAAATAAATACCATTCAGGGTGATTCCATTTCTAGAAAAGAGAATGCTTCATTTAAATTTTTAGAGTTGATGAATTGTATGATTGAAGGGGTGAATGAATTAGCCTTTCATAAATACGATCATCTAATAGCAGAATCATTGGCGCAGATTGCTAAGTTTTTTAAGTGTGAAAGAGCTTATATTTTTAATTATTCCGATGATGAGCAATTTGTTTCTATGAAGCAGCAATGGGCTCAAAAGGGAGTAATACCTTTTTCGGAATGGAAGGATATACCACTGGTACATTTTAGCCATGTAGGAGGGCACTTGCTTCATAACAAAGCATATTGCATCAATACTATGATGGATATTCCAGATTCTGCTATAGCTGAGCGAAATGGGATGATGACAGAAGGAGTGAAGTCTGTGCTGTTGGTTTCTTTTAAAGAGAAAAACCATACGCTGGGATTTGTTGGTATTGATATGGTTTCGAAAGAACGCTCTTGGACGGCAGATGAGATTGAGCAGTTGAGCTTATTTAGTTCGTTAATAGGTAATATACAAGTAAAGCAACGCTCCGACTTACGTAAAAATTTTCAAGACTCCATTGCGAATTTATTATTTGAAGAATCTACCTGGGCCATTGCCATTTTTAAGGACGAAATATTGGTGGATTGCAACAATCAAACACTTGCTCTGGTAAAGGGCAAAAAACACGAGGTGCTAGGCAAGAGCATATATGATTTATCCTATGCCAAAGATATTAATGTTGAGCTTGTAGAGCGTAAGTTAAAAGACTTGATTTCTAGAAGTGTTCAGGGAGAAAATCCTGTAAGTGAATGGGATGTTAGAGCGATGGATGGAAGTGTTGAACGGGTTGAACTCACATTTCAAACCTTTGAATTTGATGGTGTGATGTATTTAGCTGTTAGTGCTAAAGACATTAAAGATCAGATGCAAAGACATGAGGAGTTACTGAAAAAACAGAAAAGCTTAGAGTCTAAGTTAGATGTGATATTATCGCCTAAGCAAAAAATATCTAAGGTTAAATTACTCGATTTATTAAATAAAGAACAGTTATCAAAGTTAGCTAAGGCGTTTTCTGATGCAACAGGTTTAGCTTCTGCTATTCTGGATAAAGATGGAAATCAAATTACTTCCGTTTTAACCAATAATGAGGTTTGTGAGTTATTTAGGAGCACCAAAAAAGGATTAGAAGTCTGTAAGTTATCCGACGAAATGTTGAATACAAGATTGCAAGAAAGTCTTCAGCCTGAATGGCAACATTGTTTAAGCTGTTCATTTTTAGATGCAGCCGCTCCAATTGTAGTAAATAATGAATTGGTAGGTAGTTGGTGGATTGGCCGAGCATTACCTCATGATGCGGATATCAATAGAGTAATGAAATTCGGGAATGAGCTCGGGTTGAAAAGCGAAGATTTGAGTACTGCTTTTAATCAGCAAAAAAGAATAGGAAGAAAGGAGTTTGAGAGCTCATTGCATTTGCTGCGAGTGTTGGCTAATGAACTTTCTAATTTGGCATATAATAACCTTAAGTTGGCTAAAGCAATAAAGGCTCATCAACGTATGGAAAATAGGTTGGCCAAAGCCAAAGAAAAAGCAGAGGAGAGTGACCAGCTAAAGAGTGCCTTTTTGGCCAACATGTCGCATGAGATAAGAACACCAATGAATGGTATTGTAGGTTTTACTGAATTGATTCAAGGACCAGAACTGGCGCCTGAGGATAGGGACAGCTATATTTCTATCATTCAGGAAAGCTCTAATCAGCTATTGCATATTATTAACGATATTATTGATATTTCAAAAATTGAGGCAGGTCAAATTGAGGCCAATTATGAAGCTTTTAGTTTGAAGGATTTGTTGGAAGAACTGTCGTTGTTTTATGGTGGTATTGCTCAGCAAAAAGGTATTTGTCTCAAAGTTGAATCACCATTGGCCGATGATGTCTTCTTAAAGTCAGATAGAATAAAACTGAAGCAGGTACTTTCTAATTTAATAGGTAATGCCGTTAAGTTCACTTCGAAGGGGTGTGTTGCCTTTGGGTGCCAATATCAAGTAGAAAATGAATTTAAATTTTTCGTAAAAGATTCAGGTATTGGTATAAGTAATAAGGACCAGAAGCAAATTTTTAACCGTTTTTGGCAAGTGGGTAGAAATTCGCAAGGAGGCGGAGGTACTGGTTTGGGTCTAACGATTACAAAAGCTTATGTAGAGTTGCTAGGAGGTAAGATCTGGCTGGAGTCGGAGTTAGAAAAAGGTACTCGTTTTTCATTTACTATTTTATCTAAATAAAAAAACCGGCATCTTTCGATAGCCGGTTAAATATTTTAAAATCTTCTTTATTTATTCAGAAGCTTTCTCTTTCTCTTCTCTAGGTAATCTATCATCTAGTTTATCATCCATTTTACTAATGTCGTATGACTTCAGTGGATTTTTAGATATTTCTTTATATTGATCTCTACTCTTGAAAATATCGATGGCCGAATATATAGCTTGTCTAAATGATTCTGCATCCGCCTCTCCTTGACCAGCAATTTCAAAAGCTGTACCATGGTCTGGCGAAGTTCTTATGATAGGAAGTCCTGCCGTAAAATTAACACCCGATGAAAATGAAATGGTTTTAAAAGGAGCTAATCCCTGATCGTGATACATGGCTAAAATAGCATCAAACTTGGATAGGTTATTCGATCCAAACAGTCCATCAGCAGGATATGGTCCTAGTGCCATGATGCCTTTGTTTTTGGCCTCCTCTATAGCAGGAATAATAATGTCTTGTTCTTCTGTTCCCATCAGCCCATCATCACCAGCATGTGGGTTTAGTCCTAATACCGCAATACGAGGTTTTCTAATGGTAAAATCCTCTTTTAAGGACTTGTTTAATATCTTAAGTTTAGCAACAATTTTTTCCTTGCTAATGCTTTCTGAAACCTTGTTTAATGGAATGTGTCCTGTAACAACGCCCACTTTTAAAACATCGCTAATTAACAACATTAACGATCCATTGGTGCCAAATTCAGATTCTAAATATTCGGTGTGACCCGGGAATTTAAAATCGTCGGATTGGATGTTTTTTTTGTGGATTGGAGCCGTTACTAAAACATCAATTTTATTTTCTTTTAAATCAGCCGATGCTTGTTTTAGTGCAGCATAGGCAGCTTCTCCACCCATGGCGGTTGCTTTGCCTAATTCTACTCTAATGTTATCATCGGCACAGTTAATAATATTAGCGCGTTTAGGATGAGCTTCATCCGCTTGCTTAATATTATTTAAACTGAAATTTGAAATATTTAATGTTTTACGATGATAAGCTGCCACTTTAGAAGAACCATAAACGATTGGTGTACAAAAGTCAAACATTCTGCTGTCGCTTAATGCTTTAAAAATAATTTCGTATCCAATGCCGTTTATATCACCGTGGGTAATTCCCAACCTTATTTTATCTGTCCTCATGTGTTCTATTTAATTTGATAAGCTCAAATCATAAATTTAAAGGCTATTGTAGCTCTCCAACTTTATTGATAGGCTTTAAATATCGCCATTTTTGTGAAACAATACGTTGATATGCTTAATTTTTTACTTTTGACTTAAAGAAATGGTATAATAATCTAACGCCAACTCCTGATCCTCCTTTACCTCTGTAGCTGCTTTCTGATAAGTGAAATGAAGGACCTGCAATGTCTAAATGAATCCATGGGTGGTTGGTGAACTTAGATAAAAATTTACCTGCCGTTATCGAACCACCTTCTCGTCCTCCAAGGTTCTTAATGTCTGCAATGTCCGACTTAATCAATTCATCATAATCGCTCCAAAACGGAAATTTAACAACTCTTTCGTGAGTCTCAAAACCAGTATCTTCAAGTGTTTTAAAAGTCTCATCATCGGCCGTACCCATGGCAACAGTACCATATTCACCAATGGCCATTACCGCCGAACCAGTCAATGTTGCTAAATCTATTACTAACTCAGGCTCATATTTATTGGCGTAACTTAAAGCATCAGCCAATATTAGTCTTCCTTCAGCATCTGTATTAATGATTTCTACACTTAGCCCATTGTGCATGGTTAAAATATCTCCAGGCACTATAGCATTTTCTCCTGGCCTATTATCGGTAGCAGGAACTAAACCTATCACGTGCACGGGTAGTTGGTTTTTGGCTATAGCCGCCATTGTTCCTACCACAGAAGCAGCACCTCCCATATCACACTTCATGGTGTCTAAGCTGCCTGGAGGCGTTTTTAAGTTAATGCCACCAGTATCAAAAACAACACCTTTACCTACTAAAACATAAGGCTTTTCATTTACTGCATTTTCAGGTTTCCATTCCATTACTGAGAATGTTGGAGGGTCAATGCTTCCTTTGTTAACGCCAATAAGTCCGCCGAATTTTAAAGCTTCAATTTTTGCTTTATTAAACACTTCCACTGAAAAGCCATCCTTTTTCGATTGCGCTGTGATAAAATCACTCAATTGAGTAGCGTTTAATCGGTCTACTGGTTCATTGACTAAATCGCGAGTGATGTAAACAGACTCAATAACGTTATTCAGTTCATTTAATTCACAACCCGTAACGGCAGCACTGGCTACATTTATTTCGCTTAGTTCGAATTCTTTATCCTTGTTTTCTGTTTTATATCTTACAAAAGTGTATGCACTTAAGGCAATACCTTCGGCTAGGGCAATAGTTTGTTCTTTACTTCCAATAGTATCAATTAATGCAAACTTCTCAACCTCTTCCGACTTATATTTTTTGAAAATAGCATGACCATCTTTTCTTATCTTTTCGTTCTCTTCGTTACCACTTTGGCTTGTAAATCTGATGAAAACTTGCTGGCTTAATCTATTTAAATGAACAAGGGATTGCTCTTTATTGGTTTTGCTTTTAATGTATTCAATTTCCTCTTCTGAGAATTTAAAATCATTTAATATAGCTACATCATTTACTAAAAAAACAAGATTTCCTTCGTGATTTATGTCGATAGCTTTTTTTATAATTGGGCGCATAATAATTTATTTGATAGCAATATATTATTTAGTTGCAAAGGGAACAGTATGACTTTGAATATTGTTTTACTGTTATTGCTTTAAGATAACTAAAAATCTAATTGCTTTTTATCGTTATTGTTGGTTTGAGTCCTGAAATAATCTCTAGTAATAACCTTTTTAAGTTCACGATGAATAATGAGTTCAGTAAGAACTTCACTGTAATTATTCTCGGGCATTTCTCGCTCGTACATCATTATTTGTTGCTCGCTGATATCTATACGATATAAAAAATGCATAAACCTGTCCAGGCTATCAGTGATGATATTAGCCACATGATCTTTCATCTGATCAAACAGTTCGTCGTAGAAAAATTCTGCATTACCAGAGAAACTTATATCAAGTCCAAATTCGCCAAAATCTTTTTGAATTTGTCTTCCTGTTTCTACAATAAGTTCGTTTTTACGAGATGCTTCCTGAAGATCAGTTCGAGATGTAGCAGGGTAACTCATTATTTATCCTTTTTAAGAGGTGTATAAGAATATAAAATAGCTTCAAGTTGACGAACCATATTTCGCTTCTTTGGTTTTTCAGGGTTAAAAGAATAACCTTCGGTAACAATTACCTTGTTACTAGCTTTATCGTGATGAGCCATACTAATAAAAGGACCTCCCATCATATCTCCTTGCACTTTCCAAAGTCCTCGTAGTACAACTGCATTTGGGTCGGTTGGTGTTTTAATTACCTGATAATTGACAGGGAACATTTGCTCTGTTGTCATATACGAACCTTTGCTAGGACCAGGAACTTGATTTCTTAAAATCTCATTTCTTTTATTAAGCAAGTACTCTTTCGAAAAGCTACCTTCTCCAACATAATCCACTGAGTACACCATTAGCCCGAGACTAGATGTACTCGTCTCGTGCGACATCCATAAAAAGTCTGTGGTATCTTTTCTCAATTTAAAATCAAGAGGAACGTTGATAGAATGCTTGAATTTATTCTCCACTTTTTTCTTTAATTCCGAATTAAACGTGCTTTTAAAATAAGCCGATAATCTATCGCGTTCAGCTCTGGTAAAGAAACCTACTAGTTTAAGTTCGTTTTCTTTAACCATCTCTAGCATGCTGTCTGTATCTTTGGCATATATCCTAACTAAGGCTTGTTGTTTAGCCCAAGTTCCTTTGTAGTATTTAATTTTATTTTCTTTTACAGATTGATCTACTTCAACCACCACTAAATTACGGTATGTTTTAATGAAATCAGATAAAGATCTGTGTGGAATAACAGATGCGTCAAACATAGGTTCTTCTTGCGGCAAGCCAACCATAGGTTGAACCATCATGTCCCAAAGCGTTTTACCCGCTTCAGTTTTTTTAACCGCATCATTCATCACAATAATCATTACCCCAGCTGCACCAGAAGGGTTTGGTTTGTGAGCATTTGGTTTGGTTTTACATGCACTTAAAGTAATCAAGAGAGTCAGTAAAAAGTAAATTGTATTTCTCATTTTAGTATATGCTATTATCGTGAACAAGTATTACTTGTATCTAATTGAGTAATTATTGTTTATTTAGTTTTGCCAAGTTATCCACTTCATCTTTAATAAAAAAGAATTTTTCGGGATATTCCTTTTTCCAGATAATTAGTTTTTGGCCTGGGTGAAGATTTCGATTTGACATTCCGTTCCATTTCATAATATCATGAATAGTGCATTCGTGTTGAATGGCTATTTTATGGAAATATTCACCTTTTGCAACGATGTGAATATGCTTAGTTACATTTTTGTTTTTAGTTATAGATATTGTTCTTGCTGCAGACTCATATAACAGAGGTTCGCTTTTTACAAACTCGGAACTATATTTATGAGGTAAAAATAAACGAACGGGAGTATCGTTTACCGGAATAGTCTGTTTGGTGAATACTGGGTTTAAAAAAGACAGGTCTTCCATACTAATTCCTACTACATCCGATATCTTTTTAAAGGAAATAGGGTGTTGAATAAAAACGGTATCTAATTCGCTAAAGTTGTATTTTACTTCTGCTCCAACAATATCGTAATTCGAATGATATTCCATGGCATAGTTGGCAGCTATAAAAGCAGGTACATAACCTTTTACCTGAGCAGGAAGGTAAGGTCTTAGTTCCCAATAGTTGGTTTTGCCACCTGAACGTTCAATGGCTTTTCGAACCACTCCAGCACCACCATTGTACGCAGCCAAAGCAAGTTGCCAGTCTCCAAAAATACGATGTAAATATTGTAAATATTTGCAGGCTGCTTCAGTAGCAAGTATAGGGTCGCTTCTTTCATCCACATAGGTGGTTACCTCCAGCTCAAACATGCTACCCGCATGATACAAGAATTGCCAAAGTCCTTTAGCTCCCGATTTTGATTTAGCTCTCGGGTCGAGTGCTGATTCAATAACAGCTAAATATTTTAACTCTAGCGGCAAGTTATATTTATCTAGGTATTCTTCAAATAAAGGAAAGTAAAGTTTAGAACGACTGATTATGTTGGATAGATGCTCTCTTCTTTTTACGGTATAAACATCAATATATGCTTGTACGCTTTCGTTATAGTCCAGCTGAATGGGCGTTTTGTAATTCAACGCCTTCATCCGTTTTTCAATCATCCATTCAGGAAACTGAGGAATACTATTGTCTTGTGCGCAAACAAAAAGCGTTATACCCAGAAACAGAGTAGTCAACATTGGCTTTAAATATGCAATTCGGAAGTTTAACTTCATCTGTATATCCTTTATTTGTCAATTCCTTTTTTGAAGTGATTCGTTTTAGCAAATCGAAAAAAGCAAATTGAAATTCTCCTAAGACTTACCTTTCTACTTTAATTTAAAGGTCATTGTTCCAATATTTCTGCCATCCGCAAAAATATCTGCTATATATTCGCCTTCAGTGAGTTCTCCTGCATCAACATCATAGAAAATACAAACATCTAGTTCTTCACCACCATATTCAATCGTTCGTTTTGAAGAGTAGTTTATTTCTTGGCTTTCGTATTTAAACAGATCTTGTTTACTATGGTAAAGTAAAGCTCCATCAGGACGTAATATTCTTAAGAATACAATTTTTTCTCCTATTTCGGCAGTAATGTTTTTTTGAATGGAAAAGCATATTCTAATTTTACTTACTCTAGAGCTTCTGGTAGTTTCTCGTCCTTTTGAATTTAAACCAGAGGCTTCCATATTAAAAGTCTCTAGTTTAGAGGCGATTTTAACTTTTTTCACTAGTTCTTCTTTTACCTCTTCGAGTTCATGGTAGGTGTTCTCCATGTTGTTTACCTTCCGTCGATATTGCTTGTTTTCTTCTTGTAATGCTTTATTGGATTGATTCAGTGAGTCAATTTGTACCACATAGTTTTTTAACACTTTACGTAATGAGGTAAGTTCTTTTTTAAACTCTCGTATTTTAGATGAGTTAGTTGCCTTAATGGTTTGTATTTCCTCTATCAGTTGTGAAATTTTTTCACGCTCCATCTCAAGCATGGTATTTAAAGTATCGCTATTGGTTTGAAGAGAGTCATAATCCAATATTAAAGTTTCAAACTCAGTCGTTAGCATGTCTTTTTCTTCTACCATTTCATCTACCATAACTTGCATTTGAGTTTTGTTTTGGTAATAAAGGTAGCCTAATACAATAATTACTATTAAGGATACTGCACCGACAATAATAGTAGTTTGGTGCGATTTATGTGGTTTATTTGTTTCTGTTGTGCTCATATTATAAGGTGTGCGATTTTATTTTGATGACAAATTTAGAATTTTTAGAGTATTACTTATAATTCGGTAGCAATAATATCATATTATTTTCCTCATTTAAGAGGAGTAACATATAATTGAATTAAATTTGCGTATTGATTAAACTAATAATAGCTCGTTAGTTTATAATTGTTCGTTATTTATGTGATTAATAAAATTCTTAAGATAATCTTTTAATAGGATGTATTTTTGAGTGTTTAATCAATTAAAAATTTGATGATTATAAATGTTAACGAAGTGTTGAACTAAGATATTTTATTTAAATGCGAAATTATATATTAGCCCTTGCAGCATTATTTATGCTTATTTATTCGTGCGCTAACCCAGGTTACCCAACAGGAGGTCCTAAAGATGAAAGTGTTCCTGTTGTAAAAAAATCTACACCACCCGCTAATGCTCTAAACTATAAAGAGGATAAAGTAATTATTGAGTTCGATGAAATCATTAAGCTGAAAGATGTTAATCAGAAGTTTGTAGTTTCTCCTCCTTTAAAAAAGCGACCTAAGATTGAAGCTAGAGCTAATAAATTAAGTGTTAGGTTTGATGAAGACGAAGTGCTTCAAGATAATGCAACTTACACTTTAGATTTTGCCGATGCAATTACCGATAACAATGAAGGTAATGCGTTGGAATCCTTCGTTTTTTCTTTTTCTACGGGTGAGGTGGTTGATTCATTTGCCATACTAGGAAATGTTTGGGAAGCACTTGACTTGGCACCTATTGAAGGTGCTATAGTTTTGGCGCATAAAAACCTTAACGATACGGCATTTACACACGATATTCCTGTTCGACTGGCTAAAACGGATAATACAGGGCATTTTGCTTTGCGAAACCTGAGTCCTGGGGAGTATAGGGTTTACGCCATTGAAGATGGAAACAGGAATTATATGTTCGATCAGCCTGGTGAGCATATTGCTTGGATTGATACAATTATTTCTCCATCGATGGAATATGTTGAAATGCCTGATAGTATTACGCCGGATTCAGTAGTTTTTAGAGAGGAATTGGTTTATTCTCCCAATGATTTGAAACTATTCATGTTTAAGGAAGAAGAAACTGAGCAGTATTCAATGGGTGAAGAGCGCAAGGATTCAAATACCATGGCTTTTTACTTTAATTTGCCTTTAGAAGAATTCAATATAGAACCTATTACAGAAACGCCTGTTACTGAGGATTGGGCCATTTTGGAACCTTCGTCTAAGAATGATACCATGTTTATTTGGATAACAGATAGTGCGTTGTACAGAAGGGACACTTTAAAAATGGCTTATAGCTATATGGGTTTAGATACCTTGGATAATCCTGCATTAATAAACGATACGGTAAGAATGTATCATTTTAAGTTGCCTCCACAGCGAGAAACCAGAAGGAGTAAAAAGAAGAAAAAGAAGGTTGTGCCGACTTTACAAATGGGTAAGTCTTCAAGTGGTGTTGATGTGTATGGTAGTTTTAATTTTATTATGCCAACTCCGATAAAATCCTTCAATCAGGAGGGTATGCAATTGTTTGAGCAGGTTGATACTTTAATGGAAAAAAGAGACTATACATTTGTGCAGGATTCTGCATTTAAGCGTCGTTATTCTGTAAAAACAAAGTGGACACCAGGAGCAAAATACACTTTAGTGATAGATTCGGCCTCCATAGAAGATGTGTATGGATTGAAGTGTGATTCCATTGGTAAACAATTTACAGTTAAAGACCTTGATTCCTACGGAATGATTCTCTTAAATATTGGCCATGGCGGAGATGAGTGGTTGATTCAATTGCTCAATAATTCGGATGAAATAATCAGACAGAAATATGTTCCAACTTCAGGTAAGTTAGCTTTCCAAAATTTAAATCCAGGAGCCTATAAAATAAAGCTGGTAATGGATAAAAATATGAATGAGAAGTGGGATACTGGTAATTATGAACTGAAGATTCAACCAGAACAAGTTTTTTATTATCCGGGTAAGATAGATTTAAGAGCAACATGGGATCATGTAGTGGAATGGAAGCTGGAGGAGTTTGATATATATGATTTTGTAGAGAAAAATCGTAAGCCTAAGAAAAGAGAAGAAAATTAATAGTTAGTTGTCACGTGTCAATAAATAACTTGTTTGGTATTATTGACCAATGATTAATAACCAATAAACGATTGTAATATGTCCGTACTTGTAAATTTTGCTATGTTCCCAACAGATGCTGGTGTGAGTAAAAGTGCACCAGTTAGCAGGGTAATCGATTTTATAAAAAATAGCGGTGTAACATATCAGCTTGGGCCAATGGGTACAACCATTGAAACAGATACGATGCCAGAAGCTATGGATATTATAAACGGGGCTTATGCTTTGTTAGAAAAGGACCACGACCGTATTTATACCACCATTACTATTGATGCCAGAAAAGGTGAACTTGGGCGTATGAAATCGAAAATTGATTCTATCGAGAATAAAATAGGTAAGGTTAATTCGTAATCGATGTCTATTATCTATAAGACTTTCTTTGCTGTATTGCTTTTATATATTGGTATTCAATCAATAAATGCCCAGTGTAATATAGAGAATTCTACTTTTAGGAGTGGGGAAGTTGTTACTTATCATGCTTATTATAACTGGCATTTTATCTGGATAAATGCTGGCATCGTCCATTTTTCTGTAAAAGAAGCCCAGTATGAGGAATCTGATGCCTGGTTTTTATCGGCTTATGGACGGACCTATAGTGGTTACGATAAGTTTATGAAGGTTCGTGATACCTTTGAGGTTTACGTGGATAAGGATAGGTTTGAGCCATTGCATTTTAATCGAGTAACTAAAGAAGGAAGTACAGTTGGTCATCATCAATATTGGTTTAACTATAAAGATAGCTTGGTGCAGACCAAAACTAAAAAAGGAGAAGTTGGTCTTTATAAAGATAGTGTCATCACCTTAAAAGATTGTACTTCCGATTTGCTGACAATGGTTTATAAGGCACGCAATATCGATTATTCAAAATATCAAGTCAACGAGAAAATACCTATTCGAATGATTGTGGATAATAAAATTCATGATTTATATATCCGATATTTGGGCAAAGAAATCATTAAAAATAGAGACGGGCGAAGTTTTAAATGTTTAAAGTTTTCTCCTCTTCTGGTAGCAGGTACCATCTTTGAATCTGGCGAAGATATGACCGTTTGGGTTACCAATGACGAAGCTCGGGTTCCTATTGTTGTGGAGGCAAAAGTATTGGTGGGCTCAGTTAAAGCTGTTTTTGTGGATGCTGTAGGACTTTTGAATCCAATTACTGCTGAGGTAAAAGAGTAATTGCTTGTTGTTGAAATATTGCTGCTAGGTGTTAAGAATGGTGGGTTTGTCAAAAAATAAATTGATAATATATCTATCCTAGCTTAATTATTTGGGGGTGTAAAATTAAAATGCTTAATTTGCTGCAGGAATATATCAATGAATATTCTATATTAATAATGTTGTCTCAACAACATTAAACCCATTAAGGGTTATTTTTTTATCAAAATCCCGAATATTTAAACCTTTTGTTTAAAAGTACTTTTGCGAGTGCTAGGTATATTTTTCTATGACTCAAGATAAATTACAAATTGATCCAAGCCTTATAGCGGCTTTAAAGAATGGCGATGAAGATGCTTTTAAAGGCATCTATGAGCTTCTTTATGCTCGCTTGTTTCGATTTGTAAAATATGCTTTATCTAATTCGGAAGATTCGGAAGAAATTGTACAAGAAACTTTCTTGAAATTGTGGAAGTCCCATCAAGATATAGATCTAGATAAGTCTTTTGAATCGTTTGTGTTTACTATTGCTAAAAATCAAATAAAGGATTTTCTACGTAAGGTATTAAGCCAAAAAAAGTACATTGAATCAATAATTCTTGAAAATTCCTTCGAAAGTAATCAGTTAGAGGAGATAGTTAACTATAGAGAAACGGATAAAGTAATAAGGCAGTTGATTGGAATGTTGCCCGAAAAAAGAAGAACCGCCTTTGAGTTAAGTCGATTCCAAGGGAAAACATATAAGGAAATTTCGCTGCTGATGAATATTTCTGAAAACACTGTAGATACTCATATTCGCAAAGCGCTTGGTTTCTTAAAAGAGGGGTTTGTTCGTTTTTCTTCCTTTATTTTTTGCTTATAACCTTAAGCAAATACCCTGTATGATAAAAAAAATAGAAAAAAAGTAAGTTTCGATTCACGGAACATACTCTCTTGTGCGTATTAATTAATTGTATGAAGCATTTTATGTCAATATTAAATAAAATAAAAAGAATTGTTGGCTCCAATAGGGTTAGGAAAAATGAATTCGAAGAACTTGAGAATTTTGTTGAAAGCTTTGATCAGGATGAAGAAGTGGAGAGTTGGTTGCAACAACATTGGGCGAATGCTTTTAGTGCAGACGAATCATATAAGAAGAGCTTAAGTGAAGAGCCGTATTATATTAATAAAAGTCGTTTTTCAGATCGTTTCACACAGTTAAAAATTGCCGCGAGTGCAATATTATTAGTTGGTTTAGGTACAGGTTTGTGGTTTTTAGTTGCAGGTGAAACAATGACTAGCCCGTATGTAGCAGATTCAAAGCTTATGAAAAAAATGGGTAAAGAAGTGTTGAGTTCTGTTGTTTTAGAGCAAGGAGATAAAACCTATGATTTGTCTGAAAATGATATTAGTCTTAATAAGCAGGATTTAAAAATTGTAGGAAATAGAAGTAATCTAAGGGTTCTTGCTAAGGATGATGAAAACAATAATAAGATAGAACAACATTGGAGTACTATTAAGGTGCCAAAAGGTAAAGATTATTACGTTGTACTATCTGATAGTACTCAAATATGGATGAATGCCTGCTCCGAGCTTTCGTTTCCAAACTATTTTGTTGATGGTAAGAGAGAAGTAAAATTAACTGGTGAAGCATATTTTGAAGTAAGATCGGATGTTGAAAATCCATTTTATATTAAAACCCATCATTCTGTTGTGCAGGTAACAGGGACAAAGTTTAATGTTTATAGTTATAAACATGAATACGAAAGTGCAGTGACTTTAGTAGAAGGTAAAGTTGGTGTGAATGTAAATGGGCATTTACATAAAATTAAGCCAGGGGAGCAATTTGTACAAAATGAAGAGGGGTATAAGATTAAAAGTGTAAATCCATATCACTTTATTTCTTGGAAAGAAGGCGTGTTTGAGTTTCATGATATGTCGTTAAAGGACATGTCTCTTAGATTAACGAAATGGTTTGAAGTAGAGTTTATATTTGAAAATGAACATGTGTCAGCTCAGCGCTTTACGGGTATGATACGTAAAGATCATGATATAGAATATTTTATAAAGGTACTGGAGAAAACAACCAACCTTAGTTTTCAGTACCAAGAATCCCAAATTATTATTTCGCAGAAGTAAAATTGATTTAATAACTATATAATTTAAAACTAGCCAATGAAGAAGCTTTTTAAAAGTAAGCTTACTCTCCCCGAGAGTAGGTATTGGGAAAAGTACATCCCAATTCGATTGTTTACAATCATTGTTATATTGTTGATTGTTAATGTTTCAGCTTTTGCTGTTGCACAAGGAAATGTACTTATTAAAAAAGGAAGTTGGACTGTAGAAAACTTGTTTGAAGAATTAAAAACGCAAACAGGATTAACAGTTATTTACAACAACAACAAGTTAGACAAGAACCATGTTGTTAGCGTGCCTAAGGGTAGTATGGAGCTTAATGATTTAATGCAACATGTATTAAAAGATCAAGCTTTAGATTATGAGCTTAAAGACGATTATATCGTTATTAAACCTAAAAATCATGTCGAAATTGTTGATGGTTCGCAAGAAACAAAAACCGTGAAAGGTAGAATTGTGGATACTGAAGGTATTACTCTACCAGGAGTGGCTGTTATGGTTAAGGGAACACAAATAGGAACCGTTACAAATATTGATGGTGTTTTCCAAATTAATGTACCTGCAGACAATACTACATTAGTGATTTCATACATTGGTATGAAAACACAGGAGATTGATGTGGCAAACCGACAAGAGGTTGATGTAACTTTGGTTTCTGACTTAACGAGTTTAGACGAAGTTGTAGTTACAGGTATGGTTACTACGGATAAGCGACTATTTACAGGAGCGAGTCAAAGAATTAAAGCAGAGGATGCAAAGTTAGCTGGTATTGCTGATGTAAGTCGAAGTCTGGAAGGGCGAGCTGCAGGGGTGTCAGTACAAAACGTATCTGGTACTTTTGGTACGGCTCCAAAGATTAGAGTGAGGGGTGCTACTTCTATTTATGGAAGTTCAAAGCCACTATGGGTAGTGGATGGAATTATAATGGAAGATGTAGTTGAGATGAGTTCTGATGATCTTTCATCTGGAGATGCAAAAACACTTATTAGTTCTGCAATAGCAGGATTAAATGCAGATGATATTGAAAGCTTTGACATTTTGAAGGATGGTTCTGCAACTTCTATTTATGGAGCTCGCGCAATGGCAGGGGTAATTGTAATTACCACTAAAAGAGGAAAAGCTGGAGTTAGCCGCATTTCTTATACCGGCGAGTATACATATAGATTAAAGCCTTCATATAATGATTACAATATCATGAACTCGCAAGAGCAAATGTCTGTTTATGAAGAAATGCGAGAGGGAGGTTGGCTAAACTACGCAGATATTGCCAATGCGGCAGAAAGTGGTGTTTATGGAAGAATGTATCAACAGCTCAATAAGCTAGATGCCAATGGTAATTTTTCTCTAGCGCATACGCAGGAAGCGATGGCTGGATATTTACGACAGGCAGAATACAGAAATACAGATTGGTTTGAGGAATTATTCAATTCAAATGTAATGCAGAACCATTCTGTAAGTATGTCGTCGGGTACCGAAAAGTCTAGTTACTATGCTTCTGTTAGTGCTTTAGTAGATCCGGGTTGGACAAAAGAAAGTAAGGTAAATCGTTATACTGCAAATTTTAATACCAACTTTAAAATTCGTGATAATTTAAACCTTACAACGATAAGTAATGCCTCTTATAGAAAGCAAAAAGCACCAGGAACATTATCTCAAGATGTTGATGCTGTAACTGGAGAAGTAAAGCGAGATTTTGATATTAACCCATTTTCGTTTGCACTTAATTCATCTAGAACGCTCGATCCTGATCTTTATTATACCAGAAACTATGCACCCTTTAATATTAAAGAGGAATTGGAAGAAAATCATATTGATTTAAATGTGGTAGATGTTAAATTTCAATCGGAATTAAAGTGGAAACCTTTATCTAAACTAGAGTTAAGTGCTTTAGGAGCAGTTAAATATTCATCTACTTCTCAAGAACATAAGGTAACCGAGTTTTCAAATCAGGCTCAAGCTTACAGGGCAGCAGGTAATACAACTATTAGAGATAGAAATGCATTTCTATATACTAACCCAGATGATCCTTATGCATTGCCTGTTACAGTTCTACCTCAGGGAGGTATTTATACCCGTACCGATTACTCTATGTTAGGATATGACCTTCGTACAACCGCGTCGTATAAAGATGTGTTTAATGATACACATATTTTAAATATGTATGGAGGTATGGAAATGAACTCGGCAGATCGTAAAAAAACCAGAAATACGGGTTGGGGGATGCAGTATTCTATGGGAGAAACTCCTTTTTATACGTATGAACTGTTTAAAAAAGGTATAGAGGAGAATAATCTTTATTATGAGTTAAGTAATACAAGGTATCGTAATTTAGCTTTCTTTGGAAATACAACCTATTCGTTTAGAGGAAAATATATTGTTAATGGAACTTTAAGGTATGAGGGATCTAATAAGTTAGGAAAATCAAAAAGTGCTCGTTGGTTACCTACTTGGAATGTATCAGGAGCGTGGAATGCCCATGAAGAAAACTTCTTTCAAAGATGGACTCCTGCAATTTCGCACTTAACCCTTAAGGCATCGTATAGTTTAACAGCGGATAGAGGTCCGTATAATGTAACCAACTCTTTGGTTGATATACGCAGTAGAACGCCATGGAGACCGACTGCCGGGGTTAAAGAAAGTGCTTTGTATATCGAGTCGCTAGAAAATAGTGAGTTAACATACGAAAAGAAACATGAAATTAACTTTGGTGCAGAAGTTGGTTTTGTTGGTAATAGAATCAATACAACATTTGATATTTATCAACGAGATAACTTTGACCTAATAGGTATTATTACTACTCAAGGTTTAGGAGGAGAAGTTGAAAAGTATGGTAATGTGGCCTCCATGAAATCGAATGGGTATGAATTCTCATTATCGTCTTTAAATATTAAAACACAAGATTTTAAATGGAGTACTAGCTTTGTGTATTCTAAGGTGAAAAATGAGGTGACAGATTTGCAAACAACCTCTAGGGTTATTGATATGGTAAGCGGCAATGGTTTTGCAAAAGAAGGTTATCCAGTAAGATCTATTTTCTCTATCCCATTTGAAGGATTAAATGATGAAGGTTTACCTACTTTCTTAAACCAGAATGGAGATGTTACTGTGAGTGATATTTATTTTCAGGAACGCGAAAATTTAGATTTTCTTGAGTATTCAGGATCGGCTGACCCAACGGATATAGGAAGTTTAAACAATACATTTAGTTACAAAGGGTTTAACTTAAATGTGTTTATGACATATGCTTTTGGTAATGTGGTACGATTAGATCCTATATTTAGCAGTTCGTATTCAGATTTAGCAGCTTTACCACGTGAATTCAAAAATCGTTGGGTAAGGCCAGGTGATGAAAAGTATACGGATGTTCCTGTTATAGCTACTGTTAGACAAGAGAATAATATTGGAGCTAGCGATTTGTCAACTGCATACAACGCTTATAATTACTCATCAGCTAGGATTGCAAAAGGAGACTTTATAAGAATGAAAGAAATCTCGTTTGGATATGATTTTTCTCCTCAATTAACTAGTGCCTTAGGAGTAAATGCTTTATCGCTTAGGGTGCAGGCTACCAATTTGTTCTTAATTTATTCTGATAAAAAACTAAACGGACAGGATCCTGAGTTTTTTAATACGGGAGGTGTTGCAACACCAGTGCCTAAGCAATTTACTTTTACATTAAAATTAAGTTTATAATTAGTGCATTAAATTGGTATTCATGTCTTTTATACAATGAGGTGTATGTCGCATTGTTTAAAGAATAAAATATTTACAAATGAAGAAAATTAAAATATTATATATCGTACTGCTGGCCTTGTTAGCTGTTTCATGTGAAGATTATTTAGATGAAACACCTGATAATAGAGCAGAAGTAGATAGTCAAATTAAGATAAGGAAACTTCTTGTTTCGGCTTATCCTAGTGGTAACCCAACCTTAGCGTGTGAACTATCATCAGATAACATTGAAGATACTGGAGAATCTAACCCTAATACAACACGTTTTCACGAACAGTTAGCTAGTTGGGTAGATGTTACAGAAACGGACAATGATGATTTAAAAACTGTTTGGGAAGGATGCTATGGGGCTATTGCACATTCAAATGAAGCCTTAAATGCCATTGAAAAATTAGGAGAAGAAGAATTGTTGGCAGAAAAGGGAGAGGCGCTTATTACTCGTGCTTATGCTCATTTTGTATTGGTAAATATTTTTAGCCAGCATTATAATTCTGCGACGAGTTCAACGGATTTAGGTATAACCTATATGGAAGAGTCGGAAACTACCTTAAATCCGCAATACGAAAGAGGTACGGTTAAGGAGACTTATGAAAAGATAAGTAGGGATATTGAAGCTGCGCTTCCTTTAATTAGTGATGATATGTACGAAATTGCTTCATATCACTTTACGGTTAAAGCTGCCTATGGTTTTGCGGCTCGTTTTAATCTATATTACGAAAATTGGGAAAAGGCGGCAGAATATGCAACTCTTGCTTTAGGAGCAAATCCAGCATCGAGTATTAGAAACTGGAATGCACTAGGTCAATTACCACAGGATCCGGAAGTTGTTTCTAGAGCATATGTGGATGATAGGGCTAATTTATTAGCCACAGCTTCTACTTCTTCGGTTGGTTTGTATTTTGGAGCGTATTATTATGGTTCTCGTTACAATCACCCTGCAAGAATTGCTAGTTTACAAACCTTATGGGCTGCAACACCTTGGGCAACAGGAGGAATTGCTCGAAGTAATTACGAATTTGCACCTTTTGTTTATTCAGGATCCAATCTTGATAAAACATTATTTTATAAGATGGCTTATTTCTTTGAGTATACAGATCCTGTTGCTCAGGTAGGATACCGTAAAACAGTGTCTGTACCATTTACTACAGATGAAGTATTGCTAGTGCGAGCAGAAGCCAATGTAATGTTGAATAAAAATTCAGAAGCATTAGCCGATTTGAATATATGGACTAGGGCATTTTATAAAGGTGCAGAAACTACATTGGATGAAATTGATGCGTTTTATAATAGTATAGCGTATTCAACTCCTGAAACAACTACCACTAAAAAAGTTCTACACCCAGGATTCACAGTGGAAGCTGGATTAAAAGAAAATCTGATTCATTATGTATTGCAATGCAGACGAGTTCTTACTTTACATGAAGGATTACGTTGGTTTGATGTAAAACGTTATGGTATTGAGGTTCCTCGTCATCAAGTTCAATCTGATGGTTCTGTAAAAGTATTAGATATATTAGTAAAAGATGATAAACGAAGAGCTTTGCAAATTCCACAAGATGTTATCGCTGCTGGAATCGAAGCCAATCCTCGTAAGTAATAAACGTATAACTGATTAATGATGAAAAATAAAATATTATACGGGCTGATCATCTTTGCGATATCAGTCATTTTAGGAGCTTGTTCTGAAGAAGAAGGTATAGATACTAGTATTAGTGTAATTTCTGTAGAGCAAGGAAAAGCAAACGATTTTGATAAGTATTTGAATCATATTCTTGTTAAACCTTATAACATTAGGTTTTTATATAAGTTTGAGGATGTTGAATCGGACTTGAACTATCAATTAGTTCCTGCGGTTTATGAAAATTCCATTAGAATGGCTAATCTAGTTAAGTATCTGTGTTTAGATGCTTACGAGGAGGTTGCGCCAGATAATTTTCTAGAAGCTTACTTTCCAAAAATGATGATGATGGTAGGTTCTGGGGCTTATAGAAATAATGGTACAGTAGTTTTAGGTACCGCTGAGGGAGGACTTAAGATAACTCTATACGATATTAATAATCTGGATGTAACTGATATTGATAGATTATATGAGTTTTATTTTAGAACTATCTTCCATGAATTCTCTCATATTTTACATCAGACCAAGGATTATACCACTGATTTTGATAGAATATCTGCAACTGAATATGTAGGTGGATCTTGGAATGATGCTTGGGAGGATAAATCTTCGCTTGAAGCAGGGTTCATTAGTGATTACTCTAGTAAAGAGGCTGATGAAGATTTTGTTGAGTTAATTGCACATTACATAACGAACACTCCTGAAGTGTGGGAAGAAAAAATGGTGGCTGCAGCAAAAGATGGTGCAAAAGGTAGAGCTGTTATTGAAGCGAAAATGGCTATAGTAAGTTCGTACCTCAGTCAATCATGGGATATTGATATTGATGAGTTAAGAGCTGCCATTCAGAAGCGTGCTGACGAATTAGATGAACAGGATCTTGATAACATTAAAATAGAAGAATAAATATGAAAAAGAATATATATTTAGCGTTAGTATCTTTCGTTTTAAGTGTTGTTGCAATATCATGTAATGATGATGCAGATATGCTTTTTGAAGAAACTGCATCCGAAAGAAAAATAGAGGCTTTAGAGCAATTTACAGAAGCGCTTAATGCTAGTGAGCAAGGGTGGATTTTTCAGTATTTTCCAGATGATAATCAAAAGTATGGAGGATATACATATGTAGTTGATTTTGATGAAAATGATAGTGTTTCTGTTTGGTTTGAAGCTGTTACTGATTTAAACACCTCTCAAGAGTCTTTATATGATGTAAAGTCGTATGGAGGACCCGTTTTAACATTTAACACTTACAATGGATTTATGCATTATTTTGCTACACCATCTTCGGCTGAGTATAATGCAAAAGGAGGAGACTATGAGTTTCTGTTAATTTCAGATA
Source organism: Labilibacter marinus (assembly GCF_001659685.2). Lineage (GTDB taxonomy): Bacteria > Bacteroidota > Bacteroidia > Bacteroidales > Marinilabiliaceae > Saccharicrinis > Saccharicrinis marinus. Next base: position 143,860 of record NZ_LXYE02000010.1, read on the forward strand.
GCGATGATATGATTCAGCTGAGAGGAACAAAGACAGGTAATAATATGCAGTTAATAAAGCTGAATGAACCACCTCAAGCGTATCTAACAAAGGTAAAAACAAATGTTAACTATTTAAGCAAAGGATCTTTTGTTGCAAACATCGCAGGCCAAGAGATTTCTGTATTTGAGGCGAATAGAAATTTCTCATTTAGCTATGAAGAGGATGAGGAAATAGTTTCTGTAAAAATTCCTTATATAATTACAGATACTGGGGTGTCTTTTTATGAAGAAGTTGAAATATTAGGTGAGTCCGTAAAGGATTTTACTTTAGATATGGAAAACAAGAAACTTATTTCTACTACAGGAGATATGTATTTCGATATTGTTATACCTCCAATCGATTTAAAGGAAAAAGCATGGGTGTTGAATGTTGCTATAGCAGAAAACAGGTCAGATGTTATTTTAAGTAATTGGGAGCAAATATATGCAAATAATGAAGCTCAATGGGGAGAGCAGCTTTCGCCTGTCATGATAATTGGTGAGGCTAGTGCCTCTAGAAGTGAGTATGGTATATCTTTCTTTTCATTCCCTGGTCCATATAGATCACACTATAATTTAGGTTTTAATGGTGTTAATGGGCAACCAGATTATATTGATATTGTAAAGGTCTCTGAAGGATTCAATTGGAGATGGTATAAGCATCTAGTTGGTATGGTTGATGTAATTGCAGATAATTCTCCATACGAAGTAGAAATTGATGATGTAAATAATCCGACTCAGGTTAAACTAGTAAGTGTAAATAATCCTGATGTTTGGTTTGTTTTAAATGAATAAAACGATCTAAGTTATGATTGATATGATTCCCAAATCTTATTTATTACGACTTTGAGAATGTTCCTATAATAAGGGGCGAAAATTAGTTAATTGTGTAAAAGGAGCTTCGTTATTTAATGAAGCTCCTTTGTTTTTTAGATATTATAGTGATTGCATTGCTACTACATCTTCTTTTACAATTACAATTTTCTGATTTAGTTTTTCAATGGCGTTGTTGAATAACCTTTTTAATTCAGGGTAAACTGAAGCAGAATAAACAGGCTTTTTTAATGAGATTGTTGCCGTGATAAGAATTTTATTACCTGTGGTTTTATGAGCTTTAAATGCCATCTGCGTATTTTCCGAATTCTTAGCATAAGGTTCTGGCAGATGCTCTATCTTATAACCTTCTGGAATCTCGATTTCCGCAGTATATTTCTCCGCAGTTGGATAAATCAAATCTATAGCCAATTCCCGTTTTTCTTGTTTAAAAGGGTTTGTTTGATCAGGAAATTTAAAGAATGGTGAAAAGATAATTTGTCCATCAATATTATCCACTTTACTCTCAAAGTCAAATTTATATTGGAATACTTTCGATTCGTTATTAGCATCCTTTACGCTTAAATCATTTTTTAAGGCTAGCCCTTTATCCAATACCGATTGTTTAAATTTCTCAGGATCTTTGTTGTACTTTTTTCTTTCGTGAATGGATTTATGACCACTGTTTCTTACAACCCCAAAGCCAGAAAGGGTATTGTTTTCAGGGTCGAGACTATACTTAATGGTTGTTGAAATGGTAGATAGATTGTGATTTTTTATTTGTATCCAAGTTTCACTATCTTTTTTAACCAAATAACCCTTTCCGTTATAGCACATAGCTGGTAGCATATTATTAGGACAATAACCATCGGTTGCATCAAATAGTTTCTTTTTACCATCCACGGTGGCCATGATAATGACATTGTTAAAAAGGTCGGAGAAAGGAAATCGGTCGCTTACTTTACCGTGGTTTCGGGTGCTAATGATTATTGGTTCAGCCTCTATGCCAATACCTCTAAGTATGCCCAATGCCATCAGGTTAATATTGGCCGTGTTACCCGTTTTTTCCTTATTAAACTCTTTAATAGATTTAGATGCCCATTTGTTGGTGTAACCATTAGGTTTGTAGTTCGATTTCATATAATCGAGCACCGCATCTATTTTTTCTTGATCGGATTTAGTAAGTAGGTGTTCAAATTGCTTATTTCCTATCTTCTCCGACTTATCAATGTATCTGCCAAAGTTGGTGCTTTCAAGTAAATTTTTCGAAAGCTCTGGCCATGTAGTCATATACTTTTTAGAGTATCCGCTTGGGTAATTTATTTCGGACAATTGAAAGTCAATTTTTTTAATGTAATCTTCTCTGGATGAAATATATGATTCATCTTTAAATGAACTGATGTTTTTCATTCCAAATTTGTACATCATATCTCTAAAGTTCATTCCTATAAAGCTGCGATCACTACCCTTTTTCTTATTTTCATAAACATCAAACTTGCTAAATCCTTGAGCCCTGTACATATACGAGTAAAAAGGTGTCATGCTAACCGTGTATTCACTATACATAGTAGGAATGTCCGATTGAAACTCCCAATCGGGAAGATGCATGAAAAAAGGTGTTTTTATCGTGTAACTATATTCTATTACACAGCCTTCTTTAATGTTAGGTAATGCAAACTTTTTTCTATACCAATAATCATTTACTGGTTCTTTAAATATTTGTCTTGAGTCTAAATGAGTTGTCTCAATTTTGTTTCCATTTAAGTTGTATGTAACGGCTTTAATATCATACACCTTTTCCATATCGGTTTCGCCAATATATAAGTCAATAGAAACTTCTGCCTGATCAAAGGCTGATTCTTTAAATATTTTTACTCTTTTGGTACGCTGAAAATTAATGTAGAATCCGTCTTGATCTTGATAAAAGTCGGTTTGCCCTTTGTCAAATATGATAACAGCTGGAGCATCAGACTCAAAGTCGCACTTGCTTAGGTTTATTCCTGAATCTTCATTTTGAGCATTAGGTTCGGTACTAAAAAATAAGCAAGCAAGTAAAATTAATAAAGTTGGTTTGTTCATATGTATCTAGGTTAAAAGGATATAATCATTTTTTGATGGTCGAATTGACATGATTGCGATATGAAGGCATAAAAATCTTCATATTCGCCAAAGTCGTATTCGTTCTGATATAATTGAAAAGTTCTGTGGACGATTAATTGGTTACCATTAATTGTATATGTGCGATTGTAATGACCATATGGACTTGAATTTTCTTCTTGCGTAAGTCCACTTACGTTATTAATTTTTTTATCAAAGCTATAAATGATAGTATCGCATCTGTTAACAGGATAGTATACCCATATGTCAGTTTTTCGCTTTTCTACAGGCGTTAGTTTATAGTTAATTGCTCTAAACGGAGTAACTAAAAGTTTGCTGCCAATTTTTTCACTCAATGGCGATGATGTACCTTCTAATTTAAGTTGTAAAAAGGCAGAATCTCTGTGAGGCCTTTCTATATTAAAGCTTTGTATATCTGCCTTATGAGAAAAACCCATGCCATCGATGTACGATTTTTTTTCTTTTTCGGAAAGTGCGGTATCAAAGCCTTTAAAGGAATCGTATGCTAAACCTTTAATATGTGCTATTGAGCTAAAACGATATTCTTTATCCATATTCACGGTTGTAGAATAGTTTTCTAAAGCGTCGTCAAGCGTATGTGTCGGCGTTCTAACCAATTGACTTTCTGTTTCTTTATTGGGTAGCACTAATCTGTTTTGTGTATAAGCACTTAGGTAGTTAAATGGTTCTGTTTTATTGGTGCATTCCAGCCAAATTGTGTCCTTACTTAAAGGAATACTTAATATAATATGGTTAGACTGATGCGTAGGGATTTCAGATTTTACCTTAATAGGTTTTACTCCAGCGTAAACAGTAGTGTAATACGCCGTAATGCCAATCTCTTTTAATAAGCTCATGGTGTAATTACTCAGAGCTTTACAATCGCCATACTTATTGGTGCAAACATAACTGGCTGGATGAGGTGTTAATCCGCCGAGATCTTCCGAAATATTAATGTACCTTGTATTGTCTTGAATGTAATGATAGACTGCCTTTACTTTACCCCAATCATTAGCAATAGTATCAGTAAGGGCGTGAATCTTATTTTTTTCTTCCTCTGTTATTATATCTTTCTTAGATATAAGTCGATGTTTCCAGTTGCCAAAATCTGCCCAGCTGTTGCTGCTTCCATCTACTCCGTAATGAAACTCTTTGGGCATTATAATTACACACGGATTTAAAGATTCAAAGGTAGGCGAAAATGCTTCTTCATTTAAAGGAGTATAATCCTTTACTTCCCATTGGTAAATAGTTTTGTTATCTATTTGAGTGATTGTTGCGGAATCAATAGAGTGTTGGTATAAATGTATATTAGTTTTGGATGGTATTTCGACAGATAATGTGGCTTGTTTTACTTTAAGTTTTTTGTAGTAGATAGGACTCCAATGTGCCAAAGAAATAAAGTCGTTGGTTATGTTGGTGTAACTATATTTAAGAATATAGGGATATTGGGAATGAATTAATTTAAATGATTTTAATCTTCTGTCGGAATAAAAATTTATATTGCTCCACGGTGTTTCAATAGTAATGTCTTTCTTTTTTAAGGTTCTAATCTTGTTTCCAAAAATATCGTAAATAGCTGCCTTGAGGTTTATAACTTGGTCGTTTTTTGAAAAAGGAATAGAAATCTCTGCGTACTTAGTTCCTGCACCATTGTTAATTTGTAGTTCGAAGTTTAGGGTTTCTTCTACTTTATTGCCGTTAAAAACTACTTTGGTATCGTAACTAATTATTTCGCAATTGTTTGTCTGGGAAATGACACAGATAGGTAAGATAAAAAAGACAATTAAGGTAGTTAGGCGCATTTATTTTTTTTGCCAATATATAAAATTATAGGGAAACCTGTATTTGTAAATGACAGATTGACTTGTGTTTTTAAAGTTTATAAATAAGCTATAATTAGAATGTGGCAATATTTATTGAACTATTTTATCGGTAGTTGCATATTAAACCCAAAAGGACGGTGCTTCTTTTTTATCTATTAATAACGGCTTTTATGGAATGATTGGAATTTCCTGAAATAATATTAATTAGAACAACTCCATTCGGGAAAGTTTCGCATGGTATGCTGACTTTGCTAGATGTAGCCTCTAGCTTATAGAGCATTACTCCGTTGCTAGTGTAAATTTCAATGATATCCTGAGGTAGTAAACCATCTACAAAAAATAGATTCTGAACTACAGGGTTCGGGAACACGTGTAAAGCAGGGTGGTTGTGTAGATTTCCTGTGGTGCTGGTGTCACTGTCTCTTAAAGTAAATTCGGAAATTTTAATGTATCGGTCGGTACTATTGTTTTGCCCCTTTATGGTTAGCTTGGCATATCTGGCAAGTGTTCTGGTAAAATTATCAACGCATGGGTTTATAGTGGACGTATTGTTAGTTCTATCTACTGTTATGTCATTAAAATTTAAGTCGTTTGATAAAGCAACCGTATAATTGTACGAGCGGTTATTTGTGGTTTGAAGTTTAGCCATGTTAAAAGATTTTTCTTCCCCATAGTCAATTACAATCGATTTAGGAAAACTTCTGGCTTCCCATCTCGACTCATCGTGTATGGCACCATCAACTGCTTTTATGGCTGGGTATCCTTGCGTTGAAGCAAGTTCGCTAACAATTTGAGGGTATATTTCCTCTTTTTCACCGAAAGGTATCGGATCGATGAAATCATCGCTAAAACTATAAGGCATTTGGTAAACATCTCCATACTTGTTTGAAAAATATAAATATGATCTTGAGAAAGCATCCGTATTTCCATCTGCCCAAAATGCATAAAAATCTGCATTTGTATTAACTGGTCGTCGGGCGTAAGTGTGGTTTCTAACACTGTTCTCGGTGATAGTTCCTAAGCTTATCCAGTTTGCACCTTGGTTGTCGCTTTCCCAAATAGCTATTTCTCCTCCAGTACCCCATTCCTGCGGGCCTGGTTCAGTAGGAGCTACAATTCTGTATGTTCCGTCATCATCAAAATATAAACTTCCCATATCGTAATTGTGATATGCATTGGTTATTTTGGAAAATATCCATTCAGATCCATTCCAACGAACTAAACGCCATTCACGTTTAGGGTTACTTGGGCCAGCTGCATATTTAGGTGAGGTGATGTAAAGTATTACAGGGTAGCCATTTTCATCGTATCTAAAATCTTTTAAATATACCTTTAAGTTTAATGCTGCGTAATCTTTTATTAATGCTGCATTGGAGGAGCGAGTAATGGGAGTCGAAATTGGCGTACCATCTATGGTTTCCCAATTGTCTCCTAAGTCCAATGAGCGCATGTAGTATAGGTTGGTTCTGTTGTTTACATCTCCGCCTTTGTGCCAGTTAAATGCAGACCCAATTTTCGAATCTGTATTACCCGATACTTGATAATGGCCGCCAAAGTTGACTAATTTTTTATCTCTGGTCCACGAGTAGCCATCAGCACTTCGTTGGGTAAATAATTCTCTACCATTGCCATAGTTGGTCATCAGTAGCACAAAACCTTTGCCATTGATGTATTTAGGTTGAGGATAATTAAAAGGTTCGTTTAAAACCTCCGAAAAGCCACTTATATCATGTGGGTGATCACTTCTGAAGATATATCCATTACGCGCAGAATATCTACCGCTTATAAATACCCAAATATAACCTTCCGAATCTAATTGTATAGCTGCATTGTCATGCGGATCTGTTACGCCTTTTTTATCATAAACAATTACAGGGCGTGCTAATTGTTCTGTTTCATGATCGTAATAAGAAAGCATAATTAATAAATGATCATCAGTTGACCCTGTGGTCCCTCCGTAGGTGAAAAAAGTTTTTTGTGCACTTTCTGAATATACAGCTAAAGGCAAATGCTTGGCTGTGTAGGTACCCAAGCCTCCTGAATATTTATCCCCATATGGACCATATTGCCCTAAGGTGCACCATAGACCTTTAAATCCATTGACGTATTCTTGGGCATTGGTATGTTTGGATAAACTGAGCAGTGTTATTAGGGCTAATATTTTAGAAGCTTTGTTTAGCATGGTTTGGGTTGTTTATAAAGATGTAGAATTTATGAATTTATTGTATGAAAATTCAGTTGTTAGAATAAAGGTTTTAATAATGTATAGTATATATACCTTGATTATGACATTAAATCGTCTATCACCAAGACGTATAAAATATTATATTTGCTGCGTAAAGGGGATTTTTATTTACTGTCAAAATTTATAAAATGAATGAATCTATTTCTTACCAAGTGCATCCTAAAGAGATTTTCTATTTTGTTATAAAACTTATATTTAGCTTGTTTGTGTACACTTTTCCTTTTTTTATTTGGAAAACAGGAATTGCTGAAGTTAACCAAGCGGTGATAATCATTATTGGGTACTTGCTAGTTATTATGCTGTTATTAATGATTAGAATGGGATTGATTGTTGGTTACTTGCGTGGTAATGCGGTTAAAATAACAGAAGCTCAGTTTCCAGATATTTACCATATCATTAAGTCGCAATCGGGTAAATTAGGCTTAAAGAAAGTACCAGATGTTTATTTACTGCAAGCTGGTGGTTTGTTAAACGCTTTTGCTGCTCGTTTTATGGGACGTAATTATGTGGTGCTTTATGCAGATATAATGGAGGAAGCCTATGAAAATAATTTAGAAAGTGTAGAGTTTGTTATTGCCCATGAGTTGGGGCACATAAAGAGAAAACACATGCAAAAGGATATATGGCTATTTCCTGCATTGTTTGTACCGTTTCTAAGTCAGGCTTACTCTAGAGCTTGTGAATATACCTGCGATAATATAGGTGCGGTTTTATGTCCCAAAGGTGCTGTTACAGGATTGGTGTTGTTGGCTTCGGGCAAAAAGCTATATCCAAAGGTAGATGTAAGTGCATTTATTCAGCAAAAGGAAACTGATGGTGGTTTTTGGACTTGGTTTGCTGAAAAGGTTTCTACGCATCCTAGGTTAATTAGAAGAATAGCGCGATTGGTAACGGAGGAGATGGTTGCACTCAAAGCATTCTCAACGCCTCAGCCAGTTATTAAAGAGGAAATGCTAACTACCGAAGAGAAGCCTCAAGAAGATGTAAAGATGGAGGATTATAGTAAATATCTGCCTAAATAACCTCAATGTTATATTGTGAAGTAAGCTCTGTGTTTTTCTGTGACATGAAAAACGCAGAGCTTATTTTTTTGCTTTTAAACTTTTCTGATAAAACTTACAATTATCCTGTAACCCGCATTTTGCACATTTAGGGCTGCGTGCAATACAAACGTAGCGACCGTGTAAAATGAGCCAATGGTGAGCAATAGGAAGTAACTCTTCAGGAAAATATTTAACCAATTGCTTTTCGGTTTCTAAAGGTGTTTTTGCGTTGGTAGTTAATCCTATTCTATCTGAAACACGAAAAACATGGGTGTCTACTGCCATGGCGGGTTTTTCGTAAACTACACTGGCAATTACATTGGCTGTTTTACGACCTACGCCAGGAAGTTTTTGCAACTCTTTAATATCATCAGGAACAATATTGTTAAAATCGCCTAGTAGCATTTTAGCCATGCCTACTAAGTGTTTACTTTTATTGTTTGGATAAGTACACGAACGAATATAGTCAAATACTTCGCCAGGTTCAGCTTCGGATAATTCTTTGGCCGAAGGGTAACGCTTGAATAAATCAGGAGTAATCATATTGACCCTTTTATCGGTACATTGAGCAGATAGAATTACCGCCACCAGAAGCTCATATGGATTGGTGTAATCTAGCTCTGTTTCGGCAATGGGCATATTTTTCTGAAACCATTCAATGATCTTTTCAAAACGTTCCTTTTTAGTCATCTTTTATTGTTAATTTGATTTTATGATAAAATGAGTAACCGAGTGTTTGATGATTTGAGTATTCTTTACTCTTTACCTTTTTTATAGGCTCATTAGCTTAATTCCAAAAAATACGGTTCTAGGTCTTGATGGACCGTAAATATATCCACTATCTCTATTTTTTCCAGAATCAAAGTCATCCTGATATTGATTGAAGATGTTTTGCAGACCACCATAAATTTCAAAGCCAACTCCTTTTTCTAACCAACTAAATTCATAAGCTAGTTTAATATTGTTCTCGAAAAATGAGGATGTTTTAAATAGTTCGTCCATTTTAGGCGTACCAGGGTCTCCTGCTAAACCATAATGAGGCACTAGCATAGATCCTGTGTATACACCAGATAGGGCGGCGGAAAATCCGCTACGAGGCGTGTAGGTTAAAGTGTAGTAACCATATTCCTCTGGTGTTCTCAAGTAATCTTTTGTTCCTTCTAAATTCTCAGACCAAAATACTTCTTCATCGTATTGGCTAGTTTGAATGGTTAAGCCAGCTTCTAATTGAATTCTTCTATCGTAATTTCCTCTAAACTCAAAAGTAGCTCCTTGCACGGTAGAGCCTGAGCCATTTCTTTTTTCCATAATCATATTGCCCTGATCATCTGTACCCGCTTCCTCAATAATAAAGGCATTGGTTAATTGAGTGTAAAAACCCTCTGCGGTAAATCCAAAAATGAAATGTTCGCTAGGGTAGTCATAGTTGATGGATCCACTCAAACTTTGTGATTTTTCTTCTTGCAAGTCATCGGCTAATTGAATTTTTTGAATTTCACCTCCTGCAAAAGCGATGTGCATATCTGCATCAAATGCTTGCGGTGGTCTAAAACCAGTAGACCAGCTACCTCTAACCTGCCAGTAATCGTTTTTGTATAGTGCAGATACTCTTGGGCTCCAAATTAAATTATCAACAAGATTGTGATAATCGGCTCTAACACCTGTTAATAGTGTAAACGATCGCGTTATTGCCCAGTCACTTTGTAGGTAGTATCCTGTGTTTTTGGTCGTTTGATCAATCAAATAATCATATTTTTCAATCTCATCAAACACATAATCGTAGTTGTATTCTGTACCAAATGTGAGGTTGTTTTTGCCCGTAATAAAGTTGGTTAGCATATGGTTTATCTGTAAACCACCAATGTAAGTTTGGTTATCTGTAATTCCGTATGCCGGATTTTTGAAATGCTCATCGAAAGAGGGCTGATCATCTTCGTCAGGCATGATACCAGTGTAATGATCGCGGTCGGTATTTTGACCAGCAAAAAAGACAGCTAATGACGAAAGATTATCGTTGAAGTTAAGGCTGTAATCAATACCTCCAATTAATACATTATGTGTTCTTTCTTCACTCTGGTCGGCTAAAAAGGCAGGGCCATCTTCTTTGTTTCCTCCATATCTGTACTCATACATAGATGATAAACTAAACTCAATTTTTTGATTGTGAGAAGGCAAGATAAAAGCATTTAAGCCAAAAGAGTTATTTTTAAGATGAGCCATTTCGCTGTAGTCATCCTCATTATGATCGTATGAATCCCTGTTACGATGAGACGCAAAAAGCGAAAGTCCGGCATTGCGACGGTCGGTTACCATACTTGTGTTCGCACTCAACTGGAAGTCGCTGGCATCTCCGTTGATAATACCATTACTTGTATTCACAGCAAAAGAAGATCTATCTGGCGTTTTTGTGATTACATTTACTGTTCCGCCAATGGCGCCTGCACCATACAAAGCCGAAGCTCCACCGCGCACTACTTCAATGCGATCAATCATGTTGGTAGGTATTTGTTCCAAACCATATAAACCAGTTAGCGGACTAAAAACGGGACGACTATTGATTAATATTTGTGAATATCCGCCGCCTAATCCATTCATTCTTAATTGCGTGTAATTGCACGTTTGGCAATCCGTTTCTAAGCGTATTCCAGGCTGGAAAACCAAACCTTCGGACAGTGTATTGGCCTGAATCATCTCAAGCTTTTTACCTTCCATTACGTTTACAATAACTGGAGAATCTGTTTTGCGTTTAAAGGTTTTGGTACCCGTTACAACTATATCGTCAATAGCCATTATTTCTTCTTGCAATGAGAAGTTAACTTCCATACTTTTTCCTGCAATTACAGTAATTTCTTTTTCTACAGGTTTATAACCAACGCTATTAGCTACAATAATCTGCTTGCCAGGCTCCAGGTTGGTTAACATGTAGTGGCCACTTAAGTCTGTAGCAGTTCCTTTATTGGTTCCTTTAATATAGATACTTACAAAGGGCAAGTGTTCTCCATCTGCCTGAACATCTCCGAATATGTTAGCATCCGATTCTTGTGCAGAAAGTGAGATGGTAAAACAGGCTATTATAATTGATATGATATATTTATTCATTTCTTTTGTCTTCTACTTTAGGCTCTTAGAGCTATTTTATAAAAACATTAATAAACTGATAGCCATTACTGCCATTCCTGCAACTAATCCGTAAATGGATAGATGGTGTTCACCGTATTCCTGAGCAGCAGGTAATAACTCATCCAGACTAATAAAAACCATAATGCCCGCAACGCCGGCAAAGATAATTCCAAACATGGCAGGAGTTAAAAACGGCATTAAGATGAGATAACCAACTAAGGCACCAACTGGTTCAGATAGTCCCGAAAGAAAACTAAGTTTAAAGGCTTTTTTTCTACTTCCAGTAGCGTAATAAATAGGTACGGAAACAGCAATACCTTCTGGGATGTTGTGAATAGCGATAGCAACCGCAATGGCAATACCTAAATTCGGATCAGTTAGGGCTGCTGTAAAAGTGGCCAATCCTTCTGGGAAATTGTGTATGCCGATGGCCAATGCCGTAAACATACCCATGCGCATCAAATTTTTCTTTTTCCCCGCTTTTCGATTTTCATCCGTCATATCCTCAATTTTTTCCAGTTCGTGCGGATTCTCTGCCGAAGGGATAAATTTATCGATGAGGGCTATTAAAGCGATACCTCCAAAAAATGAAGCAACCGTTATCCACGTGCCTGACACCTCTCCATAAGATTCTATTAAGCTGTCTTTGGCTTTCAAAAATATCTCTACAAAGGAAACATAAATCATTACCCCAGCTGAAAAACCTAGTGATATGGATAAAAACTTGGTGTTGGTTCTTTTTGCAAAAAAGGCCATTGCGCTACCAATTCCAGTAGCTAAACCTGCAAATAAGGTTAGTCCAAATGCCCAAAGTACTTGTTCAAATGCTATATCTTCCATTGTTATATTGGTTCTAAATGTGTTGGCAAAAAATTCGTTTTTGAATGGCGGCAGGCAAATGTATTCTTTGCTCATTTAATTCTACATCCATCGATTTATCTAGTTTAAACACCTTAATTATTTTAATACTAAGGTTGGTTTCTATGTTATAATGATTAAAAAGCTGCTGAACCTCTTCGTCTGAATAAATTAAACGTACAATTTTACAATTGTCACCTTCTTTTAGGTCTTCCATTTTTACAGCATTTTTATGTCGCTGAATAGTTCCATCTTCGTGTGGAATAGGGTCTCCATGTGGATCGAACTTAGGATGGTTTAAAAAGGTATCCATCTTCTCCAAAAGGTTGTCCGAAGTCTGGTGTTCTAGCATTTCCGCTTCATTGTGAACCTCACTCAAGTCCATTTTTAGTACCTGATGTAAAAACATTTCCCAAATGCGATGCCTTCTAATTACTTTAATAGCTATGGCCTTTCCTTCGGTTGTAAGCTCCAATTCTTTATAGGGCTGATAGGTAATCAAACCTTTTGCTGAAAGCTTTTTGGCCATGTCGGTAATAGCGGGTCCAGAAATGCCTAACCTTGCCGACATAATGCTGGTGGAAGCTTTTTCTCCTTCGTCATTTTGTAGGGTGAAAATGTTTTTTAAAAAGTTTTCTACCGAAATTGAATTCATTTAATTTAGTTTGCTTTGGTGCAAAGTTAAGTAAGCTTAATAAAATATCAAATTAATTTTAGATTAATTCTAAATAAAATGTGCATTTATCTGAAAACTCCCTGTAGCTAGGCTTTTATAGTTTGTAAAAAGGTTTATTTTTGTGCTCGTAAATGCATTGACTGATTGATAGGTGCAATTTGCAGATGAATGTAAAAGTGAAGGAATGACAATTAAAAGTTTGTTAATACTGTTAATGGGGTTTATGTTTCTGGTGGCGGAAGCTCAGGAAATAGCTCCGGTAAAATACTCTACCCCAAAAAATGGCGAAGGTCTGTGGGCATTTTTAAAGCGAAATGATGTTCAATCAGATGACCTTAAATCTCAGTTTTTAGCATTAAATAAATCTCGTTTAGGAAAAAATAATAGTTTGTTGATTGGCGTTAAGTATAAAATCCCAACGGCTGATGTTTATATAAATGAACCCTTATACGGAAAAGAACGCGCTAAATTTAAACCTGATTCGGATGACTTAAGTGGAGCTGTATTTCATCTGGTTAGTGGTCATGGAGGCCCAGATCCGGGAGCATTGGGAAAGTATGGTGACAAGACTTTGGCTGAGGATGAATACGCTTACGATATAACATTACGCTTAGCCAAAAAGCTTCAGGAAAATGGAGCTAAGGTGAATATGATTATTGAAGATAAGAATGATGGAATTCGAGATGCTTCTTATTTAGCAATGGATAAAGATGAGACCTGTAATGGTAAAGAAATTCCTTTAAAGCAGATTAATCGTTTGAAGCAGCGAACCGAAGAGGTCAATCGTCAATACATTAAAAATAAGCCTGCTTTTCAGCGTTGCGTTGTTATTCATGTAGATTCAAGAAGTAAAGGAAAAGCTATCGATGTTTTCTTTTATCATGCCCCTAAGAGTAATTCGGGTAAAAAAACGGCTGAGGCTATATTAAATGTATTTGATACCAAATATGGCCAACATCAACCTTCGCGTGGTTATTCTGGTGTTATAAATAGTAGAAATTTATACCTGCTCCGAAAAACTTACCCAACGGCTGTATTTGTTGAGTTAGGTAATATCCGAAATTATCGAGATCAGCAACGTTTTATACTGGAAAACAATCGGCAAGCATTAGCTAATTGGATGTACGAAGGTTTGTTGAATGATTTTAAAGCAAATAAATAATAAAATTTGATAAATGGTCAGGTGTGTTTTTATATCTGTGTTTATCTTTGATAAATAAATAATAACCGAAATAATAAAACTATAATAGCATGAAGCCAACATTATTAGTACTCGCAGCAGGAATGGGAAGTCGTTACGGAGGATTAAAGCAATTGGATACTTTAGGACCCAATGGCGAATCAATCATTGATTATTCAGTTTACGATGCCATTCAAGCAGGGTTCGAGAAGGTGGTTTTTGTCATTCGTCATTCTTTTGCCGATCAGTTTAAAGAAAGATTCGACCCTAAATTGGCAGGTAAAATTGAAGTGGAATATGTATACCAAGAATTAGATAAATTACCAGAAGGTTTTTCAATTCCAGAAGGTAGAGAGAAGCCATGGGGTACTGGGCATGCTATGTTAATGGCTAAAGAAGCTATAACAGGACCGTTTGCCATTATTAATGCCGATGATTTTTATGGTCGTGAAGCTTATCTGGCAGTGGTTGATTTTGTTGGTCAAAGTACTTCTGATACTGAGTATGCCATGGTTGGTTATGCATTAGATAATACATTGTCGGAGCATGGAACAGTATCTAGAGGTGTATGTGATACTGATGTTAATGATAACTTGGTAGATATTGTTGAGCGCACAAAAATTGGATATTTAGATGGTAAAGTTGTTTTTTACGAAGGAGACGAAACAATTGAGCTGACTGGTAAAGAGCCTGTGTCGATGAACTTTTGGGCATTTAAAAATTCATTTTTCTCTGCATTAGAAGAGGGTTTCTTAGCGTTTTTGGAGGAAAAAGGAAGCGAAATGAAATCTGAATTTTATTTTAATGCTTTAGTGGATAAAATGATTAAAGCAGGAAGAGCAACAACTAAAGTACTTTCGAGCGATGCAAAATGGTTTGGGGTTACTTATCAAGAAGACAAACCTATCGTTCAAAAAAGCCTACAAACATTAATTGATAACGGAGTTTATCCTTCAAACCTTTGGGGATAGTAATAAGTCATTTAAATAAGGTCATTAGTCATTAGTGAAAACTATTGATTAATGACCATTTACTAATAAACTGCGAAATGACAAAACCACAAAACGTACTTAAGTATTGCCCTAAATGTGGCTCATCTAAATTTGAGTTTGAAGGAGAGCGTTCATTTAAATGTGCGGATTGTGGGTTTCATTTCTTTATTAATGGAGCTGCTGCTGTGGCTGCATTAATCGAGAATGAAAAGGGAGAACTTTTGCTGAGTGTGCGTGCCTTTGATCCTAACAAAGGCATGTTAGATTTACCTGGAGGTTTTGTTGATCCTAACGAATCGGCAGAGCATGCCTTGTATCGAGAAATAAAAGAAGAGCTCAATCTAGATGTGGAAAAAATAGATTTTTTGGTTTCCTTTCCTAACGAATACATCTTCTCTGGCTACACGGTTTATACCTGCGATTTAGCATTTAGATGTCGCGTAAAAGGTTGGGAGAATATGAAAATACAAGACGATATTTCAGATGTTAAATTCGTGAATAAAGATAATTTAGATTGGAATTTAGTTTGTGCCGACTCTATCAAAAAGATTATTAAGGCGCACTGGCAATTGTAAATAATTTGTTGTCATTTTTCTCTTAAAAAGATAATCTTCAAAAAATTCAACCTTTATACTGTTGATTTGTTAATAAACTGATGTTTTTTTAGCAATTTTGCAAGTGATGACTTTTGGTCATTCATATTTATACACACAAATCATATTAAAAGATGAATCCGCAAGCGCAAGAATTAAATGATGTTATCATTTCTAAAAATCCTGTAGTATTTGATTTATTGTCTGATAAGGGTAAAAATATCTTTTTCCCAAAAAAAGGTATCCTTGGTCAAACAGCTGAAGCTAAAGGAACGAAGATAAATGCAACTATTGGAGCTGCAATCGAGGATGACGGAACGCCTATGCGATTAGAGTCTATTGCTTCTAAAATTGACTTGGATCCATCTCTTTCATTTCCATATGCGCCTAGTTTTGGTCGTCCAGATCTTCGCAGTAAATGGAAGGAAATGATTTATGAGAAAAACGATAAGCTTCAAGGACAAGAATTAAGTTTACCTGTTGTTACAAGTGCCTTAACGCACGGTATCAGTATGGCTGGTTATTTGTTTATGGATGAGGGGCAGGAGGTTATTGTTCCAGATTTATTTTGGGGTAATTATAATTTAGCATTGATAAATGCTTATGGTGCAAAGCTGTCTAAGTTTAATTTGTTTAAAAATGGTGGTTTTGATACGGAGGCTTTAAGAGCAAGCCTTATGTCGGAAGGAGAGAAGAAAGTATTGATTTTAAACTTCCCTAATAACCCAACAGGTTATACACCGACTATTCAGGAGATGGAGGATATTACTGCTGTTGTAAAAGAGGCTGCTGAAGCGGGTAAAAAAATTGCCGCATTAACGGATGATGCCTACTTTGGATTGGTGTTTGAAGAAGGTATTGCAACGCAATCTATTTTTGCTTATTTATCCGATCTACATGAAAATGTATTGGCAGTTAAAATTGATGGAGCAACCAAGGAAGATTACGTGTGGGGTTTTCGTGTGGGTTTTGTGACTTATGCTATTAAAGGAGGAGATGCAGAATTGTATCAGGCCTTAGAAATGAAAACGGCTGGAGCTGTTCGTGGAAATATATCCAACTCATCTAATTTAAGTCAGTCCTTGTTATTACATGCATTTGAAGCGCCAGATTACCAAGAACAAAAGCATTCTAAGTTTGTGATTATGCGTACTCGTTATGAGGCCATAAAAGATGTATTGCAAGATGATAAGTATGCTCAATATTTTACAGCTTTACCATACAATTCGGGTTACTTTATGTGTGTGCAATTAAAAAAAGGGTTGGATGGAGAGGCTATCAGAGCCATTTTAATTGAGAAGTATAGTATTGGAATCATTAATTTAAACAATGTTTTACGTGTAGCATTTTCGGCTATGGCAGCATCTGATGCTAAGGAATTGTTTGATGGAATACTAGCGGCTTGTAAAGATTACGAGGCAAAATAGCTTATACAATATTTTATAATATACGAGGGTAATTGTTTGTCATTGATAAATAATTACCCTTTTTTATTTCAGATTTCTTTTATAATAAGTTGAAATCCTGTAGCTTTAATCACAACATTTATACTGCTATGGATACTAAAGATCTTTATTTAGAGGAGCGAAAAGAAGTGGCTCGCTTTATGCGAAGGCTATATTCAAAGGGACTTACTACAACACTTGGAGGCAATGTTAGTAAACGGGTTGGTGATCATATTGTGATTACTTCAACTGGAGTTGATAAAGGGATGATGAAAAAGAAACAAGTGGCTATTGTTGATTTCTATGGTCAGAATCTTACCCCTCATTTAAAGCCTAGTTTGGAGACTTCGATGCATATCCAAATTTATAAAGACCATCCAACTATTAATGCTATAGTGCATTGCCATAGTATTTTTGCTTCGGCTTTTTCGGCCATGGATGTGCCCATTAATGCCCACCTTATAGCTGAATCCAGAATGATTATTAAAGAGCCTGTTGTAGCACCTTATGGTTTAATGGGTACGGCGGAATTGGCCAAAAACGTAAGTGAAACATTTGCTGAGAACAAAGTGCTGATTATGGAAAATCACGGAGTTACAGCGATTGGGTCAGAAATGATAAAGGCTTTTGATAGGATAGAGGTATTAGAAAATGCGGCTAAAATGACCTTTATTACTAACCTTTTAAATGACGAAAGAAACTTATCAGACGATCAGCTGGAGCAAATAGACGATTTATAGCCTTCATTAAGAGGGGTGGGTGAATTTAAATTCAGTTCCCACGTCAGTTTGGCTGCTGAGACTTATTTTACCACCTAGTAGTTCAACCATATTTTTAGCAATGGAAAGCCCTAGTCCTGTGCCACCCATGGCATTGTAGTGCTGTTGACTATCTTTGAAAAATCGAATAAAAACACTTTCGAGCTTTTCTTGAGAAATACCTATTCCAGTATCTTTAACCGTAAATATGTAGTGAGAATTTTCTTTCTCTACAGAAAAAGTGATACTTCCTTTATTGGTGAATTTAATCGCATTTTCAATTAAGTTACTCAATATCTGCTTCAACCTGATAGGGTCAGTATTGATAATTGGGTCTACATCACTATTTATATGGTATTCGATATTGATTCTATCTCCCTTAATTTCCTTCGCCTTTAAAGAGAAGTTAAAATATAAATTTTCGAATAACTCTTTAATTTTAATAGGTTCCTTTTGAATGGATAATTCTCCAACCTCAATTTTAGAAATATCGATAATGTCGGATATAATTCGTAATAATTGAACTGAATTTTCTTCTATTATCTGGATGTATTTTTTCTTTTCATCTGTGGTTAAATCCTGCTCTTTTAATAAGTCGGAGAAGCCAATGATGCCGTTCATGGGTGTTCTTATTTCGTGCGACATATTAGATAAAAAAGCAGATTTTAATCGATCACTCTCTTCTGCTTTTCCTTTCGCTGTTTTTAGTTCATTCGCAGTTTCTATTAAATCGGTATAAATAGCTTTTCTATCCTTAATTTCATTTCTGAGATTTTGGTTTGTCTCCAATACCTCTTTGGTCTGCTTATTTACCTCACGTCTTAATTTACGATTAAAGAATGAAACCAATAATAACGTGAGGGCAAGTAGCGTAAATGCTACTATAAAAATAAAAGTAAGCCTGCTGTGTCTTCGTTGTCGTTTTTGTTGGTAATCTTCATATAGATAGCCATCAAGAGAATAGTCCGCATCTAATAAGCCCAAACTTACATACGTATCACCAATATGTTTCCATCGCTCTTTGTGAGTGTAGCCAATTTCAACAAACTTAGGCAGAATGAGTCCTTCCATTTCTCTGGCTTCGTTAATAAGTTCGTCTCTTGTATATTGACTGGCGTATTTTTTAATGATTAACTCAATGATTTCTTCCTTGTTATTCATGGCGTAATGCCAACCTTTAGAAGTAGCTTTTAAGAAAGCATCAACTTGGTTAGGATTCTTATCTAAGTAATTCTCTGAGGTAAAAATACAATCACCATAAAAATCGATACCATATTTTAGTGGTGAAATAACTACAGGGTGATAACCTGATTTTTTAATTTGATATGGCAGGTCGATAGAATAACCGTCAATCACTTGATGACTGCCGTCAATAAGGCCTTTTATTCTACTTTCTGTATCTGAAAGCGTAATAAGTTCAGATAGGTTTTCTTGTTTTATAAGGGCTTTTGTAGAAGGTAAATCATTGCTGGAAATGCGTACGGTTTTACCAGGAAAGTCCTCAATTGAATTAATATTATATTTAGCTAGCGTAATAAACGCTTCGGGGGAATGCTGAAATATAGCAGCTAACAATACAACTGGTTTGCCTTTATTTCTTTCAATTAAAAGTAAGGGCGATTCAACCCCGATATCAGCTTTTGCAGAGACTACATGTTGAACAAAGTCCTTGTCTTCTCCTGCCGGAATTAAATTCACAGAAATCCCTTCTTCTTCGTAATATCCTTGTTCAACAGCAGCATAAAATCCAGCAAATTGAAATTGGTGTGTCCACTTTAGTTGTACCCTAATTGTGTCGTTTGCTTTTGTTGCTAGTGCAAAAATAAATAATAAAAAAGTTATATATATAAGTATTCTTTTCAATGTTATCTTGTTTATTTATAGTGTTGCCCAAATACGCGCCAAAGAATTTCCCGGAGCGTCAATCTTTAAATCTAAAAAATAGCCAAAGGGTGTTTGTGCTGTTTCAAATTCTGCATTTTCGAGCCTTGCTTGAGCAGCATCTAATAACTCTTTAGTGTATGCAGAGGATGCTTTTGATTCGGATAAATGTGCAAATGAATGTAACACTACACTTTTGGTATCATTTTTTCTAGCAGTCCATTTTAAATGATTCACTAGTTTTTTTTCTCTACTGATTACACTTTTTTCTTCATCCGATACTTCGACATGGATAAAGGCTAAAATGCAATTTTCAAATTTTTGTCCTTGATCAGGTTCTGGTGCACTTTCTAAATTTTTTACTTGAGGAGTATAAGCAAAGCTATTGGTATATAATACTAATACTTTCATTCGTTATTTTCCAAATTTCAACCAGTTGCTTCAACGGGTTATTCATACATATTGCAATGTAAATAAAAAAGCACAGTAAGTAAATATTACTGTGCTTTAAATATGGAGTATGACCTATAAATTATGAATTAATCGACTGGTCAACTAAGTTTAGTATATCTTTTTCTAGTTGAGTTGTCTTTTTTACTATTGACTGGCCATCTTTTAGGATGTTATCTACAAAAGTTAAATCGTTTAGCTCTTTGGCATTAATTTTAACATTTAACCATGCGCCTAAAACTCCACTTCGGGCACTTATAGCACCTACTCCTGCATCCGTAATAGAGTTTTGGTTTCCTATTTTTGCCATTTCAAACATTACTTCCATTGAATTATAGCAGAGTTCCATGGTTTTAAAGGGTACCTCAATGGCATACTTGGTGGCATCTTCTATAGTTTGTTTTCGGATGACTTTTTCGCTCTCAGATTGTTTTGGAAGTTGAAAGGCATCCATAATTTTATTAAAAGCATTGGTGTCTTCATCTACCATTTTTAAAAGTTCATCGTGATAGTGTTTGCCTTTTTCAGCCCAACCGGAAAACTCTGCACATTTATCGTCCCAACCTCTTTTATGCGAAGATAAGTTGGCTACCATCGTACCTAATGCAGCGCCCATTGCTCCAAGGTATGCCGAGATTGAACCTCCTCCGGGAGCAGGAGATTCACTGGCGGTTTCAAAAACAAAATCAGTCAGACTCATATCAACCAATTTCTTTGTGGTTTTATTCTCTTTCTCCAGAATGTATTCTATAATTTTCTTGTCGGGGTCAAAAGGGTAAAGTTCATCTAAGCCTAAAGATTTAACTGCAATTTTAATCAGTTCTCTATCTGAAATACCTACCGATCTGTTTTGCTTTTTTAAAAAGTATTTACCAGCATCTAACATGGCTTTTAGGGGAATGACACCAACTAGTTCTGATCCTGTAACGCGCAAACCAGCAACTGTAGCTCTTTGGCAAGCTGTGTCGAATGCTTGATGCATACTCGTTACGGTAATGTCTGTGAGGTTTAAAGAAATTTGTGCGATACCATATTCCTCAATATACCAGCCAATGCCTTTTGTGGCTTTTAATAAACCTGGTTCGTTGATGGGGTTTCCATCTTTATCTTTAATTATTTTTCCTGTTAATGAACCTCCTTCGCGTTTGACTCTGCCTCGCTCTCTAATATCAAAAGCCACCGTATTGGCTCTTCTGGTGCTGGTTGTGTTTAGGTTGATGTTATAGGCGATGAGAAAATTCCTGGCACCTACAGCAGTTGCACCTGATTTTTGTGTTTCTTCATTCCATTTGAATGAACCAAAATCAGGTTTCCATTCCTCGCTGGTAATTCTCTCGCCTAGCGCTTCATATTCGCCTTGTCGGCAAGTAGCCAAATTTTTGCGTTCTTCTTTTTGCGCTGCATGCTCGTAACAAAAAATAGGAATGTTTAATTCTTCCCCAATTCTTTTAGCCAATTGGTGTGCATACTGAATAACTTCCTCCATAGTGATATTAGCCACAGGGACTAATGGACAAACATCAGTAGCGCCAAATCTTGGGTGTGCGCCTTTGTGTTTGCGCATGTCAATAAGTTCTTGGGCTTTTTTTATAGCGAGAAAAGCTGCTTCTACAATCTGATCGGGAGTACCCACCATGGTTACCACTGTTCGATTAGTGGCTTTACCTGGATCAACATCTATTAAACTAACACCCTCTACTTTTTTTATCTCATCGGTAATTTGATGGATAATATTCATATCTCTACCTTCACTAAAATTGGGAACGCATTCTATTAATTGTTGCATGAGCTGATATTTAAGATTTTACAATATTTCCATTGATGATTACTTGGTCAACTTTATTCTCTCCATAGTAGTAAGGGATATATTCCAAATTAGGAATTTCTTTGGTGATGATGAGGTTGGCTTTTTTGCCTTTACTAATTGAGCCCAGTTTTTGCTCTACACCCATGGCATAGGCTCCGTTTATTGTAGCTGCGTTAATGGCCTCGTTAGGTAGCATTTTATAGAGTATACTTCCCATGGAGATGATGAACTGCATATTCCCCGATGGAGAAGAGCCTGGGTTGAAATCGGTAGCCAAAGCTACAGGTAAGCCTGCTTTAATCATATCCCGAACGGGTGCGTATTGCATGTTTAAAAAGAAGGCAGCACCAGGTAAAATAGTAGGCATTGTTGTGGATTGTAATAAAGATTCGATTTCATCTTGGCCAACAAACTCCAAATGATCTACCGAGCGGGCATGGTGTTTTACACCCAGCTGAACACCACCTGAATAATCTAATTCGTTAGCATGAATTTTTGGAGGTAAATTATATTTAGCTCCAACATTTAAAATGCGATCGGTTTCTTCAATAGTAAAAAAACCTTTATCGCAAAAAACATCGATGTAATCAGCTAGATTTTCATCGGCAATCCTGGGCAGCATTTCATCTGTAATAAGTTTGATATAAGCGTTTCGTTTGTTTTTGTATTCGGTAGGGATGGCATGGGCTCCCAGAAAAGTAGATTTAATAGTTAGTGGACTATTCTCTTTCAGTCGTTTAATAACTCTAAGCATCTTTAATTCGCTTTCGGTTGAAAGGCCGTAACCACTTTTTATTTCAATAGCTCCTGTTCCCCATTTTACAATTTCATCCAGCCTAACCATAGCTTCGTAATAAAGCTGATCTTCGGAAGCGTTACGCATGGCTTTAGCAGAGTTTAAAATTCCGCCTCCTCTTTTTGCAATTTCTTCGTAGGAAAGGCCCTTTATTTTATCCACATACTCAACCTCCCTAGTTTTTGGAAATACCAAATGGGTATGAGAATCGCACCAAGCAGGAAGAACTGTTTTTTCTTTAGCATCAATTTCTATATCAAAGTTTATAGAAGGTAAATCTTTCATGGAGCCAAAATCCTGGATGCTACCATCATTAATAATTAAAAAAGCATCATTTATGGAGGTGATGTTCGCCATGTCTTTTCCTGCTAAAAAAGGTATGTCACTTTTTAAAATGATCCCAGCTAATTCTTTAATGTTTTTTATTAGTGTCTTTTTCAATTTAATGCGGATTAATAGTGAAAAATACTTGTATAAAATTAAGGGGAGTAAGGGCTATTCTCAATGATAACCATCATCAAAACCTCTATATTAATAGGTAAGAAACATGATTTTTAGGCACGTTTTAGGGTTTTGTTAAATAGATATGTTGTTCTAGTATTCGTAGTTGGTGATTGTAATGTGCAGTAGTTGAGTGTGTAGGAGGTATTTGATTAAGGCGTCGAAGTGTTAATGGATGTTAAAAGATACCTTGTGATATAAATATGTATTGACATCTTTCCCTTATGGTTGTAATTTGTAGTTACATAAAATGCTCTCCTGGTCCCCAATAATAGGAACATTCAAAATGTGTGTGAGGTTTAGGTTAGTTTTTTAGAATGTTTCCGTATGCCTGTCTGTTCTAAGACAGGCTTTCTTTTTTTAGTGCAGGCCGATGCTAAATTCCAAATTATTTAAATGTTTAAGGCAAACCCAAAAGTAAAATTGGTATAATTCGATATTTTTGTATGGTTACCAATAAAAAATAAAAATGAGTAAAAAGAGTATATTATTCGTATGTCTGGGCAATATATGCAGATCTCCAAGTGCAGAGGCTGTAATGAAAGCTAAATTGAAAGAATATAGCTTGGAGCATAATTATTTTATCGATTCTGCAGGTGTTACGGGGTATCATGCTGGCGATTCTGCGGATGCGAGAATGCAAACGCATGCTTTAAAGCGAGGATATGATTTAACGAGTATTAGTCGACCTGTAGAAGCAGGGGAGGATTATGAGCGTTTTGATTACATCATTGGTATGGATGCACAAAATATGAGCGATTTGGAAGCAATGGCATCTTCTGCTGAAGACTTGGCAAAACTGAGTAGGATGACGGACTATTGCACTGAGTTCACTCATGATTCGGTACCAGATCCTTATTATGGTGGCGCTGCGGGATTTGAGTTAGTGCTTGATCTGTTAGAGGATGCTTGCGATGGATTAATCTCGAAGTTGGAAGATGAATAAAGCTGTTCAGAACATAATAGAAGCACATTTAAATGATGAGGTTATTTCAGGTGCTTCTGTTGGTGGCGGCTGTATTGCTGATTCTAAAATTATTGAAACAAGATCAGGAACAAAGTATTTTTTGAAGCAAGGTTTTAGTAATGGTGTTTTTAGCTGTGAAGCAAACGGATTAAAAGAGATTGAAAAATCCCAATCGATTAAAACGCCCAAGTTAATTATAATTGAAAAGGATTTTCTTTTGCTAGAGTATTTGAATCAAGGACTAAAGTCACAAGAATCGATGTTTAACTTTGGCTGCAAGTTTGCTTTTATGCACCAGTATGAAAATGAGTCCTATGGATTTTACGAAGATAACTTTATTGGCTCCAATAATCAGGTAAATACCCAAATGCCGCAATGGAGTGATTTTTACTTTCAGAATAGGTTATTGTTTCAATTTAAATTAGCCGAGAAGAATGGTTTTGTAGATAAGGTATTTCGCTCTTTGTTTAAAGGGCTTGAAAAGCGTTTGAATAGTATACTAAAGGGAAGTGAAGAAGCACCTTCTTTATTGCATGGAGATTTGTGGGGAGGAAATTATTTAATAGGTGAGAACGGAGACGCGGTATTAATTGATCCTGCTGTTTATTATGGCCATCGCGAAGCGGACCTGGCTATGACAAAGTTATTTGGTGGTTTTTCGGAGGAGTTCTACGAAGGTTATCATCAAACTTACCCATTAAAAGAGGGCTATGAGCATCGCGAAAAGATCTATTTATTATATCATGTTCTAAATCATCTTAATTTGTTCGGATCGTCATATTATAGTCAGGCCATTAATTTAATGCGGTATTATCAATGAAAAAGTCCGCCTTTTCGAGCGGACTTTGTATAGTAGGGATTTCTGTTTATATAAAACCTCTGGTTTCTGCAATTATAACCATCAGCTCCACAATTTCGTCATCTGTCATTTCTTTGCAGTTAAAACAGGCATCATAAAACTCAACATCGGGTACACCTTTTTCAAAGTATGATCTAAATAAAAATCTTCTTCTATCCATCTCTTGACATTCTCTTTTTGCTTCAGAGATAGTTTTTCCGTAGGTATTACTTATAATTTCAGCTCGCCACTCTAACGGAGCCATCAATTTAACATGAAATGATTTTTTAAAGTTTTTTGTGATAGCCTCAGCAGCTCTACCTACAATGACAACGTTCCCCTCAGAGGCAGCTGTATGAATAAAGTTGGCAATAGTATTATTTATTTTCGCATCACTTGGGTAGTAGGTGTCCGAAAAGAATAAAGCTAAGTTTTCAAAAAAGCTTCTGTTTTTATACTCAGATAAATCCTTAACTAATGAAGGGGTTAATTTTAGCTCTCGGGCAGATTCTTCAATAATTTCTTTACTCAACCATTTCCATTCTTCTGTTTTCTCTTCTCGCTTTAGTTTTTCAGAAATCACCTCGGCAAGGTATTTACCAATCCTTTTTCCGGGGCATCCATATTCTCGGGATATAGTAATAACGGGACCTTCAGACTTGATGATTTGTTGCTCATCGCCTTTGCCAACTCGTTCTCTCATATATTTTAAAAACACATTATCCATGGTGTACTGGTTATAAGGTTATTTTGATATAAAATATAGCGAGAAAATCTTAAAAGCGCAAGTAAATTGAGGAGGGATATGGGCATAAAAAAAGGATAGATGGAAACATCTATCCTTTACCCTTAAAATCAGCTTTGTTAAATCTAAATCTATGAAAAAAAATCTACATTACAAATGTAGGTGATTCTTTAATGAAAGAACTTGAAAATAAGTTAAAGCTTGTTAATGTAAATATGTGGTTATATATAGGAGCTTGATTACAGTTGAGCTTTATTGCAGTATTTCAGTTGTTTTTGCAAGGGTGGCTCTAGTAATGCTCTTATTTTTTGCTACTTTTGCGCTAAATTCACTGTTGGAAATTTAATGGCTAAAAAAAAGAATACTAAAGCAGGTGTATCCAGAAGTGGTTCTACTGTTTCATCATCGTTACGAAGAAAGCATCGTACTGCTTTTTTACTGAATGAAAAAGAGAAAGAGGCCATTGAAAGCTACTGCAAAAAGAACAAAATTCGCAACAAGTCTAAGTTTATGCGAGAGACTTTAATGCGAACAGTGATGGATCATTTCTTAGAAGACTACCCAACTTTGTTTGATAAAAAGGATATGGATAAGATTAAGATTTAATTTTTTTAATCCATTCTTTTAATCTGTAATCTGTTAAATCGGGTTCGTTATCTTCATCTAGCGCTAAGCCCACAAAATTATTATCTACTACAGCTATCGATTCCGAAAAATCATATTCATCGATAGGCCAATCACCAACAAATTTACAGCCCTTATCCTTAATTAAGTCGTAGAGTTTTCCCATTCCATTGCAGAATGTATCTGGGTAGGTAAATTGATCGCCCAGGCCAAATAAAGCTACGGTTTTACCTTCCAAGTCTGTATTGACCAAAGTGTCTACAAAAGTTTCAAAGTCATCTTGCAAATTACCTACTCCCCAAGTGGAAGTACCAAGAATTAAGAAATCATACTTTTCAATATCTGATTGCTCAGCTTGTTCAACGGGATTCAGTTCTGCTTCAGGAAGTAAATCTGCTAACTTCTCCGCTACAAAGCGAGTGTTTCCGACTGATGAACCATAAAATATGCCTGTTTTACTCATAGTTTTTATTCTTATTTCAATTCTAACACCTACGTTTAGATAAGGTTTATGCGATGTCTTTATTTTTTGCGAATTACAAAAATGCCATCTCTAAAAGGAAAAATAACTTTTTCTACTCTAGGGTCATTTTTTACGATTTGATTAAATTCTAAAATACCTTGCGTATAAGTGTCATTCGGGTCAACGGGTTCAATCACTTTACCATCCCAAAGTATATTATCTGCTAAAATATATCCTCCAGGGTTGAGCATATCATACACTTGTTTATAATAATTAGGATATTGCCTTTTATCACCATCCATAAATATTAGGTCGTACTTTTTTTTAAGCTTTGGCATTACATCAAGTGCATCGCCAATATGCATTTTAATTTTATGAGCTAAGCCCGATTTATCGAAGAAAGATTGTGTAAAGGGTTCTATCTCATCATCAATGTCAATGGTGTCTATAAAACCATCGTCGGGCAACGTTTGAGCCATGCAAATACATGAGTAACCTGTAAATGTTCCAATCTCTAATATGTTTTTGGGTTGAATCATTTGGCACATCATTTTTAGTATTTGTCCTTGCAAGTGCCCAGATAACATTCGAGGACGAAGGATGTGAAGATGGGTTTTTCTATTCAGCTCATACAAAAGTTCATCTTCGGGGCTGATGTGTTCTAAAATGTAATTTTCGAGGTCTATATTTTGATTAAACATGAGCTTACAAATAAATCAGTTGAGACAAGTCCTTAGGATTAAAGCATTCGTTAGCAATCTCGGCAAGATCGGAAGCGCTTAGTTCGTCTATCTTTTTATAAATATACTCTAGGGAATCCACCTTGTTGTATAGCAAATAGCTTTTGCCCAGGTTTAACATGAGGCTTTCTTTGTTTTCTGATGAGATAGCAATTTGACCTTTTAGCTGTCGTTTGGCTTTTTGCAACTGCAATGTGCCCAGATGTTGGTTTCTTAACTTATCTAATTCGGTAAAAACTATTTTTAGGCTTTTGTCCACATTTTTTCTATCGGTACCAAAATAAATGGAGAACACGCCAGTGCCGTAAAAAGCCGTATAGCTTGATTCGATATTATAGGCAATCCCTCTTTTTTCGCGTAAGGACATATTTAAACGACTATTCATCCCGGGTCCACCCAATAAATTATTAAGTAGATGCAAACCCAATCGTTTTGGATGGTTGTAATCGTAAGCAGCTCCTCCGATAATAACGTGGCTTTGGTAGGTGTCTTTGTTGGTTCGAATAATTTGTGGAGCACCTGTTACTATTGGCTGGCGTTTTATTTCTCGTCTGTTTTCCTTTATATCGCCAAAATATTTCTCGGCCAGTTTAACAACCTTTTTAAACTCTTGCTGACCAACGGAGCAAAAAACCATATGGTCGGTGTGGTAGTTGTTATCCGTAAAGCTAAAAATATCGTCTCGTGTAAACGATTTTAGGGTTTCTGGAGTTCCTAATATATTTCTGCCGATTGGATGATTGGGATAAAGCAATTCTTCAAAGTCATCAAAAATTAATTCTGCAGGAGAATCCTTATATGAGTTAATTTCATCTACAATAACTTCCTTTTCTTTTATTAATTCTTTTTCAGGAAATACTGAATGAAAAGTAATGTCGGAAATAAGTTCCATTGATCTTTCATAGTCTTCCTTTAAGCAGGTGGCATAAATACACGTTTCCTCCTTAGATGTAAAAGCGTTCAATTCGCCACCAACGTCTTCAAGTCTGCTTAAAACGTGAAAAGCCTTACGTTTTTTAGTGCCTTTAAAAACTACATGCTCAATAAAGTGAGCCATACCGTGTTCTTTCTCCTTTTCATCTCTTGAACCAGCATTAATAATCATCCCACAATAGGCAACTTCTCCTTTTTCTGGCTTATGTATGATGCGTATTCCGTTATTTAAGGTATGTGTATAAAATTCCATGAAAAAAATATTGGAGTGCAAAAGTACTAAACTACAACGTATTTCAATGCTTTGGATGATAAATTTAAATGAGAAAATACAAAAAGGGTTTTGCAGGAAAAAATCTTTGATTATATTTGCACCGCCTTAAACGAAAAGGTTCTCCTCTAACAAGGAGATTGAGGTATTGAGAATAAATGAAGGTGCCATAGCTCAGTAGGTAGAGCAATGGACTGAAAATCCATGTGTCCCTGGTTCGATCCCAGGTGGCACCACATTCTTCACAATACTATTCTGGTAAAACAGACCTCAAAACATTACGGGGTGCCATAGCTCAGTAGGTAGAGCAATGGACTGAAAATCCATGTGTCCCTGGTTCGATCCCAGGTGGCACCACCTCTAAAAGCCGAAAGAAGAAATTCTTTCGGCTTTTTTATTTCCTATTGGTTCGGTATTTCTAAGTAAAAGATACAGCCAGAATTTTTCTTGTTTTCGGCCCATAGTTTTCCTCCCATCGATTTTGCAAATCGATAGCTTAAGTATAATCCCGATCCGCCTTCGTGAGGATGCGTTAGGTTGTCTTTTTCTTGATGAAGAGAGAATAGTTCCGACAGCTTGCTCTCCTCAATCCCATTTCCATTATCTTCTACCGATATGATAGTTGTATTTTTATTTTTAACGGTAGAAATTGAGACTTCTTGGTGAAGAGGAGAATGCTTAACTGCGTTGGATAAAAGGTTTCTGAAAATTAAATTAACCATCTTAATATCAGAATTTACTTTTAAGTCTGGCGCTATGTTTTTTGTGATTTTTATGTCTTTTGAATCGATAATGGCTTGGTAGAGCTCAATGTTTTTGTCTATGATGCTTTTCTCAATTTCAATAGTGGTTTTATCTACTTTAATATCATTACTTTGTTTAATAGCCCATGTAATGTGATGGTTAATTAGTTTGATGGTGTGGTTAATTAAGTTTTTACCTGAGTTTACAATATTCTCGAATTGAGAACGGTTCTGTGTATCGCGTTGATCTATATTTTCTAGCTGAGCGCGAATAGATGTTAATGCTCCCTTTACATCATGTGTAATAATAGAGAACATGCGATCTTTAACTTTATTGGCGTTTAATAAGCTAAGTTGCGATTTAGTCAGTGCAGAGTTGATGGTTTGTAATTCTTGGTTATTGTTATCGATAATGGTGTTCTTTTCTTTCAACTGTTTGTTAAAGCGTTTGTTTACGATGTATAAGCGCATGGTAAGTACAAGGCCAATAGAAATGCCAGCAATAATAGTGAGTAAAAGAAGATTCTGGTTTTTACTGTGGGATAATTCCAGTTCATTTATATATTGATCTTTTCTGAGGTCTTTAATTTGCGCAGAGTGATATATATTATTGTAGTAAGCATTTTCTTTAGCGTAAGAATCTTCAATTCGCTGTTCAAAGCTTTCTTCAATAGCTAAATAGGCATTTTTTAAATAGAAGGCTGCATTTTTATAATCCTTTTCCTGAGAATAGCATTTCGATTTGCCAGAAAGCGCTTTTCCTAAAAGGTGAAAATCTCGATATTCTTTTGCATAGTGTATGGATGAATCAAATATGGCTTTGGATTTTTCAATTTCTCGCAACATAAAATATGACCCAGCTAATAAGTAGAATGTTTCTCCCTTTTCTGATATATCTTTTATGTCTGTTTTTTTGAGTGCTTCAGAGAGTAGATTGATTGCTTCTTTGTGTTTGTCATCAATTTGGTTGATTTTAGCAAGGCTTTTCAAAACCCTAATGTGGTTGCCGCTATCAATCTGCAACGATTGATGAAATAGTTTAGCGGATGTGTTGTATTCTGTTTTGTTAAAATAAATTTCAGCGGTATATCTTAAAGCCTCGGCATGGAGGTTTGGGTAATTATTGTTTTTAAAGTATGGTAGAGTCTCTTTAAAAGAGTCCAGAGCCCTATCGTAATAATTAAGATGAAACTGTACGATACCTTTCTTCTGCAGAATTTTCATTTGTAAGTCAGGCTTATCTACTTTCGAACTAAGTACAGTCGCTCTTTGTACGCTTTCAGCGGCTTTCTTGTAATTATGATTGCGTGTATAAAAGTCTATTAGTACAAGTAAGAGCTGGCAGTTTTTAATAACGGAAGCTTCGTCTTCCAGGTCAAAGTATACTTTTCTGAACGATACCGTATCGTTTTGTAAGGCGTAATGAGCTTTACCAATTGAGCTAAGTAGAGAATTTGCCAGCTTTGTGGGTATGTCATTTATATAAATTAATGCACTATATAAAGTGTCTAGGGCGATGGTGTTTTTATTTTCCTGCAAATATTGCTTAGATAAATCCAGGTAGCTTTCAACAACTTTGGTTGGTGTATTGGTATTCTTGATGGAGTTATTCTCAGCGAGCAATTGAGCGGAGTGTATGGTGCCACTCCATAGTATAAATAGAGTAATAATATATTTGAGCATGGAATCTATTTGTGTGCGGTTTTTGCAAAAATAGGATAAAAAAGTATTTAATTTAGAGGAAGGAGTTATCAATTTAAGGGGTGAATTCTAAAAATGAAAGAGTTTATTGCTTTTGATGACTTTTATGGCTAGGTAAAAATAAGTATTTTGCCCGTTCTAAAAATTCAAGCGAAGTATGAGCTACTCAAGTAAAAAGTCAATAGTGGTTGTTGATGACCATCCCTTCATTCTGGAAGGTGTTGTTCAGGTAATAAAAAAGATTGCTGATTATGAGGTGGTGGGTACTGCGGTAAATGGTCAAGAAGGTTTGGCTGTTTGTTTAGGTAAAACACCAGATATAGTGGTGGCTGACATTGATATGCCAGAAAAAGACGGGGTTGAGATGGTCAGGGAGTTAAAAGATAACTATAATTGGGTTAAGGTTATTTTTTTAACAAGTCATGTTAATCTAGATACATTTAGGAAGGCTATAGAACTTGATTATTCTGGTTTTCTATTTAAAGAAAGCGCTTTAAATGAGTTGGAAGGCTGTTTGCAAAGAGTACAGAAAGATGAAAGATATCTAGGGGAAGGAGTGTCGGATTTTATTGAAGCCAACAAAGCTGAGATTGAAAACTTTGAAAAGTTAGATGCTGTTTTTAATGATTTAACAAAGAGTGAATTGAAGGTTTTAAAGCAAATAGCAGAGGGTAAAACAACATCGCATATTGCAGAAACTTTATTCAATAGTGTTAAAACTATTGAGAATCATCGATATAATATTTGTAGGAAATTAGGCGTGGATGGCAGTAATGGTCTGCTTTGTTTTGCTATAGAGAATAGGTTGTATATTCAAAATTGCTAAAAAAATAACAGGTCCATTTTATTTTACTGGGGTTGGTTTTTGAATTGTCTTTATAATTCTAATAAAAGTGCTTAAAAATGAGGGGTGATTCATAATTGAGGGAAAACCCCTATTCTAACAGAATTTGGTTCGGAGTAATATTGTCTTAACATATAAGCAATATATTATGAAGAACATTTTACTATTAATCACATTTTTAGGACTGTCCATTTTCCCTACTAGGGCACAGTCTTTTATCGAAATTGGAGATGGTACTTTAGGTACTAATTACCCAATTTTTTTCAACCATAATTATTCGTGGACCTCGTTCATGTTTACTTCTGCCGAAATGGGTGATGCCAAAACCATTGATAAAATAGCTTTTTTCGGAGCCAAAAACTTTGGTGGGTATCAAAAAGATTTTTTAAATCAAAAAGTCTATTTGAAACTTACCACTGAACCTATGGTTAGAACAAGTTATCCTGATATGGTGTTGGATAACTATACGCAAGTTTTCGAAGGAACCGTTTCTTATCCTGCCAATGGCGCAGATTGGATGATTATAGAGGTGGATGACTTTGAGTATGATGGAACCAGCAATTTGATTGTTCATTGGGAAAATCATTCAGGTGCTAGCTATGCTAGTTTAAATATGTTTTACGGATCTTCTGTAGATCAAATTTATCAGGTAGCTACAGGTGGCGATAGTTCTTTTCCTGCTACAGACGCATGGAGAGAGGCGAACCCAGTAAGGCCTAATATGAGGGTTTATTCTCCAGGGGATGATTCTAAGCCTGCAACACCTACCTTAATGTCTCCTTCCAATGATGGAGTTAAAGTATCGGTAGATGCTGCAATAGAGTTTTCTTTAGGTAATACGGATAAATATGATGTGTATTTTGGAACGCAGGAGGATGATTTGCAGTTGGTTGAGGATGATGTTGTAGTGACGGAGGATGGTGTTTTCTCTTATAATCCTGTTTCAAATCTAGTTTCTAAAACCAAGTATTATTTTCAAGTGATTGCTTATCTAGGTGAAGTTGAGGAGTCTTCTCCTGTTTATAGTTTTACAACTCAAAAAGTAATTACAGATTTCCCGTTTAACTGTGGTTTCGAAGCTTTCCATATTGGATCTGCAACAGGAGCTAAAGTTTCTGATATTATTAATAGAGGTGCTCCTTTAGAGAGTGACTGGACATATGATAATAATTGGAAAGTAAGCTGGTTGGCTGATTTTCCGGATGTGATTTATATGGGTGAAGGTACAGCGCAAGTTGGCTTAACGGGTAATGGAAATTCATCCTTAATGACGCCAAGAATTAATTTGCCAGAAAATCATAAAATTTCTTTTGCCTGGAAAAAAGATGGAGCTTATTCAAGCAGTGTGAATACTTATTTTGAGATTTCTACAGATGGTGGTGAAAATTGGGATGAATTAAAGGAGTTTGAATATGAGGGAGCTCAGGAGTACCAGATAGAGTCAATTTCTTTAAAAAATTACAGTGGTGATAATGTATTTATTAGATGGAGACACAGACATTCTGGTTGGTCGTACTCATCACAGTATTTTGCATTAGATGCTGTTAAGATATCCGAATTAAGTAACAGCCCTGAAGCTATTGCCAGTACCGATAAGCTTCAATATCCAGAGGTTTGTGTGGGTAGTGAGTTGTCTCAAATTGTAAATGTGAGCAATGCCGGACTTTCTGATTTAGTGGTGAGGGGATGTAGTAGTACTGGTCCTTTTTCTTGTGATTTTGTGGGAACAGTAGCGCCAGGAGAATCGCAAGATTTAGTGGTGAAGTTTAAACCAACAGCAGAAGGAAATTACCAAAACGATGTGGTATTTGATTGTAATACACCCGAAGGGAGCTTTAAGGTTTCTGCTACAGCAAGCGCTTATCTGCCTTCTGCAGAATTCTCGCATAACTTTGATGATGGATTGATGCCGGAAAATTGGTTGACCATTGAAATTGAGTCAGATGCTTCATCTTATGTCAAGGTGCCTTCAGCATCCTGGGATAATAGTGCCAACAGTGGTTCCTATAGTGTTGTTATGAATAGATCCTCAAATAAAACTGATCCAATGTTTTTAATTACGGAAGGTGTTAGAAACTTTGATGTAAATCGATTAGTTTTTCAAGCTAAGAAATCATTGGGAGTTACTGAGGATCTTCCTATTGAAGTTGGAACCATGTTGGATCCTACCGATCCGAGTACTTTTAAGTTGATGAAGTCAATTAATTTATCATCGGAGTATGTGCAGTATAGTGTTCTGTTTAGTCAGGATGAAGAAGCTCCATATATTGCTTTTCGCCGAAATGCAATGAATGATTATACCAAAGTTTATATTGATGATATTATTTGGGAGAACCTGAGCAATGCTAAACCTAATGCTGCTGTTGATGGTATTCCAGTAAATGATAAGCAAGATGTGAACCATTATATGCCTATTGCATTAAGTTGGAAAGATGGCGGGAATGCACCAACCGGATTTAAGCTTACAGTGGCTAAGGATGAGGCTTTAACTGATGTGATTGTGGATGAGGATTTTGATATTTCTGTTACTTCGTATTTGTTGGATGAAGCATTGGAGTATGCAACTACATATTATTGGCAAGTGACTCCATATAATGCTTTTGGTGATTGTTCGGAGCCAGCTTTATGGTCCTTTACAACCATGGCTGATCCAACGATAACTTCATTGCCTTATTCAGAGGATTTTGATCTTGTTAATTATGTTCAGGATGAAGTTTGCTTACCCTTAGGTTGGAGCTTTGAGGATGTACATGCGGATGCTAAAACTTGGAATTTACTAACTACTGATGTAAGCGTACCAGAAATGGTGATGGGAGAGGCGGCTGTATTTGCCGATTACAGTACGGCCAACGAAAAGGATGATTATTTATATACCCCAGCTTTTAGTTTAGAAGCCGGTAAGGAGTATGAGTTTTCTTTTAAAATGCATACCATACGTGATGTGGCTAGTCAGTTTCATTACGAAGAGATTGAAGTATTGATTGGAAACGATTATCACTCATCATCTTTGGAGTCAGCAGTTTTAATATCTGATTTTACAGATAATGATACCTGGAAAGATATAACTGCTATTGTTGAAGTAGATGTTGATGGGGATTATTTTATCGCTTTACATGCCATTTCAGATGTGTCTGCTTATAAATTGATTGTAGATGAGGTGGCTATGAAAGAAACTACAACTACAGATCTTGGTTCACAAGCAAAAGGTAAAATGGTGGTTTCTCCAAACCCTACAAGTGGAACTTTAAATGTTAAGTTACCTGATTCGGCAGAGAATGTTGCTAAAGTTTACAACCAATTAGGTAGCGTGGTTTACACACAACAACTATCTGGAGTGGAAGCCGCATTGCAGTTAGATTTCTTGCCCAATGGTTGGTATTGCTTGGTTGTAGAATCTGCAGAGGCCAACTATAAAGAAGTGTTTATTAAGAAATAATTATAGGTTTTATAATAAGTCGCAATGATTTTTCGGGGGAACAATCGTTGCGACTCCTTTCATTTTTCGGATTTAGAAACGAATCACACAATAAAATATTTTATATGAAAAGGATTTTATCCATACTAATGGTATGGTCTTTTTTTGTGCTTTCATATGCTCAAAAAGAGGCGGCAAATTCTGTTGTTTATAATGGGAAAAACATTGAATTACAAGAGAATGCTAAAAGCTATCAAACACTGAAGAGTGCTGGTGGCGTGAATTATGTTATCATGCAGTTCTTTGATCTTCCAAGTAAAGAAGATCGTCAATCTCTTTTAGAAAAAGGAATTAAACTGAACGAATACTTGGGGAGTAATGCATACTTGGTTGAGTTATCAACGAGTTCTTTAAAAAGTGCAAGTTCTGATGTGAGGTCGGTTGTTTCGTTAAATGAAGTTGTTAAGATTTCTGCAGAATTGCAAAAAGGCGAAATTCCTAAATGTGCTATGAAACCTAACCATAGCGTGGAGTTGGTGGTCTCATTTTTCAGAAGTGCAGGGGATGAAAAAATTACTGCCGATTTAGAAGCCATAGGTGCTTCAGAAATTAGAATTTCTCCTTTCTTTGAGCGTTTAACTTGCATTTTGCCAACCGCTCAGGTAGAGAAATTAAATGGTATTGATTGGTTAAAATATGCTGCCCCAGTGGCGCCAGAATTCGAGACTTTTGATATGCAGGCAACCCGTCAAATGGGGGCGAGTGTAATAAATGGTTCTGCAGGAGCTGATAAATCTTTAACTGGAAAAGATATTAATATTGGTGTTTGGGATGGTGATGTAGAGCATCATTACGATTTTCAAGGACGTGTTACTCAGCGTGAGTATGAATATCATGAAACATCTCATGGAATTCATGTGTCAGGTATCATGGCTGGTGCAGGAATTATTGATCCTACAACAAAAGGAGTGGCTACGGAGGCTACCATGGAAACATGGAACTTTAATATAGGTAGCAATAAAATGAGTAATGGTGAAGAAATGTATTTAAGTGCCAGGGATTATGGTATTGTCATCACTCAAAACTCATATGGTATTCCTCATAATGGTGGCTTTAGCTGGTTTTACTTAGATAACGATGTGAATTTAGATAAAGTAGCATACGACTTTCCTTATTTATTACATGTGTTTGCGGCGGGAAACTCGCGTGGCACTTACACTTACGAAACAGTTTCGCATGCGGCTAAAAATATTGTTGCTGTAGGTGCCATTGATATGTATAATCGTATGACGGATTTCTCAAGTTGGGGTCCAGTTCACGATGGTCGTTTAGTGCCTCACGTTGTAGCAAATGGGGTGGATGCAATTTCTTGTTCTTATTATAACGATTATACAGATATGACTGGTACTTCACAGGCTACGCCAGTTGTTTCAGGTATTGCTGCTCAGTTGTATGAGTTATATAAAAGTCAAAATGGTGGTGAAAATCCAAAGTCGTCTTTAATTAAAGCAGTGCTTTGTAATACAGCACACGATTTAGGAAATAAAGGGCCTGATTTTTCTTTTGGTTTTGGTAGTGTAGTGGCGAGTGATGCTGCAGCGTTAATTGAAAAAGAACAATATTTTATCGATCAAATTGCTAATGAAGAAGAGCAAAAGGTTACGGTTTATGTACCTGCAGGTGTGAGTCAGGTAAAGTTTATGTTGGCATGGACTGATCCGGAAGCAGCGCAATGGGGTGCAAGGGCTTTGATTAATGACTTAGACTTAAGTGTGGATTTTAAGGGTACTGAGTATTTACCTTATGTACTTAATCCAACTGCGCCTATTGAACTAGCGACTAAAGGTGAAGATCATTTAAATAACATTGAGCAAGTGGTGGTTGAAACGCCAACGCCAGGTTATTATGATGTATATATAAAAGGAACTGCTATTGCTGTGCCCGATCAGGAGTATGCTTTGGTGTATGCTTTCGATGAGGATAATATTAATATGTTATCGCCTGTAGGAGGAGAGGTTTTTATGCCAAATACTCGTACTATGGTTTATTGGTCGGCACCAGATACTAATCAAGAAGTATTTACTATTCAGTTATCAAAGGATGGTGGACAGTCGTATACAACTATTGGTAAGGTAGAAGCTGATCAAAGAGCTTATGTTTGGGAACTTGGATCAGATGTTTTTGGTAATGCGAAAATTCGTGTAATTGCTGGTAAATATTTCGATCAATCAAATGAAGCTTTTTCGGTAATTGATAGACCTGTAATCGAAGGAATAGATCCTGAGTTACCGGTGTCTAGTGTTTCTTGGGACGCGGTTGATGGAGCTGATGCTTATAAGGTGTATAAATTACAGGATGGAGAAGCTGTATTGGTTGAGCAGGTTACAGAAACTTCCTATACTTTGCATAGTAGAGTGTTGGATGAGGACAATTGGTATGCTGTGGCTGCGGTAAATACGGTCAATGGTATCGAGAGTATGCGATCGAAGGCCATCAAGCTTCGCCCAATTTCTAATGTTTCAAGCTTTCCTTTTGAGGAGGACTTTGAAGGAGAAGAAGTCGATAATATCACTTTAATTCAGCCAGAAGAAGGGCAGTTGGCTATTGGATACGATGTGGATAGGGAGAGTAAATTCTTAAAGTTTGAAGGAACAGTAAGTGGCGCTACTTATTCTTATATTGGTTCAGTAGATGAAGTTTGGGGATATAACCCAACTCATATCTCTACGGCTAAATTTACTTCAGAAAATACTACGGGATTAAGCTCTTTGGTATTGGCTTTCGATTTAAAGCAAACGTATTGTATCGATGTTAATGATAATATCCTAAAGGTATTTGTTAACGGTGAGCAGGTGACGGATGTATTAGGAAGTGATGTATTTCAGCCAGAAACACCTTCTTACGATAGAAGCCGAAGAAGATATTTTGATTTAAGCAAGTTTGTTGGTACTGATATTGAGGTGGAGTTTAAAGGGATGTGTCATTATCCAATGGGAGCTATACCTGGCGCTGCACAAGGAGATGTGATAGATATTGATAATATTAAATTGTACGAAAAGCCTGCTGAAGATATCGCTATTTTAGATGTGGAGTTTCCTTGGAGCGGATTGAATTTAGGTGAGGAAATCATCACTTTAAAAGTAGCTAATCTGGGAGAATCACCAATTAGTGATGTTGATGTGGCCTTTACTTTATTTGAAGATGGAACCGAAGCGGAAACGGTTCAGGAAAGAATTGCTTCCACCATAGGTTCTATGGGTGTGATGTCGTATAGCTTTACTGCTCCTGCTGATTTAAGTACAGAGGATGTTAAGTATTACGTGATTGCAACAGTGTTCGGAAGTGCAGATGCAGATGAAAGCAATAACGAGTACAAATCGTATAGTAGTTATAATTACGGTAATATTGTTCCTATGGCCTATAATGGTACTTCAGGAACAAGAGAGGTGCCAGCGGAAGGTTTGATATTTACGGATGGAGGTACACGTGTATTCAATTACCCAGATAATACCAGAAGCTCGTATACTTTTACGCCTTCTGAAATGGGTAAAAAAGTGAAGATTTCTTTCTCTGAATTAAGCCTGGAAAAAGATTACGATTATTTATATCTGTTTGCAGGAAGTGAAGCGGCTGGTAAGCCTATGGCTGTGCTAAATGGTGCTTTGGCCGATATAGAGCAAACTGAATTTATTTCTACGGCGCTATACGGACAGTTAACGGTATTGTTTGTTTCTGATGCTGCTGTTAACGAAACAGGATGGATTGCTAATGTTTCTTTGGCAGATAACCCAAATGCCATTGATATCGGTATTGCCGAAATTACAAACCCAGTGGCTGGTGGAGATAATTCTTCAAGCGAGTTGGTTGGAGTAACGGTTTCCAACTACGGAGCCAATGAGGTGGCGTCATACAAAGTGGCCTATACGGTTAATGGAGGCGAGCCTACTGAGTTAGAATTTACTACCCCATTGCGAGCTGGAGGTTCTAAATATGTAACTTTCTATAAACAAGAGGACTTCTCTGTATTTGGAAAAGAATATTTAGTAGAGGCTTATATTGTACTTGATGGAGATGAAGTTGAATATAATAACAGTGCATCTGTTACAGTAAAATCAGATTACACAAGTGCAAGTGGAATGGGATATGGATTGCATATTGCCAATGTAACGCTGGGTGATATTAACTACAGCTCTGGTGATAATATGTACGAAAATCATTCAGATTTAGAGGCTACCATGGAGTATGGCGAGTCGTACATCTTATATGTAACTAAAAACGATGTGATTGGTAGCGGTAAATATTGGGTTGACTGGAATTATGATGGCACCTTTAGTGAGGATGAAGCTTATTTATTTGAGGGTGCTGATGGAGCAATGGCCAAAAGTGTTATTACACCGCCAAACCATGTTTCGCCAGGAAAAAAGAGAATCAGAATTCGTGTGACTACTTTTGGTGAGATGGATCCTACTGGTTTCCATATTTCTGGTGAGGTTGAAGATTATACCATCAACTTAGTGGGTACACCTCCAAGTATTGATATTGCCATTGATGGATTAGATATTAATAATGTGGTTAATGAAGGTGCAAATACTATTGGTGTATTCGTTACTAATGGTTCAACAACTACACAGTCGTTCCCGGTGAGTATGCAAATCGGAAATGTGTATTCGGGTATTCAGCAAGTAGTTGATTTAGCTGCAGGAGCATCCACTACAGTTACATTTAACGATGTTGTTTTAGCGAAAGGAGAATATGAGGTTTCAGTTGAAGCTACTTTAGCAAGTGATGAATTACTTGCTAACAATACCTACGCTATGCAAATACAAGCTATGCCAATTACTCCTGTATATGCCTATAGCATTATTGGTTCTGGCGGAGTAGCTTCGGGTTCTTTTAAATTTAATTTAGAAAATGTTGCACAGACTAACATGGTGTTAGAAATGAGTGGTTTTTACCCTTATTGCGGTACCATGGCTGGCGATAGATGGCTAGTGCAAAGTTCAGGCGGTACTTTATCTTCAATTGATAAAGAAACGGGAGAGGTGACTTATATTGGTGCTTCAGGATATATTATCAGAGATATGGCCTACGATCCTGCAGAGGATGTTATTTATGGTAGGATGTTAAGCGATGGATTTACGCCTGTGTCGCAAGTGTACCAAATTAATGTACAAACAGGAACAGCTGTATTGGTAGGTAATATTTCTGTGCCAGCTATTCAAACAATAGCCTGTGATATTACAGGTAAGATGTACGGTATCGATAATGTAGGTATGTTATATCATGTTGATAAAACCACCTGGGAAGCTACCGAAATTGGTAATGTGGGAATATTACCTGGAAGTACGCCGCATCCAGCGATGTTCTTCGATCATAATAATGGAGAGTTATACTTGGCTTCGTGTAATGTGACGGCTACAACTGAC
This sequence comes from Labilibacter marinus, assembly GCF_001659685.2. Lineage (GTDB taxonomy): Bacteria > Bacteroidota > Bacteroidia > Bacteroidales > Marinilabiliaceae > Saccharicrinis > Saccharicrinis marinus. The sequence goes on from NZ_LXYE02000010.1 coordinate 184,692, forward strand.
GATTACGAAGTCAGAAAAATCAATACCTCAACGGGTGTTTCTACCTTGGTTAAGATGAATAATGATTTGCGTCGTTCCTTGTGTTATGCAGTTGAATATTCTGAAGCTACTTCTAAATCTTTAGCTAGAGTAACGGCTTTTAATGTTACGGGTAGCTTTATGCAGGCAGAAATTGATGAAGCGAATAAAGTAATTAGTCTTCCTATTGCTGTGGGAACAGATGTATCTAATGTGTCAATTAGTTTTGCTTTATCACCAGGAGCTTCGGCTCAATTTGCTAGGAGTAGTGTTTCTAATGGTCAGGTAGTGGATTTAGTCGCCAATTCTACTTTTACCGTTGTGTCTATGGATGGATTGGTAACAGAGAATTATACTATTGTTGTTCAGGACCCAATTAATACTGAAGCATTATTGCTTTCGTATAGTATTGAAGAGGAGACTTCTGATTTAGATGGATTTGCTGTGTCGGCTAGTGTTGCACCACAAGCTCCTTTTAAAGCGCTACAGGTAGAATTTGAATTATCCGCTAGAGCGAAAGCTTATGTGGGAGATGAAATGTTGAGCTCTGGTGTATCTAAACTGGATCATTCAAAACCATTTATGCTAAAAGTGGTGGCCGAAGATGGTGTAACGGTGAACTATTATATGGTAGAAGTGACGCGCAATGCCAACAACGAGGCAGAAATTACTTATTTCTTGATTGAAGCCGCTTTAAATCCTCAACTTACTGATGATTTAGTGGGTGTGATTAATGGAAGCGCTATTGTAGTGGATGATGTGCCATTTGGTGTGACTAATTTAATTCCTTCGTTTTCTATGTCTGCAGGTGCTGCAATTACTATTGAAGATAGAATGCAGCATTCAGGTGTTGATAATGTTGATTTTATGGGTGATGTGAGCTACATGGTGGTGTCTGAAGATGAATCGACATATAAAGAATATGTGGTTTCTATCAATAACCTCACAACGGATGTTGTAGAGGATGAGGAAGTGTCGCACGAATTTAGTGTATATCCAAACCCTGCTTCTGATGTGCTTTATATGAGTAATCAGGAGGCTGGTGTAGTTAATTTATACAATGCAGTAGGAACTTTGGTGTTATCTCAAGAGGTGTATCAAAGCAACGGAGTTCTTCATCTGGAAGAAGTGCCAGTTGGTTTATATATCTTAAAGTTTAAAGGAGAAGCGACTAAGGCAGTTATAAAAGTTAAAGTAATTCATTAATACTTGATGAGTACCTAGATTTATTCTAGGAGTTCCAAACGTAAAGGCTCTGTATCGAACGCGATACAGAGCCTTTTTTATTATCGTTATATGAATAATAGATTTATAAAATATAAATGATTTTATCTGTAATATAAATGATGTTAGAGTAAAGTTAATAGTAGGTATCTTAATCTAGAAAGTAGTATTCTATATTATTAAAGTAGGTATCTATAAAATAAAATGATTAATCTATTATATAATTGTAGGAATACATCAGAAAATAAGAAAAGCATTATTGATAAGCAGAAGTAGTGTGGTTATAATATGAATTTAGTGTAAGTACATACAATTACTATTATTTAAATCTCTATAAATTCATTTAGTTATGGAGATAAATAATAGTAATAATAGCTTATAAATTTTAATAATGAGATCATTCTTCTTGGATAAATACATACGCTTTTATCTTAAAGTAGTCGTATTTTCTTTTTAAATTAATCGCACTCTAGATATTTTCCCATAAATGATAGGTCTTTATTGTTTATTCTCGGCATTAGCCAACGGATTTTTTGCTTCCTTTTTTACTGAAGAAAAAGGAAGGACTTGTTTCGGGTCAAAACGGAAGCCTTTGTGGCTTTAGTACAGTAAATGATGCTGTTATTGTTTAGTCGGAGTTGAAAAGTATACACATTAGGGTACAAAAAAAGCTGCTAGTACATTTAGCAGCTTTAATGGTAGGTCAGTAAACCTATATATCTTATAGTGTAAAAACTATTCTATAATTCTTTTACCCATTGGTAAAACAGTTTTTCCAGCTAAATCGTTAATGATGATTCCAGCCATCATATACCAAGCAGCACCTGCGCAGATAATTAAATCCCATGCAGCAGCTTTAGTTAATTGCGGAAATCCGAAGTGAGCTAAATCTAAAAGGATAAATCCAATTAATAAAGTAGCAAAAGTAAAAGTCATAGCTGTGTGAACTCTGAAAGAAGCAATGAATAAAATAACAGTGTAAAGTGTCCATGCTACTAAGAAAAAGCCAACATCAGTATGGGAAGCTTTGTAGATGCCAAAGTGATTGATTAGCCAGATAATTCCTAAACCAATCCAGAAAGAACCGTATCCTACAAAGGCGCTGTAACCAAAGTTGTTACCCATTTTTTGCTCTTGGAATCCAGCAATCATTTGTGCAAGTCCTCCAAAGATAATTCCCATAGCTAATACAGGTCCAATTCCCATCCATCCTAGGTTATGGAATTGTAATAAAAGAGTTGTTAAGCCAAATCCTGCTAAACCAACTACCGCGGGGTTTCCGTTTTTCATTTTGTGTGATATTTAATATTTCAGCCCGCAAAAGTAAGCTATGGTATTGAAGCAGACAAATTTATTTGCTTAAATTATGTTGAAATTACAAGAACACATTATCTTATCTTCCCCTTTATTATAAAGGATGATGCATTCAAAGACACCATTGGGAATGGTTTTGTGATTGCGAAGTCGGCGCTAGGTATGTTGCTTAGTAAATCAAATACGGAACCTCAAAATAAAAGGTAGAACCTTTGCCAACTTCAGATTCTACCCAGATGGAACCATTCATGATATCGACTAGTTTTTTGCAGATAGATAACCCGAGGCCAGTACCTTTTTGCTTGTTTACGCCGTCGTGCTGAGCTTGCGTAAAGCGATCGAATATAGTATGCATATATTGATCAGGAATACCAATGCCTGTATCTCTAACGTAAAATTGTGTTTCAGAAGAGTAGGTAATTACACCAATTTCTACCTCACCTGATTCGGTAAACTTTAAACTGTTGTTGATAAGGTTGGTTAATACTTGCTGAATTTTAGCAGGATCGCCACTCAGTATGGCAAAATTACATTTAGAAGTGTTTAAGGTGATTTTATTGTTGCTTCTTTCGGCTACTGGCGTAAAAAATGTGATGATTTCCCTAAGCATACTCAATATGTCAAACGGAACAGATTCAACTTTTATTTGGCCAGTTTCTATCTTCGAAATTTCAAGTACATCATTAATGATATTCAGCAATTGCTGTCCGCTCGATAGAATTACATTTAAGTAGTCCTGACGTTGATCTGGGGTAAGGCTTGCTGTTTTTAATAGTTCGGCAAAGCCAATGATACCGTTCATTGGAGTCCGTATCTCATGACTCATATTAGCCAAAAAAGATGATTTCAGACGATCACTTTCCTCCGCTTTTTCTTTCGCCAGCTCCAGTTCTTCATTTCTTCTTTTCAATTCTTCCTCCGCTTGGTGCCTTTCTCTTAAATCTCTAACAACGGCAAGGTAATATTCCTCCGCAGGACGTTTAGAGTTCATTTCAATGGGGATGAGTTCTCCATTTTTAGCCACAATATCTCTTTCAATAATTACATTTTGACCAACGTTAACTAAGTCGAATCGTAGCGGTCTTTCCTTCAGCGATTCAGGATCAAAAATGCTTGAAATATGTTTGTTGAGTAGCTCCTCTTGCGAAAATCCTGTCATCTGGCAAAAGCCATTATTTATTTCAATCATTTCGCCTTTGGTGTTGCCAATTAAAATTCCATCGGCAGCATTCTCAATAATGGCGCGGTATTTATGCTCACTTTCAACAACGCGGTTAATCGATTTTTTAAAATCAGAAATATCTCGAATCACAACAATTCTTAGGTTATCTCCATCTTTAACCTGTGTTTTTGCTCTTATCTGTGCCTGAAACTTAGAGCCATCTTTCCTAATCATAGATACTTCTATAGGAGAATCGCTCGGATTTTGAAGTCTTTCTAAGGCAATTTCTTTATGTTCTTCAGCTATTACGTCAAGAGAAAAAATACCGATTATTTCTTCTCGTGTATAACCTAACATTTCACACCCATACTCACTGGCTTCGATACAATGACCATCTTTGGTAATAAAGATGCCTTCAAAAATGGTTTCAGATAGAATTTTGTACTTATCCTCGCTATCGTGCAGTGATTGTAATAGATACTTATTCTGAGATTGTATATAGTCGTTGTTTTGTTCCATGTTGATGATGCATATATGCTTATTGCTCCACAAATCTATAACTCAAACCAATAGTAATTTGTTTAGCTTATTTAAGGAAGCTTAATAAACACTAAAATATGATGGCTAAGGTAGCTTACAGTTTATCACTTGAATCAGCAATATACTTAATGTTCAGATAAAATTTCACAAATAATCGTTAAAATATAAGCTTAGTTTAACCTAACTATAAGAGTATAAACTTTTTTTTTAGCTTTTAAATAGATATTTTTGCGCCTTAATTTAGAATAAGTCAAAATAGTTTATAATAAAAACAAAATATATTAAACCATGGATAAGAAAACGATTCTTGTTATTCTTGATGGATGGGGATTTGGAGACAAATCAAAATCTGATGTAATTTCTAATGTTGATACTCCTTATTGGGATAGCTTAGTTGCTAAGTATCCAACTTCTCAGTTAGAGGCTTCTGGAGAGTTTGTTGGTTTGCCTGATGGGCAAATGGGTAACTCTGAAGTAGGTCACCTTAACATTGGTGCGGGTAGAGTGGTTTTTCAAGACCTTGTAAAAATTAACAAAGCGTGCGAAGATGGTTCTCTTGCAGAAAATCCTGAGCTTATAAAAGCTTACGCATACGCTAAAGAAAATAATAAAAAAGTTCATCTTCTTGGATTAATGTCTCAAGGTGGTGTTCATAGTAGCCAGGCACATATTCATGCCTTATTAGATGTGGCTAACAACAGTGGATTAAAAGATGTATTTGTACATGCTTTTATGGATGGTAGAGATACTGACCCTAAGAGTGGCTTAGGTTTTATGACTGAGTTAGAAGCGCACATGGCTAAATCTGTTGGTCAGGTAGCTACTGCAACTGGTCGTTACTATGCAATGGATCGTGATAAACGTTGGGAGCGTATTAAAATAGCTTACGATGCTATGGTTGCTGGTCAAGGCGAAGAGTCTACTACTGATGTAACTGCTGCTATTCAAGCTTCATACGATGCTGATGTAACTGATGAGTTTATCAAGCCAATTGTAAAAGTGGATGCTGCAGGAAATCCAGTAGGTAAAATTGAAGAAGGTGATGTAATCGTATTCTTCAACTACCGTAATGATAGAGCTAAAGAGTTAACGCAAGTGTTAACGCAACAAGATATGCCAGAAGAAGGAATGAAAACTATTCCTTTACACTACTGTACAATGACTCCTTACGATGCTAAGTTTGAAGGCATGCACATTCTTTTTGATAAAGCAAATGTTCAGAATACTATTGGTGAAGTAGTTGCAAATGCAGGACTTAAGCAGTTGAGAATTGCAGAAACTGAAAAGTATGCTCACGTAACTTTCTTCTTTTCAGGAGGTCGCGAGGAAGTATTCGAAGGTGAAGATCGTATCTTAGTAAACTCTCCAAAGGTGGCTACCTATGATTTACAACCTGAAATGAGTGCTTTTGAAGTAAAAGATAAAGTAGTTGCAGAATTAAGCGATAAAAAATATGACTTTATCGCGTTAAACTTTGCTAACGGTGATATGGTAGGACATACTGGTATTTACGAAGCGATTGAAAAAGCAGTTGCTACAGTTGATACTTGTGTAGAAGGTGTTGTTGAAGCAGCTAAAGCTAATGATTACGAGGTTATCATTATTGCTGACCACGGTAATGCTGATAATGCTGTGAATAGCGACGGTTCTCCAAATACTGCACACTCACTTAATCCAGTTCCATTTGTTTGGGTAACTGAGCAAAATGGTGAGGTTAATAATGGTGTGTTAGCAGATGTAGCTCCATCTATTTTAAAATTAATGGGTGTTGCGCAACCAGCTGATATGACTGGAAAGTGCTTAATTGATCTAAAATAATTGTTTCTCACAATAATTATGGAGCAGTAATCCTTCTGGGGTTGCTGCTTTTTTTCTGTTGTACCAAATTTTATAAATAGTCTACGCCGTATAAGATGATTCAAATTGATGATAAAATATTAAGTCTGGAGTTATTCCAAAATAAGTTTATTTGTAATATAGCTAAATGTCATGGTGTTTGTTGTGTTGAAGGTGATTCCGGTGCTCCCTTAGAAGAAGATGAGGCCAAGGAGATTGAAAAGATATACCCTAAGGTAAAACATCTTTTATCACCAGAAGCTATTAAAACAATTGAGGAGGAAGGAACTTCGGTTATTGACTTTGAAGATGAGTTAGTCACGCCAATCATTCATGGTAAAGAATGTGTTTATACTTACTTCGATAATAAGGGTGGTGTACATTGTGCTATAGAAATGGCTTGGAAGCAAGGCTTGGTCGATTTCAGAAAACCTATTTCTTGTCATTTATATCCTATTAGAACCAAAAAGCTGAGTCAGGGAGAGGCCTTGAATTATGATGTTTGGCCTATTTGTAATGATGCGCGTACTTTAGGTGAAAAAGAAGGTGTTTCTGTATATAAATTTTTAAAGGAACCTTTAATCAGAAAATACGGAGAAGCTTTTTATCATGAAATGGAGGAAGCAGAAAAGATATTAGAAGAAAAGGGTATGCTTTAATAAAAAGCATTTACCTTATTAATTTATTAAGAACGGTTTAGTTGTAGTGAGTAATTAACTATTAAACCGTTTTTTTGTGCATTATAAAATCTAAACTGATGAATATATTACCGTTTGAACATAGTTATTGGATTATTCCGGGTAAGTTATTGGCAGGAAGGTATCCGAATACACAGGAAGATATTGATGCCTTAGTAAAATTGGGTATTAAAACCTTTGTGAATCTTACCAAGGAAAATGAAACGCAAAAAGATGGTTCTGCCATTTTTAATTATAACGAGAGGTTAAAAAAGGAAAATGCCACGATGCATAGAAAAGCAGTGGAAGATGCGTCAATTCCTACCGTTGAAACCATGCGTGAAATAGCCCAAATTATTGATGATAGTTTAGCTCAGGATAAACCTGTTTATTTTCATTGCGTTGGAGGAGTTGGCAGAACGGGTACTGTGGCAGGAAGCTATTTGATGCATAGTAAAATGGCCAACGCAAACAATGTTTTTGATATCATTGATTATTTAAAGCGTACAAGTCCATTCAAAGAAAAATTATCGCCAGGCAGAGATTCTCAACGTAGCTTTGTGGTAAACTTTAAGTAGTAATCACTTGATATTGGTGTTGTATTGAAAGACCAACCCTAAATACTGATATGCTTCATGCTTTCCCCTATAAACCTTTTGTATCTTGTATCGTTTTTCTACAAATGATAATAAAATAGAATATGGAAGGATTAAAGACATATATAAGTGAAAATAAAGATAGATTTTTAGCGGAGTTATTCGATTTACTTCGCATTCCATCTATCAGTAGTATTGAATCACATAAGCCTGATATGTACAAAGCTGCAGAAATGTGGAAGAAGATATTGGTTGATGGGGGAGTAGATAAAGCTGAAATTTTTGAAACGGCAGGCAATCCAATTACTTATGGAGAAAAGATTATTGATCCTAAGTTGCCAACGGTAATGGTTTATGCACATATGGATGTAATGCCAGTTGATCCGATTGAATTGTGGGATTCAAAACCTTTCGAACCTACTATTAAAGATGGTAAAATATTTGGCCGAGGTGCCGATGATGATAAGGGGCAAAGTTTCATGCATGCCAAGGCTTTTGAGTTTATGGTAAAAACTAATCAGCTTCCTTGTAACGTTAAGTTTTTAATTGAAGGGGAAGAAGAAGTAGGATCTGTTCATCTACCTCAGTTTTGCGAAGAACATAAAGAGATGTTGAAGAGTGATGTGATTTTGGTTTCAGATACCTCTATGATTGCTCCGGGCATTCCATCTATTACTACTGGTTTAAGAGGGTTGGCTTATTGGGAGGTTGAAGTTACTGGACCAAACCGCGATTTACATTCAGGTTTATTTGGAGGGGCAGTAGCTAATCCAATTAATGTACTGACCAAGATGATTGCTCAAATGACGGATGAGGAAGGGAAAATTACTGTTCCTGGTTTTTATGATGATGTGATTGAGGTAACACCTGCAGAACGCCAAAAAATGGCTCAGGCTCCATTTGATGAGGAAAATTACAAAGAAGCATTGGATGTAAAAGAGCTATCTGGTGAAAAAGGTTATACTACGAGTGAAAGAACGGGTATTCGTCCATCGTTTGATATTTGCGGAATCTGGGGAGGATATACAGGCGAAGGAGCAAAGACGGTATTGCCATCAAAAGCTTATGCTAAAATTTCATCGAGGTTAGTTCCTAATCAAGACCATCATAAAATTGCAGATTTATTTAAAACACATTTTGAATCAATCGCTCCAGGTAGTGTTAAGGTAGAGGTGAAAAGTCTTCATGGAGGACAAGGATATGTTTGTCCGATTGATTTACCAGAATATCAAGCTGCTGAAAAAGCTTATGAAACAGTCTTTAATCGAAAGCCTGTGCCTGTTCGTAGTGGAGGTTCTATTCCTATTATTTCTACTTTCGAAGATATATTGGGTGTAAAATCCATTCTAATGGGTTTTGGTTTAGAGTCGGATGCTATTCATTCACCAAACGAGAACTATCCTTTAGAGCAATTCTTCACGGGTATTGAAGCAATTCCATATTTTTACGAGAACTATGTAGAATTGAAAAAGTAGTATCATTTATTTATAATATATATATAGCCAGCTTTAAAATAAGGCTGGCTTTTTTGTTGGGTTTTAGTTGGGAATTGGGTTAAATATTCGATGGAGGCTGAAAATAAAAACAAAACTACCCGTGAGAGCTTACGAATTGTTATTTAAATATTGAAAATACTTTCAATTAAAACAGTCTTGATGTGTCTTTTGGTATATAAAGTTATGAAAAGTTGAAAATTGTAGGGGTTTGGTGTAAAAAAACTGCTGTTTGTTGCTGAAAAGTGGACTTTTGGTGGAGTAACTCTTAAAATTATGAAAAAAATCATCTTTTTTTGAGGTTTTAATTTAGAATTACTTATTTTTGAGCCGCTAACTCGAAAGAAAAAACATAAATATTTTATACTATTATGGCAACATTAAGATTTCAAGCATTAAATGAGTTGCTTTCAAGAGCACCTAAAGATGTTACGTTACCATCAAACAAGGTAACTGATTATTACGGACAAAGTGTTTTCAACGAAGACACGATGAGAAAGTATCTTTCTTCAGATGCTTTTAAAGCAGTAAAAGCTGCCAGCAAAAAAGGTGGAAGTATTGACCGCAAAGAGGCTGATGGTGTTGCTTCTGGAATGAAGACATGGGCTATTGAAAACGGTGCTACCCACTACACGCACTGGTTTCAACCATTAACTGATGGAACAGCTGAAAAGCATGATGGTTTTATCGATTATGGTGATGATGGAAGTATCATCGAAAACTTTGAAGGTAAGTTATTAGCTCAGCAAGAGCCAGATGCATCTTCTTTCCCTAATGGTGGAATTCGTCAAACATTTGAAGCTCGTGGATATACTGCTTGGGATACTTCTTCTCCAGCGTTTATCGTAGGTACTACTTTATGTATTCCTACTGTATTTATTTCTTATACAGGCGAAGCACTTGATTATAAAACTCCTTTATTAAGATCGTTAGCTGCTATTGATGAAGCTGCTACAGCTGTTTGTCAGTATTTTGATAAAAATGTTACTAAAGTACACACCAACATGGGTTGGGAGCAAGAGTATTTCTTAATTGATGAAGCTCTTTATCAAGCTCGCCCAGACCTTGCTTTAACAGGTCGTACTTTAATGGGACACTCTTCTTCAAAAGATCAACAATTAGATGACCACTACTTTGGTTCTATTCCAGAGCGTGTAGCTAAATTTATGATTGAGCTTGAAATTGAAGCGCATAAATTAGGTATGCCTATTAAAACTCGTCATAACGAGGTAGCTCCTTCTCAGTTTGAGTTGGCTCCAATTTATGAAGAGGCTAACTTAGGTAACGATCATAACCAAGTTATGATGGACTTGATGAAGCGTGTAGCTGGTCGTCATAAGTTCCGTGTATTGTTTCACGAAAAGCCATATGCAGGAATCAATGGTTCTGGTAAGCACAATAACTGGTCTTTAGGTACTGATACTGGTGTTGTATTATATGCTCCAGGAAAAAATCCTAAATCAAACTTACAGTTCTTAACTTTTGTGATTAACACATTAATGGCTGTATATAAAAATCAGGATTTATTACGTGCATCTATCCTTACAGCTTCTAACAGTCACCGTTTAGGTGCTAATGAGGCTCCTCCTGCAATTATCTCTGCATTCTTAGGAACTGAAGTTTCTGCAATGTTAGATAAAATTGTTGCTGAGGTACCAGATCACAAAATGACTCCAGATGAGAAAACAGCGCTTAAGTTAGGTATCGGACGTATTCCTGAAATTATTTTAGATAATACTGACCGTAACCGTACTTCTCCGTTTGCATTTACTGGAAACCGTTTTGAGTTCCGTGCTGTAGGTTCGGCTTCAAATGCTGCCGTTTCAACAACTATGTTGAGTGCTGCAGTTGCGGATCAATTAAAAGAATTTAAAGTAGAGGTTGACGCTATCATCGAAACAGGTGTTAAGAAAGATGAAGCTATCTTCCAAGTACTTAAGAAATATATCATTGCTTGTGAGCCTATCCGTTTTAACGGTGATGGTTACTCTGATGAATGGCAAGTTGAAGCTGCTAAGCGTGGCTTGACTAACATCACTAGTGTACCTGAGTCATTAGCAACATATCTTGATGCTCCAGCTAAAAAAGTATTAGTTGATGGTGGTATCATGAGTGAAAAAGAGCTTGAAGCTCGTGTTGAAGTTGACTTAGAGAAATTCGTTTACAAAATTCAAATCGAAGCTCGTGTTCTTGGAGATCTTGCTATTAACCACATTGTTCCAACTGCGGTTAAGTATCAAACTCAATTAATCCAAAACGTACAAGGCTTAAAAGATTTATTTTCTGATGACGAGTACAAAACTATGGCAGGTTCTCGTCTTGAGTTAATCAAAGAAATTTCTGAACATACATCGGCTATTAAGTCAATGAGAAAAGAAATGATTGATGCTCGTAAGAAGTGTAACAAAATGGATGATGGATTTGATAAGGCTAAGGCTTATGATATCGAGGTTCGTCCATATTTAGATAAGATTCGTTACCATATCGACAAATTAGAGTTGATCGTTGATGATGAAATCTGGCCGTTACCAAAATACCGTGAGTTATTATTTAACTGCTAGTATTAAGTACAGATATATAAGAAAGGGTCGGCAATTTGCCGACCCTTTTGTGTTTTATAGAATATAGGTGATTTAAATACGAATAATTCAGGAAGTACTTAAAAGTTCTGATGGGTAGTCTCTGCCGCTACTCTTACGCAACCTTTACAGCTTAGTCTTCTGTTTGCTCTTATTGTTTTGCATAACGTACTGCCTGCTTTGCTAATAAAGGTTGATTCTAGCTTCTTTCTGACTTCGTCAGATGTTGTTAGTTTTAGGGCTGCATAAAGTGCACCACAGGTTCCTCCATCAGCTTTTCCTCTTCCGCTATTTTTAGCTTCTAAGATGGTTTGCTCATCAATTTTAAGTTCGCTTTGAAAGGTTTTAAAAATGGCTTGAGCACAATTGTATCCTTCTTCCCCATGGTATAACTTCTCAGCCAGCTCTCCTTTGTTCATTATTTCGATCTTCTAATTTGCTTAAAGCTAATGCCTAAAGTTTTTTCAAACCATCTGATTTGTTTAATTTCAGGTGAAGTGATTAGCGCCAAAGATATTCCTCTGTTACCAGCCCTGGCAGTTCTACCGCTTCGGTGTGTGTAATACTCATCCTTATCTGGAAGTTGATAGTGCACTACAAAAGATAAACCCTCTACGTCAATGCCTCTGGCTGCTAGGTCGGTGGCAACCAAAATTCTTAAACTCTCATTCTTAAAAGCACGCATTACTTTATCACGCTCAATTTGTTTCAAGTCACCTTGAATGGCATCCGTAGGAATGTTTTTAGCTTGTAATTGTTTGGCTAGAGTTTGAGCTGTAGCTTTTGTCTTGCAAAAAACAACACCTCTAGCGGTAGGATCCGAATTAAGCATTTGAATCAATACGTGAAGTTTTTCTTTTTCTTCACAGATTAAAAACTGGTGGTCAATGTTCTTATTAACCTGTTTCTTTTTACTGACCTCTATTTTTATTGCTTTAGCAGAAAGGTGTTTTTGAACAATGTTTTTAATTCCATTGGGCATGGTTGCTGAGAATAACCATTTGTTTTGAATTGCAGGAAGTGAACTAAGTATTTCATCCAATTCCTTTTTGAATCCCATGCTTAACATCTCATCTGCTTCATCTAAAATAACAGTTCTTACTTTGCGTAAATCAACAGCTTTTCTTTTTATCAAGTCAATTAAACGTCCGGGAGTGGCTACAACAATGTGAGTTGGTCGACGTAGGGCGCTCATCTGAGGCTCTATCTGAGCACCTCCAAAAACAGCTTCTGTAAATATCTTGTCCGAGTGCTTTGTGAATTTAAATATCTGTTTGGCAATTTGCTGCCCTAGTTCCCTTGTGGGACAAAGAATCAATCCTTGTACTTCTTTTCTTTTTGGATCAATTTTGTGTAATAGAGGTAATCCAAAAGCTGCAGTTTTTCCTGTTCCTGTTTGTGCTTGAGCAATTAAATCGGTATTGCTTTTTAATAGCAAAGGGATTACCTGAGCTTGTATTTCTGTGGGTGTATTAATGCCCATTTCCTTAATGGCACTAACAAATTTCCTTCTTACACCTAATTGGTCAAAATTTTCCATGGTTGCTCCGTTCTATTTAAGTTCTAAAAGTACTACGTTTTCAACGTGATGTGTATGTGGAAACATATCTACAGGTTGAACTTTAGTTACCTTATATTTTTCATCTAAGATGTTTAAGTCTCTGGCCTGAGTGGCAGAGTTACAGCTGACGTATACAATCCTATTAACATCTGTTTTTAAGATAGTCTTAACTACATCCTCGTGCATACCAGCTCTTGGGGGATCAACAATCATTACATCAGGAGTGCCATTTTCTTCAATAAAAATAGGATTAAGCACATCCTTCATGTCTCCAGCATAAAAGCTTGTATTGGTGATCTTATTATTATTTGAGTTGATTTTTGCATCTTCAATAGCCTCAGGTACGTATTCAACGCCCACTACTTTTTTTGCTTTTGAAGCGACAAAGTTTGCTATGGTACCTGTACCTGTATATAAATCATATACAATCTCATCTCCTGTAAGTCCAGCAAAGTCTCTGGTTATTTTATAAAGCTCGTAAGCCTGCTCAGAGTTGGTTTGATAAAAGGATTTAGGACCAATTCTAAATTTAAGGCCTTCCATTTCTTCTTCAATAAACTCACGACCATTAAAACAAATGATATCTTGGTCGCCAATAGTGTCATTTCCTTTTTCGTTGATAACATACATTAATGCAGTTATTTCAGGAAATGTATCTTTCAGGTGATTTAATAAACCTTCTCGTTTTTCAACATCCTCATGATAAAAAGAAACAATCACCATTATCTCTCCTGTAGAAGTGGTTCGAATGATTAGAGTTCTTAAAAAACCTTCTTGATTTCTGATGTCAAAAAAACTTAATTCGTTTTCTAATGCATACTTTCTAATGGCTAAGCGAATACTATTAGATGGTTCTTCTTGTAAGTAACATTTTTTGATGTCAATCACCTTGTCAAACATACGAGGAATGTGAAAACCTAGGCCGTAACGTTCAATAGAGCCATCTTCTATTTGCATTTCTTCAGGTTCTAGCCATCGCTTGTTCGAGAAAGTATATTCCAGTTTATTTCTGTAGTACTGATCTTTTTCAGAAGGAATAATTGTGGCAATTTCAGGAAGTTCAACCTTACCTAATCGTTTAAGGTTATTCTCCACTTCGTTTTGTTTGAACTTAAGTTGTTCGCTATAAGGTAATGCCTGCCATTTACAGCCTCCACATTTTCCAAAATGCTCACAAAAAGGTTCTACACGTATGTCAGATAATTTGTGGTATTTTGTTACGTACCCTTCAAAATAATTTTTCCTCTTCTTATTTACTTGAACATCAACAATGTCTCCAGGAACTGCATTTTGAACAAATAGTACCTTATCTTCTATTTTGGCAAGAGCTTTGCCTTCAGCTGCCACATCTATTATTTCAACTTCCTCAAACAGAGGTTTTCTTTTTCTGGATCTTCCCACGATAACTCAACTAAAAGTGTAAAAAAAACAAGCATGTTTGTTGATAAACTTAGCTTGACAATAGTGTTTTATGATTTGCTCCGGATGTACCGGTCAGGCTGCAAAGATAAAAAAAAGACCGTCATTAATTTGACGGTCTTTGTATTTTATTCTCCAAAAGGATTATCGTTAAAATTGTTCTGTTGAGTAGGACTAGATTCCCCACTCTGTTGAGTTGCTGAAGGTGGCCCCGTAGGCTTATCAGGAGGTGTTTCCCAATCTGTCATCATGATAAGAGAAATTTCATTATCAATAGAAGTTGTAGAAAGCTCAGGTCTAGTGTATATTCTCTTCTCCATAGTCACAGCAAATATACTATTTTTTTATAAAAACCTTTTGACTTGTCGTTTTTTCATCTGAAATAATCTGAACAATAACTATCCCTTCGTTTTGTGAAAGAACTTTATTCGTAAAGCCTGCACTTAATGTTCCTGTTTGTAAAATTTTTCCTGTGGTGGAGTATATTTTATATAAAGGTTTCGTTAGTTCAGGGATTTTAATATAGATGTACGATTCAAATGCGTGAATATTTATCTGTAAGTTATCGTTATCTGTATTTGTCATATCGGTTGTTCCAGATGGTAAGATATGTATCAAAAATCTCTCTTCAAAAGAACCAGCTGCTGTTGTGAAGCTATATTCATCATCGATGTTCATTGTTTTAGCAGGATCCGTATTTGTGAGATCTTCTAGCTGTATGGTGATATCTTCATCATCATTAACGAACTCTTTTAATCTAATTTTATATGTTCCAGCTATACCTGTTTTGTATCCAAGTTTAATGGTTTTGGCATCAGTATAATTCTCATATGAATCAATAACATACTTTCTGTTTGAGTGAATGGTGTATAGCTGTATGATTTTATTGTTGTACGAGAAGCGTTTTTCAGAATCGCGTACATCATCTCCGTCATTAGCATCGGGATTAAATGATAATAATAGCTCGTCCTCTATGTTACTTTCGTTAATTCCTGAAAATCTAATTTTTGTTTTTTGAGTTGCAGATGCACTCTTTAAGTATGTGTAATTTGAGGTTACTCTTGCTTCGGCTGGTATTGTAATGTTACCATTTGTTTGTTCTTTAGCTACCTGAACCCAGAATGAGTGACACGAAGGTATGTGAGTTAGTTTGTCTGGGTCTGGATTAAGGTTAACTCCAATTCCTGAATTATAAACACCGTATATTTCCGTGTCTTGATTTAAGATTTGGAATTCGTCATCCATGTTGTTTGTTATGATATCTAGCCAATCTATACTACAAGGGAAGGGGTTTCCAACTAGGTTCCATCCATAATTGATAGGATCTGCCGAGTTGATGGTTGGTAGTGGACCTACATCACTACTATTAGGTACACCGTTGAATTTTATAACTTCGTGAGCATATCCATATGCAAGGTATCCAATTCCTGCTTCCAGCTCTTCTGTTGTTCCATGAACTTCCCATCCTGAGGCACTAGTGTTTCGTCTGTACATGCCAGATGAAATATTTGAGTTATTTTGGGTTGCGCCAATAACAGGGCTAGATATATAAAGTCCTTCTAAATCTCTTTCGATATTTTGTTCAATATTGATAGTTGCTCCTGTTGAATTCAATATTCCCTCTTCAAGTAAATTTCCGTTACCTATACTTGAGTTTGTAGAGGATTCTATTGTGAGAGATGCATTAACAGTTAATGTTATTCCTGAAGGGATTGTTAATGAAGCACCAGCATTAATGATAATAATATCTGTGACGATGTCTTCAGACACAATAGGACTAAGGCCACTTGTTGTTATGATGTAGTTGGTTCCGTTGCCCAACCAGTTCGTTGGTTCATTAAAATCAGAAGTTGTTCCAACCCATTGTCTGTATTCTCCTGTGGTGAAAGTCCAAGTTGTTAGGTTTTCAAGTTGATTATAATATAGGCCGCCGTCTACTTGTATAGTGTTATCTTTAATGTATACTGCATAATTTGTATTTGATACTAGCGATTCACTTCCTTTAGAAAGGTCTATTGCTATAGTACTACCAGAGAAAGAAATGCGTGTGTCCTGGGTGTCAATTCCACCACCTGTTTTTAATTCAATCTTGTTTGATGTATTATTAATATCTACTATGCTTATGATGGTTTCATTTTCTTCAATTATAGCTGTCGTGTGCGCATCAAATACCATGGTTAAAGTTGGTTTGAGAGTGATGTCTGTAGCTTCATTAATAGGAGTGAAAGTTGGATCTGTTATGATTCCATTTGTTGTT
>NZ_LXYE02000011.1 GCF_001659685.2 Labilibacter marinus
GGTAAAGTTCCATGTAGCATTATCTGCGAATCCGCTAAATGGGGTTCCTCCTGTCGATTCAATTGCACCATCACCAATGGTTACATAATACCTGGTGTTATATTCAAAATCAATATGAGAAATAGTCAGCGTACGTGCAGATATTGACAAAGTTGGGTCCGTATCTACACCTTCAACAACAAATGTTTCATATATGGAATTGTCTGTGTATCTTCTAACGCGAATTCTGTTAAATGCATCACTAAATTGGATGTCAGTATCAAAGGTAATTGTTAAATCTTGACCAATTAAAACACCGGAATCGCCATTTGTTGGGTTTGTAGAACTGATATTTGGAGCTTGGGTTTCGGTTGTGAATGCCCAATCTGTATTTAAAGAAATGCCTGCGAACGGAGTTCCTGTTGTGGACTCAATCGCACTACTAGAAATTGTAATGTAATACTGAGTATTGTATTCTAATGGGATATGGTTAATCGTTAAATTATTTGTATTTATCTCCAAAT
>NZ_LXYE02000012.1 GCF_001659685.2 Labilibacter marinus
TAGAGTCTGAATCTATACCATCTACATCAAATGATTCGTATATACTTGAATCAGAGACTCTTCTTATTCTAATGACGCCAGAAGCAAACTGGATATTTTGATCAAATAAAAGAACTAGTTGTTGGTTTATTAATACTCCTGCGATATTTCGATCAGGACTGTAATCGCTAATAGTTGGAGCTTGTCCCCAAACTGTAAGTCCAACAATTAAAAAAATAGATAATGAAATTAACTTCTTCATTTGACTAATATTTTGTTACCACAATTCCCCGAGTGGTATGATTAATTTATTAAAAATAGATTTCTTTTTTTAAGAAAAGTTGTTGTGAGATATAGCTTTAAAAATACGTTTTATTTTCAATATAAGATTCAAAATGTTTGTAAATGAATCAAATGCTTAGATAAAACCTAGCTATTTTATTGATAGCTTGGCTAAATAGTCGTAATGAGGGCCATCTGCCACCTTTTCAAATTTAAAACCGTTTCTATCGGCATGGTGTTTTAGTAGCTCATCGTCGATAAATAACCATTTAAATGATTTCCCTTTGATATCTTTATAGTTCATGCGATAAGTAATTTCGCCATAATAATCATCATTTAAGTTGATTAATATACTACCGTCGTCATCCTCAAATAAATATCTGATGTCTGAGCTGTCTACTAGTAAGCATCCATCAGGGTTAAGTAGTGATTTTACTTTCGCAAAGAATTTCTTTAAATTCCCTGTTTCTTGTGCAATGCCAATACCATTCATCAGCATAAGTATGGTATCGTATTTATTATCCTCGGGTAAATTATAGAAATCGTCTTCAATAATATTTTTAACACCCCTTTGACGCATTACCGAACAGGCTGAGTTGCTTATTTCGTTGGCATATACTGTTTTATTGCTTTGTTGTAGGCATAAAGCATGACTTCCTGCTCCTGCTCCTACATCAAGGATGTTTCCCTTACTCAGCGTTAGGGCTTTCTTTTCGAGTTCTGGCATTTCATTAAACGACCTAAAAAGGTATTCAACAGGTAGAACATCATCTTCAACAATGTTTGATTGAACAATGATTTCTGCAGATTTATTGCCGTCCATATAATCTCGGCAAGCCGCTCCTAATGCGTCAGTTTCTAAATTCAATGTGATTAGTTTAATGATAATTGGCGAGCAAAAATACTAAATTCAATTTGTTATTACGTTGTTATGTAATATTTTGTACATTTGTAATTCAAAATTCGCTAATTGGGAAATAGACTTAATTTTTTAAAAGCAGTTTTTGCGAATCTGCTTTTATTTTTTCTACGCTTTGGATACATCTATTTACTTTGCTCCTTTACAAAGTTTTACCACTCTTCCATACTATCTAGCTTATCATAAATTTATTGGTGGGATTGATAAATATTTTACCCCATTTTACCGTGTTGAAAAAAATGGTTGTTTTGAAATTGAAGACCAACTATTTTATCGCTTGGATATTCCAATTGTACCACAAGTGCTTACTAACGAAGGTGAGGAGTTAGTAGATTTTGCCAAGCTGATATATGAAAGAGGTTTTGATGAAATTAATTTAAACCTTGGCTGTCCGTTTCCGATGGTAGTTAATAGGCAGTTAGGTTCGGGGCTGTTGCCTTATCCCGAAAGGATACGAAGGATGTTGTCTATTTATTTTGAAGCAGGTTTGCCACTAAAATTATCAGTAAAGCTGCGTCTTGGATTATTGGAGAGAAGCGAGTTTATAGCTGTGCTTGAAGTGTTAAAAGAATTTCCGTTAGAGGAAGTGATTATGCATTCGCGTTTAGGTAAGCAAAAATATAAAGGAACGCCAGATTGGGATGCTTTTGAAGAAATAAATAAAGACTATTCGTTGGTTGGAAATGGAGATATAACTTCTTTTGCTGTATTGGATGATTTAAAACTTCGTTTTCCGGAAGTGAGTGCCTGGATGATTGGGCGGGGACTTTTAATAAATCCGTGTATGTTAATACCAGAGTTAGATTGGAAAGATACCATACAAAAGCTTCATGAAGAATTTTTAACTCAGCTGCAGGAGTTTGGTTTTAGTGATCATCAAATTCTTAATCAACTAAAATGTTTTTGGGAGTACCCATCGCAGTTTTTAGATGGAGGACAGCGTATTTATCGTAAAATGAGAAGAGTAGGGGATTATCAAAAATACCTAGATTTTAAAAGTAACTTGTTAAGGTTAGAAACTATTGGCTAAGGGTGAATCCTTCGTTAATGTAATTATCCATGCTCATACAAACATCTGTTGCTAGTTGAATTCCACAATCAGCCAATTGATTCCACTGATTTTCGTTTAAACCAGCTAGACTTTGTTTGTTTAAACATAGCTTAAGTAAACCATGAATAATTCCCGCGTTAAAGTTATCGCCAGCACCTATTGTACTTATGGTTTTGATGGTTGGAACGGAATAATGATTAGCGAAATTATTGGAATGGATATAAACTCCTTTAGCATTAGCTGAGTAGATTAAATTAGTGCAATAAGGATTAACCTTAGCATAGCTATCTTCACTATTGCTGGTGTTGAAAATATTACAGAGATCTTCGTTGCTGGCTCTTACTATGTCGGCCAACTCCATATTTTCTTTTATAAATTCTAAGGTTTCGGAAGGATTATTCTTATTGGCTTTTCTAATGTTTGGGTCGTAAATGATAGTGCAACCGCATTTTTTAGCGTGCTCAGCAATTTTAACTACTTGCCTACGAATTACAGGTGATACAGCGTAAGAAGAACCAAAAAGAAAAATGTCACCTTCTTCAAATTCTGGTAAAGGAAGTGTTAATCTCTCTTCGGGATAGTTTTTATAAAAATCGTACTCGGCGTCGTTTTGGGCATTTAAAAAAGCCATGGCCAAAGCACTCTGACCATGGTTATATCTTTGTAAGTAAGAACTGTTAATGTTATTTTGGTTCAGGAAATCAACTATAATATCGCCAACTTTATCATGGCCTAGTTCACTGATAAAACAGCACTGGTGACCCAATCGAGCTAAGGAAACCATGGCATTTAAAACCGAACCTCCTGCTTTTGCAGATACTGGTTGCCCGTTCTTAAAAATGATATCAAAAACGGTCTCCCCTAAACCAAAAACTCTTCTCATCTCTATTTTACAAGTTTAGAAATAGCTTTAAAAGTATCGCTACCTGCAAAACGACAAAGTTCGAATAGAATAGATTCGTAGCTTGTAACAATAATGCCTTCTTGTAATAAACGATTGATAGCTATTCTTTTGTTTTCAGGGTTTCTTGAGCCCACACAATCTTCAATAACAATAGGTCGGTAACCTTCAGTTTTTAAATCGATAGCAGTTTGCATTAAGCAGATGTGCGCTTCAATACCAAATAAGATGGCCGTTTTATAACCTTCTTCTTCAAACTTGTGCATAAAAGGCTCATCATCGCAGCAGCTAAAAGCAGTTTTTTCAAAAGCAGGACAATCCGCTACTTTTTCGGCTACTCCTGGAATGGTTTCTCCCAGACCTTTTTTGTACTGCTCGGTAACCAACATAGGTACACCAAGAGCTTTTAGTCCTTCCACTAAAATCTCAATGTTCTTTTTTAGTTGCTCGTGTTCGTGAATGTGTGGGAATAATCTTTCTTGAATATCTACCACAAGTCCTACTGTGTTGTCTTTAAGGATTCGCATTGTATATTTGTCTATGGTTATTTTATTCTATGTTAATTACCTCGGTTGCATCATATCTCGAGGTTAATCTTATATCGTATTTATCGGATAAATGTTTAAAAGCATTCATCGCAATGTCGCCTCGGTTATTATCTTCCGAAATATGTGACAAAAATATCATTTTTAAATTCTCGGAGGCATGATTTTCTATGACTTCTACTGCTTGTTTGTTCGATAAATGACCATATTCTCCAGAAACTCTTCGTTTTAAGTAATCAGGATATCTACCCGCAGCAAGTAAATCATCATCATAATTCGATTCTAAAAATAGATAATCACATTGGTTAATTTCATTATTCACTCTTTCGCAGGTTTCGCCAATATCCGTAAAAACACCAATATTATAATTGCCTGCTTCCACCCTAAAACTGCATGGCTCTTCAGCATCATGTTTCTTTAAAAACGAATGCACCGTAATTGAGCCCACAGTAATCTTTTGTCCAGGTTCAAAGGTGTTTACATACGTAGGTTGCATGGTGTAATGACCACGTCTTAAAGTCTTTTCAGAAAGAAAAAAAGGAATATTCAGCTTTTGACTGAGTATTTTGGCTCCCTGATAATGGTCACGATGCTCGTGTGTAATAAAACCAGCCTTTAGTTTTAGAGGGTCTAAACCTCTGGCTTTCATTCTTTCAATAATCTTGCGTCTGCTTATTCCCGCATCAATAATAATAGCTTCTTCCTCGTTGCCAATGTAGTAGCAGTTTCCGTTACTCCCCGAAGCTAACGCACATATTTGAATCATAAAAATTAAATATAGTAGGTATTAATATTTGTAGCCTTGCTGTGTGTGGTTAAAAGCTCAACTGTTTCGTTGAGTGCATTTTCTAATTCACTATCTCCATCAAAGCTCATTAATATATATAGTATATCTGTTGTTTTTTCGGTAATCATAGTTCTTGTAGAGTCACTGGTAGGTGTTCCAAAAGCACCATTCTCATCCCTGAATACTGGCAGTACTTCTATGTTTACGGCTCCTCTGCCAATGCCTTCGTACGGTTCGTCCGTTTTACCTATGCCAAGGCAAATATCTCCATCAATCAAATGTGCATCATACCCACAAATTGATAAGCCTGTTTTTATAGATATATAATTCAGTACATCTACCGCATTTGATATTTGGTATAAACCTTTGCCATTTGCAATTCTTCGCATCAGCGATTCTGCTGCAGGACGATACCTATTGGGGTCTTTACCTAAGGCTCTGTAGGCATCTTTAGTTGCTTTTACTGTGCTAGTTTGTCTAATTGTTTCTGGAGTTAATGCTACTTGAATTTGTTCAAGCTGTTTATTCATCCATTGGTTTAGTTCATCAGAGCTTGGTTCAATGCTTACCGATGCTTCAATACATCCTAATTTAATCTGGGGTAATACCTTTTTAATTTCAGATGCGATAGAAATTGTTGCCATATAATGGATTTTTACAGATTCGAAAGGCAAAGGTAAATATTTATCGTTCGCCTTAAAATAAGTAAAGCAGTAATGATGTGTATTATTCTTGTTTTAGTGTTTTTTTAGTTTCTTTTGTTGAAACTAATATTCGAAACTTTTTGCCCGAGTTTAGAAATTAAACAATGCTATATTTTTATTGATATGAGTAATACTGTTATTCCGAAAGATTTAAAGTGTGTGATTTTTGATATGGATGGAGTTTTATACGATTCCATGAAAAACCATGAAGCAACTTGGGTAGGATGTTTTAAGGCGGAGGGAATTGATTTTCCAGCTTACGATGCTTATATGTACGAGGGAAGGCCAGGACATGAAACCATTGGTTGTGTTTTTAAAGAGCACCTAAATAGAGAAGCCACGCAAGAAGATAAGGAGCGTGTGTATAACGAAAAAGTACGATTAATGGGAATGGCTTCTGAGGCTGAAATGATGCCTATGATGAAGGAGCTGATTGATTTATTTAAGCAACAAGGAAAAGAGGTTTGGGTAGTGACAGGTTCGAAACAACCCACACTTTTAGACCGCCTGAATGGTGACTTTGGTATTGACTTAAATCAAATTATTAGTGCCAAAGATGTGGTTAAAGGAAAGCCAGATCCAGAGCCTTACCTAAAAGCTGTGGCAGGTTGTGGTTTTGATGCTAAACAATGTTTGGTAGTTGAAAATGCTCCTTTGGGAGTGCGTTCTGCAAAAGCAGCAGGAATAACTACGATTGCCGTAAATACAGGTATTCTGGAAGATGAGATATTGGCAAAAGAAGGGGCGGATATTGTATTGCCAGAT
This sequence comes from Labilibacter marinus, assembly GCF_001659685.2. Lineage (GTDB taxonomy): Bacteria > Bacteroidota > Bacteroidia > Bacteroidales > Marinilabiliaceae > Saccharicrinis > Saccharicrinis marinus. The sequence continues at coordinate 5,934 of NZ_LXYE02000012.1, forward strand.
ACAAAAAGTTTGTATCCTTATGTAGAGGGTTATTTTAGAAGCTAGTAGGAAATATTTAAAATATTGAAGGATGCCTCCAACCGAGTCATCCTTTTTTATGAATAGATGGTAGCCACAAGATTGCGATGACCACCAAAATTACGAAACTCACAAAAGTAAATGCCTTGCCAGGTTCCTAGGTTTAGCTCACCATTGGTAATTGGAATACTTAACGAACAGCCAATAAGACTCGATTTTACGTGAGAAGGCATATCATCACTTCCTTCTAAAGTGTGGGTATATTCAGGAAGATTCTCAGGGACTGCATTATTCATGATGGTTTCAAAATCGACACGTACCGACGGATCCGCATTTTCATTAATGGTTAAACCAGCCGAAGTATGCTGCAAAAACAAGTTGAGTAAACCTGTTTCGGGCAAGTTAAGATTAGATTCAATAAAGCTGGTTATTAAATGAAAACCTCTGCGGAATTCAGGTAAGCGTAATAGTTTTTGTTGCACCATGAATTTTGTTTTATGCAGCTAAAAGTAACAATTATTGCAAGATGTTAAAATTCTTCATGGCAAATTCCATGGCATAATCTTCAATTTCGTTGCACACCTCTCTGTACGACAACAATCTCTCTTTATCTGTTCCTTCCGCTAAACCAGGGTTTTTAAAAGGATGACAAATAACTTTTTGAGGTTCGTGACTTAAAATAATTTCCTCCGGCGAAGAACTATCAGCAATAATTACAAATTCAAAAATATCATGGGTAAATTCTGTGATGCTTTTCGACTTGCTTTTATTAATATCAATCACCGATTCAATCATAGCTTTTTGTGCCAACATTTGTATCGGTTCTATGTGAGTTCCTGCACTTACTACTTCTGCTTTTCCTTTTAGGTAGTAACTTAACCAGCCTTCAAGCATTTGCGAGCGGGCCGAATTCTTTGCGGTGAAGACTAATATTTTTTTCATATCGAGCTAATATTTAAATGTAACCTAGGTTTTTAATTGAATGTAAAATTAAAGTTAGGCATTTACAACGCATTCAACCAATTCTCCTGCAAAGAATTTTTTAATATTATCACTCACTTGCATACTCATTTCTTCTCGAGTTTCCATTGTAGCAGTTCCTACATGAGGTGTGGCTACCACATTATCTAAGGCTAATAGAGCTTCTGGTATATGCGGTTCGTTTTCGTAAACATCTAGTCCAGCCCCAGCAATTTTACTTGCTTTAAGTGCGCTAATTAAGTCGTTTTCGTTAATTACATTCCCCCTTGCGGTGTTTATAATAAAAGCGCTAGATTTCATTAATTCCAATTCATCATGACTGATCAAGTGTTTGGTTTCTGCAGTTAAAGGCGTATTTAAGGACACTACGTCAGCAGTTTTAAGTAAATCCTTAAAAGGAATTTTGCTTGCTTGGTATTGTGTTTCAATTTCCGATGACAGAGGTCTGCGATTGTGATATATTATTTTCATGTTAAAGGCTAGGGCGCGTCGAGCCAAGGCTTGGCCAATGGCACCCATGCCAATAATGCCAAGTGTTTTACCGGTGAGCGTAGTACTTAGGTTCTTCATTACACCTACACTTACTCCTTCGGCTGTTCTTAATTTATTATTTAACGAACCTATTTTTCGAGCTGCAGCAATCATCAGGCCCATGGCTAATTCGGCAGTAGGTTCGGTAACAGGGTTTGGCGTGTTGGTAACCACAATTCCTTTTTCTGAGGCGTAGTTAATATCCACATTATCGTAACCCACCCCAAAGTTGGCAATAATTTTAAGTTGAGGAGCGCGGTCTATAACTTCCTTACTTAAGGCGTGACCAAAAACAGATACAATAGCATCGGTATTACCAATGTGTTCGTTAATTTCTTCTTCACTTATTTTATCACCTTTCGGAAAAATAACCTCATAATCACCTCCAAGTTCATCAAAGCCAGTGCTTGGGATTTTATATGTTACCAGAATTTTCTTCATAACTAAATGTGTAATAAAAAAGTAAATCTATCGTTTTTATAATGATTTAGAAAGGATAATTGTATCAGTTGCTTACTTTTGTCCTAGAACTATTATATTTAAATCTAGCTGGTAACAATTCTAATATATGCTTAAAAAGATTCTTCTTTTATTCTTCTGTGTAAGCTGTGTATTTATGCTTAAGGCGCAAAATGCAGTTGAAATTAATGGTGTGGTGAAATCAGCTAAAGGCGAATTGCTGGAGCTGGTTAATGTTTCGATAAAAGGAAATCCTGGTGGAGCCATCTCTAACGATAAAGGGGAGTTCACCTTACAAGTAAAAGCAAAGTTTCCAGTTGTTTTAGTGTTTAGTAGAATAGGTTTTCAGGTTCATGAACTTGTATTGGATAAAAAAACGGCTCAATCGAACTTGTCCATCTCTCTATCAGGGAAAACAGAATCGATAGAAACGGTAGATGTAAAAGCCAATAGAGAAGGAGATCAAAATTTTACTGCCATTGATTCAAAGTTATCTTCTGGTTTGCCCGATGCTACAGGCGGTAGTATTGAAGCGCTAGTGAAAACACAAATGGGTGTTACTTCAAATAATGAGTTGAGTTCGCAATATAGAGTACGAGGTGGAAATTTTGATGAAAACTTGGTTTATGTCAATGATATTGAGGTGTACCGTCCTTTTTTAATTAGGTCGGGTCAGCAAGAAGGTTTGAGTTTTGTAAACCCTGAATTGGTTTCAGATATTCAGTTTTCAGCAGGTGGATTTGATGCTAGGTATGGCGATAAAATGTCATCGGTACTGGATATTAAATATAAGCGGCCAACTTCGTTTGCAGGAAGTGCTTCTGTTAGTTTGCTAGGAGCCAATGCGCATGTAGAAGGAGCCAGTAAGGATAGCAAGTTTACACATATTACTGGAGTGCGTTATAAAACCAATAAATATTTATTGAGCTCAACGGATGTTACAGGCGATTATAATCCCACCTTTTTTGACGTTCAAACCTACATGACTTATCGACTGAATGATAAATGGCGTTTAGGTTTTTTAGGAAATATATCGCAGAATAAATACAATTTTAAACCTGTTGATAGACAAACTTCTTTTGGAACGATTAACGAAGCTAAAAAATTAAGTATTTATTTCGAGGGAGAGGAAGAGGATAGATTTTTAACGGGTTTTGCTGCAGGTTCGATTGATTATTCGCCCAATAGCAACAATACTTATAAGATGATCGTTTCGGGGTATCGCACCTCGGAGGATGAAAGTTTTGATATAATTGGACAATACAGGATTCATGGTCTTGAGGATGAAGATTATGTTCCAGGAGAAGACAAAATTGCAACTGGAATTGGAATAGGTACTTATCACGAACATGCTCGAAATTATTTGTTTGGAGCAATTACTAATGTGGCCTTTAGAGGAGCTCATAGAGTCAATGATAATCATATTGAGTGGTCGGTAAAATATCAACACGAACGTTTTTCGGATATCATTAACGAATGGGAGATGCGAGATTCGGCAGATTATAGTATTCCGATTAACCCAGAAAAATTGGATTTAGTATATGCTTATAATGCCGAAAATGATATCTCATCCAATAGGTTTACCGCTTTTGTACAAGATAATAAACGTTTTGCAATAGGTGATGCGAATTTAGATGTTGCAGTAGGTATTAGAGCCAATTATTGGGATTTTAATAATGAGCTATTGATAAGTCCAAGAGTGAGCTTTTTGTTGCGTCCTGAATGGGAGCGTGATTTTCGTTTTAAACTAGCCACCGGTATTTATTATCAGTCTCCTTTTTATAAGGAATACCGCACACCTGAAGGAGAAATTAATTACGATATTAAAGCGCAAAAATCGATACATTTTGTAACTGGATTCGACTATTATTTTAAGCTGAACGAACGTTCATTTAAATATGCCACCGAGCTGTATTATAAAAAGATGACTAACCTGATTCCTTATCATATAGATAATGTGAGAATAAGATATTCGGCAGAGAATAATGCCAAAGGCTATGCGGCTGGTATAGATATGAAAATAAATGGCGAGTTTGTTAAGGGCGTGGAGTCTTGGGCAAGTCTTTCACTGATGCAAACGGAAGAAGATATAGCTGATGATTCGTATGTTAATGGAGATGGAGAAACCATTTATCCAGGATATATTCCACGACCGTCCGACCAACGCTTAAACTTCAGTATAATGTTGCAGGATTATTTTAGAAATAACCCATCATTTAAAGTAAACCTTAACTTTTTATACGGAACGGGTTTGCCTTTCGGACCTCCGCGTTCACCACGTTATATGGCTATTAATCGCATGCCAGCTTATCGTAGGGTAGATATTGGTTTTTCCAAAGAAATAACGGGTTCGCAGTTACATCCAACCCGCGAAATAGGGGTGTTTAAAAATCTTTGGATCGGTCTTGAGGTATTTAACTTATTTAATATCAATAATACTATTTCCTACTTTTGGGTAACCGATGTGAATAATCGCCAATATGCCGTGCCTAATTATTTAACTTCTCGCAGGCTTAATTTAAAGATTGTAACCAGATTCTAATTACTGAGCTGTTCATTGAAAAGCTATTTGCTTAGCTTTTGGGAGATCCTCCCGTACAAGAAGTTAATCCTCCTTTAAAAATATTGATCCTCCAGGTTAATTCATACGTCCTCCCAAGGAGGACGAGGTGTTGAAGTAGGAGGACGAGGCGATCTTTGACAGGACGCATATGGTATAGTGGAGGACGAGTAAAAATATGCGGAGCGATGCATTATAATGTAAAAGGGGTAATTCTAAAATAGAAATCAACTAAGCTGATATTTCTCATCAACTCGAATGTGGTATTCTTTATACCTTTAGCGTTCGCGAAACAATAATAAAAACGATATAGTAATGAGTAATATTCAGATGACCCAACAGGAATATATTGATAGAGAAGACCAATTTGGAGCGCATAATTATCATCCGCTACCAGTGGTTTTAGATAAAGGAGAAGGCATTTTTGTATGGGATACCGATGGTAAAAAGTATTACGATTTTCTTTCGGCATATTCGGCAGTAAATCAAGGTCACTGTCATCCTAAAATTATTAAAGCACTTACCGATCAAGCTTCGAAGCTAACTTTAACCTCGCGTGCTTTTTATAGCAGCGTATTGGGTGAGTTTGAAGAATATATAACCAAATACTTTGGATACGATAAGGTATTGCCTATGAACACAGGTGCTGAGGCTGATGAAACAGCTATTAAACTATGTAGGAAATGGGGATATACGAAAAAAGGTATTGCAGAGAATGAAGCTAAAATTATAGTCTGTGATGGAAACTTTCATGGCCGTACTATAACTATTATATCCATGTCAACCGATCCAGATTCATACAAAGGATTTGGGCCATATACACCGGGTTTCGAAGTAGTTCCATATAATGATATTGCAGCTTTGGAGCAAGCATTATCAGATCCAACAGTAGCAGGATTTTTAGTAGAGCCTATCCAAGGAGAAGCAGGTGTTTATGTGCCTGAAGATGGTTATTTGAAAAAAGCTTACGATTTATGTAAGGCCAATAATGTATTATTTATTGCCGATGAGGTGCAAACAGGAATTGCACGTACAGGTAAAATGTTAGCTTGCGATTACGAAGACGTTCGTCCTGATGTATTGATTTTAGGAAAAGCAGTTTCGGGAGGTGTATTTCCTGTGTCCGCTGTATTGGCTGATGATGATATCATGTTATGCATTAAGCCAGGTGAACATGGTTCAACTTATGGTGGAAATCCGCTAGGTTGTAAAGTGGCTATTGCTGCATTGCAGGTTATAAAAGATGAAAACTTAGAAGAGAATTCAACTCGTTTAGGAGAGATTTTTAGGACTGAGTTAAGTAGTATTGATTCAGAGATGATTGAGTTGGTGCGCGGAAAAGGTCTTTTAAATGCAGTTGTTATTAAACCTAAAAAGGGAAAAACAGCTTGGGATGTGTGTGTGGCTATGAAGGAGAATGGATTAATTGCCAAGCCAACCCATGGTAATATTATTCGTTTTGCTCCGCCATTGGTTATTACCGAAGAAGAACTAAGAGCAGCGTTACAAATTATAAAAGATACTTTTGCTCAGTTTGAGTAAAGAAGAAAGAGCCTTTTGATGGGTTAAAATATTAGATATGAAAAGCATTGTTCTACGTGAGCAATGCTTTTCATTTTTTAGGTTGTTTTACTAATGGCTATTGTCTATTGACCGATTGCGAGCTAACTATTGTTTTCAATAACTTGGTGCGTAATAATAATCTACCTATCTTTTGTTTGACTAAATAAATACTTCACATCATGGAAAAAAGCTTAGCGTTACTGCATCATAGATTAAAGAAAATAGACGAACGTAAATTTGATTTAAACAGCTGGAAGAAGGGTACTATAGCTGTGTTAGATTCTATACTTGGAGAAGGAAATCTGAAGCGTAAGCAGATTGAAGAAATAGAATTTGAAAATAATAGTTGGTCCTTACGAGATACTACAGGTGATGTAGAATCTATAAAAAAGGCCTGTGCTGATGTGCTCGAAACCATTATTCTGGAAATTGAGACCTTTGGTCTAGCAGAACCCATTGAGAAGCTTGATAAAAAAGAAAAGACTTCAAGTACCTCTAAACCCATAGAAAAAGCCATTCGTAAAGAGTTAAGTCAATCTCAGTTGGATGAGTTAATGACCTTGGTCAAACAAAAAGATGTTGACTTTAATGAAGTGGTAGATAAATTCAAACGTTTCGGTTACGAGGTAGCTCCACGAATATTAGCAAATATAATCCTAAATAAGGAAGTAAAGAAGAGTTTGGGGAAGTAGAGCATTTTTTACTCGTGGGGTATAAACTTCACTGCGGTAGATTTAAAACTTACCCATACATTTTTATTTAATTCCAGTTGAAGATGCTTAACCGATTCGTTAGTAACATGTGCAGTAATTTCAATGCCAATGTCAATAAGCAGTTCCATGCCGTGTATGTTAGGGAATATGTCGATGATTTTACCTTCGAAATTATTTAATGTGCTGGATGGGTTGTTTGCTGCTGAAACGATAACATCTTCACTTCTAAATAAAATGTATCCATCACTGTCTGCAGTTTCTTTGTAATGATGAACCTTTACTTTATCCTCAGCAATAGATAGATTCTCTGACAAACCTTTTGCGCTAAAAAAGTTTTTTATTCCGGTAAAATTGGCTAAAAATTTAGATTTGGGATTATTGAATACTTCTTTAGAAGTGCCCGTTTGAATGAGCTCTCCTTGATAAATAACAGCCACTCTTTCAGCTAAAGAAATAGCCTCTTCGTAATCGTGGGTAACATGAACAATGGTGATGCCCATGCGGTTAATCTTTCGCAATAAAAAGCGCAACTCACTTTTAAGTTGGGCATCCACTGAAGCAAGAGGCTCGTCCAATAACAAATACTTTGGTTCTAATACCAGTGTTCTGGCTAAAGCCAGTCTTTGTTTTTCTCCTCCAGAAAGGGTTGAAGGCATTCGATCCAATAAATGATCTATATTCATTAAAGCAGCAAAACGATGTACTATTTCTTTGGCTTTAGTTTTAGGTGTACCCATGTTTTTTAACGGATACATGATGTTTTTATAAACGGACATGTGCGGAAATACAGCGTGATCCTGAAAGACGATGCCTATATCTCTATGCTGTATTTTTTCGTGGGTAATATCCTGTTCCGAAAGAACAATTGAACCCGAGTCTGGCTTTAAGAGTCCTGCAATCATTTCAAGTAAAACAGATTTGCCAGCGCCAGAGATGCCTAGGATTACAAAGTACTCTTTTTCTTTCACGCTAATGTTAATGTTATTCAGCGAAAACTCACCTAGGTTTTTGCTAATATTCTTTAATTCAAGCATGGCGTTGTTGTTCTTTGTTTTTAACCAGCAACCTTAGAGTTACAAAAAATATCAAGCATATGGCTATAAATAATACAGCTGCAGGACGTGCATAGGCCAGTCCGTAACTGGTAAACCATTCGTAAACTAAAACGGGTGTAATCATAGGATGATATGCCACAATTACTACAGCGCCAAATTCACTCATTCCTCGGGCAAACATCATAATAAATCCTGATAGAATACTTCGTGATGCCAATGGTAATGATATGGTAAAAAAAGTTTTGGTTGGAGAGGCTTTCAAATTTAAAGCTACTTTTTCTAGGCGTACAGGTACTGCTTCAAATCCATCGCGAGCAGCATTAAATAAAAATGGAATGCTAACAAATGCCATGGCCAACGCAATACCAATGGGATGATCGATCAGGTTTAGTCCGACTGAATCTGCTGCTTTACCAATAACCGAGTCTCGTGAAATAAAACCCAATACAGCTATACCAGCGGCAGAATGCGGTATAACTATAGGTAGGTCGATAATACCAGAAATAATCTTTTTACCAGGAAACTCCTTTCGAGCCATTAAATAGGCCAGCGGGATAATTAGAAAGGCAAAAAATAAGGTACCACCAAATGAGGTAAGAATAGTTAGTTTTATACTATCAATCACTTCTTTGTTTTGTACCACCTCAAAGAAACTGCTGGGCGAAGTAGATAGTACCATTCCCGTAAGGGGTGCTACAATAAATAGTAATAATAGCCCTCCTAAAAATACAAATACCAGATATAGTGGCTGAAGTTTATTCATTTTTATGGGTAAACAATGTTGGATTGATTGTAAACATAACAAAAGCCCATTGATTAAGTTTGGTTTTGTCTCCTCCTTTTAATAATTCCATAGTATTGGAAGCAAGCATAATAGAATAGCCACCTTGAATACTCATATAATCATTAAATTTTTTCTTCACCGTAAGGTCTATTTCCTGTCCTAAGTATTTATCTACGGATTGAGTATTGTTATCTGGTAAATAACTTTGGTGTAAGAAGAACTGATGATAAGCTAGTTTTACTGATGTTTTATTTTTAAAACTGTAATCCAATTTAGTAAAAGGGTTAACTAATCCTACTTGTTTAGTTGTTGAAGGTGTGCTAAAATAATCAATACGTCCGTTAAATTTATGACGAGCTCCAAGTAAAATATCAAAGGCTTTGTTAGTCGTATTATCCGTGTCGGAATAATCATTACCACTAAAAGTTTCAAAGCCCAATTGAATACCTGCATTGGAGCTTATCTTATAGTTGACTTCACAATTTAAGTAAAATGCACTCACATCTTCTCCTGTATATAACTTACCCCCTTGGAAAAATCCTTGCGCTTTAAATTTAATATCTCCAATGGCCTGTTTGTATATTAAGCCCGAAGTATATCGATAATTTAAATGTTCAGGATTGTTGATTTCTTCACCTTCTATTTCTTTTACTTCTTCATGACCATCCACAAGAGTTAGAAAAGAAAGTTGAGCTTTGTTAAATTTTTTGCTCAACCAAAGTATATTCAAATTCTTATAATAAAACGAGGCTGTTAATCCATCATACATGTAATCGGTGCCTATGTTGTTTTCTTTGTTTTGATTCCAGGCAGAGAATATTTCTAAATTAAAATCATTTTTAAGATAACTCAACATGGCACCGTCATGAGCGGCTCCAACCTGGTTCCAATTTACTGCAGATAGTAATCTTCCGTTATCATATTGAAACGATTGTCTTCCAATTTTTAAACGTGTATATTCGCCTAGTTTTACAGATGCCCAAGCTTCGTGAATACCAGCAGTGGGAATGTCTTTTTTCCACATTTGATCGCCCCAAACGCGATAATCGTAAATGGTAAAGCGAGTCTGTACAAGTTCATTTTTAAAGTCCACTCTTAAGCGTGAGCGCTGACTGACAAATGCTGCTGGTTTATCACCTTCCTTTTTTAAGGTTTTATAGCCATCTCTAAACTCCATTCTAGGTCGAATAGTTGTACTAATTTTAAACTCAGATTGAGAGCGTGCATTTGTTGGAACTAATAGTATGCTTAATAGGAATAATATAGTTTGTATTGCTGTTTTCATTCTTAATAATAGTATAGCTGTTCTAGACCTAAAGTTATCTTCGGGTTAAAAACTCTATTGATTACGATACCTTTTAAAGAGTAGGTTTTAAAAGGTATTCTTAATGTATGATGATATTATAAACGTAGGTGCCAGATTATTTTTATTTGCTTAATGCAAATTCTTTAAGATTTTCTGGTATTGCATCGAATGATTCAGTTGGTGAAGGAACTACATCGGGTTGTCCGTTCTTTTTCATGATAGCCAAACCTTTTTCCTCTTTTAATAAGAAGGTTAAAAACTGCATAGCTATCTCCTTGTTGGGAGCATCTTTAATTAAGGTAAGCCCATAAACCATCGGTTCTCCTTGTTTTGTGATTATTTCACCAGGTTTTTTTCCGCTAATGTTAACGGTAGCTTGTTGATAGAATTCTGCTAAATCTGGTTTTTTAAGGTTGATAGAGTCGGGTAGTACTACATATTTTAAGCCGTGTTGCTCAGCTACTGAACGGTATAAAAAGATGTAATCGATAGCATGAGATTCTAAAAGGCCTAATAAATCGGTTTCTTTTGGGCGGATGTATTTCTGATTCTTATTTAATAGTTGGTCGGCTAAACCTTCTTTAGCATAGTACTTTTCTGCTAGTTTACTTGTTAATACAGCTCTGTAACCGCAAGGATCTGCATTGGGATCTGATCTTCCAAAGGCCACCTCATCTTTAGCTAAAATTTCGTGCCAATTGCTTTCGTTTATTACGTCTGAAAATTTAGAGCCATCATGATAAACAATGGTCATTTCGTTGGAGGCAAATTTAATATTCCAGTCTGCATAATCAGGAATAAGTAATTTATCTATTACGGTATAGTCGGCTGAAGCCATAATGTCGCAGGATTTTTTTAAATCGGTAATCTTGCGTGCACATTTTCTACTACCAGCACCTTCTAATAAAACTTTAACATGGGGGTATTCTTTGTTGAACTCGGTAACTATTTGCTTAAAAGGAACAGTTAAACTTCCTGCATGAAATATGATGAGTTCTTTTGAGTTGTTATTGTTTGATGAACTTTGTTTTTGGTTTACACATGAAAAGGTAAGAAATGAAAATGCTAAAAATAGCATTGATAATTTTAGGTTAATTGTTTTCATTAGTTGTTTTTTATATGTCTGTGGTTTGTTTTTTTACCTCCCATGTATTAGATAGTGTGGTTTTTCTGGGGAGATACTATTTCGATATGCACAATAATGCATGTCGCCACAAAAATATATATTATTATCAGGTATGTATTAAGATTGATGTTTTTTAAGACGAGGAGGCCCTACTTTTTATTTCGTCTAAATAATGGATGGTATTTGTAAGTAGTTTTAATCAATGGATAAGGTTAAGTTCTCTCACTCAAATAGTCCAATAGTCCAAAAATAGCTTTTTTATTCTCTTCAAAAAATGATTTCTCATTGATGATTTCTTGTGCAGATTGGATTTTTGATTCTCCATCAACCAATTCATGACCACAGTTTTTTACCATGTCTTGGATAGTGGCTTCTGTTTGCTCTAAATGAAATTGTAATCCGATGGCTTTAGTTCCTATGCTAAATGCTTGACTAGTGACTTCATTTGTGGATGCTAGGTGTTGGGCTTGTGCAGGTAATTCAAAAGTATCTCCATGCCAATGGAAAACGGTAGGGGTGGAGCTTGTAAAGTGGATGGGGTTTTCCTCATTTAATAGTGTAACAGGAAACCAGCCAATTTCTTTTAAAGGTCCAGGGTAAACTTTAGCACCCATAGCGGCAGCCATAAATTGTGAACCCAAACAGATGCCCAATACAGCTTTATCCGCCTCAATGGCCAATTTTATAAATTGTAGCTCCTCTGCTAGCCAGCTATATTCATCCGTGTCATAAACACCCATGGGACCGCCCATCACAATCAGCATATCAATGCTATCGAGTTTAGGTAGAGCATCACTGTTAAATTGCCTGGTACAAGTTAGAGCGTGGTTATTGTTAATAACCCACTCTTCAATGTTTCCAAGCCCTTCAAAAGGCACATGTTGTATCCAATGTATGTTCATTTGCGATAGTGTCAAGTGTCAAGACGAAAGCCAAACTAGAAAGATGAAAAGTATCAAGATTTGAAGATTACAGGTTCAAATCTTGATATATGATAATGTTCGTCTAACAAAAACTACATTTTTTCTGGAACATCAACGCCTAGCAACCACATCGCGTTTTTGAGTGTTTTAGCTACTGTTTTGCACAGTACTAAACGCATCATACGTATGTTTTCGTCCTCTTCAAATAAAATAGGACAATCGTGATAAAACTGGTTGTATGCCTTCGCTAAATCAAAAGCAAAGTTCGCTATAACAGCAGGCGAAAGGGTTTTTCCAGCTTCGGCAACCACATTAGGGAAATTAGCAATGGTTCTAATCAAGTTGTTTTCCTTTTCGCCAATTTCAACGTTAGTTGGCGCCTTGTCCGAAATTTCAATTCCTTTTTCTGCTGCCTTTCGGAATATAGATTTAATACGAGCGTGCGTGTATTGTATAAAAGGACCAGTGTTTCCATTAAAGTCAATAGACTCCTCAGGATTAAAGGTCATGTTTTTACGTGGGTCAACTTTAAGGATAAAATACTTTAAAGCGCCGTGAGCAATCATTTTAAATACTTCTTCAGCTTCTTCTTCGGTGTAACCATCAAGCTTTCCTAACTCTTTCGACATTTGGCGAGCGGTTTTTACCATCTCGTCCACCAAGTCATCAGCATCAACTACAGTACCTTCTCTCGATTTCATTTTACCATGCGGAAGTTCAACCATTCCGTAAGAGAAATGCATCAAGTCTTTTCCCCATTTAAAACCAAGCTTATCTAGCAATAGAGCCAATACCTGAAAGTGATAATCTTGCTCATTACCTACAACATAAACCATTTTGTCAATGTCAAAATCGTCGTAGCGTAGTTTGGCAGTACCAATATCCTGAGTCATATAAACTGAAGTTCCGTCTTTACGCAATAACAGTTTTTCATCTAAACCTTTATCCGATAAATCACACCAAACGCTGCCATCTTCTCTGCGGTAAAAAGCACCTTTTTCAAGTCCTTGAAGAACCATGTCTTTACCTTCGGTGTAGGTTTCCGATTCGTAATAAATCTTGTCGAAATCAACCCCAAGCTTTTTATAGGTAACATCAAATCCAGCATAAACCCATTGGTTCATCATCTTCCAATCGGCGTAAACTTCTTTATCTTTAGCTTCCCATTTAAGCAGCATTTCGCGTGCTTCAATAATTAAAGGCGCATTGTTTTCGGCATATTTGCTTAATTCTTCGCAAGCCTTTAATTGCTCAACTTCTGTCTCGTTTAAACCTTCTTTGGTTTTCTTTTTAGCTTTTAAAGCAGAAAAAGTAGCCTTGAAGTCTTCGCTATCTTTTATAGGAGTATACTCCGAAATTTTTTCTTCGATGATAGTGCTGATTTCTGCTTTGTACTTTTTATCGAACATCACATAAAAATCACCCACTAAGTGGTCGCCCTTTTTACCCGTAGATTCGGGCGTGCAGCCTTCACCCCATTTTTTCCATGCCAACATTGATTTACAGATATGAATACCTCTATCGTTTACAATGTTAGTTTTTACCACTCTGTTACCGTTTGCCTCTGCAATTCTAGAAACAGAATATCCCAACAGGTTGTTTCTGATGTGACCAAGGTGTAGTGGTTTGTTGGTATTTGGCGAAGAATATTCAATCATCACCAAGGGCGAATTTTCATCTGCAGTTACATAACCATGTTTGTCTTGAGCAACAATTTCGTTCACTAAGTTTAACCAATAATCGGCAGCCAACTCAATGTTCAAGAAGCCTTTAACTACGTTAAAATTGGAAACGGTTTCGTCGTTGTTTTTAATATACTCACCAATATCATTAGCAGTATCTTCAGGCGATTTTTTAGAAACTTTTAATAATGGAAAAACCACAATGGTGAAATCTCCCGTTAAATCTTTACGAGTGATTTGTACCTGTGCTTGTTTCTCATTTATTTCCTGTCCGTATAACTCTTTAACTGCGGCAATTAGTTTGCCTTTTAGCTGCATTTCAATATTCATAGCTATGCTTTTCTGCGTATTTTATTTCAATGAAAGTGCAAAGATAAAAAAGTTATGCTTTTACACGATACTAATTCATCTGTACATCAGGGTAATTGTATTTAGCATTTTAAAACCACCTCCCCACTCATTCTTCGCGGTACTCCTCCTTGAAAAGAAGGAGAGCTTGATTTGCATGATTTTTAATGATTTAAGATATGAGCTTGCTTGGATGCTGCACTGAATTTGAAGTTCTGTTAAACTCTTTTTGAATGCCTACTGTTGTCGGTCTATGAACTCCGCTGCACTTTCCCCTCCTGAATCTTAGGCGGGGTGGTATATTAAATACTTGTTTAAATGCGATTGCCGTGATCTGTACCTATATAATTATGCTATACATGGTAGATGCAGGTATGAAAAAGGGGAGTGGTTGAAATGAAGAAAGGTTGAGAGCCTATTATGTCTATTAATTTGTCAACTCAAAGCTAATGTCGATAAGGTATTCGCTGCTTATGTTTTGTCCGTGGTATGTGGCAGGTATCCATTCCCAATTGTTGGGCATCGTTTTTGCCACACGCATGACTTCTTTATCTAGTAATGGATGAAGCTTTTCTTTGATATACAAACTCGTGATGTCTCCTTTTTTGTTGATGTTGATGGCTAAAACAACCTTTCCTGTGATGTCTTTGTTTTTGGCTTCTGTTGGGTAATGTATTCGTCTTACCATAAACAAATATGGGATAATGGGACTCCCATGAAAGAGAATAGGCGTCTCTAAATATTCATCAGGTGTTTGTTTGTTAGAGATCTTTACCACCTTGTTGTTGGTGTAATCATATTCAAATTCGAATACGCCATCCAGCGAAAAATAAGCCCACTTGCCATATTTTTCGTTGTTTTTAAAGGCGCCTCGTTCTATCACATAGTTCTTATATTTTTTAATATATCGACCGCTTTTAATGGAAGTGTCCGATTTAAGCACAAGGAATTCTTCGTAAAAAGCATTGTTCGATTTGCGAATGGTTTTTACTTGAGCAAATGTTGAGAAAGCAAATACAAAAAGTAATATGACCGATAGCGTATATTTCAAAGTAGTAGCTTTTGTTTAAAGTAAAATTACGTAAATGAAAGGAAAGTTCAAAACCCCGTTAATCAAGGAGTTTTTTGAGAAAAGTAGGCTTAAAAAAAGCATGTTGGACTTATGAAAGTTCACCAACATGCTTTTGAATGATGTTATAAATTCTTCTTCAAATAATTACTCATCATGGTGTATAGGTGCATTCTGGTGTTTCCTCCAAAAATGCTGTGGTTGCGGTTAGGATATACAAACATATCAAACTGTTTGTTGGCCTGAACCAATTGTTCTACATACTCTAAGGTGTTTTGGTAATGCACATTGTCGTCGGCCGTACCATGAATTAAAAACAATCTGCCACTTAAATCTTCTGCCATATTAATAGGTGAATTGTCGTCGTACCCTTTGGCGTTTTCTTGTGGTTTACGCATATATCTTTCGGTATATACAGAATCGTAATAACGCCAGTTGGTAACAGGAGCCACTGCAATACCTACTTTAAAAATACCATCCCCTTTACTTAAGCAGCTCGAACTCATGAATCCTCCAAAGCTCCATCCCCAAATTCCAATTCTATCAGCATCGCAATAAGTTAGTGAGCCAAGGTATTTAGCGGCTTCAATTTGGTCATCTGATTCTAATTTGCCCAATTGCATGTAGGTGCATTTTCTAAACTCCTCTCCACGCGCACCGGTTCCCCTAGGGTCAACGCAGGCCACTAGATATCCTTCGGTAGCTAAATATTGTTCCCAGCCAATACCCCATTTATCCAGCACCTGTTGCGAATTAGGACCGCTATATTGCGTCATCAAAACAGGATACTTTTTGTTGGGATCAAAATTTAAAGGTTTAACCATCCAACCGTTTAATTCAATGCCTTCCGAAGTTTTAAAGGAGAAAAACTCTTTTGGAGAAATCAGATACTCATCCATCATTTTATTAAAAGATTTGTTGTCTTCTAATGTTCTGATTAGTTTTCCGCTTTGGCTATGTAAAGTAACTTTAGTGGGTGTAGTAGTACTAGAATAATAATTTGTAAAATACTTAAAGTTGCTACTGAAAGTGGCATTGTTGGTTCCTGCTTCTGTACTTAAAGTATATTTCTTTTTAGCATCAATGCTGACGGCGTATATCTCTCTTTGTGTAGGTGATTTTTCTGCAGCCTGATAATAAATCAGCTTCTTTTTGGCATCGTAACCATAATAATGCATTACGTCCCAATCCCCTTTAGTAATTTGGCGAACTTTCATGCCTGCCATGGTATAAAGGTGAATGTGGTTGTATCCATCTAGCTCACCTACATAAATAAAATGCTTGCCGTCGTTTAAAAAGGTAAGGTTGTCTAATACTTCCTCCGATACAAAAAACTTGTTTCTGTCTGTGAAAATATTTTTAGTCAGGCTACTGGCAGTATTGGCAATTAATAAATCAAACTGGTTTTGGTGACGATTCATTTTAAAGATACCTAATTGTCCAGCTTCATGTGTCCACTTAATTCTTGGAATATAATATTCTTTACTATCCTCAATTTTCATGGTTTTTGTAGTTCTGTTTTTTACATGAAAAACATTTACGCTAACCTTAGAATTTGTTTCGCCTGCTTTAGGATATTTAAACTTATATTCTCCAGGGTATAATGCATTTTCGTCGTAGTTTGGGTGGCTACCTTGATACATCGGAAAGGAGAATTCTCTCACTTCTGATTCGTCAAAACGAACGTAGGCTAACTCCAAGCTGTTGGGCGACCATTCAAATGCCTTGTTGTAGCTGAACTCCTCTTCGTAAACCCAGTCTGGAATACCGTTAATTATTTTATTAAACTCTCCATCTTTGGTTATTTGTACTTCAATACCAAATTTTAGTTTGCTAATGTACATATCGTTATCTCGCACAAAAGCAACCATTTCGCCGTTAGGAGAGAAAGTGGCTACTTGCTCACGTCCTTTTTCGGAGAGTGGTTTAATTTCTTTTTGCTTAATATCATACACATAATAATCAGCCTTAAATGAACGACGATATACGGCTTTTTTATTGGTGTAAATCAATACTTTGGTTTCGGTATTATTTAGTTCGTAGCCTTGAATATGGCTTACGGGGCAGTCTTCGATGTTAGCCAAGTCAAGAATTACACCGACTTGTTTACCCGTTGCATAGGCATATTTTACCACTTGGGTAGCTTTGTTTTCAAGGGTAGTGTAATGCATTCCATCTTTCATCGACTCTAAACCATGAACAGATTTAGGATAAAAAGAGTAGTTCTTATTTAAGTCCTCCAGTGTAACTGTTTTCTTTTGGGCTAAAATGGTCAATGGTAATAGCAGACCAATTATTAAAAATATTCTATTCATTATGATGTTTTGTTGATTATACATTGCTTCTTAAGCTAGCAAAACTAACAAAAACGAGACCCTTTTCAAATTACTCGACTATAGCTATTGGATATTCGATGATATTGATTAGTATTGATAATGTAAAATAAGTGTGTGAAAATATAAACTTAAATTATTAAGTGTTTTAATGCATATTGGCATGTTATTTGTTTGTTTGATTGCGTGTTAAGTGCATTCTTAAATTGTCGACTAAAGGTCTGTTTGTATTTAAATTAACTAACTCTAAATTATCATAAAAATGAAATCCAATCTAATTCTATTCTTATTGGCGTGCGTATGTTTGGCGTCGTGTGTATCTTCTCGTTCGGGAGTAATCAGTTCTAACTCTTCAAGTAAGCCAGTTGTTTATAAAGATGTAGCTTATGGTGTGGCTCAGGTGGATAAGTATTTTTGTTTTGGCGGACATAAGCAAGATGCTTCTGTGTTAGAGGCGAAACGTGAAATGATTAAGAATAGACCTCTAAATAAAAATGAAGAATACCAGAATTATACGATAGACTTTAAAAGGACCTATTGGCCTTTGGTTTATAGTCAGGTTAAAGTTACGGTAACAGCTGATGTTGTCGATTTTTCTGGAAATAGTTCTCAAGACCTTTATTCGGATGTTTATCAGGCTAAACTGATTGGAACGACTAGTAAAAGTGGCTTGTTTGCAGTTGGCGATTCTGTGATGAACTCCCGATTAAAGGTTGGTACTATTTTATCGTTGGAAGGTAATGGCAAGATCAGGGTGTTGTATAGGAGTGAAAAAGATGTAATACTAACAAAACGAGTATCCGAAGATAATTTATTTGTTATGAATAAAAAGTACAAAGAATTGGAAACAGGAGCGTATTATGCAATTGATGATCCAACTAAAGACATTGAAATAAGCAAGGTGACAAAAGTTTTGGCTATAGGACTAAATGAATTATTATTAGATGATTTAAAGACTGGGCGGAAAGTAAAAACAAAGTATTAAGTTATTATATAGAGTTTATAAATGAGGTAGTATTCTCAATTAAAATGTTGAGAGTACTGCCTTTTTTATGTTTATTATTTAATCAAGCTTAAAATTTAACAATGGAATTAATTGAGCTAACAAATATTAGTTATCTTTGCGCCACTTTTTAATAATACATTTTAAACAGTTGTATAAGTTTGGGTGTTCGTATAATCTAAAACTTTGCAAATAAAATAACAGTCATGGTTAAAATAACCTTACCAGATAATAGTGTAAGAGAGTATGAAGCTGGAGTAACTGGCTTAGAGATTGCCAAGAGTATTAGTCCTCGATTGGCTAAAGAGGTTTTATCAATTTCAGTAAATGATGAAACGTGGGATCTTACACGTCCAATTAATTCAGATGCATCCATTAAGTTATATAAGTGGGAGAATGAAGAAGGGAAGCATGCATTTTGGCATTCTTCGGCTCACTTAATGGCGGAAGCTTTGGAAGCTTTGTATCCAGGAATGAAGTTTGGTATTGGACCCTCTATCGAAAATGGATTTTACTACGATGTAGATCCAGGTGAGGAAGCAGTATTGCGTGATTCTGATATGCCTAAGATTGAGGCTAAGATGAAGGAGTTGGCTCGTCTGAAAAATTCGTACCAACGTACTGAAGTAAGCAAAGCTGAAGCTTTATCATATTTTACAGAAAAGAATGATGAGTACAAACTTGAGTTGATTAACGAACTTGAAGATGGTACTATCACATTTTATAAACAAGGAGAGTTTACTGATTTATGTCGTGGACCTCACTTGCCATCAACAGGAGTCATTAAAGCCATTAAGGTGTTGAGTATTGCTGGAGCGTATTGGCGAGGAGACGAAACGCGTAGACAGTTAACTAGAGTATATGCCATTACTTTTCCAAAGCAAAAAATGTTGGAACAGTACATGGTTAAATTAGAAGAAGCTCAAAAGCGTGATCACCGTAAAATCGGTAAAGAGTTAGAGTTATTTGCTTTTTCTCAAAGTGTAGGACAGGGTTTGCCTTTATGGTTGCCAAAGGGTGCTATGCTAAGAGAGCGTTTAGAGAACTTCTTGAAAAAAGTTCAAAGACAGCATGGTTATCAACAGGTGATTACACCGCATATTGGTAATAAGGAGTTGTATGTTACTTCAGGTCACTATGCAAAGTACGGTAAAGATTCTTTTCAGCCAATTAATACACCAGCTGAAGGAGAAGAATTTTTATTAAAACCAATGAATTGTCCTCACCATTGTGAGATTTTTAAGGTGAAGCCTGTATCTTATAAAGATCTGCCAATTCGTATGGCTGAGTTTGGTACAGTATATCGTTACGAGCAAAGTGGTGAGTTGCATGGTTTAACTAGGGTTCGTGGTTTTACGCAGGATGATGCACACATTTTCTGTACGCCCGATCAGTTAAAAGATGAGTTTAAAAAAGTAATCGATATTATCTTATATATTTTTAAGGCGCTTGATTTTAAAGATTTTATTACACAAGTTTCTTTAAGAGATAAAGAAAATACCGAAAAATATATTGGTAGCGAAGAAAATTGGGAGAAAGCCGAGTCTGCTATTATAGAAGCGTGTGAAGAGCGTGGTATGGAAACCATCGTGGAATATGGAGAGGCTGCTTTCTATGGTCCAAAGCTTGACTTTATGGTACGTGATGCCATTGGTCGTAGATGGCAGTTGGGTACTATTCAGGTAGATTATAATTTACCAGACCGTTTCGATTTGGAATATATGGGTAGCGATGGTGTTAAACATCGTCCTGTTATGATTCACCGTGCACCATTCGGAAGTATGGAGCGTTTTGTAGCCGTTTTAATTGAGCATACTGCAGGAAAGTTCCCGTTGTGGTTAACTCCTGAGCAAGTGGTTGTTCTACCAATTAGCGAAAAATATAACGATTACGCAGAAAAAGTTTCAAATGTCCTGAATAATTCCGATATTCGCAGCGTTTTAGACGATCGTAATGAGAAAATCGGACGTAAAATTCGAGATAACGAGCTGAAACGCATACCTTTCCTACTTATTGTAGGAGAAAAGGAAGCAGAGACAAATACCGTTTCTGTGCGTAAACAAGGAGATGGTGATAAAGGTACTATGGCCATTGAAGAGTTTGCCAGTTTTATCAATAAGGAAGTGGAAGAATTACTTTCGTCGATTGAATCTAAATAATAGAGTATTAATAATAATTAAGGGAGGATCTTAAAATAGCACTTAATAGAAGAAGAAATAGCGGTCCGCCGCAGAGGGACACACCAAATTTTCGTGTAAATAACGAAATTAGAATTCCAAAAGTTAGACTGGTTGGTGAAAATGTTGAGGAGCCAGGGGTTTATTCCACATCCGAAGCAGTTAAAATGGCTGATAAGTTAGAATTGGATTTGGTGGAAATTTCTCCTAAAGCTGATCCTCCAGTTTGTCGTATTACCGACTATCAGAAGTTTTTGTACCAGCAAAAACGTAAGCAAAAAGAGCTGAAGTCTAAAGCTGTAAAAGTGATTGTGAAAGAAATTAGGTTTGGTCCTAATACCGATGATCATGATTATCAGTTTAAACTTAAGCATGCTGAAAAATTTCTTTCAGAAGGAGCAAAAGTGAAAGCCTATGTATTTTTTAAAGGGCGTTCTATTTTGTTTAAAGAGAAAGGGGAAATTTTATTGTTAAGATTTGCTCAGGATCTGGAAGAATTTGGAAAGGTTGAACAGCTACCTAAGCTTGAGGGTAAGAGGATGATTATCTTCCTTTCACCTAAAAAAGTGAAGAAGTAAGCTTCAATTATATAAACATTTTAATAATAGTACAATGCCAAAGATGAAGACGAAATCCAGTGCTAAAAAGCGTTTTACGATCACTGGAAGCGGTAAGATTAAAAGAAAGCATGCTTTTAAAAGTCACATTTTAACAAAAAAGACTAAAAAGCAAAAAAGAAATCTTACTTACGCAACTTTAGTTCATCCTTCTGATGAGAGTAACATCAAGTTGTGTTTGAACATGAAGTAATAGGGGTACACCTTATTAAAAAGAAAATTATTAATCGAATGAAGTTAGCCGAAAGATCCTAAGAATAGGACGCTAATCATTCTAAAACAAAACAAAATGCCAAGATCAGTAAATGCTGTTGCTTCAAGAGCAAGAAGAAAGAAGGTTTTAAAAGCAACCAAAGGTAACTTTGGACGCAGAAAGAACGTGTGGACGGTAGCTAAGAATACCTACGAAAAAGGTTTAGGTTACGCGTACCGTGATAGAAAAAGAAAGAAAGGTCAGTTTAGAGCATTATGGATTCAAAGAATCAATGCTGCAGCTCGTTTAGAAGGAGTTTCTTACTCTAAATTAATGGGTATGATGACCAAGCAAAATATTGAGATTAACAGAAAAGTTTTAGCTGATTTAGCTGTTAATCATCCTGATGCTTTTAAAGCAGTTGTTCAAAAAGCAATGGCTAACTAAGCAATCAGATTTAAAATAGTAAAAGGCAGAAAAGTTTATCTTTTCTGCCTTTTTTCTTTTTTGAAAAAAATATAATAGTAAAAATATAGGCAAAGGTTTGATTCTGTCATTCATTTGTGTAACATTTGCAGGAGCAAAGAGTATAGACAAAGTGTTCTGTATACCAAGGGTCATTTGGTGAGTAGAACGCTTTAATAATTATAAATATCTTTTTTTGCAGCTTAAAATTTGTATTAAGTTATGAGTAAAGAATTTAAAGCAACTCCGTATATATTGGAGTGCGTTAGAACAGGAAAACAATTTGAGGACGCGGGTTGGACTTTGGAGACACCTTGTGAGAAAGAGCCTTCTTTGATTAGAGCGATCTATAATAAGAAGCAAATTGAAGTGAAGGATGCGTCGTATGGTGTTTTTCGTTTTGCAGATTGGTTGCCCGTACATAAAATGATGGAAGGGTCATCGGCTCCTGTTACCTATAAAAGTGAAGGCTTAGCTAAACATTTAGGATTATCCGACTTACATATTACATTTAGTGGTTATTGGCCTGAAAAGGGTGCCAACTTTGTAACTTGTTCTTTTAAAGAAACCGAGGCGTATGCAGTAGGTGGAAGATTAGAGACGAAGGATGGAACTGTTTTAGTGGTGGCTTCTGCAGGTAATACAGCAAGAGCGTTTGCACGTGTTTGTTCAGATAATAACATTCCTTTATTGCTTTGTGTGCCCGAAGATAACTTAAGTGCTCTTTGGTTTGATAAGCCAGTAAAAGATAACGTTAAGTTAGTGGTAACAAGATCGGGTAGTGATTATTTTGATGCTATTCATCTATCAAATTTAGCTTGTGAATTGAATGGTTTTATTGCTGAAGGAGGAGCTAAAAATGTAGCTCGTCGCGATGGTATGGGAACTACAACTTTATCGGCAGTTACTACCATAGGTAAAATTCCAGATTTCTATTTTCAGGCAGTGGGTAGTGGAACAGGTGCTATTGCAGCTTGGGAAGCTAATGTGCGATTAATTGAAGATGGTCGCTATGGTGAAAATATGATGAAACTAATGGTTTCTCAAAATACACCATTTGTACCTATTCATGATGCATGGAAAGCTAAATCTAGAGATATTCTTCCGATGGATGACGATATTGCCCGTAAGCAGGTTGAGGCCATTGATGCTAAAGTGCTTTCCAATAGAAAACCACCTTATGGTGTTTGTGGTGGATTGTATGATGCAATGAGTGAAGCTGGAGGAGATGTTTTATGTGCTAACAATGAAGAAGCTCTGGAAGCAGGTCGTATTTTTAAAGAATTAGAAGGTAACGACATTCATCCTGCAGCAGCCGTAGCTACAGCAACTTTAATAAACGCAGTGCGCGATGGTTTAGTAGATAAAGATGACTGTATCGTTTTAAATGTTACAGGTGGTGGAGAAGAGCGCTTTAAAAGCGAGAAAGAAATTAAGTATATGAAACCTCATCATGTGTTTAATATAAATCCGTCTTTACTGGAAGTAGAAGAGGTTTTAAGTGAGCTTTTTAATAAAAAAAAAGTATTGGTTGAGTAGCTAGACCAAAACAACGATATATAAGCACGGGGAAATATTCTTCGTGCTTTTTCTTTTTATAGCTACTGAATAACACTAAAATGCCATAAGTTATCTAAGTATCTTTTTTATATTTGCGTTTCATTTGTAAAATCAATGAGTAAGTATTGGTAATGTAGGTTAATGTTAAGTTAAAACATGCCTTTAAAGGTCTTGGTATTACTTAGTCCTGTATCTTTATACTTATTCTATAAATAAATACTACGTATGAATATTGCATTGATA
This sequence comes from Labilibacter marinus, assembly GCF_001659685.2. Classification (GTDB taxonomy): domain Bacteria; phylum Bacteroidota; class Bacteroidia; order Bacteroidales; family Marinilabiliaceae; genus Saccharicrinis; species Saccharicrinis marinus. Next base: position 29,643 of record NZ_LXYE02000012.1, read on the forward strand.
GGGTATGGCAAAATGGGAAAAGAGATTGAGAAGATTGCCATTGAACGCGGACATACCATTACTGCTAAAATAGATATGAACAGCGATGATACCTTTGATGGAGAAGGTTTTGCTGCTGCAGATGTTGCTATCGAGTTTACTATGCCAGATGCTGCATATAATAACTTTGTTGAGTGTTTTAAGAGAAATAAGCCAGTTGTATCTGGAACTACTGGTTGGTTAGATAAAATGGAAGAAATGAAAGACCAGTGTGAAAACAAAGGTCAGACTTTCTTTTATGCTTCAAACTTTAGTGTGGGTGTAAATATCTTTTTCGAGATCAATAAAAAACTAGCTCAATTAATGAATGGGATTAGTGATTATGATGTATCGATGGAAGAAACCCACCATATTCATAAAAAGGATAGTCCTAGTGGAACGGCAATTACATTAGCTGAAGGAATACTTGAAAATGTAGACCGTAAAAAAGCATGGACTGAAGATCAGTTTGCAGATAAAGATCAACTTCAGATTGAAGCCTTCAGAAGAGAAGAAGTGCCAGGAATTCATACTGTAATTTACGATTCAGAAGTAGATGAAATAATTATTCACCATAGTGCAAAATCGCGTAAAGGTTTTGCTTTAGGAGCTGTTTTAGCTGCTGAGTTTACAGCAAAAAAACAAGGTTTCTTGGGGATGAGTGATATGCTTAAATTTTAACTAAAACTAAATTAATATGCCTAAAGTTTCATTAGCAAGATGGATCAGATTTTCCATTGCAGCGCTAGTATACGTATTATGGGTATTATGGGTAGGTAACTATTGGTTATTGCCCGGAGTAGCTATTGTTTTTGATGTTTATATTACTAAAAAAGTACCTTGGGATTTTTGGAAACGAACGAAAGAAGGTAAAAAGCCAGCTGCTTGGATAGAATGGGTAGATGCTTTAGTTTTTGCACTAGTGGCAGTGTACTTCATTAACTTATTCCTATTTCAAAATTATAAAATTCCAACATCTTCTTTAGAGAAATCTTTGTTGGTGGGCGATCATCTTTTTGTTAGTAAAGTAAGTTACGGACCGCGTATTCCTAATACACCATTATCTTTCCCGCTATTGCAAAATACGGTACCTGGTTTAAACACAAAGTCATATGTCGAATGGCCTCAATGGGATTATAAAAGGTTAAAGGGATTTGGAAATGTAGAGAATGGTGATATTGTGGTGTTTAACTTTCCTACTGGAGATACTGTTCCTGTTAAAAGTGTTAATCCAGATATTTACGAGCAAGCACGACGAATTGGTGTATCTAGATCGTATACTGATAAAAGTTTAATGAATGGGTTGGAGAGTGCAAGTGAGTGGGAAAAACTAAATAGATATAGAGAGTTGGGTAAAGAGTATATTATGCTTAACTCTGAGGATTATGGAGAAGTGGTTTATCGTCCTGTAGATAGAAGAGATAATTATGTGAAAAGGTGTGTAGCCATAGCTGGTGAAACTTTTGAAATACGACATAACCAAATCTACATTAATGGAGGCAAAGTAGAAAATCCTGATGGTTTGCAGCATTTTTATCATGTGCTAACCGATGGTACTGCTATGAACTCGCGGTTTTTAGATAAGATGGAAATCTCGAACGAAGATGCGGGAAGGATGAGTGTTGCACCTGGTAGATATATTATTCCTTTAACTGAGGAAAAAGCAGATATGATGAAAACCTATCCTTTCATTCGTCAGATACAGATGGATGAAGAAAAGGTAGATTCAACAGGAACAGTTCAGGCTTGGCCATATAGTAAGGATTATTTATGGAGTAGAGATAATTATGGTCCACTATATGTTCCTAAAAAAGGAGCTTCGGTTGATTTAAATATGAAGAATTTGGTATTGTACGATAGAATTATTACTGCCTACGAAGGTAATAAGCTTGAGGTTAAAGATGATCAAATATTCATTAATGGAGAAAAAGCGACTGAGTATACTTTTAAGATGGATTATTACTTTATGATGGGAGATAATCGTCATCAGTCTGCTGATTCAAGATATTGGGGTTTTGTTCCGGAAGATCATGTAGTTGGTCGTCCTATTTTAGTTTGGTTATCTTTAAATAAGGATAAATCTTGGTTAGGCGGAAAAATCCGTTTTGATCGTTTCTTTAAATGGGTGGTTAACGAGTAAAATATTAATTATTAAAGAAAGCAGGAACTACTTATTATGGTATGGGTTCCTGCTTTTTTAGTTTTAAGTAATGAAGAAATCTCATATTTTTAAATGGCTTATTAGCTTATTGTTTTTTGTGCTTGGTATTTGGTCTAAAAGCATCTTGCCATTTGTTGGTATTGCTGTAATTGCCGAGACAGCTAGGTCAAAGTCTTATTGTAAGAGCGGTTGGTACTTTATAAAAATGCACTTAGGAAAACGCTTTGCTTGGGTAGAATGGATAGTGGCTATTTTGTTTGCTTTTTGGATTTTAATGTTTGTGCAGACTAATTTTGTTGGGATATATACCTTTCATACACCATCAATGCACGAAACTTTGCAGGTAGGTGATGTGTTATTAGTGAACAAATTAGTTCCAGGTCCTCGTCATGGGCATAATCATTTTAAAAGCTATAGCCGTAGTATAGGGGCTTCAAAATTGAATTATAAAGATGTGATTGTTTTTAATTTTCCAGATGGAGATACTTTATTAAAAAGTAGACCTACCGAAAGTTATCATTACTTAAAGAGGTTATATGGTAAAGGAGGAAAGGAATTGAAGAAAGAGAGTGATTTGCGCTTTTTTGAAATAGAAGATAGACCTCGCTTTGTTAAACGTGTGTATGGATTGCCTGGTGATACCATTAAAATTGAAAGAGGTATTTGCTTTGCAAACAGTAAGAAGATTGAATTTCCAGAGATTTCCATTGATAGATATATTGTAGAAGAAGAAAGTCTTCAACAGCTAAAAAAGAAAGGGTTTATTCCGTACAACGAATCAAAAAATGAAAAAGGAATAAACTGGGAGATGCTAGAGTCGGATTACATAAGAGCTAAGGAAATAAGCGATGGGGTGAAGCCAGATCATATGCTTAAAAACTTTCCAGATCGAATGATTTTTCCATTTAATCAACACCTATTGTGGAATATGCATCACATGGGTCCTATCTATATTCCAAAAAAAGGAGATCAGATAAAGCTGAGTTTGAAAAACTTGGGGTTCTATCGTAGAGCTATTGAAACTTTTGAAGAAAATAAGATTCAGGTTAGAGATAAAAGTATTTTTATTAATGATCGAGCTGTAACCGAATATACTTTTAAAATGGATTACTACTGGGTTATTGGCGACAATCGTCCTTATTCGTTTGATAGTAGGTTTTGGGGATTTGTTCCTGAAAATCATATTATAGGAAGAGTGGACAAGGTTTTATTGTCGAGAGATATGAGTAGGAAAAATTGGATTTATTTTAGGAAAGATAGATTTTTGAAGAAAGTAGAGTAAATTAGGCATACATTTTTTAAATTGAGTTGTTATGAAGAAGTCGTTTTGGATTTTAATGATATTGGCAGTCTTTATAGTGGTTTTTTCAGTTCAAAATGCCGATATGGTCAGTTTTCAATTGTTGGCCTGGCAAATGGAATTGTCTTTGGCTATTTTATTAATTACTGTATTTATACTAGGCGCCTTGGTAGGAGCTGCTTATTATGCAATAGCCATGAGGCAGAAGAGAAAAAATAAGGAGGCTAACGTTGCTCAGGATATTCCTTTTGAAAAAGAGGAAAAAGTAGAAGAAGAAATTAAAGATGAAGCGTAATATATCTGTATTTGCAACGGCTTATTTGCCACCCATTCAATACCTAGCTCATTTTATCAATGCAGATAATCCTGCTGTTGAACAACATGATAATTATTTAAGGCAGACGTATAGAAACCGTTGTGATATAATCGCTGCAAACGGAACAATCCCCTTAACTATTCCTGTAACCAAAGGTAGAGGACCTAAAGTTAAGATTCAGGATTTAGAAATCTCCTATGATGAGCGATGGCAAAAATTGCATTGGCGCTCCATTGTTTCCGCATATAATTCATCGCCGTTCTTTGAATATTATATGGATGATTTTGTGCCATTTTACGAGAAGCAGTACAAGTTTTTATTCGATTTTAATATGGAATTGCTTCAAACCATTTGGGATGTGCTTGATTACCCCATAGAGATAAAATTAACCGAGGAATATATTTCGAGGAAGACCGAAGGAGTGACTGATTATAGAGACATCATTCACCCTAAAAAGGATTTTAAAGCGTTTGATTCGTCGTTTAAAGTTTTAGAATATCGTCAGGTGTTTCAGGATAGGTTTGAATTCAAGCCTAATTTAAGTGTAATAGATCTGCTATTCAATAAAGGACCTGAAGCAATAGATTACTTGGAAGATAGTATTGAAAAAGAATAGCTCTAAGATGATTTCGAAGGATAAAACACAATTTAAGGTAATTGTTGCTGTTGTTGCTGTGCTTATTGTATTGCAGTTAGTTTATGTTTTAAACAGAGATTACCTGCGTCCTAGTTTTCAAATCAATAATTTTATTGTAGTACTGCTAGGGAGTTTGCCGAATTTTCTGGCTGCCTTTGCCGCGGGTATTGTTTTTATTCCTATTGCCTTATTTTACCTTAATAAGAGGATGGGGAACTATGTGGTGTATTCTTTCACTGCAATTTGCCTAACAATGCTTATTCGAGAAGAATTTGAGCCTTTTATGTTTGGGAGTATAGTAAATGATTTTAATGATATCGTGGCTAGTATAATTGGAGCTGTGCTTGCATTGTTATTGTTTGAACAAACAAAACTCAAAATCCTCAAAAGAAAAATACAGGCAAATTAGTCCTGAATAATCTCGTTACAGAATTCTTTCATGATTAAATCATGATCAAATGCCAACTTAGGGATTTCATTTAGATTAAACCATTCCGCTTTACTGGCATCATCCCCAGCTTTAGTTTGTATTTCCTCCTTAATAAAAGCATAAAAAACAATAGATACAGTTCTTCCTCTGGGGTCTCGCTTGGGCGCGCCATAGGTTTTAAATTGCTTTATGCTAATATTACTGATGTTAGTTTCTTCTTCGAGTTCTCTTAAAGCAGCGGTTTCTATATCTTCATCCATATCTAAAAAGCCACCAGGGAAAGCCCAGTCTCCTTCGAACGGATCATGTTTTCTTTGGATTAAAAGTACGCGCGGAGTTTTTTCTTGTGTAATTAAGATAACATCTACCGTTACTGCAGGGCGTGGATACTCGTAGCTGAAACTCATTATTATTCAGGAATAATTCGTTTAATAACCCTTAGCTTATGCGAGTATTTATTGGCGTCATGATTAAAGATGCCTTGATGATCTAAAGTATCAACCCTAACCTCGCCGTAAGCATGAATTATTTTACCTGCACCAAGGCAAATACCCACATGCACAATGCTACCATCTTCATTATCAAAAAAGGCTAAATCACCAGTTTTGGCTTCCTCTACAAAGCTTACGTTATTACCTAACTCTATTTGTTGATTAGCATCTCTGGGAAGCCAGCTTCCGTTAATTTTATATACAATTTGAGATAAACCAGAACAATCAATTCCGAAATAAGATCGGCCACCCCATAGATATGGTGTGTGTAATAAGGAGGTTGCGACCTCTCTAATGCCTAATTCTTTATCGCTTGGAACTTGACCTGAGATGAAATAGTCATTTTTACCAATTGAAAAACTATTTCTGTCGTGACCATTAAATACAACCCTACTTCCTGCTGGAATTATTATTGGAGCACTTGAACCGTCTTTAACAATGGTAATTTTAGGCGTTGGTACCATCCAAGCATTCGCGCTTTTCCATAGCTCATACTCTGTTGCTGCAACCGAGAATACTAATTTAGCATCAATCCAGCCCTCATAACCATCAAAGTCCATTTTTATTTTTGCCCATTTGGCTTCTTTTTCTAAAACAACAAAAGTTTCACCAAAAAGAATCTGGGTTACCATCTCAGACTTTTCAGAAGGTTCATTTCTCACAGGAATAAAACCAAATACACTTATCGAACCGCTCATAATTACCTCACATTTTGAGCTGCGAATATACCAAAATATAGCAAAACAAGTTTTAGCAAAACGTAAAATTATCAACAAGGGGCTACTATAGCTTATAATTGTAATGGATTTTACCCATATTTGTTAAAGTTTATAGGAGTTTTATGTGGGATTGAAGCGGATAATCAAATAGTGATTAGGTGGTTGTAATAGATAAGATAGAATTCGTTAATAAAATGGTTCCTATATTAATTTAGTTTATAAGATTTTTAAATTATATCGTATGAAAGATTTTTTTCAACGTTTTAAGAAATATTCTCACGCATCTTATCGCGTTTTGTTGTTTTTGGTGGCCGTAGCTATTATTGCCAACCTAATGCCTCGCGAACGTAAGTTCAGTTATCAATTTGGAAAAGGGGAGCCTTGGCGATACGAAGTATTAATTGCACCATTTGACTTTAGGGTGTACAAAACTTCGGAAGAATTAGAGCTTGAGCAGGATAGCATTCTTAAAAATTTTAGGCCTTACTTTCTGTACGATAGTACGGTGGTTGTTTCTGCCAAGCAGGCTTTTTTAAAATCATATGAAAGCAAGTTGCCAAGCTATAAGGCTAAATACAGGTTTTTAAAAAGACGATATAAAAAGCAACTAAATGCAGATAGAATTAAAGAGTTAGCGGATACTATTTTTTTGGATGTATTTGCGAAAGGTATTGTTGCCGTTCCTGATGAGTATTTGGAGAGCAAGAGTGAATTAGAGCTCATGTTGGTTAAAGGGAATCTGGCGGAACCCTATTTATCCAGTGAGTTCTTTACTTTAAGGTCGGCATATCAGTTTGCGACCAAAGAATTTGCCAAAGGTTTAGCCTTGTCTACAAATGATTTTAAAGGGGTGGAGCAATTTGTGTCTGAGCTATATCTTAATGAGGTGTTGGAACCGAACGTCAATATCGATAATATTAGAACAGATGCCGAAAAAGCAAATGTGCTAGAAAATATGTCGTTAACCAATGGTATTGTATTGGCAGGACAAAGAGTGGTTGAAAAAGGAGAAATTATTGATGAAAGTGCGCTTAAGAAACTGGACTCCTATAAAAAGGAATATGAATCAAGGGTAGGAACACTTTCTCAACATAATATAATATTAGGTGGGCATGTTTTAGTCACTTTAATGTTTTTAACAGGGCTTTTTCTTTTTCTTTATTTCTACAGGAAAGATGTTTTCATCAACCTCAGTTATATAACCTTTTTATTACTGATTTTATGTATGATAATATCGCTGGCTTTTATTGCGCATCGAATTCCTGAAATACCGATTTGGGTAATGCCATTTACCATTTTGCCTCTGATTGTTCGTACTTTTATGGACTCTCGTCTCGGTTTCTTTATTTATGTAACCGCAATTCTTTTAGCATCCTTCTTTAGTAACAATAGTTTTGAGTTTATCTTTTTACAAATACCAGCTGGTATTGCAGCTATATTTAGTTTGTATAAGATGGCGCGTAGAGCACAAATTGTACGCTCCTCAATATTTATCTTTCTTACCTATTCTATATTTTATACAGGTTTACATTTAATACGTGAAGGAGATATACAAACTATCGATTATCAAGGCTTCCTTTATTTTGCAATTAATGGTTTATTGATATTTGCGGTTTATCCGATGATTTACATCTTTGAGAAGTTATTTGGCTTCTTATCTGATGTAACCTTGGTTGAATTATCTGATACTAATCATCCATTATTACGTATGATGGCTGAGAATGCGCCAGGCACTTTCCAGCACTCCATCCAGGTGGGTAATTTAGCACAAGAGGTCGCCTACAAAATAGATGCGAATCCTTTATTAGTTAGAGCTGGAGCTATGTATCATGATATCGGTAAAACAGCTACGCCAGTTTATTTTACCGAAAATCAGACCACTGGAATTAATCCACATGATAATATGGATTTTGAAGATAGTGCTAAGTTAGTGATTGACCATATTGAAGGAGGAGTGAAAATAGCTCGTAAACACAAGTTACCTGAAAAGATAATTGACTTCATTTCAACTCATCAAGGAACTACTAAAACAAAATATTTTTATAATTCATTCATTAATAAGTATCCAGATAAAGATGTGGTGGATAAAAACTTTACTTATCCAGGTCCTACACCTTTTACAAAGGAAACTGCTATTTTAATGATGGCTGACTCCATTGAGGCCGCTAGTAGAAGCTTAAAGGAATATTCCGACAAGTCGATTGATAAGCTGGTTGAAAATATTGTAAATACTCAAATTAAGGAAGGGCAGTTTTATAATGCGCCTATTACCTTTAGGGAGATAACAACCGCTAAACAGGTGTTTAAGCAAAAGTTAAGAAACATATACCACGCTCGTGTTTCTTATCCCAAAGTGAAAAAGAGATAACATAGAAAAGCCGCTAACAATAATATTGATAGCGGCTTTTTTAATGAAATTATTTGTTAAAAAGTTTCATATTCTTCATTACTCATCTCTTTACCCAAATCAATTAAAGGTTTTTCTTTTTGACTAGGTTTGGGGATTTTGTTTGTTGATTTAATTTTAGGTGCATTTTCTATATGGGGATGAACAGTCTCTTGGTTGCCTATGTTCGCATCTCCAGTAAAAACAGAAATAGATTTTTTCAATAGGTAAGATAGTTGTTCTAACTCCTTGGCTGCGGTATTTATTTCTTCAGAATTAGAGGCATTACGTTGTGTAATTTGATTTAACTGCTGCAATGCATTGTTAATTTGCTCAACTCCTGCAACCTGTTCCAATGAAGCGCTAGTTATCTCTTGCACTAAAGTGGCTGTTTTTTCAATTTCTGGCGTTATCTGTAATAAATTACTATATGCCTCTGTTGAGCTATTTAAAGTACTTTGAGAAGCGGTGTTAATCTCATTTGCAGCTTCCTGACTTCTTTCTGCAAGCTTACGAACTTCTGATGCGACTACTGCAAATCCACGACCTTCTTGTCCCGCTCTAGCGGCTTCCACAGCTGCATTTAACGCTAATATGTTAGTTTGAAAAGCAATATCGCCAATGATAGAAATCTTTGCGGTGATATTTTCTAAATAGGTTTTTGCTTCCTCTGAGCTATTGTTGCTAATTTTCATGCCTTCAACTGCATTCACAGCAATACGTTCTGTTTCCTTACTATTGTCTGTATTTTGTTGAATGTTAGCATACATTTCCTCCATTGATGAAGAAACCTCTTCGGCAGCTGAAGCTTGCTCGCTGGCACCTTCACTTAGTTCGGTTGATTCTTGGCTGAGCTTTTCACTAGCACTAACCATTTTAGCAGCACTAGCACTAATTTCGTTTACGACTGTTCGTACATTACTAACCATGGTATTTAAAGCTGCCGATAAACGCCCCACTTCATCCTTACTATCCGATGAGAAAGAAACATTTAAATCTCCTTTCGCGGCTTGTTCTGCCAAAGCAATTCCTTTAACCAATGGTTTACTGATGGAATTAGCTAAAAAGAAGCTTAGGCTAATGCCGAATAATAATACAAGAATAATGGATCCTATTAATATTTGTTTCTCCTGATTAACAATGGCTGCACTATTTTCTCCCATTTCAAGTAAATAATCCAGGCCAAGTTCAGATGCTTTTCGTACTTCCCACATTAATTCTTTTGCGCTCTCATATTTTTCTAATTCACTTAGTTTTGCTTTTTTGTAATTAGGAATAAAAGCAGTAATGGAGTTACTAACCTCGTTCAGTAGTTCTTTTATTTCGCGTGGAGCTCCTGTTAGGTTGTTAAGAGTTTCAGCTTGCTCCTCAAGTGCGTTTATTGCATCAATATCTGTAATTGTTGTATTAGTTATAATTTGCACTTGTAAGTGATTTGCTTGGGCAAGTGCTTTTTGTGTTGCAAATGACCCTTTGTACTTAAGCCCAACTGTATTTAGTTCGGAGTTGAGTTGTTGAATGGATTGCAGTTGGTTGCGAACTAGAGCGCTGTTTTGACTTGATTTGCTTTTTCTATCTTTAAATTTATTAGCAACCTGTTGTAAGTGTATTAGATTAACTCCTTTATTTTCAGTAGTACTATCAGATAGTGCGATGAGTTTATCTAAAGCTTGCATAAAACTTTCTAGGTTTTTATCTGCTTCCGCATCATAAAATGGATTGTTAGATATGTCGTAAGCATCAACATATCCTCTTGATTTGTCCCAAAAATGATTCATTTTAGAAGACTCATTGACCGAAGGTATATATCGGTTTGAGAGTGCATTAATTTCCTTATCTACTCTAAGTAGGTTTATTAATAATATTGTGCTGGACACAATGGTTAATAGGATGACCGTCCCAAAGCCAATGCCAACTTTGTCTCTAATCTTAAGATCTCTCCAAGTCATAAAACTCCAAATTACAATTAGTAAATGTTTTCCAATAAATTTTCCAAATGATTGTTGCTTGGGTTGGGGGGTCAAGATTTTACGTACAATGTTAAAAAATGTTTCTTTTATTATGGCATTAATTAAATTTTTTTTTGTTAAAAGTATCGTAAAATAAATGGGTAGTAATTTACCTATTTGTGAAATGCCTTAAATGATTAGATTTGTATCAGCTTTGATAATGATTATAACGCATGAATTTGCTATCTATTAAATCAGCTCACTCAAGTAATGTTGATCGCGTAAGTGTAGTATTGTGCTGATAAGTATGTAGATAAATATTTGTGTTTTGTAAATTAAACTAAATTTAAATTTCTATGGAGATGAAAAAAGGTTTTACAATTGTTCTTTTATTAGTACTAGTGATTATTACTGGATGTAATGAAAAAGGGACCACTACAATTGGGTTTTTATATCCTTCAAAAGAAACAGATAGATTTAATAAGGAAAGTAATTATTTTAAACAGTATTGTGCCGATAAAGGTGTTGAGGTAATTATTAAGACTGCTTCGAATGATGAATCAAAACAGATTGACCAGTGCAATGAATTAATAGAATTAGGTGTTGATGCCTTGGTTATTATTGCGGCAAATGTAAACACGGCTGCAGTTATGGTTCGAAATGCTCAGGCTGAAAGTATTCCTGTTATGGCTTACAACAGAATGATCAAAAATTGTGAAGTTGATTTTTTTGTGGCCAGTAATAATGACTTAATTGGAAAAGTGATGGTGGATGCCGTTGTAAAAGAAAAGCCAACGGGTAATTATGTGATTTTAGGTGGAGATAAGTTTGATAAGAATGGGGAGGATTTACAAACAGCTCTATTGAAATATTTAAAACCCAAGGTGGATAGTAAGGACGTAAATCTGGTTTATTCCACTTTTATAGAAAAATGGAATCCTACGATAGCTGCTTTTGAAATGGAGAAAGTCTTATCTTTACATGGGCATGATATAGATGCAGTTGTTGCCGCTTATGATGGAATGTCTTCTGCAGTTATTGAGGTACTTAAAAAGCATGGTATTGAGGATAATGTAGTTGTTACTGGACAGGATGCGGAATTGGAAGCTTGTAAGAATGTAATTAATGGAGATCAGCTGATGACTGTGTTTCATCCGTTAAAAACGATTGCTGAAAAAGGAGCTGAAATTGCCATTGAAATGACTAAAGGTAGTAAGCTAAAGGATTTTGTGAATAGTAGCGAATATAATGGTACAATTGATGTTCCTACAAATAGGGTAAACTCAATAGCAGTTACTAAGGATAATATTGATGAAGTTTTAATTAATTCAGGTTTTTATACTAAGCAAGAGCTTTATAATTAAGATATCTGTTTAAAAAGAAAAGGATGCCTCGTGTGAAGCATCCTTTCTCTGTACTCAAAAATATGAGTTTCTTATTTTTTTACTAAATCACTTCTTTCCATTAGTGCATCTAACGTAGGTTCTTGTCCTCTAAAGGCAACGTATAAATCCATTGGGTGTTTAGTACCACCTTTAGATAAAATGTTTTCTCTAAAAGATGCAGCAGTAGCTTTATCAAAAATACCATTTTGCTTAAATACGCTAAAGGCATCAGCATCTAAAACTTCTGCCCATTTGTATCCGTAATATCCGGCTGCATATCCTCCTGCAAAGATGTGAGAAAATGCCGAACTGAAACAGGCTCCTTCAACTTCAGGGAAGAGCTCTGTTTTAAGCATGGCTGATTTCTCAAAATCAATAACATCTTCGTTAAACGGTTTGTCGATGCCATGCCAAGCCATATCTGTCATGCCAAATGAAAGCTGGCGAACGCTTAAATACCCACTTTGGAAATTTGCTGCAGCTAGTATTTTATCTACTAACTCATCAGGAATCGCTTCTCCCGTTTTGTAATGTTTACCTACTTTCTCTAACCATTCTTTTTCGGTTCCCCAGTTCTCTAATATTTGAGAAGGAAGCTCAACAAAATCGCGATATACACTTGTTCCGCTCTGGCTTTTATAAGTAGTATTGGCTAACATACCATGTAAACCATGGCCAAACTCGTGTAGGAAAGTGGTTACTTCATTGTGTGTTAATAATGAAGGCGCATCTTCAGTAGGTCTACTGAAATTACATACTAAGGATACAAATGGACGAACATTGTTACCATCCTTAATATATTGCTCTCCGTAGGTTGTCATCCATGCACCACCTTGCTTTCCGCTTCTTGGGAAGAAATCAACGTACAAAATAGATAAGTATTTGCCTTTTTCGTCCAATACTTCGTATGCTTTCACTTCTTCGTGATAAACAGGAATATCCTTATTTTCTTTAAAGGTAATTCCGTATAGCGTTTGAGCTAAGTTAAATACACCATCAACCACATTTTCTAGCTGAAAGTATGGCTTGGTCATTTGTTCGGTAAAGTCAAATTTTTCGGCTTTTACTTTTTCTGAGTAATAACTAAAATCCCATCTCTGTAAATCATCATTTAAGCCATGCTTTTTAGCATAAGTGGCTACTTCTTCAACTTCATCTTGTGCAAAACCAATAGAGCGGTCTAATAAATCCTGCAGAAATGCATTTACTTTGGCAGGCGTTTTAGCCATACGCTCTTCTAGTACAAATTGAGCATGATTTTCGTAGCCTAATAATTTCGCCTTTTCTAATCTAAGGTTTACTATTTTAGTAACTATCTCTTTGTTATCGTGCTCATTGTTGTGATTAGCTCTTGTAGCAAAAGCCATATATAGCTCTTCTCTAAGCGCTCTATTATCGGCATATTTCATAAAAGGAACGTAACTGGGATATTGTAAGGTAAATATCCAGCCTTCCTTTTCTTCGTTTTTAGCAATTTCTGCTGCTGCAGATTTGAGCGCATCTGGCAATCCAGCTAATTCCTCTTCTTTAGTTATATGAAGTTGATATGCATTGGTCTCCGCTAATACATTTTCACCAAACTGAAGTGTTAGTTTACTTAATTCTGATGTTATAGCTCTATAGTGCTCTTTATCATCACCTTCCAATAAAGCACCTTTTCTTTCAAAACCTTTATAGGTGTCTTCCAAAAGCTTTATTTGCTCTTCGTCTAAAGCCAATGCCGATCGATTGTCATAAACAGATTTTACTTTAGCAAAAAGTGTTTCGTTTAAAACAATATCGTTAGAATAATCAGTAAGCATTGGAGAAACATCTCGTGCTATAGTCTGAATTTCTTCATTAGTTTCTGCCGAGTTTAAATTAAAAAAGATGCTTGAAACCGTATTGAGTTGTTCGCCTGCATATTCTAAAGCCAAAATAGTGTTTTCAAAAGTAGGCTCTTGTTTTGCGTCTACAATTTCTGCGATGTCTTTCTTAGCATTTTCAATAGCTTCCGTGAAAGCAGGTAGGTAATGTTCTGTTTTTATTTGATTAAACGGAGGTGTTTGATGTACCGTTTTAAAATCTTGTAATAATGGATTATTGTTCATATTGCTTTTTTGATTACAACTGCCCATAAAAATGGAGATGCAAAGTAAACAACTAAAAAATAAAAATGGTTTCATATGTCTAAAATTTGTTTTGAGGCTGCAAGTTATGGAGTTGTCCTATTTTAATAAATGATATTAGTAAGTTTTGCGCATGTTTTTAGGCCTATTATTGCTTATTCTTTACCGTTTTTGAAACATCATACCATAAATAAAGTAGAAAGACTTTAGCACACCTACCAACTATGATTTAAACACGCATTACTCATCAAGGGAAAATTATAACATGAGAATATTACTATTGAATCTACTGGCTATTGTATTAGGTAGCTTATCGCTTCAGGCTCAGGAAAGCTCAGTTTTATCTTCAGGAGATAAAAATAAGGTTGAGAGAGCAGATCGTAAGATTAATAAAGCTCAATCTATTGTAGATAAAAAAGAAAAGTATGCCGACAAAATTAAGGCTGCTGAAGAAAGTGGCTCAAAACGTAGATTAAGGCGTTACGAAACAAAATCGAATCGAATAATTATTACTTCCGCTTCTTATTTTAAAGAGGGATATACAAAGAAATATAAAGCGTATAAAAAAGCTTCAACTAAAGCTGTTAAAAGCGGACAGGTTGGGAGTGAGGCAAATGTATTAATGACTGAGGCAAAAGGTGATTATGATTTTGGTCGTAAGATGAGAAGAAAATCATCTAATGAATCAGATGTAAATACTGCAGTTGAATATATGTTTGATGCCAATAAGTCGCAAGGGAATGCCATTGATAATCTTATAAAAGCTTTAGGAAATGTAAATCAATCCGAGGAGTTGGTTGAGCCTATAGAGGAACAAGAAGAAATGGTGGCGGAAGAAGAGCTTACGATGGAAAATGATTCTCTAATAGGTCAACCTGAGGTGCCTCTTGCTCCAATAACTGCTGTAACGGCTGCAGTGTTGCTCACGGATTCAGTAGCTCATCAAGCAGATAGTTTAGTAGTTGATTCCTTAACGACAGACACATTGGCGATGGATACGTTGGCCGTAATTGCAGATTCTACATTAACTATAACAGATACCGTTTCAGTAGTTCCTGTGGTGATTACAGAAGAGTTGGTAGAGGAAAAAGAGGTTGCAAATTTGTATTTTTCAGTTCAGTTTTTAGCAGAGAAACAGCTAGTACCTAAGGATAGATTAAATAGCTTGTATGATGGCCCATTTGAGGTGGTGAAACATCAGGCAGATGGTTGGTTTAGGTATAGTTTTGGTCGCTTTAAAACATTAGAAGAAGCCAATCAAATGAAGGAACGATCAGGAATGGAAGGGTATGTGGTTGCTTATTTAAATGAAGAACGTATATCTACGCGCAGGGCGGCGGAGATGGCTAAAGCTGCAAATGACCAGTAAAAGATATAATGTACAAAACTAAGATAGATATGAAGAGGTTAATTATAATAACATGTATTGTTTTGACTGCAAGTGCTAGAGGATACGGTCAAATAGATATTGGAGCGCTGTTAAATGCAGGGATTAAGGATGCTAACGTTTTAGCACAACCATATTTGCAACCATATGGAGAAATTTTAGGCTCAAGTCTAAATTCTGGCTGGTACACTTCTGCTAAACCACATAAAATGTTGGGCTTTGATATAACCTTAACAGGAACTTACACGATGGCACCCTCAAGTGCAACAACTTTTGATATTAGTAGTTTTAGCGATCAACTGCAAACTTATGAGTTGTTAGATCCAAATCACTCAATAACACCTACTGTTGCTGGAGATATGGATAATCGACCAGTGTTAAAACCTAAGGGTGTTCCTGGAGGAACTGAAGCAGATTTTACTATGCCCAATGGTTCAGGAATGGACTATTTGGTTACTCCAATGGTTACTGTTGGTGTCGGATTACCTATGGGGTTTGAAGTTAAAGGGCGTTTTGCGCCAGAAATAGAAATTGGAAGTGCTGGTAAGTTTGGTTTATGGGGCTTAGGTGTGCAAAAAGATGTAAAAGAATATATTCCAGGAGTAAAGCATGTTCCCGTTTTAAATATGTCTGTTTTGGTTGGATATACCAGCTTTAAAGGAACAGCAGACGTTGGGACGGTTCCTGATTTATTAGAAAATGGCTCTTTAGATTTAGCTGCATCGGCTTATACGACACGATTGTTAATTGGAGCTAATTTACCAGTTGTTGCTTTTTATGGAGGACTAGGTTATGGTCATTCTTCAAGTGATTTCGATGTATTAGGCGATTATTTTGGCGACACTAATGGGGAACATATTCAAGTATCTTACGCAACCAATACCTTTGATATGAATGTTGGTATGCGCATCCGACTGGGTGTTTTTGCTCTACATGCTGATTATACCTTGGGAGAATATAATGCAGTAACAGCTGGTGTTGGAATTAGCTTTAGGTAATAGCAAAATTTTTTAAGACTAAATAAATACCTTTGTGTGTTTAATACTAAAGAGACTTTTTGCAAAGTCTCTTTTTTTTCCTTAATTTATATGGTTTTCTGGTAATCCCGTTGCTATTTTATGTTTATACCTACTTATGCTTGGACTTTTCGAATTCGTATTCGAAAAATGATTTCGATATTCATCTTGTTTATCGTGTTTGAATCTATGCTTAATGCACAATATGATGTACATAAAGTAAATCGTTTTTTAAGCAAAGAAGATAGGTATAAGATTGAAAAAGCAAATTCATATTTAAATCAAGGGAACGAAATTCTTTTTGCTGACTATAGTACTGGAGAAAAGGATAGTCTTTTCCAAAAGATGCCTAATTATATTGAGCTTTCGAAGAATATGTACGTGGGTAAAAAAATAGGCAGGCTTCTATATGACACTAATGACTATTACAAAACAGGCTTTGAAAGTAAAGTAGAGGTTTATCGTAGTTATATCTCCAATTATATTAATCATGGAACAGGCTTGTTTGAAACTGAAGTTGAGGGCTTAAATGATTCCATCTCTAACCTTCTCAGAGATGCATTGTTGGAAAGAAATAAAAGTAAAGCTGTTGGAGGGCTCAGTAAAGGTGGAAGTTTAATCCATAGCTCAAATCAATATTATCAAAAAGCTGTGTTGTTCTCACAACAGGCCTTAGTGTATATCGCTAAAGATAAATGGCACAGCAAAATTGCATCTTCTTCAGATTCTATTCAAAAGCAGGAACAGCCGATAGAGGTTGCAGTAAACGAAATTCATGTAACGGAACCTAAGCAGGAAAAAGTGATAGAGGCTGCTTCAATTGTAGAAAGTAAAAAAACTGTGCAACAAAATCCTGAACAAAAAACACCAATTGTAATTGAGAATAAAGTTCCTGTCGAGGAAAAAAAAGAAACTGTTTTAGAAGAAACAAAACAAGTAGTCAAGGATGAGGTTTATTATACGGTTCAGATAATGGCTGATAGAAAAACGGTGAGTGAGAGTAGAGTGAAATTGGTTTATAAAGGCAATCATCCTATCATCGAAAACCAAGGAGATGGTTGGTATAGGTATAGCTTTGGTAAGTTTTTTACTCTAAATGAAGCAAAAAGAGCATTAACTGCTTCCAAAACAAAAGGATATGTAGTGGCTTATAAGAATAAAGATAGAATTTCATTAAGTGAAGCTAAGTCTTGGTTATTATCCAATGGTAAAAAAAACTAAGCTTAATTATGGAACAAGCACGATAAAAGTATTCTTACACTAGGATAGTGTACCTGTTGGTAGTTCCATCTGACCGTAAAAAATAAAATATTGACAGATGAAATTTATTATTAATCTATTTGTAGTAGCAAGTCTTAATTTTTTTGTTGTAAAAGGACAAAAAGATGTAGTAGATTTTGTTCAAATGCCAGAAGTTTCTAATTCTATGGCGTCTGAATACTTAAAGCCATTGGCTCAAATGATGAATAGTAATTTAAAGTCGGGTTGGTACACTACAGCAAAAACACATCGTTTTATGGGTTTTGATGTAGATTTGAATTTTTCTGTTACACAAACACCAACTAATAAAAGAGGTTATTATCTCTCAGAGATTCCTGATTTTAATCAATATTATACTGTTAAAGATGGAAGCTTTTCGATAGCTGCAAATGTGGCTGGGGTAACCAACTCAAACCCTGAGGTAAAGAGTAAAGAAAATGGTAGAGAGGTTCTTCTTCCAAAAGGAGAAAGTGTTGATCGTTTATCTTTACCTGTTATTACGGGAGGAATTGGGTTGCCATATAATACCGAAATAAGGTTGAAATTAATGCCTTATCTAAATAAATCTGATATCGGAAAAGTATCTCAATACGGTTTGGGTATAAAACATGGAATAAAAGATTATATTCCTGTGTTAGAAGATATACCTACTTTGTCTTTGTCTGTTTTTGGAGCTTATTCTTTTGCATCAAATACATTGGATGTCGAATATCCATCTGCTGTATCTAGTAACCAACTATTAAAAGGGGTTGTCTCGGGGTATTCAGGTAAGTTGTTAGTGGGTATTGATGTACCTGTTCTATCAGCGTATATGGGAATAGGTTATGGTTCTACCAATGTAGATTATAATTTAAAAGGGCTTTATTTTGTGGGTGATGTGAACCTTGAGCAGGAAGAGCAGGATCCGATAAGTGTATCGTATAAGTATGGCGAATTTCAGTTTGATATTGGGGTTAAAGCTAAGCTTGGCTTTGTTGACCTTTTTGTAGGTTATACACCCGGGGAATATGGAACTTTTAACATCGGTGCAGGTGTGGCATTCAGGTAATTTATAGTTATAACAGCAAGGCTCGAATCAATGCTCAAGCCTTAATGTTGTTTATCTATTTTCTATATGTGTTATAGGCGTCTGCTTGCTGAGTAGGCATAATTAATATGTCGTTAATGTTTACATGGGGTGGTCTTGTAACTACAAATTCTATCGACTCGGCAACGTCAATAGCTGAAAGAGGCGTAACACCCTGATATACATTTTGGGCTTGTGTTTCGTCTCCACCAAATCTTACCAATGAAAACTCTGTATCAACCATACCTGGTGAAATAGAAGTAACTCTGATGTTGTGTTTGAGTAAATCAATTCGCATTCCTTTGGTAATCGCATTTACTGCATGTTTACTAGCACAATAAATGCTACCTCCTTCATATACATTAATTCCTGCAATAGATGAAATATTCACAATGTGTCCTGTTTTTCGAGGAACCATCCATTTTATAATTTCTTTCGATAAAAAAAGTAAGCCCTTAATATTAGTGTCAATCATCTGCGACCATTTATCCCAAGCCTCTTCGTATACTTTTTCGGTTCCTGATGCTAATCCAGCGTTGTTTATTAAAACATCAATCTTTCTCCATTTAGATGGGATGTTAGCTAAGGCTTCACTCGTTTCATTTTCTAGTTGAATATCGAAACAAAGAGTTAAAACAGAATTGCCATAGTTTGATTCAAGTTCCTGTTTAATCTTGGCTAAACGATCTTCCCTTCGTCCTGTAATAATCAAATTATATTTAAGATTAGATAATGTTCTAGAAGTTGCTTCTCCTATTCCAGAGGTGGCTCCTGTTATTAAAGCGATTTTATTCATGTGTTTATAATTGAAGTCTGTTAAACATTACAATATTATTAAAAAATAGAGCTAGTTGAGATGACTTTTCTAACTTTTGTTTTAAGTATTTTTTTTATACTTTCAAATGGTCAATATTCTTAACTTGTTACTGTAAGGATATGACAAAAAAAAGTTTGTAATTTATCAGCTCAAGCATCAAATATATATACCATGAACAAAGGTGATTCTAGTATCCAAGCGCAAAATTATAATTTAACTCAATCCGAATTAGATTTGATATCGGAAATATTAAAAAGAGATCCAAATGAAATAGAGTTAGAGATATTCTCCCGACTTTGGACGGAGCATGCCTCTTATAAGAATTCATTGAAGTGGCTTGGTAAATTACCAAAAACGGGAGATAAAGTTATTGTAGAGGCAGGAGATGAATCTGCTGGTGCGGTTGATATAGGCGACGGTTATGTTTGTGTTTTTAAAATTGAGTCGCACAACCACCCCTGTTCAATACAACCTAGGCTAGGGGCATTAACAGGATTAAGAATTGTTAATAGAGATGTGTTTTCTATGGGGGCTAGACCTGTAGCTTTTCTTGATTCGTTGCGATTTGGCGATTCAGAGAGAGATACGGCTCGTTGGTTATTTTCTGAGGTAATTAAAGGGATTAAGAATATTGAAGAGAACATGAAAGTTCCTGTGATTGGCGGAGAGGTTGTTTTTGATGCAGGTTTTAATTCTAGTCCCATAGTTAATAATTTAACTGTTGGAGTAGCAAAAAAAGAAGATTTAATTTCTGGTGTAGCAAAAGGAGAAGGAAATGTTGTTCTCTTACTTGGGGCGCTAACCGGAGCTGAAGGAGTAGATAATGACGCTTTTTCTGCAGATTTTGTTTCTGAAAGCGGAGCAGCAGCTTTTACCATGGAACAGATGATGGATTCCACAGTTGAAAAAAGTTTACTGGAAGCAGTGAAGGTATTAAACGATAATAAATTAATAGTAGGGATACAAACCGTTGGAGCAGGAGGAATTGTAGGAGCGGCTACCGAAATGGCGGCCCGAGGTAAGTCTGCCATAGAGCTTAGCTGCCATAAAATTCCTACACGAGATAAAGGAATGTCGAATAGAGAAATTCTTTTGTCAGAAACGTGGGGTAGGATGTTGGTTTGTGTTGAGAAAGACAACCTAGATCAAGTTTCTGAATTATTGCAACCATTGCCTTTGGCATTGTCAACAGTTGGAGTTGTAATGCCTGGGGATACTTTAATTTGCATGAATGAACATGAGCTGGTTGCAGAGATTCCTGTTTCATATGTTGGTTTAGGAGGCAATTCGCCAATTTACGATAGGGATATACAGGAGCCTGTACAGAATGAGATAAAAGCATTAAAAATTGATGATGTTGTTGAGCCAGATCATTACCAAGAAGTGGTGGATAAAATGATGAGTAACTTAAACCTGGTGTCGAAGGAGTATTTGACAGATACTTTTGATCAATCTCTTCAGCATGATTCATTAAGTAATAAATACCCTTCGGATGCATCGTTTGTATATATTGATGAGGCGGATAAAACATTGGCCTTAACGGTAGATTGTAATGCCTTATATGTTGAAGCAGATCCTTTTGTGGGAACGCAAATTGCTGTAGCCGAAGCTGCGCGTAATATAATATGTGGTGGCGGAGTGCCATTGGCAATTACAGATTGTTTAAATTTTGGTAACCCTTACGATCCAGAAGTGTATTGGCAATTTACAAGAGCGGTTGAGGGCTTGTCCGAGGCGTGTAAAAAGTTTAATACGCCAGTAGTTAGTGGAAATGTAAGTTTTTATAATCAGCGTTCTGAGGAAGGGCGGTTGATTCCTATTACACCTTGCCCAGTAGTTGGGATGGTTGGAGATGTAGAATCACAAGATCATCACACAGTGCTTACTTTTAAGCGAAAAGGTGATATGATATTCTTAATCGGAAAATCAAGAGATGACATTAACGCTTCGGAATATCTTAACTTCTATCATCAGCAAAAAAGTCATGCGGCTCCGTATTTTAATATTGAAGAGGAGCTTGAAGTGCAGGAGCTTGTGAAGCAGATAATCAGAAAGGACTTGGCTCGATCGGTACATGATGTATCTGCAGGAGGTTTGTTTTTTAATTTGTTAGAATCATCCTTGCCGCTTAATTTTGGTTTTGATATTACAAGTCATGCTGAAGTTCGTAAAGATGCATTTTTATTTGGTGAGTCACAGAGTAGAATTGTAGTTACAGTGGCTTCTGAAAAGCAAGATGATTTTATTGATTTCATGTTGGATGCAGGAGCAAAATTCTCTGCATTAGGTCATGTAACAAAAGGCGAAATTAGAATTGATGATGAGTCTTTTGGTTTTATAAAAGATTATAAAGAAAAATTCTCCGGATTATTAAAGAGTTGGTTAGATGAAGAATAAACTAAAAGAAGGTGAAGTGAACTTTCTGAAAATATAATTGAAGTGAAGAAGATAATAATGTTATTAATGCTTGCAGTAATAGTATTGCAGGTTCAGGCCCAAGATGATTCGTCATTAATTAAAGAAGGAGATCATCTGCCCAAATTTAAAGTACAATCAGAAAAAGGAGAGCTGAATTCTGAAGACTTAAAAGGAAAAGTTGTGTTGATCAACTTTTTTGCCACATGGTGTCCGCCATGCAAAAAAGAACTGCCTCATGTTGAGGAACAAATTTGGAATTCATTTAAGTCTCACAAAGATTTTGAATTAATGATAGTAGGCAGAGAGCATTCTGTAACGGAATTAAAGAAGTTTAAGGATGGTAAGTATACTATGCCTTTTTATGCAGATACAGACCGAAGCGCTTTTAGTCTCTTTGCAACACAATCTATTCCACGAAACTATTTGATCAACAGAGAAGGTGAAGTGATTTATGCCTCTATAGGATTTGCTCCTGTTGAGTTTGAAAAAATGATTAAGCTTTTAAAGGCTGAATTGAAGAAGTAAGGAATTTTACAATATTATGAATAACACTTTAGGCGGTAAGTAGGTTTTATTTACAGCTTAAAGTGTTTCTTTTTTATAGTACAGTATAATAAATCTAATTTCTATTGTATTTTTGCGAGCTGAAATTATAAAATATATTACGTGGTAATTAGTATGCGTTAGCAGCTTAATAGTTACGTAGGAATATAAAATCCTGATAGATGACGGTTAAACCATATAAATCCTCCGAAGAAGGCAAGAAAAATCAGATTAAGAGCATGTTTAATAATATTGCTCCTAAATATGATTTTTTAAATCATTTTTTATCTATGGGTATAGATAAAATCTGGAGGCGAAGGGCAATCAATTTATTTAAAGGTATTCAATCTCCCGAAATACTTGATATTGCAACAGGAACAGGTGACTTGGCCATTGCTTCAATGCGATTAAGCCCAACGAGGGTGGTTGGTTTAGATTTATCGCCAGAAATGCTAAAAGTAGGTGCGGAGAAGATGCAGCGTAAGAATCTGGACCATATTATTTCAATGGTTGAAGGAGATTCTGAAAATCTTCCATTTAAGGATGAAGAATTTGATGCTGCTATGGTTGCTTTTGGAGTTCGTAATTTTGAAAATCTACAAAAAGGTTTACAAGAAATTAATAGGGTGTTGAAGGATGGTGGTAAGTTTATGGTATTAGAGTTTTCTAATCCAAGCGCATTTCCGTTTAAACAGATTTATAAGGTTTATTCCACAAAAATTTTACCTTGGTGGGGTGGTATCCTATCTAAAGATAAAGCAGCCTATACTTATTTACCTGAATCTGTAGCTGCTTTCCCTGAAGGAAAAGCGTTTGTGGCAGAATTAGAAAAGGCTGGTTTTACCAGCGAAAGAGTCTGGAAACAGACCTTTGGTGTGGCTACCATATATTTTGCCCACAAGTAATGGTAGCAAACAATAAATGATAGAATAAATAGTTATTTAGTAACAGGGGTATAAATTCATTTAGTACGGGTAATTTGGTAATTATGAAAATCAGTATTCATCAATTTTTAGTTTGTGTTCTTTTATTTGCTTTCACCTTAAGTGTTAATGCACAAAAGGATAAAAACAAGTTAGTGGCAAACTTAAAAGGTTTTGATGAGAAACCAGTTCACTTTGGTTTCTTGATTGGTTTAAATACGATGAATTTTAATATTTTACATTCAGGTGCATCAACACCAGAGAATGGTGATAATCCAAGATATGCTGAAATGCTTAGTCTGCAACCAGGTATTAACCTAGGTATTGTCACTAGCTTTCGTTTACGCAAGAATTTGAGCTTACGTATTCTTCCTGGTATTTCGTTTGGACAACGCGATTTAACTTTTATAGATTCTAATGGGGTGCAAGAAGATGAACCTTTGCAGATAAAATCTACTTTTATTGAAGCTCCCATCATGATAAAATACGGGGGCGATAGAAACCATAACTTTAAACCATACATAGTAGCTGGGATAAATACACGTTGTGATTTAGCCAAGAAAAAGCAAAGTGGAATATTACTAAATGCCTTCGATTTCTATTATGAAGTGGGTGCAGGTTTCGATTCGTACTTAAATTACTTTCGATTATCTACAGAATTAAAAATCTCTGTAGGTATGAGCGATGTTCTAAATCACGAGGGTACAGGAGATGCGATAGACTTACCGTATACGCAAGCTATTGATAGATTAACCTCTAGAATATTTGTATTGTCCTTCTATTTTGAATAGAATTAATTTTCTTTTAAAAGCATTGTCACGATAACTCCCCTAAGTACGATAAATCATTATCTTTGCGCATCAAATAAAAGGGATGAAGAAAGATATAGCGTTAAGGTTAACTCCAGAAGAGGCTTCGAGCGAGAAGTATTATAAAGATATAGTAGCGAAAAAAATGAAGGTGCATCCTGATAAGATTACTTGCATAAGAGTTCGCAAAAGATCGATAGATGCTCGCCAACGTCAGGTAATGGTTCAGCTATATTTAGATGTGTATGCTAACGTTGCCGCTCCGGCACAAACCTTTGCTACTTTCGAATATCAAGATGTAAGTACTAAGCCTGAGGTGCTAGTGGTAGGTGCTGGTCCAGGAGGATTATTTGCTGCTTTACGTTTAATCGAGTTAGGATATAAACCTATCGTATTAGAACGAGGAAAGGATGTAAATGAGCGTAAAAAAGATTTGGCTCTCTTAAATAGAAACAATCCCGTTAATCCAGACTCGAATTATGCCTTTGGAGAAGGTGGAGCTGGTACTTTTTCAGATGGGAAATTATATACACGAAGTACAAAAAGAGGTGATTTTAAAAAAATGCTTAATGTGCTTCATTTTCATGGAGCTCAAGATGATATTTTAGTAGATTCTCACCCTCATATAGGAACCGATCGCTTGCCGCAAGTGATTAAGAGTATAAGAGAATCCATTATAGCTGCTGGCGGTGAGGTTTTGTTTAATTCTACCGTTACAGATATTGTTATTGAGAATCAGGAGGCCCAAGGAGTAGTGTTGAAAGATGGTACAACTATAAAAGCTAAAGCGATAATTTTGGCTACAGGACATTCGGCGCGTGATGTATATGCCATGCTTAAAAATAGGGCGGTTGAATTAGAAGCAAAAACCTGGGCTATGGGTGTACGAGTAGAGCATCCACAAGAACTTATTGATCAGATTCAGTATAATTCGCCAGATGGAAGAGGAGAGTATTTACCAGCGGCATCTTATAATTTTTCTTGTCAGGTTCAAGAGCGTGGAGTTTACTCTTTTTGCATGTGTCCTGGAGGTTTTATTGTTCCAGCTATGACTGGAGAGAATGAAATGGTAGTGAATGGAATGTCGCCATCCAAAAGAAATTCGCCTTTTGCCAATTCGGGTATGGTTGTCGAAATTCGTCCAGAGGATATTCCAGATGAATTTAAGCAGCATGGCGTTTTGGCTGGATTAGAATACCAAAAAGAAGTAGAGCGTTTATGTTATATTAATGGAGGGAAAAATTTGATAGCTCCTGCTCAACGTTTAACCGATTTTGTTGAAGGAAAGTTGTCTTTTGATTTACCAGAAACATCTTATGTACCGGGTACTATTGCTTCTCCATTGCATTTTATATTGCCAGATCAGATTGCCGGTAGACTACAAGAAGGCTTTAAGCAGTTTGGGAAATGGGCCAACGGTTTTATCGATTCAGAGGCCATTATATTAGGAACCGAGTCACGCACTTCATCGCCTGTGCGTGTTCCGCGCGATCCGATGACTTTGGAGCACGTGCAAATAAAGGGATTATTCCCTTGTGGTGAAGGGGCAGGATATGCAGGAGGAATTGCATCCTCAGCCATAGATGGCGAAAAATGTGCGGATGCAGTTGATCGTATGTTTGGAAATTAAAAGCCAATAACTAACTGCTATTGGCTAATTCCTGGCAGTTTATATTCTTCGTTTAAATTCAGATAGTGTTATGGCGGTTGCTGTGGATACATTTAAAGATTCTGATTTATCCAGATTAGTTGAGAATGATGGGATGAGTAGTTTTGAATCAACGTACTGCTCTATGGCAGGAGAAATGCCTTTGCCTTCATTACCCATAACAATAATTCCACTTGGACTTAATTTATTGGAGTAAATATCTTCACCATCTAAGAATGTACCATAAATAGGCACTTGTTGTTTTTGTTGTTCAATTAATAACTCCTCTATGTCTGTATAGTGAATGTTGACTCTAGCTATTGCTCCCATGGTCGCTTGAATAACTTTAGGATTATAAACGTCAACTGTATTTTGCGAACAAACGATATTTTTTATTCCAAACCAGTCCGCTAGTCTTATGATTGTACCTAAATTCCCGGGGTCTTGAATATCGTCCAAGGCAATGCATAGATCATTACTGAAGTTTATGTCTGCCAAATTCTTTTTAGGCATAGAACATAAAGCTATAATAGGTGGAGCTGTTTTGAGTTGGCTTATTTTTTTTAGATACTGCTCTGTGGTGTGTGTAGTTGTAATTCCGGTTGGAATGATTTTGTTCCCATTCCAATTATCTCTAATAAAAACTTCAGAAATATTAAGCTTAGAATTAATTAAGTCTAAAACTAACTTCTCTCCTTCAGCAATAAAAAGTTGATGTTGCTCCCTGTATTTTTTTTTATTGAGGGAGCTGATAAGCTTTATTTTATTTTGATTGATCATTTTTTTTAGATAGTTGACGACAAATTTACTTTATTCCGATGTATTTAAATACTTTTGCGTAAAAATTAGCTTAAAGGAGCAAAGAATTTTATCTTTCTACACAATTAAGCTCGTTATAGGAAAGTTAGAAGCCGTTGAAATTTCATATATATTATATAATCATCCTTGCCATACTGATTCATGGTTGTAGTGCAGTTAAAAATGTTCCCGAAGATGAGTATCTACTAAAAAAAGTAATCATCAAAGGGAAGCCAAACGAACTCTCGAGCACTAAACTTACGCCTTTTGTTAAGCAAAAGGAAAACCTGAAAATTTTAGGTGCTTTAAAATTTCAATTGGGGTTATACAATTTAGCAGGAAAAGATACTTCAAAGAATTTAAATAAGTGGTTAAGAAGAATAGGTGAAGCACCAGTTTTGTACGATGCTAGTTTAGCGGAACAATCAACTGATTTATTAAAAACATACCTTGAAAACAAGGGTTATTTCCACGCAAGTGTATCCGATACTTTACTATATGTATCTAAAAAGAAAGTAAAAGTAATATATGATATTGCTGAGGGTGAAAGATTTCGCTTAAGTAATGTCGGTTTTAGGGCAGAGGATCCTGTATTAGAGAAAATTGTTTTAGAGGATGAGAATGAGAGTTTGCTAAAAGAAGGAAAACCTTTTGATGTTAATATGCACGACAAGGAAAGGGAAAGGATTACTTCTAGTTTACGAAATAAGGGTTTTTACAGCTTTTCAAAGGAGTTTGTATATTTTAAGGCAGATAGTTCTATTGGTAATTTTCAGGTTAATGATTCTATCATCATTAAAAATGCTAAGAAAAACCTTTCCCGTAATAAGGATACTACTTTTGTCCATTCGAAATATCGTATTAAGGATGTATTTTATAGAATGGGGTACGATACTCATAGGGCAATTACCGAGAAAGAAGATTATTTTAATCAATTTGATACCTTGATAATCAATGATACTCATTTTTTGTATTTGGATGAAATTGAGGTTAATCCAGAAGTGTTGTATAGCTCAAGTCATATACAACCTGGACAATTGTACCAAGAGGAGTTGGTGGATCGTACTCAGGCTCTACTCTCTAGTTTAAAATTATATAGATATGTTAATATCCGATTTGTAGAAACAGAAGCTCCAGATTCAGAATCGTCCAGTGAAGGTGATAAATGGTTAGATTGCCAAATTCAATTAGTTCCGGCCAAGTATCAGTCTTATTCGGTGGATGTTGAAGGAACGAATTCTTCAGGAAACTTTGGTGCTGGGGGTAATTTTAAATACGGTCATAAAAATATCTTTAAAGGTGCAGAGGAGTTTGCTTTTCGTTTTGGTGGATCATGGCAAAGTCAGTACGATAGAGACAAAGACCTATTTAGTACAATTGAATTAGGAACAGAGGTGAGCATTGTTTTTCCTAAATTCTGGATGCCATTTAAAGTAGAAAGATTCCGTCAAAGATATAACCCTAAAACATCATTGTCGGTTGCGTATAATTATCAACAAAGACCTGATTATACCAGAACAATAGCTAATGCAAAAATTAGTTATTTATGGAGATCTAATCAAAAAGTATCCCACATTTTTACTCCTTTAGGTATTAATTTCGTAACTATCCCTAAGGTAGATAGTTTGTTTTGGTCTGAAATAGAAAATACTTATTTACGCTATTCATATGAGGATCACTTAATATCAAGCACCTCTTATTCTTATGTTTATAATGAGCAGGAACTTAATAAGCGTAAAAATTTCTGGTACTTTAATTGGACTATAGAGGAGGCAGGAAATTTTCTAAACCTATATGCAAAGGCAATTGGAAAGGATGTGGAGGTTGAAAATGATGATGGTAGCTCGGTTAGTTATAAGGAAGTGTTTGGGGTTAGATATGCGCAGTATATTCAAAGTGATATTGATGTAAGGTATCACCATTACTTAAACCAAATCAATAGTTTTGCTTACCGATTTTATTTAGGTGTAGGTTATCCTTACGGTAACTTGGATGTATTGCCGTTCGAAAAAAGATATATTTCGGGAGGGGCTAATAGTATTCGTGCTTGGCCCGTGAGAGGTTTAGGTCCAGGTTCTTTTTACGATCCTCAAGCAAGTTATTACAACCAAACTGGGGATATTAAAATTGAATGGAATGCAGAGTATCGATTTAAACTTTTTTGGCTGTTAGAAGGAGCTTTGTTTTTGGATGTAGGTAATATATATACCATTAGAGAGGATATTAGTCCAGATGAAAGTGCTTTATTTAAGTTTAAGGATTTTGGAGATAAATTGGCTGTTGGTACTGGTGTTGGTGTTAGGTTTGATGTTAGTTATTTTATTTTCAGACTTGATACAGGTATGAAATTAAGAGATCCTATTGATTATCCGGTTGGAGATAATGGTAGAAGGCCAAATAAATGGCTGATAGGTAATCGGTCATATACTTGGGATGATTTTGCATTTAATTTTGCCATTGGTTATCCGTTCTAAAAACCGCTATCGTTTAGCTGGTTTTAAGCGAATGAAGCTAGAGTAAAAAACTAACAATTATCATGTTTAGATATAAAACCCTTTTGATTTTGCGCTTATAAATTGGTTTTATTTTGTACTTTTGCGCAATAATTTTAAAATAAGTCATTGAAAGATGAGTTGATTTAAAATTGCAAGGTGAAGTTTATCAAAGACTTTGGTGCCTTATTGGAATTGAAATAGTATATTTTTAATAAATATTACCTGTTAACTATGACAGGAGGTCTCTAAATTTTAAATAATAGACGCAATGAAAAAAGTTTTGGATGTTGTTAAGCCAGGTGTAGTAACTGGTGACGACGTAAGCAAGTTATTCCAAGTTGCTAAGGAGAATGGTTTTGCATTACCAGCTGTAAACGTTGTTGGTACTGATTCTATCAACGGAGTTATTGAAGCTGCAAAAGTAGTTAATTCTCCAGTAATCATCCAGTTGTCAAACGGTGGTGCTGCATTTTACGCAGGTAAAGGTATCGGTCTAGAAGGACAACAAGGACAAGTTTTAGGAGCTGTTTCTGCTGCTAAGCACGTTCACATGGTAGCTGAGGCTTATGGTGTGCCAGTAATTTTACATACTGACCATGCTGCTAAAAAATTACTTCCTTGGATCGACGGACTTTTAGATGCAGGTGAAAAGCATTTCGAAGAAACTGGAAAGCCTCTTTTCAGCTCACACATGCTTGACCTTTCAGAGGAGCCTTTAGAGGAAAACCTTGAAATCTGTAAGCAGTACTTCGAGAGAATGAACAAAATCGGTATGACTATCGAGATTGAGTTAGGTATCACAGGTGGTGAGGAAGATGGTGTTGACAACTCTGAAGTTGATAACGCTCTTCTTTATACTCAGCCAGAAGAAGTAAATCAAGCTTATGAAGTATTAAGTCAAGTTGGACCTAACTTCACTATTGCTGCTTCGTTTGGTAACGTACACGGTGTATATAAGCCTGGTAACGTTGTTTTAACTCCAAAAATTCTTGATAACTCACAAAAGTTCATCGCTGAGAAGCATGGTTTGGGTTCTAACCCTGTAAACTTTGTATTCCACGGTGGATCAGGTTCTACTTTAGAAGAAATTCGTGAGTCAATCAGTTACGGTGCTATCAAAATGAACATTGATACTGATACACAATGGGCTACTTGGGATGGTATCCGTGTTTTTGAAGCTGAAAATCGCGATTACTTACAAGGGCAAATCGGTAACCCAGATGGTGACGATAAGCCAAATAAGAAATATTATGACCCTCGCGTTTGGTTACGTAAAGGTCAAGTTTCTTTAGTAGAGAGATTGAAAGTTGCATTTAGCGACCTAAACTGTATTGATGTACTATAGTACAAATCAATAATAATATATAACGAAGCCCTCATCATTTAGATGGGGGCTTTGTTTTTATGCCTTTTTTTTGTTTTTTAGCCCCGAATTTTATTGATAGTATTATTATAAGCTCAAATGGGAGATCAGAATAGAGATTTATTTACAAGTAAGTTTGGAGTAATTGCTGCAGCGGCAGGTTCAGCAGTCGGGTTGGGTAATATTTGGAAGTTTCCATATATCGCTGGAGAGTACGGTGGAGGTGCATTTTTATTTGTATATCTTGGTTTTATTATTGTAATAGGTTTGCCTATTATGATTTCGGAGTTTATGATAGGAAGAAAAGCGCAAAAAAATGCTTTTGGTTCTTTTAAGGCTTTAGCTCCTAATTCTTCTTGGAGAATAACTGGATTATTTGGAGTGATTGCGGCTTATTTAATTTTATCGTTTTATGGTGTTGTGGCTGGTTGGTCCTTTCATTATGCAGCCGAATCTTGTTTAGGAAATCTGGTGGATAAAACACCTCAGGAATTTGAAAGCTTATTTGTATCCTTTATCGAAAAACCTATACTGCCCGTTGTTTGGCAATCTATATTTATGATTGTTACGGCTGGTATAGTATTACTAGGTGTGCAAAAAGGAATTGAAAAATATTCTAAAATATTAATGCCATTGCTGGTTATAATTTTACTTGTTTTGGTAGTGCGATCAGTAACCTTGCCTGGCGCGGAGAAAGGGCTAGCATTTTTATTTAAGCCTGATTTTTCTAAATTCACTATGGATGGTGTTTTAAATGCATTGGGGCATGCCTTCTTTTCTTTAAGTTTAGGAATGGGTACCTTAATTACTTACGGTTCTTACGTGAAAAAATCTAATAACATTGGTAGGACTGCATTTCAGGTATCCATGGCCGATACTTTAATTGCAATTTTAGCGGCTATTGTAATTATGCCTGCCGTTTTTGCCTTCGATATTGCGCCTGGAAAAGGTCCAGGTCTTGTGTTTATAACCTTACCAAATGTATTTCAGCAGATGCCTGGAGGGCAGTTTTTCTCAGTGTTGTTTTTCGTACTTTTAGGTGTTGCGGCATTAACATCTTCTATCTCCATTCTAGAAGTTATTGTCACTTTCTTTGTAGAGGAGTTTAAGATGAAGCGTAAGACAGCTACGCTTATTGCAGGCAGTACGACTGCTTTAGTTGGTGTGTTTTGTTCTTTATCTATGGGTGTATTAAATACTTCAGTGTTTATGGGTAAAAACCTTTTTGATACACTCGATTTTTTCGCATCCAATGTATTTTTACCATTAGGAGGGTTGTTAATTGCGTTGTTTGTTGGTTGGTACTTTGGTAAGCAACGAACAGAAGAAGAGTTGTCGAGTGGTGGTCGATTCAAAGTTAACTATATTAATGTGTTGTTTGTTTCGCTTAGATATATTGCCCCAATTGCTATTTTTATAGTATTGGTTTATGGTATAGTTGAAAACTTAGAGATTTATTTAGAGTTGGATATCATGCCGTGGTAATGTGTTTTTTTAAACTCAACCCTACTTTTTCTTAATTAAAATACTTTTATTCATTCCATATAAATACTAAATTAGGTATGTCAAACATAATACCTAATTTATGTGGAAAAATTTCTTCCTTTATACCCGTAGTGAACAGAAAGGGATTGTTGTCCTTTTAATACTGATTTTTGTATTGCTAATGGTACGGTTTACGATGCCTTATTGGACCTGGTATTTTGTAACAACAACTACGGATGATGAATTTATTACTCGAGTAAAGTCTTTAAATGATAAATTAGTTTCCGAAAATACAGATGTAATTAAAGATACCTTGTTTTTCTTCAATCCAAATCAAGTGGGAGAGGGAGAGCTTGTTCTTTTAGGCTTTTCTAATTATCAACTTAAATCCTTTATGGGGTATAGAGAGAAGATAGGAGACTTCAAGACGAAATCGGATTTATTAAAAGTTTACGGGATGGATTCAACACTTTATTTGAGAGTTGAGCCATATATTAATATTCCTACTAAATCGAAGCGTATTGATCGTAATGTAACTAAAGAAATACATTGGGTTAATTTTAACAAAGTAGGGGATGGGTTTTGGTCTGAGCAAATTAGTTCTGCTGTTATTCGTAAAGAGGCTAAAGAGTTTATAACTAATTATTATATCAAAAAATCATTACCTCTATACAAAGTGGAAGAATATTCCGATACTCAACTACTAGGGTGGCTTCGTAAAAATGGAAGTAAGAAATATGAGGAAAAGCAAAGGGCTAAGTTGCTTATTGAATTGAATACTGCTGCTGTTGATGATTTAAAACGCTTACCAGGTATTGGTGATAAACTGGCAAATAGAATAATAAAGTTCAGGAATGCTTTGGGTGGTTTTCTTAATAAGGAGCAATTTGCGGAGGTTTACGGTATATCGGATGAATTATTTAAGCAGTTAGAGTCGAGCTTAACAGTGAATGGAGCTTTGGTAATAAAGCTGGATATAAGAAATATGAATTTATCGTTAATTTCGAAACATCCATATATCAATTATAAGCAAGCAAAAGAATTAAAAAACCTGTACAGAAAGAATGAAAATGTAAATGAAACCATGGTGCTAAGTCTGGGATCTATAAAAGAGTATGATTGGAGCAGGGTTAAGCCTTATCTGAAGTGAATGGTTAAGTCTTGTTTATAAGTGTTTTTGAGTGGGTTGAGAAAAAAAATAAACGATTATTTGTTGCTATCGATAATCTTTAGTTTCTTTGTACCCGCAAATAATTAAGGTGTTACCGTTTTAGTCTTTGGAATGTTTTGATTATTTGATGGTTAGTAAATGAATTTGTACGCAAATAAAAAAAATAAAAAGAGAAAATTATGATTGTTATTCCAATTAAAGAAGGCGAGAACATTGAGAGAGCATTGAAGAAATTCAAAAGAAAATTCGAAAAGACTGGTGCTATGCGCGAGTTACGTTCACGTCAGGCTTTTACAAAGCCTTCTATTGAAAGAAGAGAGGAAGTAAAGAAGGCTATCTACGTTCAGCAATTACAGCAAAACGAAGAAATGTAGGCTTTGTCTAGGTCGTTTTACTGTAATTTTTGTATATTCGTTTTTACGGAAAAGTAAGATGTGACCTTGGATGATTTCGATTCAATCGTTTTTAAAATATTTAGAGTTCGAGAAGCGCAGTTCGGAGCATACGCTTATATCATATCGCTGCGATCTCGAACAATTTTTATCTTTTTGTGAAGATAAAGAGGTAAGAGAGATAGGTTCTATCACAACAAAGTTTGTGAGGCGATGGGTGGTGAAGTTGGTAGATGATGGAATGGCACCCAAAAGTGTGAGTAGAAAAATTACAGCCTTAAAATCTTTTTTCAGATTTCAAATGAGAGAAGGTGTTGTTGAGGTAAGTCCTGTTGATGGAGTGGTCACTCCTAAGATTCCGAAAAAACTTCCTGTATTTGTACGTGATGCTGAAATGAATCATTTGTTGGATGATATTCCATTTGCAAACGATTTTGAAGGTGTTAGAGATAAATTGATTCTTGAATTGTTTTACGGTTCAGGTATGCGCTTATCTGAGTTGGTTAATTTAACCGATCGATGTTTTGATTTAAAACAAGGCTTGGTTAAAGTAACTGGTAAATTTAAGAAGGAACGTTTAATTCCGATGTATAAGGAGTTGGTTGAATTGGTGAAGAGTTATATTGGAGTACGAGATGCGGAGTTTGGTGAAGTTGGTGCATTTTTTGTAACGGCAAAAGGTGTAAAGGTGTATCATAAGTTGGTGTATCGAGTAGTGAATAAGTATTTAGGCTTAGTTACTACTTTGCATAAAAAAAGCCCTCATGTTTTGAGGCACTCGTTTGCAACTTCATTATTGAATGCAGGAGCAGATTTAAATGCAATTAAAGAGTTATTAGGACACTCGAATTTAAATGCGACAGAAGTGTATACGCATAGTAGTTTCGAGAAAATAACTGATATATATAATCAGGCCCATCCGCGGTCTTAAATAATTGGAGGATTTCATATGAACGTAACAATTCAGTCAGTAAAATTTGATGCGGCAGATAAATTAAAAGAGTTTATCGAGCAAAAAGTAAATAAATTGGATGTTTTTTTTGATGGTATTATTGATGCAGAAGTGATACTTAAGCTAGATAAGTCAGAATCATCAGAAAACAAGGTAGCGGAAATCGGTTTGAAAGTACCAGGTTCGGATTTGTTTGCAAAAAAACAAACTAAATCTTTTGAGGAGTCAATTGATCTTTGTTGTGGAGCTTTAAAAAAGCAGTTGATTAAGAAGAAGGAAAAGGTGAAATAATCTGGTTGATATCAGGTTTGAATTGCATTTTTGTTTGGTGGTAAGGTGTTGTGTGTTAGGATGATTATGGAGGTGGTTAATTATTTACATTGAAGGTGTAAAAAAAAATCTATTTTTATTGTTGTCTTTAAGAAATATATTATACATTTGCACACCGTTTTAGGAATGTAATTTTACTACCTAAAATAAGTTATAGAGTGGCTGGTTGTTGAAAAGTGATCAGCCTCTTGAGTGAAATAAAGTGACCTTTTAATGAAAAGGTGATTTGGGAAGATACCAAAGTGGCCAACTGGGGCGGACTGTAACTCCGCTGACTTTCGTCTTCGTAGGTTCGAATCCTGCTCTTCCCACAAGAACCGGAAATGTTTTAAATTATCCGGGGTTTTGCGAAGTTTTTGATTAATAATTCATTACCTTTGTAGCCCCGAATCAAAAGCGGGAGTAGCTCAGCTGATAGAGCATTAGCCTTCCACGCTAAGGGTCGCGGGTTTGAATCCCGTCTCCCGCTCAATCGGCCGACGTAGCTCAGGGGTAGAGCGTTTCCTTGGTAAGGAAGAGGTCATGGGTTCAAATCCCATCGTTGGCTCTATTCTGGTTCGGATTTTAAAAATATAAGTTAATATCTAATTGTCTAATTATTTCGAGTTATGGCTAAAGAACATTATGACAGGTCAAAGCCTCATGTGAACATCGGTACGATTGGTCACGTTGACCACGGTAAAACTACTTTAACAGCTGCAATCACTAAAGTGCTAGCAGATAAAGGATTTTCAGAAGCAAGAGATTTTGATCAAATTGATAATGCTCCTGAGGAAAAGGAAAGGGGTATTACTATTAACAGTGCTCACGTTGAGTATGCAACAGAGAATCGTCACTATGCGCACGTTGACTGTCCAGGTCACGCCGATTATGTGAAGAACATGGTAACTGGTGCTGCACAGATGGATGGAGCTATCATTGTAGTTGCTTCTACTGATGGTCCTATGCCTCAAACTCGTGAGCATATCCTATTAGCACGTCAGGTAAACGTACCTAAATTGGTCGTTTTCATGAACAAAGTTGATATGGTAGATGACGAGGAGCTTTTAGAGCTTGTTGAGATGGAAATTCGTGAACTGTTAGACTTTTATGAGTTTGATGGTGACAACACTCCTGTTATTCAAGGATCTGCTTTAGGTGGATTGAATGGAGACGAGAAGTGGGTTGAGAAAATCATGGAGTTAATGAATGCTGTTGATACATGGATTCCAATTCCTCCACGTGATGTTGAAAAACCTTTCTTGATGCCTATCGAGGATGTATTCTCTATTACTGGTCGTGGTACTGTTGCTACAGGTCGTATCGAAACAGGTACTATCCACACAGGTGATGAAATGCAAATCATCGGTTTAGGTGCTGAAGGTAAGAAGACTGTATGTACTGGTGTTGAAATGTTCCGTAAGATTCTTGATGACGGACAAGCTGGTGATAACGTAGGTCTTTTATTACGTGGTATCGATAAAGAAGAAATTAAAAGAGGTATGGTTCTTGGTGCTCCAGGACTTATTACTCCACATACTAAATTTAAAGCTGAGGTATATATCTTGAAGAAAGAAGAAGGTGGTCGTCACACTCCTTTCCATAACAAGTATCGTCCTCAATTTTACCTACGTACTCTTGATGTAACTGGTGAGATTTCTTTACCAGAAGGTACTGAAATGGTAATGCCTGGTGATAATGTAACTATCACTGTAGAGCTTATCTACCCAGTAGCTGTTGATCAAGGTCTTCGTTTTGCTATCCGTGAAGGTGGTAGAACTGTAGGTGCAGGTCAGGTAACTGAAATTATTGAGTAATCAATATATATTTAAGTGGAAGAGTTTACTCTTCCACTTTTTTTAATACGGGATTAGCTCAGTTGGTAGAGCACTGGTCTCCAAAACCAGGTGTCAGGAGTTCGAGTCTCTTATCCCGTGCAAAGCCGGATGAAAAATCGTTAAAGCGATTGTTATCCGGCAAAATAGTAAAAGAATCACGGTGCTTTTTTAGTGCCAGTTAAAGAAATAAAGCAGTGAGCAAAATTGTAAATTACTTTAAAGACGTTCAGAACGAGTTAGTGAACAAAACGTCATGGCCAACATGGGCTGAGTTGCAAAATAGTGCTTTAGTTGTAATGGTTGCTTCTGCGATTATTGCTGGCATAGTTTATGGAATGGACGTTACTTTTGATAAGTCTCTAGATTGGATTTATAAGCAACTTTACTAAGAAAGTCGTATACATGGGTAATCTAGATAAAAAATGGTACGTACTAAGAGCCATTGGAGGAAAAGAGAAAAAAGTAAAAGAGTACGTTGAAAATGAAGTTGAGCGCTTAAATCTGCAAGACTATATTGCTCAAGTTCTTATTCCTCAAGAAAAAGTATACCAAATTCGTAACGGTAAAAAAATCAGTAAAGAAAGAAATTACTTCCCTGGTTATGTTATGATTGAAGCTGCTTTAGTTGGAGAAGTACCACATATTCTTAAAAGTATTCCAAATGTTATTGGTTTTTTAGGTGACCGAGATAATAGTGCTGTACCTTTACGTATTGCTGAGGTAAACAGAATTCTTGGTAAAGTAGATGAATTAGCGGATTCTGAAAACGAGGAATTTGATGTTCCTTATTTTGTAGGTGAAACCGTAAAAGTTATCGACGGACCATTCAATGGTTTCAATGGTACTATTGAGGATGTAAACGAAGAGAAAAGAAAGCTTCAGGTAATGGTTAAGATTTTCGGAAGAAAGACTCCATTAGAATTAAGTTTTCTTCAAGTAGAAAAAGAACAATAGGTCACTTTAAGCTTGTATGTTTAAGCTTCCATAAAAGATTTATCTTTTATCACTGCAAGAACTGAAGCGACTGATTTCTTATATATATATTAATTAAATAAGAATTGCTACATGGCTAAAGAAGTAGAAACTTTTATCAAATTACAGATAAAAGGTGGAGCGGCAAACCCTTCACCACCTGTAGGGCCTGCATTAGGTGCTAAAGGTGTGAATATAATGGAGTTTTGTAAGCAATTCAATGCCAGAACTCAGGAAAAGGCAGGTAAAGTTTTACCAGTTGTTATTTCGGTGTATACTGACAAGTCTTTTGATTTTGTTATTAAAACACCACCAGCAGCTGTTCAACTTTTAGATGCCGCAAAGCTTAAAAGTGGTTCTCCTGAGCCCAACCGTAAAAAGGTAGGTTCAGTATCATGGGATCAAGTGAAAGCGATTGCTGAGGATAAAATGGCTGATTTGAATTGTTTTACAGTTAGCTCCGGTATGAAGATGGTGGCCGGAACTGCCAGAAGTATGGGTATTACCGTAAATGGTGATTTCCCTGGTGATAACTAATAAATACCATTTTGGAGATATGACAAAACTAACAAAGAGTAAAAAGTTAGCGTTAGATAAAATCGAAGCCGGAAAGCAATATTCGCTTGAGGAAGCAGCCAAATTGGTAAAAGAAATTACCACAACAAAATTTGATGCTTCGGTAGATGTTGACGTAAGGTTAGGTGTTGATCCAAGAAAAGCCAACCAAATGGTAAGAGGAATTTGTACTCTTCCGCATGGTACTGGTAAAGAAGTTCGTGTTTTAGTTTTATGTACTCCTGATAAGGAAGAAGAAGCTAAAAGTGCAGGAGCTGATTTTGTTGGATTGGATGAATACGTAGATAAAATCAAAGGCGGTTGGACCGATATTGATGTTATTATTACTATGCCTAGTGTGATGGCTAAAGTTGGACAATTAGGACGTGTTTTAGGTCCTCGTGGTTTAATGCCAAACCCTAAGAGTGGTACTGTAACTATGGAAGTAGGTAAAGCTGTAAATGAAGTGAAAGCTGGAAAAATCGACTTTAAAGTTGATAAGTACGGTATAATTCATACTTCAATCGGAAAAGTATCCTTTGATGAGAAAAAAATTGCTGAGAACGCGCAAGAATTTATTAATGTAATTAATAAACTTAAGCCAAGTTCAGCAAAAGGAACTTACATTAAGAGCATAAGTCTTTCAAGTACGATGAGTCCAGGTATTAGTGTTGAAGCCAAATCGGTTGAAGCCTAAACGTTTAACTAACAAAAAAAAGGAATCATGAAAAAGGAAGATAAAAGCTTACTTGTAAAAGAACTTACCGAAAATATAGCAGAGTACAATCACTTTTATGTGGTTGATGCTGGTGATATGGATTCGGGTAAGACGAGTGACCTTCGTAGACTTTGTTTTAACAAAGAGGTGAAGATGATGATGGTAAAAAATACCTTATTCACAAAAGCACTTAAAGAGTCTGAAGGTGATTACGACGAACTATTTGATACGTTAAAAGGTTCAACAGCAGTTTTCTTTTGTAATACAGGTAATGTGCCTGCAAAACTTATTAAAGAGTTTAGCAAAGCAAATAAAAAGCCAGTATTAAAAAGTGCCTATGTTGAGGAGTCTGTATATCTTGGTGCTGAGTCTTTAGAGGCTCTTGTAGGTATCAAGTCTAAGGACGAGCTTATTGGCGATATCGTTGCATTATTACAATCACCGGCGAAAAATGTTATTTCTGCGCTACAGTCTGGTGGTTCTACAATTCACGGTGTGTTACAAACACTAGCAGAAAAAGAGTAAATAAAAGAAAAATAACAATATTTTAATAAATAAATAAAATGGCAGATTTAAAGAAGCTTGCAGAAGAGTTAGTTAACCTAACAGTAAAAGATGTTAACGAACTTGCAGAGATCCTTAAAGAAGAATATGGTATTGAGCCTGCTGCTGCAGCTGTAGCTGTAGCTGGACCTGCAGCTGGTGGAGACGCTGGTGCTGCTGAAGAGCAAACTGAATTTGACGTGATTCTTAAGTCACCAGGATCATCTAAATTAGCTATCGTTAAGTTAGTAAAAGAGATGACTGGAGTAGGTCTTAAAGAAGCTAAAGAATTAGTTGACAAAGCACCTGCACCATTAAAAGAGAAAGTAACTAAAGAAGAAGCTGAAGCACTTAAAACTCAATTAACAGAGGCTGGAGCAGAAGTTGAACTTAAGTAAGTTATTACTACCTAATATAGGGAACGGTTTAGGGACTTATCATTGATAAGTTCCTAGACCTTTTTATGCATTTATGTTATAAGTTCAATTAATTTTTGTTGATAGATGACTCCAAATACCACAAGCGAAAGGATTAGCTTTGCTTCTATTCAAAATCAATTAGATTATCCTGATTTTTTAGAAGTTCAATTAAAATCATTCCGTGAGTTCTTTCAACAGGGAGCAACACCTGAGGAAAGACAAATTGAAGGTTTATATCAAGTATTTGAAGAAAACTTTCCCATCACGGACACAAGAAACAACTTTGTTCTAGAGTTTCTTGATTTCGGTATAGATCCTCCTAGATACTCTATTCAAGAGTGTACGGAACGAGGACTTACCTTTAGTGTACCTTTAAAGGCTAAACTTAAGTTATACTGTACCGACCCAGAACACGAAGATTTTGACACCGTCGTTCAAGATGTTTATCTTGGAACCGTGCCATATATGACAGATAAAGGTAGCTTTATTATCAATGGTGCTGAACGAGTAGTTGTGTCACAGTTACACCGTTCTCCTGGTGTATTCTTTGGTCAAAGTACACACGCAAATGGTACTAAATTATATTCTGCACGTATTATTCCTTTTAAAGGATCGTGGATAGAATTTGCTACTGACATCAACAGTGTGATGTATGCGTACATCGATAGAAAGAAAAAATTACCAGTAACAACATTGCTACGTGCGATAGGTTACGAGAGTGATAAAGAAATTTTAGAGATTTTTGACCTTGCGGATGAAATCAAGGTTTCTAAATCTGGATTGAAAAAAGTAGTAGGTAGAAAACTTGCTGCTCGTGTTCTTAAAACGTGGATCGAAGATTTCGTTGATGAGGATACAGGTGAAGTTGTATCGATTGAGCGTAACGAAGTTATTATTGATCGTGAAACAGTTATCGAAACTGAGCACATTGAAGAGATTGTTGATTCAGGTGCTAAAACAATTCTGTTACATAAAGAAAATCAGAATTTATCTGATTTCGCTATTATATATAACACACTTCAAAAAGATCCGTGTAACTCGGAAAAAGAAGCAGTGTTGCATATTTATCGTCAGTTACGTAATGCGGAGC
This sequence comes from Labilibacter marinus, assembly GCF_001659685.2. Taxonomy (GTDB): domain Bacteria; phylum Bacteroidota; class Bacteroidia; order Bacteroidales; family Marinilabiliaceae; genus Saccharicrinis; species Saccharicrinis marinus. Next base: position 70,530 of record NZ_LXYE02000012.1, read on the forward strand.
CACCAGATGAGGCTACGGCGCGTGACGTAATCGATAAATTATTTTTCTCGGATAAACGTTACGATCTTGGAGAGGTAGGACGCTACCGTTTAAATAAAAAATTAGGATTAGAGACGGCAGTTGACACAAAAGTATTAACTAAGCCTGATATTATCCAAATCATCAAATATCTTATTGAATTAATTAATTCAAAAACAGAAGTTGATGATATTGATCACCTTAGTAACCGTCGTGTACGTACAGTAGGTGAGCAATTAGGAAACCAATTTGGTGTTGGTTTAGCACGTATGGCTCGTACTATTCGTGAGAGAATGAATGTAAGAGATAATGAAGTATTTACGCCAATCGAACTGATTAATAGTAAAACTTTATCATCTGTAATTAATAGTTTCTTCGGAACAAATGCTTTATCTCAATTTATGGATCAAACGAATCCATTGGCAGAGATTACGCATAAACGTAGAATGTCAGCTTTAGGGCCTGGTGGTCTTTCTCGTGAAAGAGCAGGTTTCGAGGTTCGAGATGTTCACTATACTCACTATGGTCGTTTATGTCCGATTGAAACACCAGAGGGACCAAACATTGGTTTGATTTCTTCTTTATGTGTTTTTGCTAAGATTAACGATTTAGGTTTTATTGAAACTCCTTATCGTAAAGTTACGGAAGGTAAAGTAGATCTTAGCCTAGAGGGAGTAACTTATCTGAGTGCTGAGGAGGAAGAGGAATTAACTATTGCTCAGGCAAATGCTCCTTTAACGGAGGATGGTAATTTCGCCAATCCAAAAATTAAGGCTCGTTTAGAAGCGGATTATCCGTTGTCTACACCAGAAGAGATTCACTTAATGGATGTTGCTCCTAACCAGATTGCTTCGGTAGCAGCTTCTTTGATTCCTTTCTTAGAGCATGATGATGCGAACCGTGCTTTGATGGGATCTAACATGATGCGTCAGGCCGTACCATTATTACGTCCTGAATCTCCGATTGTTGGTACTGGATTAGAAGGAAAGCTAATTAGTGATTCTAGAACAAACATTGTTGCTGAAAAAGATGGTGTTATTGAGTTCTGTGATGCTGAAGAAATAGTTATCCGTTACGATCTAACTGAAAACGAAAAATTTGTAAGTTTTGATTCTGAAACTAAACGTTATAAAATAACTAAGTTCCAGAAAACAAATCAAAATACTTGTATTGACCTTAAACCAATGGTTGTCACTGGCGAAAGAGTTAAAGCAGGACAGATCCTTACGCAAGGATATTCTACTGAGAAAGGAGAGCTTGCTCTGGGACGTAACCTTAAAGTGGCATTTATGCCTTGGAAAGGTTATAACTTTGAGGATGCGATTGTAATCTCAGAAAGAGTAGTTCGTGAAGATGTATTTACATCGGTACATATCGATGAGTATTCTTTAGAAGTACGTGACACAAAACGTGGATTAGAGGAATTAACTTCTGATATTCCAAACGTTAGTGAAGAAGCGACTAAAGATCTTGATGAGAACGGATTGATTAGAGTGGGTGCTCATGTTGAGCCAGGAGATATCTTAATTGGTAAAATTACTCCAAAAGGTGAAAGTGATCCTACTCCAGAAGAAAAGTTATTACGTGCTATTTTTGGTGAAAAAGCGGGTGATGTTAAAGATGCATCATTGAAAGCTTCTCCATCATTAAAAGGTGTTGTAATTAATAAAAAACTTTTCTCTCGTATCATTAAGGATAGAAAAGCAAGATCATCAGATAAACCATTAATTGCTAAAATTGATGAGGAATTTGATCGTTCAGTAGCTGATTTGAGAAACCGTTTAGTTGACAAATTATTTAGTATAACTAATGGTAAAACTTCTCAAGGTGTTCAAGATTATTATGATGTTGACATCGTAGCTAAGGGTACTAAGTTTACTCAAAAAATATTAGGTGATGTTGATTTTCACAATATCGACCCTAATAAATGGACTACTGATAAAGATAAGAATGAGTTAATTCAAAGATTAATTCATAACTATCTGTTAAAGTTCCAGGAATATGAAGCTAAAGAAAAGCGTCAAAAATACAATTTGACTATCGGGGATGAGCTTCCTGCTGGTATCGTACAATTAGCAAAAGTATATGTTGCTAAAAAACGTAAGATTACTGTAGGTGATAAAATGGCTGGACGTCACGGTAACAAAGGTATTGTATCAAGAATTGTACGTGTAGAGGATATGCCTTTCCTTGAGGATGGTACTCCTGTAGACATCGTTCTTAACCCACTTGGTGTACCATCAAGGATGAACCTTGGACAGATTTACGAAACTGTATTAGGTTGGGCTGGTAAAGAGCTTGGTGTTAAGTTTGCTACACCAATTTTTGACGGTGCTAAATTTGCTGATATGGATGAATGGACCACTAAAGCGAATGTGCCTGATTATGGTAAGAGTTACTTATATGATGGAGGTACAGGTAATAGATTCCACCAGCCAGCAACGGTAGGTGTGATTTATATGCTTAAGTTAGGTCACATGGTTGAGGATAAAATGCATGCTCGTTCAATTGGACCTTATTCTTTAATTACGCAACAGCCATTAGGTGGTAAGGCACAGTTTGGAGGTCAGCGTTTTGGAGAAATGGAAGTTTGGGCATTAGAGGCATTTGGTGCAGCTAATATCCTACAGGAAATTCTAACAGTTAAGTCGGATGACGTAATGGGTCGTGCAAAAGCTTACGAGGCTATTGTCAAAGGTGATCCAATGCCAAAGCCTGGTATACCGGAATCACTTAACGTATTGTTACATGAGCTTAGAGGTCTTGGTTTAAGTGTAAATCTAGATTAAAGCCTTACTATCATTGAGTAGTGCTCTGCATTATTCAATGATTGCCTTATTTGTTTTAAATTTAATAGACGTCGATATATGGCATTCAGAAGAGATACGAAAGTAAAGAGTAATTTTACAAAAATCTCTATCGGGTTAGCTTCACCAGAGGAAATCTTAGAAAGATCAAGTGGTGAGGTTCTTAAACCTGAAACCATCAATTATAGAACTTATAAACCTGAACGTGACGGATTATTCTGTGAAAGAATTTTCGGTCCTGTAAAGGATTATGAGTGTCACTGTGGTAAGTATAAAAGAATTAGATATCGTGGTATCGTTTGTGACCGATGTGGAGTTGAGGTTACAGAGAAAAAGGTACGACGTGAGAGAATGGGACACATTTCATTGGTGGTTCCTGTAGCTCATATCTGGTATTTTAAATCGCTTCCTAATAAAATTGGTTATTTATTAGGGCTACCAACTAAAAAATTAGATTCTATCATTTATTACGAGCGTTATGTAGTAATACAAGCTGGTATCAAAGAAGAAGATGGAATTAAATATATGGATTTCTTAACGGAAGAAGAGTATTTAGATATACTGGATACACTTCCAAAAGAAAATCAATATTTAGAGGATGATGATCCGAACAAGTTTATTGCTAAAATGGGTGCAGATGCACTTCATATGATTTTAGGAAGACTTGATTTAGATGGATTATCATACGATCTAAGACACAAAGCTAATACTGAAACTTCTCAGCAACGTAAGAACGAGGCTTTAAAGCGTCTTCAAGTTGTAGAGTCTTTCCGTGAGTCTGTTGGACGTAACCGTCCAGAATGGATGATTGTTAAAGTTGTTCCAGTTATTCCACCTGAATTACGTCCTTTAGTACCGTTGGATGGTGGTCGTTTTGCAACATCTGACCTTAATGACCTTTATCGTAGGGTAATTATCAGAAATAACCGTTTGAAGAGACTTATTGAAATCAAAGCTCCTGAAGTAATCTTACGTAATGAAAAACGTATGCTTCAAGAATCTGTTGATTCATTATTTGATAACTCTCGTAAAGCTAATGCGGTTAAAACGGATGCTAATCGTCCTTTAAAATCATTAAGTGATAGCTTAAAAGGTAAGCAAGGTCGTTTCCGTCAAAACTTATTAGGTAAGAGGGTTGATTATTCTGCTCGTTCGGTAATTGTTGTAGGACCGGAATTAAGAATGCACGAATGTGGTATTCCAAAAGGAATGGCCGCTGAGTTATATAAGCCTTTCGTTATTAGAAAGTTGATAGAGCGAGGCATAGTAAAAACGGTAAAGTCCGCTAAAAAAATCGTAGATAGAAAAGATCCTGTAGTATGGGATATTCTTGAAAACGTTTTGAAAGGACACCCAGTAATGCTAAACCGTGCTCCTACTCTGCACAGACTAGGTATTCAGGCTTTCCAACCTAAATTAATTGAAGGTAAAGCAATTCAATTACACCCATTAGCATGTTCTGCATTTAATGCGGATTTTGATGGTGACCAGATGGCGGTTCACTTACCATTAGGTAATGCAGCTATTTTGGAAGCTCAAATGTTAATGTTGGGTTCTCAAAATATTCTTAACCCAGCTAACGGTGCACCAGTTACAGTACCTTCTCAGGATATGGTCTTGGGTCTGTATTACATGACTAAAGCGCGTGAGGGAGCTAGAGGTGAAGGTTTAACTTTCTACGATTTAGAAGAGGTTAAAATTGCCTATAACGAGGGAAGTGTAGATTTACATGCTATTGTAAAAGTTAAGGGATACGATTTAAATGAAGATGGTGTACCTGAACTACAAATTATTGAATCTACTGTAGGTCGTATTTTATTTAATGAGTTTGCTCCACGTGAGTCAGGTTTCATTAATGAAGTATTGACAAAGAAAGCCTTAAGAGATATCATTGGTAAAGTTCAAAAGATTTGTGGTACTCCACGTACTGCCGACTTCTTGGATGATATTAAGAACTTAGGTTACAAAATGGCTTTCGAAGGTGGTTTGTCGTTTAACTTAGGTGATGTAATTATCCCACCATCAAAAGATAAGATGGTAGAAGAGGGGTATGCTGAAGTAGAAGAGGTATTGAATAACTATAACATGGGGTTCATTACCAACAACGAACGTTACAACCAGATTATTGATATCTGGACGCATGTAAATGCGCGTTTAACGAATACTTTAATGACACAATTGAGTTCGGATCAACAAGGTTTTAACTCAGTATATATGATGCTTGATTCTGGTGCGAGGGGTTCTAAGGAACAGATTCGTCAGTTATCAGGTATGAGGGGGCTGATGGCCAAGCCTCAAAAGTCTGGAGCTACAGGTGGTCAGATTATAGAAAATCCAATTCTTTCTAACTTTAAAGAAGGACTTTCAGTACTTGAGTACTTTATTTCTACTCACGGTGCTCGTAAAGGTCTTGCGGATACGGCTCTTAAAACGGCCGATGCGGGTTACTTAACACGTCGTTTAGTAGATGTATCTCAGGATGTTATTATTACTGAAGATGATTGTGGTACCTTAAGAGGGTTATCAGCTTCTGATATTAAGAATAACGAAGATATTGTAGCTACATTATATGAGCGTGTTCTAGGACGTATTTCTGTTCATGATGTATTTCATCCATCAACAGGTGATTTAATTGTTAATTCTGGTCAAGAGATTGATGAGCCTAAAGCAAAAGCATTACAAGATTCTCCTATTGAAAGAGTTGAAATTCGTTCTGTACTTACTTGTGAATCAAAAGTTGGAGTTTGTGCAAAATGTTACGGACGTAACTTAGCGACAGGTAACTTTGTTCATATTGGTGAAGCGGTTGGTGTTATTGCAGCTCAGTCGATTGGAGAACCGGGAACACAGCTTACACTTCGTACATTCCACGTAGGGGGTACAGCAGGTAACATTTCTACAGAAAGTAGTATTGTAGCCAAGTATGATGGTATTGTAGAGATTGAAGAACTACGTACTGTTCCTACGAAAGATGAAGATGGAAAAGCATTTGATATCGTAATAGGTCGTTTGGCTGAATTACGTATTATTGATAAAAATACAGGAATTGCATTAGTGAATCATCCAATTAGCTATGGTTCTAAATTATTCATTAAGAATGGTGTAGAGGTTAAAGCTGGGGATTTAATTTGTGAATGGGATCCTTATAATGCGGTAATCGTTTCTGAAAAAGGTGGTTCTGTAAGTTTCGACAACATGCTTGATGGTATTACTTTCAAGGAAGAGTCGGATGAGCAAACTGGATTTAAGGAAAAGGTTATCATTGAAACTAGGGATAAAACGAAGAACCCTGCATTAAAGATTCTTGCTGAGTCTGGTGAAGTTCTTAAAACGTTTAACTTACCGGTAGGAGCTCACGTTTCTGTAGAAGAGGGACAAAAAGTGAAGGTAGGAGAAATTGTTTCTAAAATACCTAGAGCAGTTGGTAAAGCAGGTGATATTACAGGGGGTCTTCCAAGGGTAACGGAGTTATTCGAAGCACGTAACCCATCTAACCCTGCGGTAGTTTCTGAAATTGACGGTGAGGTAGCATTTGGTAAGATCAAGCGTGGTAATCGTGAAATTATCGTTACTTCAAAAGATGGTCAGGTAAAGAAATATCTTGTACCACTTTCTAAGCAGATTCTAGTACAAGAAAATGATTACGTTCGTGCAGGTATTCCATTGTCAGATGGAGCAACTACACCTTCAGATATTCTTCATATTATGGGGCCAACAGCGGTTCAGGAGTATATTGTAAATGAGGTTCAGGATGTATATCGTTTACAAGGTGTGAAGATTAATGATAAGCACTTTGAGATTATTGTACGTCAGATGATGCGTAAAGTAAACATCGTTGATCCAGGTGATACTAAATTCTTAGAGAAGCAAATTGTTGATAAGCTTGAGTTTATGCATGAGAATGATGCAATTTACGCTCAGAAAGTAGTTGTTGATCCAGGTGATTCTGAAAGCTTAAGAGCTGGACAGATAGTATCTGCTCGTAGACTAAGAGATGAAAATTCTCAGTTGAAGCGTAAAGACCTTAAAGGAGTTGAATCTAGAGATGCCATTCCAGCAACATCTAGTCAGATTCTTCAAGGTATTACAAGAGCTGCACTTCAAACTAAGAGCTTTATGTCGGCTGCTTCCTTCCAGGAAACAACCAAAGTTCTTAATGAGGCTGCTATCTCAGGTAAGATTGACCATTTAGAAGGTCTGAAGGAAAATGTGATTTGTGGTCACTTAATTCCTGCAGGTACTGGTCAAAGAGCGCTTAAGAATTTAGTAGTAGGTTCTAAAGATGAGTACGATAGATTGGTTGAAAAACCAGCTGTAGAAGAAGAACAAGAATAGTTTATTCTATCATATAATGAAAAGGGAAGTATTTCGATACTTCCCTTTTTTTATTTCAAGAGGTATTATATTTTTATAAAAAAATACGAGATGGAAGATAAAAAAAATAAGAATCAGCTGAATATTGAGCTGACGGAAGAAGTTGGTCAAGGTGTGTACTCTAACCTTGCAGTAATAACGCATTCTCCTTCAGAGTTTGTAATGGATTTTATTAGAGTTATGCCTGGTTTGCCAAAAGCACAGGTTAAATCGAGGGTAGTTGTTACACCAGAGCATGCAAAGCGTTTAATGATGGCTTTACAAGATAATATCAGAAGATATGAATCGATGCATGGTCCAATTAAGAATATTGATGATGGAAATGCAGGAGGGAATATTCCTATGAACTTTGGAGGTTCTACTCCTCAAGCTTAATTTATATAACCTCAATAATCATCATTATTGAGGTTTTTTAATACCAATTTTTCTTTTGAGTTAGGTTTAAATAGTTTAATGTGTTTAGTATTTAATCAAGGTAAAAAGTTGATGTATAGCTAGAGCTGTGTTGAAGCTTTTAACGAAGAGTAAATGCTACAGAAGGGAATTATAAAGGTTATTCGAATGTAATATTGGTATAAGTATGGTAACTTTGTTTTATGTATAAGATAACTGCTATATTATTTATTGTTCTATTTATCGGACATTCATGCTCCTCGCAGGTTAAGGAAAATAAGACAGAAGTAATTACTCCTGCCGCATATCGATTTTCGGAGTACCTTCCTTTGTTAAAAGGCAAGAAGGTGGGATTGTTAGTCAATCACTCTTCTCTAGTAAACGAAATACACTTATTAGATACGTTATTAAGGCAAGAAGTTGATATCGTTAAGATATTTGCTCCGGAGCATGGATTTAGGGGTAAACACGATGCTGGTGAGAAAGTAGATAGTAAAGTGGATATTAAAACAGGTATTCCTATTGTTTCTCTTTACGGAAAAAATAAGAAGCCGAACGCAGAAATGCTAAAGGGTATTGATGTTGTTATATTCGATATTCAAGATGTTGGAATTCGATTTTATACCTATATCAGCTCCATGCATTATATGATGGAGGCTTGTGCAGAGTCTTCTAAGAAGTTGATTATTCTGGATAGGCCAAATCCAAATGGTGATTATTTTGATGGGCCTATTTTAAAAGATGATTGTAAATCTTTTGTTGGTATGCATCCAATTCCGATAGTGCATGGTTTAACGGTGGCAGAGCTGGCTTTAATGATTAACCAGGAAGGATGGCTAAAAGATAGCCTTAGTTGCGACTTAGAGCTTGTGAAAATGAAAAACTGGAATCATTCGATGCCGTACGATTTACCCGTAAAACCATCTCCTAACCTGCCCAATGCAACTTCTATTCGTTTATATCCTTCTTTATGCTTTTTTGAGGCCACAAATATAAGTGTAGGAAGAGGAACTTACTTTCCATTTCAGGTAATTGGTTATCCTGCAAAAGAAGCTGGAGAGTTTACTTTTAAGCCTGTAAGTATAGATGGTATGTCAAAACATCCTAAACAAGAAAATAAGTTGTGTTATGGTATCGACTTAAGACAGGAACCTTTAGCACATCAGTTTACACTGGAATATTTTATTAGCTTTTATAATAAGTTTTGTAATGATGAAGGTTATGGCCTGAATGAAAGATGGTTTCAGTTGCTTTCAGGGAATAAAAAGTTGTTAGCAGATATTAAGAGGGGATTATCAGAAGAAGAAATCAAACTCTCTTGGCAAGATGAATTACTAGAATATGGAATTTTAAGAGAGAAGTATTTATTGTACCCTAAGAAATAGGTTTGGTTTATCTATCCAAAATTTTTCGGTTCGCTTAAATCAGGATTTTCAGATAAGGTATAGTATATCTGTTTTTCTGTAATATGTATCTTTATAATATTCATACACAGTAGACTCACTAGTATGCGCTCTGCTTTAAATCGTGATATATTAGCCTGTTTATGAAAACGTGTATAAGTGATGCTATTATTCGTGGAAAGATAATCAAGTAAGAATTTCTCTGGTTTATTAAGTTTTAATAAGTGGTTTCTATTCTTTTTTTGAGCCTTCCAAAATTCCAATATTATTTTATTCGCCAGTAAATTTTGATCACCTACCCGCACGTATACCATAAATTTACCTTCCTTATTGGTCGCTTTATGTGGTTTGTCTACACTTTTAGGAACTTTTATTTCTAATACACTTTTGCCCTCGCTTTTCCATTCAAATGTTTCAAAATTAACAGCTGGTTTGCAATACATATTTGCAGCTGCTTCTATCATGTAAAATTCTTCCTCCGAAGATACTCCAACAAGTTTACCATTATCCTTTACCCCTAGTAACAGACTTCCTCCATCCGTATTGGCAAATGCAGCTAGCGAACGCGCAATCTTTTTAGAGTCATTGATGGCGTATTTAAAATCTTGCCTTTGATGTTCACCTTCCTCAATTTTTAGTTGGAGCTGTTTATTAAGCATGAATTATTTCTTTGTGTCAAAAATATATGTTTTGGGCTTTTTCTACAAGTTTGAGCTATAGCTATTGTAAATAAGAATAGAAGATGCGTAAGTGTTGAATATCAATGTGAAGAGGAGATTTGTGTGGCGAATTTATGATATTTATCATGTCTATTGAGGACTAAATATCGTAATTTATTAAAGAAATATTTCTCTAATTATCCTTAAAATACAGCTTATGACCGAAATGAAAAATCTGGTGAAGAGTCTGGCTGATAATTACGGCCGCTATCACGAAAGTTTGTTACCTATCCTTCAAGGGGTGGTAGAAAAAAAAAGGTTCTTGTCCGAAGAAGCCATGGTTGAAGTGGCTCGCGAGATAGATATATCTGCAGCACATGTGTTTGGTACAGCTTCGTTTTACTCATTTTTGAATACTAGCCCCATGGGAGAGTATGTAGTAAGAGTCTGTAAAACGATTACTTGTATGATGCATGGTAAAAATCTCATTATTCAAGAGTTAGAGAAGCAATTAAAAATTAAGTTAGGAGAAACTTCGCACGATGGAAAGTTTACTTTGTTAGAAACTAATTGTTTGGGGCAATGTCATAAAGGACCAGCAATGCTTATTAACGATACACCATACACGAATCTCACACCCGATAAAGTAAGGGATATAATTCAATCATTAAAACAAAATGATTTGGTTAGTAATGCTGCAACCCAAGTAAACTGATGCCTTATGTCAAAGAAAAACCTAAAACGTCTGGACCTCATTTTTAAAAATGAGAATGATGGGGAAGTGATTCTTGTTAAAACCATGGCAAGGCCAACACACGATTTAATCAATGATTTAATTATTTCGGGATTAAAAGGTAGAGGAGGAGCTGGTTACCCAACAGGACTAAAATGGAAATTAGCCTCCGAAGCCGAAGGTGATATGAAATATGTTATTTGTAATGCAGATGAAGGTGAACCAGGAACATTTAAAGATAGAGAAATTCTAACGCAGGTTCCGCATAAAGTGCTTATTGGTATGGCTGTCTGCGCTAAAATTATTGGAGCTCACGAGGGTTATATTTATTTACGTGGCGAGTATAAGTTTCTACTACCTTCTTTAAATGAGATGATTGATGATTTCCATGTGTTGATGAATAAAATTGGCTTTGATTTTAGAGTAAAGATATTCTTAGGAAGTGGAGCTTACATTTGTGGAGAAGAAAGCGCCCTGTTTGAAAGTATGGAAGGTTATCGTGGAGAGCCTCGAAATAAACCACCTTACCCCACCAATTCAGGTTATAGAAAAATGCCAACTGTGATTAATAATGTGGAGACATTGGCACATACTTATTCTATTTTTAAATATGGACCAGAAAAATTTAAGGATTTAGGAGTTCAGGATTCCAGAGGCTCTAAAGTGTTTTCTGTTTCAGGAGATACGCCAAATCCAGGTATATACGAGTTGGAGTTTGGTATGTCGGTTAAAAAGTTTGTAGACGACTTTGGCGATGGTGATGCTAAAGCAGTGCAGGTTGGTGGTGCATCGGGTTTTTGTGTTCCTCGAAAAAAGTTCGATAAAACCAAAATTGGGTATCAAGGAAAACTTACTGGGGTTTCGTTACCAACTGGTGGTTCAATGATGATTTTTAACTCATCCCGTAGCATGTACAATGTGTTACATAATTATCTCGACTTTTTTGTAGAAGAAAGTTGTGGTCAATGTACACCATGTCGTGTGGGAACGCAACAATTATTGTTGGGAATAGAGGCGGTTAAAAAAGGGGAACGTTCCTCTGAATATTTGGATAGATTGCTTGGCTTGGCCGAGAATATGCGTGTTACTGCGAAGTGCGGCTTAGGTCAATCTGTAGCTAATTCGTTTTCGTCGATAGTGGAGAATTTTAAGGAAGAAATGATTTACTAACCACCAAAAAGCACTGTAATGAATAATATTAATCTTACCATAGATCATATAGAAGTTAGCGTACAGCCAGAAACTACTTTGTTAGAAGCCGCTAAAAAGCTAAAAATTAAGATACCCACTTTATGTTACCACGAAGATTTATGCGTGGCTGGTAATTGCCGCGTTTGCGTTGTAGAGCAGGTGGGGGCTGATCGATTATTACCTTCTTGCGCCACGCCCGTTTCTGAGGGGATGGAAATACTCACCAATAGTTTAAAAGTAAGGAATGCACGTAAAAGTGTAATAGACCTTTTGGTGTCGGAGCATAGAGCGGACTGCACACGTTGTTATAAAAGCGAAGGTTGCGAACTACAACATTTATCCTCTGAATATTTAATAGGAGAAGATAGTTTTATCGACTTGGTTCCGCTTAAAGAATACACTATTGATTACTTTTCTCCTTCAATCATTAAGGATGATTCTAAATGTATACGATGTCAGCGTTGTGTGCGTACTTGTGATCAATTGCAGGATATTGGAGCTCTAACCGTAGCTTATAAAGGTGAAGAAATGAAGGTGTCTTCATTCTTTGAAAAGCCTATGTACGAAGTGGTTTGTACCAATTGTGGTCAGTGTGTTAATCGCTGTCCTACGGGAGCTCTTATTGAGCGCAATTATATTGATGAAGTGTGGACAGCTATCAATAATCCTAAAAAGCACTTGGTAGTGCAAACAGCTCCTGCTGTTCGTGTGGCATTAGGAGAGGCTCTAGGAATGGAGGCAGGGCTTGTTGTTACAGGTAAAATGGTAGCGGCCTTGCGTCGATTAGGTTTTGATTCGGTTTTAGATACTGATTTTACTGCGGATTTAACCATTATTGAAGAAGGTAACGAACTACTTCAGCGTTTAAAGGGAGCTTTAGTAGATAAAAACCCAGATGTCAATTTACCGATGACCACATCGTGTTCGCCAGGTTGGATTAAATACATAGAGCATATGTATCCCGAAATGCTTCCAAATGTTTCTACGGCCAAATCACCACAGCAAATGTTTGGGGCTTTAGTGAAGACGTACTATGCCAATAAAATTAAGGTGGAGCCAGAGAATATAGTTTCAGTTTCAGTAATGCCTTGTACGGCTAAAAAATATGAGGCCAATAGACCCGAGATGCATGCCAGTGGATATAAAGATGTTGATTTGGTTCTGACTACAAGAGAATTAGCTAAAATGATTCAGCAGGCAGGTATTGATTTTGAAGCATTGGAGAATGAAGAGTTTGATTCGTTTATGGGAACTTCTTCAGGAGCAGCAGTTATTTTTGGAGCAACGGGTGGAGTGATGGAAGCTGCATTAAGGACAGCATACGAAGTGGTCACGGGTAGAGAGGTGCCGTTTGATGGTTTAAACATTACGCCGGTGCGTGGTATGGAAGAAGTGAAAGAGGCTACTATAAAAATAGAAGATACCTTGCCTGAATGGAGCTTTTTAGAAGGAGCCGAATTAAAAACTTGTGTAGCTCATGGTTTAGCCAATGCCAAAAAGGTGATGGATAAAGTACGAAGTGGGGAGGCTTCTTATCATTTTATTGAAGTGATGGCATGTCCTGGAGGATGCCTTGGAGGCGGAGGACAACCTATCCCAACCAATGCGGAAATAAGAGCGCAACGAAGTAAAGCTATTTATGAAGAAGATGCGGGTAAACCCATTCGTAAATCTCACGATAACCCAGAGGTAATTAAGCTTTACGAAGAATTTTTGAAAGAACCACTGGGACACAAATCACATGAGTTATTACATACCAGCTATGTAGAACGAAATAGGTATTGATTTAATGTCGATTAGTTTAATATGGAACTGGTATGCACTATATCCATCTATCATGAATAATCGTTAAGAATATAGATACCCTAGGATTCAGTTCTTAGGGTATTTTTTATGAGATATATATCCATTCTATATTAGACAAATTACTGCGGTAACTTCTTAAAAAAAGCTGTAGTCACAAAATTATTTTCGATATTTAAACAGTTACTAAAACTCCGACAAAAATTATCATATATGCAAAGTGAACATACAATAACTATATGCTTAGGGAGCTCATGTTTTGCTCGAGGAAATAAAGAAATACTTGCTATTGTTAAGAAATTTGTATCTGAACACCATTTAGAAGAGTCTGTTTTTTTTAAAGGAGAATTGTGCACAGGTAATTGCGAAAAGGGTCCAGTTTTAAAGATAGATGAAGAGCTACATGGTAATGTGGATCCCGATAAGGTTTATGATATTTTAGGTGAATATTTTAATATTTAAACTGCTGTTTTATGTCACAATTGATAGAAGTAGATAAAGATAGATGTAACCTGAGTTTTACATGTATTAGGGCTTGTCCTGCAAAGGCCATTAAAATAGCAGATAGTTCAGCTAATATAATTGCAAGTAAGTGCATTGGGTGTGGTAATTGCGTTGTGGTATGCGCTCAGGATGCCATTAGTTTTAGACACGAGATAGATGTGGTGAACGATTTAATTAGTAGTGATTCAAAAGTAGCTGCTATTTGCGATCCAGCTATTTCGGGTGAGTTTAATGATATATCAGATTACCGAAAGTTTGTAGCCATGATACGCGAGCTAGGCTTCGATTTAGTTGGTGAGGTAGCTTTTGGTGTAGATTTAGTTGCACAAAAATATAGGGAGTTGTTGGAGGATTTTCATGGTAAATATTATCTAACTACTCACTGCCCTCCAGTTCGTTCTTTTGTTGAAAAATATCGACCAAACTTGGTGGAAAATTTGGCGCCAATTGTACCTCCATTTGTGGCAATGGCCAAGGTAATGCGTAAAAAGTATGGTGAAGATATTAAAGTAATTTATATAACATCTTGCGTTTCGGCTAAAGATGATGCGCGTTCGTTTTCAAAGACGGATGGCAAGTTAAACGGAGTGATTACTTTTCAAGAATTGAGGCAGATGTTCGATATTGCTGCTATTAATGAGTACTCAGTGGAGTTTAGCGATTTTGATCCGCCTGTAGGAAGAAAAGGTGGTTTGTATCCTATTAACCATGGTTTGTGGCAGGCAGTAGATATGCAGCAAGATCTTTTAAACAGTAGTATTATATCGGCCGATGGAAGAAATAACTTTTTGCAATCCTTGCGTGAGTTTTCTGTTGAAAGTACGCTTAATCAAAATATAGACCTGTATTATTGCGAAGGTTGCGGAATGGGACCAGGAATGAGCCCTGGCGATAAAAAATATACAAGACAGTCAAACATCATTCAGTATGTAGAAAAGAGGCTGAAAGTAATTGATGAAAGCAACTGGAAGAATGATATGGCTGCGTATAAAGATTTAGATTTAAGTCGCAGCTTTAAGGTGACCGATAAACGATTACCTCAGCCCTCTGAGGAAGAAGTGGATCGTGTTTTACACGATATGGGTAAAAGTAAGGTTGAGGATCAACTGGGATGTGGCGCTTGTGGTTACCCTAGTTGTAAAGAGTTTGCGGTAGCCTATTGTCAAGGTTTAACAAACTTCGAAATGTGTTACTCCTATTCAATCAAGACTTTGCATACTTATATTAATAAGGTGCATGCGGCTAACGAAAATCTGAAAAATACCAAGGAGGCATTAAAAGAAAGTGAAGAAAAAGCGCGTAAAGAAGAGGTGGCAGCAAGAGAAGCCGCGGAAACAATTACAGCCATGCTCAATAAAATTAGGGCAGGAATTGTAATGGTAGATGCAGATTTAAATATCATTGAAGCAAACTTAAGCTTTGTTAAGATGATGGGAGAAGATGCTAAAATGCTCAACGATGTTATTCCTGGTTTAAAAGGTGCAGATATTAACACTTTACTACCTTTTGGAAAGTTGTTTAATACGGTGCTTCAAACGGGGCAGGAGATTATTAATAGAGATACTACTGTTGAAGATGTTATTTTAAATGTGTCCGTTTTCACCATCAAAAAACATCAGATTGTAGGAGGTATTATTCGAGATTTAACCGCTCCAGAGGTTCGTAGAGAGGAAATTATTAATAGAGCACGTTCTGTTATTCGAGATAATCTGCAAACCGTTCAGCAAATTGCCTTCTTGTTAGGCGAAAGTGCCTCTAAAACCGAAAAGGTGTTGAACTCAATTATTGAAGCACAAAAAGTAGGAGAGAGCCATGGAAGTTAAAGAGCCTGATTTTTTTCTGGATATAGACTGCAAGCAAAATAATCACCATGGCGAGTTTATTTGTGGAGATGTGTTTATTTCACGCCGAATAAAAGAAGATGGCAGAACCATCATTGTACTTTCCGATGGAATGGGGAGTGGCGTAAAAGCCAATGTGCTGGCTACCTTAACAGCATCCATGGCAGTTAACTTTACCATTGAGCACAAAGAGGTTCAGAAAACGGCCGAGATCATCATGAATACGCTTCCAGTCTGCAGTGTTCGTAAAGTAAGTTATTCCACTTTTACTATTATTGATATTGATGATGAAGGCAGTACTACTATCGTGGAATACGATAATCCACGCTGTTTAATTATGCGCACGCATCGCCCTTTCGATCCTGAGTGGAACGAAATAACATTAGAGAGTAAAAAGAATAAGGGTAAGAAGTTGTACACTTGCCATTTTAAGGCTCGCAAAGAAGATAGAATCTTCTTTTGGTCGGATGGAATTGTGCAATCCGGTATGGGTACTAAAACCTTGCCTTTTGGCTGGGGGCGAGATGAAGCAGAAAAGTACGTGGTGAAAAGTGTAAAAAATACCCCTTATATCTCTTCCGCAAAGTTGTCCCGAAAAATTGTTAATATGGCTTCCTTAAATGATGGAGGAAGCCCTTTAGATGATACTTCTTCAGGTATTATTTATTTGCGCGAACCACGAAAGCTTTTGTTTGTAACAGGTCCTCCATTTGAAGAAAAAAATGATGTGGATTTTGCTTTAAAAGTTCAGTCGTATGGTGGAAAGAAAGTAGTGAGCGGAGGTACAACGGCCGAAATTATTGCACGTGAATTAGGATTAAAGTTTTCTGCAAGTATAGAAATGACCGACCCAGATTTACCTCCAGCTGCCCAAATGGAAGGCATTGATTTGGTTACTGAGGGTATTTTGACTTTAGGTAAAGTGGTGCGTGTACTCGAAGATTACGATAAGGATTATACGCCTGGGGCGGGTCCTGCACATCAAATTATTAAACTTTTTTTAGAAAGCGACAAAATTCATATCGTCAATGGTACTAGAATTAATGTTGCCCATCAAGATCCTAATTTACCGGTTGAGTTAGAGATACGACGAACTGTAGTAAAGCATATTGCATTATTGCTGGAAGAGAAATTACTAAAGGAAGTCACTATTGAGTATATTTAGTTGATTATTAATATTTAAGCGTGCTGGTTGTTGTAATATAAATATCTTTTCGCTTTTATTTTACTTTCTTTATTACTGAATATTCCTGATAATTATCATGATAATGGGGCGTTACTTTAGCTTGTTATTTATCATTCCAATTGAGAGGAGTGCACCTTTTTGTAATTTAGATGTATTATGCATTGAAACATAGCATATTTGTAATGATCTAATATGCCTTAACTTCTGCCTGTAAGCTTTATTTAGACTTATTATGTATTGCTCTAATCATGATTTTCCACTTTTTTTTTTCATTGGATACACCGTATTTTGCATTTAATTCTAGAAATATTTCTTTAATTGGGTTTGTGTACTGATTATTAATCTGTTGAGGACTCGTTAGTTGTTTTTAGAATAACTTAAGCCCCATGTGAATGAAAATAAGAGAGATTGTAGATACTTTGGATGCGGAAGTTGTTTGTGGCGAAAGTCATATAGATGAGTTTGTTACGCGTGGTTTTGCCAGTGACTTAATGAGCGATGTATTGACTTTGGATACAGACGAAATGGTTTTAATTACTGGTTTAGCTAATATGCAAACCATCCGAACGGTAGAGATGGCTGATGTAAAATGCATTTTATTTGTTCGTAACAAGCAAGTTACACCGCAAATGCTCGAATTGGCGCAAGAGGAAGACTTAGTTTTAATCAGGTGTAAGTATTCAATGTTTAACGCGGTAGGCAAATTGTATACTGCTGGTCTTTCACCTGTATATTAAGCTTTATGGAATTTGTATATGAAGTAGAGGGTGGAAATTTTACCAAAGCAGGTAATGCGTCCAGTGCGGTTAAAAAAACAATGAAACAACTCAATGTTGATCCTAAAATTGTAAAAAGAACCGTTGTAGCGTTATATGAGGCCGAAGTAAATATTGTGGCACACGCGTATGGTGGAGTCATCACAGTTAATGTGAATGCAGAACATATTCATATTGTTTTGGATGACAACGGCCCCGGGATTCCAGATATTGACTTAGCGATGCAAGAAGGTTTTTCTACGGCATCTTCAAAAGTTAGAGAAATGGGCTTTGGAGCTGGTATGGGTTTGCCTAATATCAAAAAAAATGTAGATGAGTTAAAGGTTTCCAGTGAAGTAGATAAAGGGACAAGAGTTGAAATGAAAACCTATTTAAAAAATCAGTAAGCGACTGAATGAGTAAGCAGCAAATATATCATGCCTTAAAAATAGATAAGGATATTTGTTACGGTTGTACGCACTGTATGAACGTGTGCCCAACTGATGCCATTCGAATAAACGACGGCATTGCTCGAATTTTAAAGAAACGCTGTATTGATTGTGGAGAATGTTTAAAAGTATGTCCTGTAGATGCCATTTATGTAGAGCAGGACGATTTAGATAATATATTTGATTACGAGTATCGTGTAGCGTTGGTACCAGCTGTTTTTACTGGTCAGTTTCCTACTTCAATTACGGAGGAGGAGGTTTTTAGCATGATGAAAGAATTGGGTTTTACCCATGTTTTTCAGGCTGAATTTATGGTGGATATGCTTAATGAACTGATCGATGATCAGATGGAGATGAATGAAGATAAACCGCTCATCTCTACCTTTTGCCCATCGGTGGTTCGATTGATTCAGGTTAAGTTTCCTTCTTTAATTGATAACATTGCATCAGTAAAACCACCTGTTGATGCTTCTGCAGCATTTTATCGTAAGTTATTACAAAATCAGGGTGTACCCGATAAGCAGATTGGAATTTTTTACGTTACCCCTTGTGCGGCAAAAATAGCAGCGGTTAAAGGAATTGATGATGAGTACGCTGCCATAAATGGAGTTATT
This sequence comes from Labilibacter marinus, assembly GCF_001659685.2. GTDB lineage: Bacteria > Bacteroidota > Bacteroidia > Bacteroidales > Marinilabiliaceae > Saccharicrinis > Saccharicrinis marinus. The sequence goes on from NZ_LXYE02000012.1 coordinate 89,260, forward strand.
AATATGATGTATCTCTATAATAAACTCTATACTAAAATAAAAAATAATAAAGATTCCGAGCGAGAATTACCGGTGTTACCTCACCTATCTAGTAAATCCATTCAGTGGAGCATAACGCGTGGAGAAGCGGATAATATGAAAGGTAGATGTTTGGCCGTAGATGAAATTCATAATGTTATTGAGTTTTTAGAGCGGCTGGAGAATGATGAAATTCCTAAAGTAGATTATCTCGAGCTGAGAGCGTGTGATCAGGGTTGTGCAGGCGGAGTATTACTTCACGGAAATCGTTTTTTAACGGTAGACAGGATGAAGCGAAGGGCTAAACAGCTCGAAAGTGAAACGGGTGATATTAATTGGAAAGAGCATAAAGAAATTATTGAGGATAAGGATTTGTTTATTAGTAAGGTAAATCCTCTTCCTGCCATGTCTTTAGATCAAGATTTTGCTGAGGCATTGAAGAAGATGGAGCGAATTCGTAACTTAATGTGTTATTTACCCGGAATCGATTGCGGAGCTTGTGGCTCCCCTAGTTGTCAGGCTTTGGCAGAGGATATAGTGCAACGAAAAGCAAATCTTTCGAACTGTGTTTTCTTGCAACGAATGATGGAAAAGAGTAAAAAGCTGAGTAGCGAGCATGCTATCCGAATTATCGAAAGAACATGGGGTAAAGATAGATTAGATAAAGACTGTAAAAAGATAGGAGCAAAAAATGAAGGTATGTGATTTGGTTGAGCAACTCAACTTAAAAGTTTTTTGTGGAGAACAGGGTTTAGATAACGAAGTAGTTGGAGGATACACCTCTGATTTACTAAGTGATGTGATGGGGAATGTGGATGAGAACCAAGTTTGGATAACATTACAAACCCACAAAAATATAATGGCAATTGCCTCTTTAAAAGAAGTGGCAGCAGTAATTTTGGTAAAAGGATATAAGCCAGAGCAAGCTGCTTTAGAGCAAAGCAATGAAGAAGGGATTCCAATTTTAGGTACGGATTTGGAAACTTTTGAGATGTCTGGTGAATTGTTTGGCTTGTTGAAGAAATAGACATAAGCGATGAAAGAATATCGGGTTGATTTACATATTCATACTGTGTTATCGCCATGTGCGACCTTGGAGATGAGTCCCGATGTGATAGTTCAACGAGCAAAAGAAGAAAAGATCGACATGATAGGAATTGTTGATCATAATACGACCAAGCAATGTGAGGTAGTAAAGGCATTAGGAGAAGAAGCAGGTGTTTCTGTTTTGTGTGGTGCTGAAATAAATACAAAAGAAGAGGTGCATGGTCTTGTGTTCTTTGAAAATTTGGATAAGCTAAATGAGTTTCAAAACTATTTAGATAAGCATTTACCTGTAGTTAAAAATAAACCTGAGTTATTTGGAGATCAGGTTTGGGTAGATAGAGATGGAGGTATATTAGGAGAGGAAGAGCGCTTGTTGATTGTAGGCTTGGATGTAACATTGGATGAAGTGGCTGATGAGGTAAATAAACGTGGAGGAATTTTTATTCCTGCTCATGTAGATAAATCAAGGTTTAGCGTAACCAGTCAGCTTGGTTTTTTATCGCCAGACGTTGCTGTAAATGGTGTAGAAGTGAGTACAAATGTAAATATAAGGGAATTTGAAACTAAGCATCCTTGGGTGAAAAATTACACTGTAATTGCCAGTTCAGATGCCCATATGCCAGAGCAAATAGGAAGTACATATACTTCAGTTTGGTTAAAAGAGGCATCATTTAGCGAAATGAAAATGGCTTTAAATAATGAAGCAGGAAGAAAAGTTTTAAAGCTAAACCTAAAAACGAAATAAATGCGTGACATATCAATGCATATACTCGATATCATAGGTAACTCTGTAAGAGCAGGAGCTTCTTTAGTAGAAGTTTCTATTGAAGAAAAATCGGCAGAGGATCAATTGATATTAGTAGTTAAAGATGATGGGTGTGGCATGGATGAGGAGACCGTAAAAAATGCTTTAGATCCATTTTTTACCTCGAGAAAAACAAGAAAGGTAGGGTTGGGTATTCCGTTATTGCAGCAAAATGCAGAAATGTCGGAAGGAAATCTAAAAATAATATCAGAACTGGACAAAGGAACTACGATAACGGCAACCTTCGTTCGTTCACATATTGACAGACCTCCATTGGGAGATTTGTCAGGAACAATTAGCTTGATGGTATCAGGAAATCCAACGGTGGAATTTCTTTATATCCATCAATTAAATGATGAAGAATTTAAGTTTGATAGTAGAGAAGTGAAAGATGCACTGGATGGTGTTCCTATAACAGAACCCGGTGTAATAAACTTCTTAAAACAAATGATTGGCGAAAACCTCACGGAAATTGGGGTAGAGCTTTAGTTCATCATCGGTGTAAAGTAGAAATTGTAGGTGCTCATACTTATGTCTTGTACTTTATATCTTAAAAATAAGAAACGATTTACAAACTATAATAAAAGCAAAATGGCAAAAGTAAAAACCTTAGACGATCTTAAAAAGATGCGGGCAGATCTTCAGTCGAAGATTACCTTGCGTGAAAATAGCGATCGTCCTGAAAAAATGGTTCAGATCAAGGTTTCAATGGCAACTTGTGGAATTGCTTCAGGTGCTAAAGAAACAATGAATTATCTGATTGAAGAGCTGGATAATAGAGCTATCGATGCAGTTGTTACCCAAACGGGCTGTATGGGATATTGTCACTCAGAACCAACTATTGAAGTTCATCTTCCAGGTAACGACCCAGTTGTTTACGGAAATGTAGATGTTAAAAAAGCTGGTGAAGTAATTACAAAGCACATTGTTGGAGGTGAGCTACTAGATGGCATTATTCCAACAAATTATACAACTCCTGACGAAGATAACCAAAAGTAATTGAGCATGGCACATTATAAAAATCACATTTTAGTTTGTGGCGGTACGGGTTGTCGTGCTTCACAAGGTGAAGAGATTGTAGAAAATCTTAAGCAAGCTGTTGCTGATAACAGTTTGGAAAATGATATTCAAGTAGTACGTACGGGGTGTTTCGGTTTTTGCGAAAAAGGCCCTATCGTAAAAATGATCCCAGATAACACCTTTTATGTTTCTGTAACACCAGAAGATGCTGGTGAGATAATTTCTGAGCATTGTGTAAAAGGGCGTAAGGTAGAACGTATGTTATTTACCGACCCAGAAACCAAAGAGCATGTTTCAGACTCTAAGGATATGGGTTTTTACAAAAAGCAAATTCGTATTGCTTTGCGTAACTGTGGTTTTATCAACCCAGAAAATATTGATGAGTATGTAGCGCGTGATGGGTATGGGGCTCTTGGAAAAGTGCTGACTGAAATGACGCCTGAAGAAGCTATTAAAATAATTAAAGATTCAGGACTTAGAGGTCGTGGTGGTGGAGGTTTCCCAACAGGATTAAAATGGGAAATTACCAATCAAGTAGAGAATGACGAGAAGTATGTGGTTTGTAATGCCGATGAGGGTGACCCAGGTGCATTTATGGATCGTTCTATCCTAGAAGGAGACCCGCATTCTGTACTTGAGGCGATGGCTATCTGTGGATACTGTATTGGCGGAAGCAATGGTTTAATCTATATTCGTGCTGAATATCCTTTGGCTATCGATCGTTTAAAAATTGCCATTGAGCAAGCGCGTGAACTTGGCGTTTTAGGTAAAGATATCTTTGGAACTGGTTTCGATTTTGATGTTGAACTTCGTTATGGTGCAGGTGCATTTGTTTGTGGAGAGGAAACTTCATTGATTCACTCTATGGAAGGTTTGCGTGGTGAGCCTACTGTAAAACCTCCATTCCCATCGGTAAGTGGATATAAAGGAAAACCAACCAACGTAAATAATGTAGAGACTTTTGCGAATATTCCAGTAATCATTAACGAAGGAGCTGAGTATTTTGCTTCTATTGGAACGGAAAAAAGTAAAGGTACTAAAGTGTTTGCCTTGGCAGGAAAAATCAACAATGTTGGTTTAATCGAGGTGCCAATGGGTATTACTTTACGCGAGGTAATATTTGATATTGGTGGTGGAATTAAGGATGGTAAAAAGTTCAAGTCTGTTCAAACAGGAGGTCCTTCGGGAGGATGTTTAACGGAGAAACACCTGGATATTCCTATCGATTACGATAACTTATTAGCATGTGGTTCTATGATGGGATCGGGTGGTATGATTGTGATGGATGAGGATGACTGTATGGTTTCTGTAGCTAAGTTTTATCTTGATTTTACCGTGGAAGAATCTTGTGGTAAATGTGCTCCGTGTAGAGTGGGTAATAAACGTTTATACGAAATTTTAGATAAAATTACACAAGGAAAAGCTACCGAAGAAGATTTGGGTATCCTACGTAACTTAGGTAATGTAATTAAAGATACTTCGCTTTGTGGATTGGGACAGACGTCTCCAAACCCTGTACTTTCTACCATGGATAACTTTAAGGATGAGTATATGGCTCACGTTAAAGATGGAAAGTGTCCTGCAGGTCAATGTAAAGACTTAATGGAGTATGTAATTAGCGAAGAAACTTGTGTGGGATGTACATTATGTTCTCGTGTTTGTCCTGTTGATGCCATTGCAGGAGACAAAAAGCAGCCACATGTAATTGATACAGTAGCTTGTATTAAGTGTGGAGCTTGTATGGATAAATGTAAGTTTAATGCGATCAGCATCCAGTAATTACCAAAAGAATTTATAACAATGGATATTGTAAAATTAAATATAGATAACAAACCTGTAGTAGTCGAAAAGGGTACTACATTGTTAGATGCGGCAAAATCGGTGGGTGTTGATGTACCTACTCTGTGCCACATGAAACTACACGATCTAAACGTTGAAAATAACCCTGGAGGTTGTCGTGTATGTGTAGTTGAAGTTGAAGGACGAAGGAATTTAGCACCGGCTTGTAAAACGGAATGTACAGAAGGAATGGCTGTGAATACGCATTCTTTAAGAGTAGTGAATGCACGTCGTACTGTGATGGAATTGATTCTTTCTGATCACCCAGCAGAGTGTTTAACTTGTGTTAAAAATGGTAAGTGCGACTTGCAAACGATGGCTCAGGACTTGGGTATTCGTGAAATTCCTTTCGAGGGAGAGCAGTCGTGTTATAAAGAAGATAAATCTCCAGCTATCATTCGCGATGTTGATAAATGTATCATGTGTCGCCGATGCGAAATGATGTGTAACGAGGTTCAGACTGTTGGTTGTTTATCGGCTATTAATCGTGGATTTGAGTCGGTTGTAGCACCAGCTTTTGAAATGGATTTAGAAAAATCTACTTGTACGTATTGTGGTCAGTGTGTGGCAGTTTGTCCTACAGGAGCACTTTCTGAGGTAGATAATTCCCGTAAAGTGTTAAATGCTTTGGTGGATACAACAAAAACGGTGATTGTACAAACAGCTCCCGCGGTACGTGTTGCTTTAGGTGAAGAGTTTGGTATGGAGCCTGGTAATATTGTTACGGGTAAAATGGCTTCTGCGCTTAGAAAGCTTGGTTTTGATAAAGTATTTGATACAGACTTTGCTGCCGATCTTACCATTATGGAAGAAGGTACTGAGTTGTTAGGTCGTTTACAAAAGCATTTAGCTGGCGATAAGGATGTAAAACTTCCTATCCTAACATCATGTTGTCCTGGTTGGGTTAACTTCTTCGAAAGTAATTTCCCAGATATGTTAGATATTCCATCTACAGCTAAGTCTCCACAACAAATGTTTGGAGCAATTGCTAAAACGTATTTAGCCGATAAAATGGGTGTTAAGCGCGAAGATTTAGTCGTGGTTTCTGTAATGCCATGTTTGGCGAAGAAATATGAGTCTGGTCGTGATGAATTTAAGGTGGATGGTAATCCTGACGTTGATTTATCAATTACGACTCGTGAATTAGCTCAAATGATTAAAGGAGCCAATATAAACTTTGGCGATTTGAATGATGAGGAGTTTGATAACCCAATGGGTGAATCTACAGGAGCTGGAGTAATTTTTGCCAATACAGGTGGAGTTATTGAGGCTGCTGCTCGTACTGCTTACGAAGTACATACCAAAAAGAAACTTGAAAAAGTGGAGTTTGAAGCTTTACGTGGTTTTGATGGTATTCGTTCTGCTACGGTTGATTTTGATGGTCTTCCTATTAAAATAGGTATTGCGCATGGTTTAGGGAATGCACGTAAGCTTCTTGAAGATGTACAAGCAGGGAAATCAGAATTTCATGCGATTGAAATTATGGCTTGTCCTGGAGGTTGTATTGGTGGAGGTGGTCAGCCTTATCACCATGGTGATACCGGTATCTTAAAGAAAAGAGCTGCTGCCATCTATCGTGAGGATGAAGGTAAAGAAATTCGTAAGTCGCATGAGAATCCATTCATCGTTAAGTTGTATGATGAATTCTTAGGAGAACCATGTGGTGAATTGTCGCACAAGTTACTTCATACCCACTATTTTGATAAAAAGAAGAAAGTAGAAATTAAAAACGACTAACGGGAGGCTCTTATAATGGCAGAAATAAAATTAGCTGATAGCAAAGTCCAAGAATTAAAGGATGTTTGCAAAAAGTTTGAATACGATAAAGGCGAATTAATTAATGTATTACATGCAGCCCAAGTGATTTTTGGTTACTTGCCTGCAGAAGTACAAGAGATTGTTGCCGACGAATTAAAGGTAAACATTGCTCACGTATATGGAGTGGTAACGTTTTACTCATTTTTTACAATGACACCTAAAGGAGAGCATCCTGTTTCTGTTTGTATGGGAACAGCTTGTTATGTTCGTGGTGCCGAAAAAGTATTGGATGAATTTAAGCGTTTGTTAGACGTGAAAGTTGGAGAAACTACGCCTGATGGAAAATTCTCTGTTAGTAGTTTACGTTGTGTAGGAGCTTGTGGTTTAGCTCCTGTGGTAACTGTAGGCGAAAAAGTTTACGGACGAGTTGCACCTGAAGATGTAAAAGATATTTTATCTGAGTATAACTAAAATACTTGGCTAAAAGTATAATGGAACCCGTTCTGCTTAAGTGGAACGGGTTTTTTTTGTTTTATTACCTTACTTGTTCCACCACGGTTTAAGAGTGTTTATATCTACATTAGGGGGTATGCCGAGCGGAAATCTCGCATATTTTGAATAAAACATCATATCATTTCCATCGGTTGGGTAAGTGAGTATTTGGTTTTTTCTACCAGATTCAATTACGACGGCCAATCCCCCTGCTATAACAGTAATGCATCCCACAGCAAGGAAACTTTCGGCATATTCAGGGTGGATTAAAGCTCCAGCCAGTGAGGGAATTAATGAATATCCCAATAGTTTCGAATATGCTTTAGTTTTTTTCTTTGTCAAAACAATATTGAATTGCTCTAAATCCTGTAAGGGGTTATTGCGTACGCCACTATCAGTGAGAATCCAAACTTGAACGTTGTCAAATGCGATCAATTCTCCGTAGTAACTATCATTTTTAAGCTTTAATTCAATAAATGAACCATAAGGGTGTGTTCGTGCCTGATACTTATCGTTAGGTATCAGGCCTCTTCTTGAACTACAACCAACTAAGGTTATTAAGTAGGACAATAATAATAATAATATTTTTATCCAATTAGTGTACATGTGCGTATTTACTTGACCAAAACAATCTTTCCATTTCTGGCTCAATAGTTTTATACTTAGGTGCCATAAGTTTTAACCACTTGTTTGGATTATGCATCATTAAAGAAACCATCTTTTCATCTTCTTCAGCCAGCCATTCCCTTCTCATCCATTCTGTGTAAAAACCTCTGGATTTTAAAAATACGGATGCGCTTTTGTATGGTGGTAGACGATAAGTTAATGTATAGGATGTTCCAGGAAGATTAACTATTATTTTTTCTTCGTGATTTATTTTCTCCAAAAGATCGCAGTTCTCTACATTGAGCTTCTTTAAACTTGAAGCTTGAATAACAACCGGCTTTTCTTTTCTGTATATTTTACAAACACCAATTTGATCTATACGCCATAAGCCTTGCGTCATTGTTAACCTAACTTTTGTAATTTTTCCTTCTTTACGAATAGGAAGTATGTGCTTGTCATTTACAATGGGCCCTTGTTCCTTAATACATCCTATGTTTCTCCATTTACCATTTATTAACACCTCTACCTCTACCCCGCCAAGAACCTCATTAATTGATTTGTAAGCATCTTTAAGAAACATAGAGCTTCGTTCATACCTAGCAAGTAATTCTCCAGCTTTAGATCCCATATATGCCATTGATTGATAAAAAAGAAATGTAGTCATAAACGATTGTCGTTGCACGATAACAATTCCTGAATTTTCTGCGTCGAATTCATCAAATTCAACTATTACAGATTGTTTTGTATTTAAGTTGTCTTTATCACAAACGGGCAAGTATTCTTTATTATCATCGTACAGCAATAGGTCTAACACTTCGGAGTTTGTATCATTAACACTGATTGGTTTCGATAGATCAGAAGTAATAAAAAAACTATGGTCATTATAAAAGACGTGCTCGCCAAAATCTTTAGGAACCACTAATAAATCACAACTACGAATATAGTGTGTCTCATAAGCTTCATTCATCAACTCTAGTTTAAAATCCCTATTTGAGTCTGTTGTTAAAATATCTTGTAAGTAATCAATGTCAGTTGCCTCCATCGACTTTGTTATACTTGAAGAAAATCCCTCTGCTTTTAGTACTTTTTTATTGTCATTATAAATGTAAAAGGTTGGGCAAGATCCAAAACAAGCTTTAGGATCAAAAAGACAAGGCACTGTTGCAGTACTTGTAAAAGTAGAAAGAGACAACAGTAGTGGTGAAATAACATTAAATCCCTTGTATTCATTTGTCTCCACAAGTATACATTCTTCATAGGGAATTACTAATTCTTTATCGTGATAAAACTTGTTTGTATTTTTTGATGAGTTAAGAGGATGCTTTTTTGAGATCCATGGTATAAGTTCTCTTTCGGGTGTATATAGATCGCCATACCCTATGATATACTTTTGTTGTTCGTTAAAACTAAATTTGCTTAAAACAGCCAGCTTTCCATCATTAAGATGAACTTTTATATAATTGTCAGGAATGGAATCAGTATTAAGAGCTTCTATTCTAGAGACTTCTTTTTTGTTGGTTATTTTATAACTGCACGTGCAGGTAATTATCATTACAATAATATAAACAACATAACGATACATGACTTTATTTTATTAAAAATGTACATATAAAGTTAGTAGTAAAATGATTGAATGTCAATTCGACGCATTATTAATTTTGTCTACAATCTAGTATTATCTTAGACCATAATACAAATGCTTCAACATATTAATTGAGTGAAAGCATCTAAATTTCTTAATCTCCCAAATAATTGCAATATTTATGCGCTATAAACATTCTTATCTGACAAAATGAAACTCCTTACACTAACCTTAGTAGTGCTGATTATCTCAGCAGGCTTATTCGCACAAGAAAAAATGAAAGGTTACCAAGCCATAACCGAAAGTAGAGTTAAAACTCAACTTGAATTTTTAGCCTCAGATTTTACTGAAGGGCGCGAGCCAGGAACTCTGGGTATAGAAATGGCTGCACAATATATTGCTTCAATGTATCAGTATGTTGGATTGGAGCCATTTAGTATCGACGATAATCGTCCCTCATTTCTTCAAACGTTTCCATTAATAAAATTCGGACAAGAGGATAAAGTTAATATTGAGATTATTGAGACTTCAGGAAGTATATCCTTAAATCATAAAGTTGATTATACATGTAATGTTCGTTCGGATATTGGATTTGATATTGAAACGGAACTGGTTTTTGCTGGCTACGGTATATCTGATCAAGAAATAGGGTATGATGACTTAAAAGGTTTGAATGTTAAAAATAAGATTGTGGTAATTTTAGGAAGCTATCCCGGAGTTCATGATCCGGAATCTGAATTAGCCAAAAAGTTCTTACCTAATCCTAAAGACTATAAGCCTTACCGAAAAATATATAGAGATAGAATTGATAATCTGAAAGCCAAAGGAGCAAGAGCAATTTTTGTAATTGGAGAGGATGATCAGGAGATGCTTTATTCCGCAGAAAACAAAAAACTTCGATATAGAAATAAGCATATGGAGTCGGATGCTCCATTAGATTCATACTATAATTATCAACTTAAGTTAGTAGGTGAAGTTGACGATGTATTACCATCGGTATATATATCGCGAAGAATAGGAGATTATTTACTTAAAGAATCTGGTAAAACAGTTAGTGAGTGGCGAAATTTGACCGTAAATACTCAAAAACCAGTAAAAGCTAAGATCGAAAAAAGAGTTGCTTTTTCTTATAGCAGTCAATCTAATGTAATTCAATCGAGCAATGTGTTGGGAATGATAAAAGGAGAGATTGAAGATGAATATGTAGTTGTAGGTGGGCATTATGATCATTTAGGAAAATACAATGGTCAAATATTTAATGGTGCTGATGATAATGCTTCAGGTACTGTAGGTGTAATGATGCTAGCCAAAGCTTTTAAAGAGAGTGGAGTAAAGCCTAAGAGAACTATGGTTTTTGCTGCGTGGACAGCAGAAGAGAAAGGTTTATTGGGTTCAAGTTATTTTGTGGAGAGCATGGATTCGAGTCAGATTAAATATTATCTAAATTTTGATATGATTAGTCGTAATGGGAAGAAGGATTCATTAAAAAATAAGGCTCATTTTATTTACACCAGTGGTTACAATCGGTTAGAAAAAACTATAGCCAACTCTGTTAAGGAAAATGATGTTCAGCTGGATATTACGTTTAGACCCAAGGAAAAGCCAACAGGAGGAAGTGATTTTGCTCCCTTTGCGAAAAAAGGAATTCCAATAGGATACTTTTTTGCTGGTTGGCACGATGAATATCACCAACCGCAGGATGAAGTTAGCAAGGTTGATTATCATAAAACTACAGAGATAATTAGAGCTGCTTATTTTAATTTATGGGATATTGCTTACGAAGAAGAATTGGAGAAAAAGTAAAAGACTGAGTAAATATTTAACCCCGTTTTGAATTGCAAAACGGGGTTTTTTGTGACTATTTTAGTTGAAAGTATGTTGTTAATTTTTTTAGGTTATCGGCTTGGGCCTTTAATGCTTGAGCACTAGCAGAAAGCTCTTCGCTGGATGAGGCTGTTTTTTGAGTGATGCCATTTAAACCAGTAATAGTGTGGTTTATTTGCTCAACGCTACTTAGTTGTTCCGAGCTTGATAAGGAAATCTCTTTTACCAAGGCTGTTGTTTCTTCCATATCCGTCATCATCTCATCCATTCTTTGCTCGGTGTTAGAAGATAATTCCAAACTATTTTCTGATAAATCGATAATTTGACTGGCAGCATTTTTACTATTGTCAGCTAGCTTTCTTACTTCTCCTGCAACTACGGAAAAACCTTTCCCAAATTCTCCAGCTCTAGCTGCTTCAACGGCTGCATTTAATGCTAATATGTTAGTTTGAAAAGCAATGTCATTGATGATGCTAACCCTGTTCGAAATATCTCTTGTTGCTTCTGTTGCTTTTTCTGCATGAGAATTTACTTCAGAAATTCCTTGCATTGCTTTGTTAGAGATGTGTTCTGTTTTCTTTGTGTTTATGGTGTTTTGTTTAATGTTACTTGCCATCTGCTCCATGCTCGAAGATACTTCTTCAATAGAAGTCGCCTGCTCCACCGAAGCTTGTGATAATTGAATAGAAGTGGAATTGACCTGTGAGCTTGCCGATACAATATCTTCAGAGCTGGTGGTTATTTTACCAACAATATCTTTCAGTCCTGTTGCCATTTGGTTCAAGGCAGAACCTAACTGACCTACTTCGTCCTTTTGAGTAATATTTAAACTAGATTGTAATTGCCCATTGGCGATATTTTGGGCAAAGTTAATGGCCAATTGTAAGGGTGCAGTAATAGATTTACTAATAAAAAAATTAGCCAGTATAAAAAGGCCAATAATGATGATTAAAGCAATGCCAATGGTTGTTTTAATAGATGTTACAATTTGCATTAAATCCGATTTGAATACCGTTACAATAATATAAGCATCAATGTATTTCGAATAATTATAGTAGAAAATACTTGTTTCGCCATTGTTTGTAATGGTAAATGAACCTTGGTTGTTCTCTTGTGAGGTAAGTTTTTTAAAAAGTTCTGTTTCGCTGATGTTGTGTCCTTTAAGTTCAGGGTGTAAAATGTAGGTTCCATCTGAATTTAGTAATGATGGGTAACCATTTTGTACATATTTTCTTCGATTGAAGGTAGCTGTTAGGTAGTCAAGGTCTTTTTCTTTAACCGAAGAGCAAATTAGTCCAATTATTTCCCCATCGTAATAAAAAGGATTATATGCTGATATATACCATTCGTTTTCAATGTAATCTCTACTGCTTGTGTATGATCCCTTTAAGGTGGCTTCGGCAATAGGTGAATTATTGGTTATAAATGTATTTAATACGCGTTTTCCATCTTTGTTTTTTACATTGGAAGATATGCAGACAAAGCCATCTGGAATGCGTTGAAAGATTCTGGTGGTGCTATAGGTTAAAAACTCCATTTGATCAACAAAATTAGAATCGTTGTATGCGTAGTGGCCATTGAAGTATAGAGTAGGTAAGTTAATATTTCTAATGAATTGGTTCTTTTCGTTGATAATGGGTGTTTGTTGAAGCTTGTTCTTATCTATGGTAATGTTGATGGTTGTATGAAGTTGTCCCACTGCAATTCTAAAGGCGGAACTTAAATTGTATTTTTTGTCAATAGCTTGTCGCGAAATTAATTCACTTAAGTCTTCTGACTGCTGCGACATAAAACTGTCGTTATTACTTAGGATTTGATTCTCTTGAATATTGATAATAAATACTCCAAGTATAAAAATTGAAATGGCAACAATGGTACTCAAAACGAAATTGAGTCTTTTACCAATGTTCATATTTGTAATTAATTTCATCAGCTCTCCTTTTTCCAAATGTTAATTCTCTGTTCAGAATGCCTACGCTATCATGTCTTTAAGGTTTTATATTTATGTAGGGGTGTTTGAATTGATACAGGGGTGTTTGATAAGTTGTTGATGTGTAAGGTGCAGTTATTCAGTATGTAGTAGTTTTTTTATTTCTTTCTGCAATATATCGGTGGGGGTAGATTTAAGATCCGTGATCCCCTTTTTCGGTAGTGATTTTGATACGGGATTAAGTATATGAAATTAGAAAGCCGCTATCGAATTACTTCAACAGCGGCTTTCAATCTTTAACCAAACCTAACCCTAAACTATGAGAAAATTTAAGCTCTTAAATATCTTGTCGAACTTTCGTTCTGTTGTTATCCTTATGATTACGTTACAAATATAAGTGGCTTTTTTAAATCGCCAAAATATTTACACCAAAAAAACGTTAAAAAGTATTAATATGCTTATTTATTTGATAAACGACTAAAATTTGTAGTTAAAGTTAATGGAGAAATATTCTCTAAATTGAACTTTGTTAGACTCATTACTAAAGTACCTTAACTGTGTGTTAACTCTGGTTGATAAAAATCGATTAATACGCATATCAAAGATGATTTCCCAATCCACCTGTTTAAGTGCTTCTCTTTCGGATTGCGCAGAGAAGCCAATAAAGGCATCTAATTTTGATTTTAAATTTAGTTCAGTAGATATTTTCCAATTAATAACATTAACTATAGAAGCTCCTGTATTATAAGCAGTTTTTTTATCCAATGCAACATTATATGTTGTCTGGTCTACCTTTGCTGTATCCATTACATAAGTCATTTTTGAGGTTAAGGGAGATAATAAAAGGGTAAAATCTTTATTTCTCTTATAATCCATACCAATCGCAAAAGTTAAATAAGCTGGAGACATAAAACCCGAGATGGTATTCTCTCTTTCCTTACCATCGTAACCATTAAAAAATTGTGATTTAAAGTCGAATACTCCAGAGTAATACCATTTTTTTGAGGCTTTGATACCATATTTAGTATTCAGATTGATTTCATCCGAATTAATTTGCACTGGATAGCTCTCTGAACTAATAATTCCAACTTTATGGCGCGCATAATTTTCCCACTCGATTTTATCTTTTTTATAATTAGCTTTCAGTAATAAATCACTTTGTAGGGCAACAGAGTTTTCTCCCCCTTTTGTCCAGTTAGATAAATAAGCTTGAGAAAACTGAACGCTTTCTAGCCCACTAAGTGTCCAAGGGCCTTTCTTTTTTATACGTTTATCTAATTTATCGGGGGAGGTTACTTCTTCATTTAATAATCTTCTAATTCCTTCATTGGCCGAACGTCTTTTTAAATGCTTTCTATCTGTTATTAATCGATGAGGTTCTGGAATTGTTTTTAATACATGTTTAACCAGATGAGGTCGGTCTATAAAGAACTCTTCGTTTTTTCTTTTTGTATCAAAGGTGTAAGGAACATAGCTACTAAAGTCGCTACCTATATTCATCTGTTCCAGATAACCTCGTTCGTCATAAAGTAATTGTTCTTTTACTAATGTGGGTTTGTACTCAATTTTTAGGTCGTTACGAGGGTAAAACATTAATCCCATGGTAAACTCTTTATACTTCCAGTAGTTTGTATTTAAAGTAAGTACTTGGTTGGTATAGAACTCAGTTGAGTCAACAATAAAAAACTTGTGGTTTAAATCCACCGAAGTCCAATACTGGGTTCTTTTCTGAATGCTATCACTATAGCTTTCTGCATTAATGATATTATCAATGGCAATGTCAAAAGATTGATCAAGCATTTGTGCTTGTGTCTTGTTTGCATTAACTAGCAGAAATAGAACAAGAGGAATGCTCAATGAACTAGTTTGAAGATAAGAAATAAGCTTCATAGTAAAAATACAGCTAATGTGTTATGTTTATCGTTTTTAGGTTATTAAGCCTTTATCACGAAAAATCGTGCCATTGTGCACAAAAATAGTCTGTTTTTTTACTTTTATAAATAATATAAGGTTTAAATGTTAGTGTCTTTTTTCAGAAAAAGGAATTTCTAAGTTATTCTTTTTCTACTTCCTTTGTGCGTTCTTTCTTTTCTTCCTTTTCGGCATTGTTTTCTGCAGTAATAAAAAGTAAGGAAATTGAGTTTACGCAATGACGTGTATTTTTGTTAGTAAAGCCTTCGCCAATAAAAACATGGCCTAAGTGCCCCTTGCAATGGTTACAAACGATCTCAGTTCTTCTACCATCCGCATCAGGTATACGTTGCACCGCACCTTTAATCTCGTCATCGAAACTAGGCCATCCGCAATTTGATTCAAATTTGTCGTTGGAATGATATAAAGGAGCCTCACATTGCTTGCATACATATGTGCCTTTCTTTTTGTTGTCATTATATTCCCCACTGTAGGGCATTTCGGTTCCTTTACTAATAATTACTCGTTTCTCATCAGGACTTAGTTCGTTATATTTTTGCTTCTGTGCGTTCATATTTATTACTGTTGATATAATTAGTATGGTAGTTATCAGTGTTTTCATGATTAATAACTGTTTAAGTAAAGTAAACTCTTTAAATAAAAACAGGTATATATGTGATTTGTTTAGGAGATACCATAATTGTTTAGACTTTTTCTAAATAGAACTCCATAATGCATATTACGTTTCTTAATTATTGCTTGGTTGTATAGGGCTGTATGTCCTAGTATAGCCTTGTTTTTAGAAGAAATAATAGCTTTTGAATGTGGGTTGTGTTTAAATACTAATGTCCTTAAATACACTTGTATAAAGTTGGTTTTTTCAGTTGTTTTTCTAAATTTGTTAGCGATCAATTGAAAAATTTCTCACCCTTAAAAATCAGTTAAAAAATGGGATTAAAGATTATTGTCCTTGCCAAGCAGGTCCCCGACACCAGAAATGTTGGGAAAGATGCTATGAAGGCAGATGGAACGGTAAACCGTGCCGCATTATCGGCTATTTTCAACCCTGAGGATTTAAATGCGTTGGAACAAGCTTTGCGGTTAAAGGATCGTTATAAAGGATCTGAGGTTACCATATTAACGATGGGACCAGGTAGGGCAGCCGACATTATTCGTGAAGGATTGTACCGTGGTGCCGATAAAGGCTATTTGTTAACCGATAGAGCATTTGCGGGTTCGGATACATTAGCCACTTCCTATGCTATATCATGTGCTATCAAAAAAATTAAATCGTTCGATATTATTGTTGCTGGTCGTCAGGCCATTGATGGTGATACCGCTCAAGTTGGTCCACAGGTGGCCGAAAAATTAAACTTACCACAAATTACTTATGCCGAGCATGTAAACTTTGCTGAAAATGGTAAAATATCTGTTTTAAGAAGATTAGAGCGAGGTGTTGAAACTGTTGAAGCTCCGTTACCATGTGTAATAACTGTAAATGCATCAGCACCAGATTGTCGTCCAAGGAACGCCAAAAATTTGATGAAGTACAAACATGCAAAAACAGTTACAGAAACCCAAGATCAAAGCGAAGATTACATTGATCTTACAACGGATCGACCATACTTACAGATTGAAGAATGGAGTGTAAACGACATTGAAACTGATGCCAAATGGTTAGGACTAACTGGTTCTCCAACTAAAGTGAAGAAAATCGAGAACGTGGTTTTCCAAGCGAAGGAATCCAAACGTATTTCGAATAATGAGGATGAATTAGAAGAACTAATTGTTGAGTTAATCGAAAATCACACCATAGGATAGGCTTGGTTATCGATATCAGTTTTATTTAAAGATAAAGGGAAAACGCAGCTTTGGGCTACGATCTTTTTATCTAAAAATCTTAAAGAAAAAATGGGTAACGTATTTGTAATTTGCGAAATAGAAGAAGGCAAGATAGCCGATGTAAGTCTTGAGTTACTTACCAAAGGCCGCTCACTTGCCAACGACCTAAAATGCAAACTCGAAGCAGTTGTTTTAGGTCATCAAATAAAAGGAATTGAAAAACAAGTGTTTCCTTTTGGTGTAGATGTTTTACATGTAGGAGAGCATAAAGAATTAGAGGTATATAGAACTTTGCCTTTTACTTCAATTATTGTTGAACTATTTAAACAAGAGAAACCTGATATATGCTTGTTGGGTGCTTCAACATTAGGGCGTGATTTAGGTCCACGCGTATCTTCCGCACTTCAAAGTGGATTAACAGCAGATTGTACTTCTCTTGAAATAGGTGATCATACCGATAAAAAAGCAGGTAAAGACTATAAGGATTTATTATATCAAATTCGTCCTGCATTTGGAGGTAATATTGTAGCTACTATTATCAATCCAGACTGTCGTCCACAAATGGCCACGGTTCGTGAAGGAGTCATGAAAATGGAAGTGTTCTCTGAAGCACACAAAGGAAAAATCAAAACCATTGACGTTGAAAAGATACTTAAACCAGAAGATTTGTTGGTTAAGGTGCTTGAGCGTCACATGGAAAAATCAAAAGTAAATATTAAAAACTCATCTATTATCATAGCTGGAGGTTATGGTATGGGTTCTAAAGAGGGGTTTGATCAGTTATATCAATTGGCCGAGGTTTTAAGTGCCGAGGTGGGGGCCTCAAGGGCTGCCGTAGATGCAGGTTTTGCCGACCACGAGCGCCAAATTGGACAAACAGGAGTTACCGTGCGACCAAAACTTTACATTGCATGTGGTATCTCTGGCCAAATTCAGCATACGGCGGGTATGGAAGAATCGTCTATGATTATTGCCATTAACAATGATTCTAATGCGCCCATCAACAAAATTGCTGATTACGTGATTAATGGCGATGTAAATGACATCGTTCCTAAACTGATTAAATTATACAAGAAAAATACGAAATAGTCATGGCTAATTTTTTTACAGATAACCCCGATTTAAAATTCCATTTGAGTCACCCTCTGATGGAAAAGATTGTGGCATTAAAGGAGCGTAATTTTGCCGATAAAGATAAGTTTGATTACGCGCCTATGGATTTTGAGGATGCCATGGATAGCTACGAAAAGGTATTGGAGATAGTGGGTGAGATATGTGGTGATATTGTTGCTCCTAATGCCGAAAGTGTGGATCAGGAAGGTCCTAAAATTGTTAATAATGAAGTGATTTATGCCAAAGGTACACAGGAAAACCTGGATGCTTTGGTAAATGCAGGTTTAATGGGAATTACACTTCCTCGTAAATATGAGGGATTAAATTTTCCGATTGTACCATATATTATGGCAGCCGACATTGTTTCGCGTGCCGATGCTGGTTTTGTAAATATTTGGGGGCTTCAGGATTGTGCTGAAACGATCAATGAATTTGCAGATGAAGAGCAAAAGGCAAAATATCTTCCTCGTATCTCTAACGGAGAGACTGCTGCAATGGACTTAACAGAGCCTGATGCAGGTTCCGATTTACAGGCTGTTCAGCTAAAAGCTACTTTTAACGAAGATGATGGTAAATGGTATTTGAATGGTGTAAAACGTTTTATTACCAATGGTGATGGACATGTTTCACTGGTTTTGGCACGTTCTGAAGATGGAACACAAGATGGTCGTGGTTTATCCATGTTTATTTATGACCGAAACGAAAAAGCAGTTATCGTTCGTCGTTTAGAAAATAAAATGGGTATTAAAGGTTCACCAACTTGTGAGCTTGTATTTAAAAATGCGCCTGCTGAATTAGTTGGTTCTCGTAAAATGGGACTAATTAAATATGTGATGGCATTAATGAATGGTGCTCGTTTGGGTATTGGAGCTCAGTCAATTGGTGTTTGTGAGGCCGCTTATCGCGAAGGATTGAATTATGCTAAAGAGCGTAAACAATTTGGCAAATCTATTATTGAATTCCCTGCGGTATATGAAATGCTTTCAACCATGAAAGCTAAGCTAGATGCTTCACGCACGCTGTTGTACGAAACATCGCGTATGGTGGATATATATAAAACTTACATGCATATTAGCGATGAACGTAAGTTAGAGCCATCGGAAAGGAAAGAGATGAAACGTTACCAAAAAATGGCCGACTTCTTTACGCCATTACTTAAAGGTATGACCAGTGAATATAGTAACCAATTGGCTTACGATTCGCTTCAAATTCATGGTGGTTCTGGTTTTATGAAGGATTATCCGATTGAACGTATCTATCGTGATGCTCGTATTACATCTATTTATGAAGGAACTACCCAATTGCAAGTAGTTGCTGCTATACGTGGTGTTACAACGGGTGGATATGTAGATAGAATTCGTGAATACGAGGCCATGGAATTAAAGCCTGAGTTACACGGTTATCGTCGTACTTTAATTGGAATGACAGAAGAATATATTCATGCAGCAAAAACGGTAATTGATGTGAAAGACAATGAATATATTGATTTTCATGCACGTCGTTTGGTCGAAATGGCTGGACATATTGTAATGGGATACCTGTTGTTACTAGATACGCAACGTGAGGAGTCGTTTAAAACTTCAACCGAGATTTATATTAATATGGGTAAAGCCGAAAACTATGCTAGAGCAGAATTTATTCATAGCTTTAGTTTAGATGACTTAGGTGCCTATAAACATATTTAAAAAGAAAGCTTATCTTATAAATATAGCCGAATCAAGTTAGTTGGTTCGGCTTTTTTAATGCCAATATCGGTAGTATTTTCTTAAAAATGTTAGTTTGCTTTTTATAGATGTGTTGATGCGTTAATGTACATATATTTAATAGGTTATGGTTTGTCACGTTTTTGTCACGCCATATTTTTTGATATATGCTTTGGTTTGTATTACTTCATATTGGAAAACAGATGACTATTTATAAAATGAGAGGCTTTAGGAATTTTAAGCCTACAATTTATAACTAGCTACATTACTTTTTTTTAGATGTTTTTTTTCATCTAATACTAATTAATTAAGCATTAACAAACCTTAAACTATTGAATATGATTGAGAAACTTAGATGCGATAGTCGAATTGCAGATGTCAATACGGTATCGATGCAAATATTAGGAATTCTGCAGACAAACGATTGGAGTTCTGATTCTCACTTAGGTTCTATTATTAATGAATTGAGGCAATTGCAAATGCAGCTTAACCTTACATTTAATCAATCTAAAACAGAATTATTGCTGGATGATAAGGATATAGAACGTGCATTCAAATTAAGATCGCTTTTATATTTGCTTCAAGGATTCATTCATCATCCTGATTCTACCATTAATGAAGCAGCCAAAGAGGTAAAGGCAGTTTTTGATGTTTATGGCATATCAATTTCATATGAAATAAGCAATGAAGAACTATCTCTAATGAAATCTTTGTTAAACGATTTATATACCACATCATTAGTTGAGGCTATGAGTGTTTTGTCAGGTTGTATGACCTTGCGAGATGAGTTAAAAATAGCTCAGAATAATTTTGAAAATCTCTTAGTAGCGCATCAAAGCAAAAATGATATGGGAGAAAAAAGAGTTAGTGCTAACTCCTTTAAAAAGAAACTTGTGTATTTAATAAATAAAAAACTGCTTGTGTATTTGATAGCTATGTATCAGGTGGATAAGGCTGTGTATGGCGACCTTTGTATAGCAGTAGCTCAAGTGATAAATAGTAATAATAATGAAATAAAAGTAAGGTTAGATCAAGCAGTAATGGCTAATGTTTAATAAAAGACAGTTTTTTACATACGGGCCGTATAGGTAATTTTAAAAGTAATTTTTTATGAATGTGAGCTGACGGATTGATGAGGAATTACCTATTGTTTTTTCTATACGTAAGTCGGATTATTACGTTAATTTAAAATTATCGATTTTTTTGTTAAAAATGTCTCTTGAATTAATGCATGTTTATGTGGTTTAAAATATGATTTGTCAAAGTATGACCTATGTCACGTTTTTGTCACGCACGATTCTTGGTGGTTTTTATAATATTCTTTTACTTGCATCAAAATACAACCAGAGATTTTATTCTCGACAATTATTTAAGCAGTAATATTTTAATAGTAACACAATTCAAATATTATTGAAGTGGGGCATACTTTATTAATCATATCACTCTAATGAGAGTGTGTAATAATAAAGCTTTATAATACGAAATATTGGAGTAGAACTTTACTATCTATAGTGAAATTCAACTTTTTATTATTAACAGACCCTAATAATTTACCATGATTGAGAATTTAGGTTATAACAATCGAATACAACAACTTTTTGATGTTGTAAGGCAGATAAATATTCTTTCTAAACGAGATAATTGGAATTCGGATTATCATCTGATAAGCATTCTGAAATCTTTAAATCAATATACAGAAGCGCTAGGGCTTCAGGTGAAAAAAATAAAAGTAGACGGACCGTTCGAGCAAAGTGCATTGCTAAAACTTCAGCATTTGGAAGCTTTGCGTGGATTATTAACAGGGTATACTTTCCATCCAGATGAGTACGTTAAAAATTGCGCCATTAAAATTCGCTCTATAGTAGATCATCATTCAATTGCCATCGAAAATGACAACTGTTTTATTTACTCTAAAGGTATTAAAGCATTGCTAAAAGATTTAGTAAAACCAAGTATAGTTTCATTAATGGATCCTTTGCCTGGTGTGATTGAACTTTGTGATAAGTTTTACCATGCACAATATAATTTTAATCAATTATTAAATGATTCTTCGACTCAAGATATTAATCATGAAGATTGGGAAGCTTTATGTAAGTTGAAAAAAGTAATTGTGGATTTAATAGATCAGAAATTATCTATCTATTTGAAAAGTAGAATTAAAGGAGGTGATGTGTTTTATGCAGATGTTGCTCTAGGTTTGGCTAATATAATTACCGAAGTACGTAATCCTAATACAAATTTAAAAACACAAAATAAGCTACAAGAGGCTTATTGTTAAAAGAGAGATAATAATTTTAATACTAAAGGGATAATTTAAGTCGTAAGGTTTAAATCATCCCTTTTTTGTGTAATACCAAATTTATTTTGGAATGAGCCTTAAATTGTTTTGAGGATATTATATTGAGTTAAAAGGACAAAATAATAAAGCTCACTTCAAGGTAATATTGGTAGTATTAAAAAAAGATGAATTGTTTTATGGAATTAGGCTCAGGAGTGCATCCTACCAGAAAGAAAACCTAAACAATACATTTATGCACTACAGAATTCTAACCTTATTGCTGCTGGTTATGGCGAGTTGCACAGCTATACAGGCCAGCGATTTACCACACTCCCGAACATCAAGTTATTATAAATACATCTATCAATTAAAACCTAAAGAAGCCAAGTCTATTTATAAAAAAGGACTGGCTGAAGTGGATGGTTCGTACTTTCATAATTTGATAGATTCGGTACCTAATGATTCTGTTTTTAATACCAAGTTACCACAGGGTACTTATTTATTGGTTTGGGCGCAGCAAAATGAGCTTAAATTCGAGTTGAGGTCTTATTCTGACCTAGAGCTATTGGTACATAATAATTACGCTGATTTATTTTTAACAATCTCGGATACTTCAGGCGTTGAGATTAAAGATGCCAAAGTGAAAATTAACGGTAGTATTATTCGTTATAAACCTCAAATTAATGCCTATCAAAAACATAAGACCAATAAGCGAGGTTGGCTCGAAATAATGCATAAAGGCTTTACTAGCAATCACTATCTGGGTAATAATGTAGACAAAGGGGTTAAAACTCGAAAGATTACAGGAAGCGTGCCGATCAAGTATCTTTATGTGCCAGTACGTTTGCTGGTTTATTTACCGTACGATTTAGTTCGGAGTGTCTACAAATTAAGACCTTGTGGACTGTTTTATTATATCTACAAACCATTTAGAGATGTGTATTATTCTATTTTTGGATATGGCACTACTGGTTGGGTAAGGGGCGTTGAGCAGAAATGGCAAAAGACTTTTTATAAAAATTATGCGGGGTATTGGGTATATAGTAAACCCAAGTATAAGCCTAACGATACGGTTCGTTTTAAATCGTTTGTTACCTATGAAAACGGGAAGCCGTTAAAATTAGAGCCCTTAGAAGTTGAGCTTAGTAGTCGATCTTGATGTGAAAAAAGAATCTAAATTTTTAATGTTAGAAATCTCAATTCCTTCTGTTTGTTCGTACCATAATAAACCGCTGACTTGGTGGGGTAGGGAGCATAGAGAATACCATAAGGAGAAAGTGAGTATTTATTATGAAACACTACCTGAAGGTAAAAAGCAAATTTTAATTGATTTAGTGCCAAGATATACAGGTAAGGTTGTGTTAAATCCTGCATTAATGGAACATATGTATTTTCCAGTGTTTCATGGAAATAATGAAGTGAAAAAGGTGCGTGTAGAAAACTCTGAAATGTAGATAAAAAAAAAGGCGGCTGTTTTTAAAACAGCCGCCACAACCATAAAAATGGTGATTAAAGCGTACTCCCTATATAAGGAAGCGAATTAATATAAAAAATCAATTGTTTTTAATTTAAACCTAATTCTGTCATCCACGACTCTACTTTCATCGGGGTGTCAAAATAATACAAGGTATCTTTAACTAAATGCTTAACACCTTCATCTTCGTAGGTATACTCAATAGTGAATGTTCTATCCTCTTTATTGTATGTTCCTGTGCCAGTTACATTGGTATAAGTATTAGATGCCTCGTCGCCTAAAACTTCTACGTTAGTACCATCAATGTGTAGTTTAATGGCATTGTTTTGCTTATCTGCTCCTAAATAATCAACACGTGAAGAGTCGCTAGATAAGGTTTGAAAAGTTTTGTAGGTGTTATCTACTAAATCCTCATTGGCATAGGTAAATGTATCAACAGGTGCTTCACTTGCATCAAGTGTGTAATCCACTCCTTTTATCCAATATGCACCATAGTACGAATTGTGATATTTAATGGCTACAACAGTTGAGTCTTTATCAGGCGCTATAGAGTCAATGTTATTTTTATTAGTGATTCTTATAGGTAGTGCATAGTTTATTGTATGCGCCTTTGGATCATTAATAAATTGCTCATTCAAGGTTACTTTAACGGTACCTAAAATTTCACCTTTTTTAATAACAAATTCTGTATTAGATATATCATAATAGTCGGTAGGTAATAACTCCAAGTCAGGATAATGATCTAACATTGAAGGTTGAATTTCAAAGTTAACTACTTCTTCTTGGTCGTTTACATATTTACCAGCTAATACAACACCTGTTTCAAAGCTCAATTCTTCACCATCTTCTAAAACAAGAGTACGTAATGGCGTTTGAAGTGCAAAATATGTAGAGGTATAATCAAAATCTGCCTTGTATTCGTCGTAGCACGACTGCATCAAAAGTATTATACCGATACAAGCTAATAATATCTTCTTCATATCTTAATTTTTAAAAATTATCGATTTATTACCATCCTTGGTTTTGGGTAATAAACTCTGTTTTATTCAACTCATTTAAAGGTATTGGACAATAGAACTTGCTATTATCATACGCTAAATCGAACATGCTAATTCGCTCCATCACAAATACTCCTTCAGTAATTTGTTCAATGTCTATCTTTTCAATGTTTGAATTCAATTGGTCTTTCCAACGTCTAAGATCAAAGAAGCGATGTCCTTCAAAACACAGTTCTATACGACGCTCATTTTTAATTAGAGCTCTCATACCTTCTTGTGTTGTTATACTAGCCAAGTAATTATCTGGTTGAGTAATACCCGCTCTTCTT
The DNA here is from genome assembly GCF_001659685.2 of Labilibacter marinus. Classification (GTDB taxonomy): domain Bacteria; phylum Bacteroidota; class Bacteroidia; order Bacteroidales; family Marinilabiliaceae; genus Saccharicrinis; species Saccharicrinis marinus. Next base: position 113,829 of record NZ_LXYE02000012.1, read on the forward strand.
CTAACTTCAGCCATAGCGGATCTGGCAGTTACTCCGTTGATCGCAACATCAGGTCCGCCAGCTTCATTAGCTGCTTCAGCAAAGATTAAAAACATCTCGCCTTTGCGGAATAATGCGTTGTAATGTTTTGCTTTAGACTCGTTACCCGGAACCATGCTCACCTCGTCGCTTAACCATTTGCGCACATAATAACCCGTTCTGGTAGAGTTATCGATGGTTGCATTTGCACCACCAATCATATCTTTACCTCCGTTGTAAGTTTCAACTGCTTCACCTTTAAAAATAGCACCATTGTATAAAATGCTCATATAAAATCTAGGGTCACGGTTTTCGTACATGTTGGCATCATTTGCATCGTCATATGGATAACCATCTGCCATTGGAAAGGCATCTACCAAGTTTTGAGTAGGATTACATTTTCCATTTCCATAATAAGATGGAGGGAAGTTGCGATCTTCAATACCATTATCACCTTGTTGATTACCTTGCATCTTACGATATATGATTTCATCGTTTTGAGGATCATTAAAGTAATCGTTCAAACCATTTAAGTTGTACACATTAGGAAGTTGCCATGAACCTTCTGTTACTGTTTCTATTACAGCATGAGCTGATTCTGCTGCTGTATTCCAACTGATACCTGAACCATTGTATGCCGGACTTGCTCCGTATAGGTTTACTCTAGCTTTTAAAGCTAAACAAACAGGATCTGTTGGTCTACCTAAGTTAAGCGTATTGGTATACGGATCGTTAGTGTCATCCCACTCTAGAGGTAAATAAACCATCGCAGAGTCAAGGTCAGTCATAATTTGTTTTACACAATCCTCGTACGAATCTCTTGGTAGTTGTTCGTAATTTGTAATGTCAAATACTTCTTTTACAATTGGAAAACCAAGTAAATCTCCGTTAACATCAATACCGCCAAAGCGTCTTAATAAATCGAACTGAGTCCAGGCTCTTAAAAAATAAGCCTCACCAATAATATTATTGGTATAATTCACATTATCAATAGAGTCTGATTTTCTAAATAAGATATCATGGTTCTCAATGATTTCAAAAAATTCATTGATGTTTCTGATGTTTTCATATCTGCTATTCCAAGTACTAACAGGATTATTAGTTGAATTCCAGAATGATGAAAAAGTAATCATCTTATTTAAAGGGTCAGTTAATTCGTTGGTAATAGCATTATCGGTTGCTACATCCAAAAATTGTCCTCCTTCATTGTCATATACGCTTGGTATAGCGCTGTATGCTGAAGTTACTAGCCCTCTGATCATTTCAGGTTGGGTAAGTATCTCCTCATAGGTCCTTTCTTCAGTTATTTTAGGGTCTAAAAAGTCCTCACAAGAAACCAACCCTAGCAGAAGAAATGAAATGATATATATATAATTCTTCATAATTGTCTTAATTTTTATATTTAAAACGCAATTTTAGCTCCTAATGAAACTGTTTGATAAAGCGGGTATTTTGAAATACCTGCATTAATATCTTCAGGATCTAAGTCTTTGATTTTTGAAATTGAGAACAAGTCTGTTCCTTTTACATAGAAGGTTATCTTGCTAGAAGATATTTTCTGGCTAACAACCTGTGGTAAAGTATAACTTAATTGTGCTGTTCTTAATTTAAAATACGAACCGTTTTCCATCCAGTAACTTGAGTTGCGGTAACTGTGGTTATTAGAATAAGTAGTTAACCTCGGGTAATCGCTACGTAATACTTGCTCAGAATACTTTCTTTCAGCAAAGTTGTAGTAATACGAGTTGGTCAACATTTTGTCTACATCAGCAACCCCTTGACCTAATAGGTATAAATCAAAACCTTTGTAAGCTACATTTAACTTAAGTGCATAGTTGATTCTAGGTGCCGAATGACCAATCATTGTTTTGTCATAAGTGTCAATTACATTATCACCTAAATCATTAGTTATATCCATCAGTTTAATGTCGCCAGGTTTTAATTCGCCATAAGATGAAGTAACTCCGTAATTGATGATATCTTGTTCATCAGCATAAGAGCCATCGTAAACCCATCCCCAAATAGCATCGGTTTCTTTGCCTTCTCTATTTTGGTGCTCGTACACATTTAATTCGTCATATTTTTCATGAACTGATTCTGAATACATGAAATTACCACCAATTAAAAAATGAACATCACCAATTGAGTTAGAATAGTCAACTGCTACGTCAACACCTTTATTGCTTATCTCGTTGTAGTTTAATGTAGGAAATACATTAGAAACGTAATAAGGGATTTGTGTTTTTGACTCAACAGGAATATCCGATCTAAGCTCATCAAAATAGTTTACCTCAAATGAAAGTTGGTTGTTGAATAAACGACCTTCTAATCCAAGGTTTATCTCTCTTGATTTTTCTAGACCTATATTTGGGTTTCCAAGTTGAGATACCTTTTGGCCATAAGCCACTGGAGTAGTAGAGTTGTTAATACCAAAACGTACAGAGCCTGCGCCACCATACTCATTGCGGTAAATAAAATAGTCTAAGCTATTGTCGTATCCCATTACTCCATAACTACCTTTTAGCTTTAAGTGATTAAATAAACCATCCTTAAGGAAATCTTCGTTAGAGATAACCCAACCGGCACCAACTGCACCAAATAACTCGTATCTGTTTTTATGCTCAAATCGGTCTGTTCCCATCATTGAGGAAGATCCTTCAATTACATACTTATTGTTGAAAGCATAGTTTAATCGAAGACCAACATTTACACTTTTATCATCCTGTGTAGTGGTTGCTCCATCTTGCAATGTTTTGTAAGCAAAATGAGATGAGTTAAATACAGCATTTGCTAAAACTGCATGTTTACCAAATACTCTGTCGTAGTTAATTTGAGCATTAGCATTAACAAGTCGAGTAAAATCATCTGCAAGTTTTTGCTCATTACCTTTGGCTACGTCGTTACCAACCCTAACTAAAGAATCTTCTCTAGCTACTTTGTAACTAGCATACTCTAAGTTTTTACCAATAGAGATAGTGTTGTATGTATCAAAGCCAATATCTGCACGTGCAGTAAGTCCTTTTACATACTTGTTAAAGTCAAGATCCATTCCTAAAGAGGTTTTTGCAACAAAACTCTCGTCGTTAACATATCCCGTTTTTGTTAAATCGCCATATAGGTTTGTTCTATCTGCTACTGGACTCCAACCTAATGAATCTGGGTTTTCTCCCATTGAACTAACAAATACTGGGTAGTCGTTTGGTCTATGAGTAGATAATGCTGAGATGAAATCATTGGCTGTTACATTCGATCTCTTTCTTAAACCCATTTTAGTGCCTAAGTCAAGATTAAGTTTAATAACATCATTTACTCTATAATCAATGTTAGATGCTAAATCTAATTGGTTATAAGAGTTGTCATCTCCTACGTTTTCAAGACCATCTTCATGGGTAAAACCAAAGTTCACAAAATATTGTGTTTTATCGTCACCACCTTCAAGCATAGCAGTTATTCTTTGATAGTCGGCGCTATTCTTTAAGAATCTATCATGAAAGTCTTCGTTAGGGTACATTCTTGGAGAAGTACCATTTCGATAATGGTCAATTTGTTCTTGTGTATAATATGGTTCTAGTCCATCGTTTGTACGAGCCTGATTATATAATTCGGCATATTGTGCAGAATTTACATATTTAGGATCAATAGTAGGTAATTTTAAACCACCCTCAACAGAAAAGCTAAGCTTACGAGTTGCATTTTTACCTCTTTTAGTAGTTAGCATAATTACGCCATTAGCAGCAGAAGGGCCATATAACATTTTAGCAGTGATGTCTTTTAATACATAAATAGACTCAATGCTTTCTAATGTAACATCGTACAATGAACGATGTGGAACACCATCAACAACTACCATGGGCGCATCGGCATCTCCACCTCTGGATCTACCGCGAACCTTTAATGAAGCACCATTTGCCCCTGGTTGCCCTGCTGATTTATTTACAAGTAATCCTGCAGCAAGACCAGCTAACGCAGCATTTGTTCTGTATTCTGTAGAACGTCTGATTTCATCACCAGATATAAAATCTACTGCTCCTACCAAGCGTTCGTTTTTTATCGTGGTGTACGGAAGCTTAACTGTTTCCTTTCCTTTTGTAGGAGACAGTTCTACCTCCTCAATATTAGGTTTATTAATGGTATCGCTTTGCGCAGATACTTGTATAGCACTGGCAAGGAGCATTAAAAAACATAAAGAAATTATTTTATACATATTTTTTTCTTTTAATCTGTTAACAATGATTACCAACCAGGATTTTGTTCAAACTTACTCATCATGTTAATAGTAGATGATGGGAATGGATACCAGTAGTGTTTATTTTCAAATACCCTTTCAGCAATCTTTTGTGTGCTATAGGTAAATCCTCCACTACCATCTTCGGTAATGTAAGCGCCGTAAATTCCTTGAGGTAAAACTTCATGAGCAATTCTCCAGCGTTTTAAATCCCACCAACGGTGCTGTTCAGAATATAGCTCTCTTGCTCTTTCATCACGGATGTAATCTCTAAAGGTTGCTTTATCTGTAGAATAAATACTTTGAACATCTACCATACCAACACGATCGCGTATTATATTAATGGCGTTAAGAGCTGTTAAACCAGCAATGCTTCCTGTTGCTTCTGGAACTGCAGCAGATGGTCCGTATAACTCATTGGCTAATTCAGCAAAATCAAGATATAATTGCGTAAAACGAATTAAAGAAAAGGTACGTGCGTAACCATTTGTTTTATCAGCTTTATTATTTCCAGGCCAACGAAATTTACCAGCATGAAAATATCCAGAGTAAGTACGACTTTTACCTTTTACATATTTGTAATGTTTACCGTTTGGTTCGTTTGATTCCAACTCCGGCGGAAGATTTCCTCGGAAACTCTTATTTTTGATGGTTAACATTTTATCCCCATGACAAAAGATGTTATTCTTTAATCGAGGGTCGCGATTGTTATATGGATCAGTCGGATCCCAAACGGAAGACATAGCAGCATCTTCAATTTTATAACCATCGGCAGTTTCGTACCAATCTACTGCGTTTTGTGTAGGAACTACATAGTTACCCCAACCGCCATCAAAATGAGGTAGGTACCATGCTGTACCAGTATTGTTTCCTTGTAAGTTAACCGTAGCATTACTTACATAAGGTTGAAAAATACCTTCGTTGCTAATTCCGTTAGTTCCAAGTCTGTAGAATATATCATTATATTGATTTTGAGGCATTAGCTCATATCTGTAATGTCCTAAAGCACTGTTTAATGCTTCGTTACATGCTACAAGCGCTTCTCTTGCTTTCTCTTGATTATAAGTAGGCGTACCTTTGAAACTTAAACTTTGAGAACGTGGAATATTATAGTGCGGACTTGCAGCATACAATAAGGCCATAGCCTTAACTGCTTTAGCAGTCGTTTTTGTAATTCTTCCTGCATCACGAGATTCTGTTCTTTCCCATGATTCTGGCAAATACATAATGGCGCTATCTAAATCCTGAATCAGCCATTCGTTACTTTCTAAATAAGAAGGGCGTTCAACATCAAAATCTTCATCTACACTAAAAGCTGTTTGCATATTTGGAAGACCTCCAAAGTCACGGATCAACATAAAATAGAACCATCCTCTTAAGAAAAAAGCTTGCCCTACTAATTGTCCTTTTAACTCCTGTGCCGTATATTCCGATTCTTCAGGAAAAGATTTAAGAAGATCAGCATTAGCTAAAATTTGATTACAAGCTCTAATTCCAACGGATGCTTCGGCGGGTACTTCTCTAGTTTGTAATCGGAAATTAAATTCAGAACTACCTCCATCATTTGTGGCTATACCTTCGTTTTGGCTATTACCCATAGTCCATCTTGTATGAGGTCCTTGCCAATCAAACCAGTCTCCAGTATTGGCATTTTTATTAATGCCAGATGCAGGATTTACGTGTTGACATTCATCAGAAAATGCTCCTACCTCTTGACCGTAGTCAAAACGATCATGTGCGTAATTATGAACAAGCAGGTTTACTCTATCAACTGCTCCTTTAAAAGTATAGTAATCACTATATATTTTTTCCTCAGTTAGCCCCATCTCAGGACTCTTATCCAAGTAGTCTTCGCATGAAAACAGAACTGGAATAAGAAGCATTAAAGCCAATATTTTATTTAATTTTTTCATCTGTTCAAATTTTCAGAATTTATTAGAATGTAGCCCTTAGACCAAGGTTATACCTTTTTGCAATTGGGTAAACTTCAAGTTTTTTGGCTTCGGGATCGAACTGTTTTGGAAGTTTTTGCCAAGTGTACAGGTTGTTTCCGTTTAAATACAATTCAAAGCCGTCAAGTAATGTCTGCCATCCTAAAGCTTTTTTACCAAACCTATATTTTACTTCTAATGACTTAAACCTAAGGAAGTCAGATGACCTGTAGCTATAACTACTATTAATGCTATTGTATTTATTGTTTGTAGCATGTAGAGTAGGATGACTTGCACCTGTATTTTCAGGAGTCCAATAGTCAAGCATTTCCGTATTCAGCATTCTAAAGCCATATCCACCAGAAGTTTCATATTCCCACAAGTAGCTTGGAGATAGCTCTTTGTCTAGACCGAACATTCCGTTAAACATAGCATTTACACTAAAGTTTTTGTAAGCAAGGTTAATAGAAAAAGCATATGTTTTAGACGCATATGAAGGGTTTCCTATAGGCACCATATCTGACTTAGTATTAAGTAAACCATCTCCATTAAAGTCAGTGTAGATAAAATCTCCAGGCATTACATCGGTTCCTTCAGCTTGCGTATAGTTATATACATCGTTCCAATTTTGCATAATGCCATTATTGATGTATCCAGGTTTCCATCCGATTGGTTTTCCTGCGTTTTTCTGGTAGTCTGGAGTGTAAATAAGGTCATCTCTATTTACCACACGGTTTTCACTTAATGAGAGGTTACCTGTGAAACGGTATTGAAGATTATTACCAATATTTCCTCTAAAGATTAATTCCATATCGATACCATGGTTTTTAGTTTCTCCAATGTTGGCATCAGGATTTGTATTACCAAAGTAATTTGGAATCGCATTTCTTTTCATTAAAATACCAGTACGACTTTCATTAAATAAGTCAATATTTGCTTTAATTCGATTGTTTAAAAAGCCAAGCTCAAAACCAAGGTTTTGCTTTACCGCTGTTTCCCAAGTTGCATCTGGGTTTGCAGGAGCACCTTCCATATATATGGTTTTGTTTACATCTCCTACTTCTGTAAAAGTAGTTCCGTATCCACCAAGACTATTGTTTTCAGCATTACCATCTGATCTACTAGTGTAGGTTGAGATGTATGTAAATCGATCAGCTCCTTTATCGCTACCAATTTCACCCCAAGAATATCTTATTTTAAAGAAATCCATGAATGATAGGTTGTCTTTTATGAAACTTTCTTCTGAAACAACCCAACCTACTGCTAATGAAGGGAAGAAACCAAAACGTTTTCCAGGTGCAAATTTCTCACTACCATTATAAGCACCATTAAATTCAGCTAAGTATTTATTTTGGTACCCATAAGTAGCTCTACCTACCCAGCTTTCTTCAAATGAAGGGAAACTAACTTTACTTCTAGCTTTTCTTCTGCTCCAAAGTGCTAGGGCAGAGATATTATGTGCTCCAAGTTCTTTTTGATAAAGTAAAGAACCTTCATAGTACAAGTTGCTAGCATATTTGTCAATCTCTTGCTCATTATATTTTAGTAAACCTTCTACCATATCAGGATCAGAACCAAATTGAAGTAGTTCCATGCTTTCGTGGTTAGCTTCGTAATATAGGGGATCAGCAGTGATAGAGCTTTTATACATTCTATTAAAACCATGCGACATTTTTCCTTTTAATAGAAAATCTTTTAGAAAGCGTTGTTCTAATATGATATCAGTGTTAATCGTAGTGGTTTTTTTACTGATTTCGCCTTCGCGTTCAAGTTCTCCTAAATAGTTAAATTTAAACCAGTCGGTTGCAATTTCGGGGTCTACACCTAGTTCTCCATTACTTAATACAGGAGGCGCTCCTACTTGCATCCAGCTATAAAGTCTTGCTAAAGAACTTCCACCTTGATCTGCAACACCATTTCCGGAACCATCATTTGACACACGGTTACCATGCCAATCTTTAAAGTTTCCAGATAGGTTAACCTTTACTTTTGTGGTTTTAGAGAAATTAAAATCAAGATTACTTCGCCAGTTATATCTTTTTTGCGAGGTACGTGGGTCAAAATGTTCTTGTTTGTCGATATCAAACATATCACCATCGTAATTGTAACCAAACGAAGTAAAGTATTTTACAAAATCGTTACCTCCTGAGATGTTTAAGTTGTACGATCTTGTTTCACCTTGTTCGATTAAATCGTTGGCCCAGTTAGTATACGAATAAAAATCTCTATCTCGATTTGGGTCAGCCCAAGCATCTATTTCACTTTGAGGCTTTAGGTTGCCATATTGCCCGTCATTTGTTAAGGCTTGGTTATAGTATCCAAGAGCTTCGTGATAAGGGCGTACGTAATCAGTTTCAATTACAGGAGATTTTATACCCCAATTGGCAGAAAACGATACTTTTGTTTTTCCTTTATTACCTCGTTTTGTAGTTACAACAATAACACCATTTGCTGCTTTTACACCAAATACAGCAGTTGCCGAGGCATCTTTTAATACAGATATAGACTCAATTTCGTTAGGGTCTAAGTCATTGAAGTCACGCTCAACTCCATCTACTATAAATAGAGGAGAGTTATTATTCCAAGAAGACTGTCCTCTAATTAAGATTGTAGCATCTGTAGAACCTGGTTGACCTGCTGCCTGCATGGTTGATACTCCAGGTAATATACCTGTTAATGCTTCTGAAACTGTAGTTACACTACCAGCTTGTAGTAATTCTTCACCTTTTGCTTGTGTAATAGAACCTACAACACTTGCTTTCTTCTGTGTACCATAACCTACTACAACTACATCGTCAATTAATTCTGTTTCGGCATTTAAGTTTACATTTAATACTGTTTTACCAGCAACAGCAATTTCTTGTGTTTCGTATCCAATAAATCGATATACTAACACTGCATCAGAACTAACGGATATTGAGTAATTACCATCAAAGTCGGTAATGGTACCTCGGGTGTTATCGCCTTTAACCACGATGTTTACACCGGGAATTCCTACTCCGTCACTGTCTTTTACAGACCCAGTAAGAGAAACGTTTTGAGCAACTACACTAAATCCTGCTATTACTAGTATTAATACCAGCATGGTGAGTCGTTTTAGTGCATTTGCCATGTTCAATCTTTTTTTCATATTACATAAATTACATTTGCGTTTTAGGATTTATAATTATCTAATTTTAAATGTTATGCATGCTGTTTACGGAGGTATGGACCACTTTCTAATTTTCATTATTTTAATTTTTTAGACATTTTTTAACATGGCGAAAGTATATGAGGGAAGGATTTTGACAGGGGGAATAACTGAACTTAATGAGGAATTTAAATTTGAAGCTTAAAATATGGACTTATAGGTACAGTAATTGAAATTGAATATTTAAGGAGATAAAAATGGAAGATGTAAATGGATTGTTAATTAACGATTTATTCTATTTAATTATTGGTGAAGTTATTTAATGTGCAGATATATAGTTATATGAAGGTGTTTGTGAGGCGGTAAAAATCATAAGTACGTTAATGTAATTTGAGGAGTTGAGTAGAGACTATATAGGGTGTTTAGATAAAAATATGAAGGGGGATTAAATAGGTTTGGTGTATAATGTATAATGTATACAAAACATAAAGATTTGTGTATCTTGTATGTTGTATTGTAAGTGTCAGTTGTAGAGTTGTTTGCGAGAATTGTTGTATGGTTGTTTATGTGTTTTTAATTCTGAAACTACCCAATGTTTGTATAAATTCTTTTTTTTTGTTTTTGAAATAAGTTGATTTAGTAAAGTGTTGTAAAATGATTAATGTCTCATGCAGTCAATTGGTTAAGGTTGTTTTTGGTAATTTTTAAGCAAGGAGGTTTGGATAGGGTAAGTATGGGCGAAATAGCGGGTAATAATAAAATTGGTAAAAATGGAGAGTTGTGTGTATAGTATTAGTATAGTTAGGTTATGATAAAGCAATGTTGTTTAATTAGTAATTCGTGGAGGTTGTAATACGCACTAATTCAGAGTGTTGCTGTTTGGCTAGAGGTGTGTTTAATCATTAAATTCTGAATTAATAAGGGGGTGAAATATTGAATGATTCTATACTAACACCCGCTTCGGTTTCAGTAACTTTATGAGGCCTAAATAAAAAAACATGAAATTTAAACCGCTATTACTCATTACTCTGTTATTTGTGCTTGGTTGCTTGCATGCCCAACAACACTTCCTTTTTAAAAAAGTATCTACTAAAGATGGCCTTTCTCAAAGTGATGTTCATGCCATTTATCAAGACTCAAAAGGTTTTATGTGGTTTGGTACCAATGATGGTTTAGATAGGTATGATGGTAAAAACTTTAAAAATTTCACAGATGCTAGTACTCGAAAGATAAAAACGACTAGTCACCCTATCACCCAAATAAAAGGAGACATTAATGACAAATTGTATATAGGTACACTTATAAATGGAGTTACAGTAAAGAACGAAGTTAATGGAGTTACTTTTGGAATTACAAATTCTATTTATAGTAAGCAATTGCTGGCGAATAACACAGTTAAGTGTATTGAAATAATTGAACCTGGATTAGTTTGGATAGCTAATACAAATGGTTTGTCTAAAATAGATAGAGATAGCAAATATAGAAACCCGAAGTCTTATAAATACTATGTAAACCCAAGTGAAATTGGTTTGCCAAGTTTCTCGAATATCCAAATTGCTCAAGATTCAACCCAAAACTTATGGATACTTATTTCTGAGGGAATATATAAATGGACCTATCCGTTTGATGAAGTTCCAAGGGAAGTAAAAGCCTTTGATGATGCCCCAAAGCATGTGATTGCTACTAAGGATGGATTGTATTGTGCCTTAAGGAATGAGGTTTGTTATTATGATTTTAATAATAATACTCTTAAAAAGATTAATGCTATTGAAGCAACATGTCTTTTAAAAGATAGGAGTGGACAGTTATGGGCAGGAACAACTAAGGGCTTACATGTTTTAAAATTGCATAAAAACAATATTGATACCTTAACTCACACCATTATCAAAGAAGGCAAAAGTGCAAGCCGAATTAGTAATAGTCATATCTTATCTCTTTATGAAGGTAAAGATGGATTAGTGTGGGTAGGCACAAAATTTGGAGGTATAAATATTTACGATCCAAAACGCAATCATTTCTTATTGTTTAATAATAAGAACAATGCATCTAAATTACCACACAAAAACATAAGCTCCGCTTTCCAAGATAAAAGTAATAATTTATGGATGGGAACTTTTGATGGAGACTTTATATGTCTTGATAAGGAAAATGTAAGTGCTTTTAGTAATAACTATAGAAATGTAAAGTTAAACAGATCTGTAGGGGTTATTAATGTTATTAAACCTGTAATACTTCCGAATAAAAACGAAATATTGTTAATTGGAACGGATGATGGTATTGTGACTTACCCTAAAACTAATATTAACTTACCTCATATAGAATCAGGTGTAAATGATATTTTCCAGGATAAAAAGGGAGTGATATGGATTGCTACTTCACAAGAAGGAGTTTATAGACATGATCCTTATGATAAAGTAAAAGACTGGCAAGTTTCTTTCGATTCTTCATCACCTTTAATTAATCATGCTACTTGTTTTTGTTACGATAGTTTTAATCGGTTTTGGGTAGGAACTAAGGGCGGTCTGATGCTTTTTGAAAAGGATCAGATGCATAATGAGGTTCCTGAATTTAGACAGATTACTTATCACGATGATAGTGGTTTGAACTATAATGATATTGTTAGCATTTATGAAACTTCTAAAAAACAGATGTATTTTGGTACCAACGGGCGTGGTATTAATGTGTTAACTAAGTTAACAGAGGGTTCTGCAAGGTTTAGCTATATTACAAAACAAGATGGATTATCTAACAATGTAATTAAATTTATTTCTGAGGATAAAAATGGGAGTATCTGGATTAGTACAAATAAAGGAATCAATCAGATTGATTCACAAAATAATAGGATTAATAGCTTTAATTTGGAGGATGGACTTCAGGATATGGAGTTTAACTCAAAAGCTTGTTTGTTATTAAATGATGGAAGATTTTTAATGGGGGGGATTAATGGTTTTAATGTGTTTAAACCAGAAGCCATTAAGCATTCTGTAAATGTTCCAAATGTTGTTTTAAATGATTTATCCATTCTAAATCGAACTATTAATAATAAGCGAGAGGTAAATGGGAGGGTTTTGCTTTGTAAGAGTATTGATTATCAAGACTCTCTTGTTTTAAAACATGATGAAAACAGTTTCTCTATTAAATATGCTTTAATTTCAAGCTCAACATCGTTAAATCAGATGGCTAGATATAGGTTAGTAGGTTTTGATGAGGATTGGAATTATAGTAATACGAATGTGGTAAAATATACCAATATACCTAGGGGAAACTATAAGTTAGAAATAAGTGCTACGAACGATGGTTATAATTGGTCTGATAAACCCAAGGTTATTCATCTCGAAATAAAACCGCACCTAGCCTTTTCTGCTCCTATGATAATTATATACATCATTATTTTAATGGTGGTGATATATTTTTTTACTAAGTATTCTTTTATTCAGATCAACCATAAAAATCAATTACAAATTGAGGCTTTTAAGGTAGGACAGATGGAACAATTGAACGATTTAAAGTTGAAATTTTTCACCAATATATCTCATGAGTTCAGAACTCCTCTTTCATTAATAATTAGTCCTATAGAGAATTTACTGGCTAGAGATCAATTGACTGATAAAGCGGTTACACAACGTGTACTTAGTCTTGTCTATCGAAATGCGACAATGTTAAATAAGTTAGTCAATCAGTTGCTCGATTTTAGAAGTCTTGAAAAAGGTAAGTTAAAACTTAGAGTTAATGAAGGAAATGTGGTAGCTTTTTTAAAGCATATATACGATTCATTCTTACCAACAGCACGAGGCAAGCAGATAAATTTGAAGTTTAGCTCGGTATTAAAGGAAGAAATGGCATATTTCGATCATGATAAACTTGAGAAAGTAATTTATAATTTGATATCTAATAGTTTTAAAAATACCAGGCCAAACGATAGTATTGAGCTTATTGTAATGGAAAGTGAAGGTGAAGAATTTATTAAAATATTAGTAAGCGATACGGGGGCTGGCATTCCAGAGCACATTCAACCGCATGTGTTTGAACGTTTTTTTAATGAGAATGGATCGGTAAATAATGGCTATGATAGTTCAGGAATTGGTTTATCATATTCAAAATCATTGATAGAACATATGCATGGTTCTATTAAATTTACGACTAAAGAGAATGTTGGAACTACTTTTACTATTCTTATTCCTTGGAAAAAAACCTTCTTCAAAAAGGATGAGCTTTATGTGGATTATGAATCGATAGATATTAAACCTGTTATTGATGTTGTTAATAAAGTAGAGAGTAAAGACTTTAAAGGTGATGTAGCTCAAGTTAATAAGGAATATACACTTTTGGTTGTTGAGGATAACGATGAATTAAGGCTATTTTTGAAAGGTATTTTTGAACAAGAATATCATATAATATTGGCTAAAAACGGTAAGGAAGGTTTAGAGTTGGCTAACGAAAAAATACCTGATCTTGTATTGAGTGATATAATGATGCCATATATGAATGGAATTGAATTGGCTAAGTCTATTCGGAATACCTTTGAAATTAGTCATTTGCCGATCATATTGTTAACGGCAAAATCGAGTGTAGAAAATCAATTGGAGTCATATGGGGTTGGTATTGAGGGGTATGTATCGAAGCCTTTTAATGTGAGCTTGTTGAAAACACAAGTTGGAGCGATACTAGCGGGTAGACAAAAGTTACGCGAAAAGATTATTAATAAGGTGGATATTTCCCCGTCGGAGGTAATGCCAACTAATGTAGATGAAAAGTTTTTAGTCAATGTAATGAAGATTATTGAAGACAGAATTGGAGATCCAGATTTTACAGTTACTGAAATTGCGGCAAAATGCGGTGTTTCTCAACCTTCCTTAAGTAAAAAAATAACAGCACTAACTGGCTTAAAACCAAAATTGTTTTTAAGAAACATTCGTATTAAAAGAGCAGCACAATTACTAAGGCTTAATGAACTCAATATTTCTCAGATAACGTATGAGGTTGGTTTTATTGATTTAAAACACTTTAGAAGCTGTTTTAAGGAAGAATATGGAGTTTCACCATCGGAGTATAAGCGAAGGTATAAAGAGGAAGATATATTAACCTAGGGCAAAAAAAATCCCGATAAACATATGCTTATCGGGATTGTATATTTTAAAGTATCAATTACTTTCTAATAATCGTTTGGTCTCTATCTGGACCAACAGAAACAATGGTGATAGGTACCTCAAGTTCTTTTTCAAGATAAGCAATATAGTCGCTTAATTCCTTAGGGAACTGATCTTCTGATTTCATTCCTGTTAAGTCCTCAGCCCATCCTGGCACTTCTGTATAAACAACCTCTATGTCTTCAGGTAATTCAAACGGAAATTCGCTTGTTTCTACACCGTTAACTTTATATGCAGTAGCTACTTTAATAGTTTTAAATGAGCTTAAAACATCACCTTTAGTCATAATTAATTGAGTAACCCCATTAATCATTACTGAGTATTTTAGAGCTACTAAGTCTAACCAACCACATCTGCGTGGGCGACCTGTAGTTGCTCCAAACTCATGACCTGCTTTACGAAGCTCTTCACCTGTTTCGCATTCTAGCTCAGTTGGGAATGGTCCGCTACCAACACGTGTACAGTAAGCTTTAAAAATTCCGAATACTTCACCAATTTTGTTAGGAGCAACACCCATACCTGTACATGCACCTGCGCATATTGTATTGGATGAAGTAACGAATGGATACGAACCAAAATCAATATCTAATAAAGTACCTTGGGCACCTTCCGCTAATACAGACTTTCCTTCTTTTAAAAACTTGTTAATATCGTGCTCGCTATCAATAATGGTGAATTTTTTCAAGCACTCGATACCTTCCATTAAGCCAGCTTCAAACTCTTCAATGTTGTATTCAAAATCATACATCGATAAAAGTTGTTCGTGCTTCTTTTTTAACTCCTCATATTTTTGCTCAAAGTTATTTAGGATGTCACCTACACGTAAACCGTTTCGTCCAGTTTTATCCATGTAAGTTGGTCCTATTCCTTTAAGAGTAGAGCCAATTTTAGTTTTTCCTTTTGAAGCTTCCGAAGCTGCATCTAAAATACGGTGTGTAGGTAATATTAAATGTGCTTTTTTCGAAATCAATAGATTCTTTGCTAAATCCATATCTTTTGCCTCAAGCTCATCAATTTCCTGCTTAAAGCTAATCGGATCTAACACTACACCATTACCAATAATATTCATCTTGTCGGTATGGAATATACCTGAAGGAATGTTGTGTAATACGTGTTTGATATTGTTAAACTCTAAAGTATGACCAGCGTTAGGTCCACCTTGAAAACGTGTTATTACATCATATTTAGGGGTAAGTACGTCCACAACTTTTCCTTTACCCTCGTCTCCCCATTGAAGACCAAGAAGAACATCAACTTTCATGTGTATTATTTTAAAGTATTTTTTATTGCAGGATGGTATATTTCTGCTTTTCGACTGGCAAAAATAGTTATTAAAACTGGTAAAATGTCATGGTTTTAGATATATTTTTCCATACCATCTGAAACCTAGCCTTAACAGCTTAAAACAGTTGGTAAGAAGCGTTGTGTGTTAGCTTATTCTTTTAATTTAGAACAATCTTTGCAGGTTCCGTAAATGTATAATGAGTGATGCGAGACCTGAAAATGCATGGTTTCTTTTGCATTGTTAAGTACAGATTGAACACCTGGATCACAAAACTCCGTAACATTTCCACAGTTTACACAAATAAGATGGTCGTGTTGTTTAGATTCGTAGGCTTTTTCGAACTGTGCAATGTTTTTACCAAACTGGTGTTTAATAACCAACTTGCATTCTAAAAGCAAATCAATGGTGTTATATAAAGTTGCCCTACTCACTCTGTAATTTTTATTCTTCATAAAAATGTACAGCGATTCAATATCAAAATGTCCATCTCTCGAATAAATCTCTTCTAATATTGCAAAACGTTCAGGCGTTTTTCGGTGTCCGTTCTTTTGCAGAAATTCAGTGAATATTTTTTTCACTTCTTCCTTGGCCTTCACCTTATCCATATATAAACTAATTAAAAATAACGGCCTAAAGATAGAAAAATCAGTAAAAAAAAGAAACGATTGTTTAGACTAAATTAAAACAAGAGAATTAATTTAATACATCTTCTATTTTTGTATTCTTTCTTGTCGTGTAACAGTGTGTACCCCTTTTATTTTCATTATCTTGTAAATGAGGTTGTTCAAGTCTTCTACGTTATGTATATATAAATAAATAGACCCCTCAAAAATACCATCGTGGCTTTCTACATGGATGGAGCGCATATTTACATTTTGATCGTCAGAAATAACCTTTGTCATCTTACTAACGATACCAATTTGGTCAATTCCCGTTAGGTTAATGATAGCTAAAAAGGACAGGAGTTTGTGTGTAGTCCATTCTGCAGATACCAGCTGATTTCCTTGACTCGACATTAGTTTGATGGCAATAGGGCATTTTCTACTATGCAATATCACCTTTTCTTCGTCATCCACATAGCCCACAACATCATCTCCAGGAATAGGATTACAGCAGCTAGCTACTATGTATGTGGCTTTATCCGTATCATCTGTTAAAACGATAGGTTTGCGTTTGTCAATTTTTTTAGATTCGGATTGTTTTGCTTTTTTACCACCTCCAAAAGATAAACCCCAATATTTAATCCATTTATTACTGGTTTTTTCTGTTAGGATTTTATTGATATTCTTAAGAACTATAGCTCCACTTCCTAATTTAAAGTACAGATCCTCTTTCTTTTCAATATTATAATGACGTAGTAATTTACTAAGAATACGATTATTGGTAGTTAGCTTTTTACGATTAAGTGCATCTTCAACTATTTTTTCTCCTTTAGCAATATGCTCCTTACGTTCTTTTTTAAAGGCATCTTTAATAGCTGTTTTTGCTTTGGCAGTGGTAACTACTTTAATCCAGTCGTATTTAGGTTCTTGCTTCTCCGAAGTTAGTATTTCAACCTGATCACCACTTTTTAGTACGTAGCTGACCGGAACCAATTTGTAATTTACTTTTGCTCCAATACACTTATAACCAAGATGCGTATGGATTTCAAAGGCGAAATCAAGTGCTGTAGCACCTTTAGGCAATATTTTAACTTGCCCTTTAGGTGTAAAAATCATGATTTCAGAAGCAAATAGATTGAGTTTGAAATCATCTAAAAATTCCAATGAATCAGAAACTGGGTTTTCCAGCATATCGCGAATTCGTTGAAGCCAATTGTCTAATTCCGATTCTTTTTCTTGAACTCCTTTATATTTATAATGAGCAGCAAAGCCACGTTCTGCTATCTCATCCATTCTTTGACTACGAATTTGTATTTCTACCCATTTACCAGCAGGTCCCATCACGGTAGCGTGTAATGCTTCATATCCGTTGGCCTTAGGATTGCTCACCCAGTCTCTTAGACGGTCTGGTTTGGGTTTATAGATATCGGTAATAAGAGAGTAAATATTCCAACATTGCGATTTTTCAGGAATCAGCTGATTGTCTTTAAAAACCACCCTGATAGCCAAAACATCATATATCTCATCTACAGGAATGTTTTTCTTTTGCATTTTATTCCAAGTGGAATAAATGGACTTAGGTCGTGATTTTATTTCAAATTCGATACCTGCATGTTCCAAGGTTTCTTCTATTGGAGTGATAAACTTTTCCAATATATCTTTGTCCTTGTGCTCTTTGGTATCAATTTTACTGGTGATGTCTTCGTAAATAGAAGGGTGCTCGTATTTAAGACTTAAATCCTCCAGCTCTGTTTTAAGCGCATATAAACCAAGTCGGTGCGCAATAGGAGCATACATAAATAATGTTTCTCCTGCGATCTTTAATTTTTTATGCTCAGGCATAGAGCCCAGGGTTCTCATATTGTGCAGTCTGTCGGCTAGCTTCAGGATGATGACGCGAATGTCTTCAACCATAGTTAGTAGAAGCTTTCTGAAGTTTTCAGCTTGTGCCGATTGACTTTTATCAAATACCCCAGATAGTTTGGTTAAACCATCCACAATAGAGGCTACTTTAATACCAAATATGGCTTCTAAGTCTTCGTAGGTGTAATCAGTGTCTTCAATAACGTCGTGCAAAAGTGCAGCAGCAACACCAGTACTTCCCAATCCTATCTCTTCGGCTGCAATTCGCGCTACCGCCAGTGGATGTAAAATATAGGGTTCACCCGATTTTCTACGCACACCTTTATGCGCATCACGAGCTAGCTCAAATGCTTTTTTTACCAGCTTTAATCCTTTTTCAGTTTGACACTTGGGGCATATGCTCACTAAGTCATCAAATTCTTTTTGAATTAACTCTTTCTCTTCTATTTCCGATACCGATTCCTTCATTCAGTATATATCTGCAATCTAATTTATAATGATAAACTACCTACTAAAACAATTATAGTAAAAAAATGCTATTTCCCTGCAATAACAACATAGAAATCACTTTCAACTAAATATTTGTTGGCCAATTCTTTTATTTTGGCCACCGTCATGCATTTTATGCTTTTTTCCAGTGTGTCAAAATAGCTCAGATCTAGGTCAAAACCTAGCAACCCTCTTGATGCATCAGAAATGGCAAAAGGGCCATCTAAATTACGCATCAAGTCACCTAACATAAAGTTCTTCACACGGGTTAATTCTTCTTCCTCTATATCCTGAGTCCTTAGCTTTTGCATTTCGTTAAAAACCTCTTTTACGGCTAATTCTCTCTTTTCTGAAAGAACCTCAGTGGAAATTCCGAAAACACCAGCTTTAAGAAACGAAATCATATAGGATGAAATACCGTAAGTGAGTCCTTTTTCTTCTCTTAGATTATTCATTAATCTAGAACCGAAGTATCCACCAAATAACGTATTTAAAACCTGTAGTGGTAAAAAGTCTTCATGATCCTTTGTTACGCTAGGTCTAACAATTCTAATAGCTGACTGCATTGCATTTTCTTTGTGCTCTAAATGAAAATGCTCCTGGTTAGGACTTGCAGTTGGGAGTTCTTGAGAATCTTTAGTGTCATTGGCCCAATCGGTACCGCCAAAATGTTTGTTTAATACCTCTTGTAAATCATCGCCAGGTTGCCCAGATACAATGATTGTACAAAGGTTAGAAGCATATTGTCGTTGATGAAAGTCCTTTACATCTTGCAAGTTTATTTCATCAAAATGGTGCAGTTTAGCCACTTTACCATATGGGTGATCTGCACTAAATAATATTTCTTGCGATTTACGATGAGCTAAAGTTTTTACTTTTTCAGAATCTACTAAAAAGTCCTGCTTTTTCTTAGCCATATGAACATCAAACTCATGCTGAGATAAAGCTGGTTTTTTAATTATGTCTTCTAAAATGGGTAATACATTAGGTAAATATTTTGATAGGGCGTAAAGTGTTATTTGAGCATGATGATAGTTGGTTGATTGTCCAAGGTAAGCTCCGTAAAAATCAATTTTTTCTGCCACCTCAAAAGCCGACATAGATTCAGTACCTTCGTGTATTAATGAGTTTGTAACCGCAGCGACCAATGCTTTTGGTGATTGAACTACTCCTGCAGCAAATACTAAATCCAACTTAGCAACTTCTTGTGTCCCTCCCTCAACAAATAATACCTGTATACCATTGTTCAGCTTATAGGTTTTTTGCTCCAAAATATTTAAGCCAGAAGGTAAGGCAAATGATGGCACTTCTTTTCTTTTTAACATCCTTTTTCCTTTTTCTCCTTTGATAAATAATATAATTTAGAACAATTACTTTGCTCGAATAAACTCTTAGCACATGCCTGAATTTCTTCGGCAGTAACCTTGTTGTATTTGTCCACTTCGTAGTTAATATCTTCGGCTTTGCCTAAAAGTTCAAACTGAGCTAGTGTCATTGCTTTATTCAGAAAATTGATTTCAGAAAATAACATGGATGACTCAATTTTGTTTTTCACTTTTTGAAGTTCGTAATCGCTTACCAATGTTTCTTTAATGATTTTGATTTCTTCCCAAATGGCTTTTTCAGCATCATAAATATTAACATCATCCGAAACATTTCCAGCAAAAGTAAATAATCCTTTTTCGATGTCTCCTGAAACATAGGCATGTATGTCGGTAAATAGTTTTTGCTCTTTTACCAGCCGTTGGTAAATACGTGCGCTTGTTCCGTTTGAAAGAACATCAGACAGTAAATCTGTAGCATGATATTCCTTATCCGTTCTGGAACACATATGAAAAACCAATTGTAATGTATCTGAAGGTACGTCTCTTTCAGCAACCAGTTCTCTCATTTTAGTTTGCTTCGGTTCAAGTGGTAAATTCCGTTTTACCACATCTCTTGATGGGATATCACCAAACCATTTTTTTACTTTCTCAAAAACATCATCGGGATCAATATTACCCGTAACCGTTAAAATGGCATTGTTAGGCGCATAATGCGAATAGAAAAAGCTTTTTACTTCGTCTAAAGTAGCGTCTTCAATATGTTTTACATCCGCTCCAATAGTTGGCCATTTATATGGATGAACCTTATAAACCAGCGGACGAAGCAATAATGGAATATCTCCGTAAGGCTGATTTAAATAACGTTGTTTAAATTCCTCAATAACTACCTTTTTTTGCACATCAAGGGATTCTTGCGAAAAATTTAATTCCAACATTCTATCCGATTCTAACCAAAGTCCTGTTTCTAAATTTGAAGCAGGAAGGGTTAAGTAATAGTTGGTTAAATCATTGCTAGTCCAGGCGTTATTATCGCCACCTACATTTTGCAAAGGATTATCGTACGATGGAATGTTTTTACTACCTCCGAACATAAGGTGTTCAAATAAATGGGCAAAACCCGTTTTCTGTTCATCTTCGTCTTTTGAACCTACGTTGTATAGTACGTTTACAGCGGCTAATGGGGTGGTTTTATCTTGATGCACAACAAGGCGCAAACCATTGTCGAGCTTATACTTTTTAATTTCTATCATTCACTAAAATTGAAAGGCTTTGCCTGATAAGTCCTGCAGCGTGTTTCTATATTCTGCAAGCATTTCTTCCATGATTACTTTTACTGGTTTAATATCCTCAATCATCGAAGATATCTGACCAATTTCTAATTCTCCTTCATCTAATTCTCCTAAAAACATACCTTTTTTAGCACGTCCTTTACCAAGTAACTCTTGAAGCTCTTCTATTGTTGCACCTTTACTTTGCGCATCAGCCACCTGTGCTGAAAACTTATTGTGGATTAATCGGACTGGCCCTAGCTTTTTAAGGGTTAGCGTTGTGCCTCCTTCTCCTGCTTCAATTACTTTTTTCAGAAAGTCGGGATGTGCAGAAGATTCCTTGCTAGCAGCAAATCGAGAACCTACCTGAACACCATCGGCACCTAAAGCCATGGCAGCAGCCATTCCTCTTCCTGTTCCGATTCCGCCTGCAGCAATAATAGGCAGTTTTGTTACTTTTTTAATTTGCGGAATTAATACCATCGTAGTGGTTTCTTCTCTGCTATTATGTCCGCCAGCTTCAAAACCTTCGGCAACCAATATATCAACACCATTATCTTCGCATTTTTTCGCAAAACGACTATTGGCAATGACGTGGGCTACTGTAATACCGTTTTCTTTTAGTTTAGCGGTATATTTTGCAGGGTTTCCAGCGCTTGTGAAAACAATTTTTACACCTTCCTCAATAATTAAATCTATAATAGTATCAATTTCAGGATATAATAAAGGCACATTAACGCCCCACGGTTTATCTGTGGCTTGTTTCATTTTAGTAATGTGCTCTCTTAAAACTTCAGGATGCATTGAGCCAGCTCCTAATAAACCTAACCCACCTTGATTACTTACTGCCGAAGCAAGCTTCCAACCACTACACCAAACCATTCCTCCTTGAATAATGGGGTATTTAATATTGAATATAGATGTTATCTTATTTTCCATTTTTAAGCGCTTTACCAGAATTAAATAGCGGGCAAAGATACTAATTTTTAGGGCTCAGTAAACATTTTGAGAAATTAGGATATCAAATACTTAATTTAGACTTTTTGTCCGAAATGTTTGTTGTGAGAAAGAAATGGTCTTCGTATTTAAGTTTAAGTACTTTAAATACTTAAAGGTTAACGTACATGCAGTCAGTGTTTTATGATTTTGTCACGTATTTGTCACGCATGAAAAAATGAATTTTATATTTTTTTTATTAATTTCATACATCATGATACCAAAACCAAAACATTTTTAAATATAAAAATCCCAAGGAATTATGGCCAGAAGCAAATCTAATGACAAACAGGTGTTTACCTGTGAACAAACACATCAATTAAATTATTTTTCGCACTTGTATAATAAAAACGAAGATGTGGAGAAGTTTTTAAGAAGAAGTTGTGCCACAGGTACAATTGATAAAAAAACGCACATTGAAGTTTTTAAACTTATAGAGGAGGAGTTAGGTTATCCTATTCCTTAACTAAAAAGAATCCTTCCTGAATTTTTCAGGAAGGATTCTTTTTTTAAAATTCTACTATAACACCTATCGTTGGTAATACTGTACCACTTTCTGTAAATAGTTTATCAAAAGCATATCGTTGTTCGCCTGGGTCTGCACCTGGGTTTTCAATAATAGGGCTACCAGAATCATCAAGCTGTTGTACGTATTTAACTGGTTCTGTTAATTTTTGGTTGTATAAATTCTGAATATCTAGATATATGCCTAAGGACCAATTTTTAAAAGTATATGATTTATCTACTCTAATGTCTAATTGGTGAAAATTGTCTAATCTTTGTTGATTATACTGGCTGTAATCTAACTGCTCTCTACCTGTGGCATCCCACGAATCCTTTAAGGTAGTTGTATTTTCATCCACAGGTGTAAATGGTGTTCCTCCAATGAAGCGCCATTTTAAACCAATATCCCAATTATTTTTGAATGTTTTATTAATAGTAGTTGTAAATAAATGTTTGCTATCCCAAGAACTTGGAATATACGTTCCTTCTAAATCGGTAAATTCACTTCGTACAAAGGTGTAAGCAGCAATAAAGCTGTATCCTTTGGCAGACCTCTGTCGAGCCATAATTTCAAATCCGTAAGAACGACCCTTACCTGTTGATAATACAGCCTCGTCACCGATAACTCCAAAATCGCCACCTTTACTAGCCAACGAGATAGAATCATTTAAAGAAACGGGATAGTTGCCGTAGTTTTTGTAGAAACCTTCCAGTGTTACTTTAGTGAAATTGTTGGCTCTGTATTCAAAACCAGTTACATAATGGTCGGCATGAATATGTTTTAAATTATTTTGTTTATTAACTAGGTTTCCATCATTATCTCTAAAACCTAAAGTAGTGTATGATGGCAATTGGTAATATCTACCCACATTTAAATTGTAATAGAAGGTTGGCGATATTTCAACAGAAGCTGAAAATCGTGGACTAATTTGGTCAAGCATGTTACTCATTGCTTTGGAATAGTTGTTGCCGTCTAAGCGCACTCCTAATGAGAGTTTTACCTTGTTGTTGAGTACAGGCATACCTACTGAGGTAAATAAACCATATTTAATAAAGTTAAGCTCCGATTCGTAGTTGATGTCAGTTTGTTCGCCATTTAAATATACCTTTTGAAAAGTACTGTTGGCATAATTAACGCCTTCTAACGAAATACCCGAATTAATACTCATTCCTCCACTTTTAGAATTTATCTCTGCCCTAAATTTATTCTCAATTTCTTCCGACTCGTAATCGTAAGTTAAGTTCTCATCAAT
This sequence comes from Labilibacter marinus, assembly GCF_001659685.2. Taxonomy (GTDB): domain Bacteria; phylum Bacteroidota; class Bacteroidia; order Bacteroidales; family Marinilabiliaceae; genus Saccharicrinis; species Saccharicrinis marinus. The sequence continues at coordinate 137,865 of NZ_LXYE02000012.1, forward strand.
AGTAATATTATCACGATATTTGATGGCCGTGTTATTTAAATGACTTCTACTGGCCACCAGTGTTAAATAACTCTTTCCAAAATAGTGCTTGTAGTTGGTTCCAATGGTATAATTCCATTGTTTGTTAACGGGAATATAAGATAGTGTATACTGGTTCTCGGGTGTGTCACTGGCGTTTTCATTTAGTTCAAAATCGTCAATGGCTCCAAAGCCTAAAAAAGTAATTTCATTTTTAGTATTGATTCGGGTTTTAGTTTTAAACTGAAAATCAGTAAAAGTGGGCAGAAATGGAAGGTCTAATGCTTTAAATAAAAACTGTAAATATGAGCGACGCACAGAGGCAAAGGCAGTTGTTTTTTCAGATAATGGACCAGATGCCGAAAATGCAATTTCACTAGCTCCTAAGACGGCTTTATAATCTCCTTGTTCCTTGCTACCATCTTTTTGTTTAAACTCCAAAACTGAGCTTAATGCATTTCCTCTGGCAGAAGGGAAAGCGCTTGAATAAAAATCCACTTCACGAATAAAGTCTACATTTAACATACCAACGGGTCCTCCTGAAGCACCTTGAGTAGAAAAGTGGTTGATGGTTGGAATCTCAATGCCATCAATATAAAACTTGTTTTCGGCAGGACCACCACCTCGTACAATAATATCATTTCTAAATGATACAGAACTACCAACACCTGGGAATGATTGAATAACCTTTGAGATATCTCTGTTTGCACCGGCACTTTTTTCAATTTGATCAATGCCAATTCTCCTTAAAGAAACAGGACTTTCAATTTTTTGAGCGAAAGGAGATGTAGTAACGGTTACTTCAGATAAAGTTTCAGAACTCGGCTCCATAGGTACTTCTATAAAGTTAGAGCGAATCTTAGAAATCATGATTTCCTCTGTAATTAAGCTTTTATATCCAAGAAACGATAATTGCAATTGAATAAATTCGGCATCTTTAATTTCAAACTCAAACCTTCCCAATGAATCTGTTGTGGTGCCATTAGTGGTGTTGTATACAATGATATTTACAAATTGTAAAGGTTCGTTAGAGTACATGTCTTTTACTACTCCTTTAAGTGTACTTGTTTGCGCAGAAGCCCATGCCGAAACCCAAACTAAGAGCAGAGTAATATATATTCGATAGTTCATATTGTTTAACTTTTAAATTCATCAATTAAACACAAAGGTAGAATAAAGGTTCATTTTATTCGAAAGTAATTTTTAAAAAATAGGATGTGTACGTTTGTCGTTAATTCAAATTTCCATTAACAGTAAATAATTCATAAATTGAGCATGTAAAAACCCTTATAAAATCAATGGCAAAAGGCATTCTTCGTAAGAAATTTCTTACCTGGCGACTAAGGTATATCAGCAACCGACAGTTTATGATTATACTTAGTATTGTTATAGGTATTGCAGCAGGTTTAGCGGCTGTTACTATAAAAAAAACAGTTGGTGTTATTCATCATTTTGTACATGGAATTACTTCTATGGAAGGATTGGAATGGCTGTATTTTGTGGCGCCAGGAATTGGAATATTATTGGCCGTTTTGTTTATAAAATATATTGTTCGCAGACCAGTTCGTCATGGTATTCCCAATGTTTTATATGCCATTTCAAAGAATCAAGGTCAAATGAATAGGCATAATATGATTTCTTCGGTCATTGCTAGTTCATTTACGGTAGGTTTTGGTGGTTCTGTAGGGCTGGAGGGACCAACAGTATCTACAGGAGCTGCTATTGGCGCCAATCTTGGTAAAGCCTTGCATTTGAATTATCGTCAGATAACATTGCTGTTGGGCTGTGCTTGTGCAGGAGCTATGTCTGCCATTTTTAAGGCACCTATTGCTGCCATTGTATTTGCGCTCGAGGTAATAATGCTCGACTTAACATTAACTTCACTTGTTCCCTTATTACTTTGTTCTGCTTCGGCTGTGGTGGTTTCATATTTATTCTTGGGGCAAGAGGTGGTTTACCCTTTTGATATAGAGCATACCTATACCTTAAAAGAACTCATTTTTTATGTGTTACTAGGTTTAGGTTGCGGATTGGTAGCTACCTATTTTACGCGCATGTATAAATATATCGAACGCCTTTTTGAGAAAGTTCAGAATGGCTGGACTCGTTTGATTTTTGGTGCAATATCGTTAGGTATTATATTAGTGTTTTTTCCTCACCTTTTTGGAGAAGGGTACGAAGTTATTAATGGTGCTTTAAACGGAGAGTTGTTTTATTTACATGATGTAGGTGTTTTTGCAGGTATGAGTGACACTTTTGTCAATTTTGTGATTATTATGGCGCTTACCATAGGTGTAAAAGTAATTGCTACTTCAGTAACTTTTGGTAGTGGTGGAGTAGGGGGGATATTTGCACCAACGTTGTTTATGGGAGCAAATACGGGAGTATTGTTTGCTACTTTAATCAACCGTTTTGGCTGGATAGATTTACCCGTTAAAAACTTTGCTTTAATTGGTATGGCTGGTTTAATTGCAGGCGTTTTACATGCACCTCTTACTGGGCTCTTTTTAATTGCAGATTTATCGGGCGGTTACTCCATGTTTTTGCCTTTGATGATAACGGCCACCATTAGCTTTATTGTAGCTAAGTCCTTTGAGAAGCACTCTGTATATACCCATCAGTTGGCGCATCGTAAGGAATTGCTAACGCATGATAAGGACCAGAATGTAATGACCATGATGGAGGTGAGTAAGTTGATTGAAACTGATTTTGCCATCATTTCTCCAAAAGCCAACTTAGGTGATTTGGTTAAAGTTATTTCAAAAGCACATCGTAATTTATTTCCAGTTGTGGATGATAATGGAATTTTAAAAGGTATGGTTAAGATGGATGATATTCGTGAAATTATCTTTGAGCCCGAAAAATATGAATCTGTTAAGGTGCAGGAATTAATGTATATGCCAGAGTATTTTATAAGTCCTGATGATAGCATGGAAGACTTGGTTGAAATATTCCGTAAATCGTCGCGCTTTAATATTGCTGTTATTGATAAAGGAAAATACCATGGTTTTATTTCTCGTGCTAACGCTTTTACAGCCTACAGAAACCAAATAAAAGAGTTTTCAGCTGATTATTAGAATAATATTATGAATAATCAAATGGATTTGCTGTATCAGATTAGAGAGCTTCAAACTAAAACAGGATCAGAACAATTTAATAAAGGAATTTTCCCGTCGTATAGAAAGAATACCATTCTGGGTATCCAACGACCTGATGATAATATTTTTTTCTCAGTTTCTGTTCTATATATTTTAAAAACCATATATCCGCATCTTGCCGAAAAAGAAAAGGAGATAGTAGATAAAATAGAAGGAGATTTGCTACCCAACCTTTCTTTATACACGAATAAGTCAGATAGAAATTCATTTAATTTTTGGCAGAAGCTACCGCACAAGCACTTCCCCAATGGGAGAATTTTAAGTCGCTTAAATAAGTTCCAGTTACCTGATGATGTTGATACAACGTCAATGGTTCACATGGTAAGCGGTTTACCTTATAAAGAGGTAGAGCGTACAAAACAGGCTCTTGTTCATCATGTTAATGGGTATCGATATAAAATACAGAATGGTCATCAGCAGTTACGTAATTATAAGGCGTACTCCACCTGGTTTGGGGAGTATATGCCCATCGAATTTGATATTTGCGTGCTGAGTAACTATTTGCTGTGGGTTAATCATTTTCAATTTAAATTGAATGAATATGATGAAGAAACTATAGCCCTTTTGATAGAGACTATTCAGCAGTCCTTGTATTTAAAATCGAGTTTTAAATCGGCGCCCGAATATCCTAAAGTAGCAGTCATCTTATATCATTTGTCTCGTTTGGCTTCAAGCACCTCATTTATTCATCGAGTTAAGAATATACTTATTAAGGATTGTTGGAATCAGTTTAATGTAAGTCAAAATCTATTTGAGAAAATGATACTTCAAACCTCACTCCTTAAATTGGGCGAGGATGTAAGTTTTGATTATCCTTATCAATATGATGAAGAATACTGGTGGTTTACAGCAGGTCTATTATCTGTCTATTCAAATTCAATTATTGAACAACTGGCCACGCAACCCTTATTTCACTTTAGATTTACTTGCCCTGCCTTTAATCTTGCTCTTCGGTTAGAAAATAAAGTGATAAAAGGATTATTTTAAGGCAGGCCATAAATGTAAATGCTATTCCAGTTTACTTCTATATTCTTTTAAGGCAAGCTCTAATTCATCTATATTATGTGTTCGCATAACCGCATCTCTTAATTGAGCAGCCATGGGCAAATGATGCGTGTAAATCTTAAAAAATCTCCGAAGAACAATCCATGGTTTTTCATCTTTCCATGTGTTGTTAAATAAATTGGCATGTTTCAACATGGTGTTTAGTTTTTCTTCAATGCCCACTTCTTTTTTGTCACTAAACATCCAAAAGTTGTTAAATATTCCCCTACCAATCATTATGCCATCTACATTAAACGCTTTCATTTTTGCATGACCATCGGCTATGGATAATACATCACCATTTCCAAGTAGTTTTACTGAGGGATTTATTTGATTACGGATGTCTACTGCTTTTTTAATTTCATTCCAGTCTGCAAGGCCTTCCGACATTTGTTTTTGTGTTCTGCCGTGCACGGTCAAAGCTTTAATTGGTTTCTCTAATAAATGAGAAATCCAGCTCTCTGTTTCAACTAGTTTAAAACCAATACGTGTTTTAACACTAACGGGTAATTGTGTTCCTTCAATGGTGGCTTGTATTATTTCCTTGGCATTATTTGGGTTGGTAATTAATGCACTACATGCTCCTTTTTTTATGATGTTTTTCTGGGGGCAACCCATATTAATATCAATACCATCAAAAGGAGTATGTTCTTGAATGTATTGTGCAGTCTTATGAAATTTTTCTGGGTCTGTACCCCAAATTTGAGCAACAAGTTTTATATCGTTTCTTTTAATTACCTCTAGCTCCGATGGATTTACTTTAAAACGATGCAGTACTTTGTCGTGCCCTATGGGGTGACAAAAACCATCTGTAGATAAAAACTCTGCAAATACTACATGTAAATTATCTGTAGCTGACTCTTCTAATACCATTTGTCTAAAAACGGTATCTGTAACATCCTCCATTGGAGCTAAAGCAAAAATATGTTGCTTCTCATTCCAAAAATTATTCTTTGTATTCATCGCATCAAAAACACAAAAATCGGTAAAAAGTTTGATGATGTAGCTAAGTGCTTAGTAATATAGCGGTTAATGTCTGTAGTGTAATAATGCTAAATGTTCAGATTGAACTGTCATATAATGGCTATGAAAAAAAATAGAAAAAAAGATATTTTTTCTTCGTTTGAAAAAAGGGGGGCTTCATTTAAAAAGAATGCTATTTCACATAGAAACCCCATTGAGAAGGTAGTGAAATCAAGGGTTTGGGGGACTTGTGCGAGGTTGTGTTTTTTGGTAGATAACACATAATCTACTACTTTTGACATGTAATCAAAAACAAAAAAGGTTGTTTTTATGAGATTTTCTCACAACCTATTTAATTTAAGATTGGATAGAGTGGAAACAACTTTAAATCAAACCCGACCAAATCTCAGAAAGCTGGATGACGAAATCTGGAAGTCAATTCCAGGGACAGAAGGCAAGTATGAGATTAGTGACTATGGTAGAGTGAAAAGCTATTGTTACAGCAGTGAGGGGAAGATAGTAAAGTCTGGAAATATCAAAGGATATAGAAGTATCAATCTTAAGGTTGATGGACAGAAAAAAACAATATTGATTCATAAGTTAGTGGCTGAAACATTTTTAGAAAACAGCGATGAATCAAAAGATGTTGTTATTCATAAAGATTGGAATAAATTAAATAATCACGTTAGTAATTTAGCTTGGTTATCGCGAGAAGAAAGCTTTACTAGAGCTCAAGATAAATTGATTCAAGCAAGAAAGAAGAAAGGAAGAATTGTAACGCACTCTAAGCTTAGTGAAAAAGATGTTGCAGCAATAAAGAGTATGCTTGAAAAAGGTAGAAAGCAAAAAGTGATTGCAGAGTTGTTTTGTGTTAGCGCTATGCAAATATCAAGAATTAAAAATAACACTAGTTGGTCAGAAGTTTAATTAAAACAAAAATATACCTCCCTAACAAATCATCCTATAACTATCATAAAGAAGGTTGCCACCCATCCAAACCAAGGCAACCTTTTTTTGTGTCTTATAGTTTGGTGTGGAACAATATGATAAATATTTAATAGTATATTGGGGTTTATGTTTTTTTTTTTTTTCTTTGTAGTGTTATTTTAGTTTAGTATAAAATAATAAAAACCTAAACCTTATGATTTTAAAACCCCTAAAGAAAACATGTCAAACATCCGCACATTCAAGTGTATGTCCTCATAATTGGTTGTTTGTTCCGAAGTTTTAAATTTATTCAAGTGTAAAATATTTTGTTCATGTGTTCAGAAGAGCATATTTGTAATCGCTAACCATAAAAATGTATAGTATGTAATTGGTGTGGTAAGGTCTTTATTTAATTGGGTATTCTTAATGTCTGCTTATTGATACTTTAAAGACTAGAGAAGTGCAGAAAAAAAACTTGGCTTCCGCAAATAAATAGACGCTCAAATCAATGTTATTCGCTAAGCCAAGCGTTATAAACTAATTGTAAAAATAGTATTATGAAATTTAAAAATTGCATGTTCATTGCATTATTTGCAATAGCAGCATTAATAGCTTGTGATAAAGAGGAAGTAGTTTCAAAAGAGGAACAAAAAGAAATTGTAACGGATGCTAGAACATTTGTTTTGTCTGACTCAATAAAGGTTGATGTAGATAATGGTATTTTATCTTTTGAAAGCGAAGAGTCACTTCAAGAATGTATCGATTACCTAAATTTTATTGGTAATGAAAGGTTATTAGATTTTGAGGAGGCATTGGGTTATACTTCCTATAAAACAAGTTGTAATCTTACAGATAAAAAATATCTGGTTGAGGATGATTTATTAGGGACTTTGATGAACCAAGATAGACAGATTATTGTGGCGGGGTATCTCTTAACAACTAATCTTAAAGACGAGACAACAGAAATCAAACCTCTTGATGATACAAGCTTGAAAAGTAGTAGTTATAGACTAGCGGAGGAGGTAACGATTAAATGGCAAGAAGACGCTTTTGATGTAATGCAGACTGGTGAGAGAAATGGCTATTTAAAAGGGTACTGTAAAAATACCCCCAAGAAAAAAGAATGGAAACTGTTTCCAACTCCCAATATGTGGGGTGGAACAAATGATGCAAGTAGAATTCAGGCTAAGGTATGCTTTCAACGAGCTGGGTGGTATAATTCAATTGTAATTAAATTTAAATTAGAAAAGCAAACTGATTCTGGTTATTATTACAACTTGCATTATGTAACTGTTGATGCGAAGTATAAACGTAGGAGGAGAGGCGAAACCAAGTTTGATAGAGAGAAATCTTGTTATGCAAAAAAACAAGGGGATGAAATATCTCATCGTCCATATAACGGTACTAGACGTTTGGAATGGGCAAGAGTTCCTGTTAAGTTTGATTATAAAGCAAGGTGGAGAGATGATGAAAGTAAGGTTGTAGAAACAGGGGAGGTGTTGCTATTAATGAAGTGTACCTGATAAGGTTAATTTATGGAGGGAGGTTTCTCCCTCTTTTTTTTGCTGCTAAAGAATCTTTTGAAGCAAAAACTTTAATGATTTATCTGATTTTAAATAGAAATGAAATATGAAAATTAAGTTTATTATAGGCTTATTGTGTGTAGTAAGTTTTTGCTATTCGCAGGATAGTAAATCGTCAAAGTTGTGTATTGATTTATATACAATGGAAACAATTAATTCTGAATTGGTTGGATATGTTAAGTTTGATTATGAGATTTTGCCAAAGTTGGCTTTGGGAGCATATATAGGTTATAGGCAGGATAAAAAGTCTCAATATGGAAGCCCGTTAGTTTATGATGGGAGTAAAATACATTTTGGTTTGAATACGAAATACTACTTATTAGATTCAAATGTTTTATTGAGGCCATATTTTTGTGGACAGCTTGGTTGCACTTATAGTAAGTATGATTTAAAACCAGAATATTACGATATACGTAGTGCTGAAATAGATTGTGGAATTTACGCAGGTGCTCAGTTTAGAATATATAAATCTTTAAAAGCTATGTTTGAAGTGGGTTATGGAAAAAATAGTATTACAAATTTTGGAATAGCGTATTGTTTATGAGGTGTATAGTTTGTGCTGCTCTAATCGCTCTTTTATCCTCCTGTTTTAAAGAGGTGGATATTGATATTCCATATCAAGAACCAAAGTTGGTGGTTGGAAGTTATTTTACACATAACGAAAAAATAGAGGCTATATTAACCAGTACGGTTCCTGCTTATGACACCCTTTATAACTTAAAAGATATCGCTAATGCTAGTGTTGAGTTTGATGGTGAAATATATCCTTTGCGTCATGTCCATGATTCACTTTATCAGTCGGATATAAAAGGTCAGTATGGTGTTAATTATAAAATTATAGCCAGTGTTAAAGGGTACGAAACTGTATTTGCAGAAGATTTTATACCCCGACCAGTTGATTTTAGCATAGATAAATATGTTCCTAATGCTAATGTAGATTATGAAGGAGAAAATATATCCTCAATTACAATTACCTTAAAGGATGTTCCTAAAGAACCAACGTTTTTTGAGTTGAGAATGAAATCAACCCATAGTTATTTTAGTAATGATAAAGATCATGTGTCTACTTACTATACAGATTTAAGCAGTCAGGATATCGTGGTAAGAAATGAAGGGGTGGTTAACCTCAGTGTTAATAAAGTTGGTTTGCTGTTTAGTAATGAGCTCATTCGCGATGAGAACTATACTTTGACCTATTATTTTTATAATTGGGTAGATGATGATTATAATAATGTCGACCATGTAAGTGTTGAGTTGCGAAGTGTTTCGGAGGATTACTTTCAGTTTAAAAAGCGTTTGTATTTAAATTTGGACAATCAGGTTGGTGATTTGTGGGATGGCACAGGTAATCCAATTGAAGCTTATACTAACATTAAGAATGGTTGTGGTATTTTTGCCGGATACAGCCAAGTATCACACTCTAAAAAATTATAATGCATTTTTTAAAATTTCTTACCGCCTGTTTATTGCTAACGGGTAATATTTGTGCGCAATTAAATATAGCCGGTAATATATCTGATGCTAATACCGGAGAACAGTTAATTGGAGTTAGTGTATATTGTTCGGACTTAAAGCAAGGGCAGGCAAGTAATTCGTTTGGATATTTTAGTTTTAATTTCCCCAAACAAGGAACGTACCTCATTAAGTTTTCTTATGTGGGGTATGAATCATTTGTTGCAAGAGTTAATTTAATATCGGATACATTAATTAATATAAAGCTAAAGCCGGGTATTGATATTCAGGAAGTAAGTGTAAGTGCAGAAAGTCCTATTGAAGAAAAAGCTGAAATGAGTACTGCCAAACTTACCATGAAAGAGGTTAAGCGTATTCCGGCTTTGGGAGGAGAGGTTGATTTGGTTAAAGCTTTGCAATTGTTGCCCGGCGTAAGTCAGGGGAATGAAGGTAGTAGTGGAATGTATGTTAGAGGAGGAAGTCCGGACCAAAACCTGATGCTTTTAGACGATGTTCCACTTTATTATGTCAATCACTTAGGAGGTTTTGTTTCAACATTTAATCCGGATGCTATTAATGATGTAAAGCTTATTAAAGGTGCTTTTCCGGCGAGGTATGGTTCGCGATTATCATCAGTATTAGATGTTCGGATGAAGAATGGCAACAATAAAGAATTTAAAGGGAATGCTACAATTGGTTTGGTGTCATCTAAGTTAACCCTAGAAGGGCCAGTGAAAAAAGACACCTCTTCTTACCTGGTTTCTGTGCGAAGAATGATGTATGACGTTTTTATGCGCCCGCTTACCCCTTTGTTATTCAATGGGGCATCGATGGGGTATAACTTTTATGATGTAAACGCAAAGTACAACCATATGCTAAATGCTAATAATCGCTTGTATTTTAGTTTTTATTCGGGAGATGACAGGTCAATAACAACGTATAAACCTCATGATGATAATGTAAGAGCTAGTAATAAACTGCGGTGGGGAAATACATTAGGAGCAGTACGGTGGAATCATATTTTTAACCCTAAACTATTTAATAATGTAACGGCCTCATATACCCAATATCGTAATTCAATTCAGCAGAAATATAAAAATGATGGTTTAAATTCCGATTATCATTTTGTATCAAAAGTATCTGATGTTAGTTTGAAAACTGATTTTGATTGGTTTGTGAATAATTCATACACAATACGTGTAGGTGCAAATGCTATTTATCATCATTACCTTCCTACTCGGATAAGTAATGAACAAAGCGTAGATGGTGTAAATAAGGATTCGGTAAGTGTTAATTATAAAGAAGAAGCCTTGGAGGCTAGTGTTTATATAGAAAATGAATTTCAGTTATCGCCTCGATTGAAACTAAACGCAGGTTTGCGATATGCAAACTACTTACTTAAACAGAAAACATTTCCTTCTTTAGAACCGAGATTGGCGCTTAATTATCAATTTATGGCAAATCATTCTGTAAAATTGGGCTATGCTAAAATGCAACAGAATGTTCATTTGTTAACTGCAAGCGGAACCGGTATGCCATCGGATTATTGGCTTCCCCCAACAGAAAAACTTGCGCCACAATTATCAACACAATATAGTGTAGGTTGGGCTCATACAACAAAAAATAAAAAATATGAGTTTAGTGTTGAAGCTTATTATAAAGAAATGCAGAACCTAATCACATTTAAAGATGGAGTTGCGTATTTCACAGGTTTAGGTAACTGGGAAAATCATGTGGAAGGTAATGGAACAGGAATTGCAAAAGGTTTAGAGTTTTTTGTAAAAAAGAGAACGGGGAAAACAACCGGATGGATTGGCTATACTTTATCAAAGACTACAAGACAATTTGATGGTGTTAATCAAGGAAAGGAATATTTGTTCCGTTACGACCGCCCGCATGATATAAGTATTGTGGTGCAGCATCGTTTGTCTCCTAAAGTAGATTTTTTTGCCACATGGGTGTATAACTCCGGTAATGCCATAACCTTGGCAAAGGAAAGTTATATGGTGCCTCATGAGATTGGTAGCGGAGAAATGTATGATAAACCTTACGTAAGGGTTGAGAAATATGATGGAAAAAATAGTACTCGAATGGAAGCGTATCATCGCTTGGATGTTGGGGTGAACTTTATTAAAAAGAAAAAACGTGGAGAACGAATTTGGCGCTTAAGTATTTATAACCTTTATAGCAGGTTGAATGCTTATTATTATTTTTGGGGTACCGATATTGAATCGGAGGGACTTGAGCCGACAGAACCTAGGTTATATAAGCAAACGCTTTTTCCATTTATTCCATCTGTAAGTTATAGTTGGACGTTTTAAGGATAAAAAATATAGGTATTTAAAACAACGGGAGCTGCATTGAAAAATGCAGCTCCCGTTTCTTATATGATTGTCGTTAATTACGATCTTCTTCTTCTTCCGCCGGTGAAATTTCCGCCACCACCGTTTCCGCTTCTACCGCCACTTCCGCCACGGTAACCACCTCCGCCGCCATCACTTCTTCTGCGATTGTTTTGTTTTGGTGGTTTAGCAGTTGCTATTTCAACGTGTAATTTTTCGCCTTCAAATTCTTTTCCTTTAACGGCATCAATCACATCTTTCTGTGTTCCATCTTCTACTTCAAAGAATGAGAAGTTTCTAAGTACTTCAATTTTACCGAATCCTACTTTTTGTTTTCCAGTACTTTCGTTAACTAAACCCATCAAACGTTGTGCAGAAAGCTCATGAGCTTTACCAACATTCATATACAAACGAACGTAGTTATCGTCACTTCTTCTTCTTGGTCTGTCACCTCTTTCTCTACCACCTCTTTCAATGTCTTTTTTATAAACATTTAAATCTTTGGCTCCTTGGTAGTAAGCAATAAAGCGGTTAAACTCAACAGATACAAAGCGTTTGATTAAGTCTTCTTTTTCCAGACCCTCAAATTTTTCGTAAATCGTTGGTAAGAATTCCTCAATCTCTTCGTGGTTAATTTCAATATTTTCCACTCTATCTACAAGGTGTAGTAATTGTCTTCCACAAATTTCGCTTCCAGAAGGAACCATTTTACGTTCGAACTTAATGCCCGAAGTACGCTCAATACTTCTAATTTTACCAGACTCTTTAGTATGAACAATAGCTATACTAGTACCGCTTCTACCTGCTCTACCTGTTCTACCACTACGGTGAGTGTATGCTTCAATATCGTCTGGTAAGTTATAATTAATTACGTGAGTAAGTTCATTAATGTCAATACCTCTAGCGGCCACATCTGTAGCTACCAAAATTTGTAAATGACGATTTCTAAAGCGATGCATTACCTGATCTCTTTGAGCCTGAGATAAATCACCATGTAAAGCATCAGCACTGTAACCATCCGCCATTAGCTTTTCAGCAATTTCTTTGGTTTCGTGACGAGTACGACAGAATACAATACCGTAAATGTCTGGGTTGATATCGGCAACTCTTTTAAGGGCATGATATCTATCGCGAGCATGAACCATATAGTAGATGTGCTCTACCGTTGAAGCTCCTGCATTTTGCTTACCAATTTTAATTTGCATTGGGTCGGTAAGATATCTTTTGGCCATGTTCTCGATTTCGCGAGGCATGGTAGCCGAAAATAATAATGATTGTCTGCTATCTGGTGTAGTTTCAATAATAGCATCTAGCTCTTCTTTGAAACCCATGTTAAGCATCTCGTCAGCTTCATCTAACACTAACCATTGTAGTTTATCCATTTTAAGGATACCACGTTTAGTTAGGTCATTAACTCTACCAGGTGTACCAACAACAATGTGAGTTCCTCTTCTTAAATCTTTAATTTGTTTAGAGATATCAGCTCCTCCGTATACAGGAGTTACATATAAGCCCTTGATGTATTTACCAAAGTTATTTATGTCTTTGGTGATCTGTAAGGCTAGTTCCCTGGTTGGGCATAATATTAAGGCCTGAACGCTTTTGTTAGTAGTATCTATTTTTTCAATAATAGGTAAACCAAAAGCAGCTGTTTTACCAGTTCCTGTTTGCGCTAAAGCAACTAAATCCTGGTTTGTTTCTCTTAAGCCTGGAATTGTTTTTTCCTGAATTGGGGTTGGGTTAACAAAACCCATTTCTCCAATGGCTTTTAGAACTTCCGACGATAAGCCGGTTTCTTCAAATGTAATCATAAAATTGTCCTCTTTTTTCCAGTCCGCCCCTGCTAATAATGTTCACAATTTTACCTGGAAAAGAGAAGCCTACTGAATAATCGTTTTGAAAATGAATGATTTATGCCTTTGCAAAAATCGACTGCAAAGATAGTTATTTTTAGTTGGCTTGTTGTGTGAAAGGCGTTTTTAACAAACGGTGTGGCGTAAAGGGCAGCTTAGTAGAGAGATAGGATTCGGTAATATTACATTTTTAACATTTAAAACAGCTTAATCTAAAGGGATTCCGACATTAAATATTGATTTTCAAATTATTTTAATAAAATTTCACACACGCCCTCATCTATTTCTTATACTTTTGTAGCCCTTATGGAGAAGGCACAGGTTATTTTTAGAAGGTTTTTGATTTGGCGAGTAAAACACATTAGTCAGCAGCATTTTGTGTTGATACTAAGTTTACTTACGGGAGTGTTTAGTGGGTTGGCAGCGGTATTATTGAAGAATGCGATTCATGCTGTGCACCATTTTTTAACCGGTCATTTTAGTATTGAAAACGGAAACTTACTTTATTTAGCTTACCCTGTAGTTGGTATCTTAATTGCTGTATTCTTTGCTCGAAATATTATAAAGGATAGTTTGGGGCATGGAGTTTCCAAGATATTATACGCCCTCAGTAAGAATGGAGGTAAAATTAAACCACACAATAATTTTTCATCTATAGTTGCCAGTACTTTTACTATCGGTTTTGGTGGATCGGTAGGAGCGGAGGCACCTATTGTATTAACCGGTGCTTCTATTGGATCTACTTTGGGGCGGGTTTTTCATCAGAACTATAAAACCATTTCCTTATTAATTGGATGTGGTGCTGCAGGCGCTGTAGCTGGTATTTTTAAAGCGCCTATGGCGGGATTGGTTTTTACCTTGGAGGTGTTAATGTTGGGGTTGAGTATGACTTCATTGGTCCCGTTAATTATTTCTGCATTTAGCGCTGCCACGGTCGCTTTCTTTTTTATGGGTGATGGTGCTGAATTCTCGTGGCATTTAGAGAGTCCATTTATTCTTCATAATATACCTTTTTACATTGTTCTAGGTGTGCTAGGTGGGTTTATCTCGCTCTATTTCAGCCGTAGTTTAATGTGGAGCGAAAATCAGTTGAGAAAAATTAAGAGTCCTTATGTGCGCTTGTCTATTGGAGGCGCCATATTAAGTGTATTAATATTTGTGTTGCCGCAGTTGTATGGTGAGGGATATACTACTATAACAGCCTTTTTGAATGGAAATAAAGATATTGTTTTTGACAATAGTTTGTTTTATGAGTTGAGAGATAGAGAGTGGGCTTTGCTTATTCTGTTGGGAATGTTAGTTATATTTAAAGTATTTGCATCGGCGGCTACAACGGGTAGTGGTGGAGTAGGTGGTATTTTTGCACCTTCGCTTTTTACAGGAGGTGTAATGGGATACTTTTTTGCTCGTGTTGTAAATGCAACGGGTTTACATGTTTTACCTGAGAGTCACTTTACCTTGGTGGGGATGGCAGCTATTATGGCTGGAGTGCTGCATGCACCGCTGACGGCCATTTTCCTTATTGCAGAAATCACCCATGGTTATGAGTTGTTTGTTCCTTTAATGATGACTTCAACCATATCGTATTTAACGATTATGTATTTTGAACCGCATTCAATTTACACCAAGCAGTTGGCTAGGAGAGGAGAGTTATTAACGCATCACAAAGATAAAGCAGTGCTAACCTTGATGCGCTTAAATAAAGTGTTAGAAACGGATTTTCTTCCTGTTAAATCAACGGATACTTTAGGTAGTTTGGTGAAAGTAATTGCCAAAGCAAAACGTAATTTATTTCCAGTAATAGGTTCAAAAGGACAATTAAAGGGAATTGTGTTATTAGATGATATTCGAGAAATCATGTTTAATCATGAAAGATATAACGATACTACAGTAGAGGATTTAATGCAGGTGCCACCTGGGTTTATCGAGATAAATGAGAATATGGATTCGGTGATGAAGAAGTTTGAAGAAACAGGTGCTTGGAATTTACCCGTTATTGAGAATGATAAATACATGGGTTTTGTATCTAAATCTAAAATATTCTCGGTTTACCGTAGAGTGTTGATTCACTTTTCGGATGAGTAGAAAAAAGGAGAAAGGAAAAGGGAGACCGAAGACGGGAAAATAAATGGTGTTGGAAATATTAGCGTCATGTAAATAAAGCACCAACGGTGCGATAGCAATAGCCTGGGGCAAAGCGCAGCGTAGCCCTAGGTGCATTAGGGTGCAAATCCGACGCATCATTAAGTAAATAAAATATGCAAAAGGTTTTTGCGTCGGAAATTAGAAAGTAAGAATTATAGCAGCTACATCTACGAATAACTTATGACCAATGACCAATGACCAACAACTATTGACCAATAACTAATCAACTATTGTTTATACGAACAGGATAAGTTAAATTTGCATCCGTTTTACAGTGTATAGATAATAAATTGTTACATATAAAGGATGAGAAATAACGAATAGTCATTTTCCATCATCCATAAATTAATTTCTTTTATGAAACGCGACGATAAAATATTTGAGTTAATTGAAAAAGAACACCAACGCCAGTTGAATGGTATTGAGTTAATTGCTTCGGAAAACTTTGTGAGTGAGCAAGTGATGGAAGCGATGGGTTCTTATATGACCAACAAATATGCCGAAGGTTACCCAGGAGCAAGATATTATGGTGGATGTGAAGTAGTGGATCAGAGTGAAACTTTGGCTATTGATCGTTTGTGTGAAATTTACGGTGCTGAGTATGCTAACGTGCAGCCACATAGTGGGGCACAGGCCAATATGGCTGTGTTAATGACTGTGTTAAATCCTGGGGATAAATTTTTAGGATTAGACCTTTCGCATGGTGGTCACCTTTCGCATGGTTCTCCTGTAAATAGCTCTGGTTTATTGTATGAACCAATTGCTTATGGTGTGCATGAGGATACTGGTTTGGTAGATTACGATATGATGGAAGCTAAAGCACGTGAGCACAAGCCAAAATTAATTATTGGTGGTGCTTCTGCTTATTCGCGTGAGTGGGATTATGCTCGCATGAGAAGATTAGCTGACGAGATTGGAGCTATTTTTATGGTTGATATGGCTCACCCAGCGGGTTTAATTGCTGCAGGTTTATTAGAAAACCCTGTTAAACATGCGCACGTGGTAACATCTACAACGCATAAAACATTAAGAGGTCCTCGTGGAGGAATCATCTTATTGGGTAAAGATTTTGAGAATCCTTGGGGTAAGAAAACACCTAAAGGAGTGGTTAGAAAAATGTCTTCTTTATTAAACTCTGCGGTATTCCCGGGCGTACAAGGTGGACCTTTAGAGCACGTAATTGCTGCTAAAGCGGTTTCTTTCCTTGAAGCTTTACAACCTGAGTATGTTGAGTACCAAACGCAGGTGCAAAAAAATGCTAAAGTAATGGCTGAAGCGTTTATAGCTAAAGGATATAAAGTAATTTCGGGTGGTACAGATAACCACTCTATGTTAATTGACTTACGTACTAAGTTTCCTGATTTAACAGGTAAAGTGGCCGAAAAAACATTGGTTTTAGCTGATATAACTATCAACAAAAATATGGTGCCTTTCGATAGCCGTAGTCCGTTCCAAACTTCAGGTATCAGAGTGGGTACTTCAGCACTTTCTACAAGAGGATTAAAAGAAGAGCATATGGCTCCTATTGTAGACCTTATTGACCAAGTGCTGTCAAATGTAGATAACGAAGCTGTTCTTGCAGAAGTAAGAGGAAAGGTAAATAAGATGATGGGTGCTTTCCCATTATTTGCATTTTAATTTCTGATTAAAGATATAGTGACTGTTTAGTATAAATATTTTTTATGCTAGCGGCGGCTCTTTTTGTTTCCTCTTCCGAGCTGTAGCGAAAAAGGAAAAGCCCGTCGGCTAGAGACAAAAAGGAGAGTAGGTTTATCTGAACTTATTTTTATTTGATACTAAGGTTACAAGATATAGTTGAGCCGATCAAGTTTACTTGGTCGGCTTTTTTATTGGCGCGGCCAACAGGTTTAATGCCTCCGAGCTTGTTTGACTTTCCTTTAGTAACAATAAAACTATTTCAAACACAAATTATTTATCTTACAGAAGAGGTAAATATGATTTGACGTAAGTTAAATAATGATTGCGGCAATGTAAGTGAGTATTGCGAAGATGTAAGAATAAATTGTGAAGAGAAAAGTATATATTGCGAAGAGAGAAGTATGTATTTCTCAATGGTAAGTATATTTAGGGAATAATTAAGTATGTTTTGGGAAGAATGCAGCATCTATTACGAATAGATTCCTTGATATTGTAAGGATAAGCTTATTTGTTTAAGATAAATAAATAATATTTTGGAGTATGTATTTATTCTATCTAACAAGTTAAGGTTTGATTGAAAGCATATTTTACTTGGTTTGATGCATTTAAAGTACTATATTAGAGAGAATCATAATCTTACCTGATATGCTGAAATATAATTTTAAAAGAGTGTTCCGAGCCCGTGGAATAGACAGGCCATTCACTTTCCTTAAAAAGGCTGGTTTCTCAGATAACTTTGCCTCTAAAATTAACAACAATCGTGTTTATCGTTTAGACTTAAAAGATCTGGAACGTATATGCTTTCTGTTACGATGCACACCGCATGATTTACTCGAATGGCATCCAGAACCATCCATGGAGTCAGTAGATGCTCACCCCTTAGAGAAACTTCGAAAAAGTGGAAACGATTTGGACTTAATAAAAACCATTAGCTCCATACCTTTAGAACAAGTACAGCGTATTGAAAACCTTATTAAGGAAGAGTTAAGGAGTTTGGAGGGGGAGTGAATATGAGAAAAAGAATTCACCTCGCCTTATTTTTTATAATGCTAACTAATGTAATTTATTCGCAAATTACTATTACAGGAGTTGTGTTTGAAGAAGGTGATACGCTTTCGATTCCTTGTGTCATAATTACTGAAAAAGGCACAAGTAATACAGTAAATACGGATATAAATGGAGCTTATACAATAACAGTAAGGGATTCAACTTCTACTTTGGTTTATTCATTTATTGGGTTTGTGACACGGGAAATAATTGTTGGAAATCGCGTTTTAATAAATACAACTCTTAAACCATTTGTAATTTATGAAGGTAGGAATCAGAAGTTGCGTTTATTCTTAAAAAGTGGCTTAATTCAAAATCCAGTAGGGGGACAATTTGAATTCTCAACTCCAACTTTTATTAATGCCTTAAATATTTATGGAGGAATAGGTTATCAATCTAATTTTAAAGATAATGAATACTTTGATGCTAG
The DNA here is from genome assembly GCF_001659685.2 of Labilibacter marinus. Lineage (GTDB taxonomy): Bacteria > Bacteroidota > Bacteroidia > Bacteroidales > Marinilabiliaceae > Saccharicrinis > Saccharicrinis marinus. The sequence goes on from NZ_LXYE02000012.1 coordinate 156,486, forward strand.
TCTAAGCTTAGTGGGTGTTCGATTAGGGAAAATTGCTGATTATTATTATGTAGATGTTGGGGCAGAATCAAATTATCGTCATATAAAAAAATCAAATAAAAATGAATTTAGTGTTTTCTCAATTGAAGCAAAATGGTGGTTAAGTCTACCTTTTGTTTTATTTACAGGTTATAGTCAAATCAATTTTGAAGATGATGGTAAGGATGCTAAAAACGGTTTAACATTGGGAGGGGAGTTCTGGTTTTCAAAACCTATGAGTGTTAGAGTTAACGGAAAAGCCACCCTTTTTAATGGCTTAACTGAATATCAGGCTGAAGCTAGAACGCGATTTGGGAAGTTCGATAGGTATCATTCATTTATAAAGTATTACAATATTAATGGTTATTCTGAATTGTCATTAGGTGTTGGAGTGGAATTTACTTATTTATTCAAACATCAGCGGAATGAATATTAGAAAGAAATATTTATGATTGTAACTAGCTCCGGGTTTTAACCCGGAGAAATATAAGATTACCCACATGGCTTTAGCCCAAAAATAAGTTTCGGCTAAAGCCACCTTTGTTCAAAAAATATTAACCCAGATTAAAAACCGGGTCTAGTCAAGGCAATTGCATTTAAAGATTGAATCCCTTCACGGTTCAATAAACGAATCGTTTAAAAATCCCTCGGATTGCATCCAGGGCTATTCAAATTGAACATGCGTAGGTTTTTATGCAATAACCCTGAAAGTATTAAATCTAAATAGCCTTGTGCAAAGTGCAGGGGTGTGTTTCTAAATACTATTAACAACCACAAAGTGGTTGAATTTTAAAACCACCTCCCCACTCATTCTTCGCGGTACTCCTCCTTAAAAATGAGGAGAACTCCGCAGCACTTTCCCCACCAGGATTTTGGGAGGCGGCCGAAGGCGGGGTGGTATATTATATTTTGTTTAAATGCGATTGCCGTGCGGGTCTAGTGAATAAAAAAAGCCAGTTAAAACAATTGTTATAACTGGCTTTTTGTTCTTAAATTATAATCTATTTCTTCTCTGTTTGTGGCATTACTTTAACATCGTAATCTAATTTTTCGAGTGCTTTTTTAACGCCTTCTGTAGTGTTTTTATCTTCTCTAAAGCTTACGGTTACCAATTTATCTTCGATGTTTACATTCACACTTTTTACTCCTTTTTCGTAGGGAATATTTTTCATGATTTTTTCTTTACAACTATGGCAATCAACACTACAGCTGTATGTAACTTCTTTAACTTTTGGTTTATCCTTGGCAAAAGATGATGTAACGCCAATAAAAAGGATAAGTGTTGCTAAAACTAATTTTAGATTTTTCATGTGTTTATTTTTTTCTAGTTTTTTTTGCTGTATACCTAGGTTAAAATCCTGGGCTATTAACATTAAACCCCGCTGGGGTTATTCGATTTTTTTTCAAAAGTTGGTATCTGCATTCTTTGAGTCCTTTAGTTTAAATATTTTAATATTGTCTAGTGGCTTACTGCCTACTGCAACCTGTCTACTGTTTACTGCTTACTGAAAGCTGCCCACTGTCAACTGAATACTGCCCACTGCTCACTATTCTTTACCCAAATTATATTTTATACCTGCATACACCATTCCTCCGTACAAAGGACCCCAAATTCTGCTGGCATCAAATTCATCTCCAAACGGATTTTCAGGATCTATAATGGCATTTTTCTGCGTAAAACGTCCAATGTTTTCTCCACCCAAATAAAAGCTCCAGTTTCTGTGATTTTTGGTCACTTGCGCCATCCAAACTACATATTGCTCTGATTGATTTGGTCTGGTGTTTTCTGGCGAATTATTTCCTGTGGAAGGAAGTCTTTGGTCACCATTAAACTGCGCCGTTAAATCAAACTGCCACTTATCCAGGTTGGTTCGGTACGATCCCGAAAGCAAACCTTTGTATTTATTCACAAACGGCACTTCCTCTTGCTTGCCATTAAAGGTACTTTGTACATCGTTTTGGCGATATGCAGCGGTTAAATCAAAGCGTTTAAAAAGCTCATAGTTCGCTTCTATCTGATAAATATTAGAAAACGAAGCCCCATCTAAATTGTAAAAATGAACCTCTTGACTATTTTGGTCCATATCAACCACCAGTTGGTTTACAAAATCAGTACGGAAAAACTCAATATTAAGATTCAACTTTCTTTCTCCTATAGGAATCTCATTAACCAAGCTAATGCCATAATTCCAGGCTTCTTCTTGCTTAACTTTCTCGTCGAATATAAAAGCTTTTGAACTGGCCAGTAGGTTGGAGTTTTCGCTCACTGCATCGGCGGTTCTATAGCCTTTACCAGCGCTGGCACGTACGGCTATTATTTCTGATAAATTGTATTTAGCATGCGCTCTAGGTGTAAAAAAACCTCCATGTAAACTACTGTTATCGTACCTTAAACCTAACATAAAGGTGAATTTCTCCGAAGGAATATAATTATACTCTACAAATGCCCCAGGTGTGGTTTCTTTGTAACCTACGTTTTGTTTATCACCATTAAAAATGGCATCGTTATTATCGTGTACTACACTGATACCAGTATTGTAAGTATGTCTGGTATCGCCTATGTACGATTGAAATAATAAGTTAACAAAGATGTTTTGTTGCCTTACGTCAAAGGTTCTATTGCCATAAAACGAAGTCCTGTCAAAGTAGTTATACGATAATATGGTTCCTATGCTGGTAGCTTCTCTGTTAAAAATAAATCCGTTTTTAGCGTAGGCATTAAATCGCTCCACATCAATACCAATTCCATATAGTCCTTGTTCCGATTGCGATATGTCGTGATTGTAATCCAGTTGTCCTCCTTCTCTTTTTTCGTTGATATAAGAAAGTCCAAACTTAGAGGAGAGTACATCACCTTTGTAATCCCATTGATTAATGAAAGTTCCCATTTTAGCCAATGGTTTATCCAGGAATCCATCATTATTCATGTCCATCTCCCTAAAATTACCACTTCCCTGAACCATAATGGAGGTATTCCATTTTTCGTTTAGCTTAAAGGCATGACCGAATGTGGTTTCTACCTTACCATCCATATTTCCGTAGGTGTAAAAATGCATTTTCTCGGTGCCTACAGGCTCTTTTAGCGAGATGTTTATTTGTCCAGTCATAGATTCATAGCCATTTTTAACGGAGGCAGAACCTTTAGAAACTTGCAGTCCTTCCATCCATGTGCCTGGTATATATTCCATGCCAAATGCAGATTCTGCTCCTCTTAAAGTGGGGATATTGCCTATGGTTAATTGTGAGTATCTACCTGAAAGACCTAATAATTGTATTTGTTTAACGCCAGAAACAGCATCGGCGTAAGCCACATCTACAGAAGCATTGGTTTCAAAGCTCTCGGAGAGATTACAACATGCACACCTTTCCAATTCTTTAGATGATACATTTTGCACGTATAGCGGACTTATTTTAGAAATAGAGGTGTTGGCTCTTCGGTGCGTTACGGTAACTTCGCCTAAAGCTTCGCCTTGCGCAAGGTAAACCTGAAGGGGAGAGCTGTTGTGTATAAGTACTGTATCGTTAAGATATCCCACATAGCTAAAAACCAACATGTGATATTCGTTTCCAGGCTGATTGATATTAAACTCGCCTTTATCATCAGTAATTGTTCCTATGGTAGTTTCTGCCCAATATACATTCACGCCTAAAAGCGGAATGGATTTGTTGCCTTTTTTCTCCAATACTTTCCCTTTGATATCTCCCGCATAAGCGGATAAGGAAACCAGTATTGAAAAAACAATGATGTATAGTTTTTTCATGATGTTGTAAAATTGCAAACCTTGCGCTATAGCAAATTTGTAATTGGTGCACAGGTTTTGTGTAACATTAAATACTTTTTAAGAAGTGTTTTAAAATAACACTTCAGTGGATGAAGAATTAAATGTTAACAGGCAATTTTAAAAGTGTGATGAAGCGTAATTATTTCCCTACCACTATGTTGTAGTAAAGGTATTTCGGGGGGGAGTTCTCTTAATAATCCATCATCAAAAAGAGACGAATGTAAGATGTCAATTTGATGAGGAGCGTTTATGTCAATAAGTAAAGATAGTATGCTTGGTTTAGGCGGAACTTGACGATTTGAATAGTTGTAATCGTTTTTAAGTTTAACCGTCTTGAAACTACTATTGTGGTGTTCGCAACAACTTTTTTCTTCAGCTTTATGCGTACAGCAATCATTTTGATGTTGGTGCGTTGAATGAAATAGAATTTCTGCATTTTCTTCACACATATCTTCCGTTGAATCAATATACATGGAATATATTGTCTGATTAGAATGCTGGCAGTAGTGATAAAATAGAACCATACCACTAGTGCTTAGCAGAAAAAAGCTAAGTGCAATAATGGCGAATATACGTCTATTTATCTCTTTTAAAATCATATTACAAATAACGACAAATTAATTGAAAGATTGCGTTAATGGTTTGTTAATGCCTTGTGTTTATTAGCGTACAGGTTTAAGTTTTTTAAAATTGACCTGCTTAAGTAAATCTGTTTTAGCACTACAGCCTCCACAACTTCCAGCACAGCCTGCGTTGTTTTCTTGGTAGGCGCTCCAGATAACTTTTCCGAAGGAATAAGCTGTATAACTAAAGGCACCAACTACGCTAATCCACATTAATATTTCTTGTACCATACTTTAAATGTTAAGTATTAAACTACCTCCTTGATATACTGCAAAAGATAAAATCCAAGCCAACGAAGTGGTATATATAATAGTAAAAAGAGCCCATTTCCACGACCCAGATTCTTTTCGGATGGTTGCAATTACCCCAATACAAGGGAAGTATATTAAAATAAATACCAAAAAACTTAAGGCTACTAAAGGTGTAAACGAAGCCTCTCCCGATTCTTTTTTATCGTTTTTAATATTCTCCATTAAGCTTTTCTGCTCTTCTTCAGCAGTCTCGGAATTGCTTTGGTAAATAACAGCCATTGTACTTACAACAACTTCTTTAGCAGCAACCCCACTTAAAATACTAACACCCATCTTCCAATCAAAACCAAGTGGACGTATGGTTGGTTCAATCGCATGTCCTATTTTTCCAATGTAAGAGCCTACTTGTGCTTCGCTTTCTTTATGAAACTCTAAGTCATTAATTTTATTAGTAAGCTTAGCTTTCGCTAATTCATTTCCTGTACTGTTGGATAGCTGGTTTAATTCTATGCTTAACTCACTTATCTGTTGGTCGTAGTTTTGCGAATATTCAATATCCTTAGGGAAATTTTGAAGAAACCAGATAATGATAGAAGCAATCATGATAATGCCGCCCACCTTTTTTAGGTACTGACCTCCTTTGTTCCACATATGTCGAATAGTAGACCTTAATGTTGGCATTCTATAGGGCGGTAGTTCCATGACAAAAGGAACGTCTTTATCCTTAAATAATACCCTTCGGAAGATTTTAGCAACGATTACGGCAAGTAAAATTCCCAATCCGTATATTCCAAAAAGTATGGTTCCGGAGTGATCAGGAAAGAAAGCGCCTATAAACAGAATATATACAGGTAAGCGTGCACTACACGACATAAATGGGTTGATGAGCATGGTGATGAGGCGATTATTTTTGTCCTCAATGGTTCTGGTGGCCATAATAGCGGGCACGTTACAACCAAATCCCATTACAAGCGGAATAAATGATTTACCATGAAGCCCCATTTTATGCATCAACTTATCCATAATAAAGGCAGCTCTGGCCATGTATCCTGTATCTTCCATAAAAGAAATAAAGAAGAATAGGATGAGAATATTTGGCAGAAATACTACGACTCCTCCCATGCCGCTTATAATACCATTAATCAACAAATCCTTAAATGGACCTTCAGTCATTATGCCATTTAAAAATTTCATCAGCATTTCAACGCCACCTTCAATTAAATCCATGGGGTATTGCCCAAGCGAAAAGGTACTTTGAAACATGAGCCACATAAAAAACAGGAATATCGGAAAGCCAAATAACTTATGCGTTAAAAAGGTATCTAGTACTTCTGATTTTCTAACTTTAATGGTGGGTGATTCTTCATAGGTTTCTTTTAGTGCTCCTGTTATAAAGCCATATTTAGCATCAGTAATTAGTGTTTCGCAATTATCGTTGAGTTCGTTTTCAACTTTTTTGATGATGGCTTTTATTTTTTCTTTATAAGTTTCAAATTGACTGCGATTGCTAAACTTATTGTAAAAAACTTCATCTTGCTCCAGCATTTTTAAAGCTAGGTAGCGAGGCGATATATTTTTGGGTAAATCAAAGTGACTAAATACATCACCTTGTAGTTTACCAATAGCTTTTTCTAAAGTTTGCCCGTAGTTAATATGGACCCTACGTTGGTTAGGGCTTGCATCTTCATATATTTCTATGGCTTTGTCAAAGAGTTCGTCAAGTCCTTGTCGTTTAGAGCTAACGGTAGGAATAAATTGAATGCCCAGCATTTTCCCTAGGCTCTCATGGTTAAACGTATCACCTTTCTTTTTTAACTCATCATACATGTTTAAAGCTGCAACCACCTTAATATCCATGTCAATAAGTTGGGTTGTTAGCAGTAAGTTACGCTCCAAATTTGAAGAGTCGATTACATTAATAACAATGTCAGGTGTTTCTTCAATAATATGCTTACGTACAAATAATTCTTCAGGAGAATAAGCCGAAAGCGAATATGTTCCAGGTAAATCAACGATATTGAAAGTATAACCATTGTGCTCAAATTTACCCTCTTTAGAATCGATGGTTACACCGCTGTAATTACCAACATGCTCTTTGGCTCCACTGACGTAATTAAATAATGTTGTTTTACCACAGTTGGGGTTACCAACTAAAGCTATATTAATAGATTTTCTTTGCTTAAACGCTGTTTCTCTTAAAACTTCATCACTAATGGTTCCTTCAAAAGGGGCGCTTGCTATTTTCTTAGCTTCTTCCTTTGAAATAACCTGAACTAATTGAGCTTCACTTCTTCGTAAGGAAACTTTATAGTCCATAATCTCATACTCAATAGGGTCTTTTAAAGGAGCATTCTTAACTACTTTTACTTTTTTACCTTTCACAAAACCCATCTCAATAATGCGTTTACGAAAAGCACCGTGACCTTTAACTTTAACAATAACAGCCTCTTGTCCTGTATGTAGTTCTGATAGATTCATTCGTAAGATTAGTTCATATTACATCATAAGCGATGTTTTCCCTCAATAAACAAAAATATACCTATTAAATTAGATACCCAATCCCAATTAGTAGGGATTTTTTAGCCTGTGGTGTGGTTAAAATTAGTGTAAGACTGAATGATTAACTATTTTTGGGGACTAATTAATTGGAGGGTATGAATCAAGAGATAGAGTTTAATCAAGTATATAATAAGATTCAAGAATTGCTCAAGAGTGGTAAAAATACTATTTCGGTGCTTGAAGAACAGGTAGATGTTGAGTTACAGTTAGAATATTTTAAAACCTCAAGAAAACTTTACAATAAGGTAGATAAGGAAGTTGTGTTGATGGAGAAAAACCAATTAACTGAGAGTGCCATAAGTATTGATGTAAAGAAAGAGTTGCTATCCTCATTGGCTAAAATTGATGACCCTTCTGCTTTTAGAGCCTTAGAAACTTATAAGGAAAATCCAGATGCAGAATTGGAGCAATGGAGTAAGTTAGCTTATCAGGAATCTAAAATGGTACTAGAAACTTCTTTATTAGGGGAGGCACCCATATTTATTTCAACAGGATTAGGAGGTAAGGGTAGTCAGTTAAGGTATTTTATTGTGCTTGTTGCTAATGAATCGGAAGCTCTTGAAGAATGGCAGCAGAACTTAGTAAGGAAAGAGCTTAATTACTTCTTTGAAAGGGATAATGGTGAGTTGGAACAAATTGATTTTGACACTGATTTGGTTTTAATTACTGGTTTGTTACCCATCGCTATTAATATAAAGGATACGCTCACGTCTGTAGTAAAAGAGTGTAATGAGCTGGGTGGTTTTTTAAAAAAATCATTTATTGTTACCAATGTAAAAAAGTTAGAAATAAACGAGGTGCGGAATATGGTTAATGCGGCACAATCAAAAGAAGATTCGTCTGAGGATGGCGGTAGTAATGAATTAGAGCTATAAATTATTATATGGAATATATAAACAACAATACAGTAAATATTGCGGTTCAGGTTTTACCTGTTGCAAAGGATAAGGATTCGTACGATTTAGTAGATGATGCTATTGCTATTATTGAAGAATCTGGAGTGAAATACCTTGTAACACCTTTTGAAACGGTTATGGAAGGTAAGTATGATGAATTAATGCAGGTTGTAAAAGAGGTGCAGAATGCATGTTATGCTTCAGGTTCTGAAAAAGTAATGTGTTATGTAAAAATTCAATCTGTACTGAATAAGGATGTAACCATTGATGATAAAGTAGGGAAGTATTCCTAATAATACTTATCAAAAGTTTATAGAAACAAAAAAAAGCTACTCGATGAGTAGCTTTTTTTATGGAAATATTTTTATGCCTATTCGGCTAAATCTTCAAATTCAACGTTTGTATATTCGTTGGCTGGAACTGCCTCTGCAAGTTCTGCTACAGGCTCTTCAATAAAAGGTTGGTTGTTCTTAATAAAAGAAACTACCTCTTCTAGTCCGTCTGCAAACTTATCAAAATCCTCTTTGTAAAGAAAAACTTTGTGCTTTTCGAAATGGAACCTACCGTCTTGGTCAAATTTCTTTTTGCTTTCTGTGATTGTCAGGTAATAATCGTTTTTGCGAGTAGCCTTCACATCAAAGAAATAGGTTCTTTTTCCTGCCCTTACCGCTTTTGAAAAGATTTCTTCTCTATCATTCTTTTCAAAACCTTCTTTTTTCTCATATCCTTCCATCTTCAATAATTTGTTATTTTAAATAAAAAATAAACTGGTTTTTGTTTGCCTCCCAAAAATGGGAATTATTTTTTAATAAATCTAGATATTCAAAGTAAAATTTACTATAATTATTAATAATTGATAATGTTTTTAGCTTAAAAAGTGATAATTCGTATTGAATAAATAGGTAATCAATTACTAAATAAAACTGATTCCATTTTAAATAGAGTCATATATTATTCTATATGTAAATTGCAAATCATCATTATCTAAGCCTTATTTTATCAATCTTTGACAACAATTTATTTTGAAGGAGTAAAAGATGTTTTTTTTTGTGGGATGATATGAAAAAAGACCTATTTTTGCGCTAATAACAAATTATTAAAAGTTCTTTGAGGAATGTTAAACAGAAGACTACTAAGAGTAAAAGTGATGCAGGTATTATATGCTCACTTCCAGCATAACGAAACTACTATTCAAAATTCTGAGAAAGAATTATTTCACAGTATTTCAAAATCTCTGGATTTGTACTATTTGTACATTCTTCTTGTTTTAGAAGTAAGAGACTATGCCATTGGCCGTATTGAATTTGGAAAGAACAAAAAGACGGCTTCTAAAGAAGAGCGCAATCCCAACACCCGTTTTGTAACCAATAAAGTACTATCTAAATTTGCCGATAGCCCAGAAGTGCAGGCTTATATGGATAAGAATGGTAGTAATTGGTCAAATTACAAAGAGATTGTTAAAAATCTTTATAACGATATTCTTAAATCTCAACAATATCAGGATTACCTTAAAAGCGAAACAACAAACTTTGAAATAGACAAAAAGTTTATGATAAAGTTATTCGAAAAGGTAATTGCTTATTTTGAGCCTATCTACCCAACTTTTGAAGAGCAAAGTATTTACTGGAATGATGAAGTGGAGTTTGTGCTTAGTATGGTTGTAAAAACTATTAAGAGCATGGAAGAGGATAAGCCTGTGCAGTTGATGCCTGAGTTTAAAGATGATGATGATGAGGAGTTTGTGAAAAAACTATTCAGAAAAGCTGCTTTAAACCATAAAGATTATTTAGGTTTGGTTGAAAAGCACTCCAAAAATTGGGATGTGGACAGGGTTGCTTTTATGGATATTGTGTTGATGCAGATTGCTATTGCAGAGTTAACTGAGTTCTCGCAAATTCCAATTAAAGTATCGATGAACGAGTATATCGAAATTGCTAAGCATTATTCAACAGAAAAAAGTGGTGTGTTTATCAATGGAATTTTAGATAAAGTTATACAAGAATTAACTGAATCGAAACAGATTAATAAAACTGGTAAAGGCTTAATGGACGGTGCAAAGTAAAGTTGTATTATTATTGAGTTGTATAAGTTTGATGGCCTTGCTGGCATGTAATAATACTAAGCAGAGCCAAAAACAAATAAGTACAAAACATACAACGGAAATTACTTTCGAGAAATCGACACATGCTTTCGGACAAATAAAGGGTGGAGAAACAGTAGGTTGCTATTTTAGTTTTACCAATTCTGGCGAACATCCTTTAGTGATTAATCAAGTAAAGCCAGGCTGTGGTTGTACTACCGTAAAATTTCCTCAGGAACCAATTTTGGCAGGTGAAAAGGGTGAAATTGAGATTCGCTTCGATTCCAGTGGTTTTTCAGGTCATCAGTATAAAGTAGTGCAAGTTTTTGCTAATATTGAAAATAAAATAAAAGAGTTGGTCATTTCGGCCAATGTTATAAATTAGATAAATAGGATAAAAATGGACTTACAAAGTATTTTTTTACAAGCTGCTCCTGGAGGGTTTGATATCGTTAAACAATTATTTCCTTTTCTTTTAATCATTGTTGTATTTTATTTCTTTATGATTCGTCCACAGATGAAGCGTCAAAAAGAATTAAAAAAGTACCGCGAAGAACTTAAAAAAGGCGATAAGGTTGTTACAACTGGTGGTATTTACGGAAAAGTAGCTGAAATCAAGGAGCCTCACGTGGAAGTAGAAATTTCTAAAGGTGTGGTAATTAAAATCGATAAATCAGCTATCATTATGGATATGTCTGATGCGCAAGCAAAACGATAGAAGATAATTTTTTTATATGAGGCCAATAACTAAATTTGTGGTTATTGGCCTTTTTTTATTATGCAGCAACTAAAAAATAATATTAAAAATTGGATTGAGACAGTAAAAAAGGCTGTTCGTTCAATTAAGCAAAATCGCGATTTGTTGGCTTTTGTGTTGTTTCTAGTGCTGTCTATTGGGCTGTGGTTTTTAAATGCCTTGCGTAAAGAATACACCACAACCATATCTTATCCTGTAAAGTATGAGAACTTTCCGAAGGATTATATTTTGTTGGGAGAACCCCAAGATAAAATAGATTTAAAAATTAAATCCTTAGGATATAGTATTTTACCTTATTATTGGGGCAAAATATTAAACCCCGAACAACTAAATGTATCTTCTTTTAGAAGGATAAAACAAGGTAATAAGTATGGAGCTTTTGTTTTAACAAGAGATATCTCCAAAGATTTTTCGAGTAAACTTTCAAATGGTATTGAGTTGCTTGAAATATTTCCAGATACCTTATTTGTTTCTTTAGAGAAGAAAGAACGAAAACGCGTAGCGGTTAAATTTGAAGCGGACTTATTTTTTGAGCAACAATATTACCAATCGGGTAATGTTAGCTTAAAACCTGATAGCGTTGAAATTTCTGGGCCTGCAAGCCTAGTAGATTCGGTCACTTTTGTAAGCGCTAAATTTGAGTTAGAAGAAGCCTTAAGAGATTCTTTAGTACGAAATGTAAGTATTAAAGGCATCGATAAATTAGAAATTACGCCTAGTAGGGTGGTGGTGGATATTCCTGTTGAGCCCTTCACTCAAAAGAATTTACGAATTCCTGTTGATCACCTTAATATTCCAGATAGCCTTAGTTTAAAAAGCTTTCCGGGTGTTATTAATATCACTTTTACAGTGGCTGCCAGTCGATATAGCAGAATTAATGCACAAGACTTTTCTGCTATAATTGACTATAATCAAAGAGATACTAAAGGTTTGCCCGACAGACTAAAAGTGAGGTTGTTACAACGCCCTAGTGGGATTAAAAATGTGACTTATTCTCCTTTGTTTGTGGATTGCCTATTTGAGAAAAAAGCGAAAAAATGATTAAAGTTGGAATAACAGGTGGCATCGGTAGTGGAAAATCTACGGTTTGTACGTTGTTCAAAATGCTCCATGTTCCTGTTTATAATGCGGATATTGAGGCACGTGCTTTAACCAATAATGATGCGAAAATAGTAGCAGGTGTTAAGGGTTTATTCGGAGAAGATATATACCAAGATGGACAATTGAACCGTGCAAAGGTTGGGTCTTTAGTATTTAATAATACTGAGCTGCTATCTAAATTAAATACTATTATTCACCCAGTGGTAGCCAGTCATTTTCAAAACTGGTTATTTAAGCATCAGTACTGTCCTCTGATTATAAAAGAAGCCGCCATTCTTTTTGAAAGTGATGGACATAAACAAATGGATAAAGTAATTACCGTTTCAGCTCCTGAGGCATTACGTATAAACAGAGTTATGAAACGCGATGCATTAACGAAAGAAGAAGTGGAGAGTCGCATTAAAAATCAAATGTCAGAAGAAGAAAAGGTAAAAATGTCAGATTATGTGATTTATTGCAATGATGTTGAATTGCTTATTCCTCAGGTTGTTAATTTGCATAAAGAGCTGAAGAGTTTAAGTTAATTGAGTGCTTAATGTTTTGGCATGAAAAGTGATATACTTCTACAGTTAAAAAGAATTTACCGAATAACTTAAAAAATATAAACATGTTTAAAATATCAGGTTCTTCCTTATTGGGAGCAGGATTAGGATGGTGGGCACTAGGACCTGTAGGTGCCATTTTAGGTTTTGTTGTGGGCTCATTTGCCGATGGTGTTTCTTCAGAATTTATCAACCAAGAAGGACCTGAGGGTAATCCACGTGATGGTTTTGTAGCTTCTTTATTAGTTTTAATGGCAGCCGTAATGAAAGCGGATGGTAAGGTGGTTAAAGCTGAACTTGATTTTGTAAAAGCATATTTACGTCAGGCCTTTGGCGACCAAAAGGCAGGTGAGGCTTTATTGATGCTTCGTGATATTCTTGATAGAGAAATACCTTTAAATCAGGTTTGTGCTCAAATTGCACAACACATGGATTATAATTCCAGGGTGCAATTGATTCATATGCTTTTTGGCGTAGCTAATGCAGATGGTAATATACCGCAAAGCGAACAAGATGTAATTAAACAAATAGCGCAAGGAGTAGGACTTTCGAGTGTTGATTTTGAGTCGGTGTTAAATATGTATGTAAAGAATACTGAGTCGGCTTATAAAATATTAGAAGTAGATGCTTCTGCTAGTAATGATGAAATTAAAAAAGCCTACCGTAAAATGGCCATTAAATTTCATCCCGACAAGGTAGCTCATTTGGGTGAGGAGTTTCAGGCATCTGCAAAGGAGAAATTTCAAAAGGTGAATGAAGCCTTTGAGGTAATAAAAAAGCAAAGAGGTTTTAATTAGCATGTAATTTAATTTGTAGTTAATGCTATTCTACTATTTTTGCACTAAATTTTAAAGGAGCCCTACCTAATGTACAATAGGGAGTTAAATTGATAAAAGAATTGTAATGAGTGAAATGTTAAAGGGAATATTGGCAGTATCTGGACAGAGTGGTTTATATAAAATGATTTCGCAAGCTAAAAGTAGCATTATTGTGGAGTCTTTAGTAGACGGAAAAAGAATGCCAGCATATGCTACTTCAAGAATTAGTGCGTTGGAAGATATTTCTATTTTTACAGAAGAAGCTGATGTGAAATTGGTGGATGTTTTTAAGAATATCTTTGACAAAGAAAATGGAGCACAAGCTATCAGTCATAAAGTGTCTGCAAATGAGCTAAAAAGCTATTTTACCGAGATTTTACCAGACTATGATAAAGATAGAGTATATGTTTCGGATATTAAAAAGGTAATCATGTGGTACAACTTACTACTTGATAAAGATATTTTTAAGTTTGGCGAAGAGGAAGAAGCTAAAGCGGATGATTCTGCAGAAGAATCGAAAGAAGCTTAATCAAGCTAATACTTTAGGATAAAAAGAACGGGTCATGTAAATCAACATGACCCGTTCTTTTTATATCAATATATTATGCTATTGCTTAAAATACAAGTGTATAGGTTTTAGGACTTTAAAGTGAGTGATAATGACTAAATGATAATTACAGGTTTCACTTCTTCACCTTTAAAAAGGCTTCCGCTAGTTCCCATGAGTTAACCATGTTTTGTATAAATTTTCGTAGTTCGCTGTAGTCTTTTAAAGCATATTGCAAAAAGGCCGAACCCATTCCAATTACAGCTGGTAGCTTACTTATTTGCGTTAGGTAGTAGCCATCTAATAAGGATTTAATTCCACCCGAGATAATAATCTGCTTGCACTTCGTTTCGCCTTCATCCACAATCTGATTTACCATATGAGTCATTTCTTCAGCAGTATGGCCAACGGTTGTAAAGCTTTCAAACAAAGGTGAGTTATCTATCCTTCGCATTTGCTCAAGTTTAGTGAAGTTAGTTCCTCCAAGTGCCCCAAACTCCAATGCTTGTATGTCAAGCTTTAAAAGAGCCTTTAAGCTTTCGTAACCCATGCCTTGTCCTACTTCTTTTACAATGATAGGAGAATCCACTTTTTCCAGTAATTCTTGAATGCATTCAATGGGTGGTCGTTTTAATCTATCACCTTCTGGCTGAAAGGCTTCTTGAAGTGGGTTTACATGAATAAACGTACCATCAGCCTGAAGCTGTTCGTTTAAGAAATCTATTTTTTCGGTTTCATTCCTTTCTAAAAGCTGCTCCAATTGAGCAATACCAAGGTTAGAATAAAATGGATAATCATCAGTTATATATTGCCTTACCTTAAAGTCGTTCCAGTAATCATCTGATTCAAAAAGTACTCTGCAGGAACCTAGCCCCATGCCTAGGCCAAACTCACCAGTTGCTTTAGCTAATTTGGTGTTGATGGCTCCAGCTCTTTGTGTTCCCCCAGTCATTGACGAAATCCAGAAGGGGTGATTCATCTTTTTACCTAGGAATGAAAAAGGTTTTACCTCTCCATTAGGATGTGCCGATAATAACGGTTCATACATAAATCGCTTATCTGCCATAGCCTTGCTTATATTTGACTCGAAGGCTAAATGTAGGTGTTCTTTTTTTCTATCTTCCATGGGTAATTATACTGTACTCGTTAAGTTTTGGACCAATTTATTCCAAAAAAATAGATATTACAAACCAATGTGACGCGAAATAACCATTTTCAGAATCTCGGTTGTTCCTTCGCCAATTCTTAATATACGATGGTCGCGATAAAATCTTTCTATATCTTGATTTTTGAAAAGACCTGCTCCTGCAAAAATTTGCATTCCCTCGTCAGACACTTCAGCTGCAACTTCGCTACAATATAGCTTAGCCATGGCTGCTTCTTTGCCAAATGGTTGTCCGTTGTCTTTTAACCAACAGGCTTTGTATAAGAGGTTACGAGCTAATTCAATTTTCATATCCATATCGGCCAGTTTAAACTGAACGCTCTGAAAGTTAGAGATAGTTTTTCCAAATTGTTCTCGTTCCTTCGAATAAGCTAGTGCCATTTCAAATGCACCTTGTGCTAAGCCTAAGCCCATGGCTGCAATCGAAAGACGTCCGCTATCCAGCGTTTTTAACATTTGTGATAAGCCTTTATCGGGAGTTCCTAAAACGTCTGCCTCTGAAATTTCACATTTGTCGATGGTTATTTCAGCGGTGTCAGAAGCTCGCCACATCATCTTACCTAAAGTTCTTTTAGTTGAAAAACCGTCTGTATTTCTTTTTAAGATAAAAGTAGAGTAGGTTGGTTTACCATTTTTTTCGCCTGTTAAAGCCAATACGGTTATACCATCCATTAGCTCGTTACTACCGTTGGTTATGTATCTTTTGGTTCCGTTTAATTGCCATCCATTAGTCGTTTTTGTTGCCACGGTTTCAACACCACGTGCATCCGAGCCTGCATTGGTTTCTGTAAGACCAAAAGCCCATAGTTTTTTACCACTTAATAAGTCGGGCAAAAGTGATTGTTTTTGTGCTTCGGTACCAAAATTATAGATAGGAGAAGCACCTAATGAGTTATGGGCTGCCATGGTTGCTGCTTGCGAACCATCTACTCGGGCAATTTCCTCCACCGCAATAATATATGAAAGGGTATCTAAACCTTGGCCTCCGTATTTAGTTGGAATATCCATTCCGAAAAGCCCATTTTCTCCCATCTTTTTTGTTAACTCAACAGAAAAAGTCTCATTGGCATCTAATTCCTGCGCTAGAGGTTTAATTTCTTTCTCGGCAAAAGCTCTTACTTTTTTTCTTAAATCTTCTTTGTCTTGGTTATAATATGGATTCATATAATGCTTGTTAGTCATTAGCCCTTAGTTAATAGTTAGTGACTAATGTCTACTGACCAATAACCAATGACTAAATTTTATTCTGTTTCTATTAATAATTGATTTAAACTTACCTGCTCTCCTTTATTCACATTAACTTTAGTAATGGTGGTGTCTTTCCATGCGTTTATGCTATTTTCTGTTTTCATCGCTTCCAACACCAATAAAGGATTACCTTTTTTAATTTGTTCTCCTTCTTTTACCAAAATATCAATAATACGTCCAGGCATGGGCGCTTCTAGTCGTTTAATAAAGTCATTGTTTTCATCTTTATTGGAACGTTTACTTCTTTCTGGTTTATCGCTGATAGCCCATTTTCTACCGCAATACTGAATATAAAAGAGCCCATCCTTACCCACTGTATAATTCAGTGAAAAATGTTTGCCCTGTATAATAAATGAAAGTTCGTTTTGTTCAATCCTGATACTTGAAATTAGAATGATATCTTCCTCGTCTATTTCAAGGCTGATGCCTGATGTATCTTGATAAATAACGGATAAATGAAGCTTGTATCCAGAAAAACGAATTTGATGTTGTTGACTTTGGCGCCAATAACCCGTTTTTCTCCAAATGTTATCGCCACTTATTTGCGTATTATTTTTTAAGATAACGAATGCAGCCGATATAACTTCTAGTTCGGAGTTTTGCAAAGGATTTTTGGATAATAAATATTCATGCTTCGCTTGAAAAAAGGAAGTATCATATTTACCCATTTCAAAATCTTTATCCTCCAGTGCTTTAATAATGAACTCGCGATTTGATTCTACACCAAATAGGGCATAGTTATTTAAAAAGCTACGTAATCTTTTTATTGCTTGATCACGATTATTTCCTAAAGCAATCACCTTTTTTAATAAAGGGTCGAAGTTCGGATTCAAGTTTTCTGTGGCTTGTGCTCCTCCATCAATTCTAATGTTAGGATGAGAGGGTATATGCGTACCAATAATCTGGCCAAATGATGGTTTGAAATTGTCTTCTGGATTTTCGGCATAAATACGTGCTTCAATGGCGTGCCCGCAGATGGTAATTTCATCTTGTGAAAAAGAAATAGGCATGCCCGAAGCAATTAAAATTTGTTCTCGAACAATATCAACACCAGTTATTTCTTCACTTACAGGGTGCTCCACCTGTATGCGTGTATTCATCTCCAAAAAGTAATGTTCTTGATTTGGAGTCAGCAAAAATTCAATGGTACCAGCACTAACGTAGCCAATGTGTTTTGTTAATTTTAAGGCATCATTAAGGATGGCTTTTTTCACCTTGGAATCTAGGTTTGGAGCTGGAGCTTCTTCAATAACCTTTTGGTGTCTGCGCTGAATGGAACATTCCCGCTCATGCAAATGAATTATATTACCGTGCGAATCTCCAATGACCTGTACTTCTATATGACGCGGATTTTCAATATACTGTTCGATATAAACAGAAGGATTATTAAAGTACCTTGCTGCTTCAGCGGCTGCGCGTTCAATTTCAGTTTCTAGTTCTTTAAAATCATTGACTATGCGCATTCCTTTTCCACCACCACCTGCAGCTGCTTTAATGATCAACGGTAGCTTTAGTTTTTTAGCTTCGTTAATCATCTCATCAACGTTACCATTTACTTTTTTGAGCAGCGGTACTTTACATTCTAGAGCTATTTTATTAGCTTCATCCTTATTACCCATCATCTTTATTTGCTGGGGACTAGGACCTATAAATGCAATGTTATTAGCGATACACAATTGAGCAAACTCGTCGTTTTCAGATAAAAAACCATAACCTGGATGAATGGCATCTACACGATAACGCTTGGCTAGCTGTACTATTTGTAATGGATTCAGATAAGTGTCCTGCAAAGAATGGCCAGTCATCATAGCCTTTAAATCTGCCTTTTCAACATGTAAGGCATCCTCTTCGGCATCGGTGTAAATGGCTACCGTTTCAATACCCATATCCCTAGCTGTTTTAATGACTCTTACAGCTATTTCACCTCTATTGGCAATTAAAATTCTATTAAACTGATGGTATGTTTTCTCCATTATTCCAAACTGGTTTTCTTTTTTCAAAAAATGCCTTAACGCCTTCTTGTCCTTCGTTTGACGTTCTTGCATTGGCTATTAATCGGGCACAATACAATAATGATGTTTCTTCATCAATATTTTCCTCTAAGCGATGAATCAGTGATTTAGTTTGAATCAAAGCATCGGGTGCTGATGCTGCTATGGCGTGGGCTATTTCTAATGTTTTTTCTCGTATGGGAGCATCTTTAGAAATATAATGTATTAAAGCTTCGTTGTGTGCTTCGTCAGCTGTAAAATGCTGAGGATTCAATAATCTTTTACGTGCATTACTACTGCCCATCTTACTTAATATATAGGGCGCTATAGTAGCTGGTATTAATCCCAATTTCACTTCAGGAAATGCAAACTTTGAATCGGCTTCACAAATGGTGATATCGCAACTGGCCACAATACCTACAGCTCCACCAAAGGCCGATTTTTGTACTTCACAAATTACGGGAGTTGGAAAGCTATGAATACTTTCGAATAAGGTGGTGAATAGCTTAGCATCATTAATGTTTTGAGTTTTAGACTGTAGAATGCCATCCTTCATCCAATCTAAATCGGCACCAGAGCAAAAAGTATCTCCTTCGCCATAAATCACCAACACTCTAAAACTTCGGTTCGATTTTTCCTCGTTTAAAGTAGTAATGATTTCTTCAATCATAGTTTTGTTGATGGCATTCTTCTTTTCAGGTCGGTTTAAACCTAAAAATCCAATTTTGTCTTCGATATGAAAATTAATCGTTTGCATACAATTACATTCTAAAAATTCCGTAAGAGGAACTGTTGTTTTGTTTATTTTGAGCTATACTTAATCCAATGGATAATATGGTTCGGGTGTTGGCTGGGTCTATTATGCCATCATCCCATAAACGACTGGTGGCATAATACGGAGAAGCTTCCTTTTCGAAACCGGCTTTGGTTTGCTGCTTCATATTTTCCAATTCTTCTTCCGATATTTCTGTTCCTAAAGATTTAGCTTGGTCTATTTTTACTGTAGCTAATACATCGGCAGCTTGTTGAGGTCCCATCACCGAAATGCTTGAGTTGGGCCAGGATAAAAGCAAACGAGGGCCAAAGGCTCTTCCTCCCATGGCATAATTTCCTGCGCCATAACTACCACCAATCATAATGGTGAAAAATGGCACTTTAGAATTAGCTAATGCATTTACCATTTTGGCGCCATCCTTTGCTATGCCCTGTTTTTCGTATGCCTTACCTACCATAAACCCAGCAATGTTTTGTAAAAATATCATGGGTAAATTACGGTTGTTGCATAGTTGAATAAAGTGCGCACCTTTTTGTGCCGATTCGGAAAAAAGAATGCCGTTATTGGCTAAAATTCCTACTTTATTACCATTTATACTAGCGTAACCAGTCACTAATGTAGAGCCATAGTCGGCCTTAAATTCACTAAACTTTGCTTCGTCTGTTAAATGCTGTATTAACTTTCTAACATCCTTTTGCTGATGTCCTGCAGATGGTATTTCCTCATAAATATCTTCGGGTGCAAAGCCAGTAGGTTTAGCCTCTTCCTTCAGAAAATTTTCTTTTTCGGGAATAGGTAAACTTTTAAATATGTCTCTGCATATTTCAATGGCATGGTGGTCGTCATCGGCTAAATGGTCTGCTACTCCTGATTGCGAAGTATGCATCTTTCCGCCACCTAATTCTTCTGCAGTAACATCTTCGCCAGTGGCTGCTTTTACCAACGGAGGACCTCCTAAAAATATGGTTCCTTGGTTTTTAACAATGATGGTTTCTTCGCTCATGGCAGGAATGTACGCTCCACCTGCAGTACATGATCCCATGACAATGCTGATTTGTGGAATACCTGCGGCAGACATACGAGCCTGATTATAAAATATACGACCAAAATCATCTTTATCTGGAAAAACATTGGCTTGTTCGGGTAAAAATATACCTCCAGAGTCAACCAGATACACACAAGCCAGGTTATTTTCTGAGGCAATTTCTTGAGCCCTCAAATGCTTTTTAATAGTCTCCTTTACATAGGTACCTCCCTTAGTAGTGGCATCGTTGGCAATAATCATCGTCTCTCTGCCTTCTATTACGCCAATACCTGTAATGATACCAGCCGAAGGAAAACTATCCTTGTATTGCCCATAAGCTGCTAAAGCCGAAAGTTCTATAAAAGGAGTGTGCGAATCTACCAATAAATCAATACGTTCTTTAGTAAGCAGTTTTCCTCTTTTTTTGTGTCTTTCTTTTTGCTTGAAATTGAGCTTATCGAGGTTTTGAAGTATTTTATTGAATTCGGCCACCTCATGAGGCACCGATTCTGTATGGTTAAGATTATTATATGTTTTTGTATTTGTCATTTTTATAGGATATATCGCATGCCTTAATAACCATGATAAATGCAAAATGTTTGAAGGCAATTAAAATTATCAAACCTAAAGCCTATAAAAATGACATCCTCTTAAAAAATATGCACAATAGATTAAAATTGAAGCGTCCACAATAGCAGTTGTTTATTGATGAGAATCTCAAATTAAGATATAAAAAAACGGAGTGCGATAATTGTATCACACTCCGTTTTGAATAGAATAGTTATTCTGAAATTTTAATCTCGGTTTATATCAAATATGATATTTTCCACATACATATTTTTTAATTCAGTCCTAGATAATATATAAATATCATCGCCATAACATGTATCATTCTCAATTTCATGTAGTCCACTTTTAGTGGTAAACCCATAATTGTTCTGTACAAAAACAATACTGTCCTCAGTAACCTCAATTACCTTAATAGTTGAATAGTTCTCAGGTCCATCTTCGTATTCATATACATCTCCTGTTAGGGGATTGTTAATATATTCTTGTTCGTTTTGAGCCTCCACATTCGAAGAATAGCTTAAAAATGCGATTAGCAGAGCAATAAAAATTAATCCTGAGAAATGCCAAATGGGAATTTTAGAATCTTGTTTTATTTCATTGTAGGCACGTTTTATATCATCCGGCATTTCTTTAGGTTTAAAAACGTGGTTGCACTGAATGCATTGGGCAGCACTTTTTTTGCCAAGTGAGAAGGTCGGAATCCAAAAAATATGAAAATACTTGCCAAAGAAACTACTTGTTATAGAGTCCTTTGTTTCGCAATTAGGACATTTGCAGTTTTTAAGTTGTTGACTTTTAATGTGTGATGAACGCCATCCATAGATTACCATAAGTATAGAGTTTAATTATTTTGCACTTGGTTTAACGTATTACTTGAACTAAGGTTACTGGTGTAAATAGGAAATTTTATTATTGTTATTTATTTATAAGAGTTGCTATTTTTGCAATTATAAAGCCAAGTGAATGAGCAGAGCAGTTAAGGAACTTAAAAAAGTACTTGCACTTCTTTTACAAGAGAAGGAAGAGGATTTACTTCAGTATAAAAGAAAGGTTGCTAATACATCCATTGTAGAAAGACGAAAAGAAGGTGTGTGTTGGTATCCTTTAAGTGTTGAGCGGACTAAATTTGATGCAGGTGAACGATTGTTGGTTAAGGTATCTCGCCCTAAAGAGCATAAAGAGTCGCATTTGTTTCAATCCGGAAAGTTGGTTTCTATATTCTCCAATGCAGGTAGTAATAATGAGCAAAAACATGCCATTACTGGTGTTGTTAACCGTTCGGGTGAGCGAGAAATGATCATTACCTTAAATAATGATGATGAGCCTGATTGGTTGCATGATGGTAATGTGGGTGTACAACTCATGTTTGATGAGAACGCTTATTTAGAGATGGAGCGAGCCTTAAATATTGTGATGAATCCGTTGGATAATCGTTTAGAGCAATTGCGCGGTATTCTGCTGGAATCCGAAGAAGCTTCTTTCACTCAAAAGTATCCTGTAGAAATTCCTCATTTGAATAGCAGCCAGAATAAAGCTCTGCAATTAATTTCTTCGGCTGATGATTTAGCCATTGTTCACGGACCACCGGGAACGGGAAAAACTACCTCCTTAGTTGAAAGTATTCATCATACTTTAAAATCGGAAAACCAAGTCTTAGTTTGTGCTCCGAGTAATGCGGCTATTGATTTGTTATGCGAAAAACTGGGAGAAAAAGGTTTAAATGTGGTTAGGATAGGACATCCTGCCAGAGTAACTGAGGAAATTTTAAGTAAAACATTGGACGCTCAGATAGCGCATCATAATAATTATAAAGATTTAAAAGCTATAAAAAAACAAGCTGATGAGTATTATAGAACGGCCAGAAAATACAAACGTAATTTTGGTCATGAAGAACGTCAGCAACGAAGGTTATTGTTGCAAGAATCCAGTAAATTAAAAAAGGAAGCCGAGCAATTGGAGTATTACATTGTTAACGATATTTTAAGTAATTCTCAGGTTATTGCAAGCACTATGGTGGGTGCTTCAAATTATCAAATTAGAGATAGGAAATTTAATACTGTTTTTATTGATGAGGCAGCGCAAGGTTTGGAGCCAGCAACTTGGATTCCTATTACTAAAGCCAATCGTGTTGTTTTTGCAGGCGACCATTGTCAATTGCCACCTACCATTAAATCATTTGAAGCTGCCAGAGCGGGTTTAGACGAAACGCTATTTGAAAAAGCTATCAAGCGGAACAAGGCCGATGTCATGTTACAGGAGCAATATCGCATGCATGCAGATATTATGCGTTTTTCAAGTCAGTATTTTTATGGAAATAAATTAAAGGCCAATGAAAATGTTGAAGATTGGAAAGTATTTGAGGAGGATTTAGCCATAGAATTTATTGATACGGCAGGCTGTGGGTTTTTTGAGCAGGTGGATAAGGAAACTAGAAGCTCTTTTAATCCAGAAGAAAGTGATTTATTATTAAAGCACTTTAGAGAATATTTTAGCACCATCGACCAAACCTTGGGAGATATTGAAACCAGTGTAGGTGTAATTTCTCCTTATAAGGCTCAGGTAAATTTATTACAACAGAATTTTAAAGGAGTGGAGGAGGAGTTTGAAAATACCAAAGCATTGATTTCTGTAAATACGGTAGATTCTTTTCAGGGACAGGAGAGAGATGTGATTTATATTAGTTTGGTGCGTAGTAACGAAAAAGGTGAGATAGGCTTTTTAGGTGATACACGACGAATGAATGTGGCTATGACTCGGGCGCGTAAAAAGCTCGTTATTATAGGGGATAGCGCTACAATTGGTCAGCATCAGTTTTATAGTAAGTTTTTAGATTACGTAAACGAGATAGGAGCATATCGCAGTGCTTTTGAAATGTTGTATTAAAAAGATATTTAGGTCTTAATTGTTAAAAACTATTAAATATCTAGGGAATATTGCATTTAATGTAACATTTTTCTGTGTTTATCGATAAAAGTACTCAAAAAGAGGGTGTTGATATGAAGCTGAAAGAAATTACTACATTACTAACTGGATTGTTATTTTTATCAAATGTTAGTGTGGCTCAATCTAATCAAAAAAGTTATTGGCAAAGAGGTTCGTTAAAAGTAGATACTACTTTTAAAAACATGTATCTCGATAATTTTCTGGTTCCATTCACCCAATTTGAGGATTTACACCATTGCAAAATCCGTATTAAAACCAAGAAGTTAAAAACTACTATGACCGCCCGTCCTGGCTTTTGGTCCTTACTTTTAGGCAAGCGAAATCGTCAATATATTATTCATGTAAATACCGACCCCAATTTTGATGGCGTACTTTTAGCCGATGTACCAGAGGAAGCTCGCATTGGTTTATTTGCGCATGAGTTAATGCATATACGCGATTACGAAAGCAGAAAAATGACTGGTGTAATGCAACGCGGATTTCAGTATCTATCTAAGGATGGAAAACGTAAGGTGGAGCATTATACCGATAGCTTAACTATAGCTGCAGGTTTTGGTGAGCACCTTTTTCAGTGGGCTGCATACGTGTTATACGACTCTGATGCCTCAGAAGAATATAAAGCCTTTAAATCGGAAATTTATATGTCTCCTGTTACTATCTACAATAAAATGAGTTTGGTAGAGTAGTTCGGTTCTGTTATAAAGCTTTCCTTTGTATTATGTTTGTACGTGTATAGTCATTTAATGTACCTCAAAGTACATCTACCCCCGTTCAATGTGTATTATTGTACCGTAGTTTTTTTACGAATTATTTTATCTTTGATGGGCTTGTTTAAAAATGGGCTCAAGTAATAGAAAACTATTTTACATAAATATACTAACATGAAAACCTCAAATTTGATTTCTTCCTTTTTGATTGTTTTGGCATTTTTAGCGAGCTGTGCTCCTGCTAAGAAAAAGGAAGCTGAAACATCAGAAAAAACAACAAAGCCTAACATTGTTGTAATTTATTTAGATGACCTAGGTTATGGTGATGTAGGTGCTTATGGTGCTACTGAAATTGCTACGCCACATATGGATGCCTTAGCTAATGGCGGAGTTCGTTTTACTAACGGATATGCAACATCGGCAACTTGTACTCCAAGTCGTTACGGATTATTAACTGGTGTTTACCCTTGGCGTAATAAAGATGCTAAAATTCTACCAGGAACAGCTCCATTGTTAATTAGTACAGAGCAAATGACTATTCCTAAAATGTTAAAACCTGCTGGTTACCATACTGGTATTGTAGGTAAATGGCATCTAGGACTAGGGTCTGGTATAGTAAACTGGAACGAAAGAGTTAGCCCGGGACCTAACGAGGTTGGATTTGATTATGCTTATATCATGGCTGCCACGCAAGATCGTGTTCCAACGGTTTATATCGATAACGGTAATGTAGCTAATCTTGATCCTAATGATCCAATTGAAATTGATTATAAAAATAATTTCGAAGGACAACCTACAGGAAAAGAGAATCCAGAGTTGTGCGAAATGAAATGGCATCATGGTCATAATAGCACAATTATTAATGGTGTACCGCGTATTGGATTTATGAAAGGTGGAGAGTCTGCTCGTTGGAAAGATGTAGATATGGCTGACCACTTTTTAGCTAAGGCGCAAGCTTACGTTAAAGCGCATAAAAATGAGCCTTTCTTTTTATACTATGCCATGCAACAACCACACGTGCCTCGTACACCACATCCTCGTTTTGTAGGAGCTACTACATTAGGGCCTCGTGGAGATGTAATTGCTGAAGCTGACTGGTGTATTGGTGAGTTTATCAAAACACTTGAAGCGGAAGGTTTAATGGAAAATACTTTAATCGTATTTTCTAGCGATAATGGGCCAGTATTGAATGATGGCTATTACGATGACGCAGTAGAAAAGCTAGGCGACCATACTCCTGCAGGCGGATTAAGAGGTGGTAAGTATAGTTTATATGAAGCGGGTACACGTGTTCCATTCTTTACATATTGGAAAGGTAAAATTCAGCCAAAGGTATCGGATGCCTTGGTATGTCAAATGGATGTGATGGCTTCAATTGCAGAGTTAGTTGGTGTTGAAAATCCAAATTTGGATAGTCAAAATATGTTAGCTGAATTAATGGGTACTTCTGATAAAGGAAGAGACGAATTGGTTCTTGAAGCTACTTCCAGAACTGCTTTCCGTAAAGGAGATTGGGCGTTAATTCCTCCGTATAAAGGAAAGCCAGTAAATACACAAGTTAATATTGAGGTAGGTAACGGACCAGATTATCAATTGTACAACCTAAAAGAGGATATTGGTCAGCAAAAAGATGTTGCTGCTGAAAATCCAGAAAAAGTAGCTGAATTAAAAGCTGCCTTTGAAGCTATTAGAGGTGATGCTAATGCTGGTGTTCAGAAGTTAGAATTACACTAGAATGTAAGTTGTAGTGCTTTAAAATATATAAAGAGAGTGTTCCTTGTGAGCACTCTCTTTTTTTTGTATAAGTGAGGCGCGCAACCCATCTTTTTTTGTTTCGTCAATACTGAAAGAATTTGAAACGAAACCCTATGAAAAAAACTATTTTATTATTATTATTATTTGTACTAGCCCTAGTAGTTGCATGTGAAAAAGAAAACACTCCGGTTGAATATGTCGATGTTGAAAAAGAAGACTGGTATATAAATCTTAAAGCACCATGCGAGGAGGATGATGTTTGTAAAACCACCATTGTAAAGGCAGTTTATAAAAAAGATACCGTTTATTATACAACTATGGTTGGTCCTTTATGTGATAATTTCTTCTATGTTGAAATATTGAATAATAAAGGAGAGCTCATTAAAAAATATGATTACACTAGCGTGGAGGAGTTTTCTAAGGAGCTTACTACTGTTTCTGTAGTTTATCGTTGTGATGAGCAATAAATAATAGGCTGCAGATGACTTTGGGTATTCAATACTTTCTCTGCTGTTGTTGAGTTGTGGCAATTATTATATCTTTAATGCCAAGTCAAAATATACAAGCTTAAAACTATGCAGAAAATTGAAAAATTATATGAAGTAATGGGAGAGTTACTTTATGCCGTTGCAAAAGCAGATGGAGTAATCCAGCCAGAAGAGAAGGATGCTTTAAATAAATTACTTCAAAATCATGCCTCTCAAGAGGATATTATGTGGTCGTTTGAATATGAGGAGAGTAAAAATACTACAGTAGAAGAGGTATATAATAAAGTAATTAACTTTTGCCATAGTTACGGACCAGCTGCGCAGTATCAAGAGTTTATTAATGCCATGACCGTGATTGCAGAAGCAGCGGATGGTTTAGATGAAAAAGAGTCAAAAATCATCAATTCCTTTTCTAAAGATTTATTGGCCAGATTTCAACAAGATGCTGAAAAATTGCTCGTCTTTAAAGACGATATGGAAGATTAATAGCATAAAGGGTTTTGCATAATTGAAACCCTTTTTAGGTTTACTATACCTCACATCTGTCATTTTTTTTGTGCTTCATATTCTTCAAATTAGAAACAAAAAGAATATGGCATATCAAGCTATTATCCAACAAATCTACGAAAAGATAAAGGCCGAAGATAATATTGGTCAGGCTGCATCGTATATACCTCAATTAACCGCTGTCGATACAAATCTCTTTGGAATTCATTTGGTCACAAAAAATCATCAGGAATATGGAATTGGTGACAGGTATGTGAAATTCTCTATTCAAAGTATTGCTAAGTGTTTATCGTTATGCGTGGCGTATAAACTCCTAGGGTCACAAATATGGAAGCGAGTTGGTGTGGAGCCTTCTGGCACTGCTTTTAATTCGCTTACACAGCTGGAGTTGGATAAAGGTATTCCTCGAAATCCGTTTATTAATGGAGGCGCTATGGTAGTGGCTGATATGTTGGTGAGTGCTTTCCGTCATCCAGAAGAAGAATTCCTTAGTTTTATAAGAGAAATTAATGGAGATAATGATATTTCGTACAATGAGCATATTGTGCAATCGGAAAAAGAAATAGGCTATAGAAATATTGCCATATGCAATTTTATCAAGTCATATGGTAATTTAGAGAATCATCCAGAAAGGGTCTTGGATTTTTATTTTCGTATATGTTCCATTGAAATGACTTGTCAGGAATTGGCCAATACTTTTTTGTTTTTAGCAGATGATAATTTCAGAAACTCCAAAGGTGAGGCGGTTTTAAATATGAGTCAGGCTAAACGAATTAATGCTTTAATGCAAACGTGCGGTTTTTATGATGAGTCGGGTGAGTTTTCGTTTACCGTTGGTTTGCCTGGGAAAAGTGGGGTAGGTGGTGGAATAATTGCTATATTTCCTGATAAGTATTCTATAGCGGTATGGAGTCCTAAATTAAACGAAAAAGGTAACTCTTACAGAGGAATGCGCTTTTTAGAGCAATTTACAACACAAACAGAGTCATCGATATTTTAAATGAAATGCAATGGAAAGTATAGCACATCTTGACGAAATAATAAAAGACCAGGGTTTTATAGATTACAAATGGATTAATACCAAAGATATTGAAGTGGCACATTGGGTAAGGGTAAAATGTCAGTTTGGTTGCAGTGATTTTGGTCTAGGTACTTGTCCTCCCAATACTCCAGATGTGGAAGATTGCCGTAAGTTTTTTAATGAATACAAAAAAGCCATTGTAATTAGGTTGAATAAAAAAGCGGATAGAAATAATTACCCATCCGATTGGTCTAAAGAGATGACCAATAATTTACTGAAGTTGGAGAGGGAAATATTTTTAGCAAACTACCCAAAAGTATTTTTGCTCAATCAAACATGTTGTAGTATTTGTAAAGATTGTTCTAGCAATAGATTGCAGTGTAAGGACAAGAAGAACTCCAGACCAAGTCCTGAGAGTTTTTCGGTGGATGTTTATTCCACCTTAAAAAATGTGGGTATGGAAATTCAGGTAGTATCCGAAAATCCGGGAGAAATGAATCGTATTGCTATATTACTCGTGAGCTAAAAACAAAAAACCGTTTTAGAAATTCATCTAAAACGGTTTTTTTACTTCTTAAAGTCCCTGACTAGTACTCATCTTCATTAAAGAAAAAATCATCCTTGCTAGGATAATCAGGCCATATATCTTCAATACTTTCGTAAATGTCCCCTTCGTCCTCAATCTCCTGAAGATTTTCTATAACTTCTAATGGTGCCCCTGAACGAATACCGAAATCGATTAATTCGTCTTTAGATGCTGGCCAGGGTGCATCCTCTAATTTTGATGCTAATTCTAGTGTCCAATACATACCCTGAGTTTTTATTAATTATTTGTTAAATACATTCTTTATATTTCCTGCGAATATAAAAAAAAAGTAATAACCTACAACTCGGGAACCCAAGGAATTTCATTTGAATTGTAATGTTTTGACAAATGGCGCGATAAAACGAACAAATAATCGGATAAACGATTTACGTACCTGATTACCCATGGATTTACCTCTGTATCATCGGCCATATCCAATATTCGTCTTTCAGCTCTTCTGCAAACTGTTCGTGCTATGTGGCAATAACTTACTCCAGGATGTCCTCCTGGTAAAACAAAATACTTCATCGGAGGTAATTCGTTTTCCATTCTATCCATTTCCTTTTCCAGCTCCTCTATAATACTTTCACTATAATCTAGCTTATCTCTTAGGTCGGTTACATTCGAATCTGTAGCTAAATAAGCACCTATCACAAATAACTTGTGCTGTATGTCTATTATTTGCTTTTGGGTGTTATCATCTACCTCATACGAGCGAATCATACCTATAAAGGTATTTAATTCATCCACCGTACCGTACGCTTCTAGCCGATAGTGATTTTTAGCAACGCGGGTTCCTCCAATTAAGCTTGTTTTTCCTCGGTCGCCTGTTTTTGTGTATACTAAACTTTTATTCATTCTTATACTATATCAATGTTCTAATCTTTTGTTTAAAGACTGGCTTTATCATTGAAACAGCAACTATTAATAAATGTTCTGTTATACTACTTCGGCAGGTGTAATATTTTCGTTTACCGTATCCGATTCTATTAAACCATCCTTAAGTCGGATAATACGGTGGGCATGTTGAGCAATATCTTCCTCATGTGTAACCAGGATAATGGTGTTACCCATGGCATGAATATCGCCAAATAAACGCATGATATCTACTGATGTTTTTGAATCTAAATTACCTGTAGGCTCATCGGCAAGAATAATGGATGGGGTGTTGATAAGAGCTCTGGCTACTGCCACTCTTTGTCGCTGACCACCCGATAATTCGTTGGGTTTGTGCGAGGCTCTATCTTCAAGACCAACCTTTGCAATGGCATCATTTCCTTTAATTATTCTTTCCTGTTTAGATACGCCCGCATATATTAATGGTAACATTACGTTTTCTAAAGCAGAGTATCGCGGTAGCAAGTTAAAAGTTTGAAAAACAAAACCAATTTCCTTATTTCTAATTTCGGCTAATCTGTCATCTGTTAAGCGACTAACGTCGGTGCCATTTAAAACATAGCTTCCCCCGGTTGGAGTATCCAATGCACCAATCACATTCATCAAGGTCGATTTTCCAGAACCAGAAGGCCCCATAATGGCTACGTACTCACCTTTTCTAATGTTTACGTTAACTCCTTGTAGTGCTTTTACTACCTGAGTACCTACCTCGTAAAATTTTGTGATTCCTGTTATTTCAATGACATTGTCGTTCATAGGTGACTTATTTCTTTGGTTGTAACAAATATAGTTTTTTAATTGAATTATTGAATAAGGTATAATGGCGCAACAGCATCATGAAATAACGATGTTATCTCAATCTAAACTCTTTTAATAATATAATGCTCTTTGTTTTTTTGAATTTTTAATATGGCTACACCAAACCTAAATAAATCAAAGGTTAATGATACATCAGGATGTTGTTTAATTTCGCTCCAGGCCTTGGCCATTCCTTCAGACCAATAGATATCATCAAAAATAAAAATTGCTGATTCCGAAGCTTTGCTTAAACAGATGTTGAAATAGTTTATAGTAGCTTGATAGTCATGATGACCATCGAAATATACAAAATCAACTTCTTTTATTTTACTTATAACCTTTGGAAGTTCTGTTTCAAAAGCACCTACATTCTGATGGATATGGATGGATTTTGCAATACTAAAATTTTCCTGGGCTTCTTTAGCAATGTTAGCACAGCCTTCGATAGTATACACAGGTGTTGTAGAATTGGGAAGTGCTAGGTAAAGTGTACCGATTCCTAACGAAGTGCCTAGTTCTATGATGTTTTGGGGTTTGAAATAACTTATTAATCTCGAAATTATCTCGCCTTGTTGTTGTGAGCTAGCATTGTATTTTACCAAGTTTTTAATGCTTCTTTTATTACTCCTAAATTTTTTAGAACCCGCACCAAAGTCGCTTATTTCAATCTGTTTTTTCGATTGTAATAAATCATTTCTTATGTCGTTTATAACGACAAAATGATAATATGGATGTACTTCATAAAAAACATCTTGAGCAATGTTTTGTGCCAAGGGCGATTGAAAATCCTTATCGCGCCATTGCTTTTTCTTAAAGATATATTGAAGGTATGCCTTTGCTTGAAACCAGTTCACTATAGGTGATTTATTAATTATTATCTTATTTATTCGTCCTCGTATTCTATTAAGTCGCTAGGTTGACATTGTAATGCCTTACAAATAGAATTTAATGTTGAAAAGCGAATTGCTTTGGCTTTATTATTCTTTAAAATGGATAGATTAGCCATTGTAATATTTACCTTTTCGGATAGTTCCGATAAAGACACCTTTCGTTTTGCTAGCATTACATCTAGGTTGATAATGATTGCCATAGTTATACAGTAAGTTGGTTTTCAGATTTTAGTTTCTCACCTTCTTTAAATACTTTACTAGCTACCATTAAGAATAAGATTACAAATAAAAGGTTAATGTAGGAGTTAATGTTAATATAAAAACCTTGTAAATCTATTTGATTAGCTATAATGTTATTAGAAGCGTTTTTCTCATAGTATATGTACGATAATGAAGATCTCCAATATAATAGGACTAAACTTAGGCATAGATAAATGGAGCAATATATAGATGACTTTTTAAAGAATTGAGATGTATTGTAAAAAAAAGAACCTTCTTTTCTGGATATATTGACAAAACCTCTAAGTTGGTTAATTATCAAAAGAACAAAAGTAAGGCTGATTAATCCTGACATCCAAATTTTAAATTTAGAGCCTCCAGATAATTTATTAAAGAAAATACCTTCAATGTCAGAATTTTTATATTCCTCATAGGTTGTAGGTATTTTTGTTATGTTGCCTGTAAACTCTATGTAAGTATGTTTTGTTAATAGTAATTTTTCTACACTTTGGGGAGAATATCTTGCATGAATGAATAGGTAACTAAATAGAAAAATAGAAATAATAATTATAAGCTTTATAAAAGAAAGAAGTTTGCTTGCAAAAAGTAATGTTCGACTCTGTTTCATAGTTTTTTTATTTTAAATTAATAACTCAAATGTAAAATAAAAATATTAATAAACAATAATAAAATATCGAAAAACGATAAATATATTGATAAGGATTATCTATTCTTAACGCTTATGTTTTCTTCCAGCTCAGGCAGTATAAATTTGTTAATCACTTTTTTTGCCGCTTTATAACCTACTTCAATCAACTCATCTACTTTCGAATAGTCCCAAGGCGAGTAATGAACAATGTTTCTAGGTTCAATAAAAAAGTCGCAATAGTTTCGGCTTTGCCAAACGTTTTGTGCTATAGATAGATAAAATACACGTTCTCCCACTTGTTTAGCCGATTCAATGTTCTCCTCGCGTTTAACAGGGTTTACATTAGAACCAATAATGAAATTACACTCACCAATCATAGCTTCTGCTGGTAAGTTATGAAAAAGACCTCCATCAACATACGCACTTCCGTTTATTTTCAATGGCGTAAAAACTAAAGGAACACCTGCGCTAGCAATTACCCAATCCATCAGTTGACCACCTCGGTTAATAATTTCTCCTTTACCCGAGTTTATATTAGATACAGCCACGGAGAAAGGACGTTCTAGTTTTTCGAATTCGTTATGTCCAATGTGTTTTATCAGTAATTCTTTAACCCCAGTTAAGCTCAGCAAACCAGGCTTAAACCATTCAACTTTAAACCATTTGTAAATTTTCTCATCCTTGAGTAGTTTGGCCATTTTTTTTGCGCTAAACCCAGCAGCATACATTACGCCCACAATGGCACCCATACTGGTTCCTGCCACTAATTCAGGTTTAATATTATGTTCTTCGAGTGCCTTAATTACCCCAATGTGTGCTATTCCTCTTGCGCCACCGCCGCTAAGCGCTATGCCTATTTTATTTTCGTTCATTTTAAATCAATTGACGTTACTTATTATATAATGTCCTTTTTCCTTCAATTTACTCACTTAACTCCAAGCTAACTTAGTTTCTCCATTCTACAATGTGTCCGTCTGTTTGGTTGAGTAGATATTCAGGAACGCTCTTTTTTATATGTTCAAATAGATGTTTAAGCAGCTGTTGCTTGGCAAAATTACGCGAATACACCATACTTACTTCTCTTAAAGGATCGCTTTCTCCAATGTTTTTTACCTGTGCATGTTTGTTATTCAATACATTATCATCAATGCTTAATTCCGGCAAAAGGGTGTAACCTCCTTCTTTCTCAACCAGTTTTTTAATGGTTTCTAAAGATCCACTTTCGTAGTTAATAGCTATCTCTTCTTTTAATTTATCATGAATAGAACACAAATTAACCACCTGACTACGGAAACAATGACCAGTACTTAATAACCATAATCCATCTCCCGCAATTTCAGCAGGATCTACCCTGTTTTTGGGAGCCAGCTGATGTTTATTATTCACGTATAAAAACATTCTCTCGTAAAAAATAGGCTCTTCTTTTATGCCAGCTTCGTTTAATGGAGTCACCAATAAGCCCAAGTCAATCATGTCTTTATGAAGCTGGTCAATAATATCTTCTGACAGTAGTTCAATGATTTTTAGTTTAATGTCGGGGAACTCTCTCGAAAATGAACCTGCAAATAAAGGGAGTAAGTATGGAGCTAGGGAAGGAATTATGCCAATAACGAGTTCTCCGCTTACAATTCCTTTTTGCTGTTTTACTAAATCGTAAATTTTATTGTTTTCGGCCAGTGTTTTTCGAGCCTGCTCAATAATTACCTTGCCCACTTCGGTAGGTACTACAGGTTGTTTGGAGCGGTCAAAAATAACAATGTCAAGTTCATCTTCCAGCTTTTTAAGTTGCATACTTAAAGTAGGTTGCGATACAAAACATTTTTCGCTAGCAGTAACAAAGTGCCTGTATGTATCCACTGCAACCACATATTCTAATTGTGTTATCGTAATCATGGCATTTATTTTTTCACTTCATGTAATGGTAAGTCAAATATAATCAATAGATATAAATAATAGCTATTACAATATAAAAACAATCGATTTGATTGATGCTGGCTTAGTTCGCATATTTGTAGTGTACAATAACAACAAAGAAATAATAACAACAAAAAATATAACGACATGAAAAATTTAGTAGGA
Source organism: Labilibacter marinus (assembly GCF_001659685.2). Classification (GTDB taxonomy): domain Bacteria; phylum Bacteroidota; class Bacteroidia; order Bacteroidales; family Marinilabiliaceae; genus Saccharicrinis; species Saccharicrinis marinus. The sequence goes on from NZ_LXYE02000012.1 coordinate 190,773, forward strand.
TTAGACAAAGAAAAAGCGACTGTATTAGCAAGTAAGTTAAATGAGTTATTAGCCAATTATCAATTGTTTTATCAAAATTTAAGAGGTTTCCATTGGAACATAAAAGGGAAAAACTTTTTTGAGCTTCATGTAAAATTTGAAGAGTTTTATAACGATGCGGTAATTAAAGTGGATGAAATTGCAGAGCGAATTTTAACCTTAGAAGGTGAGCCATTGCATACCTTTAGCGATTATCTAAAAACAGCCACTTTAGAGGAGCAAAATGGAATTACAGATGGTGTTCAGGCTATCGAAGTAATTGTGGCTAACTTCTCCACATTAGTATTGTTGGAGCGCGAAATTTTATCCTTAGCAGGAGATGCAGATGATGAAGGAACAGCTTCATTAATGAGTGACTATATCTCAGAAACAGAAAAAACACTTTGGATGCTAAATGCTTATTTGAGGTAAGTTTTGGTATAGGTAGATTAAAAATGAAGGCGCAAGGGTATGGAATACGTTTGCGCTTTTTTTTGTTGATATTTCGTGGATAGTTTAGGTAATTAAAAGCCTGATTAATAATTCGCGTGAGTCATCCTCATATTTAAATTAAAAGTTTATTTTTGCAGCTTCTTAAAATACCCAATTAAAAATGAATAAATCATCAAGTGCTTGCATAGGAACTCCCCTGTCTCCTTCTGCAACAAAAGTTATTATGCTAGGTTCGGGTGAGCTGGGCAAAGAGGTTGTAATTGAGTTTCAACGATTCGGAGTTGAGGTAATTGCCATTGATAAATACGAAAATGCGCCGGCTATGCAGGTGGCACATCGTAGTTATATCGTTTCTATGTTAGATGGCGAATCTTTGGCTAAGATTATTCGTGAAGAGAAACCGGATTATATTATCCCAGAAGTTGAAGCTATAGCTACCGATACTTTATTGGAGTTAGAGAAAGAAGGATTTAATGTGATTCCAACAGCCAATGCTACTAGTTTAACGATGAATCGTGAGGGCATTCGATCTTTGGCTGCCGAGGAATTGGGGTTAAAGACATCGCCATATAGATTTGCAGGCACCAAAGCTGAATTTGATGCAGGTGTTGCTGAGATTGGATATCCTTGCGTGATTAAGCCTATTATGAGCTCGTCAGGTAAAGGACAAAGTGTGATTAAGAGTGAGGCTGATATTGATTATGCTTGGAATTACGCTTTAGAAGGAGCTCGTGGAAATAGCGACCGTGTTATCATTGAGGGTTTTGTTGATTTTGATTACGAAATAACTTTGCTAACCATTAGTCATATTGGTGGCGTTTCGTTTTGTGCTCCAATTGGTCACCGTCAAGAAGGTGGTGATTATCAAGAGTCGTGGCAACCGCAAGCCATGAGCGAAAAAGCTTTAGCCGATTCTCAAATGATTTCGGAAAAAGTAGTGAAAGCGCTTGGAGGAAGAGGTTTATTTGGTGTTGAGTTTTTTGTAAAAGGTGATGAGGTTTATTTTAGTGAGCTTTCTCCTCGTCCGCATGATACAGGTATGGTAACGATGATTTCGCAAGATTTAAGTGAGTTTGCTTTACATGTAAGAGCTATCCTAGGATTACCCATCCCAAATATTGTTCAGCATGCACCAGCAGCCAGTAGCGTAATTATGGTTGAAGGAAACTCAAAACAAGTTTCGTTTACCGGATTGGAACAAGCCTTAGCTGAGCCGGATACGCAAGTAAGATTATTTGGGAAACCAGAAGTAGAGGGTGAGCGAAGAATGGGAGTTTGTTTGGCACGAGGAGCTTCGGTTGAAGAGGCTCGTGAGAAAGCCAATAAAGCAAGCGCTGCTATTAAAGTAAGTTTGTAAAAATTTAGTATAAAACACAAAAGGCACAGAGATATATTCTTTGTGCCTTTTTGTTTAGTTGCTTAATATTAATATCTTCTTAATTTAAGAAACTTTAAAAAAATCGATTGCTTTTTTGAGGTTTTGAGCCTGTGTAGAAAGCTCTTCAGCGCTTGAAGAAAGTTCCTCGGCTATGGATGCATTTTGCTGTGTGGTATTATTCAACGCTTGTATTGCTGAGTTAACTTGATCTACACCATTAGTTTGTTCTAGGCTGGCAGCTGTTATCTCCATCACTAAATCATTAGTTTTAGCTATTTTTGGCGAAATTTCGACCATTAAATTTCTTGAATTTTCGAACTCGTTCATGCTATCCTGTGAGGTTTGCATAATTTCATCGGCCGATTGTTTACTTATTTCTGCCAGTTTACGAACTTCTCCTGCAACAACAGCAAACCCTTTGCCTGCGCTACCTGCTCTGGCTGCTTCTACAGAGGCATTAAGAGCAAGTATGTTAGTTTGTTCAGCAATGCTGTTAATAACAGAAATCTTTTCGATGATGGAATTTACTGACTCAAAACTCTTTTGGGTTGAATCATTTACAATTTTAATTTCTTTGTTGGATGAGGATGCTATTTTAGAAGTCTCTTGTGCGTTATGAGTATTGCTACTAATATTTCCAGTTATTTCCTCCATGGTAGAGGAAATTTCTTCCAACGATGAGGCCTGCTCTGATGAGCCTTGCGATAATGAAGCTGAGGTGTTTTTAAATTGGTTGCTTGCAGATGCAAGATTGGCAGAATTGTTTTTGACTTCTTGAATTATTCTAATCAAATTATCAGACAAGTCTATAATGGAATTATTGAGTTTGTTAATTTCATTTTCTTTGTCTTGTTTTTGTAAATCATTTTTTAATTGACCTTCAGAGAGTTGTTTTACTCTTTCTGCAAAATCTTCGAGTGGTTTTTTTACCCAAACGCTTATAAGTTTCAATGAAACTACGGCAATTATAATACCGAATCCAAGATTAAGGTATGCGTTTATGTAACCAAGTGTTGTCCATGCAGATAAAGTATTTACTATAATAATATCGATTACTACAACTAAACCAACCTTGTTTAATATGGATTTTTTAAAGAAGTACTTAAGGATAAAATACCCTATTGATGCTCCAAATAATACCCTAATTAGTTGAGAGATTGCATATTGTTGAATATCTACGTCCATCTTGTTTTTTGTTTATCTTTTGACGGGGAGGGATGGATAAGGGCTATGCTTACGGTAAGTCCTTTTAAAAGTTTCGGGTATTGTGTTAAGAATTGGTAATTCGGGTATTGTTTGCATCATCCGCTTCATTCTACTATTTTTGTTTCCCTTATTTGTAGCGGGAGATTATGTCGGAATTATCCACCAAGGAAATAACATACTTAGCGGGAGTAGGTCCTAAAAAAGCCGAAGTGTTAAAGCAGGAGCTTAAGATTCAGTCTTATGAGGACTTGTTGTACCATTTTCCGTACAAATATGTGGATAGAAGCCGCACCTTTAAGATAAGAGAGATTAGTAGTACCTCTTCGCATATTCAGTTGCAAGGAAAGGTAATAGGTTTAAATAAGGTTGGTTCAGGTAAGTCCGAGCGTTTGGTGGCAAAATTTGCTGATGATACGGGTGTGATTGAATTGGTATGGTTTAAATTTATCAAGCAGATTAAGGGTAATCTGGATGCCAATGCTGAGTATATCATTTTTGGAAAACCCACTAAATTCAATCAATCGTATAATATTGTTCATCCCGAAATGGAAAAGGTGGATGAAAGTAAACCTAAAGTAACAGCTGGTCTTCAGGCTTTTTATCATACAACTGAACGAATGAAGAAAGGCTACCTGAATTCCAAAGGTATTCAGAAGATGCAGGAAAGTATATTTCTTTCGTTTAAAGGTGCTATTTCTGAAACATTGCCTGCTTATATAGTGCAACAATATAAGTTGATGATTTTAGATCAGGCTTTGCGAACGGTTCATTTTCCTCCTGATTCGCAAGCCTTGCAGCAAGCACAGTTTCGTTTAAAGTTCGAAGAACTTTTTTATATTCAGCTTAGTATATTAAAACTAAAAAATCAGCGAAGCCGAAGTATTAAAGGACATATTTTTGCTACGGTAGGTGATTATTTTAATCACTTCTTTTTTAATAATCTTCCTTTTGAACTGACTGGCGCACAAAAACGTGTTATTCGCGAAATTCGCAATGATGTAGGGTCTGGACGTCAAATGAACCGATTGCTACAAGGCGATGTAGGAAGTGGTAAAACCATGGTGGCCTTAATGGTGATGTTAATTGCGCTGGATAATAATTATCAGGCATGTCTGATGGCTCCAACCGAAATATTGGCATCGCAGCATTTTGAATCTATTCTGGAACTATTAAAAGGGATGGATTTAAATGTGAAGCTACTTACCGGTTCAAGTAAAAAGAAAGAACGTGAGCAGATTCATGCAGAATTACTATCAGGTGAGTTGCAGATTTTAATTGGGACGCATGCTTTGTTAGAAAATATAGTTCAGTTTAAGAATTTGGGTATGGTCATTATAGATGAGCAACACCGCTTTGGAGTAGCTCAGCGTGCCAAGCTATGGGCAAAAAATACCATTCCTCCTCATGTATTGGTAATGACGGCAACTCCTATTCCTCGTACGCTGGCTATGACGGTTTACGGCGATTTGGATGTGTCGGTGATTGATGAATTACCTCCTGGGCGTAAACCAATAGAAACCAAGCATTACTTTCATAACAAACGAAATAACCTCAATCATTTTATTAAGGCGGAAATTGAAAAAGGACGCCAGATATATGTGGTTTATCCTTTAATTGAGGAATCGGAAAAGATGGATTTTAAAAATCTGGCAGAAGGGCTAGAATATATGCAGTCTGCTTTTCCTGATTATAAAACCACTATGGTTCACGGTAAAATGAAACCAGCAGAAAAAGATGCAGCTATGCAAGAATTTGCTTGCGGAGATGCACAAATATTAGTAGCTACAACGGTTATAGAGGTTGGCGTAAATGTACCTAATGCTTCGGTAATGATTATTGAAAGTGCCGAGCGTTTTGGATTGTCGCAATTACATCAGCTTCGAGGCAGAGTAGGGCGAGGAGCCGAGCAAAGCTATTGTATTTTAATGACCGGTTATAAGTTAGGAGAGGATACCAAAAAACGAATGGGTATTATGGTGGATTCTAATGATGGTTTTGAAATAGCCGAAGCGGATATGAAACTTCGCGGTCCTGGCGATTTAGAAGGAACGCAGCAAAGCGGTTTACCCTTTGAATTAAAGATTGCCAACATTACGCGCGATGCCCAACTTCTGCAGCATGCCCGAAATGTAGCCAATGCCATTTTGGATAATGATCCTACCCTCGAAAAACCAGAAAATCAAGTACTCAATAAGCAACTTACCAAGCTTGCCAGACAAAAAATGAATTGGAGTCTGATTTCCTAGGTTATGTCGTGCAATGGCAGCGTTTGAGTTATAAGGTTTAATGCGTAGTTCTTAATGGTATTTGACCAAGATAGCTGACTCCGAACGAACATAGCTTGCAATTTGAAACGCATAGCCAGTCATCCGAAACACATAGCTGGAAGTTTCCATCCAAAAAAGCAAACCGAAATAGGGGCTATTCAATAATTCATGTCAATAGGTGAAATCACCAAGTTAGTCTAATAAAACAATCACGAATTACACAAATTCCCACGAATGTAAATTGCTGTACAATTTTAAGGTTGCAGTAGGCAAACTTTTATTCGTGAAGATTCGTGCAATTCGAGGTTAATAATAATTGAAGTTGAGGTTTTTTGAATTTGTTTCTCAAGCAGTATATTAAGTTGCATCGTAAATAATGGGAATCAGGCACCGCGGGAAGTTAAGTCAATAGTCTACCATATCTCCCTTAGTCTATTAAACACTGATAGGTGCAATAACCAAGTTGGTCTAAAAAAAGAACCACGAATTACACAAATGCCACGAATTTTAATTGCTACGCAATTTTTTGTTTGCCTTAGGTAAACTTTTATTCGTGAAGATTCGTGCAATTTGTGGTTAATAAGTAAATGAGGTTTATTAATTTTAGTGTATAAATTGAAAGTCTTAAAACCCCAAACGCAATGACCAATATTATATATCGGCAAGAGTCTTACGCTATTATTGGAGCAGCAATGAAAGTTCATAATGAGTTAGGTTGTGGTTTCTTGGAATCTGTTTATCAAGAAGCATTTGAAGTTGAATTAAAACATCGAAATATTCCATACCTTAGAGAAGCTCCTTTATCTATTAACTACAGGGGTGCAAAACTTAACAAAGAATTTAGGGTTGACTTTATTTGTTATGATAAAGTGATAGTGGAGCTAAAAGCTGTTCGTGAGTTTATTTCAATTCATGAAGCTCAAGTTTTGAATTATCTAAAGGTTTCTGGGATTTCGTTAGGTCTTTTAATCAACTTCGGAAATATCGAATTGGAAACGAAGAGGTTTGTTAAATAAACCACGAATTCCACAAATTCCCACGAATGTAAATTGCTATACAATTTTAAGGTTGCAGTAGGCAAACTTTTATTCGTGAAATTTGTGGTTAATTAATAATTGAAGTTGAGGTTTCTTGAATTCTATCTCTCAAGTGCCATATTAGGTTTCATTGTAAATAATGCGAATCAGGCACCACGGGAAGTGAAGTCAATAGCTTACTATATCGCTCTTGGTATAATAAACCATAATAGGTGAAATCACCAAATTAGTCTAAAAAAAGAACTACGAATTACACAAATTCCCACGAATGTAAATTGCTATACAATTTTAAGATTGCAGTAGGCAAACTTTTATTCGTGAAGTTTCGTGCAATTCGTGGTTAATAATAATTGAGATTTCTTGAATCTGTTTTCAAGTGGCATTTGAAATTGAACTAGTTTTTAAACGCCTAATTTCTCCATTAATTCTGAGGTTGATAAGGAGTAATTAAGATTAAAGTACTCAAAGATAAATGTATATGATAATCCTAAAAGTATAGCTGCTAGCATAACCGTTAAGCGTTGTGATTTTTTAATTTGATAAAGTGTTATTACTCTTTCATTACTCATTAATAACACAGGCAACAAAGCTATAATTAGGAGTAAATAATAATACCATTCTGTATTCTCTAATGGGAAGAGAATAATGGCAGCTTTAGTGAAAATATAGAAGAAAAAATTATTGCTTAAAACCCATCCAGACTTATTGGGCATACATAGGCCAATAATACTTAGTGTAAGAAATGTAGGATTTATTACAGCACCTGAGATAAAAAAGCCTTTTATGATATTTGTTAGACTGAGGTTTATTCCTTGGAATTGTTCTAGCGTTTTTACGTCGTTATAAAGATGTATAATATTGAAAATAGCAACTAATATCAAAAGCAGTCCTACAATTATTACATTTCTATTTTTTAAAGTATTCATGATTTGGCTTAAATTTTATAGGTAAGCAAATATAAATATTTCCTAAATGTTAACAACTCTAAAATATCCCTGCTTTAATTAAAGAAATATTTCTTTATAACCTCCAAACTGTCAATGTTTAACATGACAAAATACAGTTTTAAGAAAATGTGAAAAAAAATTAACACACAAAATTCTAAAATTGTAATCTCTACTTTACACTATCCATCAAGGTTTTGCAATGTCCATGTTGCAGTTTTATTTATTTATACCAATTCCAAATAGCAAAACGGCCTTTTCTGATTACTCTGATTAATTACATTTGTTCTGAAATTTTCCTTAAAAATCATGGCGGAGGTCAAGTTTGTAGAGCATACAGGAATAGTAGAACAAGTCAATAAAGGACAGGCTAAGGTTTGCATTGTAAGTGAATCTGCATGTGCATCTTGTCATGCCAAAGGGGCTTGTACTGCTTCCGATAAATCTGAAAAATCCATTGATGTAAATATCTTTGGAATGACTGATTTAAAGGAGGGGCAAAAGGTAATTATTCGCGGACAAAAGTCTCTAGGACTAAAAGCATCTTTAATTGCCTATATCTATCCATTTATATTGGTTTTCATCACCCTATTTACAACTTACGGAATAACAGAAAGCGAAGGCATTGCAGGATTAGCTTCCCTGGCGATATTAGTTCCGTATTATTTAGTGGTGAAGCTGTATACGCCTAAGCTCCAAAAAACATTTGTATTTACTATTAAAGAAATAATCGACTAGATAAAATCAAAATAAAATGAACGTAGTAGTATTAACTATTTTAACACTTGGAATACTCGGAACCGTTGCGGCTTTGGTGCTCTATTTTGTAGCGCAAAAGTTTAAGGTGTTCGAAGATCCAAGAATTGATCAGGTGGAAGAAGTTCTTCCTGCTGCTAATTGCGGAGGTTGTGGTTTTCCAGGTTGTAGAGCTTTTGCTGAAGCAATGGTGAAGAGCGATGATATTTCTAGCTTAAATTGTCCCGTTGGTGGTGCAGAAACCATGAGTGCTGCCGCTGGTATTTTAGGTAAAGAGGTTGCTGCTGCCGATCCTATGATTGCAGTAGTTCGTTGTAATGGAACTTGCGACAATCGTCCTAAAACAAATCACTACGATGGAGCTACTTCATGTGCTGTTGCAGCTTCTCTTTATGGAGGAGATACTGGTTGTAGCAATGGTTGTTTAGGCTGTGGTGATTGTGTTGAGGCTTGTACTTTTGATGCCATTTACATGGATGATAAAACGGGTTTACCTGTTGTTAAAGACAACTGTGTGGCTTGTGGAGCTTGTGTAGACGCTTGTCCTAAAGACATTATTGAATTACGTAAAGCAGGTCCAAAAGGTCGTAGAATCTTTGTTTCATGTATTAATGTGGCCAAAGGTGGTGTAGCTAAAAAAGCTTGTAAAACAGCCTGTATAGGATGTAAGAAGTGTCAAAAGGAATGTCCGTTTGATGCCATTACTGTAGAGAATAACCTGGCTTATATAGATTATACCAAGTGTAAGTTATGTCGTAAGTGTGTGGCCGTATGTCCTACCAACGCGATTCATGAAATTAACTTTCCGCCCAAAAAGGTAAAGCCAGCTGTGGCTCCAGCTACGCCTGTTAAGCCAGTAACTAGTGATAATAATCCATCTTCGGATAATAAAAATAAGGAGGAATAATTGTGTTAAAGACTTTTTCACTTGGAGGAATCCATCCTCCCGAAAACAAATTTTCGGCTGGTAAAAAAATAGAAGCTTTACCAGTTCCTTCACAGGTAGCTATTCCAGTTTCTCAGCATATTGGAGCACCTGCAAAGCCCATTGTTAAAAAAGGAGATGCTGTTAAGGTAGGAACTTTAATAGCCGAATCGGCAGGATTTGTATCCGCCAACATTCACTCGCCAGTTTCGGGTACTGTATTTAAAGTAGACGATATTGTTGATGCCAGTGGTTATCGCAAGCCAGCTATTATCATTAATGTTGATGGCGACGAATGGGAAGAAAATATTGATAGAAGCACTGAATTAAAGAAAGACATTACAGCAACGCCAGAGGAAATTGTAAAAGCTGTGGCTAATGCCGGTATTGTTGGATTAGGAGGTGCAACATTTCCATCACATGTTAAGCTTTCGGTACCTCCAGGGAAAACATGTGAAGTACTTATCTTAAATGCTGTTGAGTGTGAGCCTTATTTAACTGCCGACCACCAATTAATGATGGAAAAAGGTGAGGAGATTATGGTGGGAACACAAATCATCATGAAAGCACTTAAGGTGGATAAGGCCGTTATTGGAATTGAAAATAACAAGCCAGATGCCATCAAACATATGGAGTCGTTAGCTTCATCTTATCCTGAAATTACCATCGAACCTTTGAAGGTTCAGTATCCACAAGGAGGAGAGAAGCAATTAATTGATGCTTGCATCAAACGCCAGATTCCTTCTGGTAAATTACCGATTGAAGTGGGAGCTGTGGTGCAAAACGTAGGTACTACATTAGCGGTTTACGAAGCCGTTCAAAAAAATAAACCATTGTTTGAGCGCGTGGTAACTATCACAGGTAAGTCGGTTTCAAAGCCGTCAAACTTTTTAACGCGAATTGGTACGCCTTTAAATAACCTAATTGATGCTGCTGGTGGATTACCAGAAGATACAGGTAAAGTAATTGGAGGAGGACCAATGATGGGTAAGGCATTAGTAAGTACAGATATTCCTATCACTAAAGGGAGCTCTGGTGTGCTTATTATGCCTAATGAAGAGGCCAAGCGTAAACCAATGCAAAACTGCATTAAGTGTAGTAAGTGTATTACAGTTTGCCCAATGGGATTAGAGCCTTATTTGTTAATGACTGTAAGTGATAAACAAGTTTGGGATAGAGCTGAAGAGGAAAACATCATGGATTGTATTGAGTGTGGTTCTTGTAGTTATACCTGTCCGTCGAGCCGACCTTTATTGGATTATATCCGATTAGGAAAAGGTAAAGTTGGGCAAATCATGCGCAGCAGAACAAAGTAGAATCTGCGAGATACAACAAATTAAAAGACTAAATAATAAACTGATATTAGGCTAAATTATAATTAATATGAGCACATTAACTATTTCACCTTCACCACACGTACATAGTGGCGATAGTGTGAAAAAAAATATGTATGGCGTAATCCTAGCCCTTATTCCGGCTTTGATTATTTCCGTATACAACTTTGGGTTAGGAGCCATTGTTGTTACAGCTACAGCTGTTGTGTCATGTATGTTGTTTGAGCATCTTATTCAAAAGTTCTTGTTGAAACAAGAAACTACTATTTGGGATGGGTCGGCAATGATTACAGGACTACTACTGGCATTCAATATTCCGAGTAACTTACCTATTTTTATTATTATAATAGGTGCTTTGATATCTATTGGAGTAGGTAAGATGTCGTTTGGTGGTTTAGGAAACAATCCTTTTAATCCAGCTTTAGTAGGTAGGGTTTTCTTATTGATTTCGTATCCTGTACAAATGACAAGTTGGCCAATAGCTAAGGCCTTACCTTTTAGTTATACGGATGTAACTACAGGAGCTACGCCGCTTTCAGTAATGAAAGAAGCTTTGGCAAATGGTGAGTTACCTACCAATGTGTTACACGAAATTCCGAGTTATCGAGACTTATTTTTAGGATTACAAGGAGGTAGTGCAGGAGAAATGGCTGGTATCGCTATTTTATTAGGTTTAGGTTTTATGCTTTTTCGTAAGATTATTACTTGGCATATTCCAACAGCTGTTATTGGGTCCGTATTTATCTTCACGGGTCTGCTTCATTGGATTAACCCATTAATGTATGCACCGCCGATGTTCCATGTATTGTCAGGAGGACTTTTCTTAGGAGCTGTTTTTATGGCTACGGATTATTCCAGTTCGCCGATGAGCAAAAAAGGAGGTCTTATTTTCGGAATCGGAATTGGTGTTCTAACAGTAGCCATCAGGGTATTTGGAGCCTATCCCGAAGGTATTTCATTTGCGATATTAATTATGAATGCCTTTGTACCATTAATCGATAAGTATATTAAACCAAAGCGTTTCGGTGAGAAACCTGCGGTTGCTAAATAATTTGTAAATCATGGCAAAAACAGAATCAACATTAGTAAACATGGTGCTTGCCTTGCTGATTATTACAGCTGTTGCAGGGGGTACGCTTGGTATGGTTTACAAAGTAACCAAAGAGCCTATTGCGGCTGCTAAATTAGCCAAGCAACAAAAAGCCATTCTGGAAGTCGTTCCTGGCTTCGATAATTCTCCTACCGATGAAGTGTATGAGTTAACATCGCAAGAAGGATATGTATTGAAGGTTTTTCCTTGTAAAAAAGGCGAAGAACTTTTAGGGGTGGCTATCTCAACTAAAACGGATAAAGGTTTTAGTGGCGAGATTAAAGTTATGGTAGGCTTAAAGCCAGATGGTTCAATCATCAATTATTCTATTTTAGAGCATAAAGAAACACCTGGATTAGGTTCGAAAATGCAAGACTGGTTTAGAGTAGAAGGTAGTAAACAAACTATTTTAGGAATGGATCCGGCTACGGCTAAAATGACTGTATCTAAAGATGGTGGAGATATTGATGCTATTACAGCAGCAACCATTAGTTCTAGAGCATTTTTAGATGCCATTACCATTGCTTATAATACATACAAAAAGGAGGGAGGCAAAAAATGAATCAGTTACAGAATTTTACCAAAGGTTTCTTTAAAGAGAATGCAGTATTTACCTTGCTATTAGGTATGTGTCCAACTTTAGGGGTAACTTCTTCCGCTATTAACGGATTAGGAATGGGCTTGGCCACTACTTTTGTACTTATCATGAGTAACATTGTAGTTTCACTGGTTAAGGATTTAATTCCAGACAAAGTTCGTATTCCAGCCTTTATTGTCATTATCGCATCCTTTGTAACTGTAGTAGAGTTATTGATGCAGGCATACTTACCAGCACTTTTCGAATCATTAGGTCTGTTTATTCCTTTGATTGTTGTAAACTGTGTGGTATTAGGTCGCGCTGAAGCTTTTGCTTCTAAAAATAATTTTGTTTCATCTTTAATTGATGGAGCAGGAATGGGACTTGGATTTGCCATGGCATTAACTATGCTAGGTGCAGTAAGAGAATTTTTTGGAAGTGGAAAAATGTTTGATATGGTGATTTTTCCAGAGCAGTACGGAATGTTAGTATTTGTTTTGGCGCCAGGAGCATTTATTGCTTTAGGTTATTTAATTGCATTAATTGATAAACTTAAAAAAGCCTAACAAATGGAATACGTATTAATATTTATATCGGCCATATTTGTTAACAACATTGTATTGGCCCAGTTCCTGGGAATATGTCCATTCTTAGGTGTTTCTAAAAAAATATCTACGGGTATTGGTATGACGGGTGCAGTTACCTTTGTAATGGTAATAGCAACTATAGTTACCTATCTGGTTCAAAAGTTTGTGTTAGATGCCTTTGATATTGGCTATCTACAAACCATCACCTTTATTTTGGTGATTGCTTCTTTGGTTCAATTGGTAGAGATTATTCTTAAAAAAGTAAGTCCGCCATTGTATCAGGCATTAGGGGTGTTTTTACCATTAATTACCACCAATTGTGCTATTTTAGGGGTAGCTATCATGACTATTCAAAAAGACCTTAACTTACTTGAAGCGGTTGCTTTTTCTGCTGCCAATGCTATTGGTTTTGGTTTAGCTTTAATTGTTTTTGCAGGTATTCGCGAGCAACTGGAGTTAGTTGATTTGCCTAAGGGAATGAAAGGGACACCTATTGCTCTTTTAGTAGCAGGTATCCTAGCTTTGGCCTTTATGGGTTTTGCAGGTATGGTGTAACTGTGAGTGAAAAGTTGAAAGAGTAAAGTACCTACAGGGTACTATAGATATAGAAGCCGTTCTTAGAAATAAGAGTGGCTTTTTTAGTTATGTATGTTCTTTGCTATTTTAAAATGTATGATGTATATTTGATATCAAAATAATATCACTATAAATTACCGTTCTATGAAAGCAGATAGAGAAAGAGTTGCCTTAAATGGTTATGTTATGATTTTAGTACTAGTCATTTTAATGGGGCTGGTGTCGTATAGTTTAGGACAGGAATGGATTCTGTTGGGTATTGTAGGTATTGGAGCAATGATTTTTGTGCTTCGAGGTCTGTTTGTTATTAATCCTAATAGTTCAAGGGTATTATTGTTGTTTGGTGCTTATTCGGGTACCATTAAAAAGAATGGTTTTGGTTGGGTACTTCCTTTTTATACCCGAAAATCAGTTTCTCTTAGAGCACGTAATTTCGAGAGTGAGCGTTTAAAAGTGAATGATAAGCTGGGTAACCCAATTATGATTAGTGCTATTTTAGTATGGAAAGTGAGCGACACCTTTAAAGCGCTGTTTGATGTTGATAATTACGAAGATTTTGTGAAAATACAGACGGATGCAGCCGTTCGTAAACTTGCTGGTAGTTTTCCATACGATCAGTTTGAAGATGATCAAAGCTCAACTACCCTAAGTTCTAACTTTGAGGAAGTAAATAAGTGTTTAGAAAAAGAAATTACGGATAGACTAAGTATTGCTGGACTAACAGTTATAGAGGCTCGTTTAGGATATTTGGCCTATGCACCTGAAATTGCACAAGCTATGCTAAAAAGGCAGCAAGCTACCGCTATTATTGCAGCCCGAACAAAAATTGTAGAGGGAGCTGTGGGAATGGTGGAAAGTGCATTACATTTGCTGTCTGAAAAACAAATTATAAATTTGGACGAAGAAAAGAAAGCTGCCATGGTAAGTAATTTACTTACGGTATTGTGTAGCGATAGTGATGTGGAACCAATCATCAATACCGGAACCTTAAATCATTAAAACAAGGGTAAGGTTTTTAGGGATGAAATTCCTAAGGGGTTTCAATATTTATTGGAGTGTTTTTAACCTTGATTGGAAAAATAAGGATTGACTAGAAGGTATGGCAGGAAAAAAGTCGTTTGCATTACGGATAAATGAAGATATGATGAAGGCTGTTGAAAAGTGGGCTGCAGATGAGTTTAGAAGCACCAATGGTCAGCTGGAATGGATCATTAATAAAAGCCTGAAAGAAGCGGGCCGATTGAAAAAAGAGCAAGAGAATAAGCAGAAAAAAGAAGAGGAGTAAATAAAATAATCACACCCCTAAAATAAAACCATGGCCGAATTTAGAAACTATTTATCCTATAGCGACGAGCAAGAAGTAGAGCATTATGTAGATGCATTTAATGAAAACAATATCAAGTATAATATTTCAAAGTCTACAGCTTCTGTTGATGTAACCTTTACTGGTAATAATCCTACGCAATTTTGGTTACAAATATTAGATACAGATTTTAATAGAGCCAATCATTTAATTGAAGAGCTGAATAAAAATAATGCAATAGAGCAAGATCATTATTTAAATGACTTTACGGATAATGAATTAATTGAGATTATACACAAATATGATGAGTGGAGTAAGTTAGACTTTCAATTAGCTCGTGATTTATTGCAGAAACGAGGTCAATCATATACCGATGCGCAAATAAGTGAGATTAAGAAGAAGCGATTAGCTCAGCTCGAACAGCCCGAAAAGGTTAAAAGAGGCTGGATATTGTTTGGTTATATTACAGCCTTTTTAGGAGGATTTATTGCAGTTGTTATTGGATTCTCTATTTATGGTGCCAAAAAAGTAATGCCCGATGGTCGTAAGGTTTATACCTACGATGAAATAAGTAGATGGCACGCTAAGGTCATTCTTGGCTTTGGAACAGTATTTTTGATCATTGGTGTTTTGTATAAGGTTTTTTTGAGGTAGGGTATGGTTTATACAATTCCAAGTTACGACTTAGATTCGCATTATCGTAAAGAAAGCAAAGAGCCAAAGCATATTGGTTTTACAGAATCGATTTCGGAATTTTCTAGCAAAGAACTGATCATTGCTTTAACCAATAGATATTGTAAGCTCACGGATAAAGCATCCAATAGACTAATTGAAGAAATTAGGAATAGAAGGATTAGTAAACTGCAGATTAAGGAGTTTTATATAGAGGCTAAAGTATTTAAAAATCCATTCAATGGTTCATGTCCTTGTTGTCAATCTTCTTCATTTTTAACCGAACAAAATTATAAAATAACAGACTGTTTAATCTGTGGTTTTAACCATAGAAAAGACAATCCTAACTGACCGTTAAATCGATTAAGTTGTTAAGGTTTGGTTTTATTCAATTTTACGATAGTTCAGTATTTACTTCAATAACTTCCTTCTTCTTCAATCTAACAGTAAAAGTCTCTTTAACTCTTTCTGAGTTTAAAAAGTACGGAACCCAAATAGCCATGCGTATCATGGCTTTAATAATTTCAGAAGTAAAGGAGCTGTCGGTTTCTATATTTAACGCGCTAACCAGTATGCTATCTAAAATGATAAAGACGCTGTTTGATACATAAAAAATAATCATCAAAAGTGGTGCGCTACTTCTTTTGCTATGAAATAGAATATTGGCCAATATTGAAAAAACGATGAATATCACATTAAAAGAAAACTCAAAAAATACGATAGATGAGTGTGCTGCACTATAATTACTCGTGGCTTGATTAATGATACCCTCCCATCCATCTAATTCAAAAAAACCATTCGTAAAAAGGTTGTAGGTCATGATGATTGGACTAAGCGAAATGCCAATGGCAGGAAGAACAAGCCATCCTCCAACGGGAGTGTTGGAATACAGATGTGCCGAGTTTACAGGAGGGTTGTAAAAGTAGAATTTGTACGCAAGCATGGCTGCTATTGTAGCAATTAAAAAACCTAAAATATAAATAATAGGACTGGCAGTACTATCCGAGTCGCTGCCATTTGAGCTTCCGTAGTAAACAATTCCGTATGATAACCTATCGCTTACTTTGTCATTTTTTTCTATGTAGGTTTTGTAATCATCTTTATTAATGTATGCCTGCTTGGTTTTGTGTGTGTAGTTTAGCGTTAGTTTTTTATTGGCATAGTGTACGCTCTCGTTAAACTGAAATCCAGGGCCAATAATGGAGTCTTGGCTGTTTGAAATACTCCATCGTTTGGGCAAATTGACGATAATGGTTTGTTGCACCAATCTTTGATTATTTAAGCGCATAGGTGTTTCTCTGCGAGGGTCAACATCTATGTTAAGCATTTGTCTGAGGCTGTTGGGATAAAAAGTGGTAGATACATCGCGAGGTTTCTTCGGATCATCAACTTCCCAAAAGTCTTTTATTTGGTACGATTCGTATACTGTAAATTCATTTTTTATTAGATCGTCTTCAAAGTTGAGAATATTGATGGTATCGATATTGGGGTAGTAATAAGCATAGAATTCTAGATAGCCACTTTGCATATCGTGGGCCGATGAGTTTTTAAAAGTAGATCTTTGATAATCTGCCTCAACACCTTTGTAAATGGTTTTTACATGAAGTTTAGCATCGCCCTTTAAATCCTTAATATCATAGGTTTCGCTTATAAGCGTTTCTTTAAATATTTGTGTTGGTATCGAACTTAACTGTTTGGTTTTGTCATCAATAAGTAAGCCGTAATAATAATCAGGAAAGCAAATGTTGTTGATGTCGCCACCTTGGTTTGAAATGGTGGGATCTACATAAATGGTGTCGCCATTGTTAATAAAGCAACAAACGCAATGGTTAAACGATTCTAAACTAGGAGGGTATTCGTTAAGTTTGTAGCCCGTATTTGTATGTACTAATACTGGGTAAGAAGTAAAACCCAGTTCACGGAGCATGGTACATAGTAACCAACTCTTTTCCTTACAGTCGCCCGATTTTTTATTTAATATAGTATTTGGATGCCTTGGTTTGTAGCTGTAAATGCCGTTCTCATTTCCTAAATACCTTACGTTATTTTGCACGTATCTAATCAACTCTAGTGCCTGCGTTTCTTTAGTTTTATTATCTGATTGTACTTGCTTTAATAAATCTTTAATTTCTGAACTTAAGGCCTTGTTTGATGTGTAAAGTGAAAGCATGTGTTTGGCCAGTTTATTCCACGAAGACTTTCTGTAAAAATAAATACTTGGGTACGGATCAAACCAAGAGGGCTCGTTGTCTTCATGTGTAATTACTTGAGTAGATTCAGAGAGCCATGAATAGTAATTTAATCCATTTTGTTTGTGAAGCTTGGGCTCGTTGGCACCGTTAGTTAATTTATATGCATATTTGTTTTCGTTATCTGTAATGATGCAAACATTTATTTTGCCTACGGGAACTCCAAAGGCTTGGTAGTACCGTAAGAATGCAAAGTCCTTTTTGATTGGATTGTCGCCTGTGAGTGTGTAGCTGTATTCCAAAATATCACCAATTCTAAGATCATTTACTTCTAAATACCAAGTTAACTCTCCATCTGTAATTCCTTTTTCAAGAGATTTTTCGCGTCTTAAAATTTCAGGTTTTTGAAGCTTTAAGACATCAATTGTTTGTTGTCCTCTGATAATATGAATATGATTTACCTGTAGTTTTTGGTATTCGCTATCGTAGTCTAGTGTAATGGATGATACATTTCTTAAGCCAATTTCCTCTGTTATTCTATAGGCTAAGCAATGGTAGTATTCCTTGCTGACCAAATTGATTTGGGAGTCGGATAATAAAAATGTATAACCGTCGGATTGTTGGTTTGAGTGAGCTGTGTAGTTTTTATCGTATGTTATTTGTTTGGCCCATTTAGGTTGAAATTGTGCTGATGTGTGCGAGGCGTAAACAGATAGCAATAGGATTATAGCAGTAATAATTCGGTTTTGTCTCATAGTTTTTCTAGGCTGAAAAATGTTTCAAGCTCAAAAATACAAATGAAAATGATTTTTCAAATGGTACCTACTAGTTTTTACATGAGTGCAAGTTTGATGCAGTTTAATGAACAGATTCATATGTCTCAGTGAGTAAAATGAATCTGACTTTAGAAAGGATGATTAAGCTTTGCCATGTGAATGAAGTGTTTATTTTGCTACCAACTGATTTGATAAGTACAAAAAGTTAACCAATTCCATTTGTTTTTTAACGTAGGTTTCAATCAGCTTTAAATTGCCATTGATGTATTTTTCCTGGCGTTTGTTAAGTAAGAATACCGAGCTTTCGCCATATTTAACCTTCTCATTTTCTCCTTCCAGCAGCTGTTTGTAGCCATCTACACTCTTATTTAAAATAGTGATTTGCTCCTCTAAAATAATTTGTTTTTGCAAACTCGATTCTAGCTTGTTTTGCAGTTCGTATCTTTTGTTAGCTATATCAAGTTCCAGTTCTTCTATTTTAATTTTACCCTGTTTAATATCTCCTCGTTCGCTTCTTAAAAAAATAGGAAACGAAAAATCGAGCCCCCATTTGTAGTTAGAGGATGAGTAGTTTGGTGTAATACTATTTTCGTTGGTAGCCAATAAAGCATTGTATTTTACCTTTAATTTAGGAAGTACCTTTTGGCGCTTTAGGCGTTGTTCTATTTCTAAAATAGAAAGTTTATTCAATGAGGATTGAATGAGCGGATTGGCCGATAAATCGGTGGAGTCGCTAAGTGAAAAATCAACAAAAAACTTATTTTCATAATTCTCGGGTAGTGTTTGCTCTTGCAATAAAACTGGTTTTTGTTCGTACCACAAATAGGTTTCAATGTCGTTACGAGCTTTGGTCAATGCAATTTTATTCTTATTCAGCAAGCGTTGCGCATCTTGATAAACGATTAATGTTTCCAAGGTGTCCATGGCGGTTTTTTCACCATTTTTATAGGATAATCGAGTATTGGTAAAATAGTCATTCGCAATGCTCAGGTTGTTCTCAAGCACTTGATGGTTGAAGTGCGATTGTTGCCACAATAAATATTTATACGTTGCATTAAATACCAGCTCATTCAATAGCGATTGCTGTTCTACTTGAGCCATTTGCTGATAAACCTTAGCTTGCTGTAATGCTACCTTCCTATCGTTTACCCACAAGCCTTGCAATACGTTAACTTCAACACCCATGTGCCACAACCCATTTTCGTCGGTATATCTTTCTGGGTTTAGCTTTTCGCCATCCGTATTTTCATAACCTCCAACCACATCAATGCCCAATGGGGTAGGTATAATAAGTTTGCTGGCAAAATGACTATAATATAATTTGTCGTCAAACTCTTTTTTATCGTAGCTTGATTTTAAAACAGGATCAAACTTGCCACGTGCAGATAAAACATTGGCCTCACCATATTTTAAGCGCAGATTGGCTTTAATAGCCAGTGGGTGATGGTCGATGATGTGCGCTAAAAACTCTTGATAGGTAAAAGTAGCAGTGCTATCCATTTGTGCTTGAGCAGAAATGCATAACCAAAGCGCAGTAAACGCTAGTAAAGCCTTTAAAAGCACGGTTTGTATAATAGCATATATGTGGTTAAGCATTGTTTTCATATAAATGATATGTAATTATTTAATGTCAGCAATAAACCGATTGTTGTTCCAAATGCTTGAATCGAAAAGTTTAAGTTCGAGGCTTAGTCTTTTTGGGAAAATCATTCATTTTCTTAAATGACTGTTTTTAAAAAAAAGGCCGTTACGATGAAATTAGACTTTTAGGGCAAGCGCTATTTAACCGATTTGATAGGTGCCTTGCGTTTAATTTCATTCTTGGTGTCCTTGCCTTTGCTATAATGGTCGTCCGGAAAACCATTCAGTTGTCGCCATATTTCGTACCAGATAGGCACCTCGTTTAAAAGCAAGAAGGTGCGTGCTCCTGTACCAACGCGGAGTTTAGCAGGCCAGTCTCTGTCGTTTTCGTCAGGGCTAATCATAATACGGTAATAGCCACTTGAATTTATCGATTGATCAATTGCTACTACTGTTCCTCTGAAAACACCAACGCTCGATTCTGGCCAACCACTAATCACCATTACTGGCCATCCATCAAAACGTATGGTGGCTTTACTACCCAACCTAAGTAAAGGTAAATCTTGCGGTTTTACCGATACTTGCACCGCTAAATCGTACTCCATAGGTGCAATGGTGGCAATGTCAGTTCCCTCTTTGATGGTTTCTCCAATACCCTTGGTTAATACTTCGTTTATATAACCCGCCTGCGGAGCTGTGGTGTAATGATTATCTTGCCTAATGGTATAATTGCTAAGTTGGTTGCGAAGTTTAGAAGTGGCGGCAATGCTTTCCATTTTACTTGCAATAGCAGATTGTTTATCGGATTGACTTTTGGCCAACTTATCGGCATATTCTTTTTGTATCGATAAAAGATCAATCTGCAAGTTGCTAAGAGAATTTAGCTGGTTGTAATATTTATTTTGCTGCACATTTAATTTGGCCGTTGCCGATTGTACCTTCAATTCTTTTTCCTGCACTTCGGTCAACGACTTTAAACCTTTGTTGTATAATTCTTGGGTTCTGGATAATTGATTTTCTGCAATTTTTAAGTTGGCTTTGTAAGCTGTTAAATCAATGCTATCGTTTTTAACCTTATTGTGTGCTTGTTCAATTTTATTATGAATTTGCTTAGTCTTTAAAACTAAAGATTCTTGTAAAGCCTTGTATTGTTTTTGTAATGCTTTAATTTTTTGGTCGTATGATGATATACTTTGCTCTTTGGCATTTAACTGTTCGCTGGTTCTTTCAAGCAGCTCAGGATCTAAGTAGTCATTTTTTACTTCGGACAAGAATAAAATAGTGTCGCCCTTATTTACAAAATCACCTTCCTTTACATACCACTTCACAATTCTTCCAGCTATCATGGAATGAATCGCTTGTGGTCTGTGCTCAGGAGAGCGCGTAGTTACGTATCCTTTGGCATCAATACTTTGAGTCCAGGGTAAAAACGAAAAAATAATTAAGCCAAGTAGTAGCGACGCAAAAATAATCAGGGTCAACCTTCGTATTCTGGTTTTTACCAGTTGTCTACAAGCTTTAAAATCTTCTATATTGATGTATTGAGATATCTTATTGTCTGTAATATTCAGCATGGCCTTGTTGTTTTAGTTTTTAACTAACTCAATCACTCTATCGCATTTTTCTTTCCAGTAATAGTAGTCCGAAACGATTATTACTGTCCAATCTCTGCGTTTATCCATGATGTAGTCCACAATTATTTTTTTATCCTCTTCCTCTAAAAAGTGTAATGGATCTTCTAACAATAATAATTTAGGTTGATGAACCAAGACACGGGCAATAAGTATTTTTTGTATGATGCCTCTAGGTAGCCTTCTGCCTCCACTATCAAGCATGGTTTCTATGCCTTTAGCCTGATAATTTAGGTAAGGTTGTAAATCCAGAAGGTCAATAATTTCTTTTAGCTCAGTTTGAGAGCAAGCTTTACCTAATAGAATATTTTCTTTAAAAGTAGCTTCAAAAATTTGGTTTGATGGAAAGGCAACGCCTAAGGATTCGTATATTTCATCTTCCTGATAATTGTTATACGGAATACCGTTTATCGTTAAGTTACCGCTGTCGATATGATGGATGCCTGCTAAAATATGCAGCAGCAAAGATTTACCAGTACCTGATTTTCCTTTAAGTACGATTTTTTCACCCGCTTTAATATCGAAGGATAAGTTTTTGATCAGTGTGCGTTTAGGTTCTCCCAGACCAAAATTAATTTTATCCGCTTTAACGGCCATACCAGTTTCCTGATTCATGGTGGCGGTGCCATTACTTTGATCTAATTCCAAATCAGTAACATCGCCTATTTTTTCAAGTGCTGTCAATACATCATAAATAGAATCTACACTGTTCATGATTTTTTCCGCTGAATTAATCACTAATAAAATTATGATTTCGGCAGCTACAAACTGACCAATATTCATTTTCTCGGCAAAAACCAATAATCCACCCATGATAAGTAAAGAGGAGCTAGCTATAATTTTAAAGCCAATAAACATCTTATACTGGTTCACAATAATTTTAAAGTAGGTTTCTCTTTTGCCTAAGTAATCCGTAACAAGATCATCTGTTTTGCTCAAGTGAAACTTGTGTTTAGCATTTAGCTTAAAACTACGACTTACATGAGCTACTTCTTCGAGCCAAAAAACTAGGCTGTATTTTAGTTTACTTTCTTTAATGCTTGCTTTTAAACCTTTAGGTCCGCTTATTTTAAACATAACCCATGTGGCTACAGCTAATACAAAAGCTAAAATAATAAAGTACGGACTATATATGCTTAGTAATACCAGGCCAAAGGTTATTTGGAAAATAGCCAAAGAGAAATCGATAAGTACTTTCGGCAATCCCTTTTGTAATGTTAAAGTATCAAAAAAACGATTGACCAACTCTGGAGCATGTACTTTATCCAGCTGTAGAAAACTTATTTTGGGTAAACGGTAAGCAAATTCAAAGGCTGAGCGTGCAAATATATTACGCTGAATATTCTCCACAGTTCTTAATTGCATAACCTGCAATATTCCTGTAATACCTATACCTCCAATCACAAAAAGTACCAATACCATCCAGGTTGAGGTTACTTCTCCTGTCTGTAGATAATTGATAATGGCTTGTATACCAAGAGGCAATGTGAGGTTTACAATACCAATAAATATGGCGTAAACATATATCTGCCTTAACTCGAATTTATATAATTCCAGCAATCGCCAGAATCTTTTTATGGGTGCTAATTTAGTTGTTAACATACTTCTATGTGTAAGATATTTGTTCAAAGATTAAGTTCATACTTTAGTAATTGTATAAAATTAAGCTTCTAGCAACAGGTTTTAATTCTCCAAACACAACAATACAGTTGATGTTTTGGTTTACAAACCTAAACAAAAAATAGCTTGATTTTGATCTGAAATAGCTAGTATTTAGACTTAAATCATAAAAAAAATCCAAATTTTGTAACCCAGTTGATAACCGCAGTTAATTATATTCTTTAGGCACACTTTTTTTATTAATTTTGCAGGCTTAAGAAGAATGACATTTTTATGAGTGAGAAGAAAGAAGTAAATCTGGAGAGTTTAGGAGAGTTTGGTTTAATTGACCGCTTAACAAGTCAGATAAAAATTAAACATAATAGTACTGTAAAGGGGATTGGTGATGATGCAGCAGTGGTAGATTACTGTAATAAGCAAATGGTAGTAACTACCGATTTGTTGTTGCAAGGTATTCACTTCGATTTAGTTTATACGCCATTAAGGCATTTAGGCTACAAAGCAGTGATGGTAAATCTAAGCGATGTTTATGCTATGAATGCTAAACCTAAACAGATTACTGTTTCTTTGGGCTTAAGTTCTAAGTTTAAATTGGCTTCTATCGAGGAACTATACGAAGGTATTAAGATTGCATGTGAACTACATGATGTTGATTTAATTGGCGGAGACACTTCTACTTCATTAACAGGACTAACTATCAGTATTACTGCATTGGGTGAGATTGATAAAGAAGATGTTGTT
The DNA here is from genome assembly GCF_001659685.2 of Labilibacter marinus. Classification (GTDB taxonomy): domain Bacteria; phylum Bacteroidota; class Bacteroidia; order Bacteroidales; family Marinilabiliaceae; genus Saccharicrinis; species Saccharicrinis marinus. Next base: position 214,434 of record NZ_LXYE02000012.1, read on the forward strand.
TATAGAAGTGGAGCTAAACCCAACGATTTAATTTGTGTATCAGGCGATTTAGGTGGGGCGTATATGGGCCTTCAGCTGCTAGAGCGTGAAAAGAGAGTTCATGAAGGAAAAAGTACACAACCTGATTTAGCAGGATACGATTATATTTTAGAGCGCCAGTTAAAACCAGAAGCGCGTAAGGATGTAATAGAGTTTTTAGCTGACATAGGTGTTAAGCCAACTTCTATGATTGATATTTCAGACGGATTGTCTTCTGAGGTTCTTCATATTTGTAAGCAATCGCAAACAGGATGTCGTATCTACGAAAATAAAATTCCTATTGATCACGCAACGTCCTTAATGGCTGAAGAGGTTAATATGAATCCTACAGTCGCAGCCTTAAATGGAGGTGAAGATTATGAATTATTATTTACCATTTCTATGGAGGATTACGAAAAATTCTCGAAAGAAACGGATTTGAAAATATACACCATAGGTCATATCACCGAAGAAAGCAAAGGTAAATACCTTGTAACGGGTGGAGATCAAGAAGTGGAATTACAAGCTCAAGGATGGAATGCACTAAATTAACCGTAGGGTTAATTTGGTCATAAGTAGTTTGTCAGTAGTTATTTTTTATTTGTGATTACTATTGACTATTAACCAATGACTTATTAAACTAGCATGTTAGAATACATTAAAGGTCATATAATAGAAGCCAGTCCTGCACATTGCATAGTGGAGAATAATGGATTGGGATATTTTATTAATTTATCTGTAAATACGTACACGAAACTTCAAAATCAGAAGGAGATACAGTTGTATTTGTTTGAGCAGATTCGGGAGGATGCACATAATTTATATGGCTTTTACGAAAAAACAGAGCGAAGTATTTTTATTCATTTGATTTCGGTAAGTGGTATTGGAGCCAATACAGCGCGTATGATGCTGTCGTCAATGTCACCAGGTGAAATACATGAAGCCATCACCTCTGGAAATGTAAATGTTTTAAAGGGCATTAAAGGGATTGGTGCAAAAACAGCTCAAAGAGTAATTGTTGACCTTGCCGATAAGCTTGGTAAGGAGCCTGTGGATCAAAAAATATTTACCGAGGCAAACAATACAATAAAAGAAGAGTCGTTATCTGCTTTAGTGATGTTGGGTTTTGTGAAGGGTAGCGCACAAAAAGTAATTGATAAAATACTAGCTGCTGAACCTGATAGTAAAGTAGAAGATGTAATAAAAAAGTCGTTAAAAATGTTGTAAGCCGGAGTTGCTTATTATTTTCATTCGATAGCTTAAACCAATAGTTACCAGTACAATGCAAAAAAACTTGAATAAAGTTTTTCCATATACCTTAATTAGTGTTTTTATACTTACGCTGTTTGTCGTTTCGGGCTTTGCAGCACCTAAAACTACGCAAAGTACTGAGCTAGGATGGCAGGATTATGATCAGGAACCTGATACACTGCAGCAACAAAGCTCTAGGTTTAAGCCTGTAGATAAGCAAACTAATAACCCCTTTTTAGATCCACAACAGGAAAAAGCCATGGAGCTAGCCCCTGTTAACAGCTTACAATACGAAACAGAGTATGATCCTAAAACGGGTCAAATCCATTTTTACCGGAAAATAGGTAATATGAATGTGAAGCTTCCTTACACCATGAGTGTAGAGGAGTATATGGATGAAGAAACCCGTAATTCACTGTTGTCATATTGGGATACTAGAGCGCGATCGGAACAAGGAAGTGATAAGTTTAGCATCCTAAATCCAAAACTCGATTTAGGGATTGATGGCTTGGATAATATTTTTGGTAGCGACCTGATTAATATCAAACCTCAGGGTATGGCTGAGCTTAAAATTGGTATTTCCAGAAATAAAATTGATAACCCTACCTTACAAGAAAACTTAAGAAAAACCACCACCTTCGATTTTCAGGAGAAAATTCAAATGAATATTCAAGGTAATATAGGTGATAAGTTAAAGATGGGTATCAACTATAATACCGAAGCTACTTTTGAGTTCGAAAACGAAATGAAACTGGAGTACGAGGGTAAGGAGGATGATATTATCCAATCCATTGAGGCAGGTAATGTTTCACTTCCGTTGCCAGGAACTTTAATTACGGGTAGCCAGAGTTTATTTGGTTTAAAAGCCGATTTGCAATTTGGTAAATTGAGCGTAACGTCCATCTTTTCGCAGCAAAAAGGAGAAACCTCTGTCATGGATATTCAAGGAGGTGCTCAACAACAAGAGTTTGAATTGCCCATTAATGAGTATGATAAAAACCGTCACTTCTTTTTATCTAACTATTTTAGAGGTTTATATAACGATGCACAGAAGAATTACCCAATGATTACCCGTATTAATGTGGGTAGGGTAGAAGTTTGGATTACCAACCGTGCAGGTAAGTTTGATGAAGCCAAGAATGTGCTGGGTATGATGGACCTTGGCGAGACGGGTAATAATTTGTATAATACTGGTGAGTGGGGTGTGACACCTGATACGGTACCAGATAACAATGCCAACGGTGTTTATGCTGCTTTAATAGATGTGAATGTATATGGTGCTGTTCGTGATATAAATAAAGTAACAGAAACCTTTCGTAATTCACAATTGGTAAATGGAGTTGATTACGAAAAAGTGGAGAATGCCAGACGTTTATCGCCATCAGAGTACACCTTAAATAGTGCTTTGGGTTTTATCTCTTTAAATATGTCGCTTAATGCGGATGAGGTTTTAGCGGTAGCTTTTGAATACGATATTGATGGGAATACTTTTCAGGTGGGTGAATTTGCTGGAGATGGAGCAGAATCTAACGAGACCCTTTTCTTGAAGATGTTGAAAAGTACCAACCTAACGCCAAGTGTTAAGCCAACTTGGGATTTGATGATGAAAAACATCTATGCCATTGGTGCTTATCAGGTAAATCGTGAGGATTTTATTTTTGATGTTACCTACGTAGATGATTCAACAGGTGCGCATATTAATTACATGCCCGACGAGGGAGACTTAAAAGGGCAGTTGTTTTTAAGATTATTGGATTTGGATAAATTAAACGAGGTTTATGATCCAACGCCTGATGGTACCTTTGATTACATCGAAAACCAAACTATTTATCCGCAAAATGGTAGAGTGATTTTTCCTGTGCTAGAACCCTTTGGTTCCCATTTATTCGAGTTGTTTGGTTCGAACGTTGACGATCCGCTTTGGAAAAAATACGGATATCAAGCTTTGTACGATTCTACGCAGACCTTGGCTACTCAAGATGCCGAGAAAAATAAGTTCCGATTAAAAGGTTCCTATAAATCAAGCAGTGGAAGCGAGATTTCTTTGAATGCTCAAAATATTCCTAAAGGATCAGTGATTGTTACGGCAGGCGGTATTAAGCTGGTTGAGAATGTGGATTATACCGTAGATTATTCTTTTGGTACGGTAAAAATTATTAATCAAGGTTTATTAAATAGTGGATCTCCTATTCAGGTATCTCTTGAAAGTCAAAGTTTGTTCAATCTACAAACTAAAACGTTGATGGGTACCCACATGAACTACCAGTTTAATAAAGATTTTAATATTGGCGGTACTATCATGCATCTTAGGGAACGTCCGTTAACGCAAAAAGTTAATATTGGCGATGAGCCTATTGCCAATACCATTTATGGTTTCAATACTTCTTATTTTTCCGAGTCGCAATGGATTACCAATTTATTAAATAATCTGCCGTTGTTGCAGGTTACAGAGCCTTCTAGTGTTTCGTTCGAAGGAGAATATGCACAATTAATTCCTGGTCATCCTGATGTGATAAAAGAAGAGGGTGAGGCCTATATCGATGACTTTGAAGGGACAAAGATATCGATTGATATGCGTAACTGGACAGCATGGAATTTGGCCAGTACACCACAAGGTCAAAAGGATAAATTTCCGAAGGCAGAAGAAATTAATGACATAAGCGCCGGTTACGAAAGAGCCAAAGCTGCTTGGTATATTATCGACCCATTATTTTCTCGGGATAATCAGTATACTCCAAATCATATTAAAAACGATTTGGACATGCAATCTAATCACTTCTCGCGTGAAGTATTTATTAAAGAGATATTCCCAGATCAGGATGTAGCAACAGGCACGCCAACTAATGTACCTGTGCTTAACTTTGCATACTATCCAAAAGAAAGAGGGCCTTATAATTTTGATACAAATGTAGAAGAGAACGGTGATTTAGTGGCACCTGAAACGAGATGGGGAGGTATTCAGAGGCGTGTAGAAACAAGTGATTTTGAAGCGGCCAATATTGAGTTTGTGGAGTTTTGGGTAATGGATCCATTTGTGTATGATGAGAACCCAGATAAGGCGGGTGAGTTATATATAAACTTGGGTAATGTTTCTGAGGATGTATTGAGCGATTCGCGTAAATCTTTTGAACAGGGTTTACCAGGGCCCGATGAACCATATGATGTTGATTCTACCGCATGGGGTGTGGTTTCTAAAAAGCAAAGTTTGGTTAGTGCCTTTAGTAATGAAGCTGATGTGCGGATAAGACAAGATGTAGGTTTAAATGGATTGAATTCTGGACAAGAGCTGACCTTTTATGAGCAGTTTATGTCTGATATGGAGGCTTTAAGAACAAATGGTAATTTGGCTGATGAAGCTTATAATAGGATTGTTGAAGATCCTGCATCGGATAATTACCATTACTTTAGAGGAAGTGACTTTGATCGTGATGAGGTAGACATTCTAGATAGATATAAGAATTTTAACGGACCAGAGGGTAACTCGGTACCTTCGGAATACTCGCCGGAGTCCTATGCTACCGCATCTATTTCTATTCCTAACCAAGAGGATATTAATAGAGATAATACTTTAAGTGAAAATGAAAGTTATTTCCAGTATAAGGTACGTTTCGACCCTACGGATATGCAAGTGGGAAATAATTATATCTCCGATATACGTGAAGCAGAAGTTAAACTGAAGAATGGTGATGTAGATAAAGTAAAGTGGTATCAGTTTAGAGTTCCAATAACTATTCCAGATACTATTGTGGGTAATATTGAGGATGTACGTTCCATTCGATTTATGCGTATGTTTATGCATGGTTTTCAGGATACTACCATACTGCGTTTTGCTACGCTCGATTTAGTAAGAAGTGAATGGCGTAAATATACCGATGACCTGATAGAGGCGGACGAATATGTCCCTAATGCTAATGGTGTATTTGAAACTGGAGCTGTAAATATTGAGGAGAATGCAAGTAGGCAACCAATTAACTACGTTTTACCACCAGGAATTGATCGTATTATTGACCCTGCCAATCCTCAATTGCGTGAGTTGAATGAGCAGTCTATTTCATTAAAGGTTTCAGATATTGCTAAAAATGACAGGCGAGCCGTATTTAAAACCATGAATATGGATATGCGTCAGTATGGTCGTTTGCAAATGGAAGTTCATGCGGAAGAAGTGGAAGAGGGAACAATTTTAAATGGTAAAGCAAAGGCTTTTATTCGCTTAGGTTCAGATGCTAAGAATAACTATTACGAATATGAAATTCCGCTAGAAATGACGGCGCATGGAGCTACCGACCGAGAGGATATTTGGCCCCAAAATAACCGTTTTGATTTTGCCTTAAAGGCTTTTCAGACAATTAAGCTAAAACGAAGTAAAATTGGTAAGCCTGTTAATGAGGTGTATGTAACACCGGATCCTGATAACGACAGGAATAAGGTAAAGATTAAAGGTAATCCAAACTTGAGCAATGTAAGAACCATTATGCTTGGTTTGCGTAGTGCTAATGAAGAGGAAGTTTCGTATGAGGTATGGTTCAATGAACTTAGGCTTACGGACTTTAACGAAGAAGGTGGTTGGGCTGCTAATGCCAGGATGAATATTAAACTATCCGATTTAGGTAATTTATCCTTAGCTGGTAATACCTATACCGTTGGTTTTGGTAGTATCGAGAAAAATGTGGCAGGCAGAAGTCAGGAAGATTTTTATCAGTATGATATTGCCACAAATCTTGAGTTAGGTAAGTTCACCGGAGCTAAATCTCGTATGTCTATTCCATTTTATTACGGATACTCAAAAGAAGTGGCTAGTCCGAATTATTACCCGTTAGATCCGGATATTCCCTTGGATGTAGCTTTGGATAATGCCAAAGATGAAGCAGAAAGAGATAGTATCAAAAAGATGTCGCAGGATGTGGTAAAACGTAAAAGTGTGAATTTTACCAACGTTCGCTTAAAACCAAAAGGCAATAAATCTAAGATTTACGATGTGTCTAACGTGTCGGCTACCTATTCTTATAATGAAACTACAGAGCGAAGTGTTAACACGGAAAGTAAATTAGATAAAGATTATAGAGGGGTATTGGCTTATAATTTTAATAACAGACCAAAAGTTTATGAGCCATTTAAAAAGAGTAAAGCATTAAAAGGTGAAGCTTTTAAACTGATTAAAGATTTTAACTTTTATTTGATGCCTACACAGTTGTCCTATCGTACCGAAATGTTAAGGAGGTATAGTCAGGAGCAACTTAGAAATGTTAATAATCCAACATTTAAAATACCTGTTACGGTTCGAAAAGATTTTAATTGGAATAGATATTTCGACCTTCGTTATAATTTAACCAAGTCTTTGAAATTTGATTTTAAATCGGTTACCAATGCCCGTATTGATGAGCCCCTGGATATATTAGTGGTAGATAAAGACCTGAAGGATGAGTATTCGGAGTGGAAGGAAGAGGTGATGTCTAATATTATGGGAGGTGGTAGAGTAACCAATTATCAGCATAACTTTAATGCCAGCTATAAAGTTCCGATTAATAAATTACCGTATTTAAATTGGACTAGCGCTAACTTGAGATATAGCGGTATGTATAGATGGCAAACTGCACCTAGGTCAACCGATGAGTCGATTACTTGGGGTAATACTATTAGTAACTCCAACAATGTACAGGGAACTTTACAGTTTAACTTTAAAACTTTATATAATAGATCTAAGTATTTAAAGGGACTGTCTCGTAAGTATAATGGTTCAAGCAAGAATAAAAATACCAAGCAAACAGTTAGATATAATAAAGATGGCATTAAGCTTAAGAAAGGCGAATCTTTTATTATCAACCATAAGTTAAAAACCACCGAAACTAGGGTGAGGATGTATGATGCCAATGGTAGAACAGCGCGTGGTAAAACAGTGCCAATCGACCAAAATAAGTCGGAGTTTATTCCTGAGGCAGATTATGATAATGCCAGAGTGATGGTGACAGGTACCAAAGAAAATAAGACAACTATATTTGGTACAATGGTTGACTATACGGCCATGATAGCTACAGGTATTAAAAATGTAAACCTAAGTTACACTGAAACAAACGGAACAATATTACCAGGGTATTTACCGACTTCTAAGTTTATGGGAACTTCTTCGTATGGAGGGTTTAGTGCTCCGGGTTATGGTTTTATTGCTGGTTGGCAAGATCGTAATTATGCTCAGAAAGCGGCTGAGCGAGGATGGGTTACAAGTTCTACTATTAACCAGGCATATGTAATGACGCATCAAGAAGACTTTACCATTAAAGCAACGATTGAGCCGATAAATGGATTACGAATTGATTTAACTGGTAATAGGAGATACTCTAATAACTTAAACGAATACTATAATTATAATGATAATAGTGGTGTTTTTGAGGTTTCAAACCTTCGTGAAAATGGTAATTTCAGTATGACCTTTAATATGATTGGCACTTCGTTTGAAAAGGTTGGTAAAACAGGTACTTATGAATCTAAAACTTACAATGAGTTTCTGGAAAATAGACAAATTATAGCGGATCGATTGGCGCAAGATAAAATTGGTTATACGGATTCAGAAACAGGAGAAGTATATAACCCTGATCCAGGAGAAGGAATAGATGGAGCTAATGGTTATAGCTTAAACTCGCAGGAGGTATTAATACCATCTTTACTGGCGGCGTATAGCGGACGCGATGCAAATAATATTTTTACCGATTTATTTCCGAGTTTATTAAGTATGCACCCTAATTGGCGGGTGTCGTACAATGGTTTGTCAAAAATAAAACCTCTTAAAAAATATATTAAGTCATTTGACATTACCCATGGTTATCGATCTACCTATAATGTGGGCTCGTATGTAACTAATTCTGGTTATGATGAAGATGGTTATGGAATTAGTTGGGTTAGAAACTTGCAAGAAGATTTCATAACGCCGTTTCAAGTAAATTCAGTTTCGTTAAGCGAGATGTTTACGCCATTAATTGGATTAAATATTACCTGGAAAAATAATGTAACAACTAAAATTGAAAATAAAAAGACTAGGACAATCAACCTAAGTTTATCTAATAATCAGTTAATTGAAAACTATAATAACGATTGGGTTATTGGATTAGGTTATAGGTTTGATAAAATGGATATGATTTTGGGAAGTAAATCGGGGCAAAAGAAAATTTCAAGTGACCTTAACTTAAGAGCCGATTTCTCCATTAAGGATAATATTGCCATTTTCAGAAGAATTGAAGATGGTGTTAGTCAGTTAACCTCCGGTAGAAGAATCAATACTTTAAAAATAACGGCGGATTATGTATTAAGTGATAGATTTAATATGCAGGTGTTTTATGATAGAGCCTTAACGTCGCCATATATTTCTACATCATACCCAACTACCAATAGTAATTTTGGAGTAAGTTTCCGATTCTCACTAACGCAGTAAGAAGAGAATCGGAAGGCGGGTTTTATTCGATAGATTGAGCTTCTAGAACTTTTAAATAGATATATCCGCATAATAGTGTTACGGTACCTACACCAACCATAAAGTTGCCAAAGTCTGTTGTTTTAGAATTGTAAAAGGTGTCCTTTCTATCTTTAATGGATGCAGATGAAGTGCGAAATATACTCGAAACCCAAAAGTCCGTATCTATTTTTTTAAGACGATTTCCATTAGGATTATCACAATAGGCCAAGCTGCAGTTAAACTTATAAGGAGATGATGCTTGGTTGAATAAATGCTCCCTGACTTTAGTGGGAGTGCCGGAAGTATTATATGTGTAGATGGGAATGCGCATGGTACTGTCAGCATTTTGTGTACTTAAAAATCCTTTTTGCTCCAGTGTGTTGTAAATAGATGATTGTCCTTTGGCAGGTATTCTTTCGATGGATTTGGATTTAGTAGAATGTGTGCTGTTTCCATATTCAAAACTATCGTTAAAATAAGATAAGCTTGGTTTTAAGGGTACTAAGATGTTGTTTATGTTTAGCTTTGAATTTTGCCAATCGATATATATGGTTGTATCTAATTTGTTAAAAATATCTATTTGTATAGGGCATCCAGAGCCATCAAAGGAATACACCACCTGTATACTGTCATCTTCATAAAAAAAATCATCGTATTGCGATTTCGGAAGGTTACTACTTAAGGTAGAATATTGGTAGGCAGAACAAGAGCATAATGAGCTAATAATAGCAATAGAAATTACAAAAATGGGTAAAGGTAAAGATGTTTTCATCGGATGTTAATTATAGTTTGTTAAAGTAATTGTTGGCGTCTATGTTGAATCAATTTCTATGCCAAATCTTTAATCATTGAAATTAGCTTAAGTCCGTTTATTGTTGAAATAAAGTTGTTTTTAGGATAGAAAATGGCTTTGCTTAGAGGTGGTTTTTAATGTGTTTGTCTTGTACTATTCTGCTAAAAACCACAAGTTTTCGGTATAATTTGTTAATTTTGCGCATTAAATTAATATCGATAATAAATTTAAGATAGAATATTGCGGTAAGCTACTGGTTTATTGTGCTGTGTGCTCATAGTAGGCATGGATATTTTATCATCTAAATATTAGAATGGAAAAAGAGTTAGACCATATTGTTTATTCAAAAAATGTGCTTGAATTTGTAACGGTAGCTAACGAATATTGTAATCAAATAGAAGCAGTAGAAGAAATGTCTGTGAAAGAATTGATTACTTTAGCTACACGTATCTTACCTCTGGTTTATTTAAAAGCAGTGGTATTGCCAAAAGTAGAGTTTGTTTTGGATGAAAGCATCGAGAAAACAATTAGAGAAGAAGATTATATTAGAGTTCAACATACTTTATTGAATAAATTAGGTGAGTACGACGATTATTTGGAAGTCTTTGTTCCAGATAATGAGCAAGATCAAGGTGATGTTGCTTCTAGTGTATCCGAAAACTTAGCGGATATATATCAAGATTTAAAAGATTTTCTTTTTGCCTATAAAATTGGAGTAACTGATATAATGAATGATGCGTTAGCTGAGCTGAATAATGCATTTGAGCTTTATTGGGGGCAAAAATTAGTCAATGTACTACGAGCTTGCCATAACTTGTTATATAGCAATAAAGATTTAGACGAAGAAAGCCTGTATGGCTCAAGCGAAGGAGAGAGTACAAATAATTGGTTCAATAAGTTTCAGGACCAATGGCAGGAAGGTGAGGATTAAATGGATAAAGGAGAACACTTGATCAAGAATAAAATAACAAACGAAGAGCTTAATGAATTACCTTTGCAGCACTATACTGGAGAAATAGTAGTGGTTGAAGATGCCAATGGTGTAACACAGGTAATGAAAGAAATAAATGGTGAAACCATCTTAGGTTTTGATACGGAAACGCGACCATCGTTTAAAAAAGGTAAAACCAATTTTATTTCGCTTATTCAGCTTACTACAGAAAAATCTACTTTTTTAATCAGAACAAATAAAACGGGTGTTACGCAAGAGTTAGTTGACTTGCTTCGTGATGAGAATGTTAAAAAAGTTGGTGTTGGTATTCGTGATGATATCAGAGGACTTCAGAAAATAGAAGCGTTTGAGCCTGGTGGCTTTGTGGAGCTTCAGACCATGGCTGTGGATAAGGGGCTAAAAGACTTTTCCTTAAAAAAGCTAGCTGGAATTTTATTGGAGTTTCGGGTTTCAAAACGTCAACGGCTTTCTAATTGGGAAGCTGACGAATTATCGCAAGGTCAAATGATTTATGCAGCTACCGATTCTTGGGTAGCATTAGAGATATTTAAAAAATTAAACATACTCGATAAAGGTCAAATTATTGACGTTGAACCTGAAGAGGATCAGGCATAATTAATCGAACAAAACTACATTCAAAAAAATAACAAATAATTTCATGTCATATATTAAAGTTGTTCTAAAATCAGGAAAAGATCAGTCTTTACGTAGATTTCACCCGTGGGTATTTAGTGGTGCAATAAAAAAAATATACGGAGAGCCTGCAGAGGGAGATATAGTTGAGGTTTTTGACAATAAAGATGGTTTCTTAGGTTTAGGACATTATCAAATTGGTTCAATTGCTATTCGTATTGTTTCGTTTAAGCAAGTAGAAATTACGGATGAGTTTTGGGCTGATAAAATTAAGCAAGCCTATCAGTTGCGTAAAGATCAAGGATTAATTGATGACCCTAATACAGATGCGTATCGTTTGATAGGTGCTGAAGGGGATAATATGCCAGGCCTAATAATTGATATGTATGGCGATACAGCAGTAGTGCAAATGCACTCTGTAGGTATGTTCCTAATCAAAGATAAGATAGATCAAATTCTGAAAGATGTTTTTGGAGATGCTTTAAAGGCTATTTATAATAAATCAGAAGGAACACTTCCTTTTAAAGCTAAAGTGACGCCTGAAAATGGATATACTTTTGGTAAATCGGAAGCCAGAATTGCACTAGAAAATGGATTGAAGTTTAGGGTAGATTGGGAGAAGGGACAGAAAACGGGTTTCTTTGTTGATCAGCGAGAAAATAGAGCGTTATTGGAGCATTATAGTAAAGGTAAGTCTGTGTTAAACATGTTTTGTTATACAGGAGGATTTTCCTTTTATGCCATGCGTGGAGGTGCAGAATTAGTTCACTCGGTAGATAGTTCGGAAAGAGCTATTGAGTTAACTAAAGAAAATGTTGAGCTAAATTATCCAGGAGATGAGCGTCACGATGCATTTGCTGTGGATGCTTTTAAATATTTGGATGATATAAAAGACAAATATGACTTAATTATTCTTGATCCACCTGCATTTGCTAAACACAATAATGTGCTAAATAATGCTTTGCAAGGATACAAGAAATTGAATGCTAAAGCTTTTGAGCAGATAAAATCAGGCGGTATTATTTTTACCTTCTCTTGCTCTCAGGTTGTTAGTAAAGATGCATTTAGAAAAGCTGTTTTTTCTGCAGCTGCTAGGTCGGGGCGAAATGTAAGAATACTAAATCAGCTTACTCAACCTGCAGATCATCCTGTAAATATTTATCATCCAGAAGGAGAATATTTAAAAGGATTAGTGTTATACGTTGAATAATATTGTAGTACATAGTTTGGTGTCCTGACGATTTTGTCTGGATGTTTTATACTAATAAAGGATACATGAAGTTTACAGAATTTGATTTTTCCCAAGAAGTATTAGATGGATTGGATGCCATGCGTTTTGATGAGGCTACTCCTGTTCAGGAAAAAACCATTCCTATTATAAAAACGGGAACAGATTTAATTGCGTGTGCCCAAACTGGTACGGGAAAAACGGCTGCCTATTTGTTGCCTGTGTTAGATCGTATTGTGCGTGAAGGACATAATGGTACTACAGCCTTAATTCTTGTTCCTACAAGGGAATTGGCTTTGCAGATAGATCAGCAGATAGAAGGTTTTAGTTACTTTTTGGATGTCACTTCAATGTCTGTTTTTGGAGGTAATGATAAAGGGCTTTGGGATCAGCAAAAAATTGGATTAACTAAAGGTGCGGATATCATTGTTGCTACTCCAGGGAGGATGATTCAGCATTTAACCATGGGTTATGTTGATTTTAAATCTGTGAAACACTTGATCTTAGATGAGGCAGATAGAATGCTTGATATGGGTTTCTTGGATGATCTTATGCAGATAGAGAGCTTCTTACCAAAAGAAAATAGACAAGGTTTATTGTTTTCTGCTACTATGCCTCCTAAAATTAGGGATTTAGCAAAAAAGTTATTGGATAAACCTGAAGAAATTAATATTGCCATTTCAAAGCCTGCGGAAGGTATTTTACAAGCGGCTTACGTGGTTCATGAGCATCAAAAAATAGACTTAATTGTAGATCTATTGAAGGATAAAGATGTTCCAAGTATCATTATTTTTTCTTCTCGTAAGTCGAAGGTAAATGATATTGTAAGGGCTTTAAAAAGAAATGAATTTAATGCGCGAGGAATTCATTCTGATTTGGATCAGAAAGAACGAATTGAAGTGCTTAGAGAATTTAAGAATCGTAATGTTCAGATTCTTGTTGCAACGGATATTGTGGCTCGAGGGATTGATATTGAAAAGATAGATTTAGTAATCAATATAGATGTTCCTAATGATGCGGAGGATTATGTGCATAGAATTGGTCGTACTGCCAGAGCTCAAACGCAAGGAGTGGGTATTACCTTTATTAACGAAGATGATCAATATGACTTTCATAAGATTGAAAAATTAATAGAAACAGATATTTATAAAATTCCATTACCTCCGCATTACGAAGAGGCGCCTAAATATGAGCCAGAGGCCAAGATGAAACGTTTTGGAGGAAAGCGCAAAGGTGGTGGTAAAAAAAGTGGTGGAAAACCCCAGTATAAAAAAAAGGCGCCAAAGAAGGATTAATGCTTTCTTGCGCGTAAAAATATTTAAATCTGGTAATGTGTGATACCGCTGTATAAATTCAGCGAAACGATGAGTTGAGATGTGGTATTCATTATTACTTTCTCAAACAACAACACATGTCAACTCAAATTAATCAGATTATAGCTCAGGAGCTGAAGTTGCAGCTCAATCATGTAAATAGTACCATCGAATTAATTAGCGAAGGAGCTACTGTTCCATTTATTAGCCGTTATCGAAAAGAACGAACGGGTAGTATGGATGAGGTAAATGTTGCTTTAGTTAAAGAGAGATACGAAAAGTTGCTTGAAATAGAAAAGCGAAAAGAAGCTATTTTAAAGTCGATGGACGAGCAAGGGGTGTTGACTGCTGAGCTTCGAAAGAAAATTACGGAAACTTTTAATTCTACTGAATTAGAGGATATTTACCTTCCTTTTAAACCCAAAAGAAAAACGCGTGCTGTAAAGGCTAAAGAAAAAGGACTTGAGCCTTTGGCTAAAGTCATCATGAAGCAATATGAACGTGATGTAGAAGGGAAAGCTTCGCAGTTTGTAAATGATGAGGTATTGGATGCAGAAGAGGCTTTACAAGGTGCGCGAGATATAATTGCGGAGTGGGTTAATGAAAACTCTGTTGCACGAGATATTGTACGTACGGGTTTTGATCGAAACGCTATAGTTTCTTCCTCCTTGGTGAAAGGAAAACAGGAAGAAGGAATGAAATATAAAGATTATTTCGACTTTAGTGAGCCTCTTAAAAAGTGTCCTAGCCATCGTTTGTTGGCGATACGTAGAGGAGAAAAAGAAGGGGTTTTAAAAGTTAATATTTCGCCAGATGAAGAACAGATTTTAGATCGTCTAGGTCGCTATTTTGTAAAAGGTAATACAGAGGCTTCGGAGCAGGTGGAATTGGCTGTAAAGGATTCGTTAAAGCGTTTGTTGAAACCATCCTTAGAAACGGAGTTTGCTAACCTCTCAAAAGAAAAGGCAGATGCTGAAGCGATAAATGTGTTCACAAATAACTTACGACAATTGTTACTTTCTTCGCCTTTGGGCCAGAAAAGAGTGTTGGCTATTGATCCTGGCTTCAGGACGGGTTGTAAGGTCGTTTGCTTGGATGCGCAAAGTAATTTAGTGCATAATGAGAATATCTATCCGCATCCTCCGCAAAGAGAGACTAAGCAGGCAGCAAAGAAAATATCTTCTTTGGTAGATGCTTATAAGATTGAAGCCATTGCGATTGGCAATGGTACTGCCTCTCGAGAAACAGAATCGTTTATTCGAAGTATAAAATACAGTAGAGATATTCAGGTTTTTGTGGTGAGTGAAGATGGAGCATCTATTTATTCGGCCAGTAAGGTGGCTCGTGAGGAATTTCCAGAGTATGATGTTACGGTTCGTGGAGCGGTTTCTATCGGCAGGCGTTTAATGGATCCTTTGGCAGAGTTGGTAAAAATTGATCCTAAGTCAATTGGTGTGGGACAGTATCAGCATGATGTTGATCAATCTAGTTTGAAGTCATCGTTAGATCAAGTAGTTGAGTCTTGCGTAAATAAAGTGGGAGTTGACTTAAATACGGCTAGTATGCACTTGTTAACTTACGTCTCAGGTTTAGGGCCGCAGTTGGCTAAAAATATTGTAGAATATAGAAAAGAGAACGGAGCTTTTGCTTCCCGCAATCAGTTGAAAAAGGTGCCGAGATTAGGTGCCAAGGCTTATGAGCAGGCTACGGGATTTTTACGAATAACCGAAGCTAAAAATCCTTTAGATAATTCTGCAGTTCATCCTGAATCGTATGCTATAGTGGAAAAAATGGCTAAGGATAATGACTGTAAGGTAAAGGATTTAATTTCGGATAAAAATATCCGGGATAGGATAAAATTAAACGATTACGTTACAGAAACTATCGGAATGCCTACGCTTAAAGATATCATGAGTGAGTTAGAAAAGCCTGGGCGTGACCCGCGACAAATCATTAAAGTATTTGAGTTTGATAAAAATGTGAGGGGTATTGAGGATTTGATTGAAGGCATGATTTTACCAGGTATCGTGACCAATATAACCAATTTTGGGGCTTTTGTAGATGTGGGTGTAAAACAGGATGGTTTGGTTCATATTTCGCAGCTAGCCAACAAGTTTATAAGCGACCCTAATGAGGTTATTGCTTTACATCAGCATGTAAAAGTTAAAGTAATGGAAGTAGATAGGGTGCGTAAAAGAATTCAACTGTCGATTAAAGAAGCAGAGATGCAGTAGCGAATGCTTATAAAGTATAAAGTAAAGGGTGTGGCTATATGAAGAATAGACATGCCCTTTTCGTTTATGGGCATGCGAATTCTCTTCGTTGGTGCGTGGAATATTTATCTATATTTGTGTTGTTTCAAACAAAATGATGAAAATTTAAGGTTGTTATGCAGGAATTTAATGATTTTTTGGTCAATATAGACTCGTATATTGGGAGTAGTGCTTGGTTTGTTTACCTTTTATTAGGTGTAGGGTTATTCTTTACAATTTACTTAGGGTTTCCGCAATTGCGATATATGCGATATGCGCTTAAAATTGTAATGGGTAAATTTGATCGAGAAGGAGATAAAGGAGATACTTCGCATTTTCAAGCCTTAACTACAGCCTTGTCTGGTACGGTTGGTACTGGTAATATTGCTGGGGTTGCTTATGCAGTGTATCTTGGCGGTCCGGCTGCCTTATTTTGGATGCTAGTAACTGCTTTTATTGGTATGACAACCAAGTTTGTGGAGGTAACATTATCTCATAAGTATAGGGAGACTGCTGAAGATGGTTCAATTTCTGGAGGGCCCATGTATTTCATGAAAAAGCGACTGGATATAAAAATGCCTTCAGGAAAGGTGGTGAAAACGGGTAAGCTGATGGCGATTATTTTTGCTGTGGCAACTGTATTATCTTCGTTTGGAACAGGAAGTTTACCGCAAATTAATAGTATCTCCAATTCGATAAATTCTACGTTTGGCGTTCCTCATATGATTACTGGTATTGTTCTGGCAGTTTTATTGGCTATCATTATTATTGGTGGAATAAAGCGAATTGCTCAGGTTACTTCTAAGTTAGTTCCTACAATGGCTGTTATTTATTTTTTAGGTGCTATTGCAGTTATATTATACAACTATGATAATGTAATTCCTTCTATTGTTTCTGTTTTTGCAGATGTTTTTACAGGCTCTGCCGCTACAGGAGGTTTTTTAGGAGCAACTATTGCTTTTGCGTTTAATAGGGGAGTTAATAGAGGATTGTTTTCCAATGAGGCGGGTCAGGGTTCAGCACCAATTGCGCATTCTGCAGCACGAGCACACGAGCCTGTTTCTGAGGGGTTAGTAGCTTTGTTAGAGCCTTTTATCGATACAATTGTGATATGTTCAATTACTGGTCTTACCTTGCTGGCTTCTGGTGTGTGGAGTGAAAAGTTTCAAAATACTTTTCAGCGTTCAGACATGCAAATTGTAAATGGTATTTATGATGATACAAACGATAAGGATAGACTAACTCTAGGAAATCATATCAATGATGTTTCTTCTATTGCATTGTTCTCGGGGCAATTAAATATTGAAGAAGGTGAAATCAAATCTGATATTTCTATTTTACATTCTAGATCTTTAGCAGAAAATATAAAGGTGTATTCCGGAAAAGAATTATTTACAGGAAATTTAAGTGTAAAGGATGGAGTGGTTGAAAACAATAAAAAAATAAGTTTTCAAGGAAAATCATTAGTACATAGTGCTCCGCTAACCACTATTGCCTTTACTAAAAGTTGGTTTGGTGATTTTGGTAAGTATATTGTATCTGTAGGTTTGCTTTTATTTGCCTTTTCTACTGCTATTTCTTGGTCGTACTATGGAAGTAGAGCCATCATATTCTTATTTGGAGTAAAAGGGGTTAAATATTACCGTATTGTGTATGTGCTAGGGTTTTTCTTGGCCTCGTTTACGGATACTACAATTATTTGGACTCTTTCAGGTATTACTATAGCCTTAATGACCATTCCTAATCTAATTGGAATATTTGCGTTGCATGGAGAGATGAAAAGTGAAGTTGGTAAATTTTGGAAGGAATATGCCAAGCGATTTCCAAAGGAAAAATTACCGCTTTTCCATAAAGATAAGTAGTAAGGTGTGGATAATATGTAAACAAAACATAATACATGATGAGTGTTTTGTAATTATGATGTTTTTCTTTACATTATCTTTCTTTTTGCTTATGTTTGTATTGCTTCCTTGTAATTTAGTAAGGAGCATCGCAAAAGCTAGTAACAATGAAAAGTCTTAATCTATATTTGATACTGTTGTTCTGTTTTATAATAGGAAGTGGAGTTGATGCTAATTCTCAGGAATTATCTAAAGACGAGATAGAGCGGGCTTTTGTAGAAATAGATTTTAATACGATATACTATCCCGAAAAGGCAAAACAGCAATTTGATTCTATTAGAGGTGTTTTGACGAGTGACAAGCAATCTGAATATATTGGCTATATTAATTTTTTGACGGCAGAGATGCTGTTTAAAGATTTAAAAGTGGATTCTAGTTTGTTGTTGGTGGAGTCGTCTATTGGCATGTTTACATCTCAGGATAATCGGGTTTGGTTAGCTAAATGTCAACATTTATTAGGTCGAATTGCTGAAGCAACTGGTTTGATGGAGCAGGCTAAAATAAATTATTATGAGGCGATTAATTTATCTGATGAAACAAATGGCTGGGTTGGAAGTGCTTATATAGGAATTGCTAGGTGTAAGAGGGTGTTAGGTGAGTTATTTATGGAGGATCTTACCTTAGGGATTAAGTATATGTCAGAGTCTGATAGGAGGGAGTTTGTTCTGTATGCTAGGCTCATAAAAGAAATATTTAATCTAGGTGCGCAGGGTGCTCCTGATAGGTTGGGAGAAGTTGCGGACGAATACCTTGCTCTTGAAATGTATGATAGAGTTGCAAGTGTTTATAAAATGATTGCAAGTAGTTATAATATCCAGTCTGAGTTTGATTCTGCTCACGAGTATTGTGATAGAGCTATAGGATTGTGTGAGGTGAATGAGACTGGAGGTATGATACTTCCTGCTTTATATCAGTTTAAAGGAGTGTTGTATTTTAGGCAATCTAGGTTAAATGTTGCTGGGGTTTATTTTGAGAGATCTCTTAAGATGTATGAGATTAATAATCAACCTAATAGGATGTTGTATGCATATAATTATATACATCAAATAGATGTTGCTAAAGGTAATTATAAAAGAGCTTATCGGAATTTGCAGGAATATAATGATCTTGTTGAGAAAACGACATCGTCTGAGAAGGTTAGGATGGCTAAGGTGTTAGAGATTAATAATAAGGTGGCGCTTATGAAGGGGCAGTTGGCTCAGTTGAAGACTGAAAAAAAAGCCAGTGAATTTATGTTGTATCTAGTTTTAGTGATTACTATTGTTGTTTTGCTAGGGGTGGGTGTATATATATATCTATATCAGAAAAGTAAAAAAGCGAAAATTGAGGAACTAAATAAAGAGTTTCATAATTTACTGATAGGTATTGGTGAAAAGCAGTTGTTGGAGCATAGGTTAAATAGTAGTCAAAATCTATCAAGAAAGGATAGGAAGGAACTTAGTTTTGTTGATAGTTCCGGATTGTCGGTGGCTAGTGAAGGGGGTATCGGTGATAGTTTTGATAGTTGTTATATGGAGACGATTAATTTGTTTACAGACTCTTTTCCTCAGCTTACGAAAACTGAGGTGCGCTATTCGGTAATGATTTGTTTAAGGTTGCCTATTGAGGTGATAGCAAAAGTTCAAAACGTTCAGCCTGCTTCTATAAGGAAAGCGAAGCAGCGTATTCGGACAAAATTAGATGTAAAAGATAGTTTGGAGGATTATTTACAGGAATTCAGAGAACGTCAAATTTCTAGCCTAGCAGTTTAGTGTTGGTTGTGTGGAACATAATAATGATTTGCAGATTGTTCGATATCGATCACTTTTAGATGTATTCTTTAGTATTATGTTTTGTTCTGGATTGAGTTGTTTTTTAAGCTCATTTTTTTTGAGCTTGTAAAATGTTGTGCCATAGCGTTATGGATTTTGTCACGCTTTTGTCACGCCTAAAATTCGTATTTTTTTACCTCTCCTTAGATATTTGTGATAAACAATTCAAAAACAACGTTTATCATGAAAACTTCAAAATTATTTTTTGCAATTATAACAGTGTCTGTAATTTTTTCATTTTCGAATATAAATGCTAATGAAAAAAAGGATTTAATCGAATTTGAGAAGAGTAGTGTTGTGAAAGAAGACCCTATTATTATAATGATGGGCGAAAGTAAGGTTGTAAAAGAAGATCCTATTATTATAATGATGGGCGAGTAGGTTATATATGTGTTATTTTTAAAGATATTAATATGGTAACTGTTTCGGTATATGGAGATATAGTTGAGGTGGATTTAAACAGATTCATTACCATTGAAGATGTAATAGATTCAGTAAAGGAATATGCGGATGAGTCAAATACTCTACCGTCGAGCCATTTATTAGTTATAAATGCTACTAATTGTAGAACTAATATTGGACTTAAAGATTTAGCTAGGTTAGACCAGGTAAACGAATTGCTAAGTGAAAAATTTGAATTGCTTAAAGTGGCGGTGTTAATAAATGACCCCATGTATACTGCAATTTGCATGATATATCAAAAGTTGATTAAATCAAACCATTATCATTTTCAGGTATTTTCTACAAGAGGTGCCGCGCATAGATGGTTAAAAAGATAGTTTAGAAAGAAAATAGGTTGCTAAATATTCTTGTTGAAAATAGAGGCATTGAAAAAAATTGCGCTGATTCCCAAATTGTTGCAGTCCGTATGCCGCCTATTACTAAACAAGATGTAAGTCCGTCATGATATTTTATCTGGCGGACTTTTTACAATGTATAAAAATATGTTTGTTACATTATCGAAGGTGTTAATGTAAGGTTGTTGAGTTTGAATAGTTTTATTGCTGGTTTTTTTAATGAAGAAAAAAAACTAACTTTATATTCAATCGTTAAAATTTTGGTTTATCGAATGAGGAAAATAGGAGAGAACTATATAATCCAATATAAATTTGTAAATGATTTCAACTTAATTGTTGAAAAACATATTGGTTATGTGCAATTGGATGTTTTAAAAGATTCGATTAAATTATTGAGTTCTAAAAAGGAGTTTTCAATTAATGCCAATTATTTAATTGATCTGAGAGAGTCTGGTTTTAGTATGAATATTGATAAGGTTAAGGAATTTGTGAATTTTTTGGATGAAAACTACAGTGGTGCATTAGAGAATAGAATTGCCATGATTGCTGATGAATCGGACCAGGTAGCTATGGCTACGCTCTTTAAAATGTTACAGCCTAGAACTTCAAGAAATGTACATGTTTTTTCAACTTTAGAATATGCTCTTTTATGGCTTAATGTTGATTTAGAAGAACGTAGAATGGAGCAGATTATTGAATCTGCCAATTCGCTGGTCAAGTGTTAATTGTTCTAAACTTCTTTACATCTCCTGCGTCTGATAATACTCTAATAAGTCAGTAAGTTTTTCGCTTGATAACTGAAGCCCACCTTTTCTATTTCTTATTACCCAAAGCTTTTTATGATTGATGATTAATTCTTCCAGTTCTTGGGCGAGTTTTTTTCTTGTTTCACTATCTATATTTTCAGTAGCGTAATTTTCTGCTTCAAGTCTTGCTAATCCTAAGTTGATTCCATGTATGGCTAGATTGGCGGCTTGTTTTAATTCTTCCAATATTACTTCTGCTTTATACCCTTTAGGTTCTGATGAATCCAATAATTCTAAAGCTAATTTTATTTCTTTTTTGGCCTTTAATAGGTTTTCACTAGTTAGCATTTTCGTTTGGTAATGGCCTTTCATAGTCCATCTGTAACGCCTAAGCATTAAATGAAAAGCGTTTGCATTGCCTTCTTGAATATCGCATGCTAGATAAGCATTTCCCAATTTTAATAAGGCCTCCGAAAGTTTGTCGGTTTTATCTTCAAAAATATAGTTGGATAAAACAGGTGCTAATTTAGCAGTCGGATTACTTTCGCTATTCCATGAATAAGCTGATCCAACTGCCATGGCAGGATAACATACCGAAAGAGGTTGCCAGTGCCCCCAGTCGCCCCAATTGGTGTTAAGATAGCCTTTGGCTTTATTGGTGCTACCGTAAACGGCAGCTTGTTTTAAATTAATGAATGCATCTTTGTTTCGTCCAATTTCAGAACGCCATGTGGAAGTTCCAGGGCAAACATAAAAATCAAGCCCTGCATCTTTGAATTTAGGAAGGTTTTCTTGGAAAGGATAAGTGCTTTCGTAGCCCCAAACCATAGCTGTCATATTTTTAGGGATTTCCGAAATGAGCTCAGAGTGATTTAGGATGATGTCTCCCCAAAACTGCGCTTTTTTGCCATTGATATTGGCTTCTGAATTAAGCTTTTTTACATAGTCAAGATATACATTTCCAACGCCTTGCTTTTTACATGTTTTTTTTGACAGACCATTACCTAATTCAACAGTTTCATCACATCCTATATTAAAATATTCGCTACTGAAGTTGGGTAGTAGTTCGGTGTACAATTCCTTCATTAAGTCAAACGATTCGGGGTTTAAAGGATTTAGACTATGCCTGCTTCTTGTTCCCCATTTGGTATCGCAATCGGTTGGGCATTCTGCTAAATGAAGATATTCATCGTGTTTTAACCAGTTTTCCATATGTCCAAATGAATTCTGATTAGGCACTAAATCGATGAATTTAGCTTTGCAATACGCGTCAATTTGTGTAATTTCTTTAGGTGTCATCGGACTAGCCTCTTCCCAAACTTTTTTATGGTTTTGATAGGCGAATGTGTGTTCTGTGTATAGTTGGAATTCATTGATTTTCCAAGAAGCCAACAAGTCTATAATATGATAAAGTGTTTCCATGGTTGGAACCTTATCTCGGCTAATATCCAACATGTAACCGCGTCTCTCAAAATCTGGCCAATCATTAATGGTTAAGCAAGGAGTTGCTTGTCCTGTTTCTTGGCTGTATTTGATAATTTGAAGTAATGTTTGCTTTCCGTAATAAAGGGCAGCTTCATCTTTACCAGTAATAGTAATATTAGTTGAGTCAATAGTTAGTTTATATTGCTGTAGATGAGTTAAGGTGCTATCAATGGAAAGCTTGAAGGTATTATTTGTTAATGGTGATGAGAGTACTTTTAATTCGCCTTTAATATTAAAAGCCAATGATTTTTTTATAACCGAATAGAATTCGTTCGATGAGAATGTTGCGCCTTGTACTTCGTTGAAGTTGCCTGTGGCATATTTTACCTCTTTAGGCGCAGGAAATAAATAATCGTTTAACTCTTGTGCTTGAACTGAAATGCAAATAAAAAGAAGTATAGATAATGTGGCAAATATTCTCATCTTAATTGAATGTTAGATTGTAAGTAAACCTAATTGTTTTAACTGTTGTAATGTATAGCTTTTCCAGAAAATCGTAAAATCTCCAAGCTCATTTTTTTCAAATTCTTTTTGTGTATCTGCTATGGTTGGCTGAAGGACTTGGCTGATGGAACATTTACCCAATAGCTCTATAATCCACTGCCCTAATGATTCCTTCGTGTTTATGATTTCTGTGCTTTCTCGCAAATGAAAGATTAATTCGCACATCTTCGTTGATTTACCTTTTTTCTTTTTGGAATAAAGTCGCAGACTAGGAAGGTTTTCAGTCCATATAAGTTTTCTATTGGGCGAGTTATCCTCCTCGATTACGCTGATACTATTGTGTATTAAATCGTAAGGGATCTTTGTTCTAGGGATTTTAAAATCAAACCAGTCCTGTAAAGGAAGGTCGAAGCCAACATCTAGCATGTAATTGTATAACGATTTTTTTAACCCTTCGCTATATAAATGATGAGAAGCACCAGTTGAGTCAATATGTTCAAGGTCGTTATTGGCAAAGGAATTGGTTTCAGGATTTTTGGCTTCCACCTGGAACTTTTCTGGATTTTGTCCCACTGGACTATGAGCAGTCATAGCAAATTGGTGCCAAAAGCCAGAATTTACAATCTGGTTTTCAAATAATTGCCTAACAACTTCAAGCGAGTCAATGGTTTCTTGGTCTGTTTGAGTAGGGAACCCATACATTAAATACGCATGAGTTAAAATGCCTGCGCTGGTTAGGTTTTTACAAACCTGTGCAACCTTTTCAACACTTACCCCTTTGTTGATGAGGGATAAAATTCGGTTAGAGGCTACTTCTAAACCTCCTGAAACAGCTATGCATCCTGATTTTTTAAGTAAGGTGCAAACATCTGATGTAAAACTACTTTCAAATCGAATGTTAGTCCACCAAGTAAAGTTTAGTTTTCGTTTAATCAATTCTTTGGCTAACGCAATCATTAAGGCTGGAGGAGCTGCTTCATCTACGAAATGAAAGCCAGATTGGCCTGTTTGTTCGTAAATGGTTTCCATTTTATTGCATAGCACTTTTGCTGTTACAGGCTCGAAGCGAGCTATATAATCGAGCGTTGTATCGCAAAAAGTACACCTACCCCAATAGCATCCATGAGCCATGGTTAATTTATTCCAAAAACCATCACTCCACAATCGATGCATGGGGTTAGTTATTTCTATAAAAGAAAGGTAATTATCTACTTTTATGTTGTTATAGCTAGGGCTTATTTCTTGTTTTAGGGAGATATCCTTACTGCTAGAGTTGTCGATATATTCAACTTTGTTATCCGCTTTTATTAAAGTGCGTTTTAATGGTCGGCTATTGTCGCTGATGTGCTCTATCAGGTTCAATAATGGTGTTTCTCCGTCATCTAAAGTAATATAATCAATGAACTCAAAAATACGTGTGTCAGATAAAGAGCGGAGTTCTGTATTGGCATAACCACCTCCCATGCAAATTTTAATGTTGGGATAATTGCCTTTTAAATACTGTCCGCATTTTAATGCTGAAAACAAATTACCAGGAAAGGGCACCGTGATGGCTACGATGCTTGGTTGTTCTTGCTGAATGCAATCATCAATAATTTTGTGTTGATGCTGAATGATGAGTGAGTCCTCTTTTAGAACCTCCTCATAAATTGGAGTGAAACTAAAAGCTGAAGAGCTAAGTCTCTCAGCATATCTGCTAAATCCAAAGTGTGGGTCAATAGTTTCAACAATAAAATCGGATAAATCTTCTAATAATAGTGTGGCTAGATGCCGAGCTTTATCTCTAATTCCCATGTTGCCAAAACTCCAATCTAAATCTTCAGCTTGAGAAAAACGAGAAGCTTTGGGCAAATAGGCATCTGAGCAAATTCGGTAAGCCAAGGTCTCATCATTTCCCTTAAGAAAAAGGATGACGTCATCAATCACTTCAATATATGAATCTTTTAGGGCTTGTATCCTTTGGCTGTTATCTGAAAGTTCTTGAATATTTAGTGCTTGGTTAAATATTTCATTCAATCCATGGCTCGAGAATATTTTCAGAATTACTTCAAGGCCCAGATCAATTTGATAAGAAGGGATTTCTTTATGTTCTAGAAAACCCTTAAGATATGTGGTAGCAGGGTATGGCGTATTAAGTTGGGTAAAAGGCGGAGTTATTAAAAGTACTTTAGCGCTCAATGTTTCTGATTTTATAATGTGTTGCAAAAGTACTAAAAATGTCCACTAAGTAATTGTAAAAATACTGGAAGAAAATATGGTATGTTTTTAAGAGGAGTTATTAAATATATGTTTTCTAATTATTTGCTATATAATTCTTGCATCTTTCAATAAAATCATCGAATTTCACGCATCTAATTTCAAAATAACCGACTTTAATTTAATGAAAAAGATATTGACCATCTGGAGGTATTCTAGTACCTGTGTTTTTCTATTGTTATGCTTATCGATTGTATTTATCTCTTGTGAAGAGGTTCAAGAAAAACGACCTGTTGTAAAAACCGAATCTCCCATAGTTAAGGATGTGGCTTTGTATGGAGAATATGTAGGGCGTGTTAAGGCATACCGACATGTAGAGGTGAGAGCACGTGTTGAGGGCTTTTTAGAGAAGAGACTTTTCTCTGAAGGTAAGAAAGTGCAAGATAAAGAAGTACTTTTCATAATAGACCCTTCACAGTATGAGGCTAGGTTAAATGCATCTCGCGCTAAGCTTAAGCAGTCAAGGGCCGCAGCAGCTAAAGCTCAAAGAGATGTAGATCGATTGCAGCCATTATATGAACAAAATGCGGCTAGTAGGCAAGATTTGGATAATGCAATTTCGGCCTTAGAATTAGAAGAGGCGAGTATTGCGATAAGCGCCGCAGAGCTTCAGCAATCGGAGTTGGAGTTAAGTTTTACAAAAGTGAGATCGCCATTAAATGGATATGTTGGAGAACGTGAGGCTGATATAGGTGCTTTAGTTGGTGGATCCGGAATTTCTTTGTTAACGACCGTTTTTCAGGCAGATACAGTGTTTATAAGTTTTAGTCTTACAGCTCTGGATTACCTAAGAAGCAAGCAAAGAAATGTAGATATATCGCAATCGGATAGTACAAGAAAATGGAAACCAACTATTACGGTTACTTTGGCAGATAATTCGGAGT
Organism: Labilibacter marinus; assembly: GCF_001659685.2. Taxonomy (GTDB): domain Bacteria; phylum Bacteroidota; class Bacteroidia; order Bacteroidales; family Marinilabiliaceae; genus Saccharicrinis; species Saccharicrinis marinus. Next base: position 240,639 of record NZ_LXYE02000012.1, read on the forward strand.
ATCCAATTAAAGGTATAGTTGATTTTACGAATCCTGAGGTGGATACGGAAACAGGTACTTTTGAAGTAAGAGCAGAGTTAGCTAATCCGGATATGGCTCTGTTACCTGGCCAGTTTACCAAAGTTAAACTATTATTAGATGTAGTTGAGTCCGCTCTAGTTGTTCCACGTAAATCTTTAATCATTGAAGATGGAGGTGCATATATTTATGTGATGCGATCGGATAGTATAGCAGAAAAAAGATTTGTGGAAATTGGGCAGGATTTTGATAATGAAATTATTATTGAGCGTGGATTAATTGCTCATGATAAAATAGTTATTGAAGGTCAGCATAAATTGTCACCTGGCATTAAAATGTTGCCAGTAGCTGAAGGGGATACGATTTATCAAACAAAAAATGAGGAGGAGAATAAATGAAGCCAGGTTATTTTATAGATAGGCCTGTGTTGTCTATGGTATTGTCCATACTTATTGTTTTAATTGGAATAATTTCGGTTTATATATTGCCCGTGGATCAATATCCACAAATAACACCACCTTTGGTTCGTGTTAAGGCTAACTATTCAGGAGCCAGCGCTGTAACAGTTGCTGAGGCTATTGCAACACCCATTGAGCAGGAGTTGAATGGTACTCCTGATATGATTTACATGGAATCTAGTTGTACCAATTCTGGCGGTTTAACTATTAATGCAACTTTTGAAGTGGGTACGGATCCTGCCATTGCGGCGGTAGAAATTCAAAATAGGGTTAAGCTCGCGGAATCTCGTTTACCTGCAGAAGTAGTGCAAAATGGAGTAGAGGTAGAAAGACAAGCGGCAGGGCAATTAATGACTGTAAGCCTTACATCTTCGGATACAAAATTTGATGAGATTTACTTAAGTAACTTTGCCACCATTAATATATTAGATATTCTTAGACGAGTGCCTGGTGTTGGTCGAGTTTCTAATGTGGGTAGTCGATATTATTCTATGCGTATTTGGGTGTACCCAGATAGGTTGGCGGGTTACGGATTGACTATTGCTGATCTGCAAAGTTCTATTAAGGATCAAAATAGAGAGTCGGCAGCTGGAGAATTAGGACTTCAGCCCAATAACAGCATTGATATAACTATCCCAATTTCAACAGCGGGTAGACTTTCTTCAGTGGAGGAATTTGAAAAAATTGTTTTAAGAGCTAATTCTGATGGAAGTATTATTCGTTTGAGAGATGTAGCTAGAGTTAGCCTTGAGGCATCTAGTTATAATCAAGAATCGGGTTTTGATAATAAGAATGCAGCGATTTTAGCTATTTACCTTTTGCCTGGTGCAAATGCACTTGAGGTAGGAGATAATATTAAAGCTGCGATGAAGGATATTAGTGCAACCTTCCCAAAAGGAATTGATTATCATATCCCGTTTGATATGACCAATTACATTTCTACTTCTATCAAGGAAGTGTATGTTACTTTGTTTCAGGCTTTGTTACTTGTGATTATAGTGGTTTTCTTGTCCTTACAGAATTGGAGAGCCACTTTAATACCTATTATTGCTGTTCCAATTTCACTTATTGGAACATTTGGTGTGATGCTGGCGCTAGGGTTCTCTATTAATATGTTAACGCTTTTAGGATTGATTCTGGCCATTGGTATTGTGGTGGATGATGCTATTGTGGTAGTTGAAAATGTGGAACGTCTGATGGAGGAGAAAAAGATTCAAGCGCGTGAAGCAACGCATTTGGCTATGAAAGAATTGTCAGGAGCCTTAGTGGCAACTTCTTTAGTATTGGCTGCGGTTTTTGTTCCAGTAAGTTTTTTAGGCGGAATATCAGGAGAGTTATATAAGCAGTTTTCGGTTACTATTGTTGTTTCTGTATTACTATCTACCGTGGTTGCACTAACGCTTAGTCCAGCTATGTGTGCTATTGTGCTAAAACCTTCATCTGGTAAAGAAAATATTGTTTTTAGAAAAATAAACGAGTGGCTAAATATTGGGAATAAAAAGTATGTAGGCTACATAAGCGCATCGGTTGCTTGGCCTAAAAGGGTATTGGCTGGTTTTGGTTTGGTTTTAGTCGCTGTATTTGTGTTGGCTACCATTGTACCAGAAAGCTTTATTCCTGAAGAGGATCAAGGGCAGTTTACGGTAGAAATCGACTTGCCTGAAGGAGCAACCTTGCAACGCACTGCTGAAGTGGCTAAAAGAGCGGTTGATTTTCTTTTATCGGTACCTGGAGTTCGAACTGTTGAGCAAGTAGTGGGTACTAGTCCCCGCTTAGGAAGTAGTCAAGCACGCGCCAAATTAACTGTATTGCTAGATGATTGGGATGAAAGAGGAAGTGATGAATTATCAGTGAATGGTATTATTGAGCAGGTAAGAGAAGAATTTTATCGATATCCTGAAGCTCGGATATTTCTATCAAAACCACCATTGATTCCTGGTTTAGGAGAGTCGGGTGGAGTAGAACTTCAATTACAGGCACGCTCAGGAGCTTCATTTGATAACTTAGTGGATGCGGTGGATACCTTGTTGTTTTATGCCAATCAAGCGCCAGAATTGCAAGGTGTTTCGGCAAATATTCAGCCCAATGTACCTCAATTGTTTTTTGATGTAGATAAGGATGCGGCTATGTTTTTAGGTATTCCTTTATCAGATATATTTTCATCTATGAAAGCATATTTAGGCGCTTTGTATGTCAATGACTTTAATATGTTTAACCGTGTTTATAAGGTGAATATTCAGGCGGACGAAAATTATAGGATGTCCCAAGGAAACTTAAATATGTTTTTTGTGAAAGCCAAGAATGGTTCTATGGTGCCAATTACTGCTATTGGTTCTGCGGAGTATCAAACAGGACCTGGTGGTATCAAACGTTTTAACATGTTTAATACTACCGTGGTGAGAGCAGAAGCAGCATCTGGTTATAGTTCTGGTCAGGCTATGTTAGTTTTAGAGGACTTGATAAATAACAAACTTCCTGAAAATATGGCATATGAGTGGAGTGGAATATCTTATCAAGAGAAGCAAGCTGGTGGACAAACGGGGTATGTGATGATTCTAGTGGTTTTGTTTGTTTTTCTATTTCTAGCGGCTCAATACGAAAGCTGGTATATTCCAGCGTCGGTTATGTTATCTCTTCCGGTGGCTGTGTTAGGTGCGTTTATGGGCGTTTGGGTAGTGGGTTTAAGTAATGATATTTACTTTCAGATTGGATTAGTTACCTTAATCGGTTTATCCGCAAAAAATGCCATTTTAATTGTTGAAGTGGCTAAGCAAGAAGTAGAAAATGGAGTGGATGTTGTGAATGCTGCAGTCACTGCTGCCTCCCTTAGGTTTCGTCCTATTGTAATGACTTCTTTAGCCTTTGTATTGGGAATGCTTCCGCTTGTTTTTGCTTCAGGGCCAGGCTCGGCCAGTCGTCACTCAATTGGAACGGGCGTATTTTTCGGAATGTTGTTTTCAATTACTTTAGGAATTGTAATTGTTCCATTCTTTTTTGTCGTCATCAATAAATCAATTCATTTTGTCAAACAGAAATCAAAACAATAGTATGCAATTCAAAAAAATATTTATTGGCTCATTGCTGGTTTTGTTGTGCATAAATGCTTGTAAAGTTGGTAAGAAATATCAAACACCCGAATTAGATATTCCTAATCAGGTTTCTTTTTCTCAAGCCAATGATTCATTAACTATTGCCGATGTTGAATGGTACGAAATGTTTAATGATACTGTTTTAATCAACTATATTGAGCTAGCCCTGGCAAATAACCAAGATGTTAGAATTGCAGCTGCACGTATTCGCGAAGCAATGGCATTGAAAAGAATGTCAGAGGCTCCTTTGGTACCTAGTTTAGATTTATATGCTGAAAGTAATAGGGAGCAAGTAGAAGGGGATGATTTAGACATAGAGCATGTTGCGAGGTTCGAATTGAGTTGGGAGTTAGATTTATGGGGGAATATAAGATGGGGGAGAGAGGCTTCTATAGCGGAGTATTTTAGTACTGTGGAGGCACATAGAGCAGTTAAAATGGCTTTAATTTCAAGTGTTGCTAAAGCCTATTTCGAATTAATAGCCTCTAAAAGAGAGTTGGAGATTGTGAAAGAAACAGGTCGTGCTAGACGGGAAGGCGTTCATATAGCAGAATTGCGATATAAAGGCGGCCTCACATCAGAAACTTCCCTAATGCAGGCCAAGGTTGAGTTTGCTAAAACCATGTCGCTTATACCGAGTGTTGAGCGGGATATTTCTTTAACTAGAAATAGCTTAGCGAAGCTCTTAGGGCAAATGCCTCAGGAGGAGATGGTCAGTTTAAGCCTTTATCATCAAAAGCAAGGTGCTAAAATTCCAGTAGGTATGCCTTCCTATGTTTTAAAGCGTAGGCCTGATATTAAGCAAGCAGAACAATCGTTAATCATCGCAAATGCCAATGTAGGAGTTGCTTATACAGATATGTTCCCTAAAATAACGCTTACTGCCAAATATGGAAATGAGAGTGAATCATTTGAAGAACTGTTAAAAAGTCCTTATAGCTATCTGGCAGGTAGCTTATTGGCTCCTGTCTTCTCGGGCGGAGCCAGAAGAGCAAAGTTAAAGGCTCAGAAAGCAGTTCTTGATCAAGCTTTACTTGAATATGAAAAAGTGATTATAACTGCTTTTCAGGAAACAGATAATGCCATTTTAACCTTTCGTAAGGCGAAAGAGATTAAAGAGTTGAGGATTGATTTAGAGAAGTCTGCTGAGAATTATTTAGAATTGGCTCAGATACAATATATAAATGGTGCTATTAATTATTTAGATCTCCTAGATGCGCAAAGGTTTTTATTTGATGCGGAGGTTTCGTTGAATGAAGCTGTTTTAAATGAGCTACTATCTTATGTTTATTTATATAAAACTTTAGGTGGTGGATGGAATAGTTAATATTGATAAATGGCAGGATTGCTCTTTTTGTAATCTTTCTAAATTATTAAGAAATAATAAATTAATATAGAAAGTAAACTATAATAATTTTGATTAGATGTAATCTTTTCTATTTTTGCATAGCGTTCTGAAAAAGAAATGTAGATATCTAAGAAAAGTGTGTTTTTTAGGTAGTATGTACTTAAAATTAAGAGCGTTTGTGCTGAAAGAGGTGCTATTTTATATGGGGATATAAAATAGTATAAACAAGATTTGATGTGTTGTGGTCTTGTGTTTTTTTAGTGAATACATATTGTTTGATGTGAGAATCAAGTTCGAATTGGAAAAATGTTTTAATGAAACCTTTTAAAATGGTTTTCGTTAACTGTTGACAAATGACCAATTCTAAACCATGAATTAACAGTTTGGTTTGATTAAACTTAAAAGTTAACGAAGGAAACGAACAAACGAAGTTGCTTAAATTGAAATTAATTTTGGGGAAAATTAATTGAAAACAGAAACAACAAATCGTACTATGATTATTACAATGAACAATTAAGATTTTTATAACACAACACAAAACACAGCATGTTAAAATTTATTTTCTTATCAGTTTTAGTTTGGGGAGTAGCTATACTACAGGTATCAGCTCAAGGGGGAAAGACTTGTGTGGAAGCGACTACTGCAAATCAAGGAATAAATATTAGTAACAACTCCATGGGCGAGCAGTGGTTTAAATACACTGCTACTACCAACGGAAAAGTAATCGTCTCTTCTTGCGGGCAAACAACTGCCGATACTTACGTTGAAATATTTGATGGATGTAATTTAGAAGCCTTTACTTTTAGTAATGACTTTTGCGATAAGCAATCAGAAGTTTGTTTTGAAGTGATTAGTGGACTTACCTATTGGATCTGTTGGAAAGATTCATATACATTACAAACGTATGAGTGGTTTTTAACTGAAGAAAGTAAGAATCAAGGCGAGTTTTGTAGTAATCCTATGAGTATTGGATCGGGAAACTTATCAAACATTATTCAAGAAAATACTTATAAGTGGTTCGAGTTTACAGCATCTCGTAATGGTAAAATTACTGTTCAAGCAAATAGTACAGATTGTAAAATTGCAGTATTTAATGATTGTAGTACTTCTTCAACTTTAAATAATGATGAAAATTGGAATCCAAGTATTACTGCTTTTGAAGGACAAACCGGTCAGTCATATTTAATTGCTATCCGTAATTCGTCTTCTAATACAAATGTAGGATGGAGTATTACAGAAAGTAACTGGGAATTAGGAGAGCGTTGTGCTGAGCCAATAGATGTACATAGTTTAGATAATTTACCAATTAACCATGATTCTGGTACCGATAAGTGGTATAGATTTATTGCTTTAAGAGATGGTGATATTACAATTACATCAGCAAATGCTACAACAGAAGATACATATTTAGAGGTTTATGAGGGTTGTGGTTCAGGAAAAGTTGCATTTAGCGATGATGCAGTTGGTATGCAGTCCGAATTAGTTCTTTCGGTTAAAGCTAACAAAGCATATTACATTAAGTGGGATAATATATTTCAACCAAAGCAATATGCGTGGAGCTTAAAATCAGGAGATACTACTACGGAAGATCCAGAAATAGAAAATTCTAATATTGGTATCTACCCAAATCCATCAACAGGTCCAGTAAATATAGATTTAAGAGGGTTTAATTCTGAAATGGTAACTGTAAAAGTATTAAGCCTAACAGGTACACCTATTAAAATCTTAAAGTTAACTGGTGGTGAAAGTACTCCTTTTAATTTATCCGATTTAGAAGCAGGAATGTATCAAATAGTATTAGATGATTTAGTATCAAGAAAAGTAGTGAAGTTTTTAAAACAATAATATAACCGTACACATTTTGAAGGGTGCACCCAGAAAACTCCAAGTAAGTTTTCTAGGGTGCATTTTTTTTGTCTTTAAATTTGTTCTACATGGTTTTCAAACCTTTCTGCTGGTTTGAATTTAATACTAAAAATAGGATTCGTTACAACTTCTTAATAAATCTTAAAATATGTAGAACTATTTAGGTTTATAGCTGTTTGGTCTGTTGGAAAAATATTTGATATAGTAACAGCTTGAGAATAATCAGTAGTATATAGTTATCTGTAATTCATATAATCTTATTTGACGCGGAATTAAATCTATTTTAGATCTGAATAATGGCGTTTCATCCTCTTAATTTAAATATTTGAAAGGATTGCCATTAGTTTTAAGATATCTAATCAATAGGATTTGTAGATGCTTTTTTATTCATCTAATAATGCCATATATTTTAAGGGGTAAATATCCGATATAAAAAATATGCATTTTAGAATTGCTTTTTGTAAAAGAAGCTTTAAATTGGGTGACGTTTTTAGACGATAAAAGAAAGACTCCAGGATTAGATGGTATGATGATTGGCCAAGGATACAATTGGTCATTTTAGGGAAAGGAATCGTTCTCAAGCGATTATTATTTTTTTTGAATAACATCTTTAATTATAAGTAGATTAAAGTTAACTATAAATAAGTATCATGCAATCAAAACTTCAGGAACTTACGGATAAGCTCTATTCCGATGGCATACAGAAAGCCAACGAAGAGGCGGATTCCATCATTACAAAGGCCAAGCAAGAGGCCGAAAGGATAGTTGAAGAGGCACAGAAAAAAGCCGCTGATAAAGTTGAAGAAGCAGAAAAACAAGCCGCTGAAACCAAGAGGAATGTAGAAGCAGAAATTAAACTAGCTTCACAGCAAGCCATTTCTTCTTTGCGTCAGAAAATAGGTAACAGTATTACGGTTGCTGTGTCGGAACCAACTTTAAAAGAAGTTTTTTCAGATAAGGATTATGTACAGTCTTTAATTAGTAAGCTAGTTGAAGGTTGGGGAAAAACAGGGAACTTTGATATTAACGTGGTTCTTCCTGAATCTGAAAAAGCAGAACTAGACAAAAAAATTGAAAAAAGCTTTGCTGCCGAAATCAATAAAGGATTATCATTTGAGTTTGATGCAGCTGTAAAAGCTGGGTTTAAAGTTGGGCCTTCGGATGGAAGTTATGTAATAAGCTTTACGGAGGGTGATTTCCAGAACTTCTTTAAATCATTCTTGCGCCCTAAAACAAATCAATTATTATTTGAAGCGTAAAAGGCATGGCAAAAAACTATTACTGTCTGGTTGCCGGTTTACCTGATTTATTATTAGGTGATAAAAAAGTGGCGTTTAATTCTATTGCACTGAAAGATATGTTGCAAGAAGAATTGAATACGCGTGACTTTAGTATGGCGCAAGCACTGTATTTGCCTTTCGATCATTACAACCTCATTAACTTATTGTTTCAACAACATAAAGAGTTTGACCCAAGAGGGAATTACCTCTCACTGGAGTTAGAATCTTTAACAGATAAAAAAGAGCTTGAAGCAATAGAAGGAAGCGACTTTCCTACTTATTTAATTGACTTCTGTAAGCAAATATTATTTGCAGAAGAGCCAATTGAAAAAGTGGATGCAGAGGTAATTTTGTTTAAAATGTATTCGGATTTCTTAACAGGTTTTTCCAATACGTTTTTATGCGAGTATCTTCAGTTTGAAATTAACCAGAAAAACATATTCACAGCGCTTACAGGTCGTAAGTTTGATATGGAGTTTGAAAAAGAGTTAATTGGAGATGGAGAGGTAGTAGAGGCTTTAGTAAAAAGCCGATCGAGAGACTTTGGCTTGGCCAATGAACTAGAGTATACTGAACCCTTAATTCAGATATACGAAGAAGAAAATATTTTGGAACGTGAACTTAAAATTGATCGTTTAAAATGGAACTATCTAGATGAAAGTACATTCTTTAACTACTTTACGGTAGAAAGAGTATTGGCTTTTGTTTATAAATTATTGATAGTTGAACGATGGATTGCCTTAGATGAAGAAGAAGGCAAAAAGATGTTCCAAAAATTATTGAGCGAATTGGAAAGCAGTTACGAATTTCCTGAAGAATATAAATTACGCCATGGAAAGAAAAAATAAAACCACCGGTGTTGTTGCCGGTATTATTGCCAACCTTGTAATTGTAGAGGTTGAAGGTCCTGTGGCCCAAAACGAAATTTGTTTTATTCAGCATCCAGAAAGTAACCTGATGGCTGAGGTAATTAAAATTTTGGGTAAAAATGTTTATGTACAGGTCTTTGAGAGCACCCGTGGATTAAAGATTGGAACCAAGGTGGAATTTGAAGGTCACTTATTAGAAGTGACGTTAGGGCCTGGAATCCTCTCAAGAAACTACGATGGTCTTCAAAACGATTTAGATAAGATGGATGGTGTATTTCTGAAAAGAGGAGATTACACCGATCCGTTAAATAGAGAGAAAAAGTGGGACTGGACGCCGATTGCCAAAGCTGGTGAAGAGGTAAGTGCAGGTTCTTGGTTAGGCGAAGTTCCTGAAAACGGAATGCCACACCGTATTATGGTTCCTTTTAAATTTGAGGGAAAGTATACCGTAAAAAGTGTGGTTGAAGCTGGAGCTTATACCGTTGATAATGTGATTGCCACGGTAACCGATAAAGAAGGTAATGACATTGACTTAACCATGGTTCAAAAATGGCCTGTTAAAATGGCTGTTAAAGCTTATAACGAAAAACCACGTCCTTTTAAATTATTAGAGACAGGTATTCGTACCATGGATACGCTTAATCCAATAGCAGAAGGAGGAACTGGATTTATCCCTGGACCTTTCGGAACTGGAAAAACAGTATTACAGCATGCCATTTCTAAATATGCAGAGGCGGATATTGTAATTATTGCAGCTTGTGGTGAACGTGCTAACGAGGTGGTAGAAATCTTTACCGAATTTCCAGAGTTGGAGGATCCGCGTACAGGTCGCAAGTTAATTGAGCGTACTACTATTATTGCCAACACTTCTAACATGCCAGTTGCGGCACGTGAAGCATCTGTATATACTGCCATGACATTGGGTGAGTATTATCGCTCGATGGGACTTAGGGTGTTACTAATGGCCGATTCAACATCGCGTTGGGCGCAAGCACTTCGTGAAATGAGTAACCGTTTAGAGGAACTTCCTGGGCCTGATGCCTTCCCGATGGATTTAACGGCAATTATTACTAGTTTCTATGCACGCGCTGGATTCGTATACTTAAATAATGGTGAATCTGGTTCTATTACTTTTATCGGAACAGTATCACCAGCAGGAGGTAACTTAAAAGAGCCTGTAACAGAATCTACACGTAAAGCAGCACGTTGTTTTTATGGTCTAAACCAAGAGCGTGCCGATAGTAAGCGTTATCCAGCCATCGATCCTATTGATAGTTACTCAAAGTATTTAGAGTATCCTGAATTGGTGGAGTATTTAACCAAGAATATCAGTGAAGATTGGCTTGATAAAGTGATGCATACCAAAACATTATTATTGCGTGGTCGCGAGGCTCAGGAGCAAATTAATATTTTGGGTGATGATGGTGTTCCTTTGGAATTTCATGAACGTTTCTGGAATTCGGAACTGATTGATGGTGTTATTCTTCAGCAAGATTCTTTTGATAAAATTGATGCCAACTGTCCGTTAGATCGTCAAAAATATATGCTTGAAAAGGTTTTAGATATCACTGAAAAGAAATTTAGTTTCGATTCTTTCGAAGATGTGAATGGTTTCTTTAAGCGTATCATCAACGAATTAAAGCAAATGAATTATTCGGAGTGGAATTCGGATAAATTTAAAGCATATGAGAGCGAACTGGAAACGATTATGAAAGAACGCTTAAATTAATTTGGAAACTATGGAAACTCAAGCATTTCAAAAAGTATATACTAAGATATTGAACCTGACCAAGGCAACGGTTACACTCAAAGCTACTGATGTTGGTAATGAGGAAATGGCAATGGTACATGGCCGTATGGGACAGGTAGTAAAGATCATGGGCGATGAGGTTATTCTTCAGGTTTTTGCCGGTACAGAAGGTATTCCGACAAATGCCGAAGTGGTATTTTTGGGTCATTCGCCTCAATTAAAAGTTGGAGATCAGTTAGCGGGTCGTTTTTTCAATGCTTTTGGAGATCCTATTGATGGAGGTCCAGATGTAGAAGGACGAATTATCGAAACAGGTGGTCCTTCTGTGAACCCCGTTCGTAGAAAGCAACCATCTGACCTTATTGCAACGGGTATTGCTGGTATCGACTTAAATAACTCACTGGTAACAGGACAAAAAATTCCATTTTTTGCCGATCCAGATCAGCCTTACAACCAGGTAATGGCTAATGTGGCATTAAGAGCCGAAGCTGATAAAATTATACTAGGAGGTATGGGATTATCTAACGATGATTACCTATATTTTAAAAATGTATTTGATAACGCAGGAGCGTTGGATCGTATTGTAAGTTTTGTAAACACTACGGATGATCCACCAGTAGAGCGATTATTGATTCCTGATATGGCACTTTCTGCAGCCGAATATTTCGCTGAGGAAAAGCAACAAAAAGTGTTGGTTCTTTTAACCGATATGACTTTGTTTGCTGATGCTTTATCTATTGTTTCGAATCGTATGGATCAGATACCTTCTAAGGATAGTATGCCGGGTTCATTATATTCAGATTTAGCACGTATCTACGAAAAAGCGGTGCAGTTCCCTCATGGTGGTTCAATAACCATTATTGCGGTGACCACACTTAATGGTGGAGATATTACACACGCTATTCCTGATAATACGGGTTATATTACAGAAGGGCAGTTGTTCTTACGTATGGATTCTGATGTAGGTAAAGTAATTGTAGATCCATTCCGAAGTTTATCTCGTTTGAAGCAGTTGGTTATCGGAAAGCAAACACGCGAAGATCATCCTCAGGTGATGAATGCCGCGATTCGTTTATACGCCGATGCTGCCAATGCAAAAACCAAGCAGGATAATGGTTTTGATTTAACGGATTATGATGAGCGTACGCTGAAGTTTGCAAGGGCGTATTCAGAACAGATTCTGGCCGTTGATATTAATATCGATACAGAAAAGATGTTAGATACTACTTGGGAATTATTTCAAGATAACTTTGCTCGTGAAGAAGTGGTAGTGCGTCAGGAATTTGTAGATAAATACTGGAAAAAATAAGTACTAAGTTTAAAGTTAAAAGTACAAATGCTTTCAACTTTAAAACTTTAGTAACTTTCAACTTAAGAATATGGCCTTAAAGTTTCAATATAACAAAACCTCTCAGCAGCAGATGGATAAGCAGCTCAAAGTACGAGTGCGAGCTTTGCCTACGCTTCAAAATAAAGAAGCGGCGTTGCGTATTGAGGTGAAAAGAGCAAAAAAACGAGCCGATGAGCTCGGGCACGAACTTGAAACCAAAACGGCTGATTTAGATAAAATATCAAGATTGTGGGGCGAATTTGACCAGCAAGCCATTTCTATTGAAGATGTGGTGCTGGAAAGCAAAAAAATTGCAGGTGTTCAAACCCCAGTACTAGTAGATGTTGTATTTAAAAAAGAGCCGTTTGCACTTTTTAGTAAGCCTGTATGGTTTTTAGACGGAGTTAAAATTATTGAAAGTCTGGCAAAAATAGCCATCGAGCGCGAGGTCTTCCTCCGTAAAATGGTATTGTTAGATGTAGCCCGTAAAAAAACTACGCAAAAGGTTAACTTATACGAAAAGGTTCAAATACCCGGTTTTAAAGATGCCATCAGAAAGATTAAACGATTCCTTGAGGATGAGGAGAACCTTTCTAAGTCGGCACAAAAAATCGTAAAAACGCGTCAACAGTTACAAAAAGAAAAGGAGGTTGAATCATGATTGAATCGATGAAGAAATTCTCGTTACTGATTTACCACGCCGAATATGCCAATATCCTGGATAAATTAAGGAGCCTTGGAGTGTTACATGTTGAAATGGGCGAAAGTGAATTGAGCACAGAGAATAGTGCTAAACTCACTAAAATAAATCATCTGAAAGGCTTAATGCAGGAGATGGATTCTCGCAGAAGCGAAGATGAGGTTGAACCTATAATTACAGATGGAGATGAGTTGATAAAGCTGATTGAAGACAATAATCATGAAGACAATAGGCTGACTCAAGAAATCTTCTCCCTAGAAAAGGAAAAAGAAAGCATTTCGCCTTGGGGTAATTTTAACCCGGAAAGTATTGAAGGAATTAAAAATGCGGGTTATCAAATTCAGTTTTTAATTTGTGATGAAAAAAACTGGGATGAGCAATGGCGTGATGTGGCAGATATTGAATTGGTGAATCAGGAAAATGGTGAGATGTTTATGCTCGCTATTTCTAAGGGTGATAAATTATCACATGCCAATTTAGATGAAGTAAAACTAGAGCAACCTCTTTCATATTTTGAAAAACTAATTCAAGATAAAAAGGATGAGTTGGCTAAAGTTGAAAAGCAATTAGATGATCTAAGTTTGTATGCTAACAAAGTATTGAAGCAAAGCATCAGTCAGTTGCAAACAGAAATAGACTACTCTAAAGTTTATGGTAGTGGCGAAAAAGTAGTTGACGATAAGTTGGTTGTTTTAAGCGGTTGGGTACCAACAAAAGGGCACGAAGACTTTGAAAAGGAATTGGAAACAGAAGCGGTTGTTTATACCATGGATGCGCCAACACCTGAGGATTCGATGCCTATCAAACTAAAGAATAGCAAATTTGCTCGTCTGTTTGAATCTATTGGAGAGTTATATACTTTACCAAATCACAAAGAGCTGGATTTAACACCATTCTTTGCACCATTCTATATGTTATTCTTCGGTTTCTGTTTAGGAGATGCCGGTTATGGATTACTGATAGTATTAGGTACTTTGTTTGGATTAACAAAAGCAAAGCCAAAGGTAAAACCCTTGTTGTGGTTAGGATTTTTCCTTGGAGTTTCTACTACTATTATGGGAATTCTAGGGGGAACATTCTTTGGAGTAATGTTTGGTTTAGATGCTGACGGACAACCTTTACAACATGTAGCTTGGTTGCACAATTATCAACAATGGGTACTGAATACCGATAACTTAATGATTCTTTCGTTAGTATTGGGTTATATTCAAGTCATCTTTGGAATGATACTGAAATCAGTGAACTTAGCTAGAGTATATGGATTTAAGTATTCTATATCTCAAATTGGATGGACTATCATCGTTGCTATCGCTATTCCTGCTTATGGTTTAGGAATGCAAGAAATGATAGACGCTGGTTTGGCAAATCAAATTGCTATAGCTGCTGCTGTTATTGGAGGTATACCTGCCTTATTGTACAATTCACCAGGTAAAAATATTCTATTGAATTTTGGAACTGGATTGTGGGATACTTATGGTATGGCTTCTGGTTTATTGGGTGATGTACTCTCGTACATTCGTTTATTTGCCTTAGGATTATCCAGTGCTATTTTAGGTAGCGTGTTTAACTCTTTGGCAATGGATTTAAGTCCTGATACAATCATTTTAAGGCAATTAGTAATGGTGTTGATTTTAGCCTTTGGGCATAGCTTAAATATCTTTATGGCCTTGTTAGGGTCGTTTGTACATCCATTGCGATTAACATTTGTAGAGTTTTATAAAAATGCCGGTTTTGAAGGTGGCGGCCATAAATACGAACCCTTCTCATCAAAGTAAATAAACAATTTTTAAAATAATAAAATCTTAAAAAAATAGAAATTATGGAACCAATCGTTTTAGCTTATATTGGAATCGGATTAATGGTAGGTTTATCGGGTATCGGTAGTATTTATGGAGTGTCAATTAGTGGTAACGCTGCTATTGGAGCCATGAAAAAAGATGCTTCTTCATTCGGTAACTATATGGTACTTTCTGCACTACCTAGTACGCAGGGTCTTTATGGTTTCGTTGGATTCTTCGTTATGAGTGCTTTATTAAGCGGAACTGTTGATTGGACAGTTGCGGCTGGAGTATTTGGTGCTGGTTTAGCGATGGGACTTGCTGGTTTATTTTCAGGTATTCGTCAGGGACAGGTTTGTGCTAGCGGTATTGCTGCTATCGGTTCTGGACATAAAGTATTTGCAAACACTATGATTTTGGGTGTGTTTCCTGAGCTTTATGCTATCCTTGGATTACTTGTTGTTATCTTAATTAACAATGGTTTAATTGGATAGTTAAAATATACATTTACAGTTAGATATAGAACCGATGGCGACAGTCATCGGTTTTTTTATTTTATAAAGTGAAGGGGTTAATGTTCTCATGTTTTTAGCCAGCCTGTAACGCTACTCCGCGATACATTTGACAAAAGAACTTCGTGAGGTAATTCGTTACTTTTGAAAAAAACACATTTCTTATTTTCGGGAGATATCAATTGAATACCACTTTCTTGATATACTTTAAGTTCGCCACCGTCTGCAGTTGTCCACCCTTCGTTTAAATACATAATCATTGTAAAAACTCTACGATCATCTGATTTAAACTGATCGATATGTTTCTGATAAAAAGTCCCTTTTTCGTATAAAGCATAATGAAATTCATGACTTTTGATTCCTGTATAACAAGTGTTATTTAAATACTTAACAAAGGAATCTATTAAATCAAAAAACTCATTCTCATAGATGTTGTCATGAGCTCTGTCTAACCAGAAAATTTTATCGCTCCTGATCTCCTTGTTATAATTAAGTAGACGATCATTGCCAATGCCAGCTGTTATTAAATCTTCATTTTTATATAAGTTTAATAAGTTCGACTTTAGGTGAGAAGCTAATTCTGTACTCAAAAAATCATTTGATATACCTACACGCTTTTCTAAAAAACATGAGATGATTTCTTCAAAATTTGAATGCATTAGTTAAGTGCAAAAACTAATGAAAAGTGGCTAGCGTTGCTTTGTAGTTTCATGAATTATCTTTTTAGATAAAGACAATTCGTTTTAAGGCAAAGAGGCTTTAAGTTTAGGTTATAAACTTAGACTAAATAAACGAAGAAGTAGGATAATGCTGAGTTTATTTATGTAGCAAGCTTTATTTCTGTCTAGCTAAGGGTAATTCAAAGCTAAATGTCGACCCTTTACCTATTTCACTTGAAGCTGTAATTGTTCCTTTGTGTCTTTCAACAAACTCTTTACAAATTAATAACCCTAATCCAGAGCCTTTTTCTTGCTCGGTGCCAGGGCTGGTTACATTAGAGGATAAAGTGAATAATTCTCTCATGATCTCCTCACTAATGCCTATTCCATTGTCACTTACATTAATAGTTACAAAACCATTGGATTGATCTTGGTTATTGCTGATTTCAATGCTTCCTCCGATATGTGTGAACTTTATTGCGTTAGAAATTAGGTTTCGCAGTATAGTACTTACCATGTTTTTATCGGCATTAACTATTAGTTCAGAATTTACCTGGTTTGTAATTTCAATGTGTTTTTGTATATGAAGATCTTGGATAGAACATAGAGATTCCGTAATAAGATCTAATAAGTTTAGGTTTTCTGGCGAAAAACTAATGTTATTTCGTTCTGAGTTGGACCAGATAAGCAGATTTTCTAGAAGGTTGTGACTATTGTGTAAGCCATCTTTTAGTGTTCTGATATATTTAATTTTATCCTCCTCAGAATGATTATCGTAATCTCCAATGAGTATTTCGGATAAACCCAATAAGGAGTTAAAAGGAGATCTTAAATCATGAGCAATGATAGAGAAAAACTTATCTTTAGTGGCTACCACTTCTTTAAGCTCATAATTTACGCTCTTTAAATTTTCTGTACGTTTGCTCACCTCTTGTTCAAGAATTTCATTCTGCTTTTTTACAATTCTTTCATTTTCTCTCAAGCTGTCCATTAATTGCTGTTGAGCAGTTATTTTTTCTCTCTCTCGCCTATTGTTTTCCCATTCTGTTCGTTTAGATAATAAGAAGGATAAGATGAGTGCCTCCATTAAAGTAGCTAATGCGACATGACTTAATCCAAAAATATACTTAGGCGAACCTGTTTGAATATAAATGGCTTCCGTAACAACGAGTATAAAATAAATTAAATACGCTAAGGCAAAATAATAACCTAACCTGTTTCCTTTTCGTCCTACCAATAAACCTAAATAGCCCATCAGGAAAAAGGAAATCATAGCATGAATAGTATTTACTAATAGGGCTGTACTTGTAGGTAATGCGAATCGGATAAAAATATAAGCGTAAAAGTAAATGATGATGTATTTTACAATGCCATAGGTCTTGGGTATATACTTTTTTGCATCAATAAAAAACACACAATAGGTGGTTTGTACAGCTACTCCAACGGTTGGAATAAATACATACCAGAACATCAAATCTACTTTAGGTATTAGGTAGATAATGAAGCCATCCAACACGAATAATGCATAACAACTATATAATATAACCACCAATGCATAAAATAGATACATCCTGTCACGTAGGGAAAAGAAAAAGAACAAGTTTGTGATAATTACAAATAGCATCATCCCTAAATAGATACCATAAGATATTTTTTGGTGGTAGCTATTAATTGAATGCTCTGATTTTTCTAGAATTTTAATAGGTAGGGGGTGAGTATTTGAAAGTACTCTTAAATAATATTCTCTTTCTCCTTTGGGGAGGGAATAAACTTGAAAATGATGTTTTATATCTCTTTCATCAACAGGAGTGTGATATCCTATTTTTGAATGAGTTACTTTGCCCGAATCATTATAGTAATAGAGTTCACATACCGAAGGGCCTGCTGTGGCTATTTCCAATACCAAGTCTTTGTTAGTATTGTTTTTAAGTTCAAATTTTAACCAGTAGATAGTTTCTGTGAAACCGAAGTTTATAATCTCAGAATTAGACTTCTTATACTTCGACCAGAAAGCAGGTGAGCTTGCTTCGTTAAAAGAAAGTTCTCCATCTTTATCTTTCATAATTTCTATAGCCTTACCAATGTTAATCTCCTTACTCTGAGATTGCCAGTCGATTGGTGTAGCTATAACATTAATAGACAATAGTATTATTAATAATGCTATGCTCTTCATTAAAAGGTTTAAATTGCATCTCTAAGATAGTACGCTCAATTGAATAATAAAATCAATTAGGCGCTTATTTACGCGATTAGTAAATATATCAGGTGCGTCATGTCGACTTATAATGCTTAAGTTGCTTGTTTATCAGTAACTAAGCACTAAACAAGAAGGCGTAAAATTTGTTCAGTTTAACTTTGTGTTAGTTATGAAATATTATAAATAGATATAATCATAGACGCTAGACAAGAAGAGTATTGCGTTTTAGCTACCTGATCATGTTATACCAATTTCAATTTAAAGTGATGGATAAGAATTTAAAGCATTAAGGATTTAGACAATGCATAAAATTGTGTCATAGCCATAGCTACGATGAAATTTTATAACGAGGTATTAATTCTTAATGGTCAAATTATGTCAATCATTTTGAGTTGATATTGGTATTAGTGATTAAAAATATCATGGTCGATATATTATGAATTAAACCTTCTTATTTTAAGTGATTTTATTTTAGTTTGTACTCATTATATAAAATCTCTAACTCATTGAATAAATTATGACTGAACTGTTGTTGATTGTCTTGGCTATTATAATATTGGTATTCATTATACGTCGTTATAAGCAACCCACTTGGATAATGCCAGAAAAAGACTTTCCCCCTACTTGGAGAACTATTTTATGTGAAAAGGTAAATTATTACAATCACCTTTCGAAGGAAGAAAAAAGGCAGTTTGAGCATAGAGTGCAGGAGTTTCTGTTAAACTGTAAAATTACAGGTGTAGATGTTGAGGTGGATATAACAGATAAGCTATTGGTGGCTTCGAGTGCCATTATTCCCATTTTTAAAATAAGCAATTGGCGTTATTTAAATTTAAACGAGGTGTTGTTATATCCAGGTATGTTTAATGAAAAGTTAGAAACATCGGGTGAAGACCGCCGAATTATGGGTATGGTGGGTTCTGGTTATATGGAAGGCAAAATGATACTCTCCAAGCCAGCTTTACATCATGGTTTTTCTAATGCCTCGGATAAAAAGAATACAGCCATACATGAGTTCGTACATTTAATAGACAAGTTAGACGGGAGTACTGATGGAGTTCCTTCTTTGCTATTAGAAAATCAGTATGCCATTCCTTGGCTCGACCTAATTAATAGAAAGATTGAGGAGATTTATGAAAAGGATTCGGATATTAATCCGTATGGAGGAACCAATAAGCAGGAGTTTTTTGCGGTGGCCAGCGAGTACTTTTTTGAGCGTCCAAAGTTGTTAAAACAAAAGCATCCTGAGTTGTATCAATTATTGGAAGAAATCTTTCAGCAGGATTTATCCACAAAAGACTTGACGAAGACCAAAACTCGCTCTGGCAGAAATAGTCCTTGCCCATGTGGAAGCGGACTAAAGTTTAAAAAGTGTTGTGGGAAAATAGGTTAGTATTCTGCAAAGTATTTTGTGTGATATAATTAGTGTTTTTTATTACAGACTATTAATTACCTTTAGTAAAATCTTAATTTTTATGAAAAGAATAATCCTACTATTAGCAATAATTTTAACTTACTCTTGTACCAATAATTCGGCGAGTTTTTCTTTGAAAGAAGATGTTGTTTTAAATGATTATTATACGCAGAAAGAAATTGTTACACTGGAGGAATTAATAAGGTATGCAGACGATGCCATGTTAAAAGTAACCGGTGAAAAGGATATTGTTACTGCGTATAGAAGCTACTTTGCTACCTATAGTGCTGCATGGAACGAAAAGAATGGTAGGATGGATTCTAAGCCTCCAATCCCTGAGCAAGAAAAATATGCTTTCTTAAAAAGTTTAAATCCGGATGTGATTGGTTCAATATGGCGCTTTAATCAATCGCATAAACTTATTTACGATAAAAGAAGCGATACTACTTTTGTAAACTTTACAGGTATTACTACTTTGGATGAGGTTATGTATGGTTCATTTACGGAGTATTTGAAGGAGTTAGGTGAGGGAGATGAGTATTATAAAGAATATTCAAAGAGTTTAGAACAAATGGGTGCACTTCCTGCTGCTATAGCTATTTATTATGCTAGAAATAATCGTAAGTTTGATTTAGAAGTTCCACATAACAGATTATTTGCAGCCATTTTTGTAATAGGTATTGAGGATAATATTTATACCAAATTGGATAGGTATTACGAGACCACAAAAAATGATTGAGAATAGATAGTAAAGTGCTACCAACTTATAAGTTAGTCTTCCTGTTTTTAATATTTAGTTATTGTATTAGATGGTACAAATCTCAATAGTAATATCGTCATTAATATTGTTTTTAATAGATTCGGTTTGCAGTGTTTCTGCAATTATACTCAGCTTTACATAATGCCTGACGTAGTGATAAAAATAAAGGATTTACATGAAAAGCAAGTAAATCCTTTATAGTATTTACTTTGAATCAATCTCTGATATACATATATTTTTAAAAGCCACTTTCACCTCATTTTTCCGATGGATTTGCAACGCAATTTTACCGTTCATACCCACATTATACTTGGTGTGAGTATCATCATCTAAAATGCCAGTGCCATCATAATCAGTAGTAAGAAGGTCGTTAATGTATACTTTTATTCGCGTTCCATTGGCCACAATGGTCATTCTGTTCCAGGGCCCCCAAGTCTCAGGATTCTCTTCGGTTTTTAAAAAGTAATCAGGAGTAGCCATGCTTTCGTTTACCCATTCGCCAATAGGCAGATTAGGATAGAGCCAGCGTTTGTTATCGCGCGTTTCGTCCCATATCATTCCGCATCGCCAAATGGGTTCGGGCGAAATATCTACTTGTGGACCATCGAGCCAGTTGGCTTTTTCATCGTAATTACTTCTAAACTGAATACCGCTATTGCCCTTTGCTCCTTTGCAAATTTTGTATTCTAATCGTAAGATAAAATCATTGTAAGTACTATCGCTCATCAACCACATGTACTCGTGCTCTTTGTCGCCGACAGAGTTGGCCAGAATGGCTCCATTATCTACCTTAAAATATTCTTTTTGTGCATCTTCTTTCATGGTTTTAACGTGCCAGCCATTTAAATCTTTACCATTAAAAAGCGAGGTCCATTGATTATTTTCAATTAATTCAGCTAGAGCAATATCTGCTTTAACATCTTCAGTAATCTTATTCCAATCCATCACTCTTGTTCGGGCTAGCATTTGAGGTTTGTAATTGGCCGACATTATTTCGGCGTATTGTTTCCAGTGTTCTAATCCTTCTTTTAAAAATACAGAAGCAGGTTTACCTTTTTGTGGATGACTTTGGATATTAAATTGCAATACTATTCCAGCTCTTATTTTAGCAGCATAGTAATTTCCTAAATGCGCAAACGATTCTATATCATCTATAGTAGCCTGCATTTCTTTATCGCCAGAAACAGTGTTTAAATGATTGATAATAGCTAAAGTTTGTTTGCTATAATGCTCCAACGAATCAGCCCATTGTATAGGTGTGATACCTGTTATTGTTTTAAGTTGGATGGATTTGTTTACAAACTCAGGAATGGTTAGAATACCCGAAGCTTCCATGGTTGGGCAGTGGATAAAATCATACACTGTATTAAAACCTTTGCGACAGTCAATACAACCTTCTACAGCCCAATGATAATCCCAATCGCGCCAATGAAACTGATTGACTAATGGTACTATTTTAGAAGATGTCTGCCACGCTTTCAATAACTTTTGCTCATCTAATGAAGGAAATTTAGTGCCCAATACTTTTTCGAAATGCTTATTGCTTAAGGTATTGTTGTAGCCCAATCGCCCCCAGAGCATAAACTTAAACCAATGCTTCTCTATTTCAAGTTTTCCTGCTAAAGCTTCATTTTTATCGATATGTTCGCGCCCCCAAACGTAACCATCCGAACCCATATGGTAACCAGCGGTAATCTGCTCAGGAGGCAGGTTCGCTAAAAACTCTCGCACATAATCAGGGTCGCCCCATCGCAAATGAAAAATATCGTCGTTACGCAAATTCCACCAGCTTTTCCAACCTTTTTCTTTTAAAACTTCAATGTATTTATTGGCAAAAGGAGGTTTTGTAGAGGAATATAATCTGGCTTTGGCATATTTAAAGCTTAAGGTTAAAGAATCGGGATAATGAGGTGCAAAATCATTTTCTATTTTATCCATTCCGCTTAACCAAACCCGATGAATCATTTCTATGTTTCTGTCAGGCTGAATCTCTTTGGCATCTTTTACTCCTTGAGCATAAGTTTTAGCTAGCCATTTTTCACGGTCGTATTCATCATCTCGGTCTTCCATGTTTTCACTAGGAGTTACTCCAATTCCGGCTAAATCAGGGTAAGTCAGAATAAATTCTTTTACACAAGCCCGTAAGTATTTAATGCCTTTTTCATTGTCCTGGTCGTTATTGATTTGGTATTTGCCACCCACATTGCCCAGTTTCTGTTTCTGACCAAAATACCTGGTTTCTGAGGGTGGAGCTACGCTATTTAAATTGATGTTCCAGGTGATAAAATATATTTTTATGCCTCTGTTTTTAGCATAAGTCATTACATCTTGCCAAAACTTAATCTTATCATCGATGCTAATTTCTCGAACTACTTTTAAGTTATCAGCCACAATCTTACTTAAGTTCATGGGGTCACCCCAAACCCCTTCTTTATGAACAGGTTTTATGCTAGGAACACAAACATCATTCAGGGCAATTTCTGGATATTCATCTAGTTTAATCATGCTCGGAAATGGGTGAGGATTCCATAGAGTTAGTGTATTGTACCTATAGCGAGCCATGTCATCAAAAAAAGCAGTCCAAAATTCCATGTTCCACATTTCGTTGATGTTCTTGAGCGCTGCATCGCCCGTGTCATCGTAACTTGGCGTACGGGCATCGAGGGGGATATTAAATTTAATACCCCTGTTTTTTATAAATGACGTTCCTTTTTTCGATTTAAGCTCATCTATGTTTTGGGTCAGGTTAATCTGTTCAGCCAACTCAAGTAGTCCATACATTATACCGATTGGAGAGCCTCCTGAAACTTCTGTTTTTTTGCCACAATCGATGACATAATCTTGTGGTTCTAATGCTGGATTAAGATGAATATTAACTGTTAAATTATTGAGATGTTGTTTTGTGTAAGATTTTTCAACTTCAGTAATGCCAAATTCTATCAAGGGCGAATCCACTGTTTTAATAATTTTTATAGTTGATTTTTTCTTGGCGTTTAATGTTAACGTTAAAGTCAGGCAAATGAGTAGTAGAGTGTTTTTCATTGATTCAATATTTATCACATTAAGCTTATTTTAAAGGAGATTAAAGATATCTTTTTGCCTACTAATAAAGGTGACATTTTCATGTTTTTAAGGGGTTCATTTATCCAACCTTCTCATAATATTGTTGGTTGGGTAGCTTTTGAATACGTTTTGAGTTGCCTGGTAGTTTAGGGGCTTCATTATTTATCTCAGAAAGGAGTAATTCTAAAAAAGGTAGCATTCTTTTTAAGCCTCCTGCGTTAATGATAAAATTCCATAAGCCTTCAAATTTTTTCCATCCTCCCTTATAAAACAAATGCTTCATTTGGTGTTTTATGGTATCATGAGAAAATGATGCTTTAAAAACATTGTTCCATTTATAAAACTCTTTATAAGCCCAATGATAACCATGCTCCAGTTCTTGATTGCTTAGCTGTTTTGATTGGTAAACTACATGACGGGTGTCGTACAAATCCCAGTTGTTGGTAATTATTCTACCTTCTTTTTCTAAATTTTGATATAGTCTGGTTCCTGGGTAAGGAGTAAGAATATGGTATGTGGACGTGGTAATGGCATTATTTACACCCCAATCTACGGTTCGCTTAAACACATCTTTATTATCGTTGTCTAGTCCAAAAACAAAGCTACCGTTAATCATAATGCCCAAGTCGTGCAGGCGTTTTACGGCTTTCTCGTAATTTAATTTAAGGTTCTGACTTTTATTACTTTGTTGAAGGTTTTTCGGCGAGAAGGTTTCAAAACCTACAAATACACTCCGTAATCCAGCTTGAGCTGCTTTCTCAATTAAATCGCCTTCTAAAATAGATTTAACTGTTGCGGCACCCTGAAAAACACGATTCATTCCTCGCATACCCTCAAAAAGTTCAGCGGCTAACTTAGGATTTCCTAGCAAATGGTCATCTAAAAAGTAGAGGTGTTTTCCTTTAAGTTTAGAAATCTCCGGAAGGATTTCATCAACGCGTTGGGTGTAAAAAGATTTACCTCCTTTAAAAAAGGCATCTTTATAGCAAAAATCGCAATGATGCGGACAACCTCTTGACATCACAATAGAATTTGGGACTAAGTATTTTTCGCGTTTAATTAAATCACGACGAATCGGAGGTTGATTTTGAATGGTTCTGCCTACAGTAGAGGTGTAAGTGGGTTTTGGTTTTTTTGCTTTAAAGTCCTTAATAAAAGCTGGAAATGTTTGTTCTCCTGGACCAATGAAAATGGTATCCGCATAAGGCCTTGCCTCATGGGGTAAACTGCTTACATGTAAACCTCCCAAAGCAACGTAAACTCCTTTGTTTTTATATTGTTGAGCGATATTGTAAGCACGGTATGCATTTGTGATGTATACTTGAATAATAACCAAGTCGGGTAAGTCATCTAGATTCAATTTTTCTACATGCTGGTCTTGTAAGTCTATTTCATCATTTTTATCTAAATAAGCAGCTAGCGTTGCCAAACCTAATGGAGGAAATAAAGAATATTTTATAGGTCTGAAAAAAGGACTTTTAGCTTCGGTAAGAGACGGAAGTATTAATTTTACTTTCATAAGTTCTGTATTTATGGTGGTTAATTCTTAGTATTTAAGATATTCTGAGCTAATAAGGTCTCAGTCCAATGTTGAGTGAGAGAAGCATTGTCGCAGGTAACATTAACTACGCTAAAAGCATTTTTACCTTTAACGCTTGCCAAGCGCCATTGTAGCTGACTTGTGGTATTCAACTTTCCGTTGCTATACCACCAGCATGAATATAAGGGAGGCTGTCCTGTTTTGTGTAGCTCAAACTGATATACTGTATGCATGCCAATTTTTTTCTCCGTTTCGTTTTTAATTTTATACCCACTGGCTTTCCAACAGATGAAGGGGTTATGATCGGAACCCAGCATAAAAGCTGGCGGTTTTACATAAACGATGGCCGATTCGTTTTGTAATTTGATGACACCATCTTTACTTTCTTCTTTATCAAAACCAGTAATACATATTTGGGCTTTTTTAAAATTTGGCTTTAGGCTATTTTCATGTATGTTCCAACTTCCTATAATTAATAGTGGAGCTATTGCAAGGCTTAGGTAATGTTGTTCTTTATATTTTACGGTTTTAGTTTTAACGATTTTATAATGACGTTTACTTTTGGCACCGATGAATAATAAAGGAATACAACAGTTGACGACAAACATAAGCAAGCCAATTACTTCGTGAAGTGCGGTGCCTGGCATGGCCTTAAGAAATACTGTAAGAACAATGCGGCTTAGGTTGGCCAATACAATGAGTAAAAAGGCTATCAGAATAACCGAGATTGTAAAATATAACTTCGGACGTCTTTTTAGTTTAGACGCAAAAAACGATATGGTGAAAATGGCAAATACCAAAGCTGAAGAAATCATATTTAGACCTAAGCATTCTGGAGCAACTGTAAATTCAATATTGTTGATGTAAATACAGTTGCCGGATACGCTTAAACTGTCAACTATTGGCTTCAGGATTTCTCCAGCCAAAGCTGTTAGCTTTAATCGCAATGGAAAACTAAATATGCTTAACAGGTACTTCACAGCTGGTGTGCATATGACGGCTAAGCCTATGGTTAGGAGGGTAGGCTTGTAAGCAGATATAACTAAGCTAGTGATAATGGCCATACATACGCCAAAAAATAACAAGCTATAAACATGGGTAATATAAAATGTAATTAAGATAAGGCAGCTTAAAAAGAACAAAGGCATCACGCTAGTATATCCTCCCGTTTTGCTTAAGGTAAACGGAAGGATGATAAAGAATAAGATTTGGCTAAATTGTAATCCTCCAAACTCATTAAACTTTGGAATAGCTAAAATGCACACGCTTATGGCTGCTAAAATACCTAAGTATTGTTTTTTATTTATAGCCGATGCCTTTGTTATTAGTGCTTCTATTCTAAAGAATTTAGTCACTTTACCAAGTAGTTGAAAGCAAATGCTTAGTGCTATTATGCGAATAAATTTCATCATAATTATTGAATGAATACGATTATTTTTAAGACTATTTAGAGTCTGTCCATAAAGTCGAACTTTTTCGGAGCTTAAAATATAAAGTTCAAATACAAGGCTTGTGAAGTCATAAAAAAACAAGGAGTTTACTTTTCGTAAATGACTGTTTTTATGACAAACATAACGTAGTAGTTGACTTTATAAATAAGCTCTATTTGAATCTCCAGTAGACTAAGCACAAAACAGCCCCCAACGTAATTATTAAGGCCCATTCGTGTGGTTCAGGTACAGCGCCGGAGTCCTGTAGATTGGCATTTTTAAGACTGTTTTTATTTTCTTTGATGTCAAAGCGTTCGTAGTCGTGCAGTGTTTCCAAAACGATAAGGCTTGATACAGGAGTAACGATAAAAGCCTCGTTACATAAGTTGTATACAGACTCTGGGATGTCAGCATCTTTAAGCATAAATAAATGTCCAGCTTCCTTCATCACCTTATGGTAATTATATATCCTTAGCAAATGAGAGGGTGCTTCCTTATATGAATTTTCTGGGTAATCCTGTAGTTGTTTTATTGTCATCCCCGACATAGGTATATTGACCGTATTATCTGCATTAATATACGGTTTGAACCAAGTTTCAGGAGTAGGTTCTGAAACCAATTCATGCAAGTTTTTATTTTGACAATCTAGAAGTTTAAACTGCTGGAGTGTACTGATGAAAGGTGACTTTTTTCCTTCGAGAACGATGGTCGCAATGGGTGTTGTTGTTTGCTCTTGTAAAGTTATTAGTTGGTCGTGAAACTTCGAGTTTTTTAATTCGCTTGGAATAGGAGAGTTTTCACTTCCTTTAGTTATAAATAAGGCTGTTTTAGGGTTTTTAATTTCATAAATCGGAAATAATGAAAATGACTGGTGAAGTGCCTTTTTCGTATATGAAATGTAGTTCTCTGGTTTCAACTGTCTAAATCCATCATGGTACATAAATACAGGAATGCCTTGTGCAGATTTAATGATGCTTTCAATTTCATTTTTATTCCATGCATGATTAATATCTAAATAAATAGCAGATGGCTTAAAATTATTGCTTTTATGTTTTATGTCTTGCAATTGGAAACTTTGCTGGTTAAAAGAAAAAGGTGTTTCCGAAAGAGGAAAGACATCTAAAGAGCAAGTCCAGCTATCCAATGCTTTTCCATCATAAATATACTGTTGAGGAAGTGCTTCTTTAAAACCCCACGGTAAGTTTGTATCTGTCCGTTCACCTAAAATTTTAACATGAACCATTTCTTTAGCACCTCGGTTGTTGGGGCCTTGTACCTTTGTGCTGTTAAAAACGAGTTGATCGTTCTTTACTGTTAGGGGTGCGGTTATTCCTATCTTAACTCTTCGAGCCTCTTTTGGGGTACAAGGAAATATTGTAGCAGTCAGTCGATTTCCTTCTTGCCAATGCAATACAACAGGGTCGCGTCTTTCCTTGCCAACGATGGTTTTGTAAGCATTAGTGGCTTTTTTGCGGGTTGTTAATCGCGATTTTTCTTCTTTACCATTTATCCAAAGCGAAAGCGATGAGGCTACAGCTCCTTCTGGTAAATAAAAAGTGAATAATGCTTCTTCCTGGCTCCATTCATTTTTACTGCTGTTTTCAATCCATAAGGTTTTTTCCATATAAGCCATCCTATATGCAGGATATATTCGAACATCGCTTAGCTCTTTGCTTACTTTGAGGTTTTTGCCCGACCAAAGCTTTTCGTACGTATAATGGCGATTATCTGAAATTGAAGATAATATTTGTACCTGTTCTTTGTTACTTAAGTTTAACGCCTGAGTGAATAGAGCTGCAGTCGCAACTAAGGGGTCGTGAACCCTAACTTCGGAGAATGAACCTTGATTAAAATCAAAACTCCACCATTCATTAAAGCCTTCGTACAAAAAGTTTTGACCAATTATTCTTTCGCTCCAATAGGGCGATGTACAATTTTTAGCGTAAGATACCCATTCAGGAAAATCGCTTTCTTCACTTAATATTAATTCTTTTTGAGCTTGTTGAATTCCCCTGTTGTGATAATTATATATAGAAACGTAAATCAACACGAAAGCTGCAGCTGCACCAAAACCGATACCTACCGTTTTACTATTAATATTAAAGTTTCGGGGGCGGCAAGTAATTATCAATGTCCAAATTATTAGCATGGCTGGAATTAGCAGATGCACAGATAAACCTAGAAGAATTAGTCCAATAAATGCAATGGGAGTGTAGGGTAAAAGTACTATGGCATAATAACCGAATAATAATAATCCGATACCAAGTGTAAAAGATGTGGCATGTTTAACCCATGGTTTAAGTGTTGAATCAATTGCTGCTAAGCAGAATGCAAATAGAGTTATGGGTAATAAAATTTTAATCCATAAAGGTGTGATGGCAAATACGTGTATATCCTTGTTTAAAGTAAAACAGCTTACCATCATTAAGGATAATACAATATGCCAGTTTAGTTTTCGAAGCCCTTTTTTAAACAGTTTAGCTCCTTTGGGCCTATCTGCAAATGATAAAAGAAAATAGACAATACCAATTGGGTAGTTTAATAGTGCAGCTCCTTCGAGTGTACTTCTGGTATTAGGTACATAATGAAAAATAACCATGGATATGGCCAGTAAGCAAAAACCTAAAATTTGGATGGGTGTTAATTTAGTTTTCATGATATGTTTGTTTAAAAGTACTTTGAAATACAAAGTGTATGTATAAAAATAAAACCAGCTGTATATAACTGATTTAATATCTAATAGTTATTGTTGTCAATTTATTGATGGCTGTTCATTGCTTACTTCATTCCTTTAATTAAATTATTTAAGCCATCAATATGTTTCTGAAACGATAATCGTCCTAGTTCGGTGGCTGTGTATGTGGTTTGCGGTTTTCGACCAACAAACTGTTTGTGTACCTCAATGAGTTCGTTCTTTTCCAACGCTTTAATGTGGCTTGCCAGGTTACCATCAGATGCTTCGAGATGTTCTTTCAGTGTGTTAAAATCCACACGGTCGTTCACCATTAAAATAGCCATGATACCCAAGCGTAACCTGCTCTCAAAAAGCTTGCTTATGTTGTCAATGATACCCATGCTATTCTCTCTCGTATTTAAGGTACATTACGGCACCGTAAATTATATGTAAAACGCCAAAACCAAATAGCCAAAATATAATTCCATAACCAATAAATAAGCTACTTATCAGTCCTAAAAATATTTCAGAAACACCCAAATATCTTATTTCTCGATGCGTATACCTACTGGCATTTAGTAAAGCCAATCCATAAAAAATTAGAGTGGAGGAGGCTAGTAAATAAAGCTCGCCGTAATATGCTAAAATAAGACAAAAGAAGCCACCCGTTGTCAAAGGAATAAATAGGTTAATGAGGAAATATTTAGTAGATGTATCCCATATTTTTAAGCCTTTCTTCTGGCTGTTTTTATAAGTGAAAATAAAAGCAGATACAATGGCTAAAACCAAGGTTACCAATGCAATTATGGCTACAGTTATAAATTTCTCTGAGAAAATATTTAATGATAGAAAGTACTCTGTTACACCAACGGTATGCGCAAAAGAACCATCACCTAAATACCACCAAGTGTACAAACCACAAATAATGGCAATAATCCCTGCCGAAATACCTGATAATCCACTTAAAGATAAACATCGGCTCGAACGTTCCATTAATGAACGTATTTCTGATAAATGATTTAATTGCTCTTTGGTATCCATAATGAGTTGTTAAAAGTACTTTGAAATACAAAGTATGTGAATTTATTTTATCCTTGCAAATATTTTATTAATTTTTAAGTCATATATTTATGGTATTGTTTTGTAAATCTACTTTATTATTAGAGGTTTTAGGCTATTTTTTATGTTTGTATATTTCACATATATAGTTGTTTGTGTGTTGAATGAATGGCCAGTTACAAAAAACTACAAACTATTGTAATCAGGTATTTACAAAAATCACTTCTTTTGCTTAAATTTGAATAAATGGTGACCGTTCGAGGTGTTATCATTGGAAATCGCATATGACTTACAAAAAATATAAGTGATGGACTTAACGGGAAAATGGAGCTTTAAGGAGGATTTTTCTTTTGGCAAAGATGAAGGAGAGGCTGTTTTGGTGCAGGCAGGTACACGTGTATACGGAATTTTAGATTTTACAGAAAGGATTGAGGATGAAACTCCTTTTAAGGTAAAATGCCATTTGGAGGGAACTTATGAGGAAGATACGGTAAAGTTGGATGTAGTTGATTTTGAGATAATGTCTTCGCAACAAATAGAATATTTTCCAGAATCCAGAGAGGGTGTTATAAATGCTAATGGACAAATTGTTGGGTCAAGCGAGGACGAACAAGGAGTTTGTGGGGTTTTTGTGATGGAGAAAGTTTGAGGTTAGCGCAAAGGGTGTTATTTTTGATGATCAGAATAAATTAATTTCATGGTGATGGAAGAAGAGTTTAAGAACGTATTTGTTTTAGGTCTTAAGGATGATGTAAAAGTTGAAAAAACAGGTCAAAAGGTTTTCTATAAGGATAAATTAGTACACCAATCTCTGGTTAAAGCTAAAAATCATAAACATGGCTATTATCAGATTTCTGTAGGCGGAAAACGTATTTATGTGCACCGCCTTGTGGCCGAGGCTTTTGTGCGTAATCCAAAGCCCATATCTTATAAGTTTGTTATTCATATCAATGGCGATTCAACCGATAATGCTTATTCAAATTTGCAATGGGGCGATAAAGCCATGGTATCAGATAATAGAAAAGTAGTTTATGGTGAAAGTTTTAGAGGTCATTCTACCATCTCCTATGATGATGCTCTGTTGATAGCCAAGCGTCTGGATAATGGTGAGTTTGCCAAAGATATATGTCAAGAATATGGTGTTTCGGAAATGAGTATTGCGCGTATCAGAAAACGTTATTGCACCCAAAAAACTAAAAGTATAAGATACCCCAAGGAAATAAAAAGCAATGTATTGCGCTTGTGCGAAAAACACGACCCTGCGCATGTAGCTAAAATTACCAACATTCCTTATCACACCGTTTGGCGATGGGTGAAAAAAGCAGAAAAGTAATAGCTTTTGCGATGCTTTTATTTATTTAAATTTCCTTTTTTTATCAACCGTATAGGTGTTTATAAATTAAGTTGGTGTACATTGAATCTACCGGTTGATTCATATATTATGTATTACGAAATAATAGCAAATAAATACTTCAAAAATCGAAACCCTTTTAAATTTTTCTACGTATAAACTTTAAAAGCCTATAAGGTAATTGAAAATGTTCGTTATCAGGCACTTCTATCTACGGCATGTATTGTGTCGGTTATATTTAAAGTATTGCTTATTGATGTAAATTTCAGGCTATGAAAAATGTATTGATTTTAACAGATTTTTCAAACACTGCCCGAAATGCCGCTCTTTACGCCTTAAAGATGTTTAAGGATGATGATGTAGAATTCAACTTACTTAATGCATATGATTTAGAATTCAGTGGAAGCCCATATGTAATGCAAGTGAAGGAAGAGATGGCTTACGAAAGCGAAAAAGGCCTAAAGCAAGAGAAGACTCTACTTAAACGCATTTTTCCTCAGGCAGATGTACAAACACTTTCCGGTTTCGGATCTCTTATCGATGTAGTTCACCAATTTATTCAAAAAAATCATCCCGACCTTACTGTGCTAGGCTGTAGAGGCGAATCTGCGTTAGAAAACTTTTTGTTGGGCTCTAATGCTTACGAAGTAATAAAAAGCATTAAAGCACCTATTTTGGTGGTTCCTAAAAGTGCTGAATTTAGGAAACCAGAAAAAATTGTATTTGCAACTGACTTAAAAGATATTGCAAAGGATGAGGTGATGAACCCTGTTCGTGATATTGTAGATCGCTATCGTTCATCATTAATGTTTGTTAATGTATTAGATGATGAATATGTAAACCGTTTAGATGCTGAAAACAAAATTGCTACTCACTTTCCTAATATCGATCTTAGTTTCAATTTTATTGAAGGCGATGATGTAAGCAAGAGCATAAATAGGTTTATGGATGATAATGATGCGGAAATGGTAGCCATGGTTAGGCACGACGTAGGTTTCTTCGATCGTATTTTCCACCCAAGTATTACAAAGCAAATGGTGCTTCATCCAGAACATCCTATGCTTATTTTACATGATGAGCTAGAGTAAAAATTTTACCTAATATGAGTTACCCGTTTGTTTTTAGTACAAGCGGGTTTTTTTACGCTATCACAGGCTCATTCTTAACCTTAATTACCCATGAGATAATAAGCCCCCTAAAAAAATATCATATTATCATCCAGTAGTATCCTTCATTTTTACTTCTTTGTAATATTGATTTAAATTTACATTCAGATAAAAATATTTGGTTAAGAGGTTATTTGGATAGTTAATTATAGGTTTTGCAAAATATGAATAATCAATAGC
The DNA here is from genome assembly GCF_001659685.2 of Labilibacter marinus. Classification (GTDB taxonomy): domain Bacteria; phylum Bacteroidota; class Bacteroidia; order Bacteroidales; family Marinilabiliaceae; genus Saccharicrinis; species Saccharicrinis marinus. The sequence goes on from NZ_LXYE02000012.1 coordinate 273,130, forward strand.
CTAAGCAGAACCTACATTTACAATGGTTTATGAGATTTATTTTTAAATATATATTAACAGGTAGTTGGCTGGTGTTTGGCTTTCTTTTAATATCTCAATGTTCTTATGTTCAAGGGCAAAATTATAATTTTGAGAGTCTTACTACACGTCAAGGTTTATCTCAGAACGATGTAAACTGTGTTTTTCAAGATTCAAGAGGTTTTTTATGGATTGGTACAAATGATGGCTTAAATAGGTACGATGGATACGAATGTAAAATCTATCGGGTTGACCCCTTATCTGACCAAGGCATTTCTAGTAATCTTATTTTTGATATTGCAGAGGATGCGCAGGGTAATTTATGGTTGGGAACTTCCGATGAAGGCATATGTATGTTTGATGTTAAAAAAGAAACCTTTACTGTTATTAAGAACTCGGCTGATCAGCCAGCATTGCTTGCCACAAATATTATAGCAACCGTTGTTCCTACTTCAGATGGTAAAGTTTGGGTGGGTGGGCCAAAAGGAATTGATATATTATCATTAGATAGTGATACAACTACAGTAAAGCATTTATCATTTTTAGATTTTACCTCATTTAAAAAAGGTGATATCACAAAAATTATAGAAGATGACCTGGGACGAATTTGGGTTGGTACTTTAAAAGGTTTGTATGTTATATCTGTTAATAGTGAAAAATTAGAAGTTTTTACTCTGAACGCGTCCAGTTATGTAAGGGATTTTATTATAGATAACCATGAGTTATATGTGGCTTATTTACATGGTATTTTTAAGTTAGAGATTAATTGGCCTAGTTTAAGAAGAGTAAAAACAACCCCACTAAATAGTTTAAATGCTGGATCAATTATTAAGGACAAAATTGGAGATATTTATGCAGGTACATTACAGGGAATGTTTTGGTTAAAGAAGAGCGATAAGGACAATGTATATAATCAACCTGTTTTATTGCGCGATAAATCCACAGATGCCTCACTTAATAGTAAGGTAAAATCCTTGTGTGAAGATAAGTTTGGTAATGTTTGGATGGGTACTAGTGGTGGCGGAGTTAAGAAATATAATAGAAACCGTCAGAAATTTAGGCATTACAACAAAACAGATAATGTAGGCAGCCTTTCGTATAATAAGGTGAGAGCTATAAGTGAAGATAGTCAAGGAAACTTATGGATTGGAACCGATAATGGAGGAGTTAGTTTTTTAAGTCACAAGGATAAAAATAATTACGAGTCAGGATTTAAAACAATAGACGTTAATGCCGGCGAAGAGGATAAAAGTGCGATTTCTATTAGTGATATTGGAGAAAATGGCCAGCCTGAAATTATTGTTGGTACAGGCTATCCTAGTGTGGTGCAATTATTAGGCTTTGAAGATGGTGAAGTCGTGCAGAAAGAAAATACTATTCTTTCTAAAATTGACAATGAGCCATTTGCTATTGTAAAGGGTGCAAACAAAGATGTGTGGGTTGGAACCTACGGTAAAACTGGTTTGTATAGGTATGTGCGCAACGAAAGTGCTGAGGAGTTAATTACATATTTAGCTGATGGAAAAGAAGGTAGTATTTCTTCGAGTAATATACGTAGCCTTTTGTTAGATGCAACAGGTAATTTATGGGTAGGAACGGATAAAGGATTAAACTTTTTAAGTAAACTGGAGCAATTAAAAAGTGAACCTAAATTTAAGGTTTATAAAAAGGAAAAGAACAATTCTCATTCATTAAGCCATAACTATATATTACCTATTTTTCAATCCTATAACGGTACTATTTGGATAGGAACCATGGGAGGTGGACTCAATAAACTTATTCATCACGACAATCCGGACTCCATTAAATTTGAAAGAATAACTTCTAAAGATGGTTTGCCCAATGATGTGGTAAAGGGGATTTTAGAAGATGATAATGGGCATTTATGGATATCTTCTAACCGAGGAATTACGCAATATAATCCACAAGAAAATTCCTTTTCTAACTTTGATATTAATGATGGCTTGCAAGATTATGAATTTGGAGAATTAGCTTGTTGCCGAAGAGCTGATGGCGAAATGTTATTTGGAGGAGTGAACGGAATAAATGCTTTTTATCCCCAAAATATAATTAAAGATACAAGTACTCCTGATGTGGTTTTAACAGATTTTCAAATCCTAAACCATCCAGTCAATCCTGGGGAAATCCTGCGAGGTCGAGTGGTGTTGAATCAGGTGATTGATAAAACTGAGTCAGTTAAACTAAAATATGCCGAGAATAGTTTTTCTATTCGTTTTGCCTCTTTGCATTTTTTAGCACCCAATAAAAATCAATATAAATACAAGTTAGAAGGTTTTGATGCGGAGTGGGTAAAGAAAAATGCTGACGATAGGATTGCCAAGTACACTAATCTAAAACCTGGTGATTATAGCTTTCAATTATTGGCTTCAAATAGTGATGGAGTTTGGACCACTGAGCCAAAGGTGCTTCATATTAAAATAACTCCTCCATGGTATTTAAGTCAGATAGCGCAAATTGCTTATATTATAGTTATTGTATTGTTGTTAATGGTTTTTCGAAGGTACTCATTGATTAGGGTGAAATTAAAAAACAACCTACTGATGGAGCATTTCGAAACCGAGAAGATAAAAGAACTATCGCAGATGAAACTGCAGTTTTTCACCAATATCTCGCACGAATTCAGAACTCCTTTAACTTTGATTATTGGTCCGCTAGAAAAATTAATGCAAAAAGGGGAGGTTTTGAGTAAATCCAGAATAGCAGCAAGTTATGCGCTAATGCATCGTAATGCAGGTATCTTACTAAAGCTAATTAATCAACTGATTGATTTTAGAAAGCATGAGCAAGGTAAGCTGAGGCTGCAGATATCTAAATATGACATGTCTGCTTTTCTTCAGGGAATGTTTACTTCGTTTAAAGAGATGGCTGAGTTAAAGCATATTGATTTCGTGTTTTCAGGCGAAAAAGATAAGCTCGAAATGTGGTTTGATGAGGATAAGATGGAACGTATTATGTATAACCTTTTGTCCAACGCTTTTAAGTTTACGCCAGAAAATGGTAGGGTCGAAGTCATATTGAATTCAGATGAAGCTAATGATGTTTTAATTACGGTAAAGGATACAGGCGTAGGTATACCCAAAAAAATGCAGAAGCATATATTTGAACGTTTTTATCAGGTTAAGCAAACAACCGTTGGAGGAGCTGGTATTGGACTGTCTTTTATTAAAGGTTTGGTTGATCTACATCAAGGTGAGCTTACTTTTATTAGCGAAGAGGGAGAGGGAACGTCTTTTATTCTTAAATTAAAAAAAGGAAATAAGCATTTCAACCAACATCAAATTATTAATATAGAGAAGCAACATAAACTACAAGATGTTCTTGAGGTAGAGGAAGGAACTATCTTGATACAAGAAATCACAGAGGAAGAAGAGTCCGTTAATAAGGAGACGATATTGGTGGTTGAAGATAATTTAGAATTACGATCGTTTATCAAAGAGTCACTTACTGATGATTATAAAGTGTTGTTGGCTAGCCATGGAAAAGAAGGCTTAGAACAGTTGTTAAATAATGAAGTTGATCTGGTTGTTAGTGATGTGATGATGCCTGAGATGAATGGTTTCGAATTATGCCAAAGCATCAAAAAGAAAGAAGATATCAGTCATATTCCTATTGTTTTATTGACCGCAAAATCGGAAGATGAAAGTCGAATTAAAAGTTATAAGGTGGGAGCGGATGCTTATGTTTCTAAACCATTTAGTGTTTTTGTATTGCACGCTCGAATCAAAAACTTAATAGAGTCAAGGAACTTGTTAAGGCGGAAATTAGAGAATTCGGTTTCTATAGAACCTTCTGCGGTTACAACTACCTCTATGGATGCTCAGTTCTTGAAGCGAGTTATTCGTATTGTGGATGAGAATATTCCGAATCCAGAGTTTACAGTAGAGCAGTTGGCTCATGATTATGGTATGTCACAAGTGGTGTTTCACAAAAAAATAAAAGGTTTAACAGGGCAAACTCCTAAGGTTTTTATCAGAGGTATGCGTCTTAAAAGAGCTGCGCAATTATTAGCTATGGATAAGTACACAATTAGTGATGTAACTTATGAGGTAGGTTTTTCGGACCTAAAATATTTTAGAAATTGCTTTAAAGATAAGTTTGGATTATTACCTAAAGAGTATGCTAAGCAAAACAGAGCAAATAAAGAAGAATGATATATGTTGCTGTAATGTGTTTGTAATCAGAGTGAAAAATTTAGAGCTATAAAAATTACCCCAATTCGTATAAATTAATTTCCCCCTTTAAAAATATCTCCCCTAAATATGAATGGCTAAACTCCGAAGCTAAAAGTTGTACTTAATATCTTTGTTAGTATTAAAAGTGAAGAAAATTTCGAAGGCAAATTAACTAAATACAAATAGAGATGATAAGATTTTTTAAGGCAATTTTGCTTATGCTAATATTGCCATTTATTGTAGAAGGCAATAATCCATTAGTGAAGCATTTATATACTGCAGATCCTACAGCGCGAGTAATGAATGGAAAGTTATATGTATTTCCTTCGTGCGATATTAAATGTGCCGAAGGAGAAGGAAACAATGGTTTTTGTATGCCGTTCTACCATGCTTTCTCAAGCGAAAATATGTTTGATTGGACAGACCATGGAAGAATAATTGACCAGAACGATGTGCAGTGGGGAAAGAAAAATAGCTATGGTATGTGGGCGCCCGATTGTATTGAGAAAGATGGCAAATATTACTACTACTTTCCGGGAATGCCCGAAGATAGCTCTGCTTTTAGACGTATAGGCGTTGCGATAGCAAAATCGCCAGAAGGTCCTTACAAGTTAGAGAAAGACTATATGAAAGGTGTGTCTGGTATCGATCCCAATGTTTTTATTGATGATGATGGTCAAGCATATTTATATTATGGAGGAGGTGAAAAACTTCAGGTAGTTAAATTAAAGGATGATATGAAAACCATAGATGGCGAAGTGAAAACCATTATGGGTTTACCTGCAAAATATAAAGAAGGTCCGTTTATGTTTAAACGAAATGGGGTGTATTACTTTACCTTCCCTCATTCGCCAAGCGGGTCAGAAGAGTTGGCTTATGCTATAGGAACATCTCCGATGGGGCCATTTGAGTATAAAGGTTTGTTTATGCAAAGATGGACCGATCATTGCTGGACAAATCATCATTCGGTAGTTGAATATAAGGGACAATGGATTGTGTTTTATCATCATCATGATATCAGTAAAGATGAACACCTCAGGTCGATGTGTGCCGATTATTTAAATTTTAATGCTGATGGAACCATTCAGGAAGTTATTCCAAGCCTACGTGGAATTGGAATTTGCCCAGCAAGTAATAAAATACAAGTGGATAGATATACTGATATTCATAAGGCGCAAGCTAATCTGATGAGTGATCAAGAAGAACCTAATTGGCAAGTGGACTATATAGAAAATGGAGGTTGGGTAAAGTATGATAGAGTAGATTTTAGTAAAAAGAAATATACTAAAGTAACTGCTAGAGTTGCTTGTGATGCGCAAGGTGGAGTATTGGAGATTCGTCAAGGTGGTCATTGGGGCAAATTGATTGCATCTATTCCTGTTAAATCAACTGAAGCTTGGAATAACTGGACCGAGGTAGAGGCTGAGTTGCAAACTAGCATGCAAGGCGTACAAAATATAACATGCGTTTTTAAAGGAGATAAAGGGTATTTATATAATCTGGATTGGATCCAGTTCAGATAGTATTTTGAGGTACTAAAGAGTTGTAGTTATTATTTAGTAATAATTGCAAAATTATAAAATGGCTAAAAGAGGATTGTTGAGTAATATAAAACTCAATAATCCTCTTTTTTTTATTCTTATAAAGTAGTTTGTAATATAAATTAACACAATTGGTCAACCAATTGCTTGTTCTATTGGATGTGATATTTTTTTTAATTTAGTTTAATGTGTCTATATCCATTGTACAGTATGGTTTGTGTTGATTTATTGTTGCTTCCATGTTATTCTTGTATTGTAAAAAAATAGTCTTAAAATTTGTTAATAAAAAAATCATTCGTAAATTGGTCAACCAGTAGATGGTAAATCAATGGTTGATATTGCAGAGAAGTTAAGCCCCATCTAAGATTGCAAAGTTTTGGTTGAAAAAAAACCAATTATAAGACATTAAGACTTAAAGAATAGATAGTTAGATGAGATATTTTAATACATACATTTTAATAGTTGTTGGATGTTTGGTTTTTTCTTTATCAAATGCCACAAATTATTCTGTTTCGTCTGCTTTTGATATCGAAAATGTATTAAATGATATTCAGCCAGGAGATACTATTAAAATGACTTCGGGTAATTGGGTGAATGAAAATATAGTTTTTGAAGGACAGGGAACAGAAACAAATCCTATAGTACTTATTCCAGCATTTAAAAATAAAGTAATATTGTCGGGTACGTCTTCTTTAAGAGTTGCTGGAAGCTACTTAGAAGTAAACGGTCTACAATTTGTTGACGGTTATTCAACTTCAGGAGCAGTAATTGAGTTTAGAAATGGTTCTTCAAAATTAGCCAATAATTGTAGGTTAACCAACACTAGTATTGTTGATTATAATCCTACGGATAAAGACGAAGATTATAAATGGGTTTCTGTTTATGGAAAAAACAATAGAATAGATCATTGCGAATTTTCAGGTAAACAGCACTCCGGAACTACTCTGGTAGTTTGGTTAAATGACGAACCTAATTATACGCAAATTGATTATAATTACTTTGGCGCTAGACCAGATTTGGGGTACAATGGAGGCGAGACCATAAGGATTGGGACAAGTTCTAATAGCATGAAAGAATCTCGCGCTATTGTAGAGTATAATCTTTTTGAAGAATGCGATGGCGAAATTGAAATTATCTCTAATAAGTCGTGCTTTAATACTTATCGTTACAACACTTTTAACAATTGCGACGGATGTTTAACATTGCGTCATGGTAACGATTGTTCGGTTTATAGTAATTTCTTTTTGGGAGATAACAAGTCATCTGGTGGAGTTAGAGTAATTGGTGAAAGACATCAGGTATACAATAATTATTTTGATGGCTTAAAGGGAGATGGATACCGATCGGCTATCTGCATCATGAATGGAGTTCCAAACTCACCATTAAACCGATATTTTCAGGTTAAGGATGCTGTTATTGTCAATAATACGATGGTTAATTGCAAAGTGCCATTAACTGTGGGAGCAGGTAAAGATTCAGAAAAAAGCTTAGCTCCTTTAGACTGTACCTTTGCGAACAATGTGATGGATAAAACAAGTGGCAGCCAGAATGTTGAATTTGATGATCAGCCTACAAATATGACATGGTTAGGTAACGTGATGAATGCTGAGGCTGATGATGAAGAGGTTTCGGAGGGCTTTGTTTTTGCAGATCCCCAGTTAGCGTTAGTTGAAGGATTGTATCGTCCTGCGGCATCGAGTATTGTAATCAATGCAAGTCAAGGAAGCTTCCCTCAAATACAATCAGATATCGATGGCCAAGAAAGAGAAGGTGATAAGGATGCTGGATGCGATGAGTTGAGTGATGCCCCAATTATAAATAAACCATTAGATAAATCGGAAGTAGGTCCATATTTTGGTCAAGATGATGATGTTTCTGTAGTTAATACTAGAGCTGCACTACAGGCAGATATGGTAAAATGTTATATTAAAAATAATGTGATTTCTGTATTAGTGCAAGAAACTAAGTTTTTACCACTTCAATATCAACTATTCGACCTTACAGGAAAAGCCCTAAATGCAGGAGAAATATTGAGTTTAAAAACTCAAATAAATACGAATGGAACAAATAGAATACTGTTGGCTCATTTTAAATCAGGTCAAAAGTATTATCAGTCATATAAACTATTGCAAAATAGTTCTGAATAAGAATCTTATAATTAGCTTTTTACAATTTAAACTAAAAATTATGAAAATGAAAAAAAATCGTTGGTTGCTAACAAAAGGATTGCTCTTTTTCGGTATCTGAATTTCAAGGATTCAGGTGTTGTTACTATTCATTGAAGCTGTGTATATGTAACTAGGCAATTCTGTATGATGGATATTATACCATTATAAATAAAGAAGTTATCTTAAATAACAGTTTCTATTTCTAGATGAGAGTTTTAAAATAATTATAGGTAAATTTGGTCGACCAATTATTGGAGCGACAATTGAAAAAATACAAATAACATATGGAACTATTAGAAAATTTTAAAGCAATAGAAGTAGAGACACCTGTAGATAAGATCATTAGGCAAATAAGAGAGTTGATTATTTCTGGATACTTGAATCCTGGAGATCGATTACCATCGGAAAGAAAGTTATCTGAAAAATTAGGTGTTGGAAGAACTTACATTCGTGATGCCATAAAAAAATTGGAATTCGTAGGTATCTTAAATACTTTGCCGCAAAGTGGTGTAGTGGTTAACGGCGTAGACATTGCAGCCATGGAAGGCTTGTTCTCTAATATCATGAAAATTGAGAAGCCCGACTTTTTCTCTTTGGTAGAATCAAGGGTAATGATGGAAAAATTTGCAATTCAACAAGCAGCTATTCGCAGAACAGATGAAGATATTGTTGCCATACAGGAAGCGTTAGATAAATATAATGCACGTGTTGAAAAAGGACTTCCTGCAGAAAATGAGGATTTTATATTCCATTTAAGAATTGCGGAGGCTAGTCATAACTCGGTAATTAAAACCATGATGTTAATTATACTACCCGATATCATGAAAATTTATATCACAGAGAAAGTTTGTAGCGCCGAACGAAAAGTAAAACGAGTTGAAGAGCATAATGCTATTCTTCAGGCGATTAAAGATGGAGATGGAGATGAAGCTGTAAAACATATGCTAGACCATCTGCATGATGTAGTTGAATTTAGTAAAGAAAAATAATAACCTAAAGCTGTTTAATAAATAATGAAAGTTGATTCAGGATAAAAAAAATTAGTGCGCCGAAACGCACTAATTCACCAAGTGCAATACAAGTCCCTTATTACTAATTAACAAACTCATTCATCTCGACAATATATGAGCTTGTACCGGGGGTGTATTGTCTACAAAGCTAATAAAAATCTAATTGTTATAATTCCAAAGAGATAAAACAAGCATAGATTAAAGTGTACTGTCCCTATACCCAGATCATTGACATATAGACGCTAAACGCTGTTTTATAGAATCTTGGAAAAAATTATAATCAAATGAAAAGAAAAATTCTATTTACATTATTATTATGTACCGGATTATTCACTCATGTATTTGCGCAAACATATACAGGTACAGTGACCGATGCCGGTGACGGATCTCCTCTAATAGGAGTAAATGTGGTTGAAAAAGGAACCACGAACGGAACCATTACCAATATTGATGGTAATTATTCTTTAAAAACGCAAGGCGAAAATGCTGTGCTTGTATTCTCATTTATTGGATATACTCCCCAAGAAATACTATCGACTAACCAATCCGTGATTAATGTTGTGCTGGAAGCTGACGTTGAAGGATTAGAGGAAGTTGTTGTTGTTGGCTACGGGGTTCAGAAAAAATCTCACCTAACAGGAGCTATTTCGAAAGTTAAAAATGAAAAATTAGATCAAGTAGTTGTTGCAAGGGTAGATGATGCTTTGATTGGTCAAGTTTCGGGTGTTAATATTCAGGCCACTTCGGCTGAGGCTGGTGCCGCTCCAACAATTACTATTAGAGGTTTCGGATCAATAACAGCTGACTCAGGACCAGCAGTTGTAGTGGATGGTATTGTGGTTGATGCTAGTTTTCTTGGAAACCTAGATATGAATGATATAGAATCTTTTGAGGTATTAAAAGATGCTGCTTCTGCTGCAATTTATGGTAGTGAAGGGTCTAATGGGGTAATAATGATTACGACAAAGACTGGAAAAGAAGGAAAAACAAAACTAACGTATAACACTTTTACAGGATATAAATCGGCTTTTGATAGTGATGACTATAAAAAGAATCTATCTGAGTGGTCAGCTAAAGAATTAGCTGCAACAGGTCAAATTTCAGAGGCTACTCAATATGCACAAAAAATAGTAGATGTAACTGGTATTGACAGAGATTGGCAGGATGTTTTCTTTAACGGAGGAATTATCACCAGCCACTCATTAGCAGCCAGTGGAGGTACAGAAGATACAAAGTTTTCTGCTTCATTAAGATATCTAAATGATGAAGGTGTTGTTTTAACAGATAACTACAGACTGTTTTCAGCAAAAGCAAAAATTGATAGTAAATTAGGAAAGAAATTGAAATTTGGATTAAGCATAACACCTTCTTATTCAAAAAGAAGAGCGCTGCCTACTTCTATACATAATCCAATAAGACAATCACCTTGGTTGCCTATTTATCATACAGATGAAACATTACAATTTATAAATAGAGATGCTTACCCTAATGTAGGTGTAGGAGATTATTTTTATGAGAATCATTTAGTTGAATTAGATTTGGATGGTAATGGTAGCGATAGTAGACCACGAACTACTGGTGATTCAAACCCTTATGCTCAATATGCAGAAAGAGAGCATTATGAGTATAATACCAAAGTATTAGGTTCTACTTATTTGAGTTATAAAATTATGGATGGACTTATAGCTAAGACATCTTTAGGGGTAACTTTAGAACAACGAAAAAGAACAAGGTGGGATGGAACAAAACACCATGCATCAGGAAGTAGTAGAGCACAATATTTATTGAATAATAGATTTAGAACCAGGATAATCTCTGATAATACTTTCTCATACAACAAACTGTTTGGTGATCATGAGATTAGTGCTTTGGCCGGTGTAACTATCCAAAGAAGAAATGAAGAAACGAGTCAGATTGTAGGTACAGGATATACCAACGATTTACTTAAAAACCTGCAAGGAGCAACTACTGTTGTTTCAGAGGGAGAGTACAATATTGAAAAGAATAAAATAGGATACTTTGGTAGAGTCTCTTATGCTTATGCTAATAAGTACCTATTTAATGCATCGTTTAGACGTGATGGTAGTTCAGTTTTTGGAGTGCAATCTAAGTGGGGTAATTTCCCGGCAGCATCTATGGGATGGAATATGCATAATGAAAGTTTTTTGAGTGATAACGATATACTGAGCAAATTAAAGCTTAGAGTTAGTTATGGTCTTACAGGTTCCGAAAACTTTAATGTAGGAGACGATTTAGTTAACGCTTGGCCTTATTTAGCACAATTAGATAATACCAATGCAATTACTGATGGTGGTATTTCTACAGGAGTTTCTCCTAAAAATATTGCTAATCTATTATTACAATGGGAAGCATCTGAAGAATTTAACCCAGGTTTAGATTTCGGATTTTTAAATAACAGAATCTCAGGTTCAGTAGATTATTATATCAGAACCAGCGATCAGTTATTGCTTAATAATCCAGTGTCGTACGTTACTGGGTTTAATAGTGGTATTGTAAATTTAGGGAAAGTAGAAAATAGTGGTTGGGAATTTGAATTAAGAACTAAAAATATTTCGAAAGAAAACTTTTATTGGAATACTATTCTTATTGCTTCTACTAACAGAAACAAACTGCTTGATTATGGAGAATCTGATGGTGCCTTAACAGAAGATGGATTTAACAGAGGTTCTCAATGGATAAATTCTGTAGGTAATCCAATATCTTCTTTTTATGGATATGTTGTAGATGAAAGTAAGGAATTGTCTGATGAATATTGGGACTCCCCGTGGCTTCCTATTAATGGAATTTCAGAAGATGTTATTGTTAAAGATTTAAATGGTGATGGTTTAATTACCGATGAGGATAAAACGATATTAGGAGACCCATATCCTGAAATTAATTGGAGTGTAACTAACGAATTCAGATATAAAAACATAGATCTATCCTTTATGTTCCAAGGTAGTCAGGGAGCCGAAGTGAAAAATATTGGAGACCAATACTTTTTCTCTCACTGGAACGGAGCTACTACCGATGAGCAAGCTGTTGTAGATGCAGGAGTCATTTCTGATGCCTCTTTCCTTAAGCCAAGAATTCATACTAATGATGTTGTTATGAGTGCAGGTTATATTTCATTGAGAAATGTAAATATTGGCTATACTTTTTCTGATAATACATTATCAAAAATAGGAATAGAATCATTAAGGCTTTATGCAACAGGCCAGAATTTACTGTACTTCACTTCAGATGATTATCATGGTTTTAACCCAGAGTTTATCGAAACGGCTAACGGAAATTCACCTCAATCGTATGGAGCTCAAAGAGCAGGTACACCATTATTTAGAACCTACTCAGTTGGTTTAAACGTTACTTTTTAATCAAAAAATATTAGATCATGAAATATATAAAACTTTTAATTTTTGCTATCACGGGAGCCTTATTAGTTTCTTGTGATACAGATGAGTTTTTAAATCCTCTACCAGACTCTGTTATTGTTGCTGAAAGTTTTTTTCAATCAGACGATGATGTTTTAGCTGGGATAATTGGGATTTATGATGCTGTGCAAGGTGTTAATGAAAATACAGAATCAAGTACTGTAAGATTCAATAGAGGAGTACAATTAGAGTACCTTTTAACAGAACACCGATCTGATAATACTAGAAGTAAAACGCTAGAAGGTTCAAGAGCCGATTTTCACCGATATATAGTTGAGCCTGAAAATATCCAATCGGAGGATTATTGGCAATCTATGTATGAGATTATTTTTAGAGCAAATAATGTTTTAAAATATGTGAATAAGGCCGATGCCACAAACATTAATAAATATACTGCAGAAGCTAAATTTTTAAGAGCATATGCATATTTTAACTTGGTAAGATTGTATGGTGCTGTACCATTAGTAACGGCAATTGTAGGTCCGAATGAAAAAGAACTGCTTTTTACCAGAGTGGCTGTAGAAACAGTCTACGAGCAAATTGTATCAGATTTACAAGCTGGGGTTGATTATCTTGATAACACACATAAATCCAGAGCTTCTAAAGTAGCAGCTCAAGCAATGTTAGCTAAAGTATACCTAACGCTAGCTACACCAAACTATGGTGGTGCAAAAGATTTATGCGAGGATATTATTACTACTGGAGGTTTAGGTTTAGAAGATAATTTTAGTGATGTGTTTTATAATGAGTTGAATAACGAAATTATTTTTGCTATTCAATACTTGTCAGGAAACCCAGAAGAAAGCCAAGGTTTTTCATCAGAATTTACCTCTTATAAACGTCAAGGAAGACAGGATGGACTGAATATAGTAAATCCTAATCTTGCGGAGGATTTTATCGCAAACGGAGGTAATAGAACGGCTGTTTCTTATGCTGCTTTTGGACCAGATGCTGACCTCCCTATACCTGAAAACGCAGAGGTAATTAAATTTTTACCAGACGGATCTGATATTTCTGACCCGAACCTTCCAACATATGGTGGTGCTCCTGCAAATGCTGGTAACGACTGGATTATTTTACGTTATTCCGATGTACTATTAATGCACGCAGAGGCTATTATGGCAGGTGGAAATACATCCGATGATAGTGCTATAGATTCTTATATGAAAGTTAAGGTTAGAGCGGGATTTGATGCAGTAGCAGATCGACCTGCTGTTTTAACAGTTGATGCTTTATTGCTCGAAAGAAGAGTAGAGTTGGCTTTTGAAAACCATCGTTTCTTTGATTTACTGCGCTTAGGAGTAGCACATGAAGTGTTAGGTGCTCACGCTGAAGAAATGGGATATACGAGTTATAATATCAGAAGATTATTATTACCAATTCCAGCCAGGGAAATTAACTTAAGTGATGGTATTTTGACTCAAAATCCTCAATAATAATTTATAAGCATTAAGATTATGAAAAATCAAATAAATATTTTCAAAAACACCATGAAGGTGGTGTGGTTCATATCGGTAGTGTTTTTATCGGTAAGTTGTGAAAAAGCTTTTGAGTTTGAGTTACCAGAAGCCGGTTCTAAAGAGGATACTAGTTTACCAGTTGCTAGCTTTGCTTATATTCCAAATGCAGAGAATTTCAAAACCATAGAGTTTAATAATCTGTCAACGGAGTCTATTAAATATCTATGGGACTTTGGAGGAGGAAATACCTCAACAGATAAAGATCCTAGTTATACTTTTGAAGCAGGTGAAGGTTCTTATCCTGTAACGTTGACTGCTCTTGATGGTAATGAAGCATCAAATACGGTAACCATAGATGTTGAAGTAGTAGATAAATTTGTGCCTATTCCGGTAACAATTTTAAATGGTGATTTTGATGGTGGTTCTTCCGATTGGAAATTTGCTTCTTTTACAGGAGGAAATACAAATCCATTTAACTCTAGTTCTGATGGATCATTTACAAATTATGATGGAACAGATAATGGAGCTAAAACAAAAGGAGCCAAATGGACTAAATCAACTTCTGCAGGTGCTTACTTAACTTCTAACACAAGATATGCTTACCAAGCAATTATTGTATCTCCTTCTAATGTAGATCGTGATGTAAAATATATTCTGGAATATGAATATGCTATTAAAACACCGGCAGAACAGGCAGGGGTTGCACCAGGAGGTAATAGGATAATTTCTGAAGTTTTAGATGGTCACTTTGAAGATGGAGCAGATGCCGTTGCAAGCACTCCTATTAGTCAATTTATTGGATCTGAGGCAAAGGGTAAAACATCTCATACATTGGTGGAACAAGAATTTATTGCCAATGCTAGTGGAGAAGTTTCTATCATGTTTTATGCTGTCACTGATGTGGATTTATACTTAGATAATGTTAAAGTTTATCCAGCTGATTAATTTGGATGAGAATTATAACGATAAAACACAAATGATTATGAATTTATTAAAAAAAGGAATATTTACCTTATTTATAATAGGTCTTATAGCATCATGTGAAGTGGATAAAGAGATTAATCCATCGGATGAAGATGCTGTAGGGAAAGGGCTTACAGAGATTACTTTTTCAAGCTTTGAGGCTGCTTCAGGTCCCGACGAGAATGGATTAGAAGATGGTACCTATTTTACCGTAGTACCTTTAGCTATCGGAGTTACATCTTACTCTGTTGACTTTGGAAATGGAGAAACACCTGTAACTATTGGAGCAGGGGAGTCAGCTTCTTACGACTATCCCAACGAAGTTAAAGAAGCTACCTATACGATAACCGTAGTTGCTAAAGCTGATGGTTTAGAAAGTGTTACTAAAACAGAAGATATACTAGTTGAGCATGAAGTTACAGCTGTAATGTCTGCTCCTGATTCGCCAACTGAAGGCCTTGAAGAAGTATTATCTATTTATAGTAATGGTATTGAGTACGATGGCGCTTTTATCTCGTACAGATATAAAGCCGGAGGAGTTGATTTTGCCAAAGGAAGTGCGCAACAGGGTGAAGTTACGATGGAATCAGGAAATAAAGTGATGCAATATTCGAGACTTAGTACAGAGGTGGCAGCATCTATTGGGCTAGATGATATTGTTGTGGCTGATGCTTTTGGTTCTGGTGTTGCTGCTACACATTTATATTTAGATGTACATTCTGATTTTGCTGTGGGTATTGATAAGTTGAAATTAGTACTGGTAAATGGCGCTACAGAATATGACTATAGTATAGATTTAGTAGATGGCGAATGGATCAGTTTAGATTTAGATTTGGCTACTGATTTTTCAGAACCAGTGATTCAGTTTAACGAAATTAAATTTGAATTAGGAACTGAAGGTATGGCAAAGGATGCTGCAACGCTTAATATTGATAATGTGTATCTATCTAAGCCAATTACATCAGTTATTTTAAACGGAGCTTTCGATGCTAAAACAGATCATTGGAGATTTACTGCATTCACGGATGGTACTACTACTCCTTTTGGTTCAAGTTCTGATGGTTCATGGACTAATTATGACGGAACTTCTAATGGTTCTAAAACACCAGGAGCAAAATGGACCGCAAGTCAATCAGGAGGTTATCTGCAAGGTTCTGGATCGAGATATGCATACCAGGCGCTTAAATTAATGCCAAATACGGATTATGTATTAGAGTATGAATATGCTATAAAGAGTGATGAAGCCAATGATCCTATTGGAGGAAGAAGCATTGTTGGACTGATTTTGGATGAGCATTACATTGATGGTGCGGATGCTGTTAAAAACCTAGGTTCTAATTTAGGTAATCATGTTGGAACCATAGCAGAAGGCAAATTTTCTGATACCAGAGGAACATTAGTTCAAATTCCATTTACTACCAATGATAGTGGTGAAGTTGCGGTAATGTTTTATGCAGTAACTTCAGTAGATGCTTGGATTGATAATGTGAAAGTTTATCAAGACTAGGGTTAATTAAATAATTGATTTACAATGAAAAACTTCCGAAGAAATATATTACTACTTGGTTTAATAGCATTTCTTTCTGTTAACACTACTTCTCAAAACCAGAAGAGTAGTGTTACAGAATCGGAAAGTAAAATTGAAAAACGAGGCAAAAGGAAGACGAAGAAAGCTAAGCTTCCTAATATAGATTTAAAAAACTGGAAAGTAACTTTACCTGTATCAAACGATGCAGGTAAACCAGTTGAAATTGAACCTCCCGAGATTTTGAATTTTGCATCCATGGAAATCGCTAAACCATACATGTATATTGATTCTACAAGAGGTGCTATTGTGTTTCATGCTAAGCCAACTGCCTCTACAACGAGAAACACCAAATATTCTCGTTCAGAATTAAGAGAGCAAATGGTTCCTGGTGAAAACAATGTGAATTGGACATTTAAGGATGGTGCTTACATGAAGGGGAAATTAGCGATGGAGGCAACAACCAGAGATTCAGATGGTAAATACCATAGAACTATTATTATGCAAATTCATGGTAGATTAACAAATGAGCAACGTGATTTAATTGGTGCTGATGATAATAATGCCCCACCTATCTTGAAAATTTATTGGGATAATGGAAAAATACGGGTTAAAACAAAGGTGCTAAAAAATCCAAATGCTACATATAAAGGGATGCTGCATGAAGATGCTTGGGGAGATGATAAGGGCTTTAATTTTGAACAAGAAGTAGGCTTTAGAAAATTCACTTTAGAGGTTAAAGTTTCTGATGGAAAGATGGTGGTTATTTTAAACAAAAACGAGTTTAAAGTGTACGAAAACATTCACATGAAAAAGTGGGGAATTTTTGAAAACTACTTTAAAGCCGGAAATTATTTTCAAACTAGAGATGAGGGAGCTTATTCTAAAGTGAGGTTTTACGAATTAAGTGTTAGTCATTGATTTTTTGGTTCGACTTAAGAAAGTGACTAAACAATTACAAGAATAAAAAGAAAATGAATTCCTGGCTTAGGGCAAAATCAGGAATGTTATTAGAAGTTGTAAGTTGATTGCCATTGGCTTATAACAAATTGAGTTTATAGTTTTTGAGTAGGTAGCGTGGCGCACTAACATAACTAGGGCACTTTTTTTTAGTGCGCCACTTATCTTAAAAATAAATGAATAGAAGACTTGTCAATCAGGATTCTGTAAATAAATTACATATGACATCATTCAATAAAATATTAGTTGTTTTATCCTTAGTACTGTTTTTTTGCAGCTGTGCAGATAAGGGAGTTATTAAGGTTAAAAATGTAGAAGAGTTTAATGTGGCAGTTAAAAATGCCTTGCCAGGTGATGTTATACAAATGGCTAATGGTGTTTGGAAAAATACTGAGCTTAAATTTGATGCTAAAGGAACGGCTGAAAATCCAATTCAGCTAGTGGTGGAAGAAAGGGGAAAAGTTAAATTAGAAGGACAATCTAGAATTAATATTAGTGGAGAGCATTTGATTGTTAATGGATTAGTTTTTACGAACGGACATACGCCGGCAAGCGAAGTAATTTCGTTTAAAAAGAAAAAAGGAGTTTATGCTAATAACTGTCGTGTAACAGAATGTGTTATTGATAATTATAATCCAATCGAAAGAATGGAATCAACCTATTGGGTATCGTTATATGGAAAAAATAACCGTGTAGATCATTGTTACCTAGTGGATAAAAGAAATAAAGGTGTTACCATGGCAGTTAGAATGGTGGATGAAGCTTGTCGTGAAAACAACCATCGAATTGACCATAACTATTTTGGCTACAGACAAAATTTAGGAGCGAATGGCGGAGAAACACTTCGTATCGGAACTTCTCATTACTCACTATCTACAAGTGCAACTCAGGTAGATAGCAATTACTTCGAAAGTTGCGATGGTGAGCACGAAATTATTTCAAACAAATCGTGTGGAAACCAATTTATTGATAACACTTTTTATGAGTGTAGAGGAACATTAACTTACCGTCATGGAAACGATAATGTTTCAAAAGGAAATTTCTTTATCGGAAATAATAAAGAATATACAGGTGGAATCAGAATCATCAATAAAAGAAATAAAGCAATTAATAACTATTTCAGCGACTTAAAAGGATACCGTTTCAGAGGTTCGTTAGTAATTATGAATGGTGTGCCTAATTCGGCTATTAATCGTTATCACCAAGTAGATGGAGGTGTATTTGCAAACAATACATTTGTAAACTGCGATCATATTCAATTGTGCTCAGGAAGCGATGAAGAACGATCGGCTGTTCCAATCAATTCAGTTATCGAGAACAATGTTTTCTATCACGATAACTCGGATAATATTTTTACAGTATTTGATGATATTTCAGGTATTGAATTTAAGAAGAATATCATTGGCAAAAACCTAAAAAATATTGATAACAAATTAACCGTAACTAACTTAAAAGTTATTGAAAACGAATTTGGTTTTAAAATACCGCAAGTAGAAGAAGGAATTGGATCTACATTAGTAAAACCAGCTGCAACAGCGGACAATACAGGAGTTAGTTGGTACCCTAAAGCTAAAGGGGAAATGCAGTTTAATACAGGAAAAACGATAGAGGTAAAAGCTGGAGTAAATACTTTGTTTGATGCGATTGTTACAAGTCAGACAGGAGATGTTATAGTGCTGAGTGAGTCTGGCGATTATGTTATGGATAAGATGATGGAATTAACGCATCCTATTACTATTAAATCTGCTACTAAAGAAATAAAACCTGTTATAAAATCGAGTAAAGCAGAGATGTTTTTGATTGCCAATGGAGGAGGTTTAAAACTTCAAGGTATTGAGATAAATGGAGCCGAATCGCCTGATTATGCTGGTAACAGTATGGTAAGTACAAGTCATTATTCAATGAACTGTAATTACAAGTTTTTAATGGAAGATTGCCAGGTAACTGATTTAGATGTAAACCACTCGTTTGATTTCTTAAAAGTGTATAAAAACACCATGGCCGATTCTATTTTAATACGCAACTGCCAGTTCTCCAATATTACAGGAAACATCATGTTACTGAATAAGGAAAAGGATGACTTAGGAATTTATAATGCAGAGTATGTTGTAATTGAAAATTCAGAATTTAAAGATGTAAAAGGTTCTGTACTGAATTTATATCGTGGAGGAACCGACGAAAGTACATTTGGTCCAGCTTTAAAAATAGATGGATGTGTTTTAAGCAATGTTGGATTCGGTAAACGAAATAAAACAGGTTCAGCCATTTATACGCATGGTGTTCAGGTTAATAATATCTCCAACCTAAAAATTGATAATAGTCATTATCTGGATTTATACATGACCAACGGAGAACCTATTACCAATTTAACCAATATAGAAATCAATAATTCAAAAGGGTTTAAATACAATAATCAGTCTTTTACTGCGAATGGTGTAAAAGTTAATGGATCTGTTTTTTAGTAGAGGATGCCCTGAAGGGGCAAAATATATTAGCCCAGGGCAGCGCCCTGGGAATACACAAGAAGACAATCGGTGCAATTACCAAGCAAGTGAATATACAAATTCATTTTGCACCGAAACTGGAAGAATAGTAGGTTAGAAACAGGAAGTAAGAGAATTAAAAAAACACTGTTTTAAATGAAACAAAAAATAATACATATAACTGGAATAATCACTTTAGGAGTATTGCTGACTTTATGCGTACCGCATCAATCAGAAGAAAGCTCTCCGAACGTAATTTTAACTAGTCAAGGTGTAAGTGATATCCGAAATGAACTCGGCAAACTTCCTTTGTTGGATAAGTCATATGATAGATGGGTAAAAGTGCTGGAAGATGACATGGCTTTAGGAGTTAATGTTCCAGTGCCTAAAGATCCTGCTGGGGGATATACGCATAATCGCCACAAGCAAAACTACATTAGTATGTATGGCGCAGGTTTGTTATGGCAACTAAGCGGCGATGAAAAATATGCCATATTTGTAAAAGATATGTTATTGGAATATGCCGATATGTATCCAAGTCTTGGAGCTCATCCTGTAGAAAAATCATATGCCAGAGGAAAGTTATTCTGGCAACAACTGAACGAAGCGGTTTGGTTAGTATACACGTCTCAGGCGTACGACTGTATCAAAAGTTACTTGTCGGAGGAGGATAGGAAAAAGATTGAAGCAGACCTGTTGATACCTTATGCCAATTTGTTATCAGTGGAGTCTACCTACGTATTTAATCGTATCCATAACCATGCGGTTTGGGCTGCAGCTGGCGTTGGTATGGCTGGTTATGCGATGGATAACGAAGAAATGGTTCATAGAGCATTATTTGGAATTGAGACCGAAGAACACAAGGATAAGCCTAAGGGATACTATGCACAATTAGACTTGCTTTTTTCGCCAGATGGGTATTATACAGAGGGGCCATACTATCAGCGTTATGCACTATTGCCTTATGTGTTGTTTGCACAGGCTATTGAAAACAATAATCCAGCGTATAAAATATTCGAGTATAGAGGACAAATTTTAAGAAAAGCAACCTTGGTTACCCTGCAAATGACCAATACCGATGGTAAGTTTATGCCATTTAATGATGCTTTAAAAGATATGAGTTTTAGAGCTCCGGAATTGATTAATGCCGTAAATATTGTATACAATGAATTCCCTGAATCAAAGCAGTTGTTATCTGTAGCAAAAGCACAAGGTAGAGTGGCTTTAACACAGGCTGGTTTGCGTGTTGCAAAGGATTTGAATAATGGTGAGGCACAGCCATTCCAGTGGTTATCTATGGAGTTGAACGATGGAGCCGATGGTAAACAAGGTGCTGTAGGAATACTTCGTGCAGATGCTAATAAAGATGCTGCGTGTGTGGTTATGAAATACGCACAGCATGGTATGGGACACGGACATTTCGATCGTTTAGGCATTATGATGTACGATAATGGTAATGAGATTTTATCGGATTATGGTGCGGCCAGATATGTAAATGTTGAATACAAGCATGGCGGCAGATATCTACCAGAAAACAAGACCTGGGCTAAACATACCGTAGCGCATAATACGGTGGTAATGGATAAAACCACTCAGTTTAATGGCGATTATAAAACGGCTGATAAGGTATCTGGAGAAAAATGGTTTTTCAATATTGAAAATGAGCATATCTCCATTATGAGTGCCAAAGAAAATAATGCTTATGGAAGTGCCCAAGCACAAAGAACTGTAGCAGTAATCAAGGACAAGGATTTATTTGAATTTCCATTGGTAGTGGATGTGTTTAAGATTGATGATGATAAAAAGCACACTTACGATTTACCTTTTTATTATAAAGGCAAGTTATTATATACCAATGCCGACTATACCAATTTTACAACGCAAAGAGGAACCATGGGTGATGATTTTGGTTACCAGCACCTTTGGAAAGAAGGTCAGGGCAAAGCATCAACAGATAATTTTCAAACGGTATGGTTTAACGAAGGTCGTTTTTATACCATGACCACTGAAGCACAAGCCGATGATGAAATATTCTATACAAGAATTGGAGCCAACGATCCTGAGTTTTCATTGCGAAATGAAACAGGCCTTTTATTCCGACGCTCTAATCAATCATCCACTTGTTTTGCTAGTGCACTTGAGGTACATGGAAATAAAAATTTTGATACCGAGCTGGTAGAAAATCAAGTAGGTATTGTTAAAGGAGTAAAGACCCTTTTAAATAATAAAGCATATACAATTGTAGAGATACAAACGGTTAAAAATAGCTCGATAGTATTGGCAATTTCCAATTCAACAAATGCCCCTTCTGAGGAACATAACATGAACATCGCAGACAAGCAATATACTTGGAAGGGGCCTTATAAACTGTTTAAAAAATAGAGAATAATAGATTATAAACATTAAGTCGGGTGGTTAGAGGTTTTAGTCTGACGTCATTAACTCCAACTACTTGATACTAATTTTAAAAAATATGAAACGATCAAGCGAAAAATTTATTACAACAGCAAACATGGAGTGGGAAGAACTTGGAGGCGGAGTAAGTCGCAAGTTTTTAGGATGGGACAATCAAATTATGATGGTTCAGGTAAAGTTTGAAAAAGGAGCAGAGGGAACACCTCATGATCATTTCCATACACAAGCTACATACTGTGCCAGCGGTAAATTCGAGTTTAATATTGATGGTGAAAAGAAGATTGTTGAAGGTGGTGATGGAGTGTATATTGAACCTAATCTAGTACATGGTGCGCTATGTTTAGAAGCGGGTATTCTAATTGATGTATTTGCTCCGGTTCGCGAAGACTTCCTAGATGGTAGTGGCGTATCATATTTTGGCAAGAAATAAATACTAATAGACAAAAGTATAAAGACGAAAGTATAAAGATGTTGTTTGTTTATAAGTTATGTAAATCATCTTTATACTTTATACTTTAATCTTAATACTAAAAGAATATGAAAATTAAAGGATTACGTTGGTGGATAATAGGTTTGATAATGCTTATTACCGTTATAAACTACTTAGATAGAGGAACGCTTAACTATATGTGGGTGGCCAATATTGAGTACTCTGTAGTAGATGCTATTGATGTAAATCAGAAGGAAAATCAGGCGGAATTTATTGCCCAAGACAATACTTATCGTTTGTATACTAAAAGAGGGGAAGAGTTTATTCAGAGAGCAGACTACCTTACCTTTAAAAAAGAAGGACAGATAGCGGTAAACCGTCAAGGAATGGCTTATGAATTAGGCATTGTTGAAGAAGGAGCTTCGCCTGAAGAAGCCTCGAGACAAGCGAAAGAACAATTGGGGATTATTACCATATTCTTTATGATTGCCTATGGTTTTAGTCAACTTTTTTCAGGAAAATTATACGACAAAATAGGAACTCGAAAAGGTTTTGTGATTTCGGTATTATTATGGGGTACGGCGGATGCGCTTACTTCTTTGGCAAGAGGAAAAGTCTCCTTAACAGGGTTTCGGATGATGCTTGGATTAGGTGAGGCCGGACCATGGCCAGGAGCAACGAAAAGTAACGCAGAATGGTTTCCTCAAAAGGAACGCGCATTTGCGCAAGGTTTATTTGGTGCAGCAGCTTCTATAGGTTCAATATTGGCTCCTATTATCATTTTAATGTTATATATGTCTATTGGCTGGAAAATGACTTTTATTGTTGTTGGGGGCTTAGGTATTGTATGGCTAATTCCTTGGTTAATCATTAATAAAAAAGGACCCAAAGAGCACAAATGGATTACCGAAGAAGAAAGAGAATATATTTTAAGTGGTCAGCCAGAATCTAAAGTTAGCAATGAAGTAGGAAAAACTTGGGGCCAATTATTGTCCAATAAAAAGAATTACTCTGTGATTTTGGGTCGCTTTTTTCTTGATCCAATTTGGTGGATGTTTGTGACCTTTTTACCAATGTATTTAGTCGAAGAATTTGGTTTAAACATTAAAGAATTAGCCTTTTCCGCTTGGATTCCTTATGTAGGAGCAATGGTGGGTAGTATTGCTGGAGGTTGGTTTTCAGGATTCTTAATTCGCAAAGGTGCAACGGTTGATAAAGCACGTAAAAGAGCTATGCTTCTGGGTGGATGTATCATCATCCCATCTGTAATAGCATCAGTTATGGTTCCAAATGCAGTATTGGCTGTTGTTTTAATGGCTTTCGTATTGGGCGGTTTCCAATTTATGATGACAAATATTCAGACTTTACCGAGTGATTTACACGGAGGAAAGTCAGTAGGATCCTTAGCTGGTTTAGGTGGAGCATCTGCAGTGCTAGGAACAATTTTAGCCATTAGTTTTGCCGGTTATATTTCGAGCTGGCCATTATTATTCGGGTTATTGGGCGCATTAGTTCCACTATCATTACTGTCAATTTACGTAACCGTAGGTAAGATTGAGCCAATTGAATAATAAGTAAAAATATTAAAAGAAAACGTTTGATGTGTTTCTCAATTACCTGCTGGTTGTCATTATTGGTAGTAATTAAACCAGCAGGTATTGAGTTTATCATCTGGATAGATAATAAGATTTAGAAATTTAAAAATAATAAAAGTTATGGATTTTAAAGGAAAAGTAGCAGTTATCACTGGGGCAACAGGAGGAATTGGTTTTCAAGTAGCCAAAAGATTAGGTAAAGATGGATATACTGTAGTGTTAAACGGTATAGAAGATGAAGCAGGAGCTAAAAGAGTAGAAGAACTTGCAGCAGAAGGTATTAGTGCTGAGTATTACGGTTTTGATGTAACTAAAGATGAGGAAGTAACTAAAAATATTACTGCCATTGGCGAAAAATATGGTAGAATTGATGTGTTGGTAAACAATGCTGGTGGATTAGGTGGAAGATCTCGTTTTGAAGAGATGACGACTGAATTTTACAGATTTGTGATGGCTTTAAACTTAGACTCAGTATTTTTTGCTTCAAGAGCAGCCATTCCTTTCCTTAAAAAAGGAGAGCACGCTTCAATCATCAATTATACTTCCAATGCAGGATGGAATGCAGGCGGACCAGGAGCAGGTGTGTATGGAACATCTAAAGCAGGTGTACATGCAATTACCAGAGCATTGGCAAAAGATTTAGCTGAATACGGAATTAGAGTAAATGCAGTATCGCCAGGTACTATCGATACACCGTTCCACGCTCAAATTAAATCGACTAAACCAGAAGTTTTTGCTTCATGGAAAAACAATATTTTATTGGGAAGACTAGGTGAGCCAGAAGAGGTCGCTTCAGTTGTTTCTTTCTTAGCAAGCAAAGATGCTTCATTTATTACCGCTGAAACCATTCAGATTGGTGGAGGACAAGCTTTAGGTATCTAAGCATTAAAAGTAACAATTCAGTATAAAGTATTAAGATATAAGTATAAAGATGGTGGTAATTTTACGACTGAAATAAAAGACGAATTTCATTAATTATTACACCTGTTTTTATACTTTATATCACGATTGTTTAGCTATAAATAATCATTAAGAGTTTAAGTCTTATGTCTTTATATTTTTGTCTTACGACTGAATTTTTACAATAGAAATTATTTTTAAGGATGAGCAGGTGGAGGCGCCTGCTATTTGTTAGTGATGGGGTGGCAATAGTCACCCTATTCTGATATTGGCTGTTATTTTATTTTTATAGATGAGTATTCTAGAGTACATACTATTAATTCTTGCAGGTTTAGCATCAGGTTTTATTAATGTTATTGCTGGCGGAGGTTCACTTTTAACACTGCCATTAATGATATTTCTGGGTGTGCCTTCTGTGGTTGCCAATGCGTCAAACCGTGTGGCCATATTGGCTCAAAATATTGTATCTGTATCAAATTTTAAAAAGAACAAAGTATTATCAGGCATGTACCCAGTATACTTGGGTGTGTCTGCTTTGTTTGGAGCAATAATAGGTGCATATATTGCGGTTGATATTCCAGAAAAATTGCTCAATAAAATTCTTTCCATAGTCATGGTAATAGTGGGTGTTTTAATTTTAACAAGCCCTACTTTTAAAGCCGACCAAAAGGAGAGACTCGATTTTAAAAATAGATTCATCGGTGTAATAGTGTTTTTCTTTGTTGGTATTTATGGTGGTTTTTTACAGGCAGGAATTGGCTTTGTAATGATACTTTCATTGGTAAAAATAAACCGCTTTAGTTTATTAAAAACCAATGCTATTAAAGTCACGGTGGCACTTATTTATACCATATCAGCTTTAGCTGTATTTATTTGGCAAGATGTAGTCGATTGGAATGTAGGCTTAACCGTTGCTGTAGGTAGTGCTACAGGAGGATGGTTAGGAAGTCATTTCTCCATAAAAAAAGGCGATGTCTGGATTAAACGTTTCCTACTGGTTGCCATTGTTGTAATGGCCATTAAGTTATGGTTGTTTTAAAACTAAGTTAAAAGTCCAAAGTTGAATGTAAAAAAGGATAACTCTTTACGAATTGTACTTTGCGGGCTTTGCGTAAAATATTATTAAATCTTGTGAAATGGGAAAAGTGGTTGTTTTTGGAGAAGTGATGTTACGCCTTTCTACGCAAGAACATCTAAGATTTAGCCAAGCAGATAAATTGAATGTAACATATGGTGGAGGAGAGGCTAATGTGGCAATCTCGCTTTCTAATTTTGGGGTTGATACAAAAATTGTCAGTCGTTTTCCTCATAATGATATTGGCGATGCATGTCTTAAATCTATCAAGAAATTCGGAGTGGATACCAGCCATGTGTTAATGGGCGGAAAAAGGTTGGGCATCTACTTTTTAGAAACAGGAGCAGATCAACGCGGTTCTAAGGTGGTGTATGATAGAGACGATTCTTCATTTGCTACCATAAAACCAGGAATGATTAATTGGGAAGAGGTATTTAAAGATGCCGATTGGTTCCATTGGTCTGGTTTAAGTGCCGCTATTGCTGAAGACCCAACTTTGGTTTTAGCCGAAGCCGTTAACGCAGCCTATGCCAAAGGAATAACAATTTCGTGCGATATTAACCTTCGTGCTAATCTCTGGAATTATGGGAAAACACCCAATGATGTATTGCCTCCATTGATTAAGATGTGTGATGTCATCTTCGGAAATGAATATGATGCAGAACAGGCCATGGGAATTGATGTTGGTGAAAATATTCGAGGTAAATTCACGAATGAGTCTTTTGTAAGTTCTTCAAAAATGGTGATGGAAAAGTATCCCAACATTAAAAAGATAGTTACTACAAGAAGAGGAAATATTAACGCCAGTCACAATACACTTCGGGGCTTAATGTTTAATGGACAGGAACTTTTTGAAACATCTACTTATGAAATAACTCATATTGTTGATAGAGTAGGAGGTGGCGATGCATTTACAGCAGGAGTAATTTATGGATTGTTAGATCATTCTAAAATTGTTCAAGATACCCTTAATTTTGCTGTAGCAGCTTCAAGTTTTAAGCATACTATTATGGGTGATGCTAATATGGTTAGTGTTGATGAGGTAGAGGAATATATGAAGGAGAATTAATTTAACAATATAAGGTATGAACGCTAAAAATATTAAATCAATAATGCAGACTGTTTTAATGGTTGTTCTTGCTTTGGTGCTCAATAGTTGCTTTCATACGACTAAAAAGTCTGCGGAGTCGGATACAGAAAAGCCGATTTACCCTAGCGATGTTATTCCATTTATGGATGAATGGAAGATTCTTCTTGGCGATGGAACGCATGAAAAAGAACTGGTTAATTATAAAAAAGGAGATTTTTTTTATGTTGAGAATGATGGAAAAACAGATTGGGTTGTGTATAAAACACCAAATGCTGGAATTACATCACGCACTTCAAGTAATACAAGAACAGAACTGGGTCAAAAAGAACATTGGACTCCAGAAATAGGAGGAAAGTTAAGCGGAACATTAAAGGTAATGAATGTTTCAACTTCGGGTGATGCAAGAGTTGCAGCTTCTTACTCAGTTGTAGTAGGTCAAATTCATAGTGACGAAGGACATGAAAACGAGCCTATAAAAATATTTTATAAGAAATTTCCTGGTCATACAAAAGGATCTGTTTTCTGGAACTATGAAATTAATACCAAAGGTGATAATTCTGGAAGATGGGATTATTCAACAGCTGTTTGGGGTTATGATATGTCGGTGGTTGGTGATAGCTCAGACGTATATCCTGAAGAGCCTGAAGACGGTATTGCCTTAGGGGAAGAGTTCACTTATGAAATAAATGTGTATAAAGGAATCATGTATCTTACGTTTACAAGTGAAGGTCATGAAACTATAAAATTTACCAAAAACTTATTGCAGTCAGAATTTGCAACTAAGGAAGATATTCCTCAACAAATATTGACACTATATGCAGAAATAGGGCGCGATGGTGTTGAACGTGAAAATGCATATGCCGGAGAAATTCAATATTTTAAACAAGGTGCCTATAATCAAGCGAATGGAAAGAATCCTGAGGATAATAATGTGTGGCATACCGGCTCTGAGACTTATAACGGAGATATTGCCAAACAATATGCAAACGGATGTTATGCTGAAGTTTGGTTTAAAGACGCTAAGGTAGGTCCTGGTACACCCGTTGATGAGGGATTATAGTACGATTAAAATAAACGATTAGCTAAAATATTTAGATAATGATGAATAATGCAATTTTTATAATGGGAGTCTCTGGTTGTGGAAAGAGCACTATTGGAAATTTGCTGTCGGAAGCATTGGATATACCATTTTTTGATGGTGATGATTTTCATCCAGAATCTAATATCAAAAAGATGAGCAATGGTATTGCTTTAAATGATGAAGACAGATACGATTGGTTAGTTACGCTCAATGATTTAGCGAAGAAACAATTGCAAAATAATAGTTGTGTTATAGTGTGCTCAGCTTTAAAGGAATCTTACAGAAATATTTTAAATAGAGATATTGGCAATCAGGTTAAATGGGTTCATTTAGTTGGCAGTTTTGAGCAAATTTTAGAACGACTAAATAAGAGAGAAAACCATTTTATGTCGCCGGATTTATTACAATCGCAATTCGATATTTTAGAACAACCTAAAAATGCGATAGAGATAAATATAAGTTTAAAACCAGAAGAAATTGTTGAAAGAATAAAAAGGGATTTGAGCAAATAAAGTTGGCAGTAATTCCTGTCAAAGACTAAAAAAGATACTTAATAAACACCAGAACTTATGTCAGAATCAGAAAAGAATAAATCGTTATTAAAGAAGATTATAGCATTAGTTTTAGGTTTTGGACCTGGTATTTTTGCAATAGGATTTACCATCGGAACAGGAAGTATAACTTCCATGATTGTGGCCGGAAGTACATATGGTATGCAATTATTATGGGTGCTACTTCTAAGTTGTTTATTTTCTGGAATACTGATGTTTGCCTATGGTAATTATGGTTTAATAACTGGCGAAACTGCCCTTTATGGATTTAAGAAACATATAAAAGGAGGAAAGATAATAGCGATACTTATTATCCTTGGAATTGCCTTTGGTCAGTGGAATTCTTTAATGGGTATTTTAGGTATATCTGCCAATATACTCTACGAAATTTTTGCCATGAACTTTGAGGGTCTGGTAAACTATAAATACGAAGCAGTTCTAATAATAGCAATTGTTATTATTTCAGTTTTTTACGGATTACTACTCATTGGAAAATATACATTCTTTGAGAAAGTACTGGTCATTTTTGTGACGATAATGGGGTTTTCATTTATCGTATCCTTGTTTTTTGTACAACCCTTACCTGCCGATGTAGTGATGGGTTTAATTCCTTCCATTCCGGATGTGCCCGGTGGTAAAATGATGGTAGCGGCATTCGTTGGAACGACCATGGCGGCAGCAACATTTTTATCGCGACCACTTTTTGTTAAAGGGAAAGGTTGGACAATAAAAGACTTGAAACGTCAGAAAAATGACTCTATTACTGCGGCTATTCTGGTTTTTGTTATTAGTGGTGTAGTTATGGCAGTAGCCTGTGGAGCCTTGTTTCATCAGGGTAAGCCTGTAAAGGCAGTACTCGATATGGCTAATACCTTAGAGCCTGTGGCTGGTAATTTAGCAGTAAGCATTTTCTTTTTTGGAACATTAAGTGCGGGGCTATCATCTATTTTTCCTATCCTTTTAATTGTACCTTTATTGATAGCTGATTACCAATCAGGAGAGCTGGATACAAGTTCTAAGCAATTTAGAATCATCACATTTGTTGCTTGTTTAGTCGCTTTAATTGTTCCTGTTTTTGGTGCAAATCCCATTCAAATGCAAATTCTTTCACAAGTATTCAATGTGTTTGTTTTGCCATTGGTTATCATTGGTATTATTATTCTGGTAAACAACAAAAAAGTAATGAAAGGCTTTAAGACAGGCACTTTTGTAAACATAGGGTTAGGTGCATCTCTTATTTTTGCATGCATCATTTCATATAATGGTGTCCTGGCATTATTCGAATTCTTTTAAAAAACCTTTTACGCTATCAAGTTATAGATTTAATCAATTTAATATAGGATAATATGAATAAGTTAAGCGGAAAAAATATTCTCATCACAGCAGGAGCTCAAGGTATTGGAGAAGCAATCACCAGACATTTTATTGACAGTGGAGCCAATGTCGCTATTCATTACTTTTCCAGTGCAGATACCGCAAATCAATTGAAGGAATACGCAGCTAGTAAAGGAGTAAAAGCGATTGCTGTAAGCGGAGACTTGACTAAAGAAACTGATGCGAATGCAATGGTTGAAAAAACAGTAGAAGCTTTGGGTGGCTTGGATATACTAATTAACAATGCAGGTTCACTTGTAGCACGTAGATTGCTGAATGAAATGGATACTGAGTTTTGGCACAAAGTAATGGACATCAATCTTACATCTATGATGTTTGTAACGCGAGCTGCATCTGCTTATTTAGCAAAAAATGACAACAGTGGTATTATTAATTTAGCATCGCTAGCTGGGCGTAAAGGTGGGCATCCGGGTTCGTTGGTTTATTCTACCAGTAAAGGAGCTATTCTTACGTTTACAAGAGCACTTGCTTCAGAATTAGGACCTCAAGGAATAAGAGTAAATGCTGTTG
Source organism: Labilibacter marinus (assembly GCF_001659685.2). Lineage (GTDB taxonomy): Bacteria > Bacteroidota > Bacteroidia > Bacteroidales > Marinilabiliaceae > Saccharicrinis > Saccharicrinis marinus. The sequence continues at coordinate 303,924 of NZ_LXYE02000012.1, forward strand.
CTCCCGGTCTTATACTTGGAACTTCATTTCACAATACGCATACTACAAAAGAATCAGCGGATGAAACAACCCGCGGCATTCCAATTCAAAGAGCAGGTAATGCAGATGATGTAGCGAGAGCGGTTCTATATTTAGCATCGGAATACGATGGTTTTATTACTGGCGCTACACTCGATATCAACGGTGGTGTTTACAATATGTAGTTTCTTTTTAAGTAATACATAACTAATAAACATTATTTGAAAACAATAGCGTTCTAAACGATTTGCTTTAATGTTCTGAAAGTTTTGTATAGTGTC
>NZ_LXYE02000013.1 GCF_001659685.2 Labilibacter marinus
AAGCACCAATTTTTCTTGGACAATATTAATTTGAAAATATAAATGAGACAACTATCACTTAAGGGGAGAACATTCCCAACAGACCTTAATCATGCCGGTACAGTATTTGGCGGATGGGTAATGGCAAAAATGGATAAAGCGGCTTCAATTCAGGTTGAGGAAGTGATTAAATCTCCGGCAGTGACTGTTTCTGTGAGTAACTTTAATTTTCTTAAACCAATTCATAATGGAGATGTATTTATGGTTTACACAAAGGTTGACCGAATAGGGAAAACATCCATTGATGTTGGTGTAGAGTTAATCGTGCGATCGCGAGAGGATCTTAGTGAGTTTAAGGTAACGCAAGGAGTTTTTACTTTTGTAGCGGTTGATGCTAAAGGTAAACCAGTGCAGGTTAGAAGTGTTCTTAGGAGTTTTGTTGCGCCATATATTATGGAGATGTTAGAAGCCAAATAAAAACAAGTTTTAAGTTATTTATGTCCTGTTGTTAGAAAGTAAGGGAGAAAAATTAATTCCTCCCTTTAGTTCTCTATAAGTTTTACAACTTAATACTAATTCCTCCCAGATAAACACCTCCTGTTTTATCTGTAAACATAAATTCTTGTTTGGTATTATTAGTTAAGTTACGTGCATTCACATATACGTTCATCCAAGTGTTAATTTGGTACGAGGCCTTCAAGTTGAAGGTTAACTTAGGATCGATGGTGACATTTATAAAATCTCGCCCTTTGGTATAAAAGGATTCTTGCTTACTATATCCATATAGCGATGTATTAAAATTCCATTTATTAGTTGGGGAGTAATTGATGGAGGCGCCGCCGTACACATTGGGTGTATAGCTATGTTCAAAAGATAAATACTCGGAATTTTCAGTTAAAGTATTGTCATCTAAACTGGTCCCCGTTAATTCTTCATACTGAGAGGGATCACTTATTTCAAAATCTTTTAGTTCTGTATGTTGGTAGGTTGCAAATAATGACATATTTAATTTCTTATTCATCACATATTTAAAGTTTGCAGTAATTCCTATCTGATCCGATTTTAAATCGAGATTCTCCATCGTTTCAAGAATCGTAATGTCATTCATTGGTTCTGATGGTACTTCACCTTCTGCAAGATCTTCCGGAGGTCCTGAAGGTAGAGTAGTTTCATCCGTTACTAACTGAGCGTAGTCTTTCGATTTATTGTAAAAGATAGAAACATCAGCTTGTAAGTTTTTAAGAATACGTTTTCTTAAACCCAGTTCAAACATTTGCATTTCTTGTGGTGCTAAATCCTCATTACCCACCATATTTAAGTTCATATAACCTTCTTCATCATTATTCGGGTTTGTTGGCATAGGAACCTGAATACTTTTATCCATATAGGTATTTAAAACAAAAGGACTAGAGTTAGATTTAGAAACAACAGCCCTAAGAAGCGTATTATCATTCACCTGATAAGAGGAGGCAAATTGGTATGAGCTGTAATTGCGTTCTGGTTGGTAAAAATATCCTTGTAACCAAGCTCCCACAATACGCAATTTATCAAAAGCAGTGTAATCTAATCGTAAGCTCCCTTGCACTGTTCCTAGTTCTGCAGAACCGTTTAAGAGTCCTGTATTGGCTTCTATATCCACATAATTTTCATCGGAATAGTTGGCATAATTGGCCATAATTCCAGGTCGTATAATAAGGTTCTTGTATTTAAAGTTATATCCCGCTTTGGCATTCAACTCTTGATAATCATACTCGTAGCCTGGCATGCCTTCCACTGCATTTAACTGACCTGATAGAAGAGAAATATGGCTATCAAAGCCTCCCGCTTTAACATTTATACTATTGCTAAATGAAGTGGATTTACGAGTGGATAATACCGAGCCAATATCCATATATGCTGTTTGTGCAGAAGACGATTGATATGAACCTTGGTAATTAATCATTACCTTATCAGAAGGCGTGTAAGTAATATCAAGGTTAGCTGCACCTTGTTCTATGGCATTGGAGTAATCGTTTGAAAACTCAGAAGCAATAAATGAAGTATCAATGCTTGCATTTAATTCTCCCACCTGATCGCCACTAACATACTCATCGTTTTGTGGTATATAGTAATTGTCCTGAAAACGATTGGATTGATTATAATTACCAGAAAGACGAATACCCCATTTGCCTTTATTGTAGTTGATAGAGCCAGTTGCAATTTTTGAACTGTTGGTGCCTGCTTGTATGTCAAAGTTTGTTTGAAGCCCTTCGGTATCTGCTTTTTTTGTAATTAAATGAATTACTCCTGAAACGGCATTGGGGCCATATAAAGCAGCTGAAGGGCCATAAATAATTTCTATCTTTTCAAGGTCATTTACCGAAACGGGTAAGTTTTCCCAAAAGGTAGCGCCCACAAAGCTATTGTATACAGGTCTGTTATCGATCATTACCAAGGTGGTTGAGTTAACCGAATTGGTTAAATCAGAGCCCGGTGGAATATAATCGTTACCGCGCAGGTGCACATCGTAGTTGCCATTGGTTTTTTCTCGAACGATAACTCCTGGAGCCAGTTTAAGTGCTTCGGGAATAGAACGAGCACCTGACTTTTCTAACTCATCCGCAGTAATAACGGTGGTAGCTAAGGGCGACTCAAATACATCTTCCTCCATTTTAGATGCGGTAGATTGCGTTGGATTGAGCAATAAGGCATACAGCTCCTCTATGGACGATAGTTTAAACTTCTTGACTAGGTGAATAAGATCCTCAAAAGGAAGTTCTAACAAGTCTTCCTGTGTTAAACCTTTGATTTGTTCTAGGCTCAACTCTTCCACATTAATGGGGGATTTATCTTGTGCAAATAAGCTGGTACTGATTAGCATAAAGCCCACTAATAGCAGTACGTATCTGTTTTTTAAACGAATATGTTTTAGTTTCATGGTATGTAGCTTTTGTTTATTGTTTTACTTCGCCTAAGCTTAATAATGATGTGGCTAGCGTAAGTTGGTGGTCTTTAATATTAGCAGGATAAATCTCAAACTTTATCTCATTCGAATTATCAATAAAATTGATTCCAACACCTTTTAATCCTGACTTTTCTCCTATTAGCAGTATGGGTTTGGATTTAAGCTGAGCTTGAATGTCATTGAGTTTTGAAGAAGAGGAGCGACTAAAATATAATACATGAATATCGTTTAGCTCTTCCTTTGAACTAACGTTGATGATTTTAATTTGCTTTCCTCCTAACTTTTGCTTTTTCGAAATACCAATTAACTCCTTCTGCAGTTCTTTGCTTCCCATTACTCCGATAACAAAATTATCAGAAGGGCTGGGCCAGTTTACCCGTTTTACAATGTTGTAAATAAACAAGGCCTGAAACTTGTAGTTCTGTGCTGGAGAATACTGAAATAGAGTGAGCAGTATTCCAATGAGTACAATTTTTTTCATCTTTTTAATGATTAGTTGTCTATTAAAATGTATAAAGCTGTGTGAAGCATTCAGGCTCAAAAGTGATTATTGCTCAAGTAATTTTGAACTAAAATCGACCGATTGGCTGTTTTTATCGGCTAATCATCGAAGCTTATCTAATAGCTTATTATTTAAGTGGTTTTGCAATTATTCTCATCGTATTTTGAAGGATGAAAACTGCCATACGGATAAATCGTCCACTCGTCTATAAAATCACCCACTTTGTAGATTGTATTTCCAGAAGATCTATCCCAGAGATACTTTTACCCCAGAATAAGTCACCAATTTAAACACACGAGTCATGGGAGAATTAGGATTAGAAAGATTTGACATCATTCATTTAGATGAGATGGATCAAGTGAAACTAATGAATCGAGTAGATAAAAAATACTATTTTCATGTAAGCAGACTCTCCGATTTATTGGCGGCTATTCAAGAAGATTATTTTCTTTTAAAAGTAGAGGAACAAAACCTGTTGCAATACTCCACTGTGTATTACGATACATCAGAAAGCAAAATGTTTACGGCTCATCATAATGGTAAACTTAATAGGTATAAAATACGCCGTAGATGTTATGTTTCTTCAGGAATAAGTTTTTTAGAGGTTAAGTTTAAAAATAACAAAGGACGCACTTTAAAATCGCGTATTCCATCGTCATTTCAAGAAAGTCAATTTTCTAATCAGGATAAGGCCTTTGTGCAGGAAAGTACTCCGTTTTATCATGGCGAGCTTTCTCCCTCCTTAAAGAATAATTTTTCGCGTTTAACGCTGGTCAATAAAAACTTTAAGGAACGATGCACCATTGATTTAAATCTGCATTTTCAAAAAGATAAGCACGAAGTGATGTTGGATAAAATGGCCATTGTGGAGGTTAAATCCGACGGCCGTTCAAGTACATCTCCGCTTTTACTTTCATTGCGCGACCAACGCATAAAACCATCTGGATTTAGCAAATATTGCATAGGAAAAGCTTTAACCGATGCAGATGTTAAGCGCAACGCGTTCAAGGCTAGGTTGCGACGAGTAGAGAAGCTATTACACACAGACATTATATAAAAACTAATTACTATGATAGGAATAAATACTGTTGCGGATAAAATCAGTCAACTTGAAGAAGTACCCTCAAAATTGGAGCAATGGGAGGATGCGCTAAGGTTTTTGGATATTAAAATTATTAATGTAGGCGACCTAACAGAGTTAATGATTCGGTTTGCATTTAATACCTTTTTAATATTTATGGTGGTGCATTTTATGTACGCCAAAAATAGCAAACGCAAGGATTTTTATTTTAGTTATCTATCCATTGGCGTGATTGTATTTTTACTCAGCTTTTTGCTGAATAGCGTAAAATTAGAGTTAGGTTTTGCACTGGGATTATTTGCCATTTTTGGCATTATCAGATACCGAACGGATGCCATTCCCATTAAGGAGATGACCTATTTATTTATTGTGATAGGAATTTCAGTTATCAATGCGCTGGCCAATAAAAAAGTCAGTTATATGGAGTTAATCATCACCAATTTTGTGATTGTATTTGGACTCTGGGTGCTCGAAAAGCGATTGATGTTAAAACAGGAAGGCTCCATTAGTTTAATCTACGAGAAAATTGAAAACATACACGCCTTAAACAGCGATGTTCTGCTGCAAGATTTAAAAGAACGTACGGGGATTAACATTAAACGCTACGAAATTCAGAAGATAGATTTTTTAAAAGATGTGGCCGAGATTACGCTATACTTTAACGTAAATGGTCATGAAAAAGCCAAATTAGAATAGTGCACTCTTCATTGGCCCCGCCAAAAGGTTTGATACCGCGAGGCTTGCCTCGTAAATTTAATTTGTATTCAAATTCATGCCTCTGGGCTTGCCTCGAGGTTGGTTTACTACTCCGAAGAGAAATTATTAACCCCATAAATCATTCGTATGAAAATAAATATAAAACCCATATCCTTATTGTTTGCCCTGTTCATATTTTCGGGAATAGCAACGAAGGCGCAGGAAGTAGAAAACGAAATGCAAACGCGAACATCGCTTAAGATGAGTTTTAAACCGGCTAAAAAACTAAAATTGAGTGTAACACCAGAATTGCGTTTTGATGATTCATTTATATTAGATAAAAGTTTAATTGAAGGAGAGTTGGAGTATAAGCCCTTAAAGTTCTTAAGCTTGGGTGCTGCTTATCGTTTTGTGGCTAACCAGCGCGAAAATAAGGATACTGAATACCTGCATCGTTTTGCATATAGTGCAACGGCTAAAAAGGACTTTAGCCATTTCGAAACATCATTCCGACTTCGTTATAGCAACTATGCCGACGAAGATTCTGGAGAAGGAACCGAGTTTATGCGCTATAAAATTGCCTGTAAATACGATATTCCAAAATGTAAAATAACACCATTTGTATCAGCCGAAATGTTTCAGGATTTAGATGCCTCAGCCTTGCATAAAATGAGGTATGCAGCAGGTGCGAATTACAAGTTATTCAAGAAAAACTCCATAGGTGTAAGTTACAAACTCGATTATTACAGCAAGGAATATCGAAACAAACATATTATAAGCCTGGGTTATAAAATCAAGTTTTAAATCATTTTAAATCCATCAGAAGTAAGTAATCTGTCTTATGTTTTGATACTTGCATCTCGATACTAAATTTTACACACATGAAAACTTATATTTTAATATTATTTGCATCATCAATATTGTTTTTAAATGCTTGTCGCGATGAAGATGCCATTGAATTAGAGCAGGAGCAAGAAAAGGAATCTGAAGAAGAGGTAGAACCAGATTTAGAAACCTATCCGGACTGGACAGCGGCAACCCACGAAAAAGGAGATCCGAATTATAATGTTGTTTTTAACCAATCTGAAGTATTGCGTTTCGATATTGAAATGAGCAGTTCCGATTGGTCCGCTATGCAATCCAACCTGTCTTCTATTATGGGTTCCGGTGGTCGACCAGGGCAGTCTATATCGCTTGGCGACCCTGATTGGTTCAAGTGTTCTGTGAAGTTTAATGGCACGGAGTGGTATCATGTAGGTGTTCGATATAAAGGAAATTCAAGCTTGCAATCAGCCTACCGATCGGGTAATAATAAACTATCGTTTAAGTTCGATTTTGATGAATTTGAAGACGATTATCCTGCTTTAAAGAACCAGCGTTTTTATGGTTTTAAGCAGCTTAATCTGAACAATAATTTTGACGATGCCTCTTTGATGAGAGAAAAAGTAGGCGCCGATTTATTCAGACAATTTGGGTTAGCATCTGCCAATACCACTTTCTGTGTGGTGTATCTTAATAACGGTTCGGGCTCGAAGTATTACGGTGTATATACCTTGGTTGAAGAGGTGGACGATACCGTGCTAGATGCCCAATTTACAGATGGTTCGGGTAATTTATATAAGCCCGATGGAGATGCCGCTTCCTTTGCGCAAGGAACTTATGATACCAGCGAAATGGAATTAAAAACCAACGAAGAAACCGCTGATTATGCTGATGTAAAGGCCCTGTACGATGCCATTAATAGTTCTACCAGAACGAGCGATGTATCGGCCTGGAAGTCTAGTTTAGAAAGCGTATTTGATGTAGATAATTTTTTAAAGTGGTTGGCCGCCAATACGGTTATTCAAAATTGGGATACCTATGGCAGAATGACACACAATTATTACATCTACAATAATCCAGAAACAAGCAAACTAACCTGGATTCCATGGGATAATAACGAAGCTTTTCAATATGGTAAGCAAGGTGGAGCATTGAGTTTTTCGATGTCGGAAGTGGGTACTAGCTGGCCTTTAATAAAATATTTAATGGCTCAGGATGATTACAAACAGGTGTATGAAAACTACCTACAACAATTTATTGATGAGGTATTTGTTCCTGAAAACATCAGTGCTACTTATGCCACATATTACAATCTGATTAAAGAATATGCTTACGCAGAAGAATCTGGTTATACCTTTATCAGCAGCGATGCAGCATTTGATAATGCGGTAGAAAGCCTGAAAACACATGTGCAAAGCAGAAACGATGCAGTAATAGATTATTTGAATTAGGGTTTATAGTTGTGTATTAAAGGGTGATTAGGGGCAAGGTGCCTTTAGTCACCCTTTCGCTATTTTAGCCAGCGGAGTTATTGTTTATGTACAACCGTTTTCAAAATTATTTAATTCAATATTTATTTCTTTTGTTAAGGTATTCTTTTGAGCGCCATGTTTTTCGGTCTCTTTTTTAAAAGGCTTTTGTTATAGCTAAGAGCTTTAGTAGGACCGAATAGTTGAGAGCTTGCTCGAAAATCCTTCGGCCGCACTTAAGATCTAGATAAATAAGAAAGTTTTTTAAAAAGCAGCCTTGATCTTCTTTGCTTACTTTCTTTCATCAAGGAAAGAAGAGTAAGTCGGGTTTGGGCGAAGCGACAAAGTGTATGAGAAATCATGGAGCTGAAATAAAAAGTTATTGTTACGGTGTTGAATAACAAAATTAATCAGTAATATAGCGTTTGACATAATAGCAAACTGTTATTCTAAGTCCAAAACAGATATAGAAACGATATTAATAGTGGTTATATATTCTAGTTATGGGCAAGCAAAAAACACACAACACCGCATATGACAATTAGTGACGAAATAGAACGAATAAGGGATATTGATGACGAAATATTCGGAATTTTTCAAGAAGCAATGCCACATATTCTTCCGTTTATTAAAGGAAAATCAATGCCTAAAACGTCAGAGCTCTATTTGATGTATATGCTAAACTCTAATCCAATCAAATGTACAATATTAGATGCAATTGAAACAGATGATTTTTATAGTTGTAATATTCTGTTTCGTGCTTTAATTGAGCATTATTTTAGATTCTTATACATTTTTACATTATTCACAAAAAGTAAGAATGATAAAGACTCAGAACACTACTTAAATATCTTAAAAATATCAGAATACCTGAGTGAAACTAAAGCTATTCATTCCGCAGAAAAAATATTTACAAATAAGGCAATAGAGATGAACGAAAGGTGGAATGAACTCATTAAAAAGTTTCCATTTCTCTCTTCAGTTTCTAAAAAGCAAATTGAAAATACGATGAGAGAGTTTTCCATCAAAAATATTATTGCTTTCTTATCTAATGAAATGAATATAAAGAATGAGGAATCAATATCAACGACATTTACAAAGTTTCTACTTATGTATTCTGAGCTATCATCATATATACACGGTGGATACGGTGCTTTTGAAAGTGCGATGACAATTTCAGACATAGAAATAAGACAAGAAAAACAATTAGAAACAGCTAAGCTAGCTATACAAATTGCTAATATTATTAAAGTTCATAGTTTTGATACTTTTAGCGTATATAACAATCAATTTAAGGATTATTCAGAGCGTACAAATATATTAATCAAAAAACTTTAATGCCAGCCCATAACAATAGCTCATATATCATAGGGCGCTTAAGTTGTCACACGAGCTTCAGCAGTTTCTGGCAGCTCCGCCAAATCAGAGATTTGACAGAGTCTGAATTTTAAAAGATACTCAGTGAAATCTCTGATTTGGCTCTGTGACGGTTAAGAAGGAAAGTGATTTCTAATGCCCTACGATACATAGCTGAGCCGTTAATGGCAAATAGAGTAAAAACCGAAATAACTAAAAAAATAATGAAGAAACCACTTGTCTTAATTCTACTACTAATTTGTAATTTATTTAGTTATTCGCAAGACACATTAAGGTATTATGAAACTGATCAGTCGATTATAACGAATGCAGAACCTACAACCTTCATCAAAGAAATTATCACTCATGAAAATTATTATTCAATGAGTTACTTTAATATGGAGGAGGTTGAAACTTACTATTGTGAATTTAAATCAATTGACCCAATTTTTTTGGATGGATTAGCGAGATATTATTATGAACCTGGTATAATTTATAGCGTTGGAAAATATCATAATGGGAAATTATTGGGAAAGTGGATGTATTATGATGAAAATGGTAAAATTGACACCGTTACTTATCAATCAATAGATAGTTATATTAAAATTATGGGATGTAATTTTGATAAACAAAATATTAAAAATGCGTCAAAAACTATAAGTCAAAAAGTACAGGAATCAGTTTCTATTTTTATAAGAGACAACTTTCACTTGCCTGGCAGAATAAGGAGTGCATATAGATACATCACATTAAATATAAGTATGGTAATTGACGCAGACGGCAAGGCAAAATGTGTTGAAATACTTAATTTTAAAGATGAAGATTTACTAACAGAAGTTTACAGGATATTATCAATGTATAAGAGTAACATTGAAATAGAGAATGCATTTCAAATAAGTGTATTTTATAATCAACAGGAAGCTACTCCGTCAAAAAATGATATTTTCTTTACAGTTGATAAAATGCCTGAGTTTCCGGGAGGTGATAATGGATTACGTACATACATTGCTAAGTCAGTAATATATCCTAAAGAAGCTCAAGACCGAGGGATTATGGGGCAGGTATATGTTAGCTTTGTTGTGGATCCAAATGGAAAGGTACAGGATGCTCAAATTGAAAATGGAATTAATTATTATCTAGATCAAGAGGCATTAAGGATTGTTAGAGCGATGCCTTTATGGACTCCTGGGTCTCTTAATGGAAAACCTGTAAAAGTTAGTTATACGATTCCTATAAATTTTTCATTACGATAATTGCTATTTTAGGGAATTACACAAGAACTCCTAAAACCTTCACAAGGACTGCTTAAAACGCCACAAGGGAGGGTTTAAACGGCACAAGGGATACAAAAAGTACCGCGAGAGCTTATAAATATTGCAAGAGAGCTGGTATTTATTATCCGAGAAGTGCCTAAAACTGCAAGAGAGGTCATTTAAAATATGCGAGAGAAGCTTTAAAATGCACGAGAGCTATAAAAAATTGCCCGAGAAGGGGTAAAAAGTCCCGGGGGAGCCTAAAATCAAGGGTTTTGCTTTTTATCTGTCATCATCAATATACTAAGCTTTACATTCCGGGGTTCTCCCCAAAACAGATTATCCCGCCTCGCATATTTTACGCATTCTGTTATTCATCTATGAAAGAAAAGTAAGTCAGGTTTGAGCGAGTACCAATTTGTTTAGACTATTATTGAGCTGCCTCAAAAACCATTTTACATGGCAGAGGGAATCTGTCGATAAAAACCAAGCACCCGTCGATTCTCTTTGAATATTTGTTGCGATGGAATTAGATTTACCAGATAAATAGAGTGACGAGCACCTCATCACTCGCTCGCTAAAAATATTAACTTTATGATAGTATATAAATCAAGGGTAAAATGAAGTCGAGGTATAGGATGAAACCTAAAAGGAATCAAAATATTTAAAACGATGATTATAACCCGTTCTTGGAAAATGTTTAAATCTTATATCAGCCCATCATGATAAAACTTAAAATAGGAAGAATTCAGCAAATCATAATGGTATTTGTGTGGGCACTGATTTTATTTATTCCTCTTATGTTCAGAGATAACAGGGATGAGATTAATTGGGATCATCTGCTCAGGATATGGATTGAATATGGTATTGTTTTTATCATATTTATTTTCAACCGAATGGTTCTACTCCCTCAGTTATTTTTTAAAAATAAACGGCTGATTTATTTTTTATCGCTGGGAGGTATCATCTTGGTTTTTATTACATCCATTTATTTGAGAGAGGGTCATCGTCGTAATCATCGTGCGGATAAACCTGGTTTTGAGCATGCAGAACGTCCTGGTCCTCCACCTGGAGAAAGGCCTCCAAGAAATATAAACGAAACTAGAATGGACAGGCCTCCAAAGGATTTTACACCTCCTTATGCCAATTTAATGGTGCTGACTATTTTATTGTTGGGTTTTGATTCAGGATTGATATTTTCAACCAAGTGGTTAGAATCGGAGCAAAGTAAAATAAAGCTAGAGAAGGAGAATGTAGAGAATAAAATGGCTTTTCTGCAAAACCAGATTAGTCCCCACTTTTTTATGAATACGCTTAATAATATTCATGCCTTGGTCGATATAGATACCGAGGAAGCCAAAGCATCTATTATTAAGCTTTCGCAGATGATGGGCTACATGCTGTACGAATCAAAAATAGAGCGTGTTCCCTTGCAAAAGGAGATGGAATTTATAAGCAGTTACATTGAGCTGATGCGAATTCGATTTACCGATGAGGTAAAAATTGAGCTAGATATACCAGAGCAATTGCCCTTGGTTCATGTGCCGCCATTGCTAACCATATCATTTATCGAAAACGCCTTTAAGCACGGCATTAGCTATAACGAACCTTGCTTTATTCGTATTTCTTTTTCCTTTGAAAAAGAGCGTATGACTTTTGATATTATCAACAAAGTTTTTGAAAAGAAAGTAGCCAGTAGTCATTCGGGTGTGGGTGTAGTAAATGCTAAAAACCGATTGGAATTAATATATGGAAAGGCCTATAATTTAGAGATTGGAGAATTGCCCGAAAAATTATTTGCTGTTAACTTAAATGTACCATTATGATATCATGTATAGCTATTGATGATGAGCCTTTAGCATTAAAGCAAATGGCTGCTTATGTGGAAAAAACACCATACTTAAATTTGGTAGAAAGCTTTTCGAGTGCCTTGAAAGCCTTGGAGTTTTTACAGGATAATACGGTGGATTTGATGTTTGTGGATATCAATATGCCAGATTTATCGGGCATTGAGTTTGTAGAATCTTTATCTAATCCTGCTAAAGTAATTTTTACTACTGCTTATCGCGAATATGCCTTTGAAGGATTTAAGGTAGATGCGGCCGATTATCTGGTAAAACCTATTGGTTATGCCGACTTTTTAAAATCGGTTGATAAAACCCGCGAACGATATTTTTCGGATAATAAAGTGGTGGAAACCATTGAGAATAATGAGCAATATCTATTTATAAAATCGGAGTATAAGATCGTTCGCATCAATTATAACGATATCCAATACATTGAAGGAATGCGCGATTATGTGCGTATTCATTTACTCAATCAGAAACCTGTAATGGCATTAATGAGCATAAAAAAAATGCAAGAACATTTACCAACAGCCGATTTTATGCGGGTTCATCGTTCCTATATTGTTAATCTAACTAAGGTAACAACCATTGAGCGTAGTAGAATTATTTTTGATGATAAAGTGTATGTGCCGGTTAGCGATCAGTACAAAGAAGAGTTTCAGCAATTTTTAGATGAGAAGTTTTTAAAATAAGAAAACCGGCAAATTATTATTTTACCGGTTTTAATGATTTTTATATTATATAACAATATTG
>NZ_LXYE02000014.1 GCF_001659685.2 Labilibacter marinus
GACACTATACAAGACTTTCAGAACATTAAAATAAATCGTTTAGGACGAATTGATTATATAATACTTACCTCTTTATAAACTTTTTAATAATTTGCTTTCCTTCAGTTTCTATTCGAATAAAATAAATTCCGTCAGTCAAATCACTTATAGAAATAGTTAAGTCTTCATTATTTGAGTATTCTGTTTTTACCAATACACCAGAGGTGTTGTAAATAGAAATTTGGTCTACAGGGATAACTTTGTCTGATAGAATGCTGATTTTATCTTTCGCGGGATTTGGAGCAATTGAAATAGATTCCATCAAATCGTAATCAATATCAGTAGTTGTTTCTTCCACCACTTTAATAGTCCATGTTTGTATTGTGTTTGGCGAAATAGTTTGATTAATAGTATAAGTAACATCATTAGTGAAATCAAGGGCGGTACTTCCACTAGTTTGAGAATCTCCATCCACCAATACTTCGGTATATGCAGGTAATTCATAAGTTGGAATTAATGATGTTACATCTGTATTTATAGGTACAGTTAGTGTAACAATTCTATTCTCATAGTCTATATCTCCTTCAACCGATAAAGCTTCAAAGTTGAATAGTTTAAAATCATGCTGGCGATACAAGTTAACTTCTAATTCATAGCTAGCTGTATACTCAGTCCATTTATCAACAATTAAATAATAGGTTTGTGCGTAGTAACAATAACCATCCTCAAAACTACCGCTCCAATCACCATAACCCTCAGCAGCCTGAGTGTCTAAATGTGGACTATATTTGTCAAATGTGCTTGGTTTTTCTCTAATCAGAATAACCGCAGGTCTTGGGGCAAAAGAACCCGCCCAATCTGCTGTTACTTTTGCATCCACATACATTTGAGTTTCCGTTGTATTAAAAGCATATACAATATCTTCCTGTTGCATATAGTTGATGCTTTCGAATTTCTCTCCATAGTTATCTGTATACATTATATACTCTTTACTATCTAAATATGGAAAAGAAGTAATTACAAAGGGTTCGTCATCGACGTCTCCAATAAGATAGTTGATCACCTGTTCTGTATGCTCGTTATTGCTTAAGTCTTCGTCTCCGGTAAGTGTAATTTTACCAATGATTGGATAAGTAGCTCCATCAGTTCCCATAACAGCGGTGTGAGAGCTAAATGTATAAGTTAAATAACCATTTGAATTAATAGTTTGGGAAACTACCTCTTCTTTGTAGGTATTTCCTCCATCTTGAGAGAACCCAACAGTAAAATTAGAAACGGCTTCTGTTCCTATATTTTTAATGGTAAAACGTACTGTTTCATTATCTGTTAAGGCGCCTTTGGAGCGAGGAGCCGACCAGGAAAATATTTCCAAATCTTTTGTAAACTGTGCACTTAATTCAGATTGACTACTGAATAGTATAATGCCAGATAATAATGTTAAGAGTATAAGATGTTTCATGTAACGTATTATGAGTTAATAATGAGAATAATACGATACTGTTATAAGAAAGTTATTACAGATGTGCTTTTTAAATTATTATATTGATTTGTTCAATAATTAAAAAACGATGAATAAGATTTTCACACAAGATCCATATTTTCGGTATTGATAATATCAATGGGCTGATAATCTTTTTTATCAGGAACAGCATTGTGAGCCATAAAGTCAAATAGCTTTCTAAATGTTTTTTCGGCTTGCTCCATTGGTCGCTGACCTATTAAAAAGTTAATGACTCTTTGTTGTAAGAAATAGCTGTTTTTGCCAAATAACTCATAACCCACCAGAAACAAGTTAGAACGATTGTTTTTTTGAAGATAGTCGGCAATTACAAAAGTCCTGGAACTAGATACAAAAACACCACCAATGTTAGGGTTGTTTTTAAATACCTGATCTAATTTTTCTTTTACCACTTTAGGGTTGGTATCCGGAATTTCAATGCTAATTTTTAAACCATTGTTATCGCCCGCATCCATAAAGTAGCTCTGGAAACCTTGATTACGAAGGTTAAGGTGCTGCACATTTTCCAGGTTTTTAGCAATGTTCACGATTAAAATATCCTTGACTTTAGAAATACCTGTATCAATTAAACTGGCAGCCACTCTACCTGCTTGGTAAGCATCCTCACCAACAAACGAAAGGCTATTAGTACCTTCAATATTGGTATCAATAAACACAAAAGGAATTTGTAAATCATCGAGTTTGCCACAAAGTTCCAGCGATTCATTTTTTAAGATAGGAGCCAGAATAACGCCGTTAGCTTGCCACTCTAATAAGGCTGCAGCTTGTTTCAAAAAATCGGCGGGATTGTGCATTTCGTAATAAAAGAACTCCAAAGTACAAGCAAACGGATAAATCGCTTCTTTCCCATTTTCAATACCAATGGGGTGTTTACTCCAGAAAATATTATCGTCCTGAGCAAGTGGGAGTAATACGGCAATTTTGTAATTGGTAGGCGATTTTAAAGCACGAGCAGCAATGTTGGGTTTGTAATTCAGTTTTTCGGCTATGGCCATTACCTTTTCCTTGGTGGCTTTTTTTACCTCACCTCGGTTATGTAATACGCGGTCAACCGTTCCAATAGAAACACCTGCCTTTTCTGCAATATCCTTTATTCTAATTGTTTTGCTCATGTAATGGCTAAAATTCTCTGTGGTTATCTCTGTGTTCTCTGAGTGTTGAGTAAACAAAAATTTTCACAGTATAAATTTAGGGCTTCACTGAAAGCGAAGCCCTAAATATTTATTCGTTTAATTAAAATCCAAACAATTGAGGTAACAGTAAACTGATTTTTGGAATATAAGTCACCATCAACAATACTACAACCATAGCTAAAAACATAGGGAGTAGTGGTTTAATCACCTTATCTATTTTTATATTGGCCACACTACAACCAATAAATAATACCGAACCTACTGGTGGTGTGCATAAACCAACACTTAAATTAAGTACCATGATGATACCAAAGTGAGTGGGGTCAACACCCATGTTAGTTACAATCGGTAAAAATATAGGTGTAAAGATAAGTACAGCAGGGGTCATATCCATAAATACACCAACAATTAGTAATATTAGGTTGATGATTAATAGGATAACGATAGGATTATCACTGATGCCTAATAAACCTGCACTTACGTTTTGTGGTATATTTTCGTAAGCCATAATCCATGAAAGACCAATACAAGTAGCTACTAATAATAATACGATAGCGGTTGTTTTAACCGATCTTAAAATGATATCAGGAATGTCTGCAATTTTGATTTCTTTATAGATTAAAGAAAGTACCAATGCATAAAGTACGGCCACAGCAGAAGCTTCGGTTGCAGTAAATAATCCACCCACAATACCTCCAATAACTACAATTAGTAAGAATAAACTAGGAACTGCGTCCCACAATACTTTTAATCCTCGTTTGATAGAGGCAGGACGCTTTACTGAGAAACGTACAATAAAGAATAAAAGGATAGCTCCAATGCCTGCCCAAACTAAGTTGTAAGCTAACACGGATTGTCCTTTAATCATGAATATACCGTAGATAGCAATGAACGTTGCTGCAGCACCAGCCGTTACTTTAAGTACAGCTAATAAAGAAGCTTTAAGTCCACTTTTGTATTTAATAACTAAAGCCATTGAAGTTAACATGATGGCTAATCCAGTTAGTATTCCAGGTAAATATCCTGCCAAGAAAAGTGCTGTAATAGAAACACCGCCACTGGCTAAAGAATATACAATAAGAATATTACTCGGAGGGATAGATAAACCTGTTGTGGCCGAAGAAATATTTACAGCAGCACTAAAGTTTTCGTCGTATCCATCTTTTTTCATTTCAGGCCCCATAATAGAACCAATAGCTGAAGCTGATGCAGCAGCAGAACCCGAGATAGCACCAAATAACATGTTGGCAAATACGTTTACATAAGCTAAGCCTGCAGGCCATCTGCCCACCATTATTTTGGCCAGGTTAATGAGTCGTATGGCTATACCGCCCCGATTCATAATATTACCTGCGAGTATAAAGAAGGGAATCGCCAATAGGGCAAAACTATCGAGGCCTGTGGCCATTCGTTGTGCGTAAGTTGTAAATGCTGGTAAAGAATCGATGCTCACCAACATGGTTAAAATACCCGAAATACCAATACTAAAGGCGATGGGCACTCCACATACGAGTAAAAATATGAAGGAAAATATAAGAACAAATATACCTAAGTAGTCCATTATGCCAAGTTTTCGTTAGGGTGAATAATAAAGTAAATTGAATAGTATACAATGAGTATTCCGCTGATGGGCATCACCAAGTACACATATCCTAAAGGAATTTGCAAGGCTGCTGAGGTTACCTCAAACTGAAAGCGAGTAATAGCTAACCAAGCTCCTCCAACAACCATAACTGTAATGGCAAATAAGGCAATGCAAATATTAATGAATAAGTACAACCTCGACTGATTAGCCGCTGATGATTTTTGAATCAAAAGGTCAATGGCTAAATGCTGACGTTGCCCTGCTACATAAGCAGCTCCCAATATTCCTACCCATATTAAAAGAAATCCTGCTAACTCATCGGTAAACGAGCTTGGCGAAGAAAGTATATAACGACTCAGTACCTGCCATAATACATCAAGCACTAATATGCTCATGATAAAAATGAGTACCTTTTCCAGATATCTATCTAATGTTTGTTTTATTTTCATGACTATTGTACGTTTCTAATGCGTTGAATCAAATCGTATATCTTAGGCTGAGATTTGTACCCCTCAAAAATAGGTTCTGCTGTTTTCATGAAAGGAGCTTTGTCCGGGCGAATAATCTCTACACCAGCTTTCTGAACTTCAGTTAAAGCTAGTTCTTCAGCCTCTGCCCAAAGTACTCTTTCCTTAGCAACAGAAGCATCAGCTGCAGCTTGTAACCACTTTTGCTCTTGCTCGGTAAGTTTATCCCAAATTACAGTGCTGATAATCATGATATCGGGCACGGCAGTATGTTCGTTTAGTGTGTATTTTTTACAAACTTCGTAATGACGAGAAGTATATAAACTAGGAGGATTGTTTTCAGCTCCATCCACTACACCACTTTGAAGTGCCGTGTATAGTTCTCCCCACGAAATTGGCGTAGGAGAACCGCCCATAGCTTTTACCATATTCATGGCCGTTTGGCTTTTCATTACCCTGATTTTCATGCCTTTTAAATCTTCAGGAGAATTAATGGCTTTATCAATAGTGTAATAACTTCTGAAACCAGCATCGTAAAAACAAAGTCCTTTGATGTTATATTTTTCAGTTGACTTCAGAAACTCTTGTCCAATTTCACCATCTAATACTTTAAAAGAATGCTCTCTAGAACGCCATATATATGGTAATCCCAGCACTTGATAATTAGGTGTAAAACTTTCCATTACAGCGGCTGATACTTTTGTAATAGCCAAGCTGCCTATTTGTAATAGTTCAACACATTGCTGCTCTCCACCTAATTGTCCACTAGGATAAATCTCCAACTTCATTTTTCCGCCAGATTCTTCCTCTAATTTTTCGGCCATATATACCATGGCATTATGAACGGGGTGTGTTGGATCTAAACCATGCGCTAATTTCAGCGTGGTGGTTTTATTGGCGCTTTTACATCCTCCCAGAAGTAAAACCATACCAACAACCAATATGGGCACTATTGATTTTAATTGCATGTGTAAATTTTTCAGTGATTTATAGTTTCGTATATTTTGTACAAACGTTTGTATTATTGCGAATATAACAAAGTTGAGATAAAGAATAATTAGCTCGTGGCTTTTAGCTTTGTTGCTATAACCACGAGCTGATCACTATATTTTTAGACTTCTTCTGATTCCTAATTCTAAGCCTCTGATTTCTGCAAGCCCTTTCATTCTGCCGTAAAGAGAATATCCTGGGTTGTTATCTTGACCAATATCGCCTAACATTTGGTTTCCATGATCAGGGCGTACTGGAATAGAAATGTCTTTACGACCATCTTCTTTTCTGCTTTCTTCTTCTTGAACGATGGTTTTAAGCACCGAATAGATATCAACATCACCTTCAAAAAGATAATCTTCGTTGAAATTATAATCTGTATCTCGCTTTACATTACGCAAGTGCGCAAAGTTAATGCGGTGCGAAAGTTCTTCAGCCATTATGGATAAATCGTTGAAGTGACCAGCACCCCACGAACCAGTACAAAGAGTAACTCCGTTAGAAATAGAATCAACCGTTGAGATGATTGATTTAGCATCTTCCAAAGTGCTTACTACACGTGGTAAACCTAAAAGTCCCCAAGGTGGATCATCGGGATGGATTGCCATTCTAACGCCTGAATCTTCAGCCACAGGAACAATTGCTCTTAAAAATTCCTCTAAGTGCTTTTTCAATTTAGCATTATCAATACCTGCGTATTCATTTAATACTGCTTGAAATTGTTCGAGTGTATAACTTTCTTCTGCTCCAGGAAGGCCTTTAATTACAGTGTTGGTTAATGCTTCTTTTCCAGCATCATCCAAACCATCGAAATACTCTTTGGCTTGTCCAAGTATTTTTTCTGAGTAATCGTTTTCTGCTCCTTTTCTTTTTAAGATAAATAAATCGAAAGCAGCGAAAACCTTTTGCTCATATATTAAAGCTAATGATCCATCTTCGAAAGAACTATTTAGCTCGGTACGAGACCAGTCAAGCACAGGCATAAAGTTGTAGCAAATTGTTTCAATACCACATTTGCCCAAATTTTTAATAGACTCTTGATAGTTTTTGGTGTATAATTCCCAGTTTCCAGTTTGTTTTTTGATGTCCTCATGTACAGGAACACTTTCAACAACCGACCAGGATAAACCCGCATTTTCAATCATGTTTTTGCGGGCAATAATTTCTTCTACAGTCCACACCTCTCCGTTAGGGATGTGATGCAGTGCTGTAACAATACCGGTAGCCCCAGTTTGTTTTATATCGGCCAGTGAAATACGGTCGTTTGGACCATACCATCGCCATGTTTGTTCTATAGCCATTTTTCAAGTTTTAGCTAATAGTTACTTAGTCACTAGTCATTTGTCAATGGTTATTATTGATTCCTGTGACGTTTAACTTTTTGACCTATACTACTAACTTGTTTTACAGTTTTTATTTTCACGTAAAGCAAAGAGCAAAGTGCTTTTTTTGCAGGGCAGCAAAGTTTAAGCGAGCTCTTTAAAATCACTCTTATTCCATTGACTATTGTCTAATGACCCATAATCAATGAGCAGAAGTTATACTCCCGAGTAAGCACTAAATCCACCATCTACAGGAACTACAACTCCGGTAATAAAGTTGGCCCAGTCAGAAAGTAAATAAAGCATGGTTCCTGCTAATTCTTCAGGTTCGCCGTAGCGTTCCATAGGTGTATTTCTGATGATTTTTTCACCACGAGGAGTTGCTTCGCCAGTTTTTTCATCAATCAATAAAAAGCGATTTTGATTGGTTAATAAGAATCCTGGAGCAATAGCGTTAACCCGAATACCTGTTTTTGCAAAATGTACTGCCAACCACTGCGTAAAGTTATTGATAGCTGCTTTGGATGCTGAGTATGCCGGAATTTTGGTTAGTGGCGTGTAGGAATTCATTGAAGAAATATTGATGATTGAACCATCTTTTTTGTTCAGCATATCCTTGGCAAAAACCATAGAAGGAAGTAATGTTCCTTGAAAGTTTAAGGCAAAAACTTTGTCAAAGCCATCCATTTCTAATCCAAAGAATGTGTCTTCAAGATTATCTGAATCATCGCTAGCCATAATTTCAGTTTGGGTAGTTGCTGACGCAGCATTGCCACCAGCACCATTTACTAAATAGTCTATACTACCTAACTTTTCGTTGATAACAGCTTTTGCTTCTTCCAACGATTTTTTATCCAACACATTGGAAGAAATACCTACGGAAATAGTTCCGTATTGTTCTGTAATTTCTTTAGCTACATTTTCTGCAGCCTCTAAGTTAAGATCAAGAATAGCTGTTTTTACTCCGTGAGAAGCCAGGGCTTTGGCCATTGTGGAGCATAATACACCACCACCTCCGGTAATAACAGCTACTTTGTCTTTTAAATTTAAGGGCACCATCATTTTAAATAAGTATAAAGTATAAAGAATTAAGTATAAAGATCTTTATCATTATAGAGTAAGGTTTAAGGGCATAAACCTTACATCTTTTGTCTGTATACTTAATACTGAAATATTATTTTCTTACTGCTTCAATATCAGTCATCAACTGTTTTACCATGTCAGTTAAAGCATTCCAATCTTTATTAGCCATAATATCTTTAGGAAATAAAGCAGAACCCATACCAACACAAGTAACTCCTGCAGCAAACCATCCTTTTAAGTTTTCTTTAGAGGTGTTTACTCCACCAGTAGGCATAATATCGGTCCATGGCATTGGTGCTTTTACTGCTTTAACAAAAGAAGGTCCACCAACTTCTGAGGCAGGGAAACATTTTACTAAATCAGAACCTAGTTCTTGCGCTTTATTAATTTCAGAGATAGTTCCACATCCAGGAGACCACATCACTTTTCTGCGGTTACAGATTTTAGCCATGTTTTCGTTTAATAAAGGAGAAACAATAAAGTTAGCACCTAACTGAATGTAAAGAGCCGTTGTTGCTTCTTCTACTAAAGAACCTGCACCTAAAATCATGCCTGGAAGGTTTTCTAAAGCATACTTGTTTAACTCTCCGAATACTTCGTGTGCAAAATCACCACGGTTTACAAATTCGAAAACACGAATTCCACCATCGTAACATGATTTAACTACTGCTTTACACACTTCAATATCTGAATGGAAAAATACAGGAACTACACCTGTTTCTTTCATTGCATTAAAAACCTCTAATTTTGAATACTTAGCCATTATATGTTTTGTTATAGTTATTTAAAAATAAAAGTGATGATAGATTGCTTCGAAATTTTTACCCCCAGAGGTATTGATGAAAAAATCTTTTTGCCCGAAAGACTTTGTTGATGAATTCTAACAATCTATCATCGTAATAAAGTTGTAAACCAAAGCTGCATCCTTTAAAATATGCCACCTATTGTCTATAAAATAAAGGTCTGATTAGGTATAAACATGTTTCTTAGTTGATGTGGAAGTTTAACTGATTCGTTAACCTAGTAACTTCCGGGTCTCTAAATTTTCTTCAAAAACTATATTCTATGACCAGCAATTGGAATAAGAATAATACATGTTTACACGTTAATCAACGCAAGCTTTTTTCTTTTGAAGCTAAACTTTAATAGGTAAAGTTAGGCAAGCTTCTATTTTGTTATATAGTTATAAACTACCTTGAAACTCTTCCAGAAGCGTCTCCACCCATTAACTTCTCCACTTCTTCTATAGTAGCTAAGTTATAATCGCCATGGATAGTGTGCTTAATACACGATGCAGCTGTGGCAAAGTTTAATGCTTTCTGATCGTCTCCTTCGTAAGTCAATAATCCGTAAATTAATCCACCCATAAATGAGTCGCCACCACCTACACGATCTACAATGTGCGTAATTTGGTAGGTAGGCGCTTCAAATAAAGTTTTTCCATCATAAAGAACACCCGACCATGAGTTATGATTGGCGTTAATGGAACCTCTTAAAGTGGTAATTACTTTTTTAACTCGAGGAAACTTAGCCATAATCTGTTGAGATACACTTCTGTAAGCTTCTGCTTCAACATGTCCGCCGGTTACATCAACACCTTCTGGATGAATATCTAACATCATAGCTGCATCTTCCTCGTTACCTAAAACGATATCGCAACCAGCTACTAGTGCAGGCATTACCTCACCACCTGTTTTACCATATTTCCATAGGTTTTTACGGTAGTTTAAGTCCGTTGAAACCGTTACGCCTAGTCGGTTAGCTACTTGAATAGCCTCTAAACATGCATCCGCTGCTCCCTGAGAAACTGCTGGGGTAATACCTGTCCAGTGAAAGAAATCGGCATCTTTTAATACCTCTTCCCAGTTGACCATACCAGGTTTAATTTCAGAAAAAGCAGAGTAAGCTCTATCGTAAACCACTTTACTAGCACGAGCAACCGAGCCTGTTTCTAAATAATAAGTTCCTAATCTATCTCCTCCGTATACAATTGAGTCGGTGTTTACAGAGTGTTTTTTCATCTCCATTTCACACGCTTTTGCTATATCGTTTTTGGGTAAACGCGTAACAAAAGAAACATCAACTCCATAGTTGGCCAATGAAACTGCTACATTTGCTTCACCACCGCCGTACGACGCATTAAACGAAGTTGCCTGCGAAAAACGTTGGTATTGAGGTGTAACAAAACGGAGCATAATTTCTCCAAAGGTTACTACTTTCTTTGCCATGGTATTATTATTTAAAAATTAAAATATTCTTTAGCATTGTTGTATGAAACACCTTCAATTAGTGTTTTCAACAAATCTTCGTCATCAGGAATTAGGCCTTTTTCCACCTCTTTGCCCACGTAGTTACAAACTATTCTGCGGAAGTATTCGTGACGTGGGTAGGATAGGAAACTTCTTGAATCCGTTACCATTCCTACGAATCTGCTTAATAAACTTAAAGCCGATAAATCTTCTAAATGGCGTTCCATGCCTGTCTTTTGATCCAAGAACCACCACGCTGCACCGTAAGTTACTTTAGAGGCGGTTGTTCCATCCACAAAGTTTCCGCACATGGTTAGTAACATCTGATTGTCAGCAGGATTTAAGTTATATAATATCGTTTTAGCCAATTGATCAGAGCTATCCAAGAAGTTTAGGAATTGCGACATTTTTAAGCTTGGCTGAGAATCGTGAATAGAATCGAAACCCGTATCTGCACCCAGTTTATTGTACATACGGATGTTGTTGTTTCTTAATGCACCCACGTGATATTGCTGTACCCAAGCTCTTTTGTGATTCATGTAAGCCAATTCTGCCATTACAGCAGTGCAGTACTTTTCTTTTTCATCTAATGAGATGGACTTACCATCCATTAATTTAATGAAGATGGCCGAAACCTCTTCTTTGGTAAATGGTGCAAAAAAGAAACGGTCCGGACCGCTATCTGAAATGCGAGCTCCCATACTATGGAAAAACGCATGTCTGCTATCTAAAGCGTTAATTAATTCTGTATATGATGAGATAGAGATATCTGCAGCTTTGCCCAACTTTTCTATGTAAGCCACAAAGCTTGCCGAGTCATCTACTTTTAGTACGTTATCTGCTCTAAACGATGGTAAAACCTTAACCTCAAAGCCATCGTCGATTAGTTTTTGATGATATTCTAACGAATCCGCAGGGTCATCTGTAGTTCCAATCATTTCAACATTCATTCGTTTGATGAAATTTTTGGTGCTGAATTCAGATGACTTCAACATTTCTTCGGTATCATGATAAATCTTTTCTGCTGTTTTAGGCGATAATAGTTCGTTGATATTAAAACAACGAGCAAGCTCTAAATGAGTCCAGTGATAAAGAGGGTTAGCAACAGTATACGGCACTGTCTCCGCCCATTTCATAAATTTTTCTTTGTCTGTGCTTTTGCCAGTAATAAATTTTTCGTCCACACCATTAATGCGCATAGCACGCCATTTATAATGATCGCCACCCAACCACATATTACCTAGGTTATTGTATTGGTAATCTTCTGCAATAGCCTTAGGGTCTAAATGACAATGAAAGTCAATAATAGGTTTATTGACAGAGTATTTATGATACAATTGGTGAGCAGTGTCGTTTTCTAGGACAAAGTCATCGTTTATAAATGTTTTGTTATTCATGATGTGATATAGCGAAATGTGTTCTTTTTAATACCGTTAACGAACACGAAATTACACACAATTTTATTACTACCAAATATTTTAACATTTAATTTTTTGATCTACATGTACTTTGTAAGTTGTAAGGTGCAGTAATGTAGGTGTTTAAGTTTGTTTGGGTTGTAGGTCGATGATGAATGTTTATTTATTAGAATGATGATTGTAGATAAAGAGTTTATTTTTAAAGTTGGTTTTGTATATAGATTATGTGTAATGTGCACATAATTAATGTGTAGTGCATTTTATTAGCTGCTTTAGTATTCTGTTTATGGGCGTATTTTATCAGATAGTAAAAGAAAAATGAGGCAAGGTGTTGGAATTTGTGCAAACGTTTGTATTTTTGTTGTGAAATTTATCAGAAATGAAAAGGATTACCATAAATGATATTGCTAAGGAATTGAATGTTACACCTTCAACGGTGTCGAGAGCTTTAGCAGGAAATACGCGTGTTAGTGTAAAAACGCGCGAGCTGGTAACGCAGAAAGCGAAGGAGTTAGGGTATCAGCAAAACGTTATTGCAGCTTCCTTACGAAAAGGAAAAAGCGATACTATTGGTATGATTGTACCTCGTATTAATCGTCATTTTTTCAGCAATGTAATAAGTGGGGTTGAGGAGATCTTAAATCCTGCAGGATATACTTTGGTGATTGTTCAAAGCGGTGAGAATCTTATTAAGGAAAAAAAAGCTATTGATATGCTCTTGGCTAATCATGTGGGCGGAATAATTCTTTCATTATCGGTTCAAACCAATACTTACCAACATATAGAAACGGTTATTAATCGAGGAATTCCTTTGGTTCAGTTTGATAGAGTCAATTTGGATATAAAGAGCTCCAAAGTGTTGAATGACAATTTTACAGGAGCATATCTGGCTACAAAGCATTTAATTAAAAGTGGTTATCAACGCATTGCTCACTTGGGTGGTGCACGTTCCTTAAAGGCTTACGATGAAAGATTTAAAGGTTATAGTAAGGCTATAGAAGAGTCCGGAAGGTTGATTGAAGATGCTTTGGTTTATGAAAATGCTATTACACGTGAGGCTGGATACAAGGCTATTAACCAAGTGATGGAAAGGGCTAATCCTGATGCTGTTTTTTGCGCAGGCGATTACTCTGCTTTGGGTGTGCTGGATGCGCTGAAGGAAAAGAATTTAAAAATTCCTGAAGAGTTTGGTGTGGTTGGCTTTGCCAATGAACCTTTTTCTGAATTAATTCATCCAACATTATCAACGGTGGAGCAAAATGCCTTTGAAATGGGAACACGTGTAGCAACAGCTATGATTAAGAATTTAGAAGGTAAACATTACGAAGAAGAAGAGGTGATTCCTACTCGACTAATTGTTAGAGATTCATCCTGGAAAAAGTAATTTAAGTTATTATAATATAAATATTTAATACATATTAGTTATGAATTTTGAAATAAGATATGCTGTCCATCCAGAGGACATGAAAAGCTACGATACAACACGTATTCGTAAGGAGTTTTTAATTGATAAAGTGATGATTCCTGGCGAAATTAGCATGGTGTATTCATTTTATGATAGATACATTATTGGCGGTGCTGTACCTACAGATAAGCCAATTAAATTAGAGGCGCATGACGAATTAAAAGCCGATTACTTTTTGGAGCGTCGTGAGATGGGTATTGTAAATGTTGGAGGAGATGCAAAAGTTACTGCTGACGGAACTGAGTACACTTTAAAATATAAAGAGGCTTTGTATTTAGGGCGCGGTGTAAAAGATGTAGTTTTTGAATCTTTAGACTCATCTAAACACGCTCATTTATATATTAATTCATCTCCTGCACACAAAGAGTGTCCTTCGCGTCATATTACTTTAGGCGATGCAAATGTTTTACAATTAGGTAGTTTAGAGACTTCTAATGAGCGTCAGATTAACCAGTTGTTAGTAAAAGAAGTAGTAGAGACTTGTCAGCTTCAGATGGGAATGACTGAGTTAAGGCCAGGTAGCGTTTGGAATACAATGCCAACTCATACACATAATCGTAGGATGGAAGCTTATTTCTATTTTGAGGTGCCAGAGCAACAAGCAGTTTGTCACTTTATGGGAGACCCTGATGAGACGCGTCATATTTGGATGAAGAACGAAGAGGCTGTTGTTTCACCTTCATGGAGTATTCATAGTGCTGCAGGAACTTCTAATTATATTTTTGTTTGGGGTATGGCAGGTGAAAATCTAGATTATACAGATATGGATATGCGTCGTCCAGACCAACTAAAATAATATTTAATAGTTTAAGGTCTAATTAACTTTACGCCTTAGTTTTCTGATAATAATAAATAAGCGTTTTTTTTGTGGATATGAGCAATCGATTGCACAATAATTATTTCACAAGAAAAAATGCGTAAAAAAATATAACATGATTAACGAATTATTCGATTTAAAAGGAAAAATAGCTCTAGTAACGGGTGGAACACATGGTATTGGTATGGCTTGTGGTAAAGCTTTAGCTGCCGCAGGAGCTAAATTATGTGTGAATGATATTAACGATGAAAAATTGGAAGAGTGTAAGGCAGAATATGCAAAAGATGGCATTGATGTATATACAATCAATTTTAACGTTTGTAGTGAAGAAGGTGTTGATAAGGGAATTAGCCAAATAGAAAAAGAAGTTGGTCCAATCGATATTCTTGTAAATAACGCAGGTATCATTAAGCGTATTCCTATCTTAGATATGAAAATAGCTGAGTTTGAACAGGTGATTGATGTAGATTTAGTAGCTCCGTTAATTGTTGCTAAGCGTATTGCTCCAGGAATGATTGAGCGTCGTCAGGGAAAAATCATTAATATGTGTTCTATGATGAGCGTTTATGGTCGTCAGAATGTATCGGCTTATGCAGCTGCTAAAGGTGGTTTAAAACTACTAACAGAAAATATGACTTGCGAGTGGGCTAAATATGGTTTGCAAATCAACGGAATCGGACCTGGTTATATCGCTACTGCGCAAACTGCTCCTATCCGTGTTGGTGGTCATCCATTTAACGATCTAGTTATGACTCGTACACCTGCAAACCGTTGGGGAGAGCCTGAAGATGTTGGTAATGCTGCCTTATTTTTAGCTTCTAAAGCGGCTGATTTTGTTAACGGTCACATTTTATATGTAGATGGTGGTATCTTGGCTAACTTTGGTTACGTTAAAGGAGAAAACGAAATTTAAGCTACTTATTATGGGTAATCTTATAAAGATATTTTCAATATTAATTGCAGCTATTGTATTCAGTAGTTGCAATCATAATCAGAACGCATTAGTTGTTTCTGTTACTAATCCGCTAAATGCGGAAAGATACAGCGAAACGATTAATGTTGCACTTGGAACTTTGGCTTCTTCGTCTAAGGATATAGTTGTGATTGATCAAGCCAGTAAAAAGGAAATTCGCAGTCAGTTGTTAGATGTGGATGCGGATGGAATTTTTGAAGCAATTATTTTTCAATCATCATTTAAGGCAAATGAGAAAAAAGAATTTGCCATTAAGCAAGGAAAAACTGAGATAGAATCTTCAGAAGTTAAAACCTTCGCTCGTTTTGTTCCTGAGCGTACGGATGATTTTACCTGGGAAAATGATAAAGTGGCTTTCCGTGTATACGGTCCTGTTGCGCAACAGTTGGTTGAAGCAGGTAAAAAGGGCGGAACGCTTTCTGGTGGAGTAGATTGTTGGTTGAAGAAGGTAGATTACTCTATTATTGATAAATGGTATGCTGGAAATATGGAAAAACCGGGGTATTACCATAACGACCATGGCGAAGGTTTAGATAATTACCATGTGGGCCCAAGTTGCGGTTGTGGTGGTACTGGTGTGATGGTGAATGGAGAATTATATCCACATGTTAATTATACTGGTTATAATGTGCTTTCTAACGGACCAATCAAGTCAGAATTTGCATTGGATTATGCTCCTTATCAAGCTGGAGAGTCTACTATTCAAGAGAAGAAAACATTGTCGATTGATTTAGGAAGTAACTTTACCAAGTTTGTAATTGAGGTTGAAGGAACAGACACCTTGACGGCAGGGATTACTTTGCATGATAACATAGGTGTAATCACTGCCAATGAAGATTTAGGATGGGCTAGCTATTGGACACCGCATGCTGGAGAAGAGTTAGGAACGGCCATTGTTGCTTCATCAAAATATTTTGCAGGTTATACAAAAATCATATCGGATGTTAAAGATAAGAGCCACTTGCTAGTGAACCTTAAAGTTATTGATGGTAAAGTGGAGTATTACGCTGGATTTGCTTGGAGTGGAAGTAAGCAATTTTCTAATCAGGAAGAATGGAAAAGTCATCTTTCTGAATTTGCTCAGAAAATTGACACGCCTTTAAAAGTAGAGGTGAAATAAAAGTACCATTATAGTTTTTGTAAATAAGGATTAAGCTCTGGAAGTATCATGCTTTCAGGGCTTTTTTACTTGTTGTCATTAGGATTGATATTACATCGGTTTATCCTTAAGATGCAGCAGAATATCAATTCGCTGGAGTATTTGCATAAGATTGTTTGGTTTTAAGGATAAAACATTATACATTAGTTGCGAAGTTAGTACATAGGAGGTTAGTTAAATGTGCAGCTTCGTCATTTGGATTTTGGAGCAACTTTTTTTAATGAAAAACAAACAAGGTTTATTGGACTATTCAGGCTTATTGTTTGAGTGTCCACTAACAGAGGAGCTGGATACTTGTATTTTTAAAAATATTCGAAAGATGAATTTAAAAGACAGGGTAGAGATGTGGCGGAATCTATCTGATCAGGATAGAAACCAATATATCAATGCACACCATGTTTGTATTTATCAACGTGAACATCACTCTTTCGATCCCGTTAACCTACTTCAAAAAGAGAATAAACTACAGTAATATTTACCAATTGAATACTTCTTCTAAATATTAGAATATCGCCTTTTAACCTTTATTAAGATAACATTGCCACAATAATTGCGTAAGATTGCAAGAGTTTTGGAGACCAGGATTATAGACAACAGAAATGAATGTGGGGTAATTTAATGTTGATATGAAGATAACTATATCGGGTTTTATTTTTATAGCTGTATTTATAGCTATTATAGATTTATTAGGTTTATGGGTTTGGAAAAGAGAACTTAAAGACCTAAAAAGTAAGAAGTACAATTGGATTGCTTTTGTATTATTAGGTGTTATTCCGCTTATTGAGATACTTTCTTACTTATACTTTTCGTTACAAATTCGTTCGGCAACATCTCCTAATTTTTATATTTGGTTTATGTCTGCCAACATCACGTTTGCAATTATTTATTTTCCTAAAATACTATTCTTATTTTACTACTTTGTTTTTTTAGCGGTTTCGCGAATTACAGAAACGGTTAAAAACAAAAAGTACTCGAAGGAGCAAACGACTATTCGCTATCCTAAAATAAGCAGGAATAAATTTTTAAGTCAGGTTGGTATTATATTAGCTACGGCACCTATTATTTCCTTAGTGTTTGGAATGCATAAAGGGCGGTTTAACTTTTTTACGCGTCATCAAAGATTAAATTTTCCGAATTTACCCTCCGCATTTGATGGGTTTAAAATCATTCATATTTCAGATATTCATTTGGGTTCGTTTGCCAGTAATTTTCATAAGTTGGAGGGAATTGTTGATTTGATTAATGCAGAGAATGCTGATGCTATATTTTTTACGGGCGATTTAGTGAATAATTTTGCTGAAGAAACCTTGGGATGGGAAAAAGTATTTACCCAGTTAAAAGCCAAATATGGTAAGTTTTCTATTTTAGGAAACCATGATTATGGCGATTATACCGATTGGGATAGCCCTGAAGAAAAGGCGAAGAATTTTAAGGGAATTGTAGATGCGCACCAAAAATTTGGTTTTAGATTATTAAGAGATCAATCGGTTGCTATAGATATTGATGGGCAAGAAATTGCATTAACTGGAGTGGAGAATTGGGGGCACGATCCTTTTCCTAGATACGGAGATTTGCAAAAAGCCATGAAAGGAACAGATAAGTTTCCGTTTAAAGTATTACTATCGCATGATCCTGACCATTGGGATGCAGAGGTGACTGATAAAACTGATTTTGATATAATGTTGGCGGGGCATACGCACGGAATGCAATTTGGTATTGATTGGAAAGGTTTTAAATGGAGTCCAGCTAAATATAAATTTAAACGTTGGGATGGTTTGTATCAGCATAAAAATCAATTTATGTATGTGAACCGTGGACTGGGCTTTTTAGGAATGCCGGCTCGTATTGGTATGCCTCCTGAAATTACTATTTTACAATTGGGTAAAGGTCCTGTGAGTACCGAGCCTATGTAATAAAAAATAGCAGCTATTGGGTATTTAGCTGCTATCTGAAAAATAGTATGGTTATGCTACGCAACAATTGTGCACATACCACGAAACGGGATGTTCTTCACCGTTAATCAATTCTTCAATTATTTTTTCATCGTTCCATCTATTGCTGTAACTGCAAGTTTGATCAAGTGCTCTGGAAAGTAGTTGCCATTCTTTAATGACTTTTAATGTTAATCTCCCCTCAAATTGTTTAAGAATATTTAAACACTTGTTGCCAATAAAGTGTATGGTAGGCTCTTCTCGGGTTAACGATTCATAGGTTGTATAAATGTGCTCTCCCACTTGAACAAATTCAGAATCGTCCAAGGTAATTTTTAAAGTTATATCAACTTGCGACATATATTATTCCTCCAGATAATGATTAATAAATATGCTATTTAAGATAGCGTATTTGTTGTTCAAATAAAAGGAGTACAGTGAGTTATGTTTTAATTTAAAATGTATATAAATAGAAAATGACTATTAATGCAATTATTCCAGTTCGTAAATTCTACCTGAATAAGGCTGTATTTTAAAGCCTGCACCATTGCTTATGGCAACCTCCTGAGGAAAGCTAATTTTACTTTTCCCACCTAAAATATCTATTCCTTTAAAATACTTTTTACTTTCTAAACCCATGGTGAAGAATGCGTGCGCAGGAATTTTAATTCTTCCTTTTATTTTTTCGTCTGAGAAGTTTACAATGACTAATACAGCTTTGTTATTATGGTATCTTAAAAAGGCATAAAGTTTAGATGAATCAAAACCTTCATTATCCTCGTTACTCCACATAATATCATATAGCTTTCCTACTTTTAAAACCTCGTTATTTTGTAGGATGCATAAAAATTTCTGATGCCAAGCTCTAAGGTTTTTAGCTTCGTCAGAAAGTAAGGCTCCGTCAAATTTATGCTCATTTACCCAATCTTGAAAAAGAGAAACTCCCCAGTAATCAAAAATGGTCGTTCTTCCGTCTTCTCCACTAAAACCTTCGCTGTCCATTCCTTTTTCCCCTAATTCCTGGCCAAAGTAGAGCATCAACGGATTTGAATAAATAGCACCCGATACAACCATGGCAGGTATGGCTTTTTGTGCTTCGTTAGCAAAAAATGGAGAAGCTATTCTTTGCTCATCATGATTCTCTAAAAAGAAAAGCATATGCTGATGAATTCCATTTAATATATCCCATGCACGGGTTATAGCTGAAGGCTGTTTGTGGCCTTGGATAATATCTTTAAGCGTATCGTAGAGACCTACTTTATCATATAAAAAGTCAAAGCCTCCAAAGGTAATGTACTGACGGTATAAATCAGGATTATAAACCTCAGCTATAAATATTATTTTAGGGTATTGCTCTTTTACTTTTTGAATGGCCCAATTCCAAAACTCCACAGGAACCATTTCGGCCATGTCACACCTAAATCCATCAACCCCTTTTGCCGACCAATACAATAAAATATCCAGCATTTTTTGCCAGGTATTTGGTACAGGATTAAAATGTTTTTCATTTTGGTTAAAAATATCTAAACCATAATTGAGCTTAACCGTTTCATACCAGTCGTTAATGCTAGGTTTGGCATTAAGGCAATCGTTTCCTGTTACTTTAGCTGGGTTTTCAATAAGGTGTTCAGAGCCTTTAGCAGTTACAGGGCCATCGAATTGTTCGCCAGGTATGTAATAAAAGTTATTGTTCTTATCAAAGTTAACATTTGTGTTATCCTCTTCTCCAAAGTCCTTAATCCCATCTGGTTTAGCATCCGAAATATAATTTCGAGCTAAGTGGTTAGGAACAAAGTCAATAATTACTTTCAGGTCTTCTTGGTGACTTCTTTCTAGTAGTTGCTCAAACTCAGCCATTCGTTTATTAACATCTACTGCTAAATCAGGATTTACATCGTAATAATCCTTAATGGCATATGGCGACCCTGCTTTACCCTTGATCACTTCGGGGTAGTCTTTGGCAATATTAAAAGCAGTATAGTCAGTAGTAAGTGCGTGTTCAATAATTCCAGTGTACCAAATATGCGAACAACCCAGGTTTTTAATTTCTTTTAAAGCCTGGTTGCTGAAATCATTCATTTTGCCACACCCATTATCAGTTATGGTTCCGTTTTTTGTATTGTTGCGATTCAGGTTTCCGAATAACCGGGTTAGTACCTGATATATAATTATTTTTTGCATAACGATTCGTCATTTAAAATTGTAATACTCACATTTCGGAGTTTCTTATTACAGCACTAAAAATACATTTTTAATTAAAATGTAAGGTTAAATATTTGATTTAGATATCATATTTAAATCATTTTTTCATTCGATAATTAAAATGGAATATCTACTTTTCGTGCTGTAGTGTGCCTTAGGGGTAAATAACTCGGAATTATTGTATTTTTGCAGTTTGCAGGGCAACTATCGCCATTTTAATTAATCTAAGCTAAAAGAAGCGTTTTAATTTGATTCGTTAATGATAAATTTAAGAAAAATAATAATTGTCGTTTGTATATCTCTTTTTTGTGTATTGATACAGGCTCAGTATTATAGCTCAGGAGTTGATCCTGCTAGTGTTAAATGGAATAAAATAGAAACAGAGAATTTTAAAATTGTTTTCGCAGATACTTTTCAGGTTAAGGCGCAATATGTTGCCAAGGTACTTGAGGAAGTTTATAAATATGGAGGTAATTCTTTAACGCATAAGCCTAAAAAGATCAGTGTGCTAATTCATAGCGAAACAGCGTATTCAAATGGTTTTGTAACGTGGGCTCCTAAACGCATTGAGTTATATAATAATCCGAACCAGGATATGTATGCTCAAGAGTGGTTGCAGCAATTGGCCATTCATGAATTTAGACATGTTGTACAAATAGATAAACTCAATGATGGTTTAACTAAGATGTTATCGTACATACTTGGAGAACAGGCCGTAGGTGGTGTACTTGGCTTGTTTGTTCCTATGTGGTTTTTAGAAGGTGATGCAGTGGTGGCAGAAACGGCATTAACAGAGTCCGGTCGGGGTAGATCACCATGGTTTCAGCAAGGCATGCGGGCACAAGTTATGGATAAGGACATCTATTCGTACGAAAAAGCCATGTTTGGCTCTTATAAAAACTATGTGCCCAATCATTACGAAATGGGATATCTACTGGTGGCAGGAGCAAGAGCTAAATATGGTCAGGACATTTGGGAGGAAGCTCTATATAAAACAGGTAGGGTGCCTTTGGCCATAACTCCATTTAATCAGGGTCAGAAAGAACATAGTGGTTTAAATAAAGTGAAGTTGTATAAAAACACGTTTAACGAGCTAAAGCAACAATGGGTAAAGCAGGATGAAACACCTAAGAACGAATTTAAAGAAATCAGTAAGATTTCATCAGAATATTTAGATTACAAATACGTTGTTGCTTTGGGCGATTCGGGTTATTTGGCAGAACGGTCGGGAATGGGAGTTATAAAGCAGTTTGTTTTTGTTGATAACAATGGAGGTGAGGAAGTTGTTTTTACGCCAGGGTCGAGAAATCGAGAACCATTTACGTTTGCCAATAATACTATTTGTTGGTCGGAGTTAGAGCCTGACCCTCGCTGGGATAACAGAATGTATTCTGTAATTAAAACTTATGATCTCTCAACAAAGATTAAGAAGAAGGTGACATCAAAATCAAGATATTTTTCTCCCGCTATTAGTCCTGATGCTTCTAAAATAGCAGTAGTTGAGGTGGATAATAAAAATAACTATCGCTTACTTATTTTAGATAGTTCAAGTGGGGAAGTTACCAAGGAATTCAAACATGGGGCGAATGACTATTTATATACACCTTCGTGGAATAAGGAAGGTGATAAAATTGTAATTGTTGCTTTATCAGGAAAAGGGAAGAGTATTAGTGTTTTGGATGTAGATAAAGAGGAGTGGAGTCAAATTACGCCTCCGTCTTTTGCCGATATATCAATACCCAAATGGGGTGAAGGTGATGAAATATTATTTACGGCTGGTTACAGTGGTACTGAGGAAATTTATAGTTTGATTAATGGTGAAATCAAACAGTTAACGCAATCCAATTTTGGTGTTACGGGAGTTCATCTTAATAAAAACGAAATTGTGTATAGTAGATATACTTCGGATGGTTTTCAGTTGGTAAAATCGAACATTGCTGACTTGCTAAATAAAGAGTTAAACCTTGTCGAAAATAGGTCGGTTAAACTATACGAGGAAATTTCGAAACAAGAAATAGGCAAACCTGATTTTAACGCCATTGATTCAGTAGCCGATTATGAGGTGAAAAAATATAGTAAATGGAACTTGTTTAACGTGCATAGTTGGGCACCTGTGGCCATGAATTTAAACGATGCTGAAATAGGAACTGGAGTTTCTGCCCTTTCGCAGAATTTGTTAGGTACAGCAACTACATCTGTTGGTTATAATGCAGATTCTCAGAAAAGTTTGGAGAAATTCTATTTCAACTTAAAATATGAAGGATTTTACCCTGTGATAGAATTTGACGTAAAGCATGGTAATGATAGGGTACAATATAGTGACGATGATTTATACCATAACGAGGTAGATACTTTTAGCTTTTATTCCAATAGCAAAAGAAACCAAACACAAATGAACTTAAGCGTACATGTTCCTATTAATTTAACAAGGAGCAAGTATTATACGAAAATTCAACCTGGAGCAAAATACGGTTTTGTAAATAGAGATGGTTATAGCGTGCGAAGAACTAATTATACATTAGTTGATGAGAAATTAATAGCTACTGGAGACACCATGCTTACATCACCAGATTTTAATTACCAAACCATGGAGTATTCATTGTATTTTCATCATTTGTTAAGGCGTTCGCAGCGCGATGTCACCTATCGTTGGGGATTATCAGGAGAAGTGATGTATCAGCATACACCTATGGGGAATTATAATGCTGGTGGTATTTTTGGTGTGCATTCAAGGCTTTATGTACCCGGTTTCTTAAAGCATCATGCATTTACAATAGAGAATAATTATCAATATAAAACAATGGGTGATGCTGTTGAATCAAGAGATATGATAGTTTACCGCAAACAGGGAGATTATTTTTCCTTCCCAAGGGGTTATAGTTCATATACCAACGATCAATTATATTCTTTTAAAGGGGATTATATCTTTCCTTTAATGAATCCTGATTTAACTTTACCAGGCGTTTTGTATTTAAAACGAATTACGAGCAACTTGTTTTATGACTTCTCAAGAGCTTCTGAAACGTTTCATTACCAAACGGGAGATCAAGTAATGGTAAACAGAAATTATAGTTCTACTGGATTTGAAATGCGAGGCGAATTACATGCCTTTAGATTTCTGTTTCCGATCAGTCTGGGGTATAGATATGCTAGGTTGTTGGAGTTGAATACAAACAAACATGAATTGCTACTAGGTCTTAATATTTCTGGGTTCTCATTGGGTAAATAACCATAAATTCAGCTTTATTCTCATAAACTTTGAGCTAAGTATTCTTAACTTGCTACTATATATTATATTTGTAGGCTGTTTAATTCTATACAATAAACAATGATTGATTTTTCGCAAGCCACCATCGATAAAATGGTAGTACATCAGGTAGGATGTAGAGCAGAGGCTGAGCCAATGCGCTTTTCTAAAGATACTATGCACCTGCAAGATGATGAAATGGTAGCCGACGTTTTGTTGAGTTATTTTTTCAAACCCTTTAAAGATGATGCCTATTATAACTTTTTTCATCCTGAGGATATCAACAATAACCCAGTTTACAACACCACTAATATGTTGTTCGAGAGTCCATCAAACTTTTATGATGCCTCTATTAATGTAGCCGAGTTGTTATATGAAAATTCTAATCATCCAAAAATTAGAGGTGGCGAGTTTTATATGGCTATGTTTAGCAATGTGGTGGTAGATGGCGAGTTGGTTAATGCCATCGGCATTTTTAAGTCGGAGAATAAAGAAACCTTTTTAAAAGTTTATTTGAAAGAGCAAAACTTTGAATTAGGTACCCAGGAAGGAATTAACATTAAAAAGCTAGATAAAGGCTGTTTAATTTTTAATACAGAAAGGGAGCAAGGTTATAAAATTTGCTCTTTAGATAACATCAATAAAGGAAACGAAGCACGTTTTTGGGTGGACGACTTTTTAGGTTTACAGCCACGTGAAGATAACTATTATTTTACGCGTAACTATATGGATATGTGTAAAGGTTTTGTGGATGATGTTTATAATAAGGATAACGATGTAGCTCGTTCCGACCAAATCGATATGCTGAATAAGTCAATGGATTTCTTTACTAGTAAGGATAACTTTAATGAGGCTAACTTTGAGCACGAAGTGATTGGGCAGCCAGAAGTTATTGAAGCATTTAAAGATTATAAAGAAAGTTATCAAAACGAATCGAGCATTCCTTTAAAGGAAGAGTTTGATATTTCTAAAAGTGCAGTAAAAGGACAGAAAAGTACTTTCAAGTCAATCTTGAAATTAGATAAGAATTTTCATGTTTATATTCACGGTCGTCAGGATTATGTGGAGCGCGGATACGATCAAACGAAAGGATTGAATTATTACACACTGTATTACGAAATAGAAAGTTAGTGCCTGAGCAGAGAGGAAAAACAGTGGAAAAAGTTAGTCAGTCCGAAGTTCTTGAATATTGCATTCAGAAGAAAATACCATTCGCAATTTATAAACTTCCTCAACAGGAAGAAAATACATTGATCGTTTCTCGTGCTGTTCAAGAAACTAGCATAAACGAAATGTTTCATTTGCATTCGGATGCCTATGTGTTTGCGCCTTTCTCACTTAAAAATCAGAACCCTGTTAGTTTTAAGGCAGACTATATTATCAATGCCGAAATAGCTGATGATGTTTTTGAAGAAATTAAATCAATTTCGGGTATAGAAGAAGAAAAGTTAGAGGCAACTTTTTATGCCGATTATACTGCTTATAAAGAGCAGTTTGGTAGCATGTTTTCAGCCATAGAGTCAAGAGATATTTCTAAAGCCATATTATCCCGAATAAAACATGTTGCTGATGTTAGCAGAACTGATGCAGGTGAGTTTTATGGTAAACTGAGTAAAGCATATCCTCGAGCATATACCTTCATGATTTACACACCGCAATCTGGTTTGTGGACAGGAGCTAGCCCTGAGCTATTGTTTAGGGCGGAAGATAAGCACGGAACAACGGTGTCGTTGGCAGGTACGCGAAAAAATAATGGTTTAGATAATTGGAATGCCAAGGAGCAAGAAGAGCAGCAGATAGTTACTGATTTTGTAAATGAGATAATGCTGAAGTATGGCGTAGAGGATGTAAGTGTTCAGGGACCCGAAACCATTCAGGCAGGTAAGATGTCCCATTTAAAAACACAATATAATTTTCCACTTCAATATGTAAGTGATAAAATGGGTGAGTTTGTGAACGATCTTCATCCAACCCCAGCAGTTTGCGGTTTACCCAAACAAGCTTCTATGGATCTTATTGAAAAAATAGAACAGCATCAACGTACTTTTTATGCCGGCTTTTTGGGCAGAATGCAAAAGCAGGACATGAGTTTATTTGTCAACATTAGAAGCATGAAGTTTGTGGATGGAGGTGTTGATTTATACTTGGGCGGTGGAATTACTGAAGGCTCGGATGTGGAGAAGGAATGGCAAGAGACGGAGCTTAAATCGCAAACCATGCTAAGCGTGCTTAAAGAATTAAAATAAATGAGTAAAAATTTATCAGATAAATCGATAGTACAGGTATTAGTGCAACAATGCGTTAAGCTGGGATTAAAAGAGGTGGTTGTCTCTCCTGGGTCGCGTAATGCTCCGCTAATTATATCGTTTAATGCAGTTCCCGAAATTAAATGTTACACTATTGTGGATGAGCGTAGTGCTGGTTTTTTTGCTTTAGGGATGGCACAACAGCTAAAGCGCCCTGTGGCTGTGTTATGCACCAGTGGAACGGCAGCTTTGAATTATGCACCGGCTGTAGCAGAGGCCTATTATCAGGAAGTGCCCTTGATGGTTTTAACGGCGGACAGACCGCAAGAATGGGTAGGTCAAGCAGATGGACAAACGATAAACCAATCTTCGGCATTTGCCAATTATATAAGGATGGGTATTGATTTACCGGTAAAAATAAATCATCCAGACGACCAGTGGTATGCGGAAAGAAGTATTACCGAAGCCTTTCAAAAAACAAATTATCCGATAGCAGGGCCTGTACATATTAATATCCCGCTAAGGGAACCTTTATATGGTCGTACTTCGGCTATGGCTATGCAAAAAGAACCCTTTAAGCAGTTGATTCCAGATGCTGTTTTATCAGAAAATCAGCTGACGGATTTGGCAAAGGTATGGAACAAGTCGGAATCGGTTATGATATTAACAGGGGTGTTGTCTCCTGACGCAGCTTTAAATAAACTGATTAATCAACTGGCTGAAAACACCAATACCATTGTATTGACCGAAACGACCTCTAACTTAAAAGGAGAGCGATTAATTGATTGTATCGACCGACAAGTGTTTAGTATAAATGAGTATGAAACGGCTTTATTTAAACCATCTTTGTTGATTACTTTTGGAGGGCAGATTGTCAGTAAACAAATAAAAAAGGTGCTGCGGGATAATCCTCCAAAGCATCATTGGCATATTTCCTTAAATGATAATGTGATAGATACTTTCCAGAATTTGTCTTTATCGATAAAAATGAAACCACTTGATTTTATGCAGCAGATGGTGGATAAAATAGAGAATAAAAAAGGTAGGTTTCAGGAGAAGTGGAAGCAAAGATGTAATAAAAACCGAAAAGCACACGAGGCCTATTTAGAAGAAATAAAATGGAGTGATTTAAAGGCGTTGGCACATATTTTTAGTCATATACCTAACGGAACGGATGTACATTTGGCCAATAGTACACCTGTAAGATATGCCCAATTATTTCAGGATGATATTCAGGTAAATACTTATGCCAATAGAGGAACCAGTGGCATAGACGGTAGTTTAAGTACGGCAGTTGGAGCATCACAAACTTCAGATAATTCTACCTTATTAATCACTGGTGATTTGTCTTTTTTTTACGACTCCAATGGTTTGTGGAATAAATATTTGAAGCCTAATTTTAAGGTGGTAGTGATGAATAATGGTGGTGGCGGAATTTTTCGTTTTATACCAGGCCCAGCAGAAACACCTGAGTTAGAAGAGTTTTTTGAAGCTAAACACACACAATCAGCGGAGCATTTGGCAAAGGCATTTGGATTAAATTATTTATCTTGTTCCAATGTTGAGGAGTTAGCATCATCCTATCAAAAGATGATGGATAATA
Source organism: Labilibacter marinus (assembly GCF_001659685.2). GTDB lineage: Bacteria > Bacteroidota > Bacteroidia > Bacteroidales > Marinilabiliaceae > Saccharicrinis > Saccharicrinis marinus. The sequence goes on from NZ_LXYE02000014.1 coordinate 27,389, forward strand.
ATGAACAACCCGTTTTGTTGGAGGTATTTACACCTGGCGATAAGAACGGTAAGATATTGAGAAATTATTTTAAAAATTTTCAGTCAGGATCCTGATTGAATGAAGAAGTTTAATAATTAACAGTCTATATTATGAGCAAATTTGCTTGGGAAACCATAAAAGAATATACCGACATTAAATTTGAGTTTTTTGAAGGTATTGCAAAAGTTACAATCAACCGTCCTGAAGTATATAATGCATTCCGACCAGAGACTAACATTGAAATGTTGGATGCTTTTGATATTTGTCGTGAGCGCACCGATATTAATGTGGTGGTATTAACGGGTATTGGTGATAAAGCTTTCTGTTCGGGTGGAGATCAAAATGTAAAAGGTACTGGTGGTTACATTGGTGAGGATGGCGTGCCGCGTTTAAATGTATTGGATTTGCATAAAAAAATCCGCTCGCTGCCTAAGCCAGTAATTGCTATGGTAAACGGATATGCCATTGGTGGAGGTCATGTTTTACATGTAGTTTGTGATTTAACGATTGCTTCGGATAATGCCCGCTTTGGACAAACAGGTCCTAAGGTAGGTAGTTTTGATGCAGGTTTTGGATCATCATATTTGGCTCGCCACGTAGGCCAAAAGAAAGCCCGCGAAATTTGGTTTTTATGTGAGCAATATACTGCTGAAGAAGCCGAAAAAATGGGTATGGTAAATAAAGTGGTTTCATTAGATGAGCTGGAGACAACAACGGTAGAGTGGTGTAGAACTATTATGAAACGTAGCCCATTAGCTTTACGAATGATTAAGCGCGGATTAAATGCTGAGTTAGATGGTCAGCATGGGTTAATGGAAATGGCCGGGGATGCTACTTTAATGTATTACCTGATGGAAGAAGCACAGGAAGGTAAAAATGCATTCTTGGAAAAAAGAGATCCTGACTTTAAGCAGTTTCCTAAGTTTCCTTAATAAAGAAACTCATAAGAATATATACAACAGGGGCTTGGATTTATTTTCAAGCCCCTGTTTGTTTTAGGTTGAATATTATTACTGAATAATAGATTGCTGTTGCCATTCCATAATTCCATCTTGAAAAAAGGCAAAGCTCAGAATCATACCTATAATAGCCACTATGTATAGGCTTATCATCACAATTACAAATATGCCTACAAACTTAAAATATGATTTTATGTTTTTAACGGCTTCCTCCATATGACCTGTACTAAATAAAGTAATAGCCTGCTGTGTTTTAGAGGAGAAATTATACATGTAAAAGGCTGGTAAAAAGTAAACTCCAGCTAGTACAAGATATAAAAGACCCAATATAACAGGAGGAAAAGGCATCATGTCCATTTCGTTGCCAACAAATGAAAATACAATTGTAGCTAATAAACCTCCAGAAGCCATTAGACCGCAAGCCACAAAACCCAGTATAGCTAAAAATTTAGTCCATCCAGCAGCGCTTTTTAAATATTCTAATGTTTTTTCGGTCAGGGTAATTGAAGGGGCAAGAGGTTTCTCCTCAGCAATTTGATCATCCATAGTTGAATTCATTTAGTTAATTATTAATTCTAGTAGCCTGCAAATATAAGCACATTGTTTATTTGCACAAGTAATGAGTGTATGGGTGGTCAGGATAATGGCATTGAAGCAAATATCTAATAACCCACTCCGCCTAACACCCAGAGAGGAAAGTGCAGTGAAGTTCGTATGCTGATGTTGATAGGGATAATACAATTTCTTGATATAAGTAGATTATTTTTGATATAAATTGCTTTAGATAATTAAAAAGGAATTGGATAAGGTGTGCTTATATGATAATATTGTAGGCAGAAAAATGGCTAAATGATATTTATCTGTTTTGATGATAAAAGGGTTTGTTTCTGGTATTTACGGAGAAGTATCCACTTGAATCACTCTTTCAGCTAAGTGTGTCAAACAAGCATCTATGTTTGTCTTTTCTCATCTAAGTATGTCAGATTCCTATCTATGTGTGTCATATTTCCATCTAAGTCTGTCGGATAATCATCTAAGTGTGTCAAATGTCCATCTATCTTTGTCTAAGTTCATCTAAGTGTGTCATATTTGTTTCTAAGTGTGTCCTTAAGCCAGCTATCTTTTGTCAGATGAGCTTCGATCAATGTCAAACGTTTATCGAAGTGTGTAGGGTGTATTGCGATACTAATTTGAGATATGTCTACAGTTTAATATCTTTACCGCCTGTTAAAAAAAAGAAAGCTTGTTTTGTATCCTAAAAACAAGGCTATCATTAAGCTCTAAGAACGACTGAATTGTTACTGAATGTCTAAAATAAAATCATATATAAGCGCCTTTCGATTACGCACCCTTCCTTTGGCTCTTTCATCTATACTCATGGGTAATTTTATAGCCGCTTATCATCTTTCGTACAAGTGGCAGGTAGGTATTTTGGCCATCATAACTACCGTGCTTTTACAAGTATTGAGTAATGTGGCTAATGATTATGGAGATGCGGTTTCTGGAGCGGATAACGAAGAGCGCGTTGGGCCAGAAAGGATGGTTTCGTCGGGTAAAATATCCACGGCTGCTATGAAACGTACTGTCATCGTTTTTTCTATTTTATCATTCATATCAGGAATTACTTTAATCTCTTTCGGAAATTTTGAGGCCATGAGCTTTAAAGCATGGGCTTTGTTTTTGTTGGGTTTAGGTGCTATTGCTGCTGCCATTAAATATACCGTGGGTAAAAATCCATACGGCTATAAAGGCATGGGCGATATTTTTGTGTTCCTGTTTTTTGGCTTGACTGGTGGATTGGGAACTTATTTTTTACATACAGGAACTGTGGATATTTGGTTATTGTTGCCTGCTTCTGCCGTTGGACTTTTAAGTGCTGGTGTTTTAAATCTTAATAATTTAAGAGATGTAGAAAATGATGCCAAAACAGGAAAAAATACCCTAGTGGTTAAATATGGTAGTGAATGGGGTAAAAAGTATCATCATTTTTTGCTGATTACCGCGCTGCTTTTTATGGTGTTATATGGTGCTTTTCAGTTTCATACCTACTGGCAATGGTTGTTTTTACCTACTTATATTTTGGTGGTTAAAAATTTACGTACTGTACGTAAAAATGAAGAACCACAACTACTTGATCCTGAATTGAAGAAATTAGCCTTAGCTACTTTTTTTATGGTGCTGTTATCTGGTGTAGCGCTTTTATTTTAGCAAAAAACGGATGATATGTTAAAAGCAAAATACAGAAAACATACTTTAGAATTTATCACTCCAGGTGGAACTTCGCGAGGGGTATTAAATACCAAAGAGAGTTGGTATATAGAGGTTTTTGAGGAAGCTTTGCCTGATGTAGTAGGGGTGGGTGAGTGCTCTATTCTACCTAAACTCAGTATAGATGATCGTCCAGATTTTGACGATAAACTAGAGGAGGTTTGCAATGAAATAAATCAATTTGCAGATAGCTATCATCATACATTACAAGATTGGCCAGCCATACGTTTTGGTTTGGAGATGGCTCTTCTTGATTTGAAAAATGGTGGAGTTAAAACCATTTTTCCTTCAGCATTTGTATCGGGCAAAAAAGCCATTCCTATCAATGGATTAATTTGGATGGGTGATGTTTCTTATATGAAGGAGCAGCTTCAGCAAAAGCTGGAAGATGGTTTTGATTGCATAAAAATAAAAGTGGGCGCCATTGATTTTAATACAGAAATAGAGCTCATTAAAGAAATCAGAAAACAGTTTAGTGTAGATGAAATAGAGATTAGAGTAGATGCAAATGGCGCATTTCATCCAGACGAGGCTAGGGCTAAACTTACCGAGCTAAGTCAATTGGGAATCCACTCTATAGAGCAACCTATTAAACAAGGTCAATGGCGTAAGATGGCTGAGCTTTGTGCCCAAACTCCTTTGTCAATTGCCTTGGATGAAGAACTAATTGGTATTCACGAATTTTCTCGTAAAGAAGAGCTGATAAAGACTATTAAGCCACAATATATTATTTTAAAACCTTCGTTGTTAGGAGGTTTTAAGGCATCGGAAGAATGGGTTGAAATTGCCGAGAAGCATGATGTTAAGTGGTGGGCTACTTCGGCTTTAGAAGCAAATATTGGTTTAAATGCCATTGCTCAGTGGACCGCCATTCAGGATAATCAACTACCCCAAGGACTGGGAACAGGTAAGGTGTTTTCGAATAATATAACCTCGCCTTTGCAAGTGCAAAACGGACATCTTTTATACAATCAGGATTCATGGGGGAAGCTACCTTAAATAAATATTCATCCATAAGACTCAATGGTGTTTTGCGAAAAGGCGAGGACTTAATCTCGTTTTGCGAAAAGGGACTCAAACAAAGCGATATCCCAGAATGGCTAAAGGATGTGTACCAGTTTATTTTGGAATGGGTATCTTCAGATGAATACATTATAGCCCATACTTCAGGCTCTACAGGCCAGCCCAAAAAAGTTAAGTTAGAGAAGAAGCATATGATTGCTTCGGCAAAAAAAACGATAGACTATTTTGCCCTTACTCCGGAAAAAACGGCCTTGCTTTGTCTTTCGGCCAATTATATTGCTGGTAAAATGATGTTGGTTAGAGCTTTTGTCGGGGGCTTTAATCTATGGGTGGTTGAGCCCAGTGGTACGCCTTTAAAAGGTATTTCAGAATCGCTTGATTTTTTGGCCATGGTACCCCTGCAAGTATTTAATTCTTTAGCAGATTTCTCAGTACAAATTAAAAATGTAATTATTGGTGGAGGGGCTGTTTCTAATGAATTAAAGGGTGAATTACTTCGTCTTCCCACCATGTTTTACGAAACCTACGGGATGACAGAAACGGTTTCGCATGTCGCTATCAAAAAAATAAGTGCGCATAGTACCACTTTTAAAGCTATGCCTAATGTTAAGTTTGATACAGATGAGCGAGGCTGTTTAAAAATAATGGCTCCAGATATTTCAGAACAGACTATTGTAACCAACGATATTGTTCGCTTAACGAATGATCAAGAGTTTCAGTTTTTAGGAAGGTATGATAACATCATTAACACGGGAGGTGTTAAGGTTATTCCTGAGGAAGTGGAGGCAAAGTTAGCTCCGCAAATAATGGTACCCTTTCTTGTTTCTGCTGTGCCTGATAATCGATTAGGAGAAAAGTTGGTATTGGTTATAGAAGAAAGCAGTGAATTAAATGATTTAGATTATAGCGAATTAAGTAAATTTGAAACTCCCCGCGACATCATCGCAATACAAGCGTTTCCTTTAACAGATACAGGAAAGATAAAACGAGCAGTACTGAAAAATAGCTTGGTATTAAAGTAAATTAAATACTCATTCCTGACTGTTAGACTTAAACATGAAAAAAGTCATAAATAAGTAATTCAATATTTATTTCCTTTGGCAATTCGGTTTCTATTGAATCCAATAGGCACTTTTATAGGACACTCCGATAGTTTAAAATGAATAATTTAGTATGAAACGGACATGTAAATTTGATTATCCAATTTCAAAAAAGGATTGTCAAATTTAAATGAGCGTTCCATCTGACAAATGAAAACGAGTTAATACAGATGAATAATTTTAAAAGTATGTGCGTGGTAATGCTGGCCTTTGTTGGTTTAAGCTCAATCAATGCACAAGAGGAAAAGAAAGAAGGATACGAATTCAAAAAGATTTATGATTTAGATGCCACTTCGGTTAAAAATCAATACCGCTCAGGAACATGCTGGAGTTTTTCAGGGCTCTCATTTTTAGAGTCGGAAGCCCAAAAATTGGGAAAAGGAGATTTAGATTTTTCAGAAATGTTTGTGGTAAGAAACTGTTATTCTGATAAAGCAAAAAAATATGTGCGTTTACATGGCGCTTTAAATTTTGGTGCTGGCGGTTCTTTCGAAGATGTTTTATATACGTTACGCAACTACGGTTTAACTCCTGAGGTAGCTTGCACCGGTTTACAATATGGCGAAGCAAAACATGTACACGGAGAAATGGATCATGTTTTAAAGTCGTATGTAGATGCGGTTATCGATAACAAAAACAGGAAATTATCTTCTGCGTGGCACGATGGATTTAATGGTGTCTTAGATGCTTACTTAGGCGAGTATCCTGAAACTTTTACGTATGATGGAAAAGAGCATACGCCTCAATCATTTGCCAGTGAGGTAGCGGGTTTAAATGCTGACGACTATATCATCTTAACTTCATTTACACATCATCCTTATTACTCAAAATTTATTTTTGAGGTGCCTGATAACTGGGTTTGGGGTGAGGTTTATAATGTTTCTTTAGACGATTTACAAGAGATTATGCACAACACATTAAAAGAAGGACATACTATAGGATGGGCTTCGGATGTGAGCGAAAAGGGATTCTCGTTTAAAAATGGTTTAGCCATTGTGCCAGAAAGTGACATTGAAGAAATGGATGGTTCTGAGCGCGAAAAGTGGGAAGCTATGTCTAAAGCAGATCGAGAAAAAATGATGTATAGCTTTGATGCTCCGGTAAAAGAAAAAGAAATTACGGCTGAAATGCGTCAGGAGCAATTCGATAATTACCTTTCTACCGATGATCATGGTATGCACATTACAGGATTGGTGGAAGATCAAAATGGAGCCACTTATTACAAAGTGAAAAACTCATGGGATGTAAATAACAAGTACGATGGATATTTTTATGCATCGGAGGCGTTTGTTATGCTAAAAACCATGAACATCATGATTAATAAAAATACACTACCCAAACACTTAAAAAAGAAGTTAGGTATAAAATAAACGTTATCATCACCATTGATTTACCCAATCGACTTATATATGATAACGGGGAAAGCCGCTTTCGTTTTTACGAAGGCGGTTTTTGTTTTTATACTGTTGATATACTTTAGGTTTTAATATGTGTTTATAAGATATGATGTTATATTTGCCAACGACAAAGTAGCTAAGCTTTTTCGGTATATGAAAACATCATAAAATGAACTATAAAGACTATAAAACTCGCTTAAAGCTAAAGGCGGAAATAGAAGATATATATGCGGCTTTAACTAATCCATTTACCATAGAATTGTGGTCGGGTTATAAGGCGGTGATGAGCACAGAACCAGGCTCTGAGTTTTCGTTATGGGATGGAGATATTGTGGGTAAGAACCTGGAGTTTGAAGAAAATAAAAAAATGGTTCAGCAATGGTATTTTGGTGAGCAACCAGAGCCTTCAATTGTAACTATTAAAATATTTCAGCAAAAAAATCACTGTCAGGTGGAGTTGGTGCATACCAATATTCCCGAGGAAGATTTTGAGGATATATGTGAAGGCTGGAATGATTATTACTTGGGAGCGATTAAAGAGTTTTTTGAGCAAGAGTAATATAAAGTTTTATAATTCAGTAGAATAAAACCTTTGTTCTATTGTTTTTGGTCAATGATTTTGTTAATATTGGTTAAGCTGTTTAATCAAACCAGTATTAATGAAATCATTTAATTTTAGTGCTATCCCATTTGTTCGGCTGTTGATTCCGCTACTAGTAGGCCGATTTGTTTCCGTTTTTATTCCACTACCATTTCCCGTTAGTTACCTCCTTATACTATTTATTCCCCTTGCTATTGGCTTGATAGTAAAAACACCCAAACGTAAGTACTCCAACCGTAACTTAGTTGGTTATGTAATTTACTGTGCAGTATTCTTATTGGGACTGTCTAACTCAAAATATTCGGCCTTCAATTCTTCTTTATATGAGCAACAAAAGCTTTATCACGCACAGGTACAAGAACTCATCAGAGAAGATAGTTTAAAGCAAAGTCTATTGGTTAGGTGTATGCCTTTTGAGGATAAGCAGACTACATTTTTTGAGGCTATATTGTATGTGAAGGCAGATAGTGTAAAGCCATTCTTCTTGCCTGGCGATGAGCTGGTATTTGAAACAAAAATTAATGCTTTCACCGAAACGGGAAATCCTTATGCCTTTGAATATGCGAGGTACATGGCTATTCGTCAGGTAAAAGGACAGTGTTTTGTGGATGCACGGGATGTGATGCTCTATTCGTCTTCGTGGAGTTTTAAAAAAGTTTTCTACTCCATCCGTAAAGGAGCAGAAGAGAAATTACGTCAGCTAAACTTAAATAAACGTGAGTTTGGGATAGTATATGCTTTATTACTGGGTGATAAAACCATGTTGGAATACGATACAAAAGCTAATTTTTCCAGCGCAGGAGCCATTCATGTATTATCGGTTTCTGGACTTCATGTGGGTATTATCTACCTGTTATTAATGGCCTTTGTTGGTCAGATTGGCAAAGGATATAGAGGCACTTTAAAGGTGTTAGTTGTAATATTCGTTTTGTGGATGTATGCTGCCATTGCAGGTATGTCACCTTCCGTATTTAGGGCTACGATAATGTTTTCGGTATTTGTCATCTCCAAAAGAATCAATCAGCAATACAATATTTATCACTCTTTGGCTATTGCTGCTTTCATTATTCTAATTATAAACCCGCTCGCCATCATTCATGCAGGATTTTGGTTGAGTTTTTTGGCAGTAGCTTCCATCGTTTATTTTTATCCACAAATCAATCACTTATTTTATTTTACAACACCTTGGTTCAAATATATTTGGGCTTTAGTATCTGTTTCATTAGCAGTTCAAATTGGTACGGTTCCATTTGGTATTTATCTATTTGGATATTTTCCTACTTGGTTTATTGTGGCCAATGTTATGATTGTGCCTATTTTACCCTTTGTGTTGGTGGGTGCTATCGTAGTTGTTTTAGTTCCAATGGATTCATTGGTTGTAGAGATGATTGGAGGTGCAGTGGCGAGCTTATTATATTATTTAAGTGAGATAACTGCCTGGATAAGTCATCTAAAGTTTGCTAAGTTCACAGCTATTCAACTTCAGTTTTATCAAGTAATTATCTTATATGTTTCAATTGTTTTGTTTATTGTTTGGCAACATTTAAAATCAGGTAAATATCTGTTTCGTGCTTTAGTATTCTTCTTTGTGGGTGTTTTTTGTATATCTGCTGTAAGCTTTAAGCGATATCAGGAAGAGATATTTACAGTCCATCAAATTAAAGGAAAAACGGCGGTTTCAATAATCAATAAAAGTGCCTGTACCTATTGGGTAAAAGATTCTTTATCTAAGCAAGAGTTTGAATACGCTATACTCCCTGTTGCTTTGATGCAAGAATCTTCTGCTTTAAATAGGGTTGAAGTGATGAATGATGTAATAACGCCTATTGTATTTGCTGGCTATCGAATACTAATAGTAAGTGATGTGGTGGATTACGAAATAATTCAGGAAGCTGATTATATTGTACTGAGCGCTGGAATTAAAAAATATCAGCTTGAAAATATACTGAAGCAGTTATCAGACCAGTATATTATTTTTGATTCTTCGTTTCCGAGATATGCTAGTTTAAAATGGCAAGAGCAACTGGCGGATTATGAATCAGAAGTTCATTTTGTATCTCTGCATGGTGCTTTTTCATTAAAGTTTGAAGGGAGATGAATTAAAATCTAATAAAACTTATCTATCTGTCACTTGTTAAATGATTGTAACCATAGGCTTTAGGCTGTTGATAAGAATTATGGGTGGGGATAGATATTTTTAATTATTATCTTTTAAATTTGCCACGGTTTTCGTATTTCGATTTAAAGAAAAGAATTAGCGATGAGGATTATTATTGCAGGAGCAGGAGAGGTTGGAACACACGTAGCAAAAATGATGTGTCATGCCAATCACGATGTTATCTTGATTGATGATGACGAAGAACGTCTACGACAAATAGACGCTCATTTTGATTTAATGACTATTGTAGGGTCGGTTTCTTCTATTGAGGATTTAAAACAAGCTAATGTTTCGGCATGCGACTTGTTTATTGCCGTTCCGCCATATGAGGAGTTAAGTATCATGTCGGCAATTTTGGCCAAGAAATTGGGTGCCAAAGTTACTATTGCCCGCATCAATAATTACGAATATTTATTGCCCGAAAATAAAGAGTTCTTTAAGCAGTTGGGTGTAGATGAGTTAATTTATCCAGAGCAACTGGCTGCCAAAGAAATTGCTACTTCCTTAAAGCGAGTGGGTATTCGTCAGCAAATAGATTTTTCGGATGGTAAGCTGATACTTTACGCTATAAAAATTAGAGATAATGCGCCAATCGTTAATAAAACATTGGCAGAGGTGGCAGAGATGCACCATACTAAATTGTACAATACTGTTGCCATAAGTAGAAATGCCGAAACCATAATTCCGCGAGGTAACGAATCTTTTCGCCATAACGATTTAGCGTATATATTAACTACGCCAGAGGGCACTAAGCAGGTGATGCAGGATGCAGGCAAAGAGCATTTTGATGTAAAAAATGTGATGATTCTGGGAGGTAGCCGTATTGGTAAAAAGGTATCGCAACGTTTGGAGGATGGATACAATATTAAGCTGATTGAAATTGACCGCGAAAAAAGTACCAAGTTAGCAGATACTTTAGAACATACCTTGGTGATTAATGGTGATGGTAGAAACCTGGAGCTATTAAAGGATGAAGGTATTAAAAAGATGGATGCCTTTGTGGCTGTAACGGCTAACTCTGAGGTTAATATATTGGCTTGTCAGTTGGCCAAAAAAATGGGTGTTCGAAAAACCGTTGCCGAGGTTGAAAATATGGATTACATTGACTTGGCAGAAAATATTGGTATTGGAACCCTGATTAATAAAAAGCTGATAGCTGCAAGTTATATCTATCGTTATACAGTAAAAGCCCGCGTTTCGCATGTGAAATGTTTAATTGCATCCGATGCTGAGGTGTTAGAATTGGTAGCTGGCGAAGGTTCTAAAATTACTAAGGGACGTTTAGGAGATTTAAAACTACCTAAGGATGTTAATGTAGGCGGTATCATCAGAAACGGTACTACCATTATTGCCACAGGTAATACACAAATTATACCCAATGATAAAGTGGTGGTGTTTGCCATGCCATCTGGAATCAGAAAAATAGAGAAGATGTTTTTGTAAGAAAATTTTACGCAGAGTATTGTTTTGATATTCTATGTCTTGAAGTGAAATTTTGTTAAGTTGTAATCAAACCAAAGTGCTTTTAAGAATACGCTAAACTCGCAAAGGTGTTTTTGCGGCGCCAAAACTGTGTAAATAAAACTCTGTGCGCATTTCGGTGATTATCTCTGTGTTCCTCTGTGGTTTAAAAAAATGAATTCTGGTTTAAGCAGCAATTATTTTGCAAAAGTAAAATAGCGGAGTAAATTTGCAGCTTTAAAACTATCCTTTTGTATGATAAATGGTCGTATGGTCCTGCTAATAATGGGACTACTTCTGGTTGTTGAAGGTGCATTTATGTTACTTTCGTCTGTGGTGGCTGCCATCTATGGTGAATATGATTTGCCATACTTTTTATGGTCAGCATTAATTTGTATTTCTATTGGAGGAGTGCTAAGTGCCACAAATTATAAAGCCGAAAAAAATCTAGGTAAACGAGAAGGATACATCATTGTATCAATGGTTTGGGTAGTTTTTTCATTTTTTGGATTGTTACCGTTTTATTTAAGTGGAGCAATACCTTCGTTTACCGATGCCTTTTTTGAAACCATGTCTGGTTTTACTACAACAGGTTCTTCTATTTTAAATGATATTGAGGCGCTACCACATGGAATACTGTTTTGGAGAAGCCTTATTCAATGGCTTGGAGGAATGGGTATTATCGTATTCTCGCTAGCCATTTTACCTTTGTTGGGAGTGGGAGGAATGCAGCTGTTTGTTGCCGAAGTTCCTGGTCCTGTGGCTGAAAAACTGAGCCCAAGAATTGCAGATACGGCTAAACGTCTTTGGGTAATTTATGTGTTATATACGGTAGTAGAAACCTTATTGCTTTGGGTAGGAGAGATGAATTTATTTGACGCTATCTGCCATTCATTCACCACTATGGCCACGGGAGGATACTCAACCAAACAAGCTAGTGTAGCTGCTTATACTTCGCCGTACACGCAATACATTATTATCATCTTTATGTTTATTGCGGGTGCTAACTTTACCCTTTCCTACAATGCACTTCATGGTAGAGTGCGCAAGGTTTTTAAGGATGAGGAATTCAGGTATTATTTTGGTTTTGTGATTTTGGTTTCTGTGTTGGTGGCTGGCGTATTATATTTCTCTGGTGATGTAAATAACGTTGAGCAAGCTGTTAGAGATGCCTTATTTCAAGTGGTTTCCTTAATTACAACTACGGGATATGCAACGGCAGATTATCTGGTCTGGTTTCCTACCTTAAGTATCATCATGTTTATGTTAATGTTTATAGGTGGTAGTGCGGGTTCTACAGGTGGTGGAATTAAAGTGGTACGTATAGTACTATTATTAAAAAATGCCTATTTCGAGCTGAAACGTTTAATTCATCCCAATGCAGTTATTCCAGTTCGCTTTAACTCAAAGGCAGTTTCTCCTACCATCATTACTAATGTATTGGCATTTATTGTTATATACATGCTAATAGTAGGTGTGAGTATGATTATCATGTCGTTTATGGGGTACGACTTAAATACTTCCTTGGGTGCCGTTGCTACATGTATTGGTAATATTGGTCCTGGTTTAGGAGAGGTTGGCCCAGCTGCAAACTTTGCTCATATTCCTGATTTTGGTAAGTGGTTTTTAAGTTTCTTAATGCTTATTGGCCGTTTAGAGATTTTTACCGTTGTATTATTATTCTCACCTCATTTCTGGAAAAATTAAATAAATTTCTTAGGTAGGTTCTATTAAGTTCTTTAATAGAGATGTAAGCCCGTGCTTTAAAGTATAGAATATATGGAGCAAGCAATATTCTTATTTTATGGCGCGTTTATTGATGTATACGCTCATGAACTAAACTCTCTAGGCAACGAATTCACCTAATTTATATCTTTTATTAAAAAGGTGTAATTTAATAATAGCTCTATGAAGAACTTAAGTAAATTTTTAAAGCAGCTTGGAGTTATGCTGTTGATGATAACTCTAGCACTAGGCTCTTTTGCTCAGACAAAATTACCAGCTAATTATAGCATTAAAATAGATGTATTGCTTCAGAATAGTCTAGAGGATTATACGGTTTCATTTAATGAGGAAGAGTTTTATATTGAAGCTGGGCAAAATTTTGAAGTAAATAATTTACCTACAGGTCGATATCAATTTATTGTTACTGCACAAGGCTACGAAAGTCAGAAGTTAACGATTAGGTTAAAAGATAAGGATATCGTAAAAAACGTTCAACTACATAAGGAAGAATTTACTGTAACATTTTTTGATGATGATGGCTTTTCTGTATTAAAAGAAGATAGGGTTAATTTTGGTCATAGTCCTGTAGCTCCTAAAGTTCCCAGTAAACACGGTTATACTTTTATTGGTTGGAGTAAAGAGGTTAAGCCGGTGGAGTCAGACGTTTCCTATCTAGCAAGATATAAGAGGAATTCAGAAAAATCTATGTTAGAATTAAGTTCTATACAAGTATACCCTAATCCTACACGTAATTATATAAATGTAGATTTAAATATGACTAGTTTGGAGACTTTGGTGGATATCACAATCGTTGATATTTCGGGGAGTGTAGTTTATCTGGATAAAACGTGTAATGTCAAAAATGTAATTGATGTTAGCGGCTTTTCGTCAGGTATCTATTATGTGAAAGTGGCTGATAGGAGTTTTAAAATATTAAAGTTGTAATAAGCCCCTGTGTATTACAAGGGCATATGATCTTACTCCTTTATATTTTCTCTTACTTCAGCTAAAAAGGCTTTCATTCTGTTGGTGTCCTTATCTTCAATAATCGATAAGAGTTCTTTAAGTTTTAGCCTAATACTTTCAACCTGACCACCCGAAAATGGGTTGAATAGAATTTCAGATAGTAGATAATCATCTTCACTTAACAAACCTTTAGCAATATCAAGATGTTTGCTGAATGTGGTTCCTGGCGCATCTTGTTTCTTCATGCAAGAGGCAAAAACCAATGATGATGAAAACGGGATGGATAAAGAGTATGCAATAGTTTCATCGTGCTCAATAAAACTATACTCATGAATATTTAATCCCAGAGATAAAAAGAAATCCTTAAAAAAAGCTTTGCCTAAGTGGTCGCCTTGTGAGATGATGATGGCATGGTGCTCACGCAATGATTTTAGGTTACCAAAGGTAGGTCCAAACATAGGGTGGGTAGAAACATAGCGCATGCCTGTTCCTTCATAATACGTTTGAAAATCTGTTTTTACCGAAGAAATATCTGAAATAATACAGCTTTTAGGAAGGTAAGGAATTACTTCATCGAAAGCAGCTATGGTATACTTTAAAGTAACCGCATTAATTAATAGTTCAGGAGCAAACTCAGTAATTTCTTCCAATTTTGTTAAGCGTTGTGTATTAAAAATATACTTCAGCTTTTCAAGGTTTGGGTCGTAAATAGCCACTTCATGGTCTAAGCAAAGTGCGTCAGTAAGCCATGTGCCCATTTTACCAGCACCCAATATACAGATCTTCATTTCGTATCAAGTATCAAGTATCAAGTATCAAGTATCAAGTATCAAAACTATCGTAGTAGTCTTGATACTTGTGTCTTATGTCTTGATACTAATTTATTATTGATTCATTATTTTATTCTGACGAGTAACAGATTCTTCGTGAATGCTTTCGAATAATTTCACTAAGAACTCATCTGATAATCCCAGTTTAGCACCACGTTCTTTACGATTATTCATGATTTCATCGTAACGACGTGTTTGTAAAATGGTAATGTTATTCTCTTTTTTGTAAGTACCAATGGCCTCAGAAATTTCCATTCTTCTCTGAAGTGTTTCTAATACATCCGTATCTAACTTGTCAATCTCCTGACGAAGCTCATCTAAAGTAACCCTTGGTTTCTCTCCAATTTGAGGCTCGCGAAGAACAATTTTATCTGTAATTTCTTTAAGCTCAGTTGGTGTTACTTGTTGGCTAGCATCACTCCATGCTTTTTCTGGACAACGGTGCGATTCAACCAATAAACCATCAAAACCTAAATCCATCGCTTCTTGAGAAATTTCGTAAATCAACTCCGCTTTACCGCTGATGTGAGATGGGTCACAAATGATTGGTAACTCAGGACAACGACGCTTTAATTCAATTGGAATTTGCCACTGTGGGTGATTACGATATTTAGTTTTGTCGTAAGTAGAAAATCCTCTATGGATAGCCGCTAATTTTTTAATACCCGCTTGATTAATTCTTTCTAAAGCACCAATCCAAAGCTCTAAATCTGGGTTAACAGGGTTCTTTACTAATACAGGAATATCTGTGCCTTTAAGCGCATCAGCAATTTCTTGCACTGCAAAAGGGTTAGCAGTTGTACGAGCACCTACCCATAAAATATCGATACCATGTTTGATAGCTTCAAAAACGTGATGAGCATTGGCTACTTCAGTTCCAACAAACATGCCTGTTTTTTCCTTTACTTTTTTAAGCCAAGGTAAGCCAATGGTTCCTACACCTTCAAAAGCTCCTGGACGAGTTCTTGGTTTCCAGATACCAGCTCTAAAAATTTTAAATCCAGCTTCTGATAATTGAGTCGCAGTATCTAATACTTGCTCTTCTGTTTCGGCGCTACATGGGCCTGCAATCATCCAAGGACGAACTACTTCAAGTCCAGGAAGGCTAATTTTTTCAAGGTCTAATTTTACCATCTTATTGCGTTTTTTTGTTCTCTCTAAAGGATGATGACTTATCGTGAAAGTGCTCCATCACTTAAAGTCACGTTATTTTAATACTAAGCTATTTTTTATTTTCTCTATCGATTCTTTTAAAACGGCTTGCGTGGAACACAACGATATTCTAATGTATCGTTCTCCTTGCTTACCAAAAATGCTGCCAGGTGTAATAAATACATGCGCATCATTTAAAATAATATCCGATAGTTTTTCGGCAGATTCGGTTTGCTCAGGAATTTTAGCCCATATAAACATGCCCGATTGAGTTTTATCGTACTTGCAGTCTAGCATATCCATAATTTCCCAAACCAATTCTCTTCGCTCATAATATTCTTTGTTTACTTCAGCATACCAGCTTTTATCTAAACTTAAAGCTTTTACCGCTGCTAATTGCAAAGGTTTAAACATGCCGCTATCCATATTACTTTTTACACGTAATATATACTGTACAAAGTCCGGGTTAGCAGCAATCATTCCCACGCGCCATCCAGCCATGTTATGCGATTTGCTCAAAGAGTTTAACTCGATGCAAATATCTTTTGCTCCTTCAATTCTGAAAATACTTAAAGGATTATCATTTAAGATGAAGCTATAAGGATTATCATTACAAATAAGAATGTCGTGCTTTTTACCAAAAGCGACTAGTTTTTCAAAAAGCTCTAAAGTTGCATTGGCGCCAGTAGGCATGTTAGGGTAATTCACCCACATTAGCTTTACCTTTGATAAGTCCATTTTTTCCAACTTATCAAAATCAGGCTGCCAATTTAATTCTTCTTCTAAATCGTAGGTTACCATCTCAGCTTCTACTAAATTAGAAACAGAAGCGTAAGTAGGATAGCCAGGATTGGGAACTAATACTTGATCGCCCTTATTTAAAAAGGCCATAGAAATATGCATGATGCCTTCCTTTGATCCCATTAATGGCAATATTTCTTTGGCAGGATCTAAATCTATTTGAAAGTATGTTTTATACCACTCAGAAAAAGCATTTCTTAACTCAGGAATACCAATGTAACTTTGGTAGCCATGATTACCTTTTGCTGAAGATGCTTTGTTAAGCTCCTCTAATACTTCTGGATGTGGTGGTCTATCAGGATTTCCGATGCCCAAATTGATAATTTGCATACCTTGTTGACGCATCTCATCTATTTCTCTCAATTTTTTTGAGAAGTAGTATTCCTTTACTTCGCTGATGCGATTTGCTGGCTGTATGGACATGCTTAAAATGTTTTTTGTTCTGAAAGAGGTTTGTTATCGTTGCTTACCGTGTCAAATGACCGTTTGCCTACGTGATATTCACCTAAGCTTTTTAGGTTTTTAGTCAAAGGACGAATAGCATCCAATGACTGTAGATAACGATTGTAATCTTCAAACACCAAGTCTATATAAAATAAGTATTCCCACTCGCGACCAACAACAGGAAGCGATTGTATTTTAGATAGGTTGATATTATAAAATGCCAATATTGAAAGTACTTTCGAAAGACTTCCTTCGGCATGTGGTAAGGCAAAAACTACAGATGATTTATTAACCTTATTTTGAATCAATAAATCCTCCACTTCTGTTTTTCCTTTGTCTGAGATAATTAAGAAACGGGTAAAGTTTCTTTTATTGGTCTCAATATCTTTAGCAATAATTTCTAAATCGTATTTTTCAGCAGCTAATTCTGGTGCAATGGCAGCCATTCCTTTTAGCTGATTATCCTGAATCCACTTTCCGCTTAGGGCAGTGTCATCTCGCGAAATCATTTTAATATGCGGATATTCCTTAAAAAACTCTCTACACTGAGCCAAAGCCATAGGGTGCGAATGTACTTCGGTAATATCTTCTATGGTTTGTCCTGGTAAAGCCAATAGTTGGTGCTTAATACGTAGTTTGTATTCGCCAATAACTACCAATCCAGAGTCCTTAAGTAAAGTGTAATTTTGAAGAATGCTTCCTACCAAAGTGTTTTCGATGGCAATAATACCATAAATAGAATTATCCTGCCTTAGCGTTTCAAACAGCACTTCAAATGAATCGCACTGAACGGTTTCAATGTCATTTGTTTCGAAATATGCTTTGGCCGCAATTTCGTGGTTTGAACCACCTCCTCCTTGAATCGCTACTTTCTTCATGTTTACTCTTGTTAACTGCTTCCGAATGAACGGAATTGCTATAAAATAAAAAAGTCCCACCTGTACTAGGTGGGACTTTAAATTTTTTCAAATTTTATATACTATAAACCCACCTCTTTTTGATTACAGAATCCAAAAAAGTAAAAATAAAAGCTATAAAAAAATGTAAAATGGGTCATTTGTTTCTTTTTAAACTGATGGCAAATGTAGTATAAAAATGTACGCAACAAAAATATTTGTACTAAAATTAATTATTTTTTAAGATGCGGTGCTGATAGATTGCAAGTAATACCTTGTTTTTAATGATAATTTATTGCTTAAGGCATTATTGTATATTTATTCATTTATGCACTGATGTTTATCATGCGTCAATTATGAGCTCATCCTTTACAGTAATTTACCCTCCAATCTCACTTAGCTCAAGCCAACGCATTTCCTTTTCATCTAATAAATCGATTACCTCGCTTATGCGTTTCGATTTTTCAGTTAATGCATCCGCATCCAAGGCGCCAGAATTTAAGGCTTCTTCTATTTCAGATTTTTCAGAATTTAAATCTTCCATAGCTTGCTCCAGCTCTTCCATTTCCTTTTTTTCTTTAAAAGATAACTTTCGAGGTTTATCTTTAGCAGGCACAGCTTTTATAGTAGGTTCCTTTTTTACCTTGACAACCTTCTTTAGTTCTTTCTCTTCTTCTAATTTAAAATCGTGGTAAATGGTGTAGTTACCAGGGAAATCTTGGATGACCCCTTGTCCTTCGAATACAAACAGATGGTCTACTATTTTATCCATAAAGTATCTATCGTGCGAAACAATGACAACACAACCTTTGAAGTTTTGTAGGTATTCTTCGAGTAGGTTGAGAGTGAAGATATCCAGGTCGTTGGTAGGCTCATCCAGTATCAAGAAGTTAGGGTTCTTCATTAATACAGTCATTAAGTATAAACGTTTCTTTTCTCCACCACTTAACTTATCCACCTGTACATGGTGCATTTCGTTGGTAAATAAAAAATGACGCAGAAATTGAGCAGGGCTCATGGAGCTACCAGAGCCAACAGTGATATTCTCCGAAATGTCAGCAATCACATCGAGTACTCGCTTGCTAGGGTCAATATTCATTCCTGACTGACGATAATAGCCAACAACTACAGTTTCTCCTGTTTCAAGGTATCCCGTATCAGGTTTTAAGGCTCCAGTAATGGTATTTAAAAAAGTAGATTTACCTGTCCCATTTTTACCGATGATTCCTACTTTTTCGCCTTGTGCAAATTTGTAATTAAAATCATCCAGTATTTTAAGTTCTCCAAAGGCCTTACATACATTGTGGCATTCTATAATTTTCTTTCCTAAGCGAGCAGATTTGATATCCAAGTTCATGGTTTGTTCTTGAAGACCGCTGTTTGCTTTCTTTTTTAAATCATGAAAAGCATCAATTCTATATTTAGCTTTTGTAGCCCTTGCCTGAGGCATTCTGTTCATCCAATCTTGCTCAGTTTTGAGTAGGTTTTTTGCCTTCTCCACCTGGGCGTTATGGTTCTGAATACGTTCTTCTCTTTTTTCAAGGAAAAACTGATAGTTCCCTTTGTAGGGATAAAGGGTTTGGTCAGCTAGCTCAATGATTTCGTTACACACACGATCCAGAAAATATCTATCGTGAGTAACCATTATTAAGGTGCACTTCGATCTTTCTAGATAAGCCTCTAGCCACTCAATCATCTCTAAATCGAGGTGGTTGGTAGGCTCGTCTAAAATAAGAAATTGTGGCTCGTTAATTAATATGTTGGCCAGTGCAACTCTCTTTTTTTGTCCACCCGAAAGTTGACTTATTTGCTGGTCGAAATTCGTGATTTTTAACTCAGTAAGGATTTGCTTAATCCTCGATTCAAAATCCCAAGCATTAAGTTTATCCAGCTCTTCAATTAAATGTCCCAGTTCCTCATGGTTTTCATCAGCTAAAGCTTTTTCGTAGGCTTTAATAGCAATTACCTGAGGATTATCCGAAGCAAAAATTTCTTCTATTACTGAATGATTATCGTCTAATTGAGGAATTTGAGGTAAATAGCCTACAGATATCCCTTTGCGATATGTAATTAGACCGCTTTCGTTAGGAAGTACGTGTGCAAGTATATTTAATAGCGTAGTTTTTCCTGTTCCGTTACGAGCAATTAAACCAATTTTTTGTCCTTCAGAAACGCCAAAATTGAGGTCGTCAAACAATCTTATATCGCCCCAATGATGGGTCAGGTTTTCTACAGATAAGTAATTCATGTTTTCAGTTTTCAGTAATCAGTTTTCAGCAAACAATTGTTAGCTAAAAACAAGATTTAAATGATAATTGATAACCGTTAATTGATAACAGTTTAAATGCAGCCACACACAAAGCCATCGGCTAAAGAGTCTAATACTTCTTGCTCTTTTACTTTTTCCTTATCTGTACCTTTGCATTGTTTACAAACCGGTAGATTAGTTACTTTGTTTTTGCTTTCAATCTTCTCCAACTCTTTTTCGCAAACAAAGCACTTTTTAGAAAAATTACTATTCATGGTGACTACTTCAAATTTAGGCAAAAGTAACTAAAGGTTTTGATTTATTGTATGGAGGTCATATCTAAATTAATCACTTAAGTATTATCATCATTATTGCAATATTTTTGAGGTGTAAACGTAATGATGTTAGCCTTGGAACTCTTATTGAAATTCAAAAAATATATTGATGTATTTACCTTGTCGTATTTTGTTTTTTTTATTCTGCTTAAGTTTTCTTTTGTCAAGTTGTTCTGAGGAAGAAGGAGCAGGTGATGAAATTTTTAATCCGTTGAAAAATCCTGAAAATGGTCCTGCTGCTGGTTATCCCGATGGAAATTACTTTATACCACAGGAGGCTGGTTTGGAAGATGTATCGGAACCTGATTTTATCATTGGAGATGGAACGCCAGAGAGTTGTACTTGTGAGAAGTTAGTAAATGCTATAGCACTTGGTGGTCGAATCGTTTTTAATGGTGGGGCAAAGCCATTTACTATTGAAATGACAGAAACTGCCAAGGTATTTAATGGAGCTAAACCGGATGTAGTAATTGATGGAGGAGGATTGGTTACCTTAAGTGGCATGGGGAAAAGACGAATTTTGTACATGAACACTTGCGATAAAAATCAAACATGGACTACTGCTCATTGTCAGGATCAAGATCATCCACGTTTAACTATTCAAAACATAACGCTTGCTGATGGTAATTCAGTTTCTGAGAGTGAATATGATGGAGGAGGAGCAGTTTGGGTAAGAGGTGGCCGATTTAAAATAGTTAATTGTCGCTTTTTCAATAATAGGTGTATTGATAAGGGTCCCGATGTGGGAGGAGGAGCTGTTCGTGTTTTTAGTCAGTATCAGAACAAACCAGTTTACGTTGTAAACTCAACTTTTGGTGGAGCTGATGGATATGGAAATATAGGAGCTAATGGAGGAGCTGTAAGTAGTATTGGTGTGTCCTGGACGTTTGTTAATTGTTTTTTCTCGCATAATAAAGCCATTGGTATAGGTGGCAATCCGAAACAACCAGGTACTCTTGGAGGGGGAAGTGGCGGAGCTATTTATAATGATGGGAATATGATGACATTAAGAGTGTTGGGATGTAAACTGGAGCACAATGAAGTAAATACACATGGTTCTGCAATTTTCTTTGTGACCAACAATCATTCGGGAAACATTATTATTGAGAATTCAATTGTAAGTAATAATATAGGAGGCTCTTGGTATCCTACGTATCCTCAAATTTCGATGCATAGTGATACTAAAATTGAAGTTGAAAATTCTGTATTTGAATAATAGATAGGTTGTTATTTTAAGTTTTATAGGTAATAGATTTAAGCCCTGTAATATTTATGGCATGAGATTTGAATTAATTTTAATCGAACCTCTAAAATTAATAGATATGGTTAAGTTAATAAAGTTTTCTTTTGTGATAATGCTGTTTGCTTGTGGTACCGTAATTGCTGGGCAAAAGTCAGATAGTAAGAAGGCCGATAGAAAGCTTAAAAAAGTAGAGGCCTTTGAAGAGATGGTAGAGTTGGTTAAAAATAAACCTATAGAGTTTGTTGCCGAAAGGGCGTATCCTTCAGGATATCGAAATGTGGATTTATTTTCTAATCCAAATCATTTAAGAATTGATAATGATAATGCAGATATTGCTATGCCTTATTTTGGTAGAGCATATCAAGTAACTCCTGGTGAACGAGGTGGTTTTTATACCGAAAGTGAAATAGAGGATATGAAACTGGAGGTGAATGAAAAGAAACGTAAGGTTAAAATGGATTTTGTTTTACGTAATAAAAACGACCTATACACGTGTAGCTTAGAAGTCTTTGGCTCGGGTAGCGCTACATTATCGATTATTAGTAATAATAGAAATAGTATTTCATATAATGGCTCGGTGAGCGAGTGGATTGAGGACGGTAAGGAAGAGTAACTTATTGAAATGTAAAGTAGAGGGTTTTCATAATGAATGGAAACCCTCTTTTATTTGTTATTCAATAACCATTTTATCTGCCAATTTAATAGCTAGTTCTTCGTCTTTAAGCATGCTGACCAGTTGTAAGGCAAATTTCATGGCAGCACCAACACCTTTTGCGGTTATTATATTATTGGCCACTTCAATAGGAGCATCAGTAGTTTTTGCACCAATTAACTTATCCTCAAAACCAGGATAGCAGGTTACATTTTTATCTTTAAGAATACCTTGACCGCCTAAAACAAGCGGTGCAGCGCAAATAGCACCAATAAGTTTGTTTTGATTGGAAAAGTTTAGCAACAGTTCTTTTAAATCATCGTGTTTATCCAGATTTAATGTTCCTGGCATACCACCAGGTAAAATAAGTAGGTCGGCATCTGAAAAGTCACAATTATTGTAAATCGCATCAGCTAATACTTTAATATTATGCGCTCCTTTAACCTCCAAACTATCTGTAATAGAAACGGTCGTTACATTGATTTCTGCTCTTCGAAGCACATCAATTGGAGTAATAGCTTCAATTTCTTCAAAGCCATTTGCTAGAAATATATATACGTTTTGCATCATTATTTATTTAAGAGTAAGACGTGTATAAAAGTATGAATTGAAGTAGTTATAATCAAACATACTTTGCTCGTTAAAACAAATACGAGTTGAGTTTGTAATAATATTTAAACATTTTGATGTTAAATTTTATCGCTTACATGCTAAAAAGCATATTAACATATGTAAATTGTATATCTTTGACATCTTATTAACGCATTTGATAGTATGTTTTTACTACAGGGAGAGAATACTGCTTTAGTGCAGTCAGGAAAGGAAATATCGTATTACCAGTTAGGTCAGAAAGTTCAGTTATATTCTTCATTATATAATACTGAAGAAACTAAAAAGGTAAGTATATTTTCAGAGAACAGGTTGGGTTGGGTGTATAGTTTTTATTCTGCCTGGAATAACCATTCCGTTGTTGTTCCCATTGACTTTATGAGTACAGTAGAGGATGTTTCTTACATTTTAAATGACTGTAAGCCAGAAGTTATTTTTGTTTCTAAAGAAAAAGATAGTGATTTACAGGAAGCATTATGTCAAGTTGGATACTCACCACAAGTAATTGTTATTGATGAGTATGAGGATAATGCGGCTAGTGAATATGCTGAGTTTCCAGTTATTGAAGCTAAGGGAGATGATACTGCAGTTATAATTTATACATCAGGAACAACAGGAAGTCCTAAAGGGGTAATGTTAAATTATACCAATCTAATAGCAAATATAGAGGCTGTTTCTAAAGATGTAGATATTTATAATCCTGATGATCGGGTTTTGATGTTGTTGCCTTTGCATCATATTTTTGGTTTAGTAGGTAATATGTTAGCACCTTTATCTCTAGGAGGTCTGGCTGCTATTCCTCCTTCAATGGCTTCAGAAGATATTATCAATACTTTGCAAGAGAATAAAGTTACGCTATTGTTAGGTGTACCTCGATTATTCTCTGCTATTCATAAGGGAATAAAAGATAAAATTAATAAAAGTAAGGTCGCAGGAGCTTTGTTTTCTTTTGCTGAAAAACTGAATTCAAAAGCCTTTTCAAGATTTGTATTTAAGGCAGCGCATAAAAAGTTTGGAGGGAGCATCCGATTTATGGTTTGTGGCGGTGCAGCCTTAGATCAAGTGGTTGGTCAAGATTATAAAACTTTAGGTTTTGACGTGTTAGAAGGGTATGGGATGACAGAAGCTGCTCCTATGATAACCTTTACTCGTCCTGGGCATATTAAAGTTGGTTCGCCAGGTTTTGTTTTACCAAAATGTACGGTTGAGATTCGTGAAGGTGAGATTGTGGCAAAGGGAGAAAATATAATGCAAGGGTATTATAACCGACCAGAAGAAACCGCTGAAGTTTTGAAGGATGGATGGTTGTATACAGGTGATTTGGGGCATTTTGATAAGGAAGGATTCTTAATTATTACAGGGCGTAAAAAGGAAATTCTGATTTTATCGAATGGTAAAAATATTAACCCCGTTGAAATAGAATTAAAGCTAGAGCGTTATGCTGCCTTTGTAAATGAAGTAGGTGTATATCAATCGGGTGACCAGTTTAGAGCAATTGTTGTGGTTTCAGACGAATTAAAGCAGCAATATGCCGATAAAATTGAATTGCATAAGCAGATTAAATGGCAAGTGTTTGACGATTATAATCAGCATTGTACTTCGTATAAAAAGGTGGTTGACTTTACGATTTTTGATGGAGAACTACCTCGAACTCGATTGGGGAAATTACGTAGGTTTAAGCTAGCAGAGTTGGAAGGTATTAATGGCGAGGAAGAAGTAGCTGAGGTGCAGGTAGACAGCAAAGAGTTTAATATACTGGCAGATTATTTAGGGCAGGAAAAAGGGAAAAAGATATTACCTCAGCATCATCTTGAGATGGATTTGGGTCTTGACTCTTTGGATAAGGTGAGTTTACAAGTCTTCATTAAATCTACTTTTGGATTAGAGCTCGACCCAAGTGAGTTGGTTCGTTTTAAAAGTGTGTTGGAGTTGAGCGAATATATTCAGGAGCATCGCAATAAAATGGAAGTGGAAAAGATTGACTGGACCCATATTTTAAAAGAAAAAGTAAATCTTTCTTTGCCAAAGACTTGGTTTACAGGCCGTGCTCTTGTAAAAATGTCGAAGGCATTTTTTAGTTTGTATTTTGGCTTAAAAGGAAAAGGAGTAAAAAACATCCCTGATGAACCCTGTATTATAGCTCCTAATCATCAAAGTTATTTTGATGGTTTATTCGTAGCATCATTTTTAAAAGGGGCAACTA
Source organism: Labilibacter marinus (assembly GCF_001659685.2). Lineage (GTDB taxonomy): Bacteria > Bacteroidota > Bacteroidia > Bacteroidales > Marinilabiliaceae > Saccharicrinis > Saccharicrinis marinus. The sequence continues at coordinate 52,481 of NZ_LXYE02000014.1, forward strand.
TTAAAAATACATACTTCTACGCCAAAGAAAAGCACATAAGAAGAGCTTGGCTTAAGTTTCTGGCAAATCGTAATAATATCATTATTATGGATTTGAACAAAGATTTAAAAGAATCTATTCAGAAAATGGGTGAAGCTTTAAAAAAGAAAAAGAACCTGATTATTTTTCCAGAAGGAACTAGAACTCAAAATGGTAAAATGGGAGATTTTAAAAAGACCTTTGCTATTTTAAGTCGTGAATTAAATGTACCTATTGTGCCTGTATCTATAAAAGGAGCTTATGATGCTTTACCTAAAGGAAGTTGGTTTCCAAAACCATTTAAAAAGGTGATGGTGGAGTTTTTAGAGCCAGTGCAACCAGGTACTGAAACGTATGAAAATATTTCAAATGCAGTACACGATAAAATAAGCCATCAATTGGCGATTCGTAAAGTAAGCTAATTATATAGTTTTTGAGATTTAGCCTGTTGATGTTTTCAATAGGCTTTTTTATGGGTAAATGTAGAGCATATACTTCCACAATGGAATTAACAAAGTTACAACAGAAAGAAGGCATGAAATAAGGGCAAACCAGCTATTACTTAGACTATCTCTGTTTTTTATACCAACCAAAGTTAAAACGATAGCAATTATTTGAGGTGGTAATAAATAGTATTTATACGAATAGTTCAGCGCTTCTTTTAGTCCAAACAAGGCTTGAGTTTTACCTGTAGCGTTTGCGTAATCATGTGCAATTGATATATTAATACTTAGCAAGATTAAAATACAAAGTACGTTAGTGAAAACGGCTGATTTGGAATAAGTATCTGGTTTCATGTTAAAAAAAATACCCCGATGTAATTAAATCCGAAAGGGGTAAATTGTTTTTTTTACGTTTTTTAGATATCAAGATTCTTCATGGCTTTTTTCAGGCCTTTGCTAGGTTTTAGTTTGTTTTCTTTGTTTTTACAATACTCAGCCAATTGCTTAGTTGAAAGCTTATATATTTTGTCACTACTTAGTTTTTCGTGAGGGTGATTAAGTACTACATTGGTCATGGAAGCCAAGTAAAGACTAAATAATTCGGAATTATCATCTGTTATTTCAAGTACTCTTGCATCCAGTTCAAAAGTGTAGTCGGGTGTGCCTTCCATCCATTTCATAACTAGTTTAGTTGCTTGTGATCTAATAATGACATCTTGATTTATAGGAGTGTCAATTAAATACTTAGAAGCTGATTTAACTTGTTCTTCTACTTTTTTATAATCAGATTTCTCTTTTAAAGGAGAAAAGTCGAAGTTCTGTGCAGATACCGTGGAAAATGTAATGATAAGACTCAGTAGTATGAAGATTTGTTTCATAGGTGTTTTTGTTATGGTTTTGACAATGTAAAGATAAAAAAATCGAATATTCAAACAAAATAGTCGCAAGGCAAATACCTTGATTTAAATCATCTATATGAGTAGATGACTGACCTAATTTTAAAGGGTTGCGTTACTATGGCAAAATATTTAACAAATAAGATGCCATGGATGATTTAGAAAGTGGATATAAGTAGTCGCTATATCATGCCGTTGTCCTTAAAAAGCTTTAGGTATCTTCTGTCCGTGCCTTGTATGTGGTGTATAAGCCAGCTTTTTAAGAATTTTGTAATCTCGAGTGTTAAAACAATTTGGCTGTGTTTATGCTGATGCTCCAAATCGGTAATTTTATGGATAAACTTTTTATGCTCTAATTGGTGTTCTTCTAAATGTTCAAAGTTATACTTTAGTAAAAAGTCTTCTTCATTTGAAAAATGGTTAATGGTGTATTGTTTCATCTCTATCAGCAATTGGGTTATCTCTTCGTGCGATGAGCCTTGCTGAATGAGTACATGAAACCTGTTGATAATGTCAACTAATGTTTTGTGCTGCTTATCAATGGAAACAATACCTAATTCAAATTTATCTGACCACTCTATTAATGCCATAATCTATTATTCCGTGGTGATTAGGATTTCTGTAAATTCAGAAGTTCTATCATTCGGAAGATAATTATAATATTGTAGAATATAGATATTTATTTACCCAATTCTTTTTTTATCATTGCTTCAATCTCAGCAGTTACTTCCTTTAAATCCCTGCCTGTTGGGTCAATCGCCTCTAAAGCTTTGAAGGTTATCTTGGTTCCAAATTTTAAAGGGTAATTACCGTATTTTATCAGTTCGCTGTTACCGTCAATTACTAAAGGAACAATTTTAGCCGAAGGTGCAGTTTTAACTAAAGCAGCTATACCAGGATGTTGGAACTTCCTTACGCTTCCATCCTTTGTTCTTGTTCCTTCAGGAAATATGCTGGCGCTATATTTTTCTTTTTCAATATGTCTTCCTAATTTGGCAATCTCTAACATTGATTGTCTACCGTTTTTACGATCGATTAAAGCAGAGCCTCCATGACGTAGATTATAAGAAATGCTTGGAATCCCTTTGCCTAATTCTTTTTTAGATACAAACTTAGGGTGGTGCTTTCTAAAGGCCCAAACAATTGGCGGAATATCGAAAGTACTTTGATGATTAGATGCTATGATTAGAGGGCAATCTTTAGGAAGATTATCAAAACCGACAAAACGAATTCGAGCACCATTTATTCCTAAACCATATATTAACAAAAAGTTAAGTACATCAACCGATTTTTTGCGAAGTTTATAGCCTCCAATGAGGTTGCAAACCACTTGGATTACATGAAAGATAAGCAGTAGTAATCCAAAGTATACCCAGTATATAGCTGAAAAGATGTAAGATAAAACAATCATCATTATTAATTATTGGTTTAGTATTTTTGCTAAGTAATATCTCTTGAAATTTGTTTTCGTGGCAAAAGTAAGATATTTTACAGAAACATTGATTTATTTGCATATAATGTATGCTAATCTAGAATCCGTTTATTCATTAAAAAGCAGGCAGCGTGTTTAATTTTGGAAACATTAGAACTAGACTTCAGATTACTTTAGGAATACTTGTAATTGTAATAATTACAGTTTCAGGTGTGCTTAATTTTTTCTCGGCAAAAGATTCTTTATTTGATCGATACAGAGATAGGCAATTTTCTTTAATAGTATTAAGGTCAGCACAAAGTAATCTGCAGGCCAAACTTGAAAGAGCTATGGAAACGTCAGAACTTTTAGCGAAAGATCCTACCCTTATTTCATGGTTTGTAACAGATGAAAATAGTTTATATAAAGAGTTGTCGTTACATAGATTAGATCATATTCATAAAAGCTATTCTTACGAAACAGTTTTTGCAGTTGATGCTAGTACATTGAATTATTGGTCGGAAGATTTTAAGAAACTGGAAGTGCTCGATTGGGAAGATGATGATGATAGTTGGTATTTTAATACAATACAAAACAAAGTTACTACTTCTTTAAATTTTGATCATAACAATAAATTAGGTAGAACAATGTTGTTCGTGAATGTTTTGATGTATCACGAAGATAGTATTGTTGGTATTGCTGGAGTGGGAGTGGATCCATCTGACTTACTTAGAGAGATTGAATTTCATAAGCCTACAAAAAATAGTAATATTTGGTTGGTGCGTGAGGATGGTAGGGTTGTAGTGGCGTCTAACTTAAATGATGTACATAGTAATATTGAAAAGTTTTTAACTCCTCAAACGGTTGAATATATATTATCGGACCAGGATAAAGGAATTGTTCCAAGGGATGTTGTTGAGGGTGATTCGGAGGTGTCATTTTTACGCTTAAGTGGCACTGAGTATAAGTTGGTGATGCACTCACCTAAGCACGATTTATTTCCTGTGTTGGATGTGATTAAAGTGCAGACTTTCTGGTTTAGTTTATTGTTTTTTGCAATAACACTTTTTGTAGTAGCAGTTTTATCAAAAAGGATAACCAAACCTTTATTGCGTTTGCAAAATATTACCGAAAAGTTCTCAGAAGGAGATTTGCATTTAGTGGTGGATAAAAGCTTATTGCATCGACAGGATGAAATTGGTTTGTTAGCCAAGGCTTTTGATAAAATGAAATCTCAATTATCATCTTATATTGATAAGGTAAATCATGCAAATGAGGAGCTAAGTAATGAAAAAGAGCAGCTGAAAAAAGCCAATATGCAATTAAATGTTGCATTGAACAAAGCTTCGGAAAGTGAACGTTTAACGCAGTCTTTTTTGGCTAATATAAGTCACGAAATTAGAACTCCTATGAATAGCATTTTAGGGTTTTCTCAGTTGTTGGAGTTTGTTGAAGCGGATTCAGCCGATCATAAAATATATGCAGGGCATGTGGTTAGAGGAGGACAGCAGTTGTTAACGATATTGGATAGTATTATCAATCTGTCAAAAATAGAGTCAGGAGTCATAAAACCAATCATTGAACCTATTTTGGTAAATGCAATGTTGGAGGAAACGTTTGAGTTATATAAAGTTTTAGGTGACCAAAAAGGACTAAGAATGCATTTAGATATTGATACAAATAATGATGAATTAAAAGTAGATTCTGATATTGCGTTATTTCAACTGGTGCTAAATAATTTAATTTCTAATGCGATTAAATATACAAAAGAAGGGTTCATTAATATAGGGTATAAAAAAACAAAGGGTAGTGTCGATTTTTATATTTCTGATACAGGCATCGGTATAAGTAAAGATAATCTGGATTCTGTATTTAAACCTTTCCGTCAGGTGCAATTAAATCAATCGGAAACAACTGGAGGAGCTGGGTTGGGACTAGCTATTGTAAGCAAGGTGCTTAATATATTAGGCGGCAGTATTAGTGTTTATTCTGAGTTAGGAAAAGGGTCTACATTTACAGTATCCATGCCCTTGAAAGGATAGGTTAGATATAAATAATTTTTAAAAGTAAAGCGAGATTGGAGCGAATATCCAATCTCGCTTTTTATATGATTAGCTTTTTGCTTTGGCCAATTGAGCGTCCTCTGCTATTTGTCTAACTTCTTCCAGGTTAATTCCTGCAGCATAAAAAACGCCTTCCGTATTCATAAAAGTTGACTTACTTGAATTAAGAGGCAATAGTTCACCGGAAAAATTACAAGCCTTTAATCCAAGTTCGTTAAAGATACAGCTGGTGGCTGCAAAATCCCATACACTTCCGCCGCCTTGCTCTTTTTTAGGAAGTTTAAAGTAACAAGCAGGTTGATTTTCTAATACCCAAATCGCGTTCATAACAGCACCACCTTGTTTCTTCATTTTAAAGGCAGCATGTCCTTTTTTGGATAAAGCAAAGTATAATGAAGTGGTGATAGATTTATAATTAGGGTGTTTGTAAAAACTTCTATCGTTGATAAAAGTAAATGCCGCATTCGGCATTGGTTCTGCCTGAACCCATTTTCTATTGTTCTTAAATACGCCCACCCCTTTAATAGCGCTATAAATGTCTTGAGTAATAGGGTTGCAAACCACTCCGATGATTGGTGTACCATCTTGAGCCACTAAAGCAATAGATACAGAGTACCCCTCTTTTCCTTGTGTATATGGAAGGGTACCGTCCAACGGATCAATGCACCAAAAATAGTCTTTAGTAAATCGACTTTGGTCATCTTGAATTTCTTCAGTTAATAAGCCAAAATCATATTTTTTGGTTATAGCCTCAATTTCTTGAAGTATAATGTCCTGGCTTTTAATATCCACCTCTGTAACCACCTGCGAAGCTAAAGTACTACCTCCAATGGGCTGCTTGCAGCTATCGGTAGGTTTCATTTGTACATCCAGTTTTTCCATATCATAAACTGAAATAAAATGACTTGCCTTTTTAGCTGCAATAATAGCTACTTCGCAAATTTCTTGTAGATTATCTGTATTAAGTTGCATTTTTTGGTGTATTTAAAACAATTACGATTTATACCTAAAGGGTATTACGACGTATTAGAATATCTTTCATTGGGATTGTGAACGATAAGTACTATTGTTTTGGAATTTCTATTATATTGTGTTTATGTGTAAAAGGTTGCTGTTATTATATGAGTGTACTTTATATTTTGATAAATGAATAATAGAGTACATTATGCTACAGTGACTTTAACACCTTTTGCGTTAACTTTTCGCTGTAACTATTAATTTTCCAATGACTCGGACTCCAGCCTTTTAAAAAGCGATGAAAGTCTGTCCAAGCTACTGGGTATAAACTTCGCCACTCTTGCTCTAATTCATTAAAGTTTATGGAGGAGCCTTTAAGTGCTTTATTTAGTTCGTCGAAATAACAATCAAGAATCTTAGCCTCCAATTTTTCGCAGTCATCCTCGTATAAACAACTGCCTACAAAATAAGCAACATCTTTCATGCCAACTCCTCCTCCAACGTATTGAAAATCTACTGCTGCCACTTTTTTACCATCTGGAGAGAAACAAAAATTAGCCAGCTTGGCATCGCCATGTACAAAAGTTAAGTATTTAGCTTCGTTTAGCTTTTTATCGATGAATGGAGCTGCAGCTTTTAAAGCTGTATCATCCATAATATTAAGCTCATCGGGCCGTGTATCTAAATGCCAATAAGTACCAATGCTCCACAAGTTATTAGGCTTTTGGTTTAGATACGTAGTATGAAAATTGGCCAGCCATTTTAAACAAACTTCAATTTCTTGCCACGAAACTGAGTTTAGGCGAGCATTAAAGCCACTATCGTCTAAATCTTCCATTACCATAAACACTTCATCGTTTTTGGCTTCAATAACGTATGATTTAGGAATTCGGCATTTATCAGTGCATTTATCTGCAAAGTTTTGATACCATGCAGTTTCTACCTCATATGATTTTACCTTGCGAAGGTGAGAGTAATCTGTATTCCATCCGCGTGGGTGTTTGTTTTGCTTGGGCATGCGAACATGCTTTGCTACCACACTTTTTATCGGACTTCCTTGTAAAGATAAACGAACAATACTACCGTATCCACTCCACAAACTCTGAATCTCCTCTTCTACATTTAAATCATCCGCACCAGTTACCTGAAGGGTTATGTCTTTAAAATGTTTGTTCATGATCTTATTTTGAAGCCGCAAATATAATAGTTTTTTGCAGGTAAAATGTATTAAATAATGGCGAATTAAACTAAACAATTCGTTAGGTAACGAAAAAAATAGTTGAATGAACGAAAAAAATAGTTACATTTGTTATGTCAACAATTATTCATGGTACAAAAATGATAAAAATGAGTTTACAAAAACTTACAAAACGCGAAGAAGATGTAATGAAAATTTTATGGAAGGCTGGTAAAGGTTTCGTAAAAGATTTATTGAGCGAACACCCTTCTCCCAAACCTCATTATAATACATTTAGTACTATTATCAGAGGTTTAGAGGATAAAGGATATGTTGGCCATAAATCGTACGGTAATACGCACGAATACTTTCCTGCTATTTCAAAAGAGGAATATCGTACTATGTTTGTAAAAAATGTGGTATCCGATTATTTTGAATCTTCTTATAAAAATGTGGTTTCTTTTTTTGTAAAAGAAGAGAAACTCAATGTTGATGATCTTAAAGAACTAATTGATTTAATTGAGAAGAAAAAGGATTAAAGATGCATACGTTTTTTGAGTTTCAGCTAAAAGTGGGTGGAGTATTGGCCGTTGGAGTGCTTATATATCTGCTGTTTTTGTCTCGCGATAATTCTTTTAATCGCAATAGGTTATGGTTGCTAGGTTGCTTGATAGTACCATGGATAGTACCGTTGATGGCCATGCCTATGCAGTTAAAACAATGGTTGTTTAGAGAAGAAGTTCCGGTTAGAGATTTTGTGATTAACCATTATGTAACGGATTCTACAGCTACTATGGTGCAAGTGCCTCAAACTAATTTCCTGACATGGGAAAACGGTTTATGGTTGGCGTTTGCATTGATTGGTGTAATTTTGTTACTTCGATTATTAATGGCTTGTTTCTCCGTTTTTCAATTGAGAAGAAAATCACAAAAAAGTAGCTATTCTGGACTTAGGCTGAGATTATTTAAAAACCTTAGTATTGTACCTTTTTCGTTTTTCAGAACTATTTATGCACCCAAAGAAATTGAAGAATCGAATGATTATCAACTGATATTGGAGCATGAATCTACGCATTGTAAACAATTGCATTCAATTGATATAATGATGGCTGAAGTGGTATTACTGCTGCTCTGGTGGAATCCTTTTGCATGGTGGTTAAGAAAGCTTATTGCTCAAAACCATGAATATTGTGTTGACAACAGTATGCTTAAAAAAGTGGATGAGCCCAGCAGGTATCAATACTTATTAGTCAATCTATTATCGAGCAATTCGAGTTTACAATTGGTAAATAGTTTTAACGGAAGTTTTACTAAAAAACGAATTGTAATGATGAATAAAAATAAATCTAATCATATCATTAATAAATTAAAAATGGTGCCTATTGTTGGGGTACTAGTATGTGCTTTTTCAGCTTTTACTAACCCTGATCTTACAATTGTGCCAACTCCCCAACAAAACATATCGGTATCTGATTTAATAGAAAAAGCTAATGTTGATGTTGAAAATGTAGCAGATTCAACAAAAGGTAGTGATGAAGAAGTAATTGCTGTTATGGGCTTTTCTGCAAAGGACAGTGTAATTATAGATAAAGATGGTGGGCTTGAGTTACATGGCGATGTGGATATTAAAGTAGTAGAAGGCGAAAAGCAACCGTTGGTAATAATTGATGAGAAAGAAGAAACTATGCAGGTGTTAAACAACCTGGATCCTTCAGAAATTGGGAATGTAACTGTAATTAAAGATGCTTCTGCTATTTCCTTGTATGGCGATAAGGCAAAAAATGGCGTTATCATAGTTCACAAAACAATAAGTAAGGATAAAGGTATTGTAGTTGTAGAAAAAAATAAAATAGATGAAGCTCCAGTAGTTAAGATTAAAGATTCTAACGAAAGTTTTAGTGAAGCTTTGGTAATTGTTGACGGCGAAGAAATGCCTATGGATGAATTTAATACCCTAAAGCCTAACTCTATTAAAAGTATTGATGTGATGAAAGGTCAGGCTGCTATTGATAAGTATGGAGATAAGGGTAAGCATGGTATTATTCAGGTAGTAATGTATCGAGAAGGTGAGAAAACTTTTGTTGAGAAGAATGGCCATATGCTCGTTCATAATAAACCTTTGAGTTTAAGAGAAAGTAAACAAGGCCTTGCTTTTTCGATTTATCCAAGTCAGCGAAATCCTATTTACATGGTAGATGGAAAGGAGATGTCTGCTTCGGATGTAAACAATATTGATGCACTAAAAATTGCATCTATTAGCGTACTTAAAGATGCTTCTGCCATTAATAAATATGGAGAAAAAGCTAAGGATGGTGTTGTTGAGATAAGCTTAAAACAAGATGGTGATGCATCAAGTAGGTCAGAAATTAGCGATGATATTAAAACCATTAAAGCGACCAAGCGTTCGTTTAAATTCTCAACCAAAGGAATTGAAGGTATGCAAGGTAATCCTTTGGTATATATTGATGGAGAAAAGAGTAGTATAGCTGAATTGCAAAAGGAATCTGCCACCAGAATTAAAACAATTGATGTATTAAAGGGGGAGCAGGCTATAGATAAATATGGAGATGAGGCCAAAGATGGTGTGTTGTTGGTTACATTGCATTCATCGGTAGTAAAAGCGCTAGAAAGCGATAATCAAATTATTTATGACGATAGAATTCCTAATAGCACCAAGGGGAGAACGTTTAAAATGACTATCTCTAAATCCAAGGGTCGTAAGTTTTTGATTGATGGTAAAGAAGCTACTTACGAAGAAGTTAATCAGTTAGATCCACAAGCTATTGAAAGAATAGATATTACAAAAGATCCTGAAGTTTTAAAGGAAATTAAGCATGCTTCAAAAATAGGTGTAGTTAGGATAACTTTAAAGAAATAAAGGAAAAACAACTTGATGTTTACGCCCCTCCATTTTTGTTAATAGAGGGGCTTTTTTATGTGTAGTATGAATTATACACATGGATAACTCCATCTTCCTAAATCTGAAAAATCAATAAAAAAATGCAAAACAATCATATCAAATTAATCACCTGTGTTCTGTTTATTCTACTATCTCAGTTTGCAATTGGGCAACACACTACAGTAAAATCAATAATCTCAGGCCAATTAATAGGAATACCAGTTAATGATCAAGAATTGTATATTGAGTATAATGATATATTTACAGGTAAGAGTTATAAATACAAGCCGAAAGTGCAAGCAGATGGTTCATTCCATCAGTTAGTAAGGTGTAGCAAAAAACAAGAAGTCAGCATATATTACAATAAAACCTTTAAAGTGATTCTTCAGCCTAAGGATAGTATATATGTAAAAATAACACAAAAAGGCAAGGAGATTAATTGCCTATTTAAAGGAGATGGAAAAGAACTTAATGAGGAGTTAAACTTATACCTTTCCAATTATTATGCAAAAGTTACTTCTAAAGAGAAGTTGGATGATGCTTATAGGGATAAATCTTATAGTGAGATAGCTCGTTTTGCAAAGAAATTAAATGCAAAAATATCAAAGCAGCAAATGCTATTTAAACAAGAGGTTCAGTGTTCGGAAGATATGAAAATATGGCTTGATGCGCAGTTGAAGTATAACTATTGCAGTGTGTTATTCAACTATCCTTTTAATCATATGCGATTGAATAAGCTAAGGCGGGGCGAATGGTCTGTGCCTGCTGAATATTATTCATTTGTAAAAGAAATGCCTGATATATCTGAGCAATATTATTTGCATTCGGAGTTGATGACTGAGTTGATTAGGGGCTTTTCATCTTATTCAACTTATGCCTTCACGCAGAAGTATGGAAGCAATGGAGTTACTTTGGAAATGGGAAATCCAGAATATTTATATATGGATATAATGCTTGAATGCATGGCTGATCACCCTAATATCAGGCAATTGGTTTTGGGAGATCATATGCATCGTAAATTATCAAAGAATAATGTGGCGCTTTATGCAGAACTGAAAACGCAACTAAAGGAGAATATTTCGGACCCAATTATTTTAGAAGGATTAAATAGTCATTATCAATCCTTGACTAATGGAAAAGTACATTCTTCAGTACAACTATCTAAGATGAAAGGAGCTACTTACCATCAAATTATCAAAGAGATTGTAGATAAACATCCTACTCAATTAATCTATGTCGATTTGTGGGCTACGTGGTGTGCGCCGTGTATTAAAGCCATGAAGAAAGCTCCGTCCATACACAAAAAGTATGCAGGAGAAGATATCAGTTTTGTTTACCTATGTTTAGGTTCTAAAGAGCCAGATTGGAATGTGGTGATATCAAAACATCATTTACATGGCAATCATTACTGGCTTAATTCAGAGCAATCTGGTGTTGTAGTAAACAAGCTTGAGACAAGATTATTGCCTCGGTATTTAGTGATTAATAATGGAGAAGTTGTGGATGCAAAGGAGTTTTCGTTTTCACCATCTAATCCTAAAACATTTGAGTTGATAGATGAATTATTAAAGAAAGAATAATGTAATTCAAGATTTATTTTTTTATAAACTGGATAAGCTAGTTTTACTTTATGGCCCTTTTAGTCTGCGGATTAAAGGGGCCTAGTTTTTTAATCAAGTATTAGATAGTATCAAGTTTTAAGTTTCCGTAGCTCTTTACTTCATTAAAAAAAAGACGTAAATTATATGTCACGAAAAAAATCAGATGATCAATTTACGTTTAACTTAAAGTATCTGCAATGATGAAACACTTACTCACAAAAAGTTTTAAAAAGGTGTACTACGCACTATTTGCTTTATTAGCATTGGGTGTCAATGTAGTCGGTCAAAGTAAAATTACATTTAATGTTACTGCAGATGGAGTGGCGGTGCAAGGTATTACTGTTTATGTGGAGGGTGTGTTGACTGCCACTAATAGTAGTGGTGTGGCTGAATTATTTTTGCCCGATGGAACTTATAATTATTCTGTAGTTACCATTGGAACGCCAGAAGAAATTACCATTGGAGCAATGGATTTAAGGTATTTTGATACGGATGGTAGAGGAGATACCAATGATGACCCATATGACAATATTTTTGTGGAGGAAGAAGAGTTAATTGTTTCGGGTGCAGCTACGGTAAACGTTATGTTACCTGTTACCGAATTTAATACAACCATTGGTGGTGTTGGTGGTGCAATTGAGTTTAGCGTCACAGGTGATTACACCAATGATAATGGCCAGAATAAAACGAAACTTATTACATCAGTAACAAGTGATGTAAGTGGTGATATTACAATCCCATTACCTGTAAGTAGGACCGATGATAAAGGCAATATTCTAAGCTTTACATCCTATACATATATGGATTCGTATAATACTACAACTGCTGTTTTCGATCCTTCGGCTGGCCCAATTGCTATTGCAACTCCGGTATTAACTGATGTTACCTTAACAGTTACTGCTGGCGGAACTGATGTTGAAGGAATAACTGTTGAGGTGAATGGTTTAAAAGATGTTACGGATGCTAACGGAGAGGTAAGTTTGAAACTTTTGGATGGCGATTATAATTATTCGGTATATACCGAAGGTACTCCTGAAATGATAACAATTGGAAGTAATACATTTACTTATCAAGATAACCCAGGAAGAACATCAGGTCAAAACAATCCATATGATAATATTTTTATTAATAATGAGAGTATTACCATTACTGGAGGAGCTCCTGCTACAGATATAATGCTAGCTACAACAACATTCAATACTACGGTTAATGCAGGAGCTGCATCCATTGATTTTGAAATAATAGGAACTTATAGTGGAGGTAAAACTAAGGTTATTTCAGAGCTCACCAGTAATGGTTCGGGTATGCTAACAGCGCCTATTCCAAGTCACCGAGATGCTGATGATGGAAGTATTTATGAATTTACAACATTCACTTATGTGTATGATGATGGCGTAATTACTGATATTTTTAATCCTACCGCAGGACCAATAGGTATTGCTATTCCATTATTGTATGATATAACCTTTAATGTTAGTGCAGGAGGACAAGCCGTTGAAGGAATTATGGTTGGAGTGGGAGAGCAATCTATGGAAACCGATGCGAGTGGAGATGCCCTGCTTAAACTACCAGTAGGATCTAATGATTATATGGTTTATACCACTGGATCGCCAGAGTTTATTATGGTGGGTGGTGAAATGATGGTTTATGGAGATGGCGAGGATAGTTACGACAATGTATTTGCTGTAGCTTCAGTAGATGTTTCTGGTATAGCCACTGAAGATGTTACCTTATTAACACCAACATTTAATACAACTGTTGATGGTCATCCAGAATCAAATGAGTTTTTAGTTGGTGGGGTGTTTAATTCTGGAGGAGGAGATGAAACAACCCTTCTAACACAGTTGGAAAGTGATGAAAATGCAAGTGTAATGGCACCACTACCAACGCACCTAATGGGTTATGGTAGTATGTATGCTTTTTCATCTTATGCTTACGCAGATGTTTTTGTTTCTACTGAGTCACCTTTCGATCCAATGTCGTCGCCAGTGACAGTAGCCTTAGAATCCTATAACTTGGTGGTGTTTACAATTACATCAGGAGGTCAAGATATAGAGGGTATAACTGTTCAGGTAGGCGATCGTACTTCAAAAACAAATAGTTCAGGTGAAGCTATTCTTTACTTGCCAGATGGGGATCATATGTACTCTGTATTTTCTACAGGTTCTCCTGAAATGATTAAAATAGGAGGCGAAGATTTTACATTTATGGATACGGATGGACGAGGTCGAACAGGTGAAGATCCTTACAATAATTATTTTATTTATGAGGAAACAGTTACAGTGGATGGAGCAAGTCAAGAAGATGTTATGTTGGCAACAACTATTTTTAATACTTTTATTGATGCAAGTGCAGCAGCATTAGAATTTAGTGTAGTTGCTGAGTATGATGGAGGGAAAAATAAAACCCTTATTTCTACTATTTCAGATGTCTCTGGAAGTATTTCAATCCCTCTACCAACTCATAGAGATAGTGATCAGGGAAGTATTTATAGTTTTTCTAACTATACTTACTCTGCTAGCTCAGGTACAGTATCTGATATGTTTACACCTGCAGGTCCACCTGTATTGATAAATGCAAGCAGTCCAAGTGCAGTCACTTTTACAATTACCGCAGGAGGAACAGCTGTTGAGGGCATTACAGTGCTTGTTCACGACAACTATGAAGTGACTGATGCTTCTGGGCAAGCAGTATTTATGTTGCCTGATGGCGATTTTGACTATGGTGTACTTACCATGGGAAATCCAGAAACCATTACAATAGGTTCAAACTCGTTTACTTATAAAGATGCGGGGGATGGTGAAAACCCAGTAGATGCCTACGATAATGTGTTTGTAACGGGTATAGTTACTGTTTTAGGAGCCACACCTGAAAATGTAGCCTTAGAAACAACCACCTTTAACACGACCATAGGAGGTGTTCCGGGAGCTGTTAATTTTTATGTTGACGCAGGATATATTAATGAAAATGGTGATAGTAAGCGCAAAACTTTAATCGATTTAACCAGTAGTGCAGGCGGATCCCTTGCAGTTCCTTTACCAACTAAACGTACCAATAGTAACGGAAGTATCTTAGATTTTATGGCTTATACTTTCTCAGATATGGCAATGATTACTACAGGATTGTTCGACCCATCATCTTCACCTGTCAATATTGCTACGCCAGGTTTAAATGATATTACATTTACTGTAACTGCAGGTGGCATTGCTGTTGAAGGTATAACAGTAGGTATTGCTGGAGTAATTGATCAAACAAATGCTTCTGGTCAGGTTGTTCTTTCGGTTCCTGATGGAGATCATACTTACAATGTATTTATTGATGGTTCACCTGAAACAATAACCATAGGAGGACAAACCATTACTTATAATGATGATTATCAAAATTACTTGCAAGTCTTTAATAACGTGTTTGTATACGAGGAGCCAATCACAGTTTCAGGAAATGGTAGTGAGGGAGTAGCTTTAACAACCACCACCTTTAATACTACCATTGGAGGATCTGCAGCGATGGCAGATTTTACAGTTATTGCACATGATGCAACAGGAGAATGGGAAGTAGAATCCGTGAATTTGATACATGCTACAAGTGATGGTAGTGGTGCTTTAACTATTCCATTACCTACACACCTGTTTATTTTGGTGGAGCAAGGTGGTGTAATGGTATTGGATGAGTATGGTTATACCAGTCCAGTTGGTGATGTAACGGGTTCTTTTAATATGGGAGATAACCCTGTAACTATTGCTTTGCCGTTGTATAGGGATGTAACATTTACTGTAAATTCAGGATTAAATACCGTTGAAGGAATGACTATTTCTGTAGGTAATATTACTGAAGTAAGTGATGCTTCTGGTCAAGTAATGATGAGTTTACCTGATGGTGATTTTGATTATTTAGCTTATACATCAGGTACACCCGAAACCCTTACTATTGATGGTGAAGTAATCACTTATAAAGATATAGATGGTGAAGGTAACGATGATACTAATGCTTACGACAATATATTTAAAGAAGGTAGTTTTAATGTGTCAGGAAATGAAGATATTGATATAAACTTGACTGAAACAACTTTTAATACGGTTCTGGATGGAGGCCCTACTGCTGCTAGTTTTAGTGTGTCTGCTATGTATAACAATAGAAATGGAATGCAGACCAAGCTAATTGCTATGCTAGCTACGGATGCAAGTGGAGAAATAATTATACCTATGCCAGTGAAAAGAACAACAACGGAATTAGGTATACTTACGTTCTACAACTATTATTACGAAGATGCTTCTGGTGATTTTTCAGATATGTTTGACCCTGAGGTAAGTCCTGTTGTAATTGATTTATCTACAGCGCAGTTGGTTACGTTCACCGTTAGAGATAATACTAACTCAGATTTACTTCAAGGAGCAGCAGTCAGTGCTGGCGGAAGTAGTCTTGGAACAACAGATGTAAACGGACAAATATCAACATATATGGAACCTGGAGTATATGATTATACGGTGACCTTAGCTGGATATAACGACATGACAAGTATTCCGTTTGGAATTTCAAGTTCGGCAATGGGCATTTCGGTTAATTTGGTTCCAGTTGGTACAAGTGTTAATGATGCTATGGCAGATCGTTTTATTTGTTATCCAGTGCCAGCTAAGGATGAAGTAACTGTTAAGTTTTCTCAACTTTATTCTGGTGTAATTAGCATCTACACAGCATCTGGTAGTTTAGTAAAACAGCTTAAAGTGAGCGATACTAGTTTGGAAACTATAAATGTTTCGGCATTGCCAAAAGGAATGTACCTTATTAAGGTAGAATCAGATTATAGTAAAATAGTGATTGAATAATTTTTAAATATCTATATAAATGGAACAAGGGGGACTTTTAAGACTCTCTTGTTTTGTTTTTTATTACAATTATACCCATGAAACAGATTAATCTTAATACTTGGAATAGAAAGGAACATTTTGATTTTTTCTCTCAATTTAAAGAGCCTTTCTTTGGCATTGTTGCCGATGTAGATTGTACCAAAGCATATGAGAGTGTTAAAAATGCAGGCATTTCATTTTACGCTTGGTATATGCATAAATCTTTATTAGCAGTAAATACTATCCCCGAATTTAAGTGTAGAATTATCAATCAACAGCCCATGGTGTATGATGAAGTACATGTGGCTGGCACTACCATTCGCGATGATGAAACTTTCGGATTTACTTTTGTTCCTTACTCTTCTGATTTTAATACTTTTCAAAATAACCTTAAATCAGAAAGTCAGCGTGTAAAAGTTTCTTCTGGTTTAGGATTAAATGATAATACTGCTCGGGTAGATGTTATTCATTACTCAACCCTTCCTTGGATAAATTTCAGTAGTCTAACTCATGCACGAAGTGGCGTGCACCCTGATAGTATTCCTAAAATTACCTTTGGAAAAGCAGTGTTAAAAAATGGTATTATGATGTTGCCAGTAGCCATTAATGTTCATCATGCTTTAATGGATGGTATTCATGTCAATAAATTTCTTGAAAAATTTGAAGAACTTTTAAATGACGTGTAATTTGGTAGGAGAATTATCATGTTTTCACCTTCAATATATCAAATACCCACCTAATTTAAGTGTAGAAAACCTCAAGGCTTAGTTTGTAATACTTTATATTTAAGGGTGATTAAAAATCAGCTTAAATTTTATCTACAATTTTATGAACTTCCTTAAAAGAAATGGAACTACGGCCAAAAGGTATAATATACTGGCATTAATATTTGGTACCGTAGTTATTAATTACCTCGACAGAACAAATATCTCGGTAGCGGCTTCTGCCATGAGCGAAGATTTGGGGTTTAGCTCGGTGCAAATGGGATTTATATTTTCGGCTTTTGCCTGGACCTATGTTGCATTGCAAATTCCCGGTGGAATGATTGTGGATAAAATAAAACCTCGTATTCTTTATAGTGTTATGTTGTTTTTATGGTCCATAGCAACACTTATTCAAGGGTTTGTTAATTCATTTACTGCTTTAATCGGTTTGCGTGCCAGTATTGGGGTGTTTGAAGCGCCTTCATATCCTTGTAATAATGCCATTGTTACTAAGTGGTTTCCGGAAAACGAAAGGGCTTCAGCTATTGCTATTTATACTTCTGGTCAGTTTATTGGCTTGGCCTTTTTATTTCCATTATTAACCCTTATTCAAGATGCCATGGGCTGGAGAGGATTATTTATCTTATCTGGTGTTATTGGTATTGCTTGGGCTGCAATTTGGTATTGGGTATATCGCGACCCAACTAAGTATAAGGGTATTAGTAAAAAAGAATACAATTTAATTAAAGATGGAGGAGGGTTAATCGAAACTAAAGCGGAGAATGAGAAACCTAAGGCATTTAATTGGTCTGATTTAGGGCATGCTTTATCATACAGAAAGCTATGGGGAGTATACATCGGTCAGTTTTGTTTAGGAGCTGTCACGGTATTTTTTTTAACCTGGTTTCCTACCTATCTAGAAAAGTATAAAGGAATTGATTTTCTGAAATCAGGATTTTTAGCTTCTGTGCCTTTTCTTGCTGCTTTTGCAGGTGTTTTACTGTCTGGTTTTGTTTCAGATTATTTGGTAAAAAAAGGTTATTCAAACGAAGTAAGTCGTAAGGTGCCTGTATTAACAGGTATGTTACTGGCTGTTGTTATTATAGGAGCAAATTTTACTGATAATACCACTTTGATTATTACTTTTTTAGCAGTTGCATTCTTTGGAAATGGATTAGCTTCTATAGGTTGGGTCTTCGTTTCCTTAATGGCTCCTAAAAACTTAATAGGTTTAGTAGGGGGAGTATTCAATTTAATTGGAGGTTTATCAGGTGTTATTATTCCTATTGTAATCGGTATTATAGTTAAGGATGGCGACTTTAGTCCTGCCTTATATCTTATCGGAGGACTCACCTTCTTAGGTTTCTTTTCATATTTATTTATTGTAGGAAAAGTAGAACGTATTGAAATTAAAAAGAAGTAGTGTGTTGTATAAAAGTTTATTTAAGAAGTGAGCAGGTTATACATGAATCCATCTTCAGGAAAAAGCGTTAAGAAAACTATGGATTGTAGTGTTAAGAAAGAAAGGTTGTTTGAGTGCAACGAGTTCTTTTCTTTCAACGAAAAGTAATAGTTTTTAGTTTTTTCATGTCAGTGGCCACGGCAAATGCATTTAACTATTAG
>NZ_LXYE02000015.1 GCF_001659685.2 Labilibacter marinus
CCCCTGCGGCTCAAGCAGAGGAAAGTGTTTTTACTTGAAATGAGTTATTTTAAGTAAATGATATTTTAAATGCATTTGCCCTGTGTCAGTGGCGGCTCTTTTTCTTTAGTTTTTTGAGCTGTAGCGAAAAAGTAAAAGCTCGTCGGCTCGAGACAAACAAAGTACTTATGTATAGTATTAGATATAAAAACGAAATTAAATCGTCATGAAAATCACAGATATAAAATGTTTTCCTACCAATGTAGGTTCAGGAAGTCAATTAATTGTAAAAGTAGAAACCAGTAATGGAATATACGGTTGGGGATGTTCCGGTCTTTCGGGAAGAGAGTTGGCAGTAGTGGGTGCTATTGAGCATTTCAGGTCTTTGCTTGTGGGTAAAAGTCCTTTGCACATTGGCGCTATATGGCAAGATTTATACCGAGGTCAGTATTTTGAAGGAGGCAGAGTATTAACGGCAGCTATTTCGGCCATTGATATTGCTTTACACGATATTAAAGCCAAAGCTTTAGGAGTACCTGTTTATGATTTATTAGGAGGAAAACAACGTGATTATATAGACTGTTTTGCATCATTGCGCTTTCGTACTTTCGATGATTTAATGGAGAAGGCACGCATCCTAAAAAAAGAAGGATGGAAAATTTTTCGTTTGGCTCCTGCCGAATTTGAAGCCGACAGTAAAGGGTATTTTGAACCCAGAGAGTCTATTGTAATACTGGCCGATTGGTTGACTAAACTTCGTCAGGAAGTAGGCCCGGAAATTACCATTGGTATTGATTATCATCATCGTTTAACTGCAGCTGAAACATACTCGTTTATGCAGCGCATGCCTCGCGGAACCATCGATTTTATTGAAGAGCCCATTCGTGATGAATCGCCAGAAGCTTATGAAAGTTTGCGAAAGATGATTGATGTTCCCTTTGCTATTGGAGAGGAATTTGCAAGTAAGTGGCAATTTCTTCCTTATCTCGAAAGAAATATTACCCAGTATGCCCGAATTGATGTTTGCAACGTAGGTGGAATAACGGAATCAATGAAAGTAGTTGCCATGGCCGAGGCTCATTATATCGATTTGATGCCGCATAATCCATTGGGTTCAATTTGTACAGCAGCAACCATTCATGTGGCAGCGGCCTGTACTAATTTTAGTTGGTTAGAGGAGGTAAATACACCCGCTGAGAATATGGGAACGAACGACAAAGCATTTTATCCCGTGCAACCCCAATTGGAAGGCCCACGTTATAAACTCCCCACGGAGCCTGGACTTGGAGTGGAGTTTAATGAAGAATTAGCCAGTAAACAAGAGTTTAAACCTGTAGAAATTCCTCGTCTGCATAAAAAAGACGGTTCATATACTAATTGGTAAAAGTAATTTTAGGATAATTATTGTTCTTCTTTCCGACTTTAGCAACGTAACTTGGGATCCACTTTGCTTTACTTTTGAAAAGGCAGAAAACTGTTTGAGCGCAGCGAGTTCTTTCTGTCTCAAAATAAAGGAAGTAGTGGGTAAATGAGTGGTGTCGTCGGCGGTCTTCTTTGTATACTTTCTTCGACAGAAGGAAGAATTGAAGCATGGCGGAAATCATGAACACAATAAATTATTGATTTAGTGAACTAAAGTAAAAGCCCTTGCGGCTTGAGCAAAATGTGAAGTTTCTTAATCAGAATCAATGGTTTAGTAGTATAAGGGTTTTCTATGTAAAGAAATTTAATGTTAGAAAAAGTATAGTAAATACCAATGTAATTGTAAGTGGTTATTTTGTCTTCTCAAGTACATTTATGCAATTCATTTAAGCTATAGATTACTTGATTGTATATATTTGCGCTCGTTATGGAGCCAATCAAGGTAAATAGGAAGATAGAACTGAATAAAAAGTTTAAGATTAGCCGCATGAAGGAGGTGATTAAACCCACCGTTCCGCATAAGCATGAAGGCTATTTCGAGATTATTTATTTGACAGATGGAGCGGGGGTTCATATCATTGATGAGAATAATTACAGTGTTGAACCTCCTATGCTTTTTTATATGTCTCCGGGGCATGTACATTGCTGGGAATTTTCTAAAATACCCAAAGGTTATGTTTGTATTTTTAAGGAAGAGTTTTTAAGTGATTTTGCAGATGTTAAATTAAAACTTTCAGAGTTAGCAACAAAGTATAAACTCATTAACCAGCCGGTTAATTTTAATCAGGAGTTTCAATTAATGATGGAGGAGTATCAACGTCCTCAGCCCAATGTAAATATCTTAAAATCTTACCTGAATATTATTTTATGGAAGATAGCGGAACTACCTGTTGATAGGGGTATCAAACAAATAGATATTCATCCTACCATTTTAAACTATCGTAAACTAATAGATAGTCATTATTTATCTGAGAAAACACTTGATTTTTATTCGGATAAGCTTTTGTTAAGTAAGCGAAGTTTAAACAATATCTGCAAAAAAGAAACAGGGAGGTCGGCTTCCTCATTAATTAATGAGCGAATTATTGTGGAAAGCAAGCGATTGTTAAAACATACCAATAATTCCATTTCCGAAATTGCGTATCATTTGAGCTTTAACGACCCTTCTCACTTTGTAAAGTTCTTTAAAACTAAGTCAAATCTTACACCAGGAGAATTTAGAGATAAGCTGAAATAATATAACAATAAACAATTATACCATAATCAGGTTAAAATATACCATAGCTATTAACAAGGGTATGGTAGCTTTGCAAGCACATCGAAAATTATAAAATAAAATGTATAAAAAATTATTAACACTAATTGTATTTGCTTTTGCTGTATTGAGTTTAACTAACGCTCAAAAAAATGGAAGCATTAAGGGAGCTGTAATAGATGCGGAAAGTGGAGAGAAATTTCCCTTCGCTACAGTATCTCTTTTAAAAAGTAACCAAGTATTACCTATTGGGACTGTTACTGATAATGATGGAGAGTTTAAAATAAATGACCTTCAGCATGGAACATACAATGTGGTAGTATCATTTATTGGCTATAAAACAGATACCATTAAAAATGTAGTTGTTTCTTCAGATAAGCCTAGAATAAATATAGGCAATTTTGCTATTGCACCTAGTAGTATAGCAATTGGCGAAGTGGAAGTGGCAGCCATGGCTAATACAGCATCTACTAAAATAGATAGAAAAACCTATAGAGCGCAGGATTTTGCAACAGCAGAAGGAGGAACCGCGGTGGACATATTAGATAAGTTACCTGCGGTATCTGTAGATGCAGAGGGTACGGTTTCTGTGCGTGGCACAGGTGATTTTTTGGTTTATATAAATGGTAAACCTACACAAACCAGTGCCAGTGATGTATTAAGCCAATTGCCTGCTGGACAAATCAAGGATATAGAAATTATTACGGTTCCTGGAGCGCGATATGATGCACAAGGAAAGGGTGGTATTATTAATATAACAACTCAAAAGGGAGCTACGGATGGTTTATCAATAGTAGGAAGTGGTATGATAGGTGGTACTCCTTGGACTAATGACGATGATATATACAGTAACCAGGAACTAGATAACAACCGTTATAATGGGAGTGTGAGTGTATTGTATAATAAGAATAAGTTGTCGCTAAGTGGTGCGCTTACAATGCAGTCGCGAAATAATAAAGGGGTCGGTATTATCGATCCTTATATTTATCAGCACCCCGACGAATCGGTAAGCGGTTATCCTGGAAGTTACTATGTATTAAAAGGTGAGGGATCGCGTCCTAAATGGTATACCAATATGATGGCAAATTTTGGTGTTAATTATCAAATCAACGAAAATTCAGAAATCGCTGCTAGTTATCAATATTCTAAACGTACCAGTGGTCGTACTGCAAACTATGTATATGAAGCTTATTTTGCCGATACTCCTGACGGAGAGCCTTATGACGGTACTATGCAGAATATCTATAACCCGAATGACATTCATCGTGATGGTTGGTTTAGTAACCTGAATTTGGATTACATGCATAAAATCAACGATCAGTCTAAATGGAGCACTTCTTTTATATACGAAACTTCTAACCTAGAACAAACGATTGATAACAAGGAGTTTGATTATGATGGAGATCGCTATTATTATAATGATACACCTGAATTTCATTCTTTTCAAAGTGATGAAACACCTTTAGATGCCTATCGATTTGTGTTTGATTATCAGCATACTTTTGATAATGGCGATAAGATTAATACAGGTGTTCAGCCTCAATGGATTCGTTTGGATGGTGAGTTTGCATACGATACGATAATTGGTAATGATTATTGGGGAGATCCAAGCATTGAGAGTTATGATAATAGCATCGATCTAAAAAGGGATATTTATTCAGCTTATGTTGATTATGAAGGAAAGAGTGGGAAACTGGATTATATTTTGGGTCTGCGTGCAGAGTATATGGATCAATTGATGAATGTAGCTAGTACAGAGTATTTTGAATACGTGTATGGTTACTTTGGTGAAGTGGGTGATGGACGTGATTTTTATCAAAAAGATTTTGAACAACGTAAGTTCGATTTATTTCCGACTTTGCACGCCAAGTACACTATGGACGAATTAAATAGTATTTCCTTGGCTGCCAGTCGCCGTATTAATCGTCCGCCAGCTAAAGACATGGCACCATTTTTATATCGTCGCCACCAGGAGATTTACGAGATGGGAGATCCTCTGTTGGAACCAGAATATAGCATAAATGCAGAGCTGAACTATGTACGTAATTTTGGAAAGAACAATATGACCTTAACGGGCTTTTATCGTGGAGTTGAGAATGCTATTTACCGAGTGAATAGGGTGGCCTACGATATGGGTAATCCTGGAGGCGTTCTTTTGCGTAGTTACACCAATGCAGGAAACCAGCAGGCTTTAGGAGCAGAAGTAGGTTTTAATTTTGATATAGCGAGTAAGGTTAAACTATTTGTTGGTGGTGCTTTGTACGACTTTCAGGTTATTGCAGATGATGAACTGTTGGGTGAAAGCAGGGATAGCCGCAGTACCAACTGGAATGTTAAAACAAATGCGTCGTGGATGGTTACTGCACCTTTAAAACTGACAGTTGACTATTCAATCAAGTCAGGCTCTGTAAATCCTCAAGGAGAAAGCTTACAGTTTGAGGCGTTAAACGCAGCTATAAATTATAAACCAAAGAGCCTTCGAGGTTGGACTTTCTCAGCAAAAATGCTAGATGTTCTGGGAACAAATCAGGCTGGAGGTTATTTGGCTGCTTATGAGGGAGAACAGATTTTATTGCGTCGAGATTACGTTTACGATTATGAAGGACAGATTGTAGAGCTAGGCATAAGTTATACCTTCAACAATAAGAAGCATAAAACACAGAAAAAACATATTGG
Organism: Labilibacter marinus; assembly: GCF_001659685.2. Lineage (GTDB taxonomy): Bacteria > Bacteroidota > Bacteroidia > Bacteroidales > Marinilabiliaceae > Saccharicrinis > Saccharicrinis marinus. Next base: position 5,333 of record NZ_LXYE02000015.1, read on the forward strand.
AGATGACTATTTTTAGTCTGTAAAAGCGAAGAAAAGTACTTCAAGATATTTCAAAGCATCCTTAGTTTAAGGGTGCTTTTTTTTGCAACGAGGTACATTATATTTGCAGTTGGTATTATCGTCCGATATTCTCACCCATCTTCACTTCTGTTTCAAGGTGATTTCTGGTGTTTTCAAGTAAATCTTTATCGATGCTTACTTTACCTTTTTCAAAGAATAAAACAACGGTAGATCCTCCGTAAGCAAAATAACCCTTTTCTGTACCTTTTTCAATTTTTGAATTTGGTTCGTAGGTTTGTTTAATACTACCCACCAAGGCAGCACCAATCTCTGCCATAATAACATCGCCATAATTATCCGATTGAATGGTGCTAAAAACCCTTCTGTTCTGAACAAGAATTTTGATGCTTTTTTTCATGGCTACTGGCGAAACAGAGAAATATCTTCCTTTTAAGGATCTAGCTTCAGAAGCAATCCCATTCACTGGAAAATGAAAACGATGATAGTCGGTAGGGGCTAATCGAATAATAACCATAGATCCACCTTCGTATTTCTTAGCCAGATGTTCGTCGTTTAAAAATTCATGAAGTTTAAATTCCGAGCCTTTAATAAAGAAAGAAGGCACGTGATCAATATCCTGAAAAGCCAACACTTTTCCATCGGCAGGAGAAACAAGCGCATCTCCAATAAGGCGCTGACCATCTTTTAGTTTACGATAGAAAAAGTCATTAAAACATCTGTAACCATTCTCATTATGGTATTGCGATAGGTCAATCTTATATTTTCTAATGAATTTTCTAACCTGATGAGTTGATAATGGACTACTCATAAAATGACCAACCACTGTAGAAGCAAATTTGCGTTTTAAAAGCATGTGTAGAGTAATTTTGCCACCAGGTGTGTAATACAGCCAGTTAAGAGCCCCTTTGCCTACAATCTCCTCCTTTTTTTGCGTATTTGTACTTCTTTCTATATAGTTAATCGATTCCATTAATTATTCGTTAAGCGAATGCAAAATAAGCTTATTTTTTTTATTCATTGTAACGGAATTAAAAATAGTTAATAAGGTGTTGTTAGCGTTGGCTGTTATCGCCTAGTTATAATGATTTTAGGTAAGTGTGATAAACTGTATTTTTTCAGGAGATATGAAGAAGAAATATATCATTGCAAAATAATATTTCTTCTTCATTAATCATGGTTATTTACGTTCTATCATCTGGCTAAAACCAAACCACAACAGTAACGAGATAATATATATAAGCATACCATATAAAGTAGTTATCATGGATACTTTAATGCCTGCAACTACCATAGTTGGAGAAACATCATGTAATTCCATGGCCGATAGGGCAGAATAGAAACCAATCAATTGCCCTAAAATTCCAATGATTAGAGCCAATAAGCCGATGGAACGACCATAGTTGAAATTTCTTAAAGTTTGCTCTTTGTTATTTTCGGAGCTTGAGCTTTGAGTAAGGTGGAATATCATCCATACCACCATGCTTATAAATAAAATAGATAATATTCCCATAAATAAGGGACCGCCTTTATAAAATAATTCTATCATTTCTTTTTAATTTAAAAGTTATACAATAAAACCTTATCATACATTAAGTCGACTTGTAAAAGAGTATACTAAGGTAATCTTTACATACAAAGTAAGAGCAAATAGCAGTTTACTGCAAGGTCGAATCCAGCTTAAAGTGTGTTGTTTGTCGACGAAATTATTTATTATTCAAAATTTTACAGAAATTTGAGTTGTATTGTAAAAAAAACAGCAAGCATGACAGTAAAATCTTCAAATCCATATTACCATATTATATATTGGTTTCTTGTTCTGATAACAATTACTCTTGTATTCGGAAGTTCATGGGGGAATTCTATGGCTGCATTCTATTTTGTATGTATGTTATTACCTATTGTTCTCGGAACTTCTTATTTCTTTAACTACATCTTAGTTCCTCGTTTTTTTATTCCAAAAAAATATTTAAAATTTAGTTTGTACACTTTTTATACTATGGTGTGCTCCTTGTATCTTGAATCCATAGTTATCATGTTTGCCTATGTGTATCTTGGTAATTATAGTTTTAAAGGTTTCCCGCCGAATGCTTCCGACACTGTTCTATTAGCTGTTATTCTTTATTTACTAGTTTTTATTGGCTCTGTTTTACTAATGATAAAACAGATAAAAGAAAGTCAAGCACTTGTTAAAGCTCTATTAGAGGAAAAGGAGAAAATGAAAACGGCAGTGCTGGAAATAAAATCGAACAGAAAGTTATTAAAAATACCGTATGATGAAATTATTTATATCGAAAGTCTTTCGGATTATATCAAGATAAATACTACCAACGGAGCGTTTACTAGTAAGGAAAAAATCAGTAAATTAAATGAAAGTTTGCCAGATATGTTTATCAGAATACATCGTTCATACATCATTAATAAAAGCAAAATCCTGAGTCACTCTTATTCAGAAGTAGAGGTAGGCGTATTTACATTAACCATTGGGCGAAGTTATAGAACGGATGTAAAGCAACAGTTAACAGAGATGTAGTTTTAAGTTTTGCACGAATAGAAAAATATTTGGTCGAGTGGATTTTGAATGCAATTAACTTCTTTCGTTAGCTATTTGAATATGTTTCCTTAATTTTGTCTTTCACCAGATTATCCAGATAAAATAATAAACAAATGAAAGTAGTAGCATTTAATGGAAGCCCTAAAAAAGAAGGGAATACTTGGCATGCTTTAAATATAGTTTGCGAGCAATTAGAGGCCAAAGGTATTGAAACGGAAATAGTTCATCTTGGTAATAGAGGCATTAAAGCTTGTTTGGCTTGTGGTAAGTGCCGCGAAAACAAAGATGAAAAATGTATTATTAAAGGTGATGATGTAAATGTTTGGATTCAAAAAATGAAAGATGCTGATGGTGTTTTATTGGGCTCGCCAGTTCATTTTGCATCCTTAAGTGCCAATATGAAGTCATTTTTAGATAGAGCTTTTTATGTTTCTGGTTCTAACGGAAATTTATTTCGTCACAAAGTTGGAGCTTCTATTGCGGCCGTTAGGCGTTCAGGAGGTTTGCCAACCTTTAACGAAATGAATAATTATTTGAACTATTCTGAAATGATGTTACCAACCGCCAATTATTGGAATGTAATTCATGGTACTGTACCTGGAGATGTTCATCAAGATGAGGAAGGTGTGCAAATTATGAGGATTCTAGGCAAAAACATGGCTTATTTATTAGAGCTAATGGAGTACGGTAAAGGAAAAGTACAAGCACCGGAGCAAGAAACTAAAAACTGGACGAGCTTTATTAGATAAACTAGGCGGTTTGGTAAAGGCGAAAATAAACTGATTTTTTCGCACCTTTGCTTTCATATTCAAACCCAATAAAATATATAAACATGATTATAGTAGCAGTTAATTTTGCACCAAAAGAAAATCATCAAGCAGACTTTAAAAAGGCATTTAATACATTGGCCGAAAAAACCAAAGTGGAGGATGGATGTATAGCTTATGATATATACCCTAAAGGGGATAGCGAGTATTTCTTATTTGAAAAATGGGAAACGAAAGAGAAATTAGAGGCTCATTTGGCAACAGCTCACATTGCTGATTTTATGGAAGTTTCTAAAGATTGGTTTGCAAAAGAAGCCGAATTGAGTTTTTATTATGCTAATGAAATACAATTAGGATAGCATGATTGATTTTAAGATAGATGAGGAAAGATGTACCCAATGTGGTATCTGTTCAAAGGAGTGTCCTACTTTAATTATTAACGGTAAAAACGGGGTTCCCGAGATAAAAGAAGGGAAAGAAAAAAACTGTATAAAGTGTCAGCATTGTTTGGCGGTGTGTCCTACGGCTGCATTATCTATTTGGGGTAAAAATCCTGATGATAGCGTAACTGTTGATAAGCAAATTCCTTCGTTTGAGGATTTGGGTAAGTTGGTTAAAACACGTCGTTCAATCAGAAAATTCAAGAAAGATGAATTAGAGCAAGCGCAATTACAAGAGCTGATTGAGACAACTGCTTATGCCCCAACAGGACACAATAAAAATCAAGTATTACTTTCTGTAGCATATACCAAAGAGGAACTTTCGAAAGTAAGAAGTTTGGTGTATGATGGTATTAAAAAGGTAAAGGAGGCTGGAGAGCTTGCTCCTGCTTTGGCTATGTTTGGTAATTTTCAAACACTATGGGCAGATAAGGGCATTGATATATTATTTAGAGATGCACCACACTTTATAGTCGCATCTGCTCCAAAAGCTAATTCAAACGGACCATCGGATTGTGTGATATCGTTAAGTTATTTTGAGCTAATGGCTAATTCTATGGGGTTGGGAACCTTATGGGATGGTTTAGCAAAAGTGGTGTTTGACCAAATTGCACCAGAATTAAAAGTGGCTATTGGAATTCCTGAAGACCATGAGATAGGTTATATGATGGTGTTTGGTAAGCCTGCAGTTAAATTTGCACGTTCCGTTCAAAGCGAAGGCTTAAACCTGAACAAGATTAGTTTGTAAACAGAACAACACTATATTTTACGAAGGCATTAGTATTTAACTAATGTCTTTTTTTATTTCTACAACTTGCTTTTTGCTCGTTATTTTATATTCGAGATAAGCACCTTTAGGTCAAAAATGACCTTTTACTACCTTTTTTGACTGTCCTATTTTTATCTTTTTTCTACTTGTTTTTAGAATTTGTGTTAAAAGTGCTTTTGTTTTTGGGTGGGAAATAGCTGTCTTAAAAGTGAATCAAAAGTTCTTAAATCTTATACTATGCACCATATCTGAAGAGTTGGTTGGGTGATAAGTAATGGCTGTATGTTACTTATTAAGTAGTCGTATTAGTATAAAGGATTTATTTGGTTGTTGGGTATTTATTCTATTACTTTGTTTCAAATATAAATAAAGTATTCAAATATAAAATATGATTCAGTCAAATCCTATTATCGGAACAGCGTTACATGCTATTGGTGGCGTTTCAGCTTCTACATGTTATGTTCCATTTCAAAAAGTAAAAAGTTGGTCCTGGAACTCGTATTGGTTGGTGCAAGTAGCATTTGCATGGCTAATTTTTCCAGTGGTTGTTGGATTTATTACTGTACCTAATTTGCTAGAGGTATTGGTGCAATCGCCTAAAGATGTCATCTTTTATGTCATGCTGTTAGGATCCATTTATGGTTTTGGAGGAATGAGTTTTGGTTATGCTATCAAGCATATTGGTTACTCTCTAACTTATACTATATCTATTGGTATATCTGCTATTCTTGGAACCATTGTGCCTTTGTTAATGCATGGTCAACTGATTGAAAAGTATAATGAGCCAGGTGGTAAAATCATTTTCTTAGGTATGTTTTTGGCCTTAATCGGGATTACCTTATGTGGTGTTTCTGGTTATCGTAAAGAGAAGGATTTAAAGGATCAAGCTTCGGATGGTGAAGCAGCTCCAAGTTTTAACATGAAAAAAGGATTTACTCTAACTATTATTGCTGGTGTATTATCTGCCGTTTTCGGAATTTCGTTAGAATTAGGTGCTCCCATAGCTGAAATAGCAGGAGAGCAAGGTGCTGGTCACTTCGAAGGAAATGCCAATTTAATGTTGTCTACCATTGGAGCGTTTGTTACTAATTTAATATGGTTTGTTATTGTTGGCATCAAACAAAAAACGCTTAAAGAAATAGTTGATGTAAAGTCGCTGGGCGTAAAAGTGCTAACCATCAATATTGTGATGTCAGTAATCAGTGGTGCTTTATGGTACGGACAGTTCTTTTTCTATAATATGGCACATGTGCGTATGGGGGCTTTCAAGTTTGCCAGCTGGGTAATACACATGTCTATGCTTATCTTCTTTAGTTACATAGTAGGTATCGTGATGAAGGAATGGTCGCAGGTTTCGAAACGAACTTATCGAACGCTACTTTTAGCATTACTGGTTTTAATCATATCATTTATAACCATGACCTACGGTAGTAGCATGGGAGTAGATACAATAGGACATTAAAAAAAATAAATATATACAAAATGAGTGCAGAAAATTTAAAGTTAAAGGGAATTACTTGGAATCATAGTAGAGGGTTTACTTCAGTCGTAGCTGTATCACAGCGTTTTGAGGAGCTGAATCCAGGTGTGGAGATTTCGTGGGAAAAGCGATCGTTGCAAGCATTTGCAGATGAGCCTATAGATCAACTGGCGAAGCGTTACGATTTCTTGATTATTGATCATCCATGGGCAGGTTTTGCTGCACGTACTGAAGTGATTAAAGCTTTGGATACGATGTTGCCAGTGCCTTTTATGAAGGATTTAGCGGATAATTCAGTGGCTAAATCGCACGAGAGTTATTCTTTTAATAATCACCAGTGGGCTTTAGCTATTGATGCAGCAACGCCTGTTGCAGCTAGCAGACCTGATTTATTTAAAAAAGAAGGACTTGAATTGCCAACAACATATGCCGATTTAGTAGAACTTTCAAAAACAGGTAAAGTGGCTATTCCTGGTATTCCACAGGATACTTTAATGAGTTTTTATATGATATGTTCCACTTTAGGTGAGGATGTATGTACTTCTGAAGAGCATGTAATTTCTGAAGGAATAGGTATAAAAGCTTTAGAGATGTTGCGCGAGTTGGGTAAAAATATCAGAAGTGAAAGTTACGATTGGAATCCTATCAAAGTATTTGAAGCCATGAGTTCAGGTGATGATTATTTGTATACACCTTTTGCATATGGATATTCTAATTATTCAAAAATTGGATATGCAAAGAATTTATTGAAGTTTCATGATATGGTGGACATTGATGGTCAAAAGTTAATCACTACCTTAGGAGGTACTGGCTTGGCGGTTTCATCTCAATGTAAATCGATGGAAATGGCGGCTAAGTTTGTTGAGTATGCTGGTTCCTTGGATACGCAAAAAGGTATCTTCTTTGACAATGGCGGACAACCTGGTCATAGAAAAGCATGGACTGATGATAGAGTAAATAGTCAGTGTATGGATTTCTTTAAGGATACTTTACCAGCTTTAGATAGAGCGTTTTTACGTCCGAGATATCATGGGCACATGTACTTTCAGGATAGAGCTGGAGCGCCAATTCGTGAGTTTATGATGAAAGGTGGAAATGCCAAATCTTTATTGGATGAGTTGAATAACTTATATAAACAATCACTTAAATAAGATGAGTAGTAGCAAACCATTGGATGGGATATTAGTGTTGGAATTCTGCCAGTTTATGGCAGGCCCATCAGCAGGCCTAAAGATGGCCGATTTAGGGGCACGTGTTATTAAAATCGAGCGTCCAAATCACGGAGAAGGAGGAAGACAAATTGCCATTAAAAACTTGTTTGTTGATGGTAGTAGTCTGGTTTTTCATACGGTTAACAGAAACAAAGAATCGTATGCTGCTAACCTGAAAGATGCAGACGATTTAGCGCGCGTAAAACAATTGATAGCTCAAGCCGACGTGATGACACATAATTTTCGTCCTGGCGTGATGGAGAAGATTGGTTTGAATTATGAAGTGGTCAAGGCTATTAATGATCGTATTGTTTATGCATCGGTAACTGGGTATGGAACAGAGGGGCCGTGGGTAGGTAAACCAGGTCAGGATTTGTTGGCTCAAAGTATGTCGGGTTTAGCCCATTTAACGGGAGATGCTGATGATAATCCTACGCCAATGGGACTAGCTATTGCTGATATTTTATGCGGTTCTCACTTTGTTCAAGGAATTTTATCTGCTTTGGTTCGCAGAGGAAAAACAGGTAAAGGAGCATTAGTTGAAGTAAGTTTGCTGGAGTCGATGCTTGATTTGCAATTTGAGGTAATCAGCACTTATTTAAATGATGGCAATAAACCTCCTATTCGCGCCAAACAAGGAAATGCACATGCTTATCTAAGTGCACCTTATGGAGTATATAAAACCAAGGATGGTTATCTTTCTATGGCTATGGTTCCTATGGATAAACTAGCTGATATTATAGGATGCACGGAGTTGAATAAATATTCAACAGAAGAATCGTGGTTTGAGAAGCGAGAAGAAATTATGGAAATACTAGCTGCGTTTTTTGCCCAAAAAACAAGCGAAGAATGGTTAAGTATTTTAGAACCTGCAGATATTTGGTGTGCTGATGTTTATGACTATCAAAAGTTGTTAAATCATGAGGGATATAAAGTGTTAGGTATGGATCAAAAAGTGAAGTTGAGTAATGGTGAAGAGGTACACACTACGCGTTCTCCTATTCGTTTAAACGATGAACCTATTTATGCTGATAAAGCTGCACCTAGAGTAGGTGAGCATACGCAAAGCATTATTAATGAGTTTAATTTATAGTAGGATGTTAAAGGTAAATACGTTTTGTTTTTGCATGGGTGCAAGTAAAGTAACCGACATCAGCAACGAGCTTGGGACCCACTTTTCGTGATTTTGAAAAGGCAAAAAGCTGTTTGACTGTAAGGAGTTCTTTTTGCCTCAAAATATTGAAAATAGTGGGTAAGCGAGTGGTGTAGTCGGCGGGCTTTTTTGTTTATCTTTTTTTGTCTGTAGAAAAAAAGTAAAAGCCCTTGTGGCTTGAGCAAAGATTATATTTAACACTTAGTAAAAGAAGTTTTAGATAATAATAGATGTGTTTACCGAAGAATGATTCTAACAGTATTAATAGAATAAAGTCAATGAAAACACTTAAAGATATATTAGTAGTTGACCTAAGTCAATTTTTATCGGGTCCATCCGCTACATTACGATTGGCAGATTTAGGTGCTCGGGTAATTAAAGTAGAGAGACCAGAAACGGGAGATATTTGTCGTCAATTATATGTTTCTAATGTAAAATTGAATGGTGAGTCATCCGTTTTTAGAGCTATCAATCGTAATAAAGAAAGTTTTCAGGCCGACCTGAAAAATGCCCAGGATAAAGAGATGGTATTGAAATTAGTGGAGAAAGCCGATGTGTTGGTTCATAATTTCAGACCTGGAGTTATTGATCGCCTTGGTTTTGATTACGATACCATAAAAAAAATAAACCCATCTATTATTTATGGCGAGATTTCAGGGTATGGAACAGAAGGGCCTTGGAAAGGTAAGCCTGGTCAGGATTTATTGCTTCAGTCTTTGTCTGGATTAACAGGCTTAAGCGGAAATGCCGATAAAGGGCCAGTGCCAATGGGAATTGCGGTGGTTGATATTTTAACGGGTTCTCACTTGGTACAAGGAATTTTAGCTGCTTTGGTTAAAAAGGGAAAAACGGGAGAAGGAACAAAAGTGAGCGTAAGTATGCTCGAATCTATTTTGGATTTTCAATTCGAAACCATTACCACTTATTATCATGATGGAGGAGAAGCAACGGTACGTACAGCAAGCAATAATGCGCATGCTTATTTAGGTGCTCCATACGGAGTTTACGAAACTGAAGATGGCTACTTAGCTTTGGCTATGGGAGCTATTCCGGTATTGGGTGAGTTGTTAGGGTGTGAAGAACTTAAAAATTACCCAGAGCCTGCAAGTTGGTTTACGCAACGCGATGAAATTAAGTTGATATTGGCCAATCACCTAAAAACAGGTTCTACCGAAAAATGGTTGGGTGTACTAGAGCCAGCCGACATTTGGTGTGCCGATGTGATGAATTGGGATCGCTTGTTTCAGCAAGAAGGGTTTAAAGTGTTAAAGATGATTCAGGAGGTAAAGATGAGCGATGGTTATAAATATGAAACCACTCGATGCCCCATAAAAATTGACGGCAACATCTTAACTTCAGAATTGGGTTCGCCTATTTTAGGTGAGCATACGCAAGCAATATTAAGTGAATTTGGAATGTAATTGTTATGGCAGGTAAAATTCGAATAGCGGTTAGAAAGTATGATCCATTTGAACGGGCAATTGATGCCATGTGGAAGGAATTCTGTGAAATCAACAATTGCCATGTTGAATTGGAAGCTGTGCCAATGGATTTGCATCCGCTCTATGATGCTACCATCAAAAACGACGGATTGAAAAATGGTGATTGGGATATTGCTTTAATGAATACCGATTGGATTACCGAAGCCAAATCCAGCAATATCATCATCGATTTAAGTCAGTATATATCAAAATCTAAACCCGAAGGCTATCCCGAAGGCTGGTCAGAATCATTGCTAGAGAAACAGCAGTTTGGTGATGCTACAGTGGGTTTGCCTTTTCATAACGGACCAGAGTGTTTGATTTATCGTAAGGATTTATTTGAGTCAGAAAAGGAGAAAGAAGCCTTTAGAAAGGTGTTTGGCAAAGAGTTAAAACTTCCTCATACATGGGATGATTTATTAGAAGTGGCAACTTTCTTTTATAGACCTGAGCAAAATTTATACGGAACTAGCTTTGCAGCTTATCCTGATGGTCATAACACGGTTTTTGATTTTTGCTTACAGCTTTGGACAAGAGGTGGTGAGTTGATGGTTGATGGAGGTGTTTTGCTTAATTCTCCTCAGGCTATAGAAGGGATGGAATTTTATCGCAAGGCCTTGAAGAATGATAAAGCCATGCATCCTAAGTCGCGCGATTTTGATTCTGTTAAGTTAGGCTTGAGTTTTGCACAAGGTGAATTGGCCATGATGGTTAATTGGTTTGGCTTTGCCTCCAATTGCGAAGTGGATGAAAATTCAAAGGTGGCAGGTAAAGTAGATGTGGCTAATGTTCCTGCAGGTCCTTCTGGTCAAGAGGTTTCATTAAATGCTTATTGGATGTACGTGATTGGTGCTGGATCTAAGCAAAAGCAATTGGCTTACGATTTTATTCAGTTTGCAGTATCTAAAAAGAATGATGAAGGTTTAACTTTAGAAGGAGGAATTGGATGTAGAAAATCTACTTGGCACAGTTCAATAGTGAACGAACAAATACCTTACTATCATAAATTAGAGGAGTTACATAGTAACACACGTTCTTTACCACGAAAAGAAAACTGGTCGCAAGTGGCAGATGTCATCGACCAACTGGTATTGGATGTAATAAATACGGATGAATCTATAGAGGAAATTTTAAATAAAGCCCAAGAGAAGGCAAATAAATTATAATCAAATGGATATAAATTATAAATATACGCTACCCAAGCAGTCGCGTCCTATCATAATTATTGGAGCTGGAGGAATTGTAAATGATGCCCATATGCCTGCCTATAAAAAAGCAGGTTTCGAGGTTTATGGAATAACAAATCGTACCAAGGCCAGAGCGGAGAAAATTGCAGAAAAATTTGATATCCCTCGTGTATTCGAAGATATTGATGATGCTATTCAGCAAGCACCTGAAAATGCGGTTTTTGATTTAACTTTAATGCCCAATCAATTTGTATCTACTTTAGAAAAACTACCTGATGGAGCGCCTGTGTTAATTCAAAAACCTTTGGGAGATTATTTTGAGCAGACACAAGAAATCATTGAAGTTTGTAAGCGTAAAAAGCTGATTGCTGCGGTAAATTGCCAATTACGTTTTGCTCCATACATCATGGCTGCTCGCGATTTAATTAACAAAGGTGCTATAGGTCAGGTGTATGATATGGAGGTGAAAGTGTCGGTTCATATGCCTTGGGAGCTTTTTCCTAACGTGATGTATCATCCGCGTCTCGAAATTCAGCAGCACAGTATTCATCATATCGATTTAGTGCGTTCATTTTTAGGAAATCCGAAGAGTGTAATGGCGAAAACTTTAAAGCATCCTGCTAAAGAAATGTCGTCTACTCGTACCAATGTTATTATGGAATATGCAGATGATTTAAGAGCCTTGGTCAGCACTAATCATGATCATATTTTTGGAGATAAACACCAGGAAAGCTATGTGAAATGGGAAGGAACTAAGGGTGCTATTTATGCAAAAATGGGTTTATTAATGAATTATCCAGATGGTGTACCAGATGCTTTTGAATATTGCATTTTAGAAGAAGGTAAAAAGCCTGAATGGAAAAGTGAGCAATTAGAAGGATCTTGGTTTCCGGATGCTTTTATTGGTACTATGTCATCATTAATTTGTTATGCCAACGGAGAGTCAGATGTGTTAGATACTTCCATAGATGATGTAATGGATACCATGTTAGTGGTGGAGGCTGCTTATGAGTCTAGCGACAAAGGCGGAGTAACACCAAATTATTAATAAGAGATCATTATTATAAAATAATATAAACTAAGACAGTTAAGTTTTAAGTAATGGTTTGACAGAAGGATTTTATAAATCTAGTAAGTTGCTCTTTAGTCTTAATACTTATGTCTTTATTCTTAAAAAA
>NZ_LXYE02000016.1 GCF_001659685.2 Labilibacter marinus
AAATGTCAGGAACAATTGATGCTGTGGGTGAAGGAGTGAGTGATTTTAAAATTGGTGATAAAATTACGGTTCGTCCTTTGGATAATCGTGAAGAAGCACCTTCTGATAAAGGATTCGGACATATCGCTAAAAAATTAAAGTTTATCGGTATCGATAGTCCTGGAGCAATGCAAAATTACTGGAATGTTCCTGCTTTTACATTACATAAATTAAAAGAAGAAACAGATTTAAAATTGGCCGCTTTAATTGAGCCTCTTTCTGTTGCTTGTCATGATGTTCGTATGGGTGGATTAGTAGCCGGAGAAACAGCAGTAGTTTCAGGTGGAGGTCCTATTGGATTATTGGTTGCTTTAGTTGCCAAAAGCAAAGGAGCCAATGTAATCATCTCTGAAGTAAATGAGGTTCGTATTAAAATGGCTCAGGATATGGGATTTGATGTTGTCAATCCTATTAAAACTGATTTAGTGGAGTACGTTGACAAGAAAACCCACGGAGCTTTAGCTGATGTTGTTTTTGAGGTAGCTGGTGTTCAAGCTTCTTTAGATATTACAACAGAGGTAGCTGGTATTCGTGGTCGTATTGTAATGGTTGCTATTTACGGCGAGCCAAAACCAGTTAATTTATTTAAATTCTTCTGGAAAGAGTTGAAACTAATTGGAGCTCGTGTATACGAAAAAGAGGATTACGAAGAGTCTATCCAATTAATTACAGAAAATAAATATCCATTTGAAACAATCATCACCGATACAAAACCTTTAGAAGAAATTCAACAGCTTTTCGAAAGCATTGATGCCAACCCTGAGGGAATGAAGTATTTAGTGGATTGTCAATAAAAAGTCATTGACTTTTTATTGAGGAGTACGGAGAATGGAAAAAAGGAGACAGGAATTTACAGCTTACATAATAAGGCTGAAAGCCTGTAAGAACACAAACCGTCGCATCTCTCGGTTCGCAGATATACTTAAGATTTTGCGACGGAATAATCATCAAAAAATAAAGACTAATATGGAGATTGTTGAGTCCACAATACTTTTGTCTTTATGCTTAATACTTTAAAATAGAAATGAGCATACTAAATAAGTTTAGTGTAGAAGGAAAAGTAGCCTTAGTAACAGGTTGCAAAAGAGGAATTGGAATGGCAATGGCGGTTGCCTTAGCGGAAGCTGGAGCCGATATTATTGGAGTAAGTGCTTCGTTGGAGAAAAATGGGAGTAAAGTAGAGCAGGCTGTTACAGCTGTTGGTCGAAAATTTACAGCTTATACTTGCGATTTCAGTAATCGTGAATCATTATATGAATTCATCAAGCAGGTAAAAGCTGAACATCCAGTAGTGGATATCTTAATCAATAATGCGGGTACTATTTTAAGAGCGCCAGCGGCAGAACATCCAGATGAAATGTGGGACAAAGTGATTGAAATCAATCAAAATGCCCAGTTTATCTTAACGCGAGAATTCGGAAAAGAGATGGTTGAAAGAGGTTCTGGTAAAATTGTTTTTACCGCTTCATTATTGACTTTTCAAGGAGGAATTACGGTGCCCGGATATGCAGCTAGTAAAGGAGCAATTGGTCAAATGACGATGGCTTTTGCCAATGAGTGGGCTTCAAAAGGAGTTAATGTAAATGCCATTGCACCAGGTTATATCGAAACAGATAATACAGAGGCATTGCGTAATGATTCTGTTCGTTCTGAGCAAATACTGTCTCGTATTCCTGCAGGAAGGTGGGGTAAGCCAGAGGATTTTGCTGGACCTGCGGTTTTCCTTTGTTCCGAAGCTGGAGCATACATGCATGGAAGCGTGATGTTAGTTGATGGCGGCTGGATGGGAAGGTAGTTTCCTTAAAATATAGGAGGAGGGATGATTAGTGGCAGAAACTAATTATCTTTATTACAATTAAAAGAATACAAGATGCATATAAAATCACAATTTTTTGAAGATTACACCTTAGGTGATTTTCGTGAAACTTTAGGACGAACTATAACGGAAACCGATTTTGTAGTTCATGCGGGACAAACGGGCGATTTCTTTCCACATCATATGGATAAAGAATGGTGTAAAACACAACCATTTAAAGAGCGTATTGCGCACGGAACCTTAACGTTTAGTGTGGCTATTGGAATGACAGCTACTGAAATTAACCCGGAGGCTTTTTCAAAGGGCTACGACCGATTGAGGTTTATTAAACCAGTTCATATTGGAGATACGATTCATGTGAAAGTAACCATCTCGGATAAATCTGAATCTAAAAAACCAGAGTTTGGACAGGTAGTAGAACATGTGGAGGTTTTTAATCAACGAGATGAAATTGTGTTAGTTTGTGACCATATTTTATTGGCTAATAAAAAAGCATAAAGCAGATAAATTATTAGAACGGATTACTAAATTTAGTAGTCCGTTTTTTTGTATGTACTTAGGGTTCGACCTCTAATAAAATGGCTTTTGTTTTGAAGAAAGCTATAGTAAGTCCGGGAAGTTGAGAGCTTGCTCGAAAATCACCCGGCCGCACTTAAGCTTTCGATAAAAAAGAAAGGTATTTTATTAGCAGTCTTGATTTTCTTTGCTTCGTTTCTTACATCAAGGTAAGAAATGAAGTCGGGTTTGGGCGGAAGCCCAATTGTATTCATTTTCAAAACAATGAGAAAATACTAAATAATAAACAAAAGCATGCAGGTTATAACAGGTTCTTACACACAGCATGTAGGTGGCGATTTAGAAGGCACTGGTAATGGAATGGCTTTTTTTGAGTTTAACGAAGAAACGGGTCAACTGAAGTTTAAAAAAGAACACCATAGTACCAATGTAGGATACCTTGCCATCAATAAAGATGCTTGTCTCATATATACTTTTCAGGAGTTATTGCTTGACTTAGAACCGAAACTTCTGTGTTATCGTTTAGAGGGAGATAGTGTAGAGCTAGTTTCTGAAATACCTATTGCAGGAGGTCTTCCATGCCATATTTTATGGCTTAATGACGCAAAGCAAGTTGTAGTCAGTTGCTACCAAACAGGTAATGTATTAATTTATGCTTTGGATGATTTTGGCGTTCCAACGGAATGTGTTCAGCAAATTCAATTTGTAGGTTCAAGCATAAATGCCGAAAGGCAAGAAGCTTCTCATGCGCATATGACTTTTTATATAGAGCATCAAAATGTCTTAGCAGTTAGTGATTTGGGTTCGGATAAAATATACTTTCTGGCGCAGAATGAAAAACAACTTTGGGAGCAGGTATGTGAGTTAGAATTACCCAAAGGAGGAGGCCCGCGTCATTTATGTATGCATCCCAATGGAAACTATTTGTTTGTGATTAATGAAATGACGGCTGAACTTAGTTTGGTAAAATATCAGGATAATAAATGGGAATGGCTAAAAAATGAGAAGCTGTTAAACGCTCCGCAAGATGGTTGTGCTTCAGCTTCAGCGATAAAGATATCTCCCTGTGGAAAACATATTTACTGTGGGGTCAGAAGTGTTAATGCTATAGCAATGATGACTTTCGATATAGAAACGGATGAATTGAGTTTGCTTGGGCATACAGAAACCAAAGGCCAAACGCCTCGCGATTTTGAACTTTCAAAAGATGGAAAATGGTTGTTGGTAGGTAATCAAGATTCATCTTCAATATCCGTTTTTGAACGAGATGTTAAATCAGGTTTGCTGACTTATAAATATCAAAATGCTGAAGTAGAGTCGGTGTGTTGTATTAAGTTTTGTGAGTGAGTTGTGAGATATTATTAAAAATCAATATCTTTGTAATGTTATGACAAAGCCAAAAGAAGATGTAAATATTGTACAAGCTACTAAGGAAGGTAGGATGTATATTAAATCGGAAGATTTCTTTAAGCAAAAGAAAGTGAGGGTTTTACTGAAAAAACTGGAGAACTCTTCTATCTTGAAGACGATTGAGGATAATAAAAATCGATTAGAGTCAGCTTAAGGCATGCCGTGGAATCTGTGAATATTACCATTGGTAGGCGGCTACTATGTTATATCCAGATTTAATTATTATAAATTTTTGCAGCAGAGGTTAGATAGGCAGCGTTTAATCTTTGATTCCATTCTTTTAGGAATTTCAATTTTAGCCATAACCATAGTCATAAGAAAAGTTGCTGAGATATTTATACCGGAGTTTATTCAAACTTTACACAGTTACCTACCATTACAAACGCCATACATCGGAACAACTATCTTTTCATTTATTTTTTCAGTAGCTTTTACCGAGCTGGGTAATCTAACTTTTTGTTCAAATCATAAAAAACAGATTGAAAAAGCCATTAAAAAGGTGGGTAACGAATTAGAAATTTTGTTACGCTCTTCATTTAAGGATTCTAAACTGTTAGAGTTTACCCTTGATAACAATAAAGTGTACATAGCCTGGGTAAAGGAATTGCCTATTCCTACAGTGTCTAATTACATAAGGGTTATTCCTGTTTTGAGTGGTTATCGAAATGAACAAAGGCAACTCAACTTTACCACTCATTATCTTTCTGTGTATTCTGAATATGTAAATGAGGGCAGGGTAGAAGATGTTTCAGAATTAGATGTTGATTTAATTTTAACCTTAGATAATCTGGTTAGCGTATCGTATTTTGATATTGGAATGTACGAGAGGTTTAATAGTACTACAGGTGCGAATAATATGTAATTGTTATTTCCTAGTTTATACACTATCCAAGCTAAAATTAGGCATACGTTCCATCAAACTTACTTCAATACTAATAAAGCCATATTCATCCACCACAGTGCCTTCAATAACATAACATCCTGGGCCTCGAAACGGATATGTTTGTGCTGCAGGAGGAAAGTGAACTGTATCTAACCAATGTCCGTCTAAATCAATCCAGGTGCCAAAAAACATAGTTTTTCCATTCGATGTTCGGGTAGGTTTACGATGAATCAGATAGCCAACAATACGTACCAGTTTGCCAATAAGCTGTGGCAGATGGCAAGCTTTTAAGGAGGAAGGAAGTTCGTCTTTGAGAAGTTCAAATGGCGACTGTATGGATAAGCCCAATAACTCCATTTCATCAAAAGCATCTTCTAAACGATGACGCCAAAGTGCAGGAAGCTGGAATTCTTTTACCTCAGATTGAAACAAGGTTCGTTCGGGTTTGGTCTTTTTGTTGTGCCCCAGTAAAAAATGAGCATCCCAAAGCAGCTCCTTTTTGCCCACGCCCATAAATCGAAAAGCGCCTATGCGGATAAGAATGATGAGTTGCTCTAAACTAATAGGTACTCGTTTGATAAATTCGCGTAGATTGGCAAAATTTCCATTAATTCCTCTTTCATCTAAAATGAGCTTTACGTTGTTTCTTTCGAGTTCGCGGAGTAAATAAAAACCCAGAAAAACAGTATCGTCCTTAACAGTATTCTCCCAAAAGCTACGGTTGATGCAAGGTACTTCAATTTTGGCTCCGTGCATCATGGCATCGTGCAGGTATAGTTGTGGCGAATAAAAACCACCGCCATTATTCAGTGTAGCAACCATGTACTCTATGGGGTAATAGGCCTTAAGGTAAAGTGCCTGAAAACTTTCAACGGCATAACTGGCCGAGTGGCCTTTGGCAAAAGCATAGTTGGCAAAGCTTTCAATTTGTCGCCAAATATCCTGAACTACAGCATCAGGATATCCTTTCTGCTGACAGTTGCTGAAAAACTTGTTGCGAACCTTTCCAAATTCGTTTCGCTGTTTAAACTTCCACGACATGCCTCGTCGTAATACATCTGCTTCATCCAAGGCTAGTCCAGCAAAATAGTGCGCTACTTTAATCACATCTTCCTGATATACCATAACGCCGTAGGTTTCTTCCAATATGGCATATAAATCAGGAAGCGCTTGTTGTGCTGCTTCGCGTTTACTTTTATCCTGAAACCGAATAATATATTCGCGCATCATTCCGCTTTTTGCCACGCCTGGGCGAATAATGGAACTGGCTGCTACCAAACGTTTATAATCCTCAGCTTTAAGTTTGGTCAGTAGCATGCGCATGGCTGGCGATTCAATATAAAAACAACCAATGGCTTGCCCTTTTTTGAGCATTTTTTTTACGCGAGTATCTTCCATAAATAACTTGGTGTTATTGATGTCTATGTCTATTCCATGATTTTCTTTAATGATGCTCAGCGTATCTTTAATTTTGCCTAAACCTCGTTGACTTAAAATGTCGAATTTATGTAAGCCCAAATCTTCAGCAATGTACATGTCGAACTGTGTAGAAGGATAGCCTTTGGGTAATAGCTCGGTAGCAGAGTAATTACTAATAGGCTCTTCCGAAATTAAAATACCACTGGAGTGGATGCTTGTATGGCTAGGGAAATTGGCAATATATTTACTGTATTGTATTACCCATTTCCCATATTCATCGGCCTGCTCGGGAGTCGGATTCTTTTGCAGGCGTGTAATTTCTTCATCGGGTAAACCGAATACTTTACCTATCTCTCTAAATGCCGACTTGTGGTTGAAGGTGATAAATGTTCCAAGCAGAACTGTTCGGTCCCAACCATATTTGTCAAACAAATAACGGGTAATATCATCGCGGTCGGTCCACGAAAAGTCAATATCAAAATCGGGCGGAGAAGTACGGTGTGTATTAATAAAGCGTTCGAAATATAAATCTAGCTCAACAGGATCTACATTGGTAATGCGCAGTAGGTAAGCTACCAGACTGTTAGCGCCGCTGCCTCGGCCAACGTGGTAATAACCCATGCTGAGCGAATATTGAACTAAATCCCAATTGATGAGGAAATAGGAGCAGAAATTGAGTTCCCGAATTACACTGAGTTCTTTTTCTAAGCGAGCAGATATTTCATCAGTAATTTCATTGTATCTATATTTTAAACCCTTGTAAGCTTCGTTTCGAAGAAGTTGAAAATCGTTTTCTTCAGAGTCGGTAAATAGCTTTTTGTTTTTGTTGGTTTTAAACTCAAACTCCATGTTGCAGGAGTTTAGTAGTTGTTGGGTATTAATAATAATCTGCGGATAGTTTTCGTAAATAGAAAGCAGTACTGCAGCACTTTTGTACTGATTGTCGTAGCTGGATTGTTCTTCTTTAGCTAGCTTGCTTAATAGGGTGTTTTTGTCGATGGCACGCAATAATCGATGGATATTATAATCGCGCTTATTGCGGAAGGTAGCGGTTTGTAATATCACTAATTTATCCAGATGTTTTTTCCACGGATTAAAAGGTAGGTTTCTTAAATCCTGCGGACTAACACCAATGTATTCGTTGTCTTCCAGTTCTCTAAGTTGTGTTGTAAAAGGGTATATAATATATACATCGCCAAACTCAGGGGCATCGGGTTCAAATGTTAGGTTGTTATGCAGGTAAGGATTCAAGAATTCATTGATTTCTCTAAAGCCATCGGCATTTTTTGCCATCAGTACATATTGTTGTTGCGCACCATTTCTGATATCTGCACCAACAACAGGTTTAATGTTGTGTTCTGCAGCTAAGCGAACAAACTCAAGGCTGGTGGCGGTATTATTAATGTCGGTTAGAGCCACAGTAGAATGTCCTCCTGCAGAAACTTCTTGTAGAAGTTCTTCTAAAGAGAGCGTTCCGTATTTAAAGCTATAATATGAATGACAATTTAAAAGCATTTGTTGTTTGTGTTATTAAAATTGGGCAAGGGTAATAGTTATAGCATTTTTTCAAGACGGGAATCAGTTCTCCTTGGTAAGGAGGAGAACTGATTCTCACGATTACAATGACAAGATATCTTTCTGTGCACTAGAGTTTAGAGATTGGGCTACTGATTTTGCCCACTTTGGAGCTCTTATTTATATGGTGAAGACTGTGAACTGCCTACTGTATTGTTGCCCACTATTTCTACTACTGTCGCCGGTGTGCAGGAATTACAGGAGCTTGTCCGTTAAAAGGATTCATACCGCCAATGCTTTTTGCATCCATAGCCACAGCTCGTTTTACAGCATTCTGCCCGTAACGATTTCGCATCTTATCCATAGCCTGATATAGTTTTATAATCTTCTCCGAATCTTCGAATAATCTAATTTGATAGCTGCCTCCAATTAGGTGACTAAGTCGTACGCCGATGAGTCGTATTAGAACTCGGCGATCGTACATTTTTTCAAATAAATCCAAAACCGTATCAATAATAGTATGGTCCAGCGAAGTGTAAGAAACTCGCCGTTGCTTGGTGTAGGTTTGAAAATCGGAATATCTTATTTTTAAAGTGATGCAGGCGGTTAGTTTATTGCCGTTGCGCAGTTGGTAAGCCAAGTTTTCGGCCATAGCTACTAAAATACTACGAAGCTTAATTACATCGGTAGTGTCTTTTTCAAAGGTTCGTTCGCTGGATATGGATTTACGCTCGTGCCAGCCAATAACAGGCGTATTGTCTATGCCTTGTGCTTTTTTCCAGATAACAGTTCCGTTTTTACCCAGCACGCGCTCCATTAATTCAACGGGCATTTCTTGAACTGTTCTCACCTTTTCAATGCCCATGCTACGTAGTTTATGATAGGTTTTGTCGCCTACCATAGGTATTTTTTTTATGGATAAAGGAGCCAGAAAAGGTTTTTCGTTACCCTGTGCAATTTGAATATGGTTATTAGGTTTGGCTTCTCCTGTACCTACTTTAGAAACGGTTTTGCTAGTGGATAGCCCAAACGAAATAGGTAAATGAGTTTCTTTTAGTATTTCCTCGCGCAACTCCTGCGACCACAGATAACTGGTTTGGATGAATTTGTCCATTCCCGTGATATCTACATAAAATTCATCAATAGAAGATTTTTCAAAAAGGGGCGAACGCTCTTTGATAATGTCGGTTACCATATCCGAAAATTTACTATAGATACCACTGTTGCCTCTAATCACCACAGCATCGGGGCATAACATGCGAGCCATTTTCATAGGCATGGCCGAATGAACTCCATAGGTACGAGCTTCGTAACTACAAGCTGCCACTACGCCTCTGTCTGTAGTACCACCTATAAGCACTGGACGGTTGTTTAATTTGCTGTCCAACAACCTCTCACACGACACAAAGAATGTGTCCAAATCTAAATGTAATATTGTTTTTCTCACGATTGTCGAATATTTCGTCATTTATTTGACTATAAATTAGTCAAATAATATTACATTTGGAAGAAGAATGTAAAAGCATTGATGATGAATAATTCAGATATTAGAATATTTACAACGGAAGATGGAAATCAAGAGATACGAGTAAAAGTTGAGGGAGAGACTGTTTGGTTAAATCAATATCAATTAGAAGAGTTATTTGCTACAAATAGAACTTCTATTGTTCGGCATATATCAAATATTTATAAGTCGAATGAGTTGGACAAGGAAGCAACTTGTGCAAAAATTGCACAAGTTCAAAAGGAAGGTAAAAGAGAAATAACTAGGAAAGTTAATTTTTATAATCTGGATCTTATAATTGCAGTAGGCTATAGAGTTAACTCAAAAAGAGGTACTCAGTTTCGTATTTGGGCTAAAGCCCATTGGTGTTGTCTTATTTATCCCTAGGCTGAAGCCTAGATCTAATTATAAATGTAATCTGCAGCTTGTGTGAATCGATAGTTTGTAATCGGTTTTAACCGAAGCATAAGAGGTGAAATGTTTAAAAATGAAGCCTATGTCATTTATTAGAATATACGTGCATTTTATCTGGTCTACAAAAAATAGAGAGGCCTTATTGACTGATAATATTAGAGGAGATGTATTTAAACATATCAAAGAAAATGCAAGAGCTAAAAATATTTATATCGATTTTATTAATGGGTATGTAGATCATGTACATTGTTTGGTTTCGTTAAATGAAGACTTGAGCATTGGTAAGATAGCACAATTGTTAAAAGGGGAATCTTCGCATTGGATTAACAAGAATAGCTTGTGTGAGTGTCATTTTCAGTGGCAAAGCGAATATATGGCCATTGCAGTAGGAGAGGATAAATTACCTATGGTACGGCAATATATAGCGAATCAAGAGGAGCATCATAAGGTTGTCGGTTTTTCGAAGGAGTATAATCAATTTGTAAAGCGTTATGGTTTTGATGTTGTAAAAAAGGGAAGAGGCTAATTTATCACTAGGCATGGACTTTAGTCCGTGTTTTATGAGAGAATGTAAATCGGTTTTAACCGAAGCATAGAATTGTAGTTAATTAAGAAAAATATGTTTTTTCCAGAGAATATTAAATTTTTACGCAAGCGTCGTAAATTATCGCAAGCCGATTTGGCTAGTCAGTTAGAGCTTACCCGAACCACATTGGCAGGCTACGAAAAAAATATTCAGCCACCTTTTAAGGTACTTATTAAGTATGCTGAGTATTTTAACTTGTCTATTGATGCACTTGTCCGCTACGATATTCAAGCTTTATCTGAATTTCAGCTTTCGCAGATTGAAGATGGGTTTGATGTAGATGTTACAGGCAAAAAATTACGTTTGCTCACTATTTCGGTAGATGGCGACGGTAACGAGAATATTGAGATGGTGCCTGTAAAAGCGCAAGCGGGTTATACCAATAGTTATGGCGATATGGATTTTATTGGTTCTTTAGATAAGTTTTCGTTGCCATTTTTACCCAAGGATAAAACTTATCGAACGTTTCAGATAAAAGGCGATTCTATGTTACCTGTTCCCGAAGGGGCGTGGGTAACTTGTTCTTATATTCAGGATTGGACGAACGTTAAAGATGGAACTCCCTGTGTTATTGTAACGCAAGATGATGGGATTGTTTTTAAGGTAGTGTACAAACATCTTGAAAAAAGTAAGAGTTTGCTTTTGGTTTCTACCAATCGAGAATACAAGCCTTACGAGTTTCCAGTTAATAAAGTGGTGGAAATGTGGAAGTTTGAAACCTATAATCGTTTTGAGATAGAGGAGGACTAAGGGGAATTAAAACTCCAACTCTCCTTTTCCTTCTCTCAGTATTTCAAAATCGCCATTGGTGCAATCTATTACGGTAGAAGGGTTGTTGTCGCCATATCCACCATCAATAACAATATCTACTAAGTTTTGATATTTTTCGTAAATCAATTCAGGGTCGGTGGTATATTCAATTACTTCGTCTTCATCGTGTACTGAAGTGCTAAGTATAGGATGCCCTAATTCTTTAACGAGTTCGCGGATGATGTTGTTGTCGGGTACCCTGATTCCAACTGTTTTTTTGTTGTTTTTAAAAAGCTTGGGTACGTTAGTGTTGGCGTTTAATATAAAGGTAAAAGGACCAGGTAGGTTCTTCTTCATTGCCTTAAAAGTGGCGTTGTTTAAGCTTTTGGTGTATTCTGATATTTGACTTAAATCATGACAAATAAAAGAAAGGTGGTCTTTTTTAAGATTGATATTTTTGATACGTGCTACTCTTTCTACTGCTTTGGCATTATTAATATCGCAACCAATACCATAAATAGTATCTGTAGGATATATTACTACACCACCTTTTCTTAAGGTATCAGCTACTGTTCTGATATCTTTCTCGTTGGGGTTTTCTTCGTATAATTTAAGTAGCATAGATGTTTGTTCTTAAGTTTAAATGTTATAGTATAGGCACTTAGTTATTCAAATTTAGTTAAATGCAGGGAATATTACACTTTAGTGTACAAAAAAAGCCGACTGAATTTCTTCAATCGGCTTTTAGAGCGAAAGACGGGGCTCAAACCCGCGACCCTCAGCGTGGAAGGCTGATGCTCTATCAACTGAGCTACTTTCGCATTAAATAATTTTTTAAGAGCCGATGAGGGGACTCGAACCCGCGACCTGCTGATTACAAATCAGCTGCTCTAGCCAACTGAGCTACATCGGCAAATAATTGTGGGCAGAGCAGGATTCGAACCTGCGAAGTCGAAAGACAACGGAGTTACAGTCCGTCCCAGTTGGCCGCTTTGGTATCTGCCCCAATCAATTATTTTCAGTACTTTTAAAAAACAATTCTTAACATTTTAAGAATTCTAAAGAGCCAATAGTGGGACTCGAACCCGCGACCTGCTGATTACAAATCAGCTGCTCTAGCCAACTGAGCTATATTGGCGGGTGGGTAAGCTACCTGCATCGCACCGCTACAACCATCTACCCTTGCTGCCGTCAGGCCCTGGGGGAATTCAATGGGAGCTGGTCGTACAGGACTTACCCGTGCTTTAGCGGGTGCAAATGTAGAAAAAAACATATACGTGACAAGTGAAAATATAAAAAAAATGAACTTTTTTTTCGTGTCTCTTTTTAAGCGCTTTGTTATCAGTAAGTTATTTTTTAATGTTTTTTCAATAAAATTAATGAGAGATGAATAAATGTAGGCTGATGTGTATTTGTTTGCACCAGTACTTAGATAAGGGTGTTTATTTTTGAAGCCAATTGTTATAAACAATTTACTTAAAATTCTATCTTTGACAGAATTCTAATCTTAATTTATAAATTTTAACTTATGGAACAATCTGCATCAAAATCATCAACGGTTTACGGCTATGGACTTTATTTAGGTATCGCTTCTATTGTATATTTTTTAATGATGAGTTATAGTGGCTTGATGGGAAATAAAGCCCTCGGATTATTAGGTTTGGTTTTAATGATTGTATTTATTGTATTGGGTTTAAATAATTACAAGAAGAAAGAGAATAAAGGTTTTCTTGGGTATGGGCAAGGAGTGGGAATAGGAACATTAATTTCTCTTGTCGGTGGAGTTGTTTCGAGTATTTTCACTTATGTATTTTATGCATTTATTGATCCTGCAAAGCATACTGAGTATCTTGCAATTATGCAAGAAGAACAGATGAAGGCAGGTGTCTCGGAAGCTCAATTGGAACAAATGGAAGGCATGATGTCTATTTTTCAAGGGCCAATGGCTATGGCGATTATGGGAATATTTTCTTCTGTTATAGTTGGGCTAATAATTTCTTTAATTGTTTCAGCTATTCTTAAAAAAGATGCAGAACCAGCATTTTAATTGTAAAGTGCTAGGTGTCAAATAATATTATAGAATGAATTTATCAATTGTAGTACCACTTTTTAACGAGGAAGAATCGTTAGTTGAATTATATAATTGGGTAGGGGGAGTGATTACTCCCCTTGGTCTTTCTTACGAGGTTATTTTTATCGATGATGGAAGTAATGATACTTCGTGGCAGGTAATTGAAAAATTGTCTGCCGAGCATAAAGAGGTAAAAGGAATCAAGTTTCGTAGAAATTACGGAAAGTCAGCCGCTTTATATAGTGGTTTTGAAGCTGCAGAAGGAGAAGTGGTTATTACAATGGACGCTGATTTGCAGGATAATCCTGATGAATTGCCTGAGCTTTATCGTATGATAAAAGACGAAGGTTATGATTTAGTGAGTGGCTGGAAAAAGAAGCGTCATGATCCGCTAGGGAAAACGATTCCAAGTAAATTATTTAACCGTACGGCACGTTATATTTCGGGTATTAAGCTGCATGATTTTAATTGCGGTTTAAAAGCTTACCGTAAGGAAGTTATTAAAAGTGTTGAGGTGTATGGCGAGATGCATCGCTATATACCTATTTTAGCAAAGCGTAGTGGTTTTGATAAGATAGGGGAGAAAGTGGTGATACATCGAGAAAGACAATATGGTGTTTCTAAATTTGGAATTGAGCGCTTTTTAAAAGGCTTTCTAGATTTAATGTCTGTTTCGTTTATTTCAAAATTTGGTAAGCGACCGATGCACCTTTTTGGAAGCCTAGGAACCTTGATGTTTACCGTTGGTTTCTTTTCTGCTTTGTATTTGGGAGCGCACAAGTTATATAGCGTATATAACCATATCAACGAAGCGCGTGTAACAGAGAGCCCTTACTTCTTTATTGCTTTAACCAGCATGATTATTGGTACGCAACTATTTTTAGCAGGCTTTTTAGCGGAATTAGTGTCGCGTAATAGTCCTGAACGTAATCGGTATCAAATTGAGAAACGTGTAAATTAAAAGGTATGTCATTTTATAGTTCTATTGTAAAAGCTTACGACGAAATATTTCCGTTAAATAAAGCGCAGGCTAATTTTATTGAAAGTGTTTTTCCTGTTTTATCTGGAAAAAAGGTTTTAGATTCTGGTTGTGGTACAGGAAGCTTGGCGATAGAGTTGGGGCGAAGAAGTGCCTCGGTGGATGCTTTTGATTTAGACGGTGCTATGGTAGGTAAGGCACTGGAAAAATGCCCACAGGCTATTGATGTCCGTTTTGCAGAAAATGATTTGCTAAAGTTTGGGGCTGGTTACTCAGCTTCAAGCTTTGATATAATTTATTGTTTAGGAAACACTTTGCCCCACTTGCCTCAATTATCGGATGTTAAAACATATGTTGACTCTGCAGCAAAGGTTTTAAAGTCAGGTGGATATTTGTTGATTCAAATTGTGAATTACGATAGGGTAAAGCAAAATGAGGTGGCTGAGTTACCAACAATTGAGAGTGATCATTATATTTTTAAAAGAGATTACATTCATTTATCAAACGGAGTAATTGATTTCTCTACCAAGTTAAGCGATAAAAATAGCGGTGAATCCTATTCGCAGTCAGTGCCCTTAATTCCTATTCTTAAAAAAGATATGGATGCTTTATTGAAAGAATCGTTTACTGATATTCAGTATTTTGGTTCTTTTAAAAAGGAGGACTGGAGTGTAGATAGCTTTCATACCGTTGTGTTAGCAAAAAAGTGCACTGGACAAAAGGTGTAAACCAGAGAGATTAATTAATATTAAATGCCCAGTGCATTAAATTTCTTCTTGTATAAAACTAATCATATTATCTAAATTTTGTGGATTAAACCACGAAATTTCTTTGTCTCGTTTGAACCAGGTTAGCTGTTTTTTTGCGTACCTTCTAGAGTTTCGTTTTACTAATTCTATAGCTTTGTCTAAGTCATACTCTCCATCAAAGTGAGCAAACAGTTCTTTGTATCCTACTGTGTTTAATGAGTTTAATTCCTTGTTTGGATAAAAGCGTTGCGCTTCCTCTATTAGGCCATCTTCAACCATGATGTCAACGCGCCGATTTATTCTATCGTAAATTTCTTCTCGGTCCATTTCTAAGCCAATTTTAACCATTTTAAAAGGTCGTTGCTTTACCGAGTTTGTGCGCAAAGAGCTGTATGGTTCTCCAGTCATCAGGCAAATTTCCACAGCATGAATCACTCGTTTGTGGTTTTTTAAATCAACCTGATCGTAAAATATCGGATCCAACTGTTTAAGTTGTCTTCGAATAGATTCAATACCTTCTGTTTCGTATTGTAATTTTAGCTCATCTCGAAGATGTTGGTCTATTGTTGGAAGTTCATCAATGCCTTTGCAAACGGCATCAATATACATCATAGAACCACCAGTTAATACCAACTGATCGTGTTTCTTAAAGAGCTCTTCGCTCATTTTTATTGCGTCCTGTTCAAATTCCCAAGCGCTATAATAATCGTGTATGGAGTGAGAGCCAATGTTATGATGTTTGGCAGCAGCCAACTCTTCCGCGCTGGGTGTAGCTGTGCCAATTTGTAATTCTTTAAATATTTGCCTTGAATCTGCCGAAATTATCTCAGTATTAAAATGATTAGCAATTTTAATACTGGTGGAAGTTTTTCCTATTCCCGTAGGGCCAATAATTACTATAAGAGTTTTTTGCATCAATAGTTTGGTTCTAAAAGTCCTCCAAGTCGTCTGTGTACGAAATCATAGGGTCGTCATCAAAATCAGAATCAGAATATCCCAACAGTTCATCTGCACTAAGTCCTAAATCGGTTTCCTGCGATGGTTCTCCCATGCTGTCAGCTAATATGCTACTCATATCTAATTGCTCAGGAGCCTCACCTTGTTCACCAATGCATTTTGTCTCAGTAGAAGTGTTGTTGTTAATCTCGTAGGCTTCAATAAACAGATTTCGATCATTAAAGAAATCAAACAAATATAATAAACGTTGCTTTTTATCTTTAATAAAATGGTTGATAGTTGTTTCGGACATAATGAATGTTTCGGAATTTTCATCCATATTCATATCCATTAAAGTAATTTCCTCATTCTTCTGCCATTCTTCATCTGTCATAAAAAATGAAGCCATTTGGCCTTCGTCAAATTTAAGTAGTTGTTGAATAAAGTTATGCAGTGTTAAAAATGTTTCGCTACCACTTATTTCAATGTCTCTGTAAAAATTTTCGTCTTCCCCTGAAATAATTCTCAATCTAATCGTCATCGTCTATTTTTTAAAGGACGGCAAATATATTAAAAAGTTGTGCTTGCTAAGTGTTAAAAAATCCTCATTTTTACTTGCCTAAAACAATTTATTGTACTTCATGTTTATTGACTAACCATTTTGAGTATATCTGCGATCAGAGGTATTAACGTGGAACGTGTTAAAAGGTTGTGCTTAATGACATATATAGATAATTTAATTGCTCTTTAGATGAGCTTATTATAAAAATAAAAAAATTAAAAGCCATGAAAATTTTAATGACTTGTATGTTTATTACTTTGTTACTTTCCAGTTGTGGACAGGAAAATAAAGTGAAGGAAAATAAAAAAAAGGCAGAAGGTGTAACTCCATCTTCATCTTTAAGCAATAGAAATAGTAGCTATGATGCTGGTAAACTTGTGTATGATAGAAATTGCAAGGTGTGTCATCAAGTGAATAGAAAAGGAATTCCTAAAATTTATCCACCCTTAAAGGATACGGAGTCTATTAAAGGAGATAAAACTTATTTAATTGATGTGGTATTGAATGGACAGTCGGAGGAGATTGTGGTGGAAGGAGTAAAGTATAAAGGAGTAATGGCTTCGTACAGAAATCTTAAGGATCAGGATATTGCAGATGTACTCAATTATTTACGTAACGATAGTGAGGCTGCAAGCGATATAATTACACCTGAAGATGTAAAGCAAGCTAGATAAACAATGACAATCATTAGTTAAAATATTTTACTTTTGCAGCACAAAATATATTAGAATGACACAGCGTAAAGGATATACAACAGCTTCTATACATACCAAACTGCCTAAAAATGATGCATATAATGCTTTGCATATGCCTGTTTATGATGGCGTAGCCTACGAGTTTGAATCTTCTCAGGATATTGAGGATGCATTTATGGGTAAAAAGATGGCGCATGCTTATAGTAGGACATCAAACCCTACAGTAGAATACTTTGAAAAGAAACTACAGAGTGTTTCTGGAGCGCAAGGTGTTGTGGCACTTTCTTCCGGTATGGCAGCTATTTCAAATGCTTTAATGGCTTTGGTGGAATCGGGTGCTAATATTGTATCATCTAATCATTTGTTTGGACATTCCTATGCCTTATTAAAAACTACCTTGGATCATTGGGGCATTGAGGTGCGTTTTGTGGATATGGGTAATGTGGATGAAGTAAAAGCTGCAATAGATGATAAAACTAGGGTGTTGTTTTTTGAGACGATTACCAATCCTCAGTTGGAGTTGGTAGATATTAAAAAGTTGGCCGATATTGCCCACCAAAAGCAAATAGCTGTTGTAGTTGATTCTACTTTAACACCTCCATATGTTTTTAACTCTGTAGAGTTTGGTGTTGATGTTGAGGTGATGTCAACTACTAAATTTATTTCAGGTGGAGCTGCAGCTGTTGGAGGTGCAATTGTTGATAATGGAACTTTTGATTGGAGTAAAGTGCCTGCATTGTCGAATTGGACAGAGAAATTTAAAGAAAATGCTTTTACTGCAAGAGTGCGTAAAGAGATATTTCGCCACCTAGGGGCATGTATGACTGCGCATACAGCACATTTCTTAAATTTAGGTTTAGATATTTTGGCCTTAAGAGTAGATCGTTGTGTGGAGAACTGTGTCGCTTTAGGTGAGTATTTTGTAGCTCATGAAAATATAACTTCGGTTAGTTATCCAGGTTTAAAATCTGATCCTGGTTATGCTTTAAGTGTAAAGCAATTTTCGGGTAAGCCAGGTGGTGTTATGACCATAGATCTTGCATCAAAGGAAAGTTGTTATAAGTTTATGGATGCCTTAAATATTGTGCGACGAGCTACTAATTTAAATGATAATAAAACACTGATTATACATCCTTGGTCTACAATCTACTCCGAATTTTGTGACGAAGAAAAGATAGAGATGGGGATTAGAGATACCATGCTTAGAGTTTCAGTTGGGATTGAGGAGGTTGCTGATTTAATTGCTGATTTTGAATCGGCATTAGCAGGTATTTAGGAGTCGCACGAATTTTAATTGTAAGCTTAAATTTATAAGTTTGTTTCAATTAATTTATAGAGCTAAGTGAATACGAAGAAAAAATATTTAATAAAGCACTGTGCCATACTGGTTACAGTGCTTTTTTTTGGTAAAATAAAAGCACAGCAAGATACCGTTCGTACAGAAAAAGTACCTGGTTTATTAGAGAATGTAGCTGATTTGGCCGACTGGGGGATGGACTTAGTAACTTTTGAAAAGGAAAAGTACACTTTTTTCTTTCTCCCTTTGATGCACTATGAAGAGCGAACAAAATTGTCGTTTGGAGTGATGCCTGTTTGGCGTTTTTATATTGGAGGAAAGCAAGAGGGAAGCGCATATTATCGTCCGTCTAATATTGCTCCATCTGTGGTGTATTCTACTAGTGGTATGTATGAAGTTGAGCTTTTGTCGGAATTCTATACACCCAATAATTGGCGATTGAAAAACAGATGGGTTTATCAATCGATGCCAGATAAATTCTATCATATAGGAAATGAAACGGATAAAAGCGAGTATTCAGAATTCGATGTTAAAAAGCTAGAGTTTATTGGCGATGTGATGAAAGGGCTGAATCAAGAATTGTTTGTGGGCCTTAATTATGATGTGGGTTTTTATGAAATTACTGATGTGCAGTCTGATATTTTAAATGAAGATGTACTCGGGTATGATGGTGGAACTGTAGCTGGGTTTGGGCCTATGGTAAGTTATGATAGTAGGAATAGTGTTTTATTTCCCGATGCAGGGTCGTTTGTAAGTTTATCCTATACGTATTATCCAGAATCTATAAGTGAGTATAATTTCTCTTCGTTTACTTTAGATGCTAGAAACTTCTTAAAGTTGGGAAACAAACAGAGTGTTTTAGCTACGCAGTTGTATATGAAATCAGCGATAGGTGATGTTCCTTTTTACCGACTTCCAGTGTTGGCAGGTAAGAGACTGTTTAGAGGAATTTCACATCCATATAAGTATATGGATAAAAATAGCCTTTATTTGCAGGCAGCCTATAGGTCGCATTTGTGGTGGCGATTGGGTTATGAGGTTTTTACTGGTGCTGGTAATGTATTTCAAAAATGGAACTCAGATGTGTTTTCAAAAGTACACTTGATGGGAGGTGCGGGTTTAAGATTCAGGATTTTAGAAGATGAAAAGTTGAATTTTAGATTCGATTATGCAGTGTCTTCTAGGGGTAATTCGGGCTTCTTTTTTACCCTTGGAGAAGCATTTTAGTATTAAAGCCTACTATTATAGTGTGTTAATAATCCTGTTTATTTTACTATTTTCAAAAAAAACTGTGAACCATAAAGTGCTTAATGGGGTTTAATTGCATATATGTTAAGTATGTGTTAACGAATAAATCGAGTAGGTAATGAAATTTTCGAAGAAAACAGAATATGGCTTAAGATTTTTACTAGCGTTGGCTGAGCTGAGTGAGGGGAAATTTATGGGCATATATCAAATATCACTTAGGCATAGTATTCCCATGAAGTTTTTGGAAGCCATTGCTGTAGCCTTAAAGAAAGCAGGATTATTAGAGGTTAAGAAAGGAGCAGGTGGTGGATATCGTTTAAAGTTTAAACCCGATGAAATATCTTTGTTGATGGTTTTTGAATGCTTGGAGGATGCTTATAAACGAGAGTTAGATGTTACAGGTGATATTTCCAGTAACCAGAAAGCAGTGGCCTTGGTGTTGAATGAGACCATTGCGGGGGTGAGGGAAGTGCTTTCGGAACAAAAGTTGTCCGATATACAAAAGCAGTTTAAGGATTTGAACGAGAGTTTAATGTATTATATCTAAAAAATAACTTTAAGAAGATATTGAAAAGTCCAGCTTTTATTAAAAGCTGGACTTTTTTTATTTCTACAATTTAAAGAATTTAATATTCTTTAAAAGTTTCTCTGATTCAACAGATAGTTGATCAGAATTATCTGACATCTCCTCAGCTAGCTTCGCATTTTTTTGTGTGTGTGAGTTAACGCCTGTTATGGCACTCATTATCTGATCGGAACCTTGTTTAAGTTCTTTGCTGGTTACACTGATTTCAGCCATGTAATTCATGGTTTGATTCATGCTAGGCACTGTTTGCTCTATATTGTTTGATACTTCCTCGGAAAGAAGAATACTTTGATTGGCTAGTTCCGTAATCTCGTTGGCTGCAACCTGGCTGTTCTCAGCCAGCAACCTGACTTCTCCTGCAACTACATTAAAGCCCTTTCCTGCTTCACCTGCTTGTTTAGCTTCTATCGAAGCATTGAGTGCTAACAGGTTTGTTTGACTGGCAATTTCATCAATGATTTTTATTTTTTCATTAATTAATTGCATAGCTTGTAATAATTCTTCGGCACTTTTACTGCTGATTTGTAGCTGATCATTGGTCTTTTGGGTGTGTTGTTTTGATTTTTCGGAGTTGATATAAGAAGATTCAATGTTGGCATTCATTTCCTCTATCGATGCGGATATTTCCTCAATAGAACTTGCTTGTTCGTTATTTCCAGAAGATAGCTTGTGAGACATGTCACTTGTTTGATGCCCCATATCATCAATAATATTAGCTGACTGATGAATCGTTGTTAGGCTATTCTGAAATTTGTTGGTCAACTCTTTAATGCCAATGTTTAGTTCTTTTATTTCGCCACTATAAGTTTGTTTGTTGTCTTTGATGGCTGTAAAATCACCAGAACTCAGTTTTTTTATAGTCTCAATAAAGCCCAGTAGAGGTTTTCGTACTCTTCTGTAAACGAGGTAAAGCATGGCCCAGGTGAAACCTAAGCCAACGGCTAAAGCTACAGGCATCGGGTAAGCCTCAGGAAATGAATAATGTATTTTACTATTGATAACAGTTAAAAATACGTTGGTTATCCAAACTGCACCTATTCGTAGGAATATACTGTTTCTAAAAAATAATCGAAGGGCAAGAGTACCTGCTACAATAGCAGCCACAAGTATGATAAAGATATTCTGGATGTTCTCCATTTGTTAGTTGATTTGAGTTTTATAGGTGGATGTTAAACGTGTTAAAGATATCAAAGGTTATTAAAAATTAAAAATATCAATACTAAAGCATATTT
The DNA here is from genome assembly GCF_001659685.2 of Labilibacter marinus. Lineage (GTDB taxonomy): Bacteria > Bacteroidota > Bacteroidia > Bacteroidales > Marinilabiliaceae > Saccharicrinis > Saccharicrinis marinus. The sequence goes on from NZ_LXYE02000016.1 coordinate 21,208, forward strand.
GCTTAATTGCGCATTAAAGCATACTAAAATAGCATGCTAATAAACTATTTTCATAATTTTAAGTTTAAGTTGCAGGTATTTAGTGCTTAAGGTGTTTTTTTGATGTGTTTGTTATGTGTTTAATATACTATAATAGTAGGATATAGGAACATCTCGCTATTGCCAGTTAAATATGCATGGCCTATGTTTGTATCAAATTAAAACGAATAATAACAGACAAAAACATATAATTATGAGTGGAATTGCTAAAAATGTTACAGATTTAATAGGGAATACACCTTTAGTTCAAGTTAACCGTTTAAACCAGGGTGATGCACAAGTAGTTGCTAAATTAGAGTACTTTAATCCAGCTAGCTCGGTAAAAGATCGTATTGCTCATGCTATGATTGAAGATGCGGAGAAAAATGGAAAATTAGATAAGGATACAATTATTGTTGAGCCAACAAGTGGAAACACAGGAGTGGGACTTGCTTTTGTTTCAGCGGTAAAAGGATATAAATTGATTCTGACAATGCCTGAAAGCATGAGCATTGAAAGAAGAAAGCTTTTAAAGAAGTTTGGTGCAGAGTTGGTATTAACGCCAGCAGCACAAGGAATGAAAGGCGCTATTGCTAAAGCCCAAGAAATTGCGGATGAGCAAAAGAAAGCATTTATTCCGCAACAGTTTGATAATGCTGCTAACCCAGCTATCCATAGATGCACAACAGCGCATGAAATATGGAATGATACAGATGGAAACATTGATGTATTTGTTGCTGGTGTTGGAACAGGAGGTACCATTACTGGAGTAGGTGAGGAGTTAAAGAAGAAAAATCCGAACCTTAAAGTTATCGCTGTAGAACCAGAGGATTCACCAGTAATTTCAGGAGGTCAACCAGGACCACATAAAATTCAAGGTATTGGAGCTGGGTTTATTCCAGGTAACTTAAATACTGACATTATTGATGATGTAGTAAAGGTGAGTAACGAAAATGCTGTTAAAACCAGTCATAAAGCAGCCGTTGAAGAAGGTTTGTTAGTAGGATATTCTTCAGGAGCAGCGCTTTGGGCAGCAACAGAGTTGTCTAAAAGACCAGAATTTGCAGGTAAGCGTATTGTAGTTATTTTACCAGATACAGGTGAAAGATACTTAAGTAGCTTCGAGATTTAAGAGAAGCAAGTTGTTCTAATTATTATTTCAACATAAAATATTGGGTTTAAATTGTGTATTTAAGGCATAGGATTTTTTAATCTTATGCCTTTTAAATAACCAATTGTTATTGAGTTGATTGGCTTGGTTAATCTGGTCGGAATGTGATTAGTATGTCTAAAATTTTAAGAAAATTATGATTAAAGGTATAAATAATATTTTTACAAAAGAACAGGTTGAACAAGCTCAACAGCTGTTTACATCTTTGTCTACTGAGCAAAAATACTGGTTGTCTGGTTATCTGTCAGGCTTAAATAATTCAGGTAACCTACTAGAAGGAATAGGTTCTGGTAATGCGACTGTAGCGCAGGGTGCGGTGCCACAAGAAACGGTTAAGTTAACTATCTTATATGGTACACATACCGGAAATTCTAAAATACTTGCTGAGCAAGCTTTGCAACTCGCCTCGCAAGCAGGAGTGGAAGCAGTTACCCAAAGTTTAGGTGATTATAAGGTTCGTAAATTAAAAGAGGAGCAGAACTTATTAGTGATTGTTTCCACACATGGAGAAGGTGATCCTCCAGCATCAGCTGAAGATTTTTATGCGTATATATTCGGTAAAAAAGCACCTAAATCAGATAATCTAAATTTTGCTGTAATTGGCTTAGGTGATAGCAGTTATGCTAAGTTTTGTCAAACAGGAAAAGATATTTATGATCAATTAAGCTCTTTGGGTGCAAAAGCAGTGCACGATTTTATTGAGCTTGATGTGGATTATAAAGATACAATTGCGGATATTTTACCTGCAGTGGTTTCGAAGTTTAGCGCAGTTAATGGTGTTGTTGCTAGTAGCCAACAAGCAGGTAATGGAATTGCTTTAGCATCTGACGCTTGGGTTGAAGCTGAGGTGCTGGAGAAAGTGTTGCTGAATGGTAAAGGGTCTGCTAAAGAAACCTACCATATTGAGTTTGATATTGAAGATTCTGGTTTGGTTTATCAACCAGGAGATGCACTTGAAGTAGTCGCTCAAAACGGTAAGGCTTTGGTAAAGGATATTCTAGCGCAGCTAAATATCTCGGAAGATGAATATGTAAGTGTAGGAAATGAAAGTTTAAGTATTTATGATGCATTAGTTAATAAATTTGAGATAACAGTAGTTACTAATCCTGTTATTAAAAAATATGCAGAGATTGCTCAGAGTGAAGCGTTAAATGCGCTTATTTCAGATGACGAAAAACTTCAGGAATACTTATATGGTGCCGATTTTCTGGATTTAATTTCTTCTTATCCAGCTAAATTAGATGCTAATACATTAGCTACTCTGTTGCGTAAGTTACCTCCGCGTTTATATTCTATCTCATCAAGTTACGAGTATAGTCCTGAGGAGGTTCATATAACAGTAGGTGCGGTTCGTTACGATTTAAATGAAAGAGAGCATCATGGTGTGTGTTCAGGGTTTTTAGCTGATCAAATTCAAGAAGGAGCGACAGTTAAAATTAGGGTGAAGCCAAATTTAGGATTCAAACTTCCTGAAGATGATAATACGGCTGTAATTATGGTTGGACCAGGTACAGGGATTGCACCTTTCAGATCGTTTTTGCAAGAGCGTGAGGCTAAGGAATCAGAAGGAAAAAATTGGTTGTTTTTTGGAGATCAACATTTTGAAACTGACTTTTTGTATCAAACAGAGTTGTTGAAGTATAGAAAAGAAGGTGTTGTGAGTAAGTTGGATGTTGCTTTTTCTCGCGATCAAGAAGAGAAAATATATGTTCAGGATAGATTAAATGAGAATGGTGAAGAACTGTTTAAATGGTTAAACGAAGGTGCCTATTTTTATTTATGTGGAGATATGAAGCGTATGGCCAAGGATGTAAAAGATGCCTTATTGCAGATTATTCAAAAGTACGGAAACCTATCGGATGTTGAAGCGCAGGAATACTTTAGGAATTTAAAATCAGCAGGACGTTTTCAAGAGGATGTTTATTAAAAACTCAACCGATCTAAAAAAATAAAGACATGGCAGATATTATAGATAATGAAATATTTCCCTCTTGGAATCCATCTGATGTTGAGGGTATCAAAACACGAAGTAATTTTCTAAGAGGTTCTCTTGAGGAAAGTTTAAACGATATAGCTACTGGTTCAATTGCTGAGGATGATACACAGTTAATTAAGTTTCATGGTAGTTATCAGCAAACGGATAGAGATTTAGATGTAGAGCGTAAGCAGCAAAAGCTTGAGCCTCTGTATAGTTTCATGATTAGAGTTCGCATACCTGGAGGGGTAGCAAGTGCTGATCAATGGGTTGCTTTCGATGAAATATCAAAAGATCACAGTAATACGCTTAAGTTAACCACTCGTCAGGCTTTTCAGTTTCACGGTGTTATCAAGCGAAACTTAAAAAACACGATGCAAGGTATTAATGATGCTTTGTTCGATTCAATTGCAGCTTGTGGTGATGTAAACCGTAATGTGATGTGTACTACCAACGAAGGATTATCGCCTTTGGTGCCAGCTGCATATCAAATGTCAAAAGATATTAGCGATCACCTATTGCCTCGTACCACAGCTTATCACGAAATCTGGTTAAACCAGAAATTATTAGTGGACGGTAGACAAGATGAAGAGCCTATTTATGGCAAGACTTATTTGCCGCGTAAATTCAAGATTGCCATCGCTATTCCTCCATATAATGATACCGATATTTTCTCTAATGATATTGGTTTAATAGCGATTGGTAAAGGTGATAAGTTAGAAGGTTTTAATGTTACTATTGGAGGTGGTTTGGGTATGACTTTCACAGAGCCCGGAACTTATCCAAGATTGGGTGATGTAGTAGGGTATGTGCCTTACGAAAAAACATTGGAGGTAATTGAAGAAATTGTTAAGCTTCAGCGTGATTATGGTAATCGTGAGAATAGAAAAAAAGCGAGATTAAAATATACGCTTGACCGTTTAGGGCCAGCAGAATTCAAAGGTCTGTTAGAGAAAAGGTTAGGTTATAGTATCGCAAAAGCAAAGTCCTATAAGTTCACCAGTAATGGCGATGTTTTTGGTTGGAAAAAAGCTAAATCGGGAAAGTGGTCTTTAGGATTATTTATTGAGCACGGTAGAGTTAGAGATGAGGCTGGGTATGAGTTAAAAACAGGTTTAAGAAAAGTCGCAGATCTTAAAAAATGTGATTTCAGACTAACAGGTAATCAAGGTCTAGTACTTGGAGGAATAGAAGAAAAGGATAAAAAGGAGATAGAAGCTGTGCTGAAGGAATTTAGCATTTGGCCTAAAAAGACATTGAGTGGTGTAAGAAAGCATGCTATTGCCTGTGTTGCCTTAAATACTTGTACGATGGCTTTTGCCGAAGCGGAAAGATACTTGCCTTCTTTAATTGATAAAATTGATGAGATCCTGGCAGAGAATGACCTGACCAATGATGATATTTTAATTAGGATGACAGGTTGTCCTAATGGCTGTGGTAGACCATACCTAGGAGAAATTGGCTTTGTAGGTCGTTCGTTAGGAAAATACAATATGTATTTGGGAGCTGGCTTTAGTGGGGAGAGATTAAATACTTTGTATAAAGAGACACTTTCTGAGGAGGAGATTTTAAAAGAATTAAAAGTTCTTCTTCCAAGGTATGCTAAAGAAAGAGAAAAAGGAGAGAAGTTTGGTGATTTTGTTGGACGTGTGGGCATTATAGAGCACGCTAAAGAGATAGATCATATTTAATCCAGAAATTAAAAAATACCAATAGGCTTGCTCTTATTGAATAGGCTTATTGGTTTACTAATTTTAAATTGACCACAGATGGAAGAAAAACGTTATAGAACCATACTAAAAACTGTATCGTGGAGGGTGACGGGTACGGTGGATACTTTCCTAATATCCTATTTAATTACAGGAAAGATAGGGTTAGCAGCATCAATTAGTGGAGTAGAAGTATTTACAAAAATGATTCTGTATTACTTTCACGAAAGAGCTTGGAATAAAATAGATTACGGAAAAGAAAAGCCTAAACAACCAGAGTATTATATTTAAAGATGAAGTCAATACTGACTCTAATAATTCTGGTGAATAAATTTATGATGACTTAGTAATTGAACTAAGGAATAGCGAAGAATAAAGTTACAAATGTATATAACAAAAAAAAGGTGCGATATTCGCACCTTTTTTGATTATATAAAGAGTATTAAATCTTCTTTACTCGAACGGCATTCATACCTTTTAGTCCCTTTTCAAGCTCAAAGTTAACTTTGTTACCTTCAACAATTTTATCCAATAAACCGTTGATGTGTACAAAGAATTTTTCTTGCGTATCTAAATCTTTGATAAATCCATAACCTTTATCATCGTTGAAAAATTCAACACGACCAGTTCTAATTGGATCTTCAATATCTTCTTTTTTAGGAACTGAAATTTCGATATTCTCAGCCTTAATTTTTTTCTTCTTGGTTAAATCAGGTGGAGTATCCACAAGTCTACCATTCTCATCCACATAAGCAATCATACTGTCTAAACTACCGTCAACAGCATTCGCTTTGCGTTCTTCTTTACGTAAAGCTTTGTCTTTACGCTTCTTCATTCTTTTTTGCTCTTTGTCTTTTTTACCAAATGTTTCTTGAGATCTCCCCATTCAATATATTTTATTAATATTAATATAATTACAGCATTCAGGTAATAAATATGATTCATAAAATGGACTGTTAAGCGCCAAATTGGAGTGTATGAATGAATAGTATATTACTAGAAAGGATATATTTTGCTTATTATCGGGTGCAAAGGTAAAATAATTAATTGGACTTTCAGAATATCAGGATGATTTGATTTGGAAAAAATGTACATATTTAACTCATGTTTTTACGTCATTGCCCAATTGACCTAATATGGGGTTATCCATAAATTAAATGGTTTGAGTTATAAACTGTAAATGCAAAGCTTGCAAAATCAAAAAAAAGCAGCTTATTTTCTGTAAATGAATGTTTTTATAGAAAGTATAACGAAGTAGTTGAATTCATAGACAAACACTAATTATCGGCGTTATCTGTTTTTATATCTCTATTTAGCTTCCCAGATACCAATCCTTCATTATCTATTTTAACAGAGCTAAAACCATACTCTGTAATTAATTTTGGAATAACATAAGAGAGTTGCTTGTTCAATAGGCCAAGCTCTTTTTGTGGCACTTCTATGCTTGCTCCTCCATTTTTGTATCTTACCCTAACATCTTTAAAACCGTGTTTGTTAATGAGGTTTTCTGCATTTTCAACCATGCTCAATCTTTCTCGTGTAATATGTTCTCCGTAAGGAAAGCGGCTACTTAAGCATGGGCTGGCAGGCTTATCCCAAACAGTAAGTTTATAATGCTTACTTATATTACGAATACTTTCTTTAGTTATTTTACATTCAAGCAGCGGGCTGCGTACGCTAAACTCATTGGCTGCTTTCATGCCAGGTCTGTAATCACCTGTATCATCGTAATTGTTGCCATTAATAATTTCAAAATCAGGATACTTTGATAACAGTTTTTGAATAGCGTTATATAGGTTCGATTTACAATAATAACATCTATTTACAGGGTTAGAACTATAATTAATATCTTCTATTTCGTTGGCATCAATTTCAACGAGTTCAATATCATAGGTGTCTGCAAATATTCTGGCGTCTAACAAATCTTTCTGCTTTAAACTGGCCGAATTACTAATGACAGCAATGGCATTGTTTTTACCCAACTGCTGTCTTGCCATAAAAGCAACTAAGCACGAATCTACACCTCCAGATAAAGCAATAAGTACTTTGGGATGTTCCTGAAACCATTGATTTAGTTTTGTAATGTCAGCTTGCAAGTTTTCCATACACAGCTAACATTGTCAACAATAAAAAAGTTGTGTGAGCACTTAATAAGTTAAGTTTTTTTTGAGCTGTAGTTTTAGTAGGTATTATTCTATATCTATTTTGTAAGTTGACGATAAAAGTGATTTGAAAAACGAACCATTTATTTTTATGTATTAGTGTAAGTTTTAAGTTGCGAAAAATAAGAATTTAAAGGAATTTTAAAGATTTTCCTATAGATTCATTATAAATAAACCTATTTCAGATTTCTACTCAGGAATAAATTTTTATTTTTGCGATAAGAAATGAAGGTTCTTCATTGTAGATGCAATGGTTGAGTAGAACCTTGAATTTTTTCAAACAAAATAAAATGCAAAGTGTTGTATGATAAAGGAACTACTTTGTGTTATTTATTAGAAACTATTTAAACAGTTTCTAGAAATAAACTGATAGATTTCCATTAATTCCCAAAGAAAGTTTTTATGAGCAAATACAGTGAATATCTTAAAGAGATTGAAGAAAGAAAACAAGAAGGACTAAATCCTAAACCTATTGATGCTGCTGATTTAATTGGAGAAATCATTGAGCAAATTAAGGATGTAGATAATGAACACAGAGAGGAGTCTCTCAATTTCTTTATATATAACGTGTTGCCAGGTACTACGCATGCTGCTGGTACAAAAGCTAAATTTTTAAAAGATATTATTTTAGGAAATGCAGTAGTTAAAGAAATTACGCCTGCTTTTGCATTTGAGCAATTATCGCATATGAAAGGTGGACCTTCTATTGGAGTGTTATTGGACCTAGCATTTGGTGATGATGCCTCTATTGCTAAAGAAGCTGCAAACGTACTTAAAACTCAAGTGTTTTTATACGAGGCAGACATGGAGCGTTTGGCTAGTGCGTTTAAAAATAACAACGCAATTGCTAAGGAAATTATTGAAAGCTATGCGCAAGCAGAGTTTTTTACTAAACTACCTGAAGTAGAGGAAGAAATTAAAGTAGTAACATATGTGGCTGGAGTTGGTGATATCTCTACCGATTTACTTTCGCCAGGCAATCAAGCACACTCGCGTTCGGATCGAGAACTTCATGGAAAATGTTTGATTTCACCTGAAGCACAAGACGAAATTACGGCTTTAAAACAAGAGCATCCAGATAAGAGGGTAATGCTTATTGCTGATAAGGGAACAATGGGAGTAGGTTCGTCAAGAATGTCGGGTGTTAATAATGTAGCACTTTGGACGGGTAAGCAGGCGAGTCCATACGTACCATTTATTAATATTGCCCCAATTGTTGCAGGAACAAACGGAATTTCTCCAATTTTCCTAACTACAGTTGGTGTTACAGGAGGTATTGGTGTTGACCTTAAAAACTGGGTTAAAAAATTAGATGACCAAGGTAAACCAGTTCTGAATAAAGATGGTGATGCTGTTCTAGAAGAAGCTTACTCTGTTGAAACAGGAACGGTTCTCACAATTAATACTAAAACGAAAAAACTATATAATGGAGAGCAGGAATTAATTGATATTTCTTCTTCATTAACGCCTCAAAAAGTTGAGTTTATTAAAGCTGGAGGTTCTTATGCCATTGTGTTCGGAAAGAAATTACAAACATTTGCTGCCAATGTATTGGGAATAGATGTTCCTTTGGTATTCGCCCCATCTAAAGAAATTTCAAACGAAGGACAAGGTTTAACTGCGGTTGAAAAAATATTCAATAAAAATGCAGTAGGAACTACACCTGGAAAAGTGCTTCATAGTGGTTCTGATGTTCGTGTTCAAGTTAATATTGTAGGTTCTCAGGATACTACAGGTCTGATGACTTCGCAAGAGTTGGAGTCGATGGCTGCTACAGTTATTTCTCCAATTGTGGATGGTGCATACCAATCGGGTTGTCATACAGCCTCTGTTTGGGATAAAAAAGCACAAGCCAATATTCCTAAACTGATGAAGTTTATGAACGATTTTGGTTTGATTACTGCTCGCGACCCTAAAGGTGTTTATCATTCTATGACGGATGTAATTCATAAAGTTTTAAATGATATTACTATAGATGATTGGGCAATTGTTATTGGAGGAGATTCTCATACAAGAATGTCGAAAGGTGTTGCTTTTGGTGCAGATTCAGGTACGGTAGCTCTTGCTTTAGCCACAGGTGAGGCTTCTATGCCTATTCCAGAATCGGTGAAGGTAACCTTTAAAGGTGAAATGAAAGACCACATGGATTTTCGTGATGTAGTTCATGCCACTCAATCACAGATGCTTCAAAAATTTGGTGGAGAGAATGTTTTTCAAGGAAGAATTATTGAGGTTCATCTTGGAACATTACCTGCTGATCAGGCATTTACTTTCACAGACTGGACTGCTGAAATGAAAGCTAAAGCTTCAATCTGTATTTCTCAGGATGATACCCTAATAGAATCATTGGAGATTGCAAAAAGCAGAATCCAAATCATGATTTTAAAGGGCATGGATAACGAAAATAAAGTTCTTCAAGGCCTGATTGATAAAGCGGACAATAGAATTGCTGAAATTAGATCGGGAGAAAAGCCTGCTTTGGTACCAGATGAGAATGCTAAATATTTTGCGGAATTTGAGGTAGATATGGATCTTATTACAGAGCCAATGATTGCCGATCCAGATGTAAATAATGATGATGTTTCTAAGCGGTATACACATGATACCATCCGTACTCTTTCTTATTATGGAGGAGATAAAAAAGTAGATTTAGGTTTCGTTGGTTCTTGTATGGTGCATAAAGGCGATCTTAAAATTGTTGCTCAGATGCTTCGTAATTTAGAGAAACAAAACGGAAAAGTGGAGTTTAAAGCACCATTGGTTGTAGCTGCTCCAACCTATAATATTATTGATGAACTTAAAAAAGAAGGAGATTGGGATATTCTTAAGGAGTACTCAGGATTTGAATTCAGTGACTTATTACCAAAGGATACAGCTCGTACTGAGTATGAGAATGTGATGTACTTAGAGCGTCCAGGTTGTAATTTATGTATGGGTAATCAAGAAAAAGCAGCAAAAGGAGATACGGTTTTTGCTACATCAACTCGTTTATTTCAAGGACGTGTGGTAGGTGATGCTGATGGTAAAAAAGGAGAATCTTTATTGGCTTCAACTCCGGTGGTAGTGTTAGCTTCTATTTTGGGTCGTACACCAACTATGGAAGAATACAAAGTGGCTGTAGAGAGTATTAAACTGACTAAATTTGCTCCACCAAGCGAAAAAATGACTTTAAGGCTAGATGCCTAATGCGATAATAGTTGAATTCTTTTGAGAGAATTTGCCTTAAAAAATAGCCTTCCGACTTAATGTTGGAAGGCTATTTTTTTATTTTAATTCAGTAATAAAATCTTCTTTGCTATTTCTAACCTTTGTTAAGGGCTCTAGCCAGTCGCCACCTTTTTCTCTATATCCAAGAGGCAAAAGAAGAACGCTTTTTAATCCTTTTTCTTTAAGGTTTAAAATTTCGTCTACTGCAGCAGGATCAAATCCTTCCATTGGCGTAGCGTCAACCTCTTCAAATGCTGCGGCAGTAATAGCACTTGCAAATCCAATATAGGCTTGCTTAGCTGTATGTACAAAATTTTCCTCAGCAGAACGTTGTGGATACGAACCTAAAAGCATTTGTCTATAATCTTCCCATCCTTGGTTTTTAAAACCTCTAATATCGTTAGTTAAGTCAAACATTTTATTGATACGCTCTTCGGTATAGTTATCCCAAGCAGCAAAAACTAATAAATGCGAGCAATCTGTAATCTGTTCCTGATTCCAAGCAACAGGTTTAATCTTTTCTTTTAGCTCTTTGTTGGTTATTACCAAAATTTCGTATGGTTGCAAACCGCTTGATGTTGGAGCAAGTCTAGCTGCTTCTAAAATATTATCAACTTTTACCTGAGGTACTACCTCACCATTCATTTTTTTAGTAGCGTAACGCCAATTTAGTCTTTCTAATAAGTCCATATCTATTATTTTTTTTTATAATTTTTCTTTTTGTCGAACAGCTAATTTGTTATAAAGTTTTAGCAATATATTCTGTTTTGGTCCGAAGTGATTTTATTGAGTAATGAAGTACCGATTAGGTTAACTGAAATGAACCGTTTTTGCGAGCGTGGGTATCCTGTTTAATTTTATATATCTTTATCTTATATTCTTATAACGATGCCAAATAATCTATTTCTTGAAAATATTAAAGTAGCTGCGGGAGCAATTAAGTCCAACAAGCTTCGTACCATCCTCACAATCCTTATAATTACTATTGGTATTACTGCACTCATCGGCATAATAACAGCTGTGCAGTCCATTGAAAGTTCTATTTCTTCAAATTTTACGGGTATGGGAGCAAATACGTTTACCATAGAAAATCGTGGGCAAAATATTCAGATAGGTAAGAAGCGTCATAAAACCAAAAACTTTGGTTTTATATCTTATAAAGAAGCCAATGAATTTAAAGAATCTTTTGATTTTCCTGCAACGGTAACTATTTCGTACCAAGCCTCGGGTAATGCCACGGTTAAGCATGAGTCAGAAAAAACAAATCCTAATGTTGGTGTATTTGGTGTCGACGAAAACTTTATATCAACTGCAGGGCATAAATTATCGGAAGGGCGAGATTTTGTATTGAGTGATATCAAAGATAGTAGACATGTGGCTATATTAGGATCGGCTCTCTACAAAAAGTTATTTCCTAAAAAGCAATCGGGATTAGATAAAGTAGTTTCGCTGGCCTCAGGTAAATATAAAGTAATTGGTGTATTAGATGAAAAAGGGGCAGGCTTTGGCGGTCAAGGGGATAATATTTTATTGTTGCCCGTTAGTAATGTTCGTCAATATTTTAGTAGGCCCAAAATGTCATACAAACTGCAGGTTAAAGCCAACAACCCTACTCAAGTGGAAGCTGCTGTGAGTGAAGCAACGGGACAATTTCGATTGGTACGAAGGTTGAAGGTAACAGACGAAAACAATTTTAATATTGTTAAAAGTGATAATCTATCTAGAATGCTCATTGAGAATTTATCAAGTGTGACTATAATAGCCAATGTGATAGGTTTTATAACTCTATTCGGAGCAGCCATTGGTTTAATGAATATCATGCTTGTAGCTGTAGCGGAAAGAACACGAGAAATTGGCATTAGAAAAGCGACAGGTGCTACACGAAAAGCTATTCGAGATCAGTTTTTATTAGAATCCATTATGATTGGAGTAATTGGTGGAGCATGTGGAGTGATTCTAGGTATTTTAGTGGGGAATATTCTGAGTATTGTACTAAAATCGGGATTCGTAGTGCCGTGGGAATGGATATCTATAAGTATATTTATTTGTTTGGTCGTGGGCTTATTATCAGGTTTAATGCCAGCCATTAAAGCATCTAAACTTGACCCGATTGAATCCTTACGTTATGAATAGTCTATAAACGAAATCTATGCCTATAACTTCCTTAAAAACATTAATGCACTTCCTACAGAAGAAATCGACATTAATAATTGCAATTAGTGTAACAATTGGTGTTGTAATGCTTTTGTTACAGCCCAAAGTCTTGCCTGAGCAAAAGCGGATGTCCATTAAAATTTGTAATAGCGCAAGTGTTGATTCCATTGTATTAATTGATAGCACTATTGTGGTGCCTGTGCTGTATCAGAGAATTCCTGATTTGAAGGACATGCATTATAAAAAGCGGATGGTAAAGTTTATTCATATGATGCTTCCTTCTGTATTAATGGCTAGAGAAAAGATGATTTTGGAACGGCAAAAAGTTCTTGAAGTTGGAGCACTAATGACACAAGGGATTTCTTCGGAAGAAGATTCTTTATACCTGGAGAAATTAAAAGGAATGTACAAAACGGATAATATTGACGAAGTGGTTAAGCGGCTTCATCCGCACCCTGTTTCTATTATTTTGGCGCAAGCGGCTATTGAGAGTGGGTGGGGAACATCGCGTTTTTGCAGAGAAGCAAACAATATATATGGTATTTGGTCGTATAATTCAAAGGAGAAAAGAATCAAAGCTGGAGAGTCACGCAGTGGAACAAATATTTACTTAAGGAAGTATGATTCAATTTTCGATTCAATTTATGACTATCTATTAACCATTTCAAAGGCAAATGCATACAAGCAATTTAGAGAGGCTCGGTTATATTCAGATAATCCCTATCAATTAATTTGGTATTTAAGCAATTATTCAGAAAAGCGTTATGAGTATGTAAGGGCTCTACGGAATGTTATTGAATTTAACGATTTACATTTGTATGATAATTATGTTTTGGCAGAATTCGATAGAAGTGATCCAACCTGGAAAGAACTATTGGATTAGTTTTATTCTATGTTTATTATTTTTTACTTCATGCGCCTCAGCTAAAGAAAAACAAAAGGCACCAAAAGTATTAACTGAGGATTTTTATGCAGTTGGTTTAGTTTATCATCGCTTTAACGATGCAAGATATCCTTCGACTAATACGCCTGATGATAAATTTGAAGCTCACCTAGAGTATTTATTAGACAATGGATTTAAAACATACACAGCATCCAATCTATATTCAAATTCAAACGACTCGGTAAAAAAGATATTTATAACCATTGATGATGGGTTAAAATCCTTTTATACCAATGGATGGTCTTTATTAAAAAAGCATAATTGTCAGGCTACATTATTTGTAAATACAGAGAGTGTAGGATGGGGCGATTATATGAATTGGGAGCAGATTAGAGAAGTGCATAAGGCAGGTATTGAAATAGGGTCGCACTCTCACCAACACAATTACTTTTTAAATTATCCTGATAGTATGCGTGAAAAAGCTTTTAAAGCGGACCTAGAAGTTGCGGAAAAACTGTTCATGGATAGCTTGGGATTTATCCCAAAGGTTTATGCTTATCCTTATGGCGAATTTGATAAACAAATGAGCGATGTCTTAAAGGAAAAAGGTTATGATTTAGCTTTTGCGCAGAATTCTGGTGTATGGAGTAATGAGACTAATTTATTGTGTATTCCTCGTTTTCCTGTCGCAGGGAATTATGTAGGTATGCAACAATTTAAGCTAAAAGTTAATATGAAACCTATGAAAGTATCTGGCTTAAATGACTATCCCATTGAATTAAATGAAGCTGCACTTTTTTCATCTACCTTAAAGCCAGAATCAGGTCACACTTTCCGTTCGCTTAATTTTTTCTTTAATAATAAGTATAACGATAAAGTTGATACTTTTAATGGTGATTCAATTAAGGTAGCGCTTCATATGCCTGCATCTTCACGAAGAGTGCTCTATACGATAACTGCTCAAGACAAAAATAACCAATGGCATTGGTGGAGTAAGTTATTTATCAATACTAATATTCGTTAGTGCTACAAATTAGGTATGATTTAATGCTGTTCGTTCTGTTTGGTAAGTGCGTTTATTTTGGGGATAAATGGCTTTGTTTTATTGATGAGTGTTTTTGTTCTTAGATAATATGCCTTCGTTTTTCGTACTTACGACTAAATTATTCGAAACCTTAGTCTTACTATTCCCGTACATAGTTTCAAAGCAGGTGGGGACCTGAAATTATTGACATAATATTTTAAATACATGTATCTAGCAACAGTTTTATTGTTGCATGCATTGTACCTACACGTATGTTTTAATTTTTTTTCTCACACCAGCAGATGCTAGAACTTTTTTATTGTTAAACCCTATTGTTCCATTTTTTTAATGGATGCATAGTAATTAAATATTCAATATTAATTAAGTGTTGAATATGATAAATTATAACTAAGAGTTAAGAGGATGAAGTATTTATTGATTGTCTTTAGTTTCTTATGTACTATCACTTACGCACAAAAAGGAAATAGTTTTTGGTTTGTTGCGCCAGATGCCATTCATGCACATGGAGATGAACCGCTGTATTTCCGAATCACTACTTTTGATGAAGCAGCCAATACAGACGTAACTATATCAATGCCTGCCAATAGCGGTTTTAGTCCTATCAGTAGATCAATTGGAAGAAATAAATTAGTAACCATTGAGGTACCTAGAAGCCAAGTTGAAAACAGACCTGTAAACTCAGTTAATAATAAAGGAATTTTAATAGAGTCTAGCTCAGACATAACAGTATACTACGAAATTGCCGATGACGGTAATCCTGATAAATTTACCTTAAAAGGGGATAATGGTTTAGGTCAAGAGTTTTATGTACCCTCGCAAAATGCTTATGCTAATTATAGCAGTTACAATGGCGATGCTAATGAAAAGGTGGATATTGTAGCAACCGTCAATAATACGGTGGTTACCATTGTACCAACCGTTAATGTTACAGGGCATAGCGCAGGAGTACCATACGATATCACTTTAAATAGAGGTGAAACTTATTGCGTTGAATATAGAAATATAAGCGCCAGTGCTTCTATGGCAGGCACTTATATTACTTCAAATAATCAAATAGCAGTAACCATATCTGATGATTCAATTAATGAAACGAGCCATCCACATGATATTATTGGAGATCAGCTAATACCAACCTCTATAATTGGTCACGAATATATTGGAGTTAAAACCAACTCGGATACTAATAGTGCTCAAAAGGTATTTGTATTGGCAACGGAGGATGATACATATGTATTTATTAATAATGATAATAGTTTAGTTAGGCATTTAAATAGAGGAGAGCTTACAAGTTTTGATATTATTGATAATGCGATCTATATCAGTGCAACCAAACCTGTTTATGCCTACCAAGTTTCTGGATTAGCTAATGTTAGAGCTCCTAATTATGCCAATGAGCTGGGGTCAGCCTTATTGCCTACTATCGAATGTACAGGATCTTCAAAAGTGGCATTTACACGTGTGTTTATGCGAAGTTTCTGGGTTCAAATTCTTAGTCAAGGTAGGAACTTGAACGATTTTACGATGTTTGATAGTGATAATAATGAGGTAGATTACATCGATCATATTAATTGGGAACTAGTAACAGGTACAGATAATGGAGACCCAGATGATACTTGGTATTCAGCTATAGTTGATATGAATATTTCTACAGGAACTCCGTATACCATTGAAAATTCAAATGGTTTATTTCACTTGAGTGTCTTGGATGAAAATGATCCAACAACATCGGTTGGAAGTGTTAGTTATGGTTATTTCTCATCTTATGGGCGTATGCAAATTGAAGGCCCAACAAATGAGTGTAAAGGAAGGCATATTGAATTGACCACCAGCGTTGAGATGGATAACTATAGATGGTTTTCGGAAAGTACGGGTAATACAGTTCTTTCAAGCGCTAGGACGTTAGATGTAACTAGAACTGACAAGTATTGGGTAACAGCAGATGTATTGCATGGTGGCTGTACTATTACAGATAGTGTTGATGTGGTGTTTAATTTACCTGAAGTTAATTTAGGAAACGACACAACTGTTTGTCCTGGAGAAACATTAGTATTTGACTTACCAACTGGATACCCAAGTTATAATTGGAGTAATTCTGATAATGACAATTCTACTTCTATAAGTGTTGGATCAGGCTTCTCGCAAGAGCTCTCTGTTTCTGTAACTGATGATTTTGGTTGTGTGGGAGATGATACCATTCAAATTAATGCTTATTCTGTACCATCAATTACTTTAAATAAAACAAGTGTTTGTCGAGGAGAGCGAATAATAAATACTTCAAGTTTTGACAAATATCAATGGGAGTTTAATGGAACAATTTTAAATACGGATGAAACAAGAAATTATTTAATTCCAGATCAGTCTGGAGTATATACATTAACTGCATGGACTATAAACGGCTGCGTTCAAACTCAAAATATAAATGTTGTTGTAAATGAATTACCAATATTTCCTATGACAGATCAATGGGCTTGTGATGGAACAACTGCTCGAATTAATGGACCTGTAGGTGTTGGTTATAGTTATCTTTGGAGCACTGGATCTACTTCACCTCATATCGATTTAACTAGCCCAACGTCTTATTCGTTGGAGGTTACTGATGCTAATGGGTGTAAGGCAAGTGGTAATGCTAGTGTTGCATGGAGAACTCCAGAGCCTATTGATTTAGGTAGCGATAAAGAGATTTGTAAAGGAAATACGATTGACATTAATGTTAGTTCTGCACATACTGGTTTTGTTTGGAAGTATAAGAGCAGTGCTACAAGCTCAGAAGTAAATTTAGCTAACCCAACGCCTGCTAATAGATATCAAAAAACGAATGCTGTGCCTTCGGATGCAGGTATTTATATTGTTGAGGCTACAGATATATATGGATGTGAAGTTTCTGATGAAATTAATGTATTTGTTCATGATGTTGATGACCCAGCCTTAAGCTTATCGAAAGCTTACCTATGTGTAGGTGAAGAAATAGAAGTGGAAGCACCAGCAGGATACGATTCGTATGTATGGTATAAGGATGGAGTAATTGAGCCGACTTTTACGAATAGAACAATTAAAGTTAATGATGCTGGAACCTACCGAGTAGAAACCACAGCTAAAATTTGTAATAATGCAGCTGAGGTAATTATTGGTTTACATCAACCACCTACAGTTTCTGTGTCTAATGATTTTGCTGTTTGTGATGGAGAAAACGCTGAAATTAGAGTTACTAACTTTACACCGGGAGAGGCTTCTGCTACATTCCAATATTTAACGTGGAATAGTAATCCGCGTCATGAAACAAGTTTAACTTCTATATTTGAAACAAAAAGTGCAGGTAACTATTTTGTAACTGTTTATGATAATCATGGTTGTTCAGCAACGGATGATGTGGATGTTTCAGTTAATGCGCTTCCAACATTTACCTTAGCTGATGAATGGTTTTGTCCAGGAGGAAGTGCCACAATCAACGGACCGGCAGGTTATACCTATAATTGGAGTGACGGTTCAACAACCCAAAGTATAACCTTATCAAGCATAACCGATTATAGTCTTGAAATAACAGATGGCAACGGTTGTACGGCAACAAGTAGTGCTACTCTTAGAGAGTATATCCCAGAACCAATTGATTTAGGTGATGATACCGAAGAATGTGCTGGTATTGATCTTACCTTAGGAGTGTCAAGCACACACTCTAATTATAGATGGTCCTTTGATGATGGAACAGGAGCTGTAGCATTACCTACAACCAATGCCCAACATACTATTGTTAGTTCTACGGTTGCTAATTCAGGAGACTATATTCTGGAAACAGATGATAGAAATGGTTGTTTAGTTACGGATGATATAAATGTCACCTTTGTAGCAAGTAATCCTCTAACATTAAATGTTAATAAAGAATTATGCGTAGGTGATAATATTATAATCGAAGCTTCAAGTGGTTATGTTTCGTATGAATGGTTCTATGGAACTAGTACTGCGCCAATATCAACTTCAAATTCAATTAGTACTTCCACTGCGGGAACTTATAGGGTGGAAGCTACATCAGGAGGTTGCAAAAAAGAAACAAATATCCATGTTGCCTCTCATGCTCTTCCTTCTGTAACATTGATTAGTGGTTTTGATATTTGTGAAGGAGATACTGCGGAAATATCTTTAACTAATTTTACTCAAGCAGATGCGCCGTTCTCATACTTAACATGGGGTAGTGATCCGACTCGAAGAAGCAGTACTGATGTACTTAAGGTAACTCCTACGGTAAATAGCAATTATTCAGTAACTGTATACGATGATTATGGATGTTCCGCAACAGATGATGTTGATATAGCAGTCAACTCCTTACCAAGTTTTACATTAAGTGATATAACTGCATGTGATAATAGTAGCGAAAGAATTAATGGACCATCTGTTGCAGGGTATTCTTATAATTGGAGTACGGGTTCAACAGATCCTCATATAGATTTATCTTATCCTACCAAGTTTAGTTTGGAGGTTACAGATAATAATGGTTGTAAAGCAGAGGCTGGAGCTGAGTTATTTTGGTACACGCCTTCTACAATTAGTTTGGGAAATGATAAGTCAGATTGTGCAGAAAATAGGGTTGACCTAAATAGTTCTTCTGCTTTTACTAATTATGTTTGGAGTTTTAAGGAAACATCAACAAGTCCTATTAACACACTTGCGTCCACCACTAATACATACTCTATTGTAAATGCTAATATCAATAATTCAGGAATTTATACAGTAGAAGCCTTAGATGCTAACGGCTGTCCTGTTAGTGATGATATCAACATTGTAATAAACGATGTGGATGATCCTACATTAAGTCTTTCAAAAGCAAATTTATGTGTTGGCGAGGAAATTGAGATAAGAGGAACGGGTAGAGGTTATTATACCTACGATTGGTATAGGAATGGAACAAGATTACCAAACGCAGATAATTATATTAAGGTAACGGATCCAGGTACTTATAGGTTAGAAACTTCTTACGAAACATGTTCTAAATCAACACAATTAGTTGTAAATGCTTATGCACCACCATCGGTTAAAATAACTACTGATACTACTATTTGTGATGGAGCTACGTTAAATATTAAGATAGATACCTTTACAAAAGGTGCTGCAGATTTTCAATATTTAACTTGGAATGGTTCCTCTGATTCTAAAACATCCTTGACTTCTACCAATCCAGTAAATTCTGCAGGCAATTATTATGTTACTGTTTTTGATGATAATGGTTGTTCTGCTACGGATGATGTAAATGTAAATATTTATGCTCCAACAATAATTGCTGCAATACCACCAGTAGATGCTTGCGAGAATATTGGAGTTACTATGACAAACCCTGTAGCTGGTGCTTTATCATATGAGTGGTTTAAAGTTGAGGCAACAACAGATGTTGCAGGTCCTGTAGGTAGTAATTGGTTTGTAAACCAGTCAGGTACTTATAGAGTTAATGCTATTGATGCCAATGGCTGCCCATGTGAGGCAGAAGGAGAGGTGAATATTTTACCAGTTCCAACTTTAGAGTTAGGTCCAAATGTTGGTATGTGTAGTGGAACAACGGCAGTATTATCTGCACCACGAGATTACGCCGAGTATATTTGGAATGCAAATCCTCTCTTAAATACTAAAAGTATAAATGTAAATACAACAGGTACTTATACACTTTTGGTTAGGAATGCGGAGGGCTGTGAGGTTCAGGATCAAGTAGATGTGGTGTTGAATCCATCTCCTGTTATTAACCTCCCTAATCAGGAAGGGTGTCCAGGAACGGCTTTCACTTTAGTTGCTCCAGCTGGTTTGTCAAATTATAAGTGGTCAACTGGTGAAACCAGTACAAGTATTCAAGCAGGAGGCGGTAAGTACTGGTTATCAGCTAAAAATTCGCATGGTTGCATTGGAACGGATACTGTTGAGGTGAATTGGTACCCTGTTCCCAACGTTAACTTGGGAGTTGATACACTAATTTGTCCGGTAAATAATTTGGAAATAGATGCAGGTGCTGGTTTTGATGCTTACTTATGGCATACAGGAGCGATAACAAGGAGTATTCAAGCTGAATTACAGGATACAATTAATTTAGTTAGGGTTAGAAATAGTTATGGATGTTTTGGTTTTGATACCAAAACAATACGACAGCTTTATGAGCCGGATGTAGTTATTTGTTCAGATACATCGGTATGTCAACAAGATACTTTTTTAATTGATCCAGGACCTGGGTATATCAGTTACCTATGGAATGATAATACAACAGACCAAAGTAAAGAAATATCAGAGCCAGGTGAATACTGGGTAGAGGTTTCTGATGGCTGTTACATTTTTAGAGATACGGCAAATGTAGTTTATCAAGAACTTCCTTTAATTACTCAATTGGATACATCCATTTACGCCAGAGTAGCCGTATTAGTAGAAGGAGGTACAGCTCCATATAATTATATGATTGATGATTATAGCCAAGGTTCAGATAACGTTTTTACGAACTTAAAAGCAGGAGAGCACTTTATAGAGATTGAAGATTTTAATGGATGTAAAGCAGAGGCTACTGTTTGGTTGAGTGATGAATTTGAAATTGTTGTTCCACCGTTTTTTACACCTAATAGTGATGGAATAAATGATAGGTGGGAAATAGAAGGTATTGATAAATATCCGGACAGTACTATTAAGATATATGATAGGTTTGGTAAGTTGCTTATCAAATACATGGCTTCAGATCCAGGTTGGGATGGTAACTACTGGGGTAACCCTGTTCCTACAGATGATTATTGGTATGTAATTGAAATAACATCAAGGGGTAAAAACCTGAAAGGACATATTACTTTAAAGAGATAGTTGTAGAATTAAGTTGGTATAGAGAATCAGATTTAAAAGGAGAACTAATGAGAAGGCTTGTAGCCATATTTATTATACTTGGGTCAATAGGAATGATACATGCTCAACGGTATTATGTTACTAATTTGTATGTATACGATACCTTTTTAATGAATCCAGCTACAGCTGGTACGGATAAAACATGTCATAGTATTGGTGCAAATTATCAGAACCAATGGATAGGTATGGATAAGGCACCCACAACACAAATGCTTAATTACCAAGGCCCATTAAATAATCACCTAGGTATGGGTAGTTATGTTTATAATGATAGAAATGGTAATGTTAATCAGTTTGGTTTACACCAGTCATTTTCATATGAAGTACTCCTTAAAAAAAGCCGTAGGGAAGTAATAACTTTGTCATTTGGACTAGGATTATCTTATGAACAAGTTAGAATTGATGAAAGTAGCTTAAATACACCTTCTGGAGTTTTAGATCCAACCATAACAGGAGGTGTTGCTTCGGGTTCTGGAATCAATGCCAACTCTGGAGTCCTTTTTAAGTATAATGATTATCAATTAGGGTTTTCTTTAAATAACATGATTGACCACGTAAATCCGTTATATATGAATGATGGTGAGCCTGACTTAGTGATGGATTATCAAGTCTTTGGGTCTTCGATGTTTAAGATTGTAGATAGAGATATTTACTTGGAACCTATGGTGATGTATCGTATTAATGAGAATGAAGACAGTCGTTTAGACATGACTTTAAAAGGAACCTTTCCAACACCAAGTCCTGATTATGCATTGTGGGGAATGGTATCTTACAGAAGGAATATGGATCATCGATTAGGTAAAAGTCTTGGTTTAGGAGCCACAGCGGGTATTAATTACCGTAGACTAAGTTTTGGAGTAGAATACCAGTTAGGTTTGACCGGTGCACAACTCGATTATGGTAGTGCTTATCGCTTAGTAGTCAGATATGCAATTTGTAATAATTTAAGAAATAAAGCTATTCCTTGCTCTGAGAAACGAAAAAACAAGCGAGCACGATATAGTGGTTTAAGTTGGTAAGGAATGAAGCATTGGATTCATATATTAATTTGTCTTTTATTCGTGAGTACTTCTTGTTTCTCACAAGCTTCATCTGCCTATAGTTCCTCTAAAACACAAAGCTTAAGAGCTTATGGCGATTATGCGATAGTCAGCGAAATACATCCTCAAGATATTTTTATTTTAAATAATGATCAAGGTTTGTCAGAAGGAGCGAGTTCTTTACAGATAAGTCAGGCGCCAAGTTTGGGACATGTTGAGGTTATTAATAACGAGTTTATCAGATATACATCTACTGTAGGTTATTTAGGTACGGATGAGCTGGTGTATAAGGTTTGTAATAAGCATGGAGAATGTGATGAGGCAAAGGTTATTATTGAAATAAAAGATTTTAATTTTAAACCTATTGCTGTCGCTGATACAGTGTTTTTGAAACCAAGAGAACTGGCAGAAATTAATGTTTTAGAAAATGATGAGAAATTATATGATAAACCTATCCATACTTCTATTTTAATAGATATTGAGAATGGGTATAGTTCTGTGGATTCTGATGGCTTATTAACTACCACTTTTGATACCAGTTTTAGAGGTGTTGATTCTTGTAAATATATTATTTCAGATAAAGAAGGTGATGCGGCTGAAGCTTGGGTCTTTTTTAAAATTAAGGGAGATGTTAAGGACGATATCCTTATTCCACAAGCCATGTCGCCTAATGGAGATGGTTTAAACGATGAATTTAAAATACCAGATCTTCAAGGAGTACCAATGCAGCTTAGCGTGTTTGACGCTTTGGGTAAAGTCGTTTACCTAGATAATGTCTATCAAAATAATTGGGATGGTATGGGTAATTCAGGAATTTATTCAGGGAAAATATGTGATAATGGTACGTATTATTACATATTAAAAGTTCCTGATTTTGATAAGGAGTTTTCGGGCTTTATTTATATAAATAAATAGTGGTGAGGATGTTGGTAATAAATAAAACATTGAAAATTGAGCTAATTGTTATACTTCTTTGTGCAGTTAGTATTGTTTCGTATGCTCAATTAAATCCATCTTCCTCTCAATATTTACAAACGCAGTACTTTTTAAATCCTGCTTATTCAGGAACTTCCAATACAATGGCGATAAATATGATGGCTCGTAAGCAATGGGCTGGCATAGATGGGGCTCCAACAAATTATCAATTGTCAGTGCATACGCCTATCAATAAAACTATGATGTCTGTAGGTGGTGGTGTTCGATATCAGCAATATGGTATTAATAAGTTATATAATGCAGACCTAAGTTATGCTTATTTGCTAAAAATATCTCCCGTAACTTTTATTTCGCTCGGTATTAATGCGAGCTACTCAAGCTTTAATGTTGGATTCGATCAGTTAAATGTAATTCACGATAATGATCCATTTTTTGCAATAGGAAACGAAGGGGCTTCGAGTTTTAACACCGGGGCAGGGGCTTTCTTATATGGACGTAGTTTCTTTTTGGGTTTTTCAGCTTCTAATTTATTTGGGATTCAAACTGATAATTCTAATGAGAGTATAAATAGCCTGTTGAGCACTAAAAACTACCATGTTGTAACGGGGTATTTATTTCATGTAGGCAGAAGTATTGGCATTAGGCCTACGCTAAAGTTAATGTACCAGACTTCTGAAATCAATGAATTAAGCACAGGACTGCAGTTTCTATATAAGGAGTTGTTTTGGATGGGAGCTGTTTATAATAATAACGGATGGGTTTCAAGTATAATCAACTTTCAAATAAAATCAGATTTAGGGCTAGCCTATGCTTTTGATTTTACAGTTTCAGATAATTCTATTGATAGAAATAATCATGAAATTTCATTATCGTATAATATCAATTCTCTGATTAAGAAAAATAAGAAAAGAGAATTTGGTGTTAGAAAAGGTAAAAAACATAAAGAAGGCATTAAATCTCTGCGTAATTTTTAAGAATCTGTTTAAATTTTATTCTTGGGTATGTTTTTTGATGAATTAAGTTCTAGCTTTAAGATATTTTTAGAACCTAATTTTAAAAACATAATACATGAAAGCCAAAGTAATTGTCCCTGTTTTGTTGTTGATAATATCTGTTTTTGCAGGTAACTGGATTCTTGGAAGTATAGCAAGCAAAAAGTTAGATGAGCGATTAACGAAATTACCAGATCATATAAAAGTTGAGTATTCAGAATTAAAGGTGAATCCGCTTTGGTCTTCTATTACTTTAAAAAAAATCTCCTACACAAATCCTAATTCTGGTTATACTATACAAAGTGAAGTTTTACGGGTTAAAATGAAATATAAAGAGGCACTAGAAATTTTTAAAAATGGAAAGCTAGAGTCTTTATCAAAATTAGATTTAGATTTTGATCACTTTAAACTTTCTAATAATAAAGAGATGTATCTTTTGGGCGAAGATATGATAATAAACTTTGATGGTTATTTATCGCAGAAAGATTTAAAGGCTTTGCAGCATAAGTTCCCTGATGAAAATCAAAACCTCAGTATTAATCTGCAAAATGCAGAGGTATCAAAAGTTCAGCTAGAAGATGGTAGAATGAATGGAGCCTTAAATAAACTAACTACTATTAAAAGTGCTGAATTAAATATGGCTCTTCGTCCTAAAGCAAAAAGGCTTGACTTTGAAAGAATAAATATTGATGCAGGTGATTTAATGTTTGACGCAGATGTTAATATGGATTACCAGGGAGAAGGTATTGAAGGGTTCTCGGCCAAAATGGTTGACTTAAGATATAACACTCAGTTAACAGATGGAGTTGAATGGGGAGAAGAAGGTGAAGCCAAATTTACTTTACAGGAATTTGATTCAAGTTTTGATGGTATTTTAAACTATGATGAGGATGGAGAGCTAAAAGGTGCTCCAGAAAAAGCTAAGTTTTCGCTTAAGCTAAAAGATTTAGGAATGCAATTTGAAGGAAGTGAAAAACAAAAGATGGAAGCTCAGTTATCTATGCTGGGGTTAAAGTCTCAGGATTTATTTGTTACAGAACTCACTATTCAAGCAGATATTAAGGACGGGCGATGTGAGATTAAGAATACAAATTTAAACTTATCTGTATTCGAAGCTAGTTTAGATGCGGCATTAATTCTTGATGAGAATAAAGTTGAAGGCTCAGATATTGAGCAAATGCAAATGAGAATTAGTTCAATTAATCCTAAACTAAATGAGGCAGTAAGTAATTTGGCTAACACCTTTGGTTTTAAAATTCCGCGTGATGGTGACGATATCCTTCTGGAAGTAAGAGGTTCTTTAAGTAAACCCCAGGTAAAAGGCATACACTATTAATATTTCCGATTACTGTGGATTGAAGTTCATTGGAGATTGTTACTCGGGCTTTTTCTTTTGTAGGTATTGAAAAGTTCGGTTAACTAAAAGTATAAAACAAAAAAAAAGGCTCGCCATATTGGCGAGCCTTTCATTTATATTGTGAACTGTAAATTACTTTACAGAATCCATGTACTGAATTAATTCACATACTTTAGCTGAATAACCCATTTCGTTATCATACCATGAAACAACTTTTACGAAGTTGTCAGATAAAGAAATACCAGCTTTAGCATCAAAGATAGAAGTACGAGTATCACCGATAAAATCGTTAGATACAACCATATCCTCAGTATAACCAAGAACACCAGCTAATTCACCTTCTGAAGCTTCTTTCATAGCAGCACAGATAGCCTCGTAAGAAGCACCTTTTTCTAAACGTGCAGTTAAATCAACAACAGATACATCTGGAGTTGGAACACGGAAAGCCATACCAGTTAATTTACCGTTAAGCTCAGGAATTACTTTACCAACAGCTTTAGCAGCACCAGTAGAAGAAGGAATGATGTTTTGACCAGCTCCACGTCCACCTCTCCAATCCTTAGCAGAAGGACCGTCAACAGTTTTTTGTGTAGCAGTAGTAGCGTGAACAGTTGTCATTAAACCTTCAACAATACCAAACTTATCGTTTAATACTTTTGCGATAGGAGCAAGACAGTTAGTAGTACAAGAAGCGTTAGAAACAAAGTTCATATCGTTTGTGTACTTGCTGTTGTTTACACCCATAACGAACATTGGAGTATCGTCTTTAGAAGGAGCAGACATAACAACTTTTTTAGCACCAGCGTCTATGTGACCTTGAGCAGATTCTTTAGTTAAGAATAATCCAGTAGACTCAACTACGTACTCAGCTTCAACACCACCCCAGTTAATGTCAGCAGGGTTTCTTTCAGCTGTAACACGGATTTCAGAACCGTTTACGATAAGCTTACCATCTTTTACTTCAACAGTACCATCAAAGATACCATGAGTAGAATCATACTTTAACATGTAAGCCATGTAGTCAACGTCAATAAGGTCGTTGATAGCTACAACTTCAATAGTTCCTTTGGCAACAGCCTGACGAAATACGAAACGACCGATACGGCCAAATCCGTTAATACCAATTTTGATTTTTGACATTTTATAGGTTTTTTAGAAATAAAATTTACAACTCCATTAAAAATGAGGTACAAAAGTATAAAATCATTAACAATTGGTCAAACAAACTGATGATGTTTTTCTAAATAGAATATTAAAAAATGTGAAAGAGGGGCAAAAGCTGTTTTAAAGCATAATAAAGCGCTTAATAGGGTACAAAAAAAGGAGCATTTCATTTGAAATGCTCCTTTTTGGCTAAATAAATTTTAGCTTATGCGTTTGCAGTGTTCTTTTCTACCTCAACTTTGCTGTATGCCGGACAATCTTGTGTGCTTTTACAAGAGCTTAATCCAAATGCAACAAATAACACAACGGCTGCTAAATAAATAAAGGCTTTTTTCATGACTATAAGATTACAATATATATTAATGATAGTTTTTTGAATTTCTTTACGGTTCTTGATTTAGTAACGAATTACTTAATCTTTAGTTACAAAATTCTCTCTTTTTGTGATAAAAGCTAATAAATAACTGATTAAAAATGTAAGCTAAATCTTTTTCATCGAGATAAAAATAAAACTATTAAATCAATTGTAAAACAAAAACGTTACAATGATTCTATTTATTTCTTTGTTCTTAATTTTTTTAGTGCCGAAAATGCTCTGTCAACATCTTCATCGTTTATTAATACGGTAAATTCATTGGATGTGGATATTACTTCTGTAATATTAATACCTTCCCAGGCGATGGCCTTTAATATATAATAATAAAAGCCAGGAACCTGGGTATTGCTTTCATGAAGCTTTAGTGTAATAGCACTTAGGTTTTCCATTTTTAAATGAAGTTCTTCATTTTTAAAATGCTCTTCAATTAAATTGGCATGAATACTACTGATTACTAAATTAGATTCATGTACACCACGCACCAGTGTATAAAAGGTATCTTGATAATGGGCTAAAGATTCAAAAACTTTGGTGTGACACTTTATCAATGTATTAGAATTCTTGTAGCTATAGTCTGTCAAATCTGATCTTACAATAATATCTCCTAACATGGTAATCATCTTATCAATACCTCTGTTCAAATGAAAGTCGATTTGAGGGCTCAGTCTGTTAAGAGCCATGACAATTGCACCTTGCTTGGCATCCTTCATGATGATTTTATCTATTTCAGGCTTAATTTTTCGAGCTAAAGCAGATACATTGATTAAACCCTCAGCCAATGCTTCGGTTAGAAACGGCTGTTCTTTAATGATGGACTCTATGGCTTGTGGTATAGTAATCATGTCTATAATTTGTTCAAACTTACAAAATGTTAAAATATTAACAAACTGTTATAAATTAGTTTTTTTTGCAGTTTTTATTTCAGTGTTTCATCGTTCGATATATATTTGTATGCTTAAAAGTTATATTCGTTAAGTTTTATAAAGGGACAAATAAAAGTTTAAGGTGTTAATCATCACTTAATTTTGTAGCTTTAAAAGCTCAAGTTTATCAAACAAATATCATTAAATATTATCATGGCATTTACATTAAAAGGATCAATCGTTGCAATAGTTACACCATTTTTAGAATCAGGGGAAATTGATTGGAATTCGTTTGATAAATTAATCGATTTTCATCTTGAAAATAAAACTGATGGTATTGTAGTTTGTGGTACAACTGGCGAAACTCCTACTTTGTCTAACGAAGAAGATGAGGCTTTAGTAGCTAGAGCGGTTGAAAGAATTGCAGGAAAAATTACTGTAATTGCAGGAAGTGGAAGTAATTGCACACAAACAGCTATTGAAAAAACAAAGAAAGCCAAAGAGCTTGGTGCTGATGCTGCTTTAGTGGTTGTTCCTTACTATAATAAACCTACGCAAAAAGGTATTTATGGACATTTTAAGGCAGTAGCGGAAGCAGTGGATATTCCTATAGTATTATATAATGTGCCTTCTAGAACGGGTGCTGGCT
Source organism: Labilibacter marinus (assembly GCF_001659685.2). Taxonomy (GTDB): domain Bacteria; phylum Bacteroidota; class Bacteroidia; order Bacteroidales; family Marinilabiliaceae; genus Saccharicrinis; species Saccharicrinis marinus. Next base: position 49,755 of record NZ_LXYE02000016.1, read on the forward strand.
TAACTCCTGAAACGGTTATTAGATTAGCTAAAGACTTTGAAAATATTGTAGCTGTAAAAGAGGCTGCAGGTATTTTGTCTTATTTTACCGAAATTATTGCGGATGCTCCAGAAGGATTTTTGGTGTATAGTGGAGATGATTTTTTATCGGCTTCAGCTAACTTATTAGGTGCAGATGGATGTATTTCTGTTATTGCAAATATTATTCCTGAAGATTTTCATTTGTTAATGAAATATTCTTTAGCAGGAGATGCCAAAGCAACACGTGAGCTATTTTATAAGTATCAAAGAATAATGGACTTGTGTTTTGTAGAGTCTAACCCAATACCTGTTAAAACTGCTTTGGCTGAGATGGGTTTAATTAAAGAAGAATTCAGGCAGCCATTGTGTACTATGGTTGATGACAATAAAAAAATGTTACTGGACGAAATGAAAAACTTAAAACTAATTTAAGGATTAGTTATATTTTATTACTGATTATAGGGAAAGGTCTTTCGGTAACGAAGGGCCTTTTTGTTTTATATTTGTAATCTATTAAAATTTAAGCACTATGATGAATACGTTATTGAATCATAAAACAATTAGAAAATATACTTCTAAAGCTGTGGAAACTAACTTGCTAAATGAAATTCTTGAAGCTGGCACAAGAGCATCAACTACAGGAAATATGCAAGTGTATAGCATTGTTGTTTCTCAGGATGAAGAAGCGAAAAGTAAATTAGCACCTTGTCACTTTAACCAACCCATGGTAAGGCAGGCTCCTGTGGTTTTAACTTTTTGTGCAGATTATAACCGATTTAATCGTTGGTGCAAATTAAGTAAGGCAGAACCTGGTTATGATAACTTTTTGTCTTTTGTTACGGGAGCTATTGATGCTATACTTGCGGCTCAAAACGTTTGTGTTGCTGCGGAAAGCAAAGGATTAGGAATTTGTTATTTAGGTACTGTTATTTATACAGCTGACAAAATTATTGATGTGCTTAATTTACCTAACGGGGTTGTGCCTGTGGCTACGGTTACATTAGGTTATCCTGATGAAAGCCCAGCCTTAACTGACCGATTACCCTTAGAGGCAGTAGTACATTATGAAAGCTATAAGGATTATTCAGATGAAGATATTTCTAGCTTATATTCGGAAAAAGAAAGCTTAGAAAGTAATATTCAGTTTGTAAAAGAAAATGAAAAAGAATCCTTAGCTCAGGTGTTTACAGATGTAAGGTATAAAAAGCAGGATAATGTGACCTTTAGTAAAGTATTATTGGAGGTACTTAAAAAACAGGGTTTTATGAATCAATAGGTGAAGTTTATATGTAAGGGGCATAATATTTAGGTTCTTGATTAATAGAACTTTATTAAGGTGTTGTAGAATTGTTAAATATTACGTAACTTGCTAACAGATATCGTATTGATGATAAAAGTATAAAATAAAACGATTCATTTGTTATGTTGTGTGTTTGCAAATGAATTTTGTGTGTTGTGTTAGTTGAGAATGAAAAGGCCTTTATTTCCCCAAAATAAGGCCTTTTTCATTCCATTTTTTTAAACTTTATCTGAAAATAATTTGCTAATTTTTCTAAATCCTCAATAACTTGAGGTAGTAAATTTATTCCGTGTTTCAATCTTTCTTTGCTTAATTTCCTTTCAGGATCTCCAGGAACAAGTACTTGATTAAACGCTGCTGTAGGTTCGGCATTTCGAAAAGTAGTAATCCAATTATCCATATGTTGTTTAAATTCATCCGCAGGTCTAAATGCATCCACACGCATGGCTCCTAAAAAATGACCTATGCCATCACCAACAGGGTTATCAAGCATTGGTACATAAGGAACAAAAGGAGGCACCCAAGGGCCGTAGTTGGCTCCGGGTAATACTGCTGAAAGAATATCCACTAAACCACCTAAGCAATATCCCTTGTGGCTACCATGTTCTCTGTCACTGCCCAAGGGAAGCATAGCGCCGCCGTTTTTAAGAACTGAAGCATCTGAGGATGGATTTCCTTCATTATCTTGAGCCCATCCATTGGGTATATCTTCTCCCTTTCGTTGTTTAACTTCAAGCTTACCGTTGGCTACAGGAGTCGTAGCCATATCTATAACCAATGGAGGTTCTTTATCTGCAGGAATGGCTACAGATATTGGATTGGTGCCGAGTAGTTTGCTTTTTGAAAATGTTGGTGCTACCAAAGGGCTAGCATTGGTCATTGACCATCCAATCATATCCTCATCTAGTGCTAGCATCGAGTGATATCCAGCAATGCCGTAGTGGTTTGAGTTTTTAACTGCAACCCATCCTGTGCCCACTAGTTTCGCTTTTTCAATGGCTATTTGCATGGCTTTAGGTGCAACAACAAGTCCAGCTCCTAAATCACCATCTAAAACTGCTGTGCTAGGTGTTTCGTGTACTATCTTTATATCTGGTTGAGCGTTTAATCGACCTTGCTTCCATAGTCTAACATAACCCGAAAGACGAGCTACTCCATGCGAATCAACACCTCTTAAATCAGCGGATAATAATACATCAGCCGCCAAGTTAGCATGCTCCAATGAGCTGCCCATCTTAATGAAGATTTTACGTGTAAATGATTTTAGATACTCAACTGTATACATTCTTTGGTTTTAGATAATACAGGGAGCAAATATAGGTAAAGATGTTGGCTGTTAATTTCTAATCAAAATGAATTTTTGAGATAAAGAAACTAGGCGTAAACATTAAGCTGATGCCGTAAGAGTAATCAAACTGAGAATTGAGTACATCGTAATATGATTCAAAAGTGGTACTGAATTTAACTTGTTTTAGAAAAGTGCGTGTAAAGCTGAGTTTTGTATTAAAAAGCTGTCTTTCTTTTTGGTAAAAACCTTCTTTATGGCTAGAGGTTGATTGAAATAAGTTGCTTCCTTTGGGCGCAATAAAATTTTTGGCTTTCCAGTAACCCATCATAAACTCGCCATACTTATAAGATACGTTTACAGTAGGGTAGATAGCACTACCTGAGTGAAAATCCCAACCTGATGCTTGCGTTAAATCCTTGTAATAGGCAAGGTATGCTGATGCCCCAATTTTTTGAATAAAGCCATTGCCTAACTTCTGCTCAACTTTAACTCCTGTAACTATATTTGCAAGTGATTGCATTTCTTCTGAGTAGTCACTTATTTGTCCGCCAACATGAGTTCCAATAAACTGGAATGGTGTACTTACTTTAAAGTCAGACAGTGATGACGTAAATGTGTATTCGCTGCTTATTCCTGCTGTGAATATCTCTGGTTTATCATCTCCTAGGAAGATAAACTGTTCCCAATCCACCCATGTGTCCACCCAAAGTTTATCATTGTTGTATAAAAACTGAAATCCATTTTCTATGGGACGAGTGTATTGATGTTCTGAGTTAAAAATCGGTTCGATTAATTTATGATGAACATCCCCTTGCAGACCGCCCATAACTAGGTCAAGGTTGTCGGTTAGTTTGGCATGTACCGAGAATACAGGAAGTACTTCTGTAAACTGAGAAACACCACTAAATTGTAATAAATGTACGCCTGCTTTTAACCTTAGTCTGGAGCCTGCGTAATACATAAAGGAAGGTTGTAATGCATATCCCATCATTGTGTAGCCTTGTGTGTAGCTACCGAAGTATTCATTGTTTTTTAAAAAGTTGTTATTTTCTAAGCGAAAGTATAAATTGTCCTTAGCTTCGTTATTAAACTCTGGATAATAATATCTCCAAACCTCATTGACTTGCCCCATTAAGCTTGTCGATAACAAAATAAAAACCAATGCAGTAATTGCCCTACCTATCTCTTTCCTTAACCCCATTCTTTCAAACCAAATATAATTCCCAAATAATCCTTCGTCATATAATACTATGCGTTTGTCAAAAAAGTTATATATTTTTTACATTGGATTGATGTTTGAAAATCATTACAAGTAAATGATTGCTCAAATGTCAATATATACCTGCCTTGCAGAAATATTCGAATATTATTTAAAATTTGTTTAAATAATAATTCAATAATATATTGATAAATCGGTAGGAAATTTTTGTGTTAAGTAATTGGGAATAATCGTCTAATAGGTTTGTGTATTCGATTGTTTTTGGAGATATGAGACAAAAAAAAGCCCCCAAGGAAACTCCTTGAGGACTCATTTTATTTGATGCCTTTATGTTTATCTTAATTGAGCATTCACTTCCTTTTCGAAGTTACGAATCATATTACTCATGATTTTGTCAATTTGCTTGTCTGTAAGCGTTTTATTTTCGTCTTGTAAGATGAAATTAACAGCGTACGATTTTTTATCAGCGCCTAGTTTTTCACCTTCGTAAATATCAAATAGAGAAACGCTTTTTAATAGTTTCTTTTCTGTTTTTTGAGCGATAGCTTTTATCTGACCATAAGTAACTGACTTATCTACCAATAATGCTAAATCGCGACTTACCTCAGGGAATTTAGAGATTTCTTTATAAATTAAGGTTTGACGACCAGCTATTTTAAGTAGGTTATCCCAATTAAACTCAGCAAAGTAAACTGTTTCTTTTAAACCGAAGTTTTTACCTAATTCAGGATTAACGATACCATAATCCACTAAGTGAATTTTATTTTTAGTAGAAACGCTAACCCCTTCAATGAAAATATCATTTTCAACTTCATTCTCGGCCAACATGCTTTCTGGTAGGTTTAAACGAGAAATTATTTGACCTACAACTGCTCTCATATCAGCAAATGAAACTTCTCTGGCTTGTGCATTCCAATTAGAACCTATCATATTACCAGATAAGAAAACGCCTAAATGATGTTCTTCGTTATATTTATCTAACGAGCCTTTTTCTCCTTCAGGATTTAAATAATAGCAATTTCCGAATTCAAAAAGTTTTAAATCACCATTTTTACGGTTTACGTTATGAACGATAGATTCTAAACCACCCATTATAAGAGTCTGACGCATTCCGCCTAAGTCATTACTTAGTGGATTAAACAAAGCCACCACATTCTTTTCTGGATATTTTTCCAGTTTTTCGTAGAATGAAGGTTTTGTTAAAGAATTGTTCATAATCTCGTTAAAACCTTGCGCTGTCAGTTGATTGGCTATAATGTTTTTAACCTTGTGGTCATCGGGCTTATCGGAATAAACTAATGTTGAATGAACCTCTGCAGGTATTTCAATATTATTATAACCGTATATTCTTAAAATATCTTCAATAACATCAACTTCGCGTTGTACATCTACTCTGTATGGAGGAATAGATAATAGCATTCCTTTATCATCCTCTTTTAGGATGTCCATTTCAAGTGAAGTAACGATAGTTTTAATGGTTTCTTGCGAAAGCTCTTTACCAATTAAACGGTTGATGTTTCTCCAGGTAACTACTACCTCAAAGTTTTTAATTGGCTCAGGATAGATATCAGTAATGTCAGAAGAAATTGTTCCTCCTGCTACTTCCTGAATTAAAAGAGCCGCTCTTTTAAGTGCAAAAACCGTAATGTTTGGGTCAATACCTCTCTCGAAACGGAAAGAAGCATCTGTGCTTAAAGTATGTCTTTTAGCAGTTTTACGAACAGAAACGGGGTTAAAGTACGCACTTTCTAAAAATATTTTTGTAGTATTTTCTTTTACACCACTTTTAATTCCTCCAAAAACACCAGCAATGCACATGCCTTCTTCTGCATTACAAATCATTAGGTCTTTATCCGAAAGCTCGCGTTCAACTTCATCTAAGGTGGTAAACTTGCTTTTGTCGGCTAGTGTTTTTACAATTACCTTGTTGCCTTTAATTTCGTCTCCATCAAAAGCATGTAATGGCTGACCTAATTCGTGTAGAACAAAATTAGTAACGTCAACAATATTGTTAATCGGCGCTAAGCCAATAGCTGTTAATTTATTTCTTAACCAATCTGGCGAATCTTTTACTTCAACACCAGAAATAGTTAGTCCTGCATATCTAGGACAAGCCTCTGTGTTTTCAACGGCAACATCAACTTTAAAATCGTTGTTATCAACTTTAAAATCCTCTACCGAAGGAAGCTTAAGTTCGGCTTCATCTCCGTTTGATTTTAGATAAGCGGCTAAATCGCGCGCAACACCATAATGAGAGGAACCATCCACGCGGTTAGGCGTTAAGTCAATCTCAATTAAAATATCTGTTTCAACATTAAAATAATCTTTGGCTAATGTTCCAGCTTCAACATCTGCAGGAAGAACCATAATACCATCATGACTGCTACCTACACCTATTTCGTCTTCAGCGCAAATCATTCCTAAAGAAGCTTCGCCTCTAATCTTACCTTTTTTAATGGTAAAACTTTCATCACCACTATATAAAACCGTTCCTACAGTTGCAACTACCACTTTTTGGCCAGCAGCTACATTGGGTGCACCACATACAATAGATAAAGCTTCTTCACCACCAATATTAACGGTAGTTTTACTTAATTTATCTGCATTGGGGTGCTTTTCGCAAGTTAATACTTCACCAACTACTAAACCTTCCAAACCACCTTTGATAGATTGAACTTCTTCAATTCCGCCTACCTCAAGACCAATGTCTGTAAGAATTTTTGAAACCTTATCGGTTTCAATATCAACGTTTAAATAATTCTTTAACCAGTTGTATGATATTTGCATTTGTAATGATTTTTATATTCTGTTGAAACGAAGAGCAAGTTCTATCTTACCTAAAGTAATTAGGATTTTGCTATTCAAGGGGACAAAAGTAATTATTTTGAGGTCTATTTACCAATAACATGATTGAAATATGTATGATAATTAAAGTAAGAAATAATAAAGTGCTTAAATAAATGATGCCGAATGAGAAAGTCGTCCTAATTTTAACAATAAAATTAAAATGCTGCGATTAAAGACGACGCACTACTTTATATATAAGTGTATGTATTGTATATTTGAATGCTCATAATAAAAACACAACAATCGTGACTAACAAACCATTGATTTTAATTACCAACGACGACGGAATTTATGCTAAAGGAATAGCCTGTTTGGTAGAAGCTATGAAGGAGTTTGGAAATATAGTGGTCGTTTCTGCTCATGAATCTTTTTCGGGCATGTCGCATGCTATAACCGTAAAAGATCCGTTATATATTAAAGATAAAGGTAGTACTGATAGGGTACAGTATTTTGTAACCAACGGTACGCCTGTAGATTGCGTTAAGCTGTCGCTTCATACTATTTTAGATAGGCAACCAGATTATATTGTTTCGGGAATTAACCATGGTTCTAATAGTTCTACTAGTGTCCATTATTCTGGTACGATGGGCGCAGCTCGCGAGGGATGTTTAAATGGAATACCTTCGGTTGGTTTTTCTTTGTTGAGTTATGACTCGGATGCTGATTTTACGAGCAGTAAAAAAGTGGTGAAAGCTGTTTTTAAGGATGTATTAAAAAATGGCATTAGCAAAGGGACTTATCTAAACGTAAATATTCCTGATGGAGATGATATAAAAGGTATTAAATATTGCCGACAAGGAGAAGGTAAGTGGATAGAAGAGTTTGCCGAACGTGTAGATCCCAGAGGGAGAAAGTATTACTGGCTTACAGGTCATTTTAAAAATATGGAGCCTGAAGCTGCGGATACAGATGAGTATTATTTAGAAAAAAAATATGCAACGGTGGTGCCGTGTATAACTGATGCCACTGATTATATATCTTTAAAAGAAAATAAAAACTATGAATTGTAAATGCAATAAGCTATATATTGGTTTGTTAATTGGTTTAATATTACCACTTATTACAACCTATCTTATTTTCTATTTTAGGTTTGGAGATACGCTAACCCTCATGGAATTTGTAAATGGTATGATTCAAATTCAAGGGTTTACTAAACTTTTGAGCATTAGTGTTATCCCTAATTTGTTATTTTTCTTGATGGCCATAAAAATGGAGCGATTATTGGCCGCTCGCGGAATTGTTACTGCAACACTGCTTTACGCCATTGTGGTTATTATATTACGATTTACTATTTAAAGCATTAAACATTGAAATACTATATTATTGCAGGTGAGCCTTCGGGCGATTTGCATGCATCCAACCTAATGAAATCGCTAAAGGAAGAAGACGCAAACTGCGAATTCAGATTTTGGGGAGGAGATCTAATGAAAGCAGTGGGGGGCGATTTAGTTCGACATTATTCTGAAACGGCTTTTATGGGAATTAAAGAGGTGGTGGCTAACCTAGGCAAAATAAAAGCGAACTTTAAACTGTGCAAAAGCGACTTGTTATATTACAAGCCAGATGTATTAATTTTGGTGGATTATCCAGGTTTTAATTTGCGAATGGCAGAATTTGCTAAAAAGAATGGCATTAAAGTATTCTATTATATTTCGCCTAAAATTTGGGCGTGGAATACGGGTAGAGTTAAAAAAATTAAAGCTTATGTAGATAAGATGTTTACCATCCTGCCTTTTGAAAATAAGTTTTATCAAGAATACGGTGTGTCTATTGATTATGTGGGTAATCCTGTGTTGGATGCCATTGATAACCGAAATAATAAAAACGAAGATATAACTGTTTTTAAAGAAAGAAATAAATTGGATAACAGACCAATTGTTGCTTTGCTAGCCGGGTCTCGTGGTCAGGAGTTAAACTATGTTTTGCCAGAAATGCTAAAGATGGTGGATGAATTTCCGGGTTATCAGTTTATCATTGCTGGAGCTCCTTCATTCACGGAAGCCAGTTATCAACCTTTTGTAGAAGGTAAGGATATTAAGATCATTTTTAATCAGACCTACGAATTACTTCAACAAGCGCAAGGAGCCTTGGTTACCTCAGGAACTGCTACACTTGAAACAGCGTTGTTGGATTGCCCACAGATTGTCTGTTATAAGATGTGGGGAGGCAAGCCTTTTTATCGATTCTTACAAAAGTTTGTTCTTAAAGTAAAGCATATTTCTTTAGTCAATTTAATATTGGGTAAAGAAGGGGTTAAAGAAGTGGTTCAGGATCAATTGTATTTTGATGTTTTAAAAGCAGAATTAAACAACTTACTGACCAATCAGGATTACAGAATAAACATATTTAATAATTATAACGAGTTGCATAAAATCATGGGAGAGCCAGGTACGAGTGCACGTGCAGCTAAATTAATGGTTGAAGCATTATTGAATTAAAAGATAACAACTGCAGTATGCAGTGTGCAGTTAACCTACTGCCTACTGTTTACTGCTTACTGATACTATAGTATGTGGAGTTTATATCGTAAAGAAATTGCATCATTTTTTAGCTCACTAACGGGGTATTTAGTAGTGGGCGTATTTTTGGTTTTAACAGGTTTGTTTTTATGGGTAATACCTGGAGAAATGAACATCCTATTCGGCGGTTATTCGTCTTTGGATTCCTTGTTTTATTTGGCTCCTTGGCTGTATCTATTTTTAGTTCCTGCGGTTACCATGCGCCTATTGGCTGATGAAAAAAAGAGTGGAACTATTGAGTTATTATATACTCGCCCTTTAACCGAAATTCATATAGTTTTGGCTAAATACTTAGCCGGACTTACTTTGGTGGTCATCAGTTTACTGCCGACTTTAATTTATTTCTATTCGATAGTTCAATTGGGAAATCCTGTGGGAAATATCGATTTTGGAGGTACATGGGGTTCATTTATTGGCTTGTTTTTTTTAGCAGGTATTTACGTGGCTATTGGCGTATTTTGTTCATCGCTTACCGATAATCAAATTGTATCCTTTGTTTTAGCAGTAGTACTGAGTTTTATATTCTACTATGGCTTTGAAGCTTTATCACAGGTTATGTCAGGTAGTGGTGCCCAGTCTGTTATTGTTTATTTGGGTATAGATGAGCATTATCAATCCATGAGTAGAGGTGTAATAGATTCAAGAGATTTACTATACTTCCTGAGTGTTATTACGCTGTTTATATATTTAACTCGTACCGTGTTAAGTAGCAGGAAGTGGTAAGTAAGAGTTAAAAGTCTAAAGTTGAAAGTTTGTGCGAGGAGTAAAGCGCATATTTTTAATAACTAAGCTTTAATATCTAATAACTAAAAGAAAATGTCTCGAAATATAAAATCAAAAAATATATGGCAATTACTCATTTTATTGGTGGGTATTGTAGTGGTAAATATGCTAGCGGGTTCGTGGTTTTTTCGTTTAGATTTAACCAGTGAAAAACGTTATTCCTTATCGGATAATACCAAAGAGCTTTTAAGCGATTTACAAAATCCAATCTACGTAAAGGTTTATTTAGATGGAGAATTAAATGTAGGATTTTCAAAGCTATCAAAAGCTTCGTTAGAACTACTCAATGAGTTTAGGGTATACGGAGGTAGAAACATTGAATTTAGTTTTATTGACCCAAGCGAAGGAACTAAAAAGGAGAAACAAGCTAAATTAAAAGAGTTAAGCGATTTTGGTTTGAGTCCAACGCCAATCTTTGAATCTTCTGAAGATGGACGGAATACAACTTCATATGTTTATCCATACGCGGTTCTTCATTTTGATGGCAATAGCTTACCTATTAATCTACTCGAAAATATCAAAGGTTTTTCTGGGGCTGAAAACTTAAATAAGTCGATTGAAAGTTTAGAATTTAAATTTACAGATGCTTTTCGTAAGGCTATTATGCAGGACAAACCAAAGATTGCTTTTATCGAAGGGCATGGGGAGTTGGACGATTATGATGTCATGGATATTACGGAGCACCTTTCGCAATATTATCAGGTGGATAGAGGGGTAATTGGTAATGATCCCGCTATTCTGGATCCTTATAAGGCCATCATTATTGCTAAGCCACAAGCAAAATTTTCAGAAAGTGATAAGTTTGTTATTGACCAATATATGATGAATGGTGGAAGCGTAATGTGGTTGGTAGATGCAGTAAATGTAACTCTGGATAGCTTGCGTAAATCGCGAGAAACAGTTGGTTTAATGACCGATTTAAATATCGAGGATCAATTGTTTAAATATGGGGTGCGTATCAATCCTGTTTTAATACAAGATATTCAAGCTGCTATGATTCCGGTTACCGTTTCAGCTGGAAATGGACAGCCGAAAATAGTGCCTGCACCATGGTTGTACAGTCCTTTGTTAATACCTCAGCCTAACCATCCTATTTCGCGAAATATGAATGTGGTGCAAGGGGAATTTGTGAGCTCTATTGATACCGTTAATAGTCAGTTAAATGTTCAGCGTACCGTTCTTTTACGAACTTCTAGATATGCTAAAGCAAACCAAGTCCCTGTATTTGTTTCATTAGGTTTTGTCAATGAAAAACCAGATCGCAATACTTTTACGCAATCGTTTATGCCAGTTTCTCTAATTCAGGAAGGGGTATTTAGCTCTGTTTTTGAGAATAGAATGGTGCCGGAAAATATCTCGCCAAAGCCCACTGAAATTAAAACAGAAAGTGTGCCTACAAAAATGATTGTGGTTGCTGATGGGGATTTGATAAAAAACAAGGTTCGATTTAAAAATACCAATCCTAAAATATTGCCATTGGGTTACGATGAACTAACCAAGCAGAATTTTGGCAATAAGGATTTTATCTTAAATGCAGTTAACTATTTATGTGATGATGATGGCTGGATGGATTTAAGAGCTAGGAGTTACACATTGCGACTGCTTGATAAAAACAAAGTAGCTGATGAGTCATTCTTTTGGAAGATGATTAATATGATTATTCCATTATTGTTGGTTCTTATTTTGGGTGTGGCAGTTTCCTTTTATAGAAAATATAGGTATACGAAGTAAAAAGAAAATATTGTTCTTTTAAATCGAGATAAATTAATCATTAACAAATAAGACTAAACTATGGAGAAAAGTAAGAAAGGGTTGGGTAAAAACATTGGGATAATTTTGGGTGTTATAATTGCTGTGGCAGTTCAACAACTTGTATTTAAAACTCCCTCATTTGATAAAGCAATGATGAAAGCGGCAAGTGAATTAAATGAGACTTGCCCGGTAATGGTAGATAAGGAGACAAGATTAGATAATGCAGTTACTTTACCAGAAAAGGTTTTTCAGTATAACTATACTATAGTAAATATGCATAAGGATTCTGTTGATTTAGGAGTGTTCGAAGAGTATATGCAAGGGGTAATTCTAAATAACGTAAAAACTAATCCAGACCTAGAAGAGTTTAGGAAAAATAAGGTTACAATGGCTTATCAATATAGTGACAAGCATGGTAGTTATATTACTAAAATTGTAATTGCAGCAGAGGATTATCTAGAGTAGTTTAAACTAAATATAGTCATAGACTTACAGGAGTTGATGTTTATAATATAACTTCCATATGAACACTAAAAAGTACCTAATCATATTATTAGCCATTATTGGGGCTGGGGCAATTTATTATTTTACACAATCTAAAAGTACCATTGAAGATGAGTTTGATATTGCCCTTGAGGATGTTGAGCTAGTAGATGAAATAAGTATTATTAAGGAAGGTGGAGAAGTAGAGTTAAGGCGAATCGATAGGCAATGGACTTTAAAGGATTTTAATCAAGTTTCTCAAGCAAGAGTTCAAAACCTACTTTCTTTTTTAGAAACACTAGCTGTGAGTAGCCCAATTACTGGACCTAAAGGTCAAGAGGGAATAAGTGAAGCAATAGGAGAAGGTATTCATATATCATGTAGTTCCGAAGGTAAAGAAATGTTTGAGCTTTTCCTGATACAAAACCCTAAAGGTTTAAAGGGTAACTTTGCTTATAAGCCGAATCATAAATACCTGGTACAGTTAGTTGGTTCAGTTGACTTAAGTGAAATGATTTCAGGCGAGTCATCTTTTTGGCAAAGCAAGTCTATATTCTCGGTTCAGGCCAGTATTATTAAAAAGATTGAGCTTGATTGGCAAGATGAAATGAAGAACTTTACAATTTCGTCTAACACAAAAGGTGGTTTTTATTTTTATCGAGATAAATCGAATGAAACAGCCAATGCCGATGAAAATAAGCTAAAGTATTATAGCTACGAGTTTGCCAATGTTCATATGGACATTAAAAATGAAAAATATAAGCAACTTGCGGGAAAACTGTTGTGTAGTGTTGAATTAATGGATACCAATGCCAGAAAATCAGGAGCTTCCTTTTATCAATTGCTAAACAATAATAACGAAGTGGATAAAAACCATTTGGTAGTTCATATTCTCAATACAGAAGTATGGGGCAAAGTATCATATGTAAAGATGAGCCCAATATTAAAACAAGCCGATTTTTTCCTATCTAAATAATCTGTTATAGTTTAAAACATAGTGAAATAGCTGCTCTTTTTTACTGAATATTTATCTCCTCGAACGCTTATTTTTAATATATTTGAAGAGTGTTCATAAAAGCTAATAAGTACTTTGGCTTAATTTTGGTTAAATCAAAGAATTAGTTTATTATTACGTTCACTAAATAAATTAAAAAGTAAGTTTTTAAACTGTTCATTGCTAGGAGGTAAAAGGCGTAGTAAAGAACACTTAAAGTTAAATTATTCAATATGAAATTTGTAGTTTCAAGTTCTGAGCTTCTTTATCACTTACAGGCGGTAAGTCGTGTTGTTAGTAATAAAAGTACTATTCCAATTTTGGAGAATATTTTATTTGAGTTAGGCGAAGGGAAATTAACCATTACAGCATCAGATTTAGAATCAACCATGGTTACGTCTATGGCTCTTGATAATATTGAGGGTGATGGAACCATTGCTTTGCCAGCTAAAATTTTACTTGAAACGTTAAAGAAATTTCCAGAGCAACCTATCACTTTTGATATTGCAATGGATACCAAAAAAGTGGATATCATTACCGATAAAGGTAAGTTTAGCGTAATAGGTTTAGATGGAGATGAGTTTCCTGAAATCCCATCGATTGATGCCGATAAAGCTTCTCGTCTACAAGTGCCAGCTTCGTTAGCTCTTTCAGGAATTAATAAAACATTATTTGCTACGGCAGATGACGAGCTTCGTCCGGTAATGAATGGTATTTTAATTGAAATGTCGCCTGAGAACTTGACTTTTGTGGCTAGTGATTCTCATAAGTTAGTACGTTACCAACGTACCGATGCTACTACTGAGTTTACGTCGTCGTTTATCTTACCTAAAAAACCAGCTTCGTTTTTAAAGAATGTGTTGGTAAAAGAAGATGGTGATATCTCTATTGAGTTTGACGATAAAAATGCTTTCTTCCAAATGGAAAACCACCAGTTGGTTTGTCGTTTAGTGGAAGGAAATTACCCAAGTTATAACGCTGTTATTCCTCAGGATAATCCAAATAAAATTATTATTAACCGTCAAGAGGTGGTTAACTCATTAGGTAGAGTTTCATTATTCTCTAACCAAGCTAGTAACTTGGTAAAGTTATCTATTGATGGTGACGATTTAATGGTATCGGCTCAAGATATTGATTTCTCTATTTCAGCGTACGAAAAGCTAAGTTGTCAGTATGATGGAGAGCCAATTGAAATTGGTTTTAAGTCGGCTTTCTTAGCTGAATTATTGGATAATATTTCTTCGGAAGATGTAGTAATGGAGTTAGCTGATCCAGCGAGAGCAGGTATCTTCTTGCCAGTTGATAACGAAGGTCCAGAAGATGAATTGATGTTATTAATGCCGATGATGATTAATGCATAATCTGCATAAAAGATATATTAAAAAAGGGAGCTTGTACGGCTCCCTTTTTTGTTTTGTAATATTTTTCAGAACTACTTTTTCTTCTTCTTTTCCTTTTTAGGTTCTTCCACGTAATTCAAATCCTCAATCGTATATTCCAATTCTTCCTTATAATAAGCTAGGTTAGCCTGTGCTTCTTTTAACGAACTTTTATAACCTCCTGCATAACCTTTTCCCTTATCTAAATTTCGTTTACCCGTACTTAATATCTTATCGTTTGCTTTAGTTTTGTTAGAAAGTACCTTAGCATTTGCCTTGTATTTTGTGTCAATTTGCTTTAGTTCTGCTTTAGCTTCCGCAGCTTCGTCTCTATCCTTTGATTTAGATATTTTTACAAAAGGTTTACGATCCGTAGCATGTTGTTTGTCAAGAGTCTTGGTTTCAGCTTTAAGTTGTTTGGCCAACGTTTTTGCCTCGTTTAATTGCTCTGTACCTATTTGTATTAGCGAATCGGCATAATCAACTTTTACTTGAGCTTTATCAACCTTGACTTTAGCTAATTCAATACTACGTTCAAATTTCTTAACAGTGGCAGAATCTCTGGCTGTCCAGGTGTTTTGAGCAGATGATAATAAAGAGAAAGTAATTGCAATTACTGTAAGTATGGTTGTTTTCATGATTCTTAAAAATTACCTTGATGAATAAAATAGAGAACTGCAAGTAGTACGTGTTCAGGTGTATAAAAGTTTAAGAATTGGGAATAATAAATAAGTAGAAAAATGTAAAAGCTCATTATCCGTAGTAAACAGTGGCATTCATATGTGTCTTCTTAATCAGATGAAGGACTAAAAACAAACGAGCCATTATTATATGACAGAATTAATATATCTTTGTGCGCTAAATTTTTGTAAGGAAAAGGAATAAAAATGCAAAAGAAAAAAGTTGTCATAGGTTTATCTGGTGGAGTTGATTCAAGTGTTGCGGCTTATGTTTTAAAAGAACAGGGGTATGAAGTGATAGGTCTGTTCATGAAAAACTGGCACGACACAACTGGGGTATTGGATTCGGACTGTCCTTGGTTAGAGGATAGGTTTGATGCAATGGCTGTGGCAAAAAAGTTAGATATACCTTTTCATTTTGTAGATTTAAGTGAGCAATATCGAGCGCGCGTGGTAGATTATATGTTTGCCGAATACGAGAAAGGACGTACGCCAAATCCTGATGTGCTTTGTAATCGCGAAATTAAATTCGACGTTTTCTTGGATAAATGTTTTAAGTTGGGGGCGGACTATGTAGCTACCGGTCATTACTGTCGTAAGGAAACAATTATGAAGGATGGTAAAGAATACCATCGTTTGCTTGCGGGAAGCGATAATAATAAAGATCAGAGTTATTTCCTTTGCCAGCTTTCGCAGGAACAGCTTTCAAAAGCATTGTTCCCGGTGGGTGATATTGTTAAGCCAGAGGTTCGAAGAATAGCCAATGAGCTTAATTTAGTGACGGCACATAAAAAGGATTCACAAGGTATATGCTTTGTAGGTAAGGTTGATTTGCCTGTGTTCTTGCAACAAAAATTGGAGTCTAAAAAAGGTAAGGTATTTTTGATAGATAAGGATTGTGAGCTTTATCAAAGAGATTGGAAGCAAGCTTTTGATATTCCAACGGATGAGGTGTTGGAGGAATTATCTCAGCCATATATGTTTCATCCTAAATTCGGAAAAAAGGTAGGAGAGCATGGAGGTGCACATTTTTATACCGTGGGCCAGCGTAAGGGATTGAATATTGGAGGGTTTCCAGAACCTTTGTTCATTATTGGTACCAACATCAATTACAATCAGATTTATGTTGGTATGGGTAAACAAAACCCAGGTTTATTCCGTCAAGTAATAAAAGTGAATGCGGATGAATTGCATTGGGTTCGTCCTGATTTAGCCATGGAAGTTGGCGAAAGTCGTAGATTAAGTATTCGTATTCGTTATCGCCAACCACTGCAAAATGGCGTTATTCATCGCCGTAAAGAAGGAATGTACGTGGTGTTCGACGAACCTCAAAGGGGAGTTGCAGCAGGACAGTTTGCTTCGTGGTACGTAGAGGATGAATTGATTGGATCAGGAGTGATTAATTAGCTATAAAGGTAATATGGTTAAAAGGTTCAGAGGTTTAATGGTGTAAAGGTAAGTTTTGAGTAATTGAGTATTTTAAGATAGTCAACTACTCAAATTATCAATTAATCAGATACTCAAAATTACACCGTTTAACCTTGGTGCCCTTAAACCTTACACCTTACAGCATTGTACCTTTACATCTTATACCCTTATTCTAATCCTTAAACATTTTCGGGTAAATATATAACTCTACTTTTCCACTTCTGGCCTCAATTTCTTTCCAGGTATCCGCAGCAAAATTAATTACGGTAGTGCAGCTAGTAGGGAAGTGCCAAAGTTCTTCGGTAATTAGGTTAACCGTTAGGCTGGCAATATCGGGGTTATGACCAAACACAATAATAGTATCATAATCTTCTCCAACACTGGCTAAATAACTGAGCATTTGTGTGGTAGTATAACCGTCGTATATAAACTGTTCCTTTAGTATTTTATCTTCAGGGTATTCTAGGTATTCAGCAAATAGCTTGGTGGTTTGCTGAGCGCGTTTGGCTTTGCTTGTAATAAACAATTCCGGACGAATACCTTTGTTTTTTAACTGTTCCGCAATAATCTCAGAATCTTTATAACCACGCGGAAGAAGTTTCCTATCGAAATCAGATTTATCGAAATCGTATAACTGTTCTGTTTTGGCGTGACGGGCTAATATTAGTTTTTTCATTATAAGTAAAGTATAAAGTAGTAAGTATAACGATAAATGATGTTTAGCCTGATTTAATAGGCTGTTTTTATCAACTCTCTTTTATATGTTGTCTAAAAATAGTCTATTTTCGGGCAAAATAAAACTTTACAATATGACACGCATTGGTCTTTTATCTGATACTCACTCTTTTTTCGACCCTAAATTTGAAAGCTTATTTGCTGATTGTGACGAGATATGGCATGCTGGCGATATTGGCGATTTAAAGGTGTTAGATGCCATGCGAGATTTAAAACCTACGCGGGCAGTCTTTGGGAATATAGATGATGCCCTGATTAGAGCCGACTTAAAGGAACATTTGCGCTTTGAATGCGATGGGGTAGATGTTTGGATGACTCACATTGGTGGATATCCGGGTAAATACGCACCACAGGTAAAAGCAGAGATATTTAAAAATCCGCCTCAGCTTTTTATAACAGGCCATTCGCATATACTTAAGGTTATTTACGATGATAAGATAAATTGCCTTCATATGAATCCAGGGGCAGCTGGAAGGTCTGGATTTCATGCTGTAAGAACTGCATTAAGGTTTACCTTGGATAAAGGAGAAATTAAGAACTTAGAAGTGATTGAGTTGGATGATAAACGCTTTGGCGGCCAAAAGTAAAGATTAAACTAATGAAAATACTTAAGGTAATGGGATATGCTTTTTCGGTTTTACTATTAACCATACTCACTCAAGTTGGTGGAGTGGTTTTTATTGTATCAAGTTTGGTTGCTGCAAGGTTAAAATTCAGATTTCGAAAATTGGTTTCGTTTGTTGTTTTATATGTTGTAGCTACTTTTATCATAGTACCTATGTTGGCTTCTGTTATGGGGAGGGAACCAATTGGTAGTTTTACTAATGTAAAACCTGGTTCGTACCTTACAATACTTTTAAACAGAAACTATGTAACGCCAAAGCTTAATCAAACACTTAAAAATATTTCAGATGAACTGGCTCAAACGTCTCCGTCCATCAAGCTACAATATCTAGATGCATGTTTTCCGTTTATCAATAAGTTTCCCTTGCTACCTCACTTAAGTCATAACGATGGTAAAAAGATAGACTTTTGTTTGGTATATGAAGATGAGGATGGGGAGGTTAAAAATAGGATGAAATCTATTTCTGGCTATGGTGTATTTGAGAAGCCTGAGCCAAATGAGTTTAATCAAACGGCGTTTTGTAAAAAGAAGGGTTATTGGCAGTACGACTTTCCTAAATATCTAACATTAGGCGCAATTAACACAAATCTGCAATTCTCACCCAATGGAAACCGTATGGTATTAGATATAATCATACGGAATAAAGCTGTGCAAAAGGTATTTGTAGAAAGGCATCTATTATCCCGTATAAATCTATCGCATCCTAAGTTAAGATTTCAAGGATGTGGGGCGGTTAGGCATGATGATCATATTCATATGCAGATTTACTAGTAATGATGATGATGTAGTAACATAAATTTGTTTATAGGTTAGCAATATGTATTTTTGTGCTTTTAATAGAATAAAAGCCATAAAATGAAGAAATTAATCTTACTAAGCCTATTATTAATATTTCTAAGTGAAATTTATTGCCAGAGTTTTCAAATACATAAAGGTTATACAGGAAGAAGGCACAGAGGGTTCTATTTATCAATGGGACTGGGAGCAAGTAATACTAACATAAAAGCAACGTCAGAGGCTTTTGGTACCACAACATTTAAAGGAATGGGGAGTATATTTGATTTAAAAGTTGGAGGTGCTGTTGTTGATAATGTAATATTACATGCTACTTTTATAGGGCAAGGGTTAGTAGGACCCCAAATCAATAATGAGGAGTTCGGTATTGACTATATTAAATCTGATAATAAGTATAGCATAAGTCAGGGAATGATTGGTGTAGGAATAACGTATTATACTCCAATAAATATATTACTATCTGCTTCTGCTGGCATTGGTGGTTTTACCGTAATTGATGAAACAGATGATATTGATTTTACAACTAAAAATGGACCTTGTCTTCAATTAAAAGCTGGTAAAGAATGGTGGGTTTCACGAAAATGGTTATTAGGTGTAGCTGCCTATTATTATACTTGCGGAGTGGTGAATGACATGGGAGATTATGGCAATGAAGACGTAAGGTCTAATAATTTAGGATTAGTTTTTAATATTACTTATAATGGTAGGAAAAGGTAATGTTGCTCAAATTCATACACTATCGTTAATAGTACGTACTTTAGCTACCGTTAATTATAGGCTGGAGGTACGTAATGAAATATGGAAAAGTAAAACCATAAGAGTGGTATTAACAAGCACTGTTTTTACTGCTATATCGGTAATGTATTGATTAAGAGTCTTTTGGAAAATAGATTAGCGCATATGCCGCAAGTTTTCAACTTGTAACTATTAAAGTTATTACGCATGTTATGTAAGTAAAATAACCCAAAGCCAAATAAGTTGAGAACAGAAAACCTTAAAGGATATAGTATTTGCGAATTAAATCAACAAAAGAGCTTGTTTAAAACAGCCTTATTTGCTTTTTCAATAGTTTATTTTTTATTAGTTGGAATAGTGATTTACAACTGTATAAGCCATGAGATATCTCCAATGATTGCAGTGCCTGTAGCATTAGGTTATACCTTTGTATATATAATACAAAACTTAAATAGATTAAATACAGAGTTAAGGTCAAGGCACTTATAAAGTGCCTTTCAATAGTATCTATTATTAGGACTTTTACAGCAATTTCAAGTCTACAACTTGCAAATTGCTATGAAACCTAGAAAACTCCAGTTTGTCCTCTAAAAGTGGAAATTGTACTTAATATATATAGTGCCTTAAAGTTTGAAAGCGACCATATGCTTAATGAACAGAGGTACGAGAAATAAGCAAAACATATATAGCTCTCTATTCTTATTCATAGGCTTGTGCCTAAAAGTCGTTTAACTTTTGTATCATTCATATCATTTGTCGTCTTGGGGTATTGCTTTGTCTTTGAGGGATATTCAATAACTGTAATTCAGCCCATATTTGTATTAACAAAATAAAGGATGTTGAATCATTAAAACAAGCAGTTATGAAAAATATGAATTTAATTTTAGCATTGGTTATTGCCTTTGCTGTACAAGTAGCAACAAGTGCCCAAGAGATTATTCACGATGCCGAACAAGTTCTTTTACAAGAACAATATGGAGAGCAATGGGCAGAGCAGGACAAGGAAATCGATAAGCAGTTAAAAGCGCTGGAGAAAAAGCATGGTAAAAAGCCAAATATCATTCACATTATGTGGGATGATAATAGTTTTGGCGAAGTGGGTATTAAGGAATTTAATTATATCAGGGGATTTAAAACACCTCACTTAAACCAAATGGCTGATGAAGGAATGACTTTCACTCGTATGTATTCCGAACCATCTTGTACACCAACACGAGCTGCTTGTTTAACAGGTCGTTTAGCAGTACGAAGCGGTATGCACACGGTATCTTTTCCACCTGAGGGTGCTGGGTTGCCAGAAGAGGAAGTTACCATTGCAGAAGTGTTATCTGAAGTAGGATATAGTACCTGTTTTATAGGCAAAGGTCACCAAGGTGATATTGAAGAAGCTTATTTGCATAATCAGGGTTTTGATGAAGCCAGGTTTTCTATGTATAATCAGTTTCCTCCTATTTTTTGGAATGAGGATGGAGAAGCAGCTAATTTTACTATTGGGTATAATGAAGAGCGATGGGAAAAAGATTATTTAGTAGATCATTACTGGAGACCGAAAGGCTACATTATGGAGATACAAGGTAAAAAGGGTGAGAAAGCAAGAGAAACACTAGCTCCATCATTAGATAATTATCGTCAAATCAATAAGGAGCACCAAGATGATGCCTTATCTTATATTCGCAGAAAAGCGGATGATGATAACCCATTTTATTTAGCTTATTGGCCTAATGTGTACGATTTAAATAAGCGAGGGCAAACTATGACCACTAGCAATGCTACTCCATTTGCACAAAACATAGAACTGTTGGATCAATATATAGGGCAAATTGTTGAAGAATTACGGGAATTAGGAATTTCAGAGAATACATTGATTGTTGCTATGGCTGATAATGGTCCAATGACAGAGGTGCCAAGTGCGATGTACCAGGTGGTATTTAATGGAGGTAAAGGTGATTATCGTGAAGGAGGTATTAAGTAGCAGCCTTTGCTCAATGGGATGGTGTTATTGAGCCAGGAACAATTGTAGGAGATATGTTTGCGTGTCATGATTTGTATACCACATTTGCTAAGTTAGGTGGAGGTATGGATTTAATTCCTCGAGATAGAATTATTGATGGACTTAATCAAACAGCGGTATTTTTATACGGTGATGGGCAGTCGAGAAGAGACTATTACCACGTATATACTGGTCCTTATCATGCGGCAACCATTAAACAACAATATAAGCGAGTTTGGATTGGAGGTAGACCAGGTTTAGTTAAGAATGACTTTTATGACTTATATCAAGATCCAAGAGAAATGAGAGGTATGATGGCTCAGTTTTTATGGGCGTGGGGACCGTTTGATATGATGAAGAAACGTCATGATAAAATGATTGAATTATACCCTCACACACCAACACGACACGGTGTTCCGTTCGAAGGAATTGAAAACTTAAGACCAGAGAGTATACAATTTCAGAATACAGTTAAAAGAACCTTTGAGTTAGAGAAATAACTATAAAGACAGTCAAAAAGAGGATGCTTAAGGGTATCCTCTTTTCTTTTTATCTCAATTGTATTTTATTAGATGAAAATAATCAATATGAATTGATTTTAGTAACAAAACAGTAGGACGCGGAGGGGTTTGTGTTGATAATAATCTCGATCAAATAGAAAAGTGGATGTGTTTAATTGTTAAGTTAAGGTATATGCAAGTACATGAGAATTCAATAAAATGACAGATAAGGAGAAAAAGTATCTAAGTTATCACATAGAATGATTTGGAATTCTGAGTTGGTTAAAGAGGCTGCGAAAGAAGTGTGCTATGAAATTTTAAGAAGCATAGATAGCTTTGTGTTACTGATGGATTTGGAGTTGCAGCTGAGATTTTAAATTGAAATTTGCGTAAAACAAATACAGAGTTAAAGTCAAGGCACCTATAAAGTGCCTTCTAAAATAATTTAAAGTATTTCGTAAGTTTACATTGTTGGATATAAATACTTAAGGTAAAACCACTAAATTGAGCCTATATTATTTAATACGTTATGGAACAAAAGACCTTAAACAGTAACAAAACAGTTTCCCTTGTATTAGGAAGTGGAGGAGCCAGAGGGCTTGCACATATTGGTGTTATCAAATGGTTAGAAGAAAACAACTACCGGATAAAATCCATTTCGGGATGTTCCATAGGTTCTTTAATTGGTGGTGTTTATGCTGCTGGTAAATTAAATCAGCTAGAAAAATGGATGCGCGCCATTACTAAATTAGATATTGTAACGCTATTAGACTTTTCATGGGGTAATAGTGGAGGAGTTTTTAAAGGTGATAAGATAATAAAGACCTTAGTTGATCTTTTAGAAGATATTCAAATAGAAGATTTACCTATCCCGTACACTGCTGTAGCGGCAGATATAGTGACCGAAAAAGAAGTATGGATAAATTCAGGTTCCTTGTTTAACGCCATTAGGGCATCGGTCTCTCTTCCTTTGTTTTTTACTCCTATACCATATAAAGACAGTGTGTTAATTGATGGAGGAGTCTTGAACCCTGTGCCCATAGCGCCTGTTTTTCATGATGATACCGATTTAACTATTGCAGTTAACTTAGGTGGTGCACTCATTAAAGAACCTGAAGAATCAAAAACAAGCCAGGAACTTACCGAAGGGCTGAATTTGCAAGAGAGTATCCGTAAGTTTATGCAGAACTTTGATAAAAAGAGTAAGGATGAAACCATTAAAAAGTGGGGCATGTACGATGTGGCTGATAAAGCATTTGATACCATGCAAAGCACTATTGCTCGTTTAAAAATTGCAGCCTACCCACCCGATATAGAAATTGAAATAGCGCGTAATGCATGTGGTACACTGGAGTTTGATAGAGCCGAAGAGCTTATTCAATTGGGTTATGATAAAGCCAGTCAGATGTTAAAGTAGTTGTTTTTAATATAACTTGAGTCTTAGAACCCTTTGTGGCTTTAAGCTTGCACCTTTTCACTCTTATTTTTAACATCCTATTAACACCATAGCACCGAACCATATGTTATGCAAAGTGTTATATTGCTGGTTCTATATTCATCTTAAAAATCAAGCAATGAGCAAGCATAATAACTCTCGTAGAGCATTTTTTCAGAAATCGGCGGCAGCCACTTTAGGTTTATCGTTGGCTCCTTCCTTATTGGGTTGTGATAACACCAAAGCAGCCACAGCTCCTGTAGTAGCAACACCTGAATGGAGGAATAAACAATCGGATATGCAATATCGCATGCTCGGAAAATCAGGATTAATGGTTTCTGAAATTGTGTTGGGTACATTCCCGTTTAACGACCCAAAGGATATTCCGATTATGGAAGCTGCTGTAGAAAGAGGAATAAACTATCTTGATACAGCTTCTGCTTATTCGCAAGGCGAGGTAGAGAAGGTTGTAGGACAATATATTAGTCAACCAGGTGTGCGCGAAAAGGTGTTTGTATCTACTAAGTTGAGTGGCTATTATGGCTATATCGGAAAAGTAGCGAATGATATATTTAAGGGACTTCCTCAGGATAAAAAGAATGCCTTGCAAAAGAAAGCGCAGGATATGATTGCAGAACGCTGTGTGAAGCGACCAGGCTATCATATGAACTTTTTCAATGGTCAGGAAAACCAGTTTGATAAAACCTACTTGCGTTATGTAATAATGCAAGAATATGGATATACCAAAGAGCATAAAACAAAAATGAAGGAACATGCTCGTAAGTTGTTAAACGAAGGCTTACAAAGATTGCAGACTGATTATGTAGATGTATTGCACTGTCCGCATGGAGTTGCCATGCCCGAGATGTTGGAGGATGAAGTACTGAGAGAAATACTTGCCGAGTTTAAAGAAAAAGGATTGGTTAAAAATGCAGCCGTATCTTTTCATAATGATGTAACTGCTAATCTTCAAAAAGCAGTAGAGGTGGGCTATTACGATTTAGCTATGTTTGCCTATAATATTGCCAATCATGCTGCTTTAGATAGTACTGTTTATAAAGCTAAAGAAGCAGGTTTGGGTTTAATAGCCATGAAAGTAGGACGTTTATTTGTGATGCAAGATCAGCCTACTTGGCGATTGGATAAACTCAATACTACCATTCCAGATGAAGACCTATCTAAGTTTGCTAAAGCTTATATGTGGGCACTTCAAAATCCAAATTTATCGTGCTGTGTATCTCAAATGGAAACAGTAGATAAAATTGAAGATAACCTTGCGGTGATTGGTAGAAAGTACGATGTGAAAAGTGTATAATAGAGGAGGGGCTTTTTTATTAGGGTGTGAATACTAAGAAAATAGGGGATAAGTAAAATGTACCCTAAAATGAGTGTTTATATAATCCTATAGCTTTAAATGCTTGCTAGCTTGTGCTTTCAATCAAAATGTATAGATATGAAAGAGTCTAGCAGGCCAGTTCAAACTAAGCCTTTTTTACTGTGTTAATGGCTTACCAGGAATTGCGGCTATAATTGTTCTATTTTTTCATTACACCTAAGCTATTTTCGGAGTTGATTATGATTTACATTTGAAGATCTAATTTATTACTTAATTCAATTCCAGTTGGGCTTACTTTAGCCATGTAGGCGAACACCTCTACGCCATTATCCATAGCTTTTTTTAGCGCTAAGGCATAGGCCGGGTCAATTTCTTTAGCTGGGCCAAAGTAAGAAATATCTTGTCGTTGAATAACATAAAACATAACCGCTCTCAGACCTGACTTTTTAACTTCAATCAGTGTTTTAAGATGTTTCTGGCCGCGGGTAGTAATTGCATCTGGGAACAGGGCGGCATCTCCCACCTTCATTGTCACATTTTTTACTTCAATAAAACACTGCTCTTGCTCGTTTTCAGCATAAACATCAAACCTACTATCCTCAAACTTTACCTCTCTCTTTACATGTT
Organism: Labilibacter marinus; assembly: GCF_001659685.2. Taxonomy (GTDB): domain Bacteria; phylum Bacteroidota; class Bacteroidia; order Bacteroidales; family Marinilabiliaceae; genus Saccharicrinis; species Saccharicrinis marinus. The sequence goes on from NZ_LXYE02000016.1 coordinate 75,225, forward strand.
TGTATTTATCTAATCCAGGAATTATTCCATCTCTAATGGCTTCAAAAACTATTTGGTTAGGCAAACCAGTATTTACGCCTACCCAAGAGTCATTTATCTGAATCATCTCCCAGGTAAACTTTGTTTTTCGCTTAGGGTCTTTAGCTCTAGATAGGTATACCGGAGCTCCTTCCTCAATGCAGGTTTTCATGCTTCCTGAATTAGTACAGTGGGCAACCACCACCGAACCATCTTCCAGTTCTATGTCGCTCAAAAAGCGCTTGTATCGTTTTACTAATTTACCAGGAACTAAGGGTGTTTCAAACTGCATATATAGTATTGTTTAAGCTGTAAAAATAGTATTGTTTAGTTAAAGAATAGAACATTGCTTTTGTTTAAAATCTTTGTATAGCAATATGTCATTTTGGAGTTTTTACGCGAATAATTTATTTTTGCAAATAAAAAATGGAATGTAGAGTAGGATGTGCGGCATGTTGTATTGCACCTTCCATATCATCGGCAATGCCTAAAATGCCCCAAGGAAAACCAGCAGGCATTCCTTGTGCTCACCTTACGGAAGATTATAAATGTGAGCTGTTTGGTAAGACAGAACGACCAGCCGTTTGTGGAGGTTTTAAGGCAGAACTAGATTTTTGTGGGAACAGCAGACAGGAAGCCATTAAAATACTATCAGATTTAGAGAACGCATAAAATTATTGCAGTATGAAGCCTATTGGAAACTTCATTTATCAACTATATAAGTGGATTATTTTTATTCCTGTTTTTGCAGTGGCGAGTATAATCTTTTCCATTGGAGCTGCTTTATTGGCGATATTGATTTCTCCAAAAGCAGGAAGTTTAAGTGGAGTGATGTGGGCAAAAACGGTTGCTTTATTTACTCCTATGCAAGTAAAAGTATATGGTCGAGAGCATATTGATAAAAAACAGTCCTACGTTATTATAGCTAATCACCAAAGTGCTTTCGATATCTTTGCTCTATATGGTTTTTTAGGCATTGACTTTCGATGGATCATGAAAAAAGAGCTAAGGCATGCCTTTGGAATTGGTCCAGCTAGTGCATTAGTAGGGCATATATTTATTGACCGCTCATCGCCTAAAGCGGCATATGAATCGATTAAAGAGGCCAAAGAAAAATTAGTAAAAGGTACATCAGTTGTTATTTTTCCTGAAGGAACTAGAACTGAAAGTAATACTCTAAAACGGTTTAAAACAGGTGCTTTTAAAATGGCCGAAGAACTTGAATTACCTATTCTTCCAGTTACTATAAAGGATACGTACAAGGTTTATAGTGGAGGTAAATTTAATGTTCGCCCTGGTAGGGTTAATATAACTATTAGTCCAAGTATTGATACTTCAAAATATAAAGGTGATGTTCGCGCTTTAATGGAGGTTTCTAAAGAGGCCTTAATTCAACCAATTAAAGAGTATAATTAAGTTTTGTTGATTTTTATTGTTGCAAGAATAAATAATTGCAAGATTGTTCTGTTAATCAGTTTACTAAATTTTCACTATTAAGACTGATTATCATGAAAAAACAACAAAAATCGTTAAGATGTTTACTTATTGTATGTTTGGTATTAGCTCCAACTAATAAATAAAATATACAAAATCGGGTAATATAGTTTATCCGGTTTTTTTTCATCGTTTTGCGAAGGCTTAAAAACTAGCTTCTACTTTTACTTTAATTCTTTTATCTGTGATAGGATGAGTGAACTCAAGAAACTCAGCATGAAGATGCAAGCGATTAGCTTTTACGCCATACAAATCGTCACCTAGAATAGCTGTGTTAAGTCCTTTAGGATGCGCAGCATGAACTCTTAATTGATGTGTCCTTCCGGTGATAGGGTAAAACTGAATACGTGTTTTACCATCCTTATGCTCCACAACTTTATACTTAGTTTTTGCAGGCTTACCATATTCGTAACATACCAATTGTCGTGGCCTATCTTCTAAATCAACGCGTAAAGGTAGGTCAATAATACCTTCGTTTTCTTTAATGATTCCATCCAATACAGCTACGTACCTTTTTTGCACAGTACGTTCTAAAAACTGCTGTTGAAGGTTTTTATGTACGTCTTTGGTTTTGGCGGCTAACAACAAACCAGAAGTAGACATATCCAAGCGATGCACCAGTATTGGGCCTGTAGCTTCAGGATACTTTTGTTGTAAACGATATAGAACAGAATCTTCTGTTTCTTTGCCAGGTACAGATAGGAATTCTGCAGGCTTATTAATGACCACCAAGTAATCATCTTCAAAAATCACCTCAAGTTCATTTTGTATGCTTGGCGATTGAATAGGGTTTTCATCCATTTCAATACCTTTTAGCATATGCCCTAAAATGGGTTGGCACTTTCCTTTACAGGATGGGTAAAAGTTTTTATGCTTTCTTATTTCGGATTTAGGTGATTGACCCCACCAAAACTCGGCCATGGCTATAGGAGTCATTCCTTGTTGAAAAGCGAACTGAAATAGCTTGGGAGCTGCACAATCACCTGCTCCTGCTGGAACTCCTTGGGGTGAATTGGCAAATATTTCGCTCACACCTTTGCTTTCGCCATGGATGTTTAAAAACTGATATTGGTCGAATAGTTTTTGCTGTAATGCAGCAGAGCGAGTTTTACGTTCTTCTTTGAGCCTTTCTATTTTATTGGTAAAGATATCTAGCTCTAGTTTGTTATTATGTAGTCGGTCAACCCAACTCTTTTTTAACTGTTTGTAATCGTATTGATGCTTTAGGCTTTCTTGCTTTAATTCCTCAATAAATGCTTCAAGTTCCTGAGCATTCATTTTGTTTTGAGCTGAATTTCTACGAATTTTTCGGGCATCTTTTTCCTTTTTCATCCACTGTCTAAATTCCTTGAGCTCCGTTTCACTATTTTGTACTTCCTCTTTATTTTTAGATAAACAGTTTAGATAGTCTTCAGCATTTGATAGGGTTTCTATTTGATGATTAATAGCACTGATTTTATCCTCTTCAATCTTAAAAAAACCATCCTTGTTTAATAAATCGTAAATGGGAGGAACAAAACCAGGAAGTAAATTCGATTCCGCCATTTTACCACTAAAGGCCGAAATATATCCAAGTTCGTTGTTATTATTTTTGACCACCAATACACCAAACATTTTTCCAATGTTTGTTCCCTCTACATATTCATCGATACCAAAATTGTGTTCCCAATCTGTTTGAGAAAGAAGATGTTGTTGGAGTTGTTCTGCTGCCGCAATGCATAAGGGGTGTGGCTCGTAATAAAAAGGATATGTAAACCTTTTAGGTAGTTCGATTGTACTTATATCGATGTTAAAACAAGTGAAACAATTTTTTATGGAATATGCTTGTGACATGCAGGAATGATAGATAAATATTGGGACAAAAGTACAAAGTATTCGTTCATATTAAAACGGCATATCTGCTTTTTGTTTTTTTGCTAAAAAATAGATATATTATTAAATAAATATTAGAATAAAAGACAATGTCATAGCATTGATATTAAGCATATATCATAGTATTCACTTAAAACAAATGTATTATGAAAAGGATAATTTACGGACATCTGGTAGAAATAGAGATGTATAGAGATATGTTAGAAAAGGAAAATATTACTTGTATGATTAAAAATGAATTCGAAGAAGCTTCACATGCTGGTTTTGGTTCAGGACTTCCAGGTAATGTTGACTTATTTGTAGATGAGGAAAATATTGAAAAGGCAAGTTTTATTATTAACGCGCATAAGGAAAGCCAGAAGTAATTAAAATGAAGAAGTTAGTATTATTGTTTGGTGCTTCGTATGGATTGCTATCTGTTATATTTGGAGCCTTTGGAGCGCATGCCTTAAAAAAAGTTTTACCCGAAACAGCATTGCAAAGTTTTGAAACAGGCGTAAGGTATCAAATGTACCATGGTATACTATTATTGCTAATAGGTTTTTTCTTTGCTTTTGAAACAAAGCTCGAAAATTATATGGCATGGTCATTTATTGTAGGAACCATATTATTTTCGTTTAGCATATACTTGTTAGCCTTAAATAACCAATGGGGTTATCAGCTCCGTTTTCTTGGTCCGATAACCCCATTAGGTGGTTTATTTTTAATAATAGGCTGGCTATTATTGCTTGTTCTTGTCTTCAGAAGATTTTAAGGAATCAAATAAGGTTTTCTCAACAAAATACTTTGGCCTGTCTTTACTTTCGGTATAAATCTTACCAATATATTCGCCGATAACTCCAAGTGCTAACAGAATAACAGAACCCAAGAACCATACAGAGATGATTACTGATGTCCAACCTGCAACGCGCACCCCATAAAAATATGAGCCTAGTGCATAAAACATGGCTAATATGGATAATATTAATGTTATTATTCCTAACCAAAATACAATGCGTAAAGGTTTAATACTGAATGAAGTTATCCCGTTTATGGCCAAAGAGATAAGTTTACTAATCGGATATTTAGATTCTCCAGCAAAGCGTTCTGCACGAGGGTATTCTACAATGGATGAGTTGTAACCAATTTGGGGAATAATTCCTCTGATGTATAAGTTACTTTCTTTATATTCTTGAAAATGGTTTAATACTTTGTTGCTCATTAATCGAAAATCTGCATGGTTATATACAGAGTCCACTCCTAGTGAGCGCATAAAATTATAAAAGCCATATGAAGCGTGCTTAGTAAAGAAGGTATCAACATCTCTTGAGCTACGAGCACCATATACGATCTCGTCTCCATTATCATAGCGATCAACCATTTGTTGTATCACTTCAATATCATCTTGTAAGTCCGCATCAATCGAAACAGCTGCATCACAATTGTCTGTTACATGCTTAAGGCCAGCTAATAGTGCAAATTGGTGCCCTACATTACGCGAAAGTTTTAAACCCTTAACGTAAGTGTTGCTTTGGTGCAACTCCTCAATCATAGGCCAAGTGTTATCCTTACTTCCATCATTGATATATAAAATATAGCTATCGCTACCAACCTTGTTGGCTTTAATCATTCTATCTAGTAAATCAGATAGTCTTTTGGTAGTTTCAGGAAGTACCTCTTGCTCGTTATAGCAAGGGACAACAATTGCTAAGGTATTCATATAAATATTTGATTATTAATTTATCTTATACAGAAAATACTCTGGGTTGGAATGCTTTAATGTTAAGTAATCTTGGTTTAGTTTTTCTTTACTAATTAAATAATGAATAGGATACTCAGATTTTATATCGATTAGAGTATTTACATTTTCTCTAAATTCATTTAATAACTCCATGCGAATATACCATTCGTATATTTTTTCGCCACCACCAGGCACCATTTTAAAATTAACAAATGTTTCTCGCTCTGTTCTTCTTAAAAGACTTAAAGGCATCTTACAATGCTCAATAAGGATATCTGATTGTTTGGTATTCTTTTTTATATAATCAACTAACTCGATGTAATTAGGATTGGGTTCTCTTAAGAATCCTCTTTTTATATTACCTGTAGTTCTTCCGATTAGTGAAGGGATAAATAGTAAGAAAAATGCAAAGTATGTTGCTTTACGCGCAAATTTAGGGTGATATCTTTTTATCCACCAAAATAAATAAATGTAGAACATTAAAGCTCCAACAGTATTTATTCGGAATAAATAATATTTTAGAAAAGAACCAGATGTGTTGATTACGGATGTGAATAGAGCTATCCAAATCATGGTAAATAACACTAAGTTCATTATGTATAGTTTATTTGTATATAGCCCTTTATTTTTTCTCATGACTGAGATAATAAAAATCATCATTACAATCATTTGAATAATGGAAGGCCATACTACTTTTAAAGCATCAGGACGAGAAAGGGGAGCTGTATGATGAGGATTTCTATAAAACGTATAAACCCAATCAATATTTACTCCATTGATTAAACTGCCACTTTCAAAAATATGTTGCGATAGGTAATAAACAAACGGAGATACGATTACCACGTACATTATGCCTAGTTTAATAGGAAGTATAAACTTCTTTTCGTAAGCTAGAATATAAGTTAATGCAAATGCGGTATACCATCCACCTACTAATATATGAAAATAGCTTGCTAAACTAGCTAATGCAATGCTTTGCCAATATTTGCCTTTAACTAATAAATGCAAGGAAAAAAGAACAAAAATGTAAGCAAAAGATTTTGGTTCAAAATTCTCGAATATATATTCTCCACCTATCCATGATTGACTAATGAGGAAAATCTCTAATAAAATAAGAAAACTAATGTTTGAAAATTTAAACAGCTTAAATAGTTTGGTAAGAGGATAAGCAGATATCAAAAAGATGATTAATCGTCCGTAAAATGCTACATTTTCAAAGGACATATATTTTAGCATAAAGCCAGCAATGTACTGGTATAACACTCTAGTTCCTGGCCACTCCTTAACAACAAATGAATGTGAAAGCCAAGAAGGATCTGCAAAATGTTTGGCCAGAGGAAAATATATTTCTTCGTTACTGGTTAGGGTAAATCCAAGGTAATGCGCTGAAATTATCAGTACCGTTAAAAAATAAGGATTTACACTATTAATATAGGTGAAAATATTTTCTACTCTTGCTGCAAAACTGTTTGTTGGCTTCATTATTTTGTCACGTAAATTATGCGAAGCCAAAAGTAGAAAAATATTGCGTAGATACCTTATTCATACTTATTATAACTTTTTACCAAAAAACGCCAATAGATTTTTGCAAGTAATAATCTATTGGCGTTTTTAATAATTGTGTATTTTTTAAGCTTTTAATCTTGTTCTATCTCTTTTAATTCTTTTTTGAGTTCTTTCTTCATTTTTTCCATTTCCTTTTTCAGCTGTTCCATTTCTTTTTTGAGTTCTTCTTGCTCACGAAGCATCTGTTTTTTCTCGCGCTCCATTTCTTTTCTATCTCTTTTTATTTCATCCTTGTCAATTTCTAATTCTGCGGCTTCCAGTTCTGCTGATACAAGGGAATCGATATTCATATTTTCTATTTGCTCGTGGGCAATTTCTATGGCGATATTAGCTGCTTCCATCGAAGTTTCTACAATCGCTTCTATATCTAAATTTTTAAGCACATCAGCAGCAATCTCTAAACCCGCTTCAGCAGCTTCCAAAGATAGCTCCGTAATTTCACCTACCTCTTCTAAATCTTTTAATTCGTGCTTGCTTTCTTTCATCGCTTCACGAATTTCTTTTCTAGCTTCTTTCAATTCCTGACGAACCTCTTTTTGAATAGAATCATGATTGATTTCTTCTAAGGCTAAATCAATATCAATGCGAGCCTCATTTAAAGCTTCGTCAACAATCACATCAAAATTGATATCCTTTAATGCAGCATTCACTTCCGAAATAATTTCGGCAGAAAGCTGTAGATCCTTCTCTGATAAAGCAATTTCGATGGCTTGCTCAATTTCTTCAGAAAGCTCGTCGTTTTCTTTAGCTATTTCAATATTTTTCTCTACCTCAATAAGCATACTGTCCTTTTTTGCCTTTACTACAGCTGGTGCAACTGGCTTTTCAGGAGAAATACTTGCTGCAGGCGGACTTGGAAAAGCAGGAGTCTCAACACTTGTTTTGCTTTCTTTATTAGGGATTAAGTTGTTGCTGAATTGACTTCCTACAGAAAATGATACAAGGAAGATACTACTAATGATAATGCAGGCTGCAATTAGCCCTTCGGATGTATTTGTTTTCATGGCTCTTTCTTTTTGAATTCGTTTAATTCTTTCTAACAGGCTTCCCTTTTTCTTTGAGAAAGCCATTGAAAGGTTTTCTTGTTGATAACTAAAAATGTGGGCATGCGTTAATGCTTTGGCATAGTTTATTTGGTCGCCAGTAACATTTATAGCAATATCATCACATGCATGTTCGCGTTCGGTTCGTATATGGTTTGAAATACTCCAAACTGCAGGATGGTAAAAGAATAAAATCTCGATAACCGACTGTATAATATTAAATAAGTAATCGTTACGTACTATATGCGCTAGCTCGTGAGCTATGATGGCTTCAATTTCTTTATCGCTTAAGCCTGTAAAAGCTTTAACAGGAAATAAAATAATCGGTTTTACAAAGCCTAATGTAAGCGGTGTTGAAGTGTGGGGAGATTGATAAGCATTTACGTTTTTTTTGATATTTAGAGTATGTGCATACTCCTTTAATTTGGTCATCCATTTTTCTTCAAAAGGTAAAAGTTGCAGGGTTCTAAGGCGTCTGTTATAGGCTAGTCCTCCTAAGAGTCTTACTGTAAAGAGCCCAATGCCAATTAACCAAATAGATAGAAATAAAGGGAAGCTACGTTGAAACCAAGCCCGCACTTTTATAAATCGGATGTTGTAACTGCTGCTAATTGCGGTTGTTTCTTGGCCAGATATATCTTGTTTTGCCGCTTTAAAATAGTTAGGATTATTTAAAAGTTCTGTCCTAAGTGCTTGTTTATCGATGGCGTAGTTGTATGCACTTACAAATGTAGAAACGGACCAGCCAAGTAATATTACTAAGGCAGTAAAAGATATAAAATACCGCACTTGAGCGCTGTATTTGTTTAAAATAGCTAATAACATAAGTAGGCCAATTAATACAACAAATCCTTGCCAAATGGCATGTATAATGGTCCAGCCTAGCGCTTCTGTAATAGCTGGAGAAAAAATACTCTGAATAGAATTCATGATGAAGGAGTTATAGTTAATACTCGTGGTTAGTTATGGTTGTTTATTCTCCATTTGTTCGATAATCTGTTTTATCTCATTCAGCTCTTCTTTCGAAGTTGTTTTATTACCTAATAGCTGCATAACTAGCGAGCTAGCCGAGCCGGCAAAGGCTGAATCAATAAATCTATCTAACAACCTACCTCGTGTTTCCTCTTTAGCGTAATTACTAAAGTATAGATGACTCTTACCATTAGGCTCTCTTCTTAAAAGACCTTTGGTGTTCATCTTCTGCATTATTTTCAAAGTAGTAGTATATCCTACGTCCTTTGTTTTACAAATATGCTCATGTATCTCTTTTACAGTCAAAGGTTCCTTTTTCCATAAAATATTAAGTATATCGAGCTCAGCAGCTGTTGGTGCTATCTTTTCCATCCTACTTCTTTTTTTTATTACGACTCTTGTCGTACAAATATATACGACTCTTGTCGTAATAGCAAATTTTTATTCAGAATTATAGTGAAGTAAATACGGTTTTGATTTCTTTCTGTTTATAAGAAGACGCCTGATATAGTATTTGAGATGAGTGAAGAAAACGTTATTGAAACCCTCAATCTGATAATTAAGATACTTAACTCTTGTTTAGAATAAATACTATTCAAGTAAAATAAGTCAATCAGAATGACCTGTTTTTGTTAGAGAAATAATTTTTTTTCAAAAAAAATGGCTTTAACCGCAAACGGTTGCAAACAGGAGGAGTGCTTATAAGTTAGTGTAGGGCAGTGGTGTAGGGCTTTTGAGAGCGTTGGTATATTATTAACTTTGGTTCATAAAATCAAAAAAAATATATCAAAATGATGACAAGAAATCTACTGATTGCAATTGTTTTAATATTAGCTGCTAGTTGTGCTCCTAAAAAAACGGAGAAGTCTCAGGTAATTCCCGAAGCTCCTTTTGCTTGGGAAAATGCGAATGTTTATTTTCTTCTTACCGACCGCTTTAATAATGGAGATGTGAATAATGACATCAACTTTGAAAGAACCAAAGAAACAGGTTTGTTAAGAGGTTTTATGGGTGGCGACTTTAAAGGAATTATAGAAAAAATTGAGGAAGGCTATTTTACCGATTTAGGTGTAAATGCATTATGGTTTTCACCCATTGCAGAACAAATTCATGGAAGCGTGGATGAAGGAACCGGGAGTACTTATGGTTACCATGGTTACTGGGCTTGCGACTGGACCAGTATTGAACCCAATTGGGGAACGGAAGAAGAGTTTGCTAACCTAGTGGAAGCAGCCCATAGCAAAGGCATTAGAGTGGTAATGGATGTGGTGATTAATCATACAGGTCCTGTAACAGAAAAAGACCCTGTTTATGATGCTGATTGGGTACGTACTACGCCACAATGTACTTACGATAATTATGAATCTACAGTTACTTGTACGCTGGTAGAAAACCTACCAGATGTAAAAACAGAAAGCGATAAAGAGGTAGACTTACCACAAGTGTTGATTGAAAAGTGGACCAAGGAAGGGCGTTTAGAGCAAGAGATGGAAGAGCTGAATGCTTTTTTTGCACAATCTGGCTACCCACGTGCTCCGCGTTATTATATCATGAAATGGTTAACCGATTTTGTGCGTAAGTACGGTATTGATGGTTATAGAATTGATACCGCTAAACATACTGAAGAATCTATTTGGGGCGACCTATATAAAGAGGCCGTTAAAGCATTTGCCGAATGGAAAACTGCTAATCCTGATAAAGTATTAGATGATAATGAGTTTTACTCGGTGGGAGAGGTGTACAATTATGGTATTTCAACAGGAAGAATGTTTGATAATGGAGGAGTTCAGGTAGATTATTATAGCCACGGCATGGATGCGTTAATTAATTTTGAGTTAAAGTATGATGCCGATAAGTCCTACGATTCAATATTTACTAAGTATTCTAATTTATTAAATAATGAATTAAAAGGTAAGTCTGTATTAAACTACTTAACCTCGCACGATGATGGTCAGCCATACGACCAAAATAGAGAAAAAGCAATTAGAGCAGCTAATGTATTATTGCTTTGTCCTGGTGCCTCTCAAATTTATTATGGAGACGAAACCAACCGAAACCTAGTCGTTGAAGGAACCGTTGGAGACGCTACCTTACGTTCATTTATGAACTGGGAGAGTATTAGAACGAATGATGTAGTTAATGGCATTGGTGCAGATGATTTATTGTTGCACTATAAAAAGTTAGGTCAGTTTAGAGCTAAGAATCCTTCTGTAGGAGCTGGTGTACATGCACAAATTACAGCTCAGCCATATGTGTTTAAAAGAGAATGGACCAAAGGTGATTATATCAACAAAGTAGTGGTTGGTTTAGATTTACCTAAAGGCAAGAGAGAGATCTCAGTAGCAGGCGTATTTGAAAATGGAACTGTGTTAACAGATGCCTACTCGGGGCAAACTGTTGAAGTAAAAAACAATAAAGTAGTTATTGAATCAGAATTTGATATTGTTCTATTGTCTTTATAGGATTGTATAAATGCAGAGCGGGCACTCGTTAATTCGAATGCCCGCTCTTTGTTTTTGTATAATCTTAGTGGTTAGTTTTTACCACCACCAATTTCAAATCCTAATTTAATAGATAAATAGTTTTTGTTATCAAGTTCTGAAATACCAGTGTCTATTCCTGTAATGACATTGTACTCTAAGGCAGCTCTAAAGTGTCCCATTAAAAGACCTACACGTGGAGCAAAACCAAATTTAGAACCAAAATCATAAGCAAATGGATCTTCTCCTGCTGCCGCCGATACAACATCAGTTTCTACAGAACCTAAAGAGTAAATACCGATTCCTAGTCCAGCGAAAGGACGAACTTTGTTTTCACTAAAATAATAATCTCCAGTTAACTGATAGCTACCAACTGCTGAAATACTAACGTTATCATAATCACTTGAAGCTCCCATGATAGCCCATTCCATTTTTAAACCCACTGCAATATTGTTTGTTACATTGTACTTAGGTTCTAAATAAAAACCAGCACCAGCGCTTACAGCTTCTCCACCAGGGATAGCATAAAGAGCACCAACGTCTACTTTGAATGGTTTGTAATCAGTACTCTGAGCAAAAGATGTTGCAACTGTAGCTAAAGCTACTACTAAGATTAATAAAATCTTCTTCATAATTTTTAATAGTTAAATTTAAAATGCGTGTAATTTTTGTTTCGAGAGGTGATACGCCTTGCCTAAGTATAGGTTACAAAAAGAATAATCGTGTTGCATTATTTAACATCGTTTTTTCAATTGTAAAATGATTCTATTGTATAGTATAACTATTTTAAATTCAGCTATAAAAACACTTATTAAAAGATGTTAAAAATGTACCAAAAAAATATTAACTTTTTTTGAATATATTTTTTAAATAGTTGAAATTATAGTAAAAGAATAACCAAAGTTTAATCTATCAATTAAGGATGCTGATAATAGATGTTAGCTTGTAAGACATACAGACTTTATCTTTTGAACGAAAAAGTTTAAACTCAGTACTTGACTAAAAACTTTCTAGTTTGTTTAAAGTGTTATATTTTAGATGCCAAATGTTTATATTCATGCTTAGATATGTTATTGTAATCTGTTTAACTCTTATTTGTAGTGTTCATTCGTTGAATGCGCAAAGCAAAAAAAAGAATGGCGATTTCTATTATAAAATAAAAACGTACGATAGAGCTATTCGTGAGTTTAAGCGAGAGCTCAAAAAGAAACCAGGAGATATCAAAATCCTACACAAAATAGTAAACAGCTATTTGAGTTCTAACTTAGATAAATCTAAAGCTTTTCCATATGCAAGCCAGTTGTTGCAACGAGATTCCACGGCTATAAACATGCTAAACTATGGTAAGGTGTTGTTTTATTCACACGATTATAATTATGCCTTAGAACTTTTAGATAAGGTGAAAAAAAATGCTGGTGAGGAAAGTGAAGAGATTGATGAGGCTAATAAATATATTAATTGGATTATTAATGCCCAAGCTTATGAAGCTAAACCTGTAGATGTATCCTTCGTTAACCTAGGTAAAAAAATAAATACCTCAAAAAATGAATTAAACCCTATGATTTCGGGAGATGATAAATTGTTGGTTTACTCAAATAATAAAAGATATCACTCGCATATAGCCATTTACTATTATAATATTAACGTATCGCATAACGAGAATTTGAAGTGGTTAAAACCTAAAACAATTGGTAGTACTATTAATTCAGGGTATGATGAGATAGTATCTGGTCTTACCCAAGATGGCTCTCGATTATTTGTTTATCACAACAGAGATTGGGTAGAACAAATTGGATTTTCAGATTATTCGGGCAATTATAAATTCTCGCGATTAGAGCCTTTTGATAAAGGATGGAATAAAAAGAAAGGAACTTTTGGTGTTTGGCAATCGTCCTCTCAGGATACTTTATTGTTTGTTGGAGAAACGGAAAGAGGAGATACTGACATATTTTATATGTTAAGACTTCCTAATGGTGAGTATGGAGAAGCCAGATCAATAGTAGGAGGTGTAAATTCTGAGGCTGAGGAGAATTTTCCAGTTCTTTCTTCTGATGGGAACAGGCTCTATTTTTCATCTAATAATAGTGCTTCTATGGGAGGCTTTGATTTATTTTATTCCGATTGGAATGCAGAAAAGCAAGAGTGGGGCAACCCAGTAAACCTAGGCTATCCTATTAATGATGTATATGATAATTATACCATTGCACATAATAAGAGTAGTAGATATGCGTATGTAGCAGCTATTAGACCAGAAGGTTATGGGGAGCGTGATATTTACAAAGTAATTTATAATGAAGAAGCTCCCTCTGATATAATACTTAAGTGCGATACACGTTTACAAACAGATAGCGGTAAAATAATACCTCCCTTTCGTTTGAGGGCAGAATTATCAGATTCTGTTTCTGGTTCGTTGATGGGTGAGTATACCACATCGTTGGATTCTTCGAAGTTTGTGTTAGTTGTTGAGCCTGGTAATTATGAAGTAAAGTTCTATCAAGAAGAAACCATGCTATTCTCTACCTATATTTCTATTCCTGAATTATGGTTTGGAAACACACCTTATCGTCGAACATTTATAATCCCTTCTCCTATAAAAGAAGAAGACTAATACCATTTTTCTTTTGAGTTAGCTTATGATTTTTTAGAGGGATAGTATTTAATCAAGGCCAAAAGCTGATGCATAGCTATAGCTACGCTAAAGCTTTTTAACGATGAGGAAATGCTAAAGAATCAAATTATAAAGCTCATTCGAAGGTAATATTGGTATATAAGGTTGCAAACATCTACATTTAATTTATTTTTGTGCTGATTAAAAGATATCGTTTTCAATCTAAAGCAGATAAATTAATAAGGTACTGCGGTTGAAATTCAATTTTACACGTATTTATAATGAAGCTTAATTTAAAGAACCCTATAGTATTTTTTGATTTAGAAACCACAGGAATTAATGTTTCTGCCGATAGAATAGTTGAAATTGGTGCTATAAAAATTAATTTGGATGGATCGGAAGAGACCTATAAGGCAGTGGTTAATCCAGAAATGCATATTCCTAAAAAAACATCCGAGATACATGGGTTTTATGATGAAGATGTAAAGGACTGTCCTACTTTTAAAGAAATAGCCAAAAAAGTCGCTAAGTTTATTGAAGGGTGCGATTTAGCAGGTTATAACTCCAACAAATTTGATATTCCTTTATTGGCAGAGGAATTTTTAAGAGTGGGTGTAGATATTGATATGAAAAAGCGAAAGTTTGTTGATGTACAAACCATCTTTCATAAAAAGGAGAAAAGAACCTTAGAGGCTGCCTATAAATTTTACTGTGATAAAGATTTAACGGATGCACATAGTGCAGAAGCCGATACTCGTGCTACCTATGAGGTATTAATGGGACAGTTGGATAGATATGAGGATTTAAAAAATGATATTGATTATTTAGCAGAGTTCTCCTCATATAACAAACATGCCGATTTTGCGGGTAGGTTAGTATATGATGCTGATGGGGATGAGTGTATTAACTTTGGTAAGCATAAAGGAAAAAAAGTAAAGGATATTTTAAATTCTGATCCTGGATATTATGGATGGATTATGCAAGGCGATTTTCCATTATATACAAAAAAGGTATTTACAAACATCAAGTTAAGAAGCTTTAATAAGTAATGAAGATTATTTGTATTGGACGTAATTATGCAGACCATGCTAAGGAGTTAGGTAATCAAGTACCTAGCGAACCTGTTATATTCTTAAAACCAGATACGGCACTTCTGCGCAATAACGACCCGTTTTTTGTGCCCGATTTTGCAGAGGAGTTTCATTACGAAACTGAGTTGGTGGTGAAGATTAATCGCTTGGGTAAAAATATTTCTAAGCAGTTTGCTCCTCGTTATTACGAAGAAGTAGGAATGGGGATGGATTTTACGGCACGCGATTTACAAAGCAAACTTAAGGCAAAAGGTTTACCGTGGGAGCGAGCCAAAGCTTTTGACCATTCTGCTGGTATCTCTAAAAGCTTTATCTCAAAACAAAGCTTTAAGGATATTCAAAACCTAAACTTTAAGTTGTTGGTTAATGGCGAAGAGCGTCAGATAGGGTATACAGGTGATATGTTATTTAAAGTGGATGAAATTATCGCTTATGTATCTAAGTTTTTTACTTTAAAAATTGGCGATTTAATATATACTGGAACGCCTGCTGGTGTAGGACGAGTAAATATTGGAGAGCGATTTGAGGTATTCTTAGAGAACCAGAAAATGATGGATTTTTTAATCAAGTAGAAAGTAAAAAAAAACGCTTATAAATATTAAATGCCAGTTGATTACTCAGCTGGCATTTTTAGTTTAACAAATTTTTCACAATACTAACGTTTACGATTAATATAAATCCTCTTCGTCAAAATAGTAATCATCATCCATTCCATGAAAACCATCTCCTAATACTTCTCCAAAATCATCAGCCAAATCGTCTTGAATTACTTTTGGTTTCTTTCTTGACATTGGATTTGGACGATTTCCTTTCATTTCTTCAAACCCTTCGTATGAAGAAACATTTGGTTTCCCCGTTTCAACTTTTTTCGATTTCATAACAAAGTCCTCCTATGCTTTATTGATGCTTTAATTTTACAATCTCAAATTACATGTTTTATATTAATTAATACTTGAAATGTCATTAAAAAGTTGTGATTTTTAGATGATTTTTATCAACACATTTAAACTTTATTTTAGCTGATGGTTTTTATCCATGTTTTACCACATATAACTGGCCAGAAGCATATCTAATTACCTTGACTTGATCACCTTTGTCTATCATTCCTATTTCTGCTACGGCATCGTATATTTCATCCTTTAAAACCACCTTTCCTGATGGACGTAATGTTGTTTCTGCTGTTCCTATCTCCCCAATAAAACTCATTGGTGCTGCATCAACACTAATGTAGCCTAATTCAGTGTCTTGAGTAGTTTGTAATGCTACTTTTGCCAATGGTCCTGTGGTAAATAATTTTTGGCTGAGCGGTATGGCTATTATAAAGGATAAAAATGTTCCTGCCGAGACGATGATTAAAGATAGGAATAATTCTTTAGTAGGTACGTTTGAAAAATCAAAAACTACATTATCTACCAAACCTAAGGTTAAGCCTGTAAAAACCAATATAATTCCAGATACGCCAGCAATTCCAAATCCAGGTATCACAAATATCTCCAGTGCAATTAGCACTATTCCTAAAACAAAGATGATGATTTCCCAGTTTGCGGCTAAACCATCAATATACAGCGGAGCAAAATATAATATAGCTGCAATGGCTGAGGCAAGTAAAGGAAAGCCTATTCCAGGTGATTGAAGCTCAAAATACAAACCTCCAATTATAACTAATATCAATATTCCATGAAAAACAGGATTGGTTAAAAAGCCTTTTATTCCGCTGTAAAATGAAGGTTTAAACTCCACTATTTGGTATTCCTTATAACCTAATTTTTCAATTACCTCTTTCACATTTTCTGCCTGACCTTCACAAAAACCATGTTCTATCGCTTCAAGTGTAGTAAAGGTTAATATTTTACCTGTGTCGATGATGCCAGCAATGTAAATGCTTTCATCTACCATGGCTTCTGCAATATGAGGGTCTCTTCGCCAGATATAGGTAGTGTCTTGTCCGTTTACAATGGTATCTTTCCCATGTGCTTCGGCGGTGGCTCTTATTGTAGATCGCATATAGCTTTGGTATTTGTCGGGCATCTTTTCACCAGACTGATTCACCACCGTGGCAGCACCAATATTGGCTCCCGCGCGCATATAAATACTATCGCAGGCTACAGAGATCAATGCTCCTGCAGATGCTGCATTATTATCTATAAATACATGAACGGGTATTTTGCTATTTAATATCTTGGTGCGAATAGAATCGGCAAAAACAACCTGACCTCCATAGGTATTTAAATGCAGTAAAACCATGTCGGCTTGCATTTTATTGGCCTCCTTAAACGCATTTTGTGTATGAACCCAAGAAGTACTTCCTATTTCTCTATTAATACTATATTTATAAACAATAGCTTGATTAAATGTACTATCTATTTCAATACTATCGTTTTGAGCTAATGCCGCTGTAGTAATTAAAAGAAGAGTTATAATGTAGGTCAGTCTGTTCATTATTATTATGTATTTATTTATACCACTAAAAGTACTTATTTTATAGAGAAGAGAGATGAGTATTTATAATTATTTACTGATTCAGTTCGTTATCAACAAAAGCTTGGGTGGTTGAAATGGTGGCTGCCGTTACACTAATGATAGAAACGAAACTAGAAATTAACACCCCGACAAATGGAATAAGAAGTACCAGTGAAAAAATGGTTCCATTCCCAATAGATAAGCCCTTATTGGTTTTCACGAAAGCAATACTTTCTTTAATGTCCATTTTTTTACGTTCTAAGGAGTAATCGATAAACGAAAAACCATAGAAGTATGCAGAAATAAAAAACAGGGCTATGCTGGTAAAGAAACCAATTACAGGAATAAAACTCAGCATAAATAAAATGACAGTAAGAAATAGCTCAATACCTAAATTTCGGAGTGCTAAACGAACTCCACGCCATATATCTTTTAAAAGCTGCTTGAGGTTGAATGGATATTCGTTTCCTGTTAATATGCTTTCTACTTTTTCTGATAAGAATGCAAAAACAGGAGACATCAGTATAAGAACTATATAGCCACCAATGTAGGCGAAGAGCAGAAAAAAGAGCAATCGAACCACCACATACATCACAATTTCTATTACAGAACTTAAGAATCCTGACCCCCAAAACTCCCAACTGTCCACATTCATCCAATCGGTAACATATACATACCATTGTGTACTTAGGGCAATTGTGGATGAATAACCCAGAGCAAATAATATAATATTAAGCAATAATGGAAATAGAAAGTACCATGTTAAGCGATTCTTTCTTAAAAATTTAAATGCTTTTGAATAACTCTTTATACCTAATGAAAATCCTTTTCTAAATGTCATGGTTGGTTCTTTTTGTCATTACAAAAATATTAAAGAAATTAAGTCAGCAAGCGTTAATCTGTAAGTATTCTATGTAGGATAGTCATTTTTTTTAATCAACACCTACATGTATTTGATAGATTCTTAATTTGATTATTCAAATTTTGTTAATTTTGCACTTTAAAATTTAAAAATTGATGATGGATATACAGTTATTAACAGCAATTTCGCCTGTTGACGGAAGGTACAGAAGCAAAGTGGATGGATTGGCACTATATTTTTCGGAATATGCCTTAATTAGATATCGTGTTTTGGTTGAGATAGAATATTTTATCACTTTATGTGAGCAACCATTACCTCAATTGGCCGATTTTGATAAAGGTTTATATGAGGATCTAAGAAAAATTTACAAGGAATTTCAATTAGAAGATGCTGAACGTATCAAAGAAATTGAAAGTGTAACTAACCATGATGTCAAAGCTGTTGAGTATTTCATTAAAGAAAAATTTGACGTTCTTAAATTAGAAAAATATAAAGAGTTTATCCACTTTGGGTTAACCTCTCAAGATATCAATAATACAGCTATCCCTTATTCTTTAAAGGATGCAGTTAATGATTATTACTACCCATTATTAGAAGAATTAATTGACCAGTTAAGTAATTTAGCTGAGGACTGGAAAGATATTTCTATGTTGGCTAAAACACATGGTCAGCCAGCTTCACCTACTCGTTTAGGTAAAGAGATGATGGTGTTTGTAGAGCGATTAAAAACACAATTGTCTTTATTAAAAGGAATCCCTTGCTCGGCTAAATTTGGTGGTGCTACCGGAAACTTTAATGCACACAAAGTAGCCTATCCTGAAATTAACTGGGTTGACTTTGGAAATAACTTTGTGAACAATGTATTGAAATTAGATAGAGAGCAGTATACTACTCAAATATCTAATTACGATAATATGGGTGCTATTTTTGATAACTTGAAACGCATCAATACCATTATGTTGGATCTTTCCAGAGATTTCTGGACCTACATTATGATGGAATACTTCAAGCAAAAAATTAAAAAAGGAGAAGTCGGTTCAAGTGCTATGCCGCATAAAGTTAATCCTATCGATTTTGAAAACGCAGAGGGTAACTTAGGTATTGCAAATTCAATTTACGAGCACCTGTCGGCTAAATTGCCTGTTTCTAGATTACAACGCGATTTAACAGATTCAACTGTATTAAGAAATATTGGTGTACCATTAGCTCATACGGTAATTGCTATTAAATCCTTGCAAAAAGGATTGGGTAAAATGTTATTGAATAAGGATGCTATCGAGAAAGATTTAGAGAGTAACTGGGCAGTTGTGGCTGAGGCTATTCAAACTATTCTTCGTCGTGAGGCTTATCCAAACCCTTACGAAGCGCTAAAAGCATTAACCAGAACCAATGAAGGAATTAATGCTAAAACTATTGCCGAATTCATCTCAACATTAGATGTGTCTGAGGAGATTAAAGACGAACTTCGTTCTATCTCTCCGCAATCTTATACTGGAGTTTAAACGTTTCAGAACAATATTTTTTGAAGTCAGCTCGCTTAAGATTACTTTAGCAGCTGACTTTTTTATTTAATATCAAGAATGAAAGAATTCATTAAAGTATTAAAACGCTTTATCCCACCATATAGGCGTAATTTAACATTGGGAATTACTTTTAATATACTGTGCTCTATCTTTGGAGGTGTGGCCATGGTATTAATGATTCCAGTATTAGATATACTGTTTGAGTCGGCCAATGAGGTTACTGAGATGATGGCCTGGGAATTTAGTCAGGATGCGATAAAAAACAACTTATATTATTACGTAACAGTAGTGAAATATGAATACGGTGTTATGGTTGTAATGCCCTTTGTGGGAGCCTTAATGTTGATAGCTACTCTGTTTAAAGTTGGGTTTGCTTATTTAGGATCGCACCAAATGATTGCTATCAGAAATGGTGTTGTAAAAGATATAAGAACACAAATATTTGCCAAGTTAATGGCACTACCATTAGCTTTTTATTCCGATGAACGAAAAGGAGATGTGATGTCTCGTGCAACGGGCGATGTTGTTGAGGTGGAGGTTTCTATTATGTCTTCCATCGATATGATGTTTAAAAATCCTATTCAGATAATTGTTTCTGTTGGGTTTATGCTTGCCATAAGTGTAAAGCTTACTCTTTTTGTTTTTGTGATGTTACCTATAGCGGGATGGATTATTGGTAAAACAGGAAAATCCCTTAAGCAAAAATCCAGACTTACCCAAAGCAAGATGGGTGATTTGTTGGGTATTATAGAGGAGTCTTTAGGTGGATTAAGAATCATCAAGGCGTTTAATGCTGAAAACAGAATGAGAACGCGTTTTGATGGCGAAACCGAATCTTATAGGCAGCATATGAATAGGTTGCAACGTAGGTATGTATTGGCGCATCCCTTAAGTGAGTTTTTAGGAACGGTTGTAATGGTTGTATTGGTGTGGTTTGGCGCTTTTTTAATTTCAGAACCAGATGCTACTTTAAAAGGAACCGTATTTTTAGCCTACATTGGTATTTTCTATCAAATTATTCAGCCAGCAAAAAGCTTCTCAACAGCCTTTTTTAATATTCAAAAAGGATTAGCTGCCATGGAACGTATTGATAAAATACTATTGGCCGATAATAAAATACTAGAGCAAGATGGTGCTAAACATGTTTCTTCATTTAATAAACACATCGAGTATAAAAATGTATCCTTTGCTTATAATGAGCATAAGGTATTAAAAGATGTATCACTTGAAATAGAGAAAGGCAAGATGGTGGCTTTGGTAGGGCAATCGGGTTCGGGTAAAACTACCTTTGTAGATTTATTGCCTCGTTTCCACGATATTCAGGAAGGAAGTATTGCTATTGATGGCACTGATATTCGTGATATGAAAGTGCATGACCTGCGTGGATTGATGGGTAATGTAAATCAGGAAGCTATACTTTTTAATGATACCTTTTTTAATAATATTGCTTTTGGTGTTGAGGATGCTACCATAGAGCAGGTGGAGCAAGCTGCTAAAGTAGCCAATGCACACGATTTTATTTCCGCTACGGATGATGGTTATCAATCTATGGTGGGCGATAGAGGAGGTAAACTTTCGGGTGGGCAAAGACAACGCATCAGTATTGCCCGAGCTGTTCTTAAGAATCCTGATATTCTTATTTTAGATGAGGCCACTTCTGCCTTAGATACAGAGTCGGAAAAATTGGTTCAGGAAGCTTTGGAAAACTTAATGAGTTCAAGAACTTCAGTTGTTATTGCGCATAGACTTTCAACCGTTCGTAATGCCGATTTAATTTGTGTGTTTAGCGAAGGTGAAATTGTAGAGAAAGGTAGTCACGATGAATTAGTTAAAAAAGGTGGAACCTACAGTAAATTGCACGAACTACAGGTGAGATAATTATTTAAAATCATAATATTATTTAAAGCTGTCGAATTTATTCGGTGGCTTTTTTTGTGGTTTAAACACTGGTACTAACATCTTATTTTAGTAGGAAATCGAAAATTATGTTCGATTATCAAAAAACTTTACATACTTTTGACAGCGTTTTGTGATTAACAAGGTATCCAATCTTGTTAATAAAGGGAATTCGGTTAAAGTCCGAAACTGTACCCGCAGCTGTAAGCTCAACATGATGTTTAATACTACAAAAGCCACTATCATTTTTAATGATGGGAAGGCATATTAAACAAAGAGCAAGTCAGAAGACCTACAAAACAAAGCTAGTACAATAATAAATTTCGGGTGAAGATTTTTATTGTAAACGATATTATTCAACAGTATTTAGATTTTTTTGATGACGCGAGTATTCGTTATTGCTTTTATGCAATTGTGTTTGTGTGCTAATGTTATATTGGCTCAGCAAGTTGTTTTAAATGGTCAGGTTACCGATAATAATACAACTAAGGCTATTGTGTTTGCACATGTTTTTTTGGAAGGAACAGATTGCGCTTCGTATACACAAAAGGATGGTAAGTTTAAATGCGATTTGCTAAAAGAAGGAACATACAATCTATGCGTAACTTGTATTGGTTATCATCCCATTAAACAGCAAGTAGAGCTAAAATGGGGGACAAATACTTACGATATTGCTTTAACTCCTTCTGTAGAAAATCTTTCTCCCATTGTAATAACAGGAACAGGTACTAGGTATCGTATTGAGAATGTTCCGGTTCAAACAGAGATTATTTCAAGCAAAAGCATTGAAGAAATGTCGGGTAGAAATGTAGAGGAGATCATAGCTAGCTTGTCTTCTTCATTCGACTACTCCAGCAGCTCTATGGGCTCCTATATTAAAATTAATGGTTTGGGTAAAGACTATGTTTTGGTGTTGGTAAATGGCAAACGCCTTACGGGAGGAATTGGAGGAAATGTAGATTTAAGTCGCATAAATTCCGAAGATATTGAGCAAATTGAAATAGTGAAAGGAGCTTCCTCTACCTTGTATGGTTCCGATGCTATTTCGGGTGTTATCAATA
Source organism: Labilibacter marinus (assembly GCF_001659685.2). Taxonomy (GTDB): domain Bacteria; phylum Bacteroidota; class Bacteroidia; order Bacteroidales; family Marinilabiliaceae; genus Saccharicrinis; species Saccharicrinis marinus. Next base: position 97,891 of record NZ_LXYE02000016.1, read on the forward strand.
TCATCACTAAAAAGCCAAAGCAAAAGATTACGGTAACTAACAACACGCGTTATGGAGCTTATCAGGATTGGAAACAGCTAAATACTTTTAGTTACAATAAAGGAGATTGGTCCAGTAAAACGTCTTTTTCGTGGAAGCAAAATGATGGGTACCAACTCAATGATATGATGTATAATCATAAATGGGAGAGCAATAAGGATTTACCTTATCTGATTCGTACCTATGATATGCCGGTTAACAAAAAGAAATCTTACACGCTTATTCAAACGTTGGGTTATGATGTAAACAAAAAACTAAGCCTAAATAGTGAGTTTTCTATTTACGAAAAAACACTGTTCTTCCCTTTTTTAGGACGAATGCACAACCTGTATTATAATAATCTAGGAGCTTCTGTTGGTGGAAAATACAAATTGAAGGAAAAAGACTTTATTGATTTTAGTATGGATTACGGTAATTACAAATATTACAATGAATATCCATACAAATATAACGAGCGCTATATTACTCCAGATGGACTCGTTAGGGAGACTTATTATCCTGGCGATAGGTTTAAAAATTCAGAACAAAAAAACTTGGTTGTATTGGGCAAGGGCGTATTTCATATAAATGATAAAAATACCCTAAGTGCAGGGCTTGAATATTTAGGCGATTTTCTGGAAGCTAAATATCGTTTGGTTCAGGATGAGGCTGAATCGCACACTGCTTCTTTGTTTGTACAAGATGAATATGAGCTGAATAAGAAAGTAACTTTAGTTGGTGGTGTTCGTGTCATCTACCATAATCAGTTCGGGGTAATTGCCACTCCTAAGATTTCGGCCATGTACAAAACAGGTAAATTTACCCATAGAGCCACCTATGCAAATGGTTTTAAAAGTCCCACATTAAAGGAGTTGTATTATTATTACGAAAGCCAGCGAATGGGCATGCGTCGTTTATATCTGGGTAATGATGATTTAAAACCACAACAGTCGCATTATTATAATATCTCAACCGAGTATAAATACAAAAAAATTAGGACTAACCTAAGCTTGTATGTCAACCGATTAAAAAATAAGATTGATTATAAAATCATTGAAACCAAGCCAGAGCATATTAGGCAAGGTATTGAAGAAACGAAATTCCGATATAATATTTCTGATGCGCAGAGTACCGGATTTGATTGGTCTATTAATGTTGGGTTAGCCAATGGTTTTTCTTTGGCAGGAGGATATAGTTATGTGGATGCTCGCAATATAACAGAAGATATACGTTTAAATGGTATTTCGGAGCACAGTGCTACGCTAAAAGCGAGTTGGATAAAGAATTGGAATACCTACGGACTAAACATGAATCTTTCGGCCAATTATAAATCGGATAAGTTTTATTTAGAAGAAGACTTGGAACGTTATTACGCTGCTCCATATCAGCTATGGAAGTTAACCACCAGTCATACTTTTAAAAAGTTTAAGGACTGCAATATGGTATTTATAGCAGGGGTGGATAATATTTTAGATTATGTGGATGATGCACCTTATGGTTCACATTATGGAACCTTGAATCCTGGGCGAAGCTTATTTGTTGGGCTCAATATAAAATTTACAAAGGGAGATAAAAAATAGATTAATTAATCAATAGGGGTCTAGGTTGCTAGATCATTAACAACAGTACAAATAAATGTTATTTACTGTACATCTTGTTTAGTATCGACATCAGTCATTGATCCAAAAAACAGGATTGAAATGACGATTAAGAATTGTTTTTTGTTTGAACACTTTGAGGAACGAGAAGGTGTGAGTTTAAAACAATTTCAGTCATGAAACCTAGTTTTTTGAGTGAAATGGGTGCAGTCGACGGTCTTTGGGCTTACTTTTTTGACTGTAGAAAAAAGTAAGAGCCTTCACGGCTCGAGTGAAAAGAGAATGTGGACAATGTTGATTTCAGATAATAGATATTGCATTGATTAACAATCTATTTAAAACAAAATATTATTAAAATAACAGACAAATATTGACAATCAAACTAAAATTTTAAAAAGATGAACTTAATTAAAAAAGCATTTTGCGTTTGCGGTGCAGCCGCACTAATGTTCACATCGTGTGAAAAGGACGATACTACTAAACCAATTACATTAGGAGATAAAGAAGGTATTTTATTAGTTACTTTTGGTTCTACTTATGAAGCTCCTCAAGCTACTTTTAATAATATGGATAAGGCCGCCAAAACCAAGTATGCTGGCGAAGAAATCCGTTGGGGATATACTTCTACAGATATCCTAAATAAGCTACGTAAAGGTTTAGGCGAAAACGGAATTCAAAAGGATAATGATACCCCTGAGGAAGCCATGACTCAAATGGTAAAAGATGGATATGCTAAATTTAATGTTCAATCCTTACATGTTATTCCGGGCGAAGAGTATGATGAGTTACTAGAGGCCAATGAAAAGGTTGAAAAAGAGTTTCCTGGAGTTGAGATTGTAGTAGGCAAACCTTTATTGGATAGCGATGAAGATATTAAAGTGGTGGCTAAAATATTAGCCAATAAGTTTAATGATTTAGTAACTATGGGGCCAGTATTATTTATGGGGCACGGAACACCTCATGCCGCTGATGATAGGTACCTTAAGTTAGATGCAGAGCTAAAGAAGTTAAATGCTAACTTTTTTGTTGGTACGGTTGAAGGTATTGGTTTTGATGCGGGCACAACTTCAATTGGTGCCATTGTTACAAAACTACAAGCTCTTACTCCACAACCAACAAGCGTTACTATTACTCCTTTAATGTCTATTGCAGGAGACCATGCCAATAACGATATGAATGGTAATACTGGCGAAATCGATGTTAATGAGCAATCGTGGAGAGAACGATTAGTGGGAGCCGGTTACACTGTAAATAGTGTAATGAAAGGTTTAGGCGATTACGACGAAATCAACCAAATTTGGTTAAATCATTTAGAAGCAGTTAAAATCAAATAAAATACATCCATAAACTAAAGCGGTTGAGCTTTATAGACAAACACTAATTAGATATTGCTATATTTTTATTTCGAGATGTTATCCTCTTCTGGCTTTGGCCAGGAGGGGATTATTAACAGTTTTCTTGTTGTTTACCCACAGTTCTTCTGTAATGTAAAAGATATTTCTAAGATTGGCAGCGCTAAAGCTTATCGTCTTTTTTATTAATAACTATCGTAATATTAGATAGAAGAGAAAAAAGTTTTTTTTAATGAAACAAGTATACGTTATGCCCGTAACAGTAGCAGTAATTTATAAAATTTATTCTGGCATTAGTTAGAATAATAAACCTTACAAAATAATAAACTAATGAAAAAACTAAGATTCCTACCAGCCTTATTTTTGGCAACTGTATGTACATTTACAGCATGTAAAGACGATGAGAAAAAAGAAAATGTCTATAGTGATTTAACCATTGAAGAGAATAAAAAAGAAATTGAAAATGAAGCTGTATCCTTGGTAAGTACCATGGGTGAGGTTACTGATTTACAAATTTATGATGTAATATCAAAACTATCTTCAAATATGGAAAATTCTTCTTTTATGGAAGAAGAAGGTGTAGTAGCTGGTATTAATATCGTTATAAACGAAATTGAGTCTGTAAAGTCAGCTCCGAAAACGACTTTGCAATTGAAGTCTGTAGCCATGGAAGATGAAGATTCCCCATCTACTTTATTTGCAGAAAATTCAGGTATTTATACTTGGAATGGTGAAGACTGGGATAAGGAAGAGTCTGCAACAGAATTAACATTTAAATTTAATGTTGAAGAGCAACCAGCAGTTGTAAGTATTAGTAAGTTTGAGTTTATAGCAACTTCTTCTCAAGTTGAAGATATAACTAACCTAGAGCTTCCTACTAATATTAAAATGAATGTTACTTTAACTGGAGTTGAATTATGTAGCTTTAGTTTAGAAGGTAAGTATAGTAGTGATGACATGCCAGAATCATTGGTTGAGAAAATTACTTTAGAAGGGTTTACGCATGAATCTTCGTTAAAAATTAATCAAGGATCTTCTATTAAGTCAGATATGTCATTTGATTATAATGGTACTATGATTTATGCTAATGGAGTTGAAGTAAATGGCGATATTACAGTTGAGGATATTGAGGGTACTGGTGATCCTATGGAAGGGGTGGATATTCTTGAAAATGCGAATGTATACTTTCAGTTGGGTAATATTAAAGCAGATGCATCAGCAGATTTTGTTGGCATGCTTAATGATATGGAAAAAGCAGGCAAGTCAATGGATGAAGAAATGACTGAAGATGCTCTTAATGCTATCATGATTGATATCTATAACAACAACATCAAAGCTTTTATTAGATATGCTGATAGTAAAGAGGTAATTGCAAAGAGTGAGTTTTATCTTAAGACTATCGTTGATGATTTCTATGGAGATACATATACTTCAATGGATATCAAGATGGTATTTGAAGATGGAACAAGTATTGATGATAGTTTCTTTGGCGAAGGTTTTGCTGACTTTATTACTGAGGCGAATGACATGATTAAGGAGTTAAATGAGAATTACGACTTAGAATTAGATCTTATCGAGTAAGTTTTAAAATGATTATAATTGCAAGAGTTGAAGAATAATAGTTTCTTCAACTCTTTTTTTTGTTATTAAAGTTCCCATGCTAAGTAGAATATTCATATTTACCATTCTTTTAATATCGCTTGCTCCGGCATGGTCGCAAACAAAAACATGGTGCGTTTCGGGTAAAGTCGTAGATAGTGAAAGTGGCGAAGGAATAGCTTTTGTGCATGTAGCAACTTCCGACCTGTTACAAGGAACAACATCAAATGAGCATGGTGCTTTTGAGTTATGCCTGCCTACTAGTGATAGTGTTACTATAAACTTTTTTCATACTGCTTTTCAAACACTAAAAATTAATTTAACACCATCTGAAACCAGTTTTGTTGAGGTAAAACTGGAAACAAAAAAGTACCTAACAGAAGAAGTCACCGTAAAAGGCCGCGGCCAATCTATGGTTAAAACTATTGTGCCTGGAAAAATTGAGCTTAAACAACAAGATATATTATTAACTCCTTCTGTACTTGGGACACCTGATCTGGTGCGTACCCTGCAGTTAATGCCAGGTATCCAATCTGTAAATGAAGGTAATTCTGGTATTTATGTAAGGGGTGGTTCTCCGGGGCATAATTATATTGTGTTCGATGATATTGAATTGATGAATCCTTCGCACTTAATGGGGATTTACTCTGTATTTAATCCTTTATTGGTTGATAAAGTGGAGTTTTATAAAGGGAATGCTCCTGTTCATCAATCCGAACGTTTGGCTTCCTCTATTATTGTAACGTCAAAAAAACAAAAAGGTCAAGGCTATAACTGGTCTGGAAATTTGGGTAATATTTCATCTAATATTACTTATCAAGGATTATCTAAAAATAAAAAATGGTACGTTAACATAGGTTTTAGAAGAAGCTACTTAGAGTTAATTCAGGCATTGGCAGAACCTATTATTCAAGAAGAAGAAAATTACTTTAAGCGAAATAAGTTTAACTTCTTCGATTTTAATGGTAGGGTTCAATACCGTAGTGGTGGATCTACCGTTGCTTTATCGTGGTATAAAGGAAAAGATATTTTTCAATTTAATAATTCCGGAAATGCTATTCAATTAAATAACGATTGGGGAAATGAAGGAATGGCTATTTCATGGAATTATATGTTTGATGAAAATTTATCCATGAAAAATAGCATCTCATATACTGGTTATAGTTCATCATTAAATGTTGATTTTATCGATCAGAATTTAACATTCAAAACGGACTATAATCACCTTCAGTTTAAAACCGATTGGTTGTATCAGTATAACAGACATTTATTTAGATGGGGAGCATATGTTAAAAATAGAACTATTTCGCCGCAAGATTTAGATATTTCCTTAAATATTAGTTCAGGAACTTCTTATAATGCCTATGAGCATTTGTCTATCAAAGTACCATTTAGTGATCGTTATACCTTTTCTGAAAAATTTGATATGTATTTTGGAGCTGCTTTAGAGTATTATCATTTACTAAATGTAAAAAAGGAAAACCTGGCTAAGTCAGCTACGCTTACCGATGACAATGAGTATGATATATTGATGAATGGCGTTTTAATGGCTAATTATAATGTAAGTAAAACGCAATCTGTAAAAGCTTCGTATAGCTATATTTCGCAGAATATTCACCTAACATCAATAGCGTCTATTCCTTTGCCCTCGGATGTATGGATGCCAGCTACAAAAAAAGTACCCTCCGAACAAGGACATCAATTTACCCTAGGATATTTTAAAGAAGTAAGTAAATGGGGTTTGGAGTACGGCATTGAAGGATATGGAAAGTTTTCTAATAATGCTTTGATGTTGCGGGTTAATGTAGAGGGAGAAGAAGTGAATGATTTTGAGGATAATTTTTTTAATGGCAACAATAAAGCCTTTGGTTCTGAGTTTTCATTAAAAAAGAGTACCAATAAGCTAGATGCTAATGTTTCTTATACTTTAGGATGGGTAAAACAAAGGTTTGATGAAATTAACCAAGGGGCATGGCACGATGCTAAATACGATAGGCGACATGATTTAAATATAATGTGTAGTTATCATCTTAATTCGAGGATTGAACTAGGCGGTGTATTTGTGTATGCAACAGGAAATAAAGCTACGCTTCCTAAAGGTAGATATTGGATGATGGGCGATATTGCTAACGATTATGATGGAATTAATAACTATCGTATGCCTGTATATCATCGCTTAGATTTATCTGTGAGTTATAAGTTAAAATCTAAGTTATTTCACGAGTCTGTTTTAAATTTTTCATTAATAAATGCATTAAATAGGAGCAACCCATATTTTGTTTATTATAGTATTGAAGATGGAGAAGGAAGGTACGAATTAGATATTACTGCCCGTCAGGTTTCGTTGTTCCCAATACTACCTTCATTAAGTTGGAGATATAAATTTTAGTTATGCGTATTATAATATTTGCTTTATTACTATTGCTGACTGTAAGTTGTTCTAAAAATATTGAGATAGAGCAGCCCTACTACGAACCCAAAATTGTGGTTGATGGATGGATAGCTGAGGGTGGTTTTGCAAATATATATTTAACCAAAAGCTCTCCGTTTTTAACTAATTACGATTCTGCCTCTATACGAGCTACCTTTGTTAATTATGCCAAGTTAACAGTATCCAATAGTAAGGGGCAATCAGAAATATTAACTCTATTCCGAAAAGAGCAGTTCTTTCCTCCCTTTGTATATAAAACAACGCAACTAAGAGGCGAGGTTGGAGAAACATATCACCTAAAAATAGAGGTGGAAGGAAAAGTAATTACCAGTACTACCACCATTCCTGACTTGCCTAATGTTACTAATATTGTAACAGAAGAGGTATCTGATACTACCATGAATATTGAAGTAGAAGTGCAGGATGAGGCATCAATAAATAATTATTACTATTCAGAGATAAAAGTACAAAGTTGGGATTCTATTTTTCATCCTTCATCTTTGCCTTTAACGCGCGATACTGAGTTTAACGGAAAAGAAGGTTTAATTAGGATATACCGCAGTAGCCAACCCGATCCTTTAAATATTTATAACATCGAGAGCCATCGAAATTTACCCTTGTATGAGTTTTCTCAAAAGGATACAGCTTTTTTAAAGTTTTCATGTGTTGATGCATCCTCCTTTCATGTATTAAACGATATTTATTTAGATGGAGTAAATAGTTCAAACCCATTTGCCTTTGTAAATAAAAAAACTGGAACTAATATTTCTGGAGGAATAGGACGTTGGACCGGATTAGCAACAAAGTATTTTGTGATTTCGAAAGAAGATGTGGTGTGGTCAAATAGGTAGTTGAGTGGCTATAATTTCATTTTACAGCTTGCTTATTTTTAATTAAAAGCCTTAAGTCTAAACATAACGCCCATCAGCTCTCCTCCTTTTAAAGGAGGAGTACCGCGAAGTATGAGTGGGGAGGTGGTTTAAATACCTTTTTTATTATTTGTCTCCAATAATTACCAACCTCAACATATCCTATGCGTTAATATTATATATTCAGTTCTGTTTTTTATAACCATATTCTTCTTTTTAAGTATAAATGGTGTAATTAAACAGAACATCATAAAACAACACCACACATATGAAAAATCTATTTACTTTTTTCGCCATACTATTAGTTGCAACGGGAAGTTACGCACAGGAAGATGAATACTTAGTTAAAGTAGTTAGAGAGAGTGATTACCGTACCAACTGTTTAGATTTAAATAAAGACAATACGCAATTGTTGATTGGAGGAGAAAATAAAACCGTAGAGATACTGGATTTAAATACCCATAAAACGGTATTTCAGACCGAGGCACATTATCAACCGCTTATTGATGTTAAGTATTCCGAAGTAGAAAATACTTTTTACACCATTGGCGATAGAAGTATTAAATACTGGCAGGTAGGGGCGGAGAAACCTACAAAAATATATACTGGAACCAATACTAATATTACCTCTTGGGTGTGTTCTCCTCGCGAAGACTGTTTTGTGGCTAGCTCATATGCTAAAAAGTATAGGTATTGGGATGCAACAGAGTTAAAGGCCATTAAAACGGTGGATACAGGCCATAAAAAGAGTATTATATCTATTGCCATGAGTAGCGATAAAAAATATGTGGCTACGGGAGCTTTAGATACTTCTATAGAGATATGGGAGAACGAAACGGCCATTAAAAAACATCTTTTATTGGCACATTCACGACCTGTATCTTGTCTTCAGTTTGTAAGTGGAAACCAGTATCTTATTTCTGCTTCGCACGACGGAAATGGTCGATTGTGGGATGTGCAAAAAGGAGAGTCTGTAAAGCTTTATTTGGGGCACACCAAGCCCATAAGCGCTATAGCCGTTAGTCCTTGCGGAAAGTACCTGTTGATGGCTTCCTTCGATAATACCATCAGCTTGTTTAATATTGCTACTGGCGACCGTTTGCATAACTATAAGCATCACGAATTTCCTGTTTTAGATGTGGTTTGGAAAAATAATGGCGATGGTTTTTATGCCTGCGATAAAGAAGGTGTAATTACAGAGTGGTCGGTTACCAAACAAGTGTTTGTTGATTATTACTATGCTAAAGAGATGGATGCCGAAATGGTGGAAAGTAAGTTATTTGTTCCCCGTAAAAAAGGTGAAAGTAAAGATAGCTATAAATCACGTTTAGCTAGAGCTAATAAGTTTAAAAACAAGCTTACCGAAAAGTATTATTTACAATATCAGGAGTTGGAGAAGGATCAAGTGATTAAATAAAGTGCAACGATTGAAAGCTGTAAAGATAAAAAGCTTATTTGAGCGATAAGATAATAGAGAATGATAAGGCCAATGGTCTTTTTGTAATAGCCCAGTGTACAACGCTGGGTTTTGTGTATAATCCCATATTATAGGTCAGAAGGAGTAAAAGCTATATTGTACTCTACTCAATAATCCTTTTAGAAAATACCTTCTTAATGCCTAGAAAGTGAACCGTTGGTTTAGTATTTAATCCCTTTGCCTAGAGCTTAAATCAGTCTACAATATCATTGTTCTATCCACTACAAGAGCTAAAACCTACAACAGTACATAAAAAGTAGCCTTGAACTTCTTTGCTTGCGTTTCTTGCCTCAAGGCAAAAAATAAACTTGGGTTTGGGCGAAGCACCAATTTGTTTAGTCTAATATAGTTCTAAGGTTAACCTGCCTTATTACAGGTTGTTGCTGATATGATTAGGAATAGTAGTGTGCTAATACCTTTCTTCATAACTCTAAAAATCACCATTATGCTTACTATACTTAGTAGGGGAACTCAGGCCATTAATTTATAATATCTTGGTATATCTTTGTGTAGAATAGTTAACAGCGTGTTTCCTTCTATTACTCGGTAAAAATAGATCCCAAACAGGTAATAACTTCAAACAAAGGCGTAATTATTCATCCCAATTCCGTAAAAATACGTCTCAACAAGGTAATTATTCATCCCAATATGGTAAAAATTTTCCCCAAGGGCGTCAGCATAACTCCCAAAGGCGTTATTATCATTCCCAATAAAGTAAAGAGAATAACCCAAGTAGGAAGATATACCATACAAATAGGTAGAGCAAGCTCCCAAGTGTAAAGTGAGACAGCGCAAGTAGTTTTAGATAAAATTTTAGCTTTTGTAAAAATCCATTAATCTGACTCAAAATTTCTAAAAAGGTCTGTTAATAATTAATTAGATATTGATAAATAGTTTTTATACGTTTATACACCATATGTTATGACAAATGTATTGGGCTAATTAGAATGTAAAAGCAGTATGTTTTTAATGTAGCGAAGTATTTTACAATATAGGGTTGAATAAAATATGAGTGAATTTAAAGTAACAGGAGGAGCAAGGATAGGAAGAGCAAACGCTACTGCCCCTTTTGCCAGTTTAATAGTAAATAAGGATAGCTTGGAGTTAAATGCTTCTATTATCGGAAATTTAATATTTCAAGCTTCAGATATCACTTCCATTGAAGCCTATTCAGTTATACCAATGTTAGGGCAAGGGCTTAAGATTAATCATAAGGTAGAAAGCTACAACGAGAAAGTGATATTTTGGTCATCAACAAGCCCAGCTGTGCTTATGCAGCATATAAAAGCTACGGGTTTTTCAAGTAATACAGATTGTATTAATGAGGAGCTATGTAAGTCCATATTATTAAAGCAAAAAGGAGGGAGTTTCCCACTAAAAAAATGGGTAGCTAAATGGGCTATTATTATATGGAATGTGTTACTGCTATCAGATATTATTCCATTTATCATACATAGAGAGGGATTTCCCATTGGTAAAGGTGCAATCGTTGCACTCGGTTTATTCTTTACAACAGCCTTATTGGGTTTGGTATCCTCTGGTTTTAGACAGATACTATTAAAAGAAGGGCGAGAACTTAAGGATATAGATAGATTCTTATATTTTTTATTGTTTATTAGCGGATTTATGTTCGTTTCATTTAGTATTGTGTTTTCTACTATTGGATAGTTATTATTGTAATTTAAAAAGATGCAATTAGCAACAGAAAGATTAATTATAAGACCCATACTTTTAGATGATGCTGCAGCGGTATTTAAGTATAGGTGCGATAAAGAAACCAATCAATACCAAGGCTGGATTCCAGAAACGGTAGATGATGTAGTTACTTTTATAGGAAAAGTAGCCAAGCAATTTAATGTGCCCGAAACTTGGTTTCAAATGGTTATCGTTGAGCGGGAGTCTAAAAATATTATTGGTGATATAGGCATTCATTTTTTGGATGATGACCAAGTTGAAATAGGATGTACTTTGGATGTAAACAAACAAGCTAAGGGTTATGCCACTGAAGCCTTACGTGCTGCATTTAATCACTTATTTAAGGAGTTAGGCAAGCATAGAATCACTGCTTCTATAGATCCTGCAAATACAAAATCTATTGCTTTGGTACAACGATTAGGCTTTAGAAAAGAAGCTCATTTTGTGGAGAGTTTATGGATGAATGGAGTATGGGTAGATGATGTTGTTTTTGCCATATTAAAAAGAGAATGGGCTTAATAGTTGTACTATTTAAATAAAATAAAATGAGAATTGTATTGGCTGTTTTATTGTTGGTCGGCTTGAGTTCTTGCCAAACAAAGAAAGGTATTGACCCTTCTAAACATCCTATTATTACGCGAGTGAGCGAACTGGCCGAGTACTTCAATCTAAACATAGATTGTTCTGAGCAACTTGAAGAAACATCCATAACTAAATTTTTTGATGGCTCTAAATCCATAGACTATTCTTATGAATTATTGGATTCGGAAGAGTATCTACCCTTGGTTTACTCTATAACCATTGATATAGAAAGAACCATCAAAGATGCCAAAGAGACATATACAATAGGAAAAGGGGCATTGGCTATAGGAGGAAAAATATCGGGGCAAGGAGCCATTGAAATTGATAGTTTGAATTTGCAGGGAGATGATACATATTATGCCTTGCGTACCTATGGTGATGAACCAAACGGACACTTTTACATGCTAAGAAAGGGCCGAAGAGTGTACACCCTAATTATTTCGGGAGTATATACTTCGGACCATAGTTTATTAACGGAGCTTATTTTACCTAAGGTAGAAAAGTTGGAAACAGTAGAGTTGTAATTCCCTTTTCCTGTCTCCCTTGTTCCTATCTCCCTTTAATTCTTCTTAGCCACAATAATATCCCGTTTAATGGAGCGATCTACCATATGCTCAAACTCATTAAAAGGTGCCTCAGATAGTACTTCTAAACCATGGGTTTTAAAAGTATCTGATAACCTGTTTCTGCCAACGATAAAGGAGTTCCATGCCATTACAATAACGCCTCCTTTTTTTAGCACTTTGCTCCATTCAGGTAAACATTCGTCCAATAAGTCGGAAGGATTGCGGGTTTTAGAAGCCGACTTTTTATCCTTCACATTACCGTGAGCAATACCATAAGGCAAATCACCTACTATAAGGTTAAACATTGGCTTTTTAAAATACTTAAAGGCATGGGTAGAATTGCCATTAACAATGCCCAGGGTTTTAACCAAGTCTGGGTTTTTAAAATCCTCTTTGTTGTTGGCAAATTCAAACTTATCCATCATTATAGCCTCGTGTTTGTTAGGGCCATAAATTTGGTTTTTACTCGCTTGGTGTTTGATGCGTTCCGTTTGTAAGTACTTTTTAAAGAAAATCAAAGTTTCATGTACCGACTTGGATTCTAATTCAATACCATATGCATCAAAGCCATAAACTCCAGCTTCAAAAAGAGTGGTGCCTTTACCTGCCACCGGATCCAACATTTTTATGGAATCGGAGTAGTTAAAATCACTAGCAAGTAAAGCCACGTTAATCATCATCTTAGTAAAAAGCTCATTGGTTTTGCCTGGATACTTTAGGAGTGAACTTATCTTATTATCCAGATATTGGTGTTCATGTTGAGCTATTGGAACCAAACATTCATGTCCGTCTTTTTCATCCAATATAAACAAGGCAAAAACAAAGGATAATCGCGAAAGGATTTGAATATCATCATCATTTAAGATGCTCTCTGTTTCAAGTGATAGATATCGGATGTTTTTGATTTCTGCAATGTCGATATTGATGCAGTCTACCGATAGTTTTTTGCTTGCTAGTTTTAATTCGGCTAAAGCTAGCTTGTCAGCCACGTTGTAGTAAACCCTGTTGTGGCCAGGGTGTTGTAATATTAAGTATTTCATTGTCTGATATAAAAATCTATCAACAGATAAACAAATTCCTATTTATTTCGGGGAGTTCAGAAATCCCCTGCGCGAAAAAAAGAAAGGCCATTGATTTACCTGCGTAAAGCCAATGGCCATTAGTATCGTGATTCAGGTGCGTGCTACTGCTGTATTACACTACCTTTAGTATTGTGATAACCTATATTTCAGGTAAGCACTATTGGTACATTCCGTCTCGTTGCTTCATCAAAGCCTCATCCGAAATATAATCATCATAATCCATTTGTTTGTCCATCATACCCGTAGGTGTAAGTTCGATAATTCTATTACTTACTGTTTGAATAAACTCATGGTCATGACTAGAGAAAAGAACAATACCTTTAAACTGTTCTAGCTTTTCGTTAAATGCCTGAATCGATTCCAAATCCAAGTGATTGGTTGGTGTATCTAAAATCATGGTGTTGGCATTTTTAAGCATCATACGAGCAATCATACAACGCATTTTTTCACCCCCAGAAAGTACTTTACTTTTCTTGAAAATCTCTTCTCCAGAAAAAAGCATCTTACCTAAATACCCTCTAATAAACATTTCTGTTGTATCAGAAGAATACTGGGCTAGCCAATCTGAGATATTTAAATCATTGTTAAAAAACTCAGCGTTCTCAACCGGAAGATAAGCTGTTGTGATGGTTTGTCCCCAGCGGTATTCTCCAGTGTCAGGTTCTTTAATACCATTTAAAATATCAAATAAAGCACTCATGGCACGTGGGTCTTTCGATAAGAAAACAATCTTATCATCTTTCTCCACATTAAATGAGATATCTTTAAATATGGTTTTTCCTTCGATAGAGGCGCTTAGGTTACGAACTTCTAATATGGTGTTGCCAGGATCTCTTTCAGGCGTAAAAATAATAGCTGGATACTTACGTGTAGAAGGTTGAATTTCGTCTACGTTTAATTTCTCCAACATTTTTTTACGACTAGTAGTTTGCTTACTCTTTGATGCGTTGGCACTAAAGCGAGCAATAAAATCCTGTAATTCTTTCTTTTTCTCTTCTGATTTTTTGTTTTGCTGTTGTTGCTGACGAAGTGCTAATTGACTCGACTCATACCAGAAACTATAGTTACCAGAAACTAACTGAACTTTACCAAAATCAATATCAACAGTGTGCGTACAGATAGCATCTAAGAAGTGACGGTCATGGGATACGACCAATACCGTGTTCTCGAAATTAGATAAATAGTGTTCCAACCAGCTTACAGAATCTAAATCTAAATCATTGGTCGGTTCATCCAGTAGTAGGTTTTCTGGTTTACCAAAAAGGGCACGAGCCAACAATATTTTTACTTTTTGTTTACCGCTTAAGGTGCTCATTTGGCTGGAGTGAATATCTTCACTAATACCCAAACCACTTAACAAGCTAGCTGCATCACTTTCTGCATTCCAGCCATCCATTTCTGCAAATTTCTCCTCCAGCTCCGATGCTTTTATTCCATCCTCATCCGAAAAATCAGGTTTTGCGTACAAAGCATTTTTTTCGTGCATTACGTCCCATAAGGTAGTATGCCCCATCATTACAGTATCTATCACAGTTTGTTCGTCAAACTCATGGTGATCCTGCTTTAATACAGATAAGCGCTCATCTGGACCAAACACAACCGTTCCACCTGTCGAGTCTAATTCTCCACTTAATATTCTTAATAAAGTAGATTTTCCGGCACCATTGGCTCCAATAATACCATAGCAGTTACCTGCAGTAAACTTTAAATTCACATCCTGAAAAAGTACTCTTTTTCCAAACTGAATTCTTAAATTAGATACTGTAATCATTTATATTTTATTTTTCTTTTGTTCTGATTGTGACAAAAATGCGCGCAAAAATACACATTATAATTGAGCTAGTAAGGGTGTTGTTAAAGATTAATTGTTAAGGAATGTTTAATGCTATAAAAATACTTAGCGTATTGAGTAAATTTGCCACTTGGCATTAAAATTGACTGTTGTTAATCGAATATTTCTTAAATTAGTATTAACATTCGTTTAAAACTATATGGGTATGATAAGAAACTATATAATAGCGCTTATTTTTATTGGCGTATCGGCTTGTGGAAGTGTAAAGAATACAGATAGTGTTACTGAGGGAAATACATTACCAGATCCTACAACCATGCATTACGAAATGCAGAAAAGAGGCATTGATTTTTATGCCAAGGATGCGGATAATAAATGGCAGCTCGAAATTGATTATCAGAAGACGGTTAAATTTTCGGCTGATGATTTAAAAAAAGATTTTTCGGTAAATATTTTAACACTCGGTAATGGGTTAAAGGGTTCTGAGGCTACTCATGTGGTACGAAATAGAGATGCCCAATTAACTATAACCATCACAACGAGCGAAACACCTTTTGATGTGAATGGCGGAGGTGCTTACGAAGTTAGTTTGGTTTATCACGATTTTAGAACTAGCCAAGAAACAGAATATAATGGAAAGGGGAAATTTTACGGAGCTATTCAGTTGCACGATATTTGGAAATTAGCAACGATAAATGGAGCAGGTTTTGATACAACTCACCTGCATAAACATCCATACATGGAAATACATTTAGACAATGGACGTGTAATGGGGTTTTTAGGCTGTAATAGTTTTTCTACCAGCGTTTATTTTGGCCGAGATGAAATGACTTTTGGAATGACCATGAGTACCAAAATGGCTTGTCCAAGAATGGATATTGAGGATAAATTTGGAAGCCTAATTAGCAACAACACTTTAAGTTATAGATTGGAGGGCTTAAATCTTTATCTGGAGAATGAAACCGATACCTTGAAGTTTAAAAAGGTAGATTAAGGGAATTTGTTATTAGATTAGTGTAGGATACTATAAAGTAAGATTGCGTAATTAATGTTGAAGTGTTCTTTTAAGTAAAAACTCTTTATACTTTTGCCCTTATACTTGATACTTGTAGCAAATGAATATAGTTAAGTTTAAGGAAGTAGTACAGCAATATAAAGTAGTGTTTTTTGATGCCTATGGCGTGCTAAAAAAACATGATGGGATGATAGAAGGAGTAAAGGAAATGCTTCACTTTTTAAAAGATGAGGGTATTGAATTTTACATTATCACCAATGATGCTTCTCGCTCCACGGAGTTATTGGCCGCTAACTACCACAAAGCAGGTATTGATATTATACAGGCAGATAATCTGGTTTCTTCAGCCGTGATGAGTATGGAGTTTTTAAAAGAAAATATTCAGCCTGGCTCTTCAGTGGCCTACTTAGGGCGCGAGACTTCAGAGTTTTTTATAAAAGGAGCCGATTTAATTCCGGTACGAATAGAAAATGTTGAGCGTAAAGATTATAATACGCTAGGAGCTGTTATGTTGTTTGATGATGGAGGTTACGATTTTCATCCTACCATTAATAAAACTTTAAACGTTATTCGAGGAACGGATGTGCCAGTTGTGGTGGCTAATCCTGATTTAGTTTATCCAGTAAGTGATGGTGAAACTGCCATAGCAATAGGTAGTATTGCTAATATGTTTGAAGCGGTGGCTAACCGTAAGTTCTTTAGATTCGGAAAACCTGATGTGGCTGTTTTTAAGTATGCCTTTGATACAGTTAATGCGAAAAGAAAAGTAGCTAAACGTGATATTTTAATGGTGGGAGATACTTTGGCGACAGATATTCTTGGTGGAAATAATTTTGGTGTTGATACCGCTTTAGTATTATCTGGAAGTACCATTGAAAAGCAAGCAGAGCATATGATTGCTGATTCAGGAATTATACCAACACATATTTGTAATTCGGTGGTGGATTAAGCTAGACCTAACCATATACGCGCAGCATCTTCAGTACTAAAAACTCTAAATTTGTACTTTCCTAAATCAAGATACTTGTCTTGAAACATGGTTGCAATAACGGTGGATTGAGGTAAGTCGACTAAAATAGCTTCTTTAAAATATTTAATATGCCCAATAATATTGCTTAGTTTAGGTAATATTAAATCCAAGTCATTGGGGTGTACATTTATCTTAAATCCTCTACAATCAATTAACACATTTAACTCTTCGTGTTCCGAAATGATACTTTCTATATAATGATAATGCGATATAATGTCGTATATATCTGCTGCACCTAAAAGGTGTGTCTCCAACAAATCTGCTTTTTTATAGTAATTAAATTTCAACATTCTAAAACAATATATGCTCTTATAATAATTATATTAGCCTTTCAAAAACAACAATATTCCACATTAACTATCAATTTATGAATAGTTTTTAGGATAGTAAAGTTTTTTATTAAATAATGGGGTAGACGTGCGTTATTATTTGATTATTAAAGTTATCTGAAGTATAAACCAAGAAAACCAAACTTACAAATGGAATCAATCATAGATTATTTTAAGAAACATAGTCATCAGCATAATTTTAAAGTTAAGGATGCTAAAGTAAAGAAGAGTCTGTCTGCGTTAAACCATCACGGACGAAAAGAACTACGTGAAAAAATATTGCATGAAGCCACGCAGATGTCTACCGATAAAACCACGATTAGCTGGTTGCAGAGTTGTTTCGAGGAATTAGATAAACATGCCTTTAGAATGCATAAAGTGTTTTTTAGTCCAGGTACCGAGATTGGAGAAACATTGAGCAATTTGTTACGTGATGCGGAAGATACTGTGCAGATATGTGTGTTTACAATTACAGATAACCGATTAGCCAAAGAGATTTTAAATTGCCATAGAAGAGGGGTGAAAGTAGAAGTGATAACCGATGACCAAAAAATATTCGATAGAAGTTCTGAGATTCAAGATATGCGACAAGCAGGTGTAGATATAAAAATAGACCATTCGCAATATCATATGCACAATAAATTTGGCATCATCGACAATAAAATAGTTTTTACGGGCAGTTTTAATTGGACTTATACGGCCTCTAAACATAACCAGGAAAACTTATTGGTAACTACTAACGGAGCCATTGTTCAGCAGTTTTCAGAGGAGTTTGATAAGCTTTGGGATGAGATGTATACTTTGTAAAACGTCGAGAAACAAGCATTATCGGAGTTAATTATAATCATCTTGATATTTGTGTCTTGCTACTTGCTACTTTAAAAGTATCTTTGCACTCTTAAAACATACAAGCATGACAGAAATAGGTAAATATAACGTATTAAAAGTAGTTAAGGATTTAGATTTTGGTCTTTATTTAGATGGAGGTGAGGAGTTAGGTGAAATTCTTATACCACGCAGATATGTGCCTGTTAACTGCTCTGTAGATGATGAGTTGGAAGTATTTATTTACTTGGATTCTGAGGATAGATTAATTGCTACCACGGAGATGCCTGAAGTTACGGTGGGTGAGTTTGCATTCTTGGAAGCTGTGGCCGTAGGTAAAGTGGGTGCTTTTTTAGATTGGGGTTTGCCTAAAGATTTGTTAGTTCCTTTCCGTGAGCAAAAAATGGACATGGAAAAGGGGAAGAGTTATGTGGTGTATGTGTATCTGGATGATGAGAGTAGTAGAATTGCAGCTTCTTCAAAAATTGAGAAATTTTTAGATAATTTACCTCCAGAATATGAAGAAGGGCAAGAGGTTGATCTAATGATTTATCATCAATCGGAATTAGGTTATAAAGCCATTATAAACGGTGCTCATACAGGTATTTTATACGATAATGAAGTGTTTCGTAATCTTCATAAAGGAGATAAAATGAAAGGCTACGTTAAAAAAGTTCGAGAGGATGATAAAATTGATTTAATACTTGAGAAACCTGGTTACGGAAAAGTAGATGGAATAGCTCAAGGACTTTTGGATAGGTTGAATAAAGCCAGTGGTTTTATTGATATTACCGATAAGAGCCCAGCTGACGAAATTACCCGTAGATTAGGCATTAGTAAAAAGAATTTTAAAAAGGCAGTAGGCTCATTGTATAAGCAAAAAATTATTGCACTGGAAAAAGAAGGAATAAGGTTATTAAAGTAATGATATAAACAGAAAAGCTGGACAATATAATTTGTGCCAGCTTTTTTTTGAAAAATATTAAGAATTAATTTCCTATGTAATCTCGAACTATTCTAAAGCCAATTTCTTTGGATTTAGTATCAAGAGGAACTACTTGCCTAAGATCGCTATTACACCATGAATTCCCCTTAGCTATATTATGGTTTTCACCGTTAATCTCTGCCAAGTTTAAAACCCATTCTGAAATATTACCAGTCAGGTTATAGAATCCAAAACCGTTTAAAACACCTTCATTTATAGGATGAAGTTCAGAAGTGATTTTTTTATGTTTTTTGACCACGCCTTGTGAGTTAACATATTCCCACTCTGCTTCTGTAGGTAAACGATAGCTCATTATATGTGGCTTGCCTTTTTCTGTAAGTTTATCATTTTCTGTTTTAGTTTTCCAAATGCAATAGGCCATAGCCGCTTTTTTACTCATACCCACTGCAGGATAATTATCAAATTTTGAGTCAAGAAAGTAATTCTCTTTATCAGCATCGTTCTTAAAAACATCCGTAGAAATATGATTTGCAAATAAATCCTGATGAGGAATTTTTACGATTGTTGGCTGAGCCGAATCGTTATTAATATTAGATATATTTTTACCTGCTAGCGGATTCAGGTCAACATATTCTATAGATTTATTAGGATTAGTCTTTAAGTAGTCATAAAACACTCTAAACTCCTTATTACTTATCTCATCACTCATCCAAAAAGAACGCAAATGAACTGTAGATTTTATGGTGTCCCCGTTACTAATTCTATCCATTTCAAAGCTTCCTTGTGGGCAGAATGACATGCCTTTGGGATTCTTTTCGTATTTATTATTTCGCTTGCTTGCCGTAAGGCTAATGAAAACAACAAGAGCAACTATGGTAATGATCTTAAATTTCATCATGTATAATTACGTTGGTTTTTGAGATAACGCAGTTACATAAGTATTTATTATACTTCCGAGATATTAAATTTGGGTTGTAAATGCATTTGTAAAAGAGCACCAAGTATGCTTTTGTCAATGGGTTTTGATATATAGTCAATACAGCCAGCTTCTAAGCATTTAATTCTTTCATCGTCAAAAGCGTTGGCTGTTTGTGCTATAATGGGTAAGCCTGGTCGTGCATCTTTAATTTCGTAAGTTGCTTGAATACCATCCATCTGTGGCATTTGAATATCCATTAGTATCAAGTCAATACTTTTATCATATACCGCTTTGTTAACGGCCTCTAAACCTGTTTCTGCACGCCATACCTTTAAGTTGTACTCAGAGAGTACTTTCTTTAAAAATAAGTAACTAACGTCGTCGTCCTCAGCAATTAAAATATTCTCCCCACTAAATTCAATCTCTTCTATATCTTTGTTTTTTGTAGTAACCCCTTGCTTGTTGGGTACATAATCAATGTCAAAAAAGAAGGTTGATCCATCCCCTGGTTTCGACTTCACCCAAACATCTCCGCCTAATAGATTAACGCATGCTTTAGTTATTGATAATCCTAGTCCAGTACCTCCATATAGTTTTTCGGTTTTTGTACTAGCTTGTACAAAACGGTCAAATATTTTACTTTGTTTTTCTTCGGCAATCCCAATGCCAGTATCCTTAACAAAGAATTGTATTTTACTTCCATCCAGCTGATAGCCAAAAGAAATATTTCCATTGGCCGTAAACTTAATGGCGTTACTAAGTAGGTTTTCCAACACCTGTCTTAATCGAGTTCCATCGGTATCTATAACCACATCATCGTAGTTGTTAATCAGATTTATACGTATATTTTTATCTGATTCTTCGAGGCGTTCCTTGTATAATTCGTAAAGATCAAATAACAGGTGTTTTAAGTTAATAGGTTCTATAACTGGGATGATATGACCTGCATCAAATTTTGAAATGTAAATAATATCATTGATGATGTTTAAAAGGTGATTACCACTATTGGATACAATATTCGCATACCTTTTAACTTCTTCTCGTGAGAGTTCCCCATCTTCGGCTAGGAAGGATGAAAAACCTATAATTCCGTTTAAAGGACTCCTAATTTCGTGACTCATATTGGCTAAAAATGCAGACTTCAATTGGTCGCTCTCTTCTGCCTTTTCTTTGGCTCGCTTTAGCTCGTGAATAATGGATTTACGCGCTGTAATATCTTCTTGTATGGATACAAAATGGGATATCTTTTCATCTTTTATAATTGGAGATATAATGGTATTTTCCCAAATAAGTTCACCGTTTTTCTTTTTGTTTAACAATTCTCCTTTCCATGTTTTGTTTTTGAGAATAGTTGTCCATAGATCATTGTAAAATGCATCATGATGAATTCCAGATTTAAAGATGCTTGTTTTTTCTCCAATTAATTCTGTCTTTTTATATCCAGATACTTCTGCCGCAATAGGATTTACATACTCTATAGTTCCATTTCTATCGGTAATAATAATGCTAGTAGGGCTTTGTTCAATAGCCATTAAACGTTTAGTATTGTTTTCTTCTGCTATAATGCGTTGCTGTACATTCACCATCATTTGAGCAAACATTTCAAGCATTTCAATTTGATCAGTATAAAATTCATGAAACTCAGATACAAAATCGAAACCAACAAATCCAATACATGTACCATTAGTGATCAAAGGTGTTGCAATTAAACTTTTTATTCCTTGTTTTTTCAGTATGCTTTTAACATTGGGGTCCTCAAAATCATTGATATTCTCTATAACAATATTTTTTTCGTCTAAATGAAGGTCTATCCAATATTGGATAGATGAAAATGGAATATTTTGTAGATTAGAAATTTCTGCACTTATGTTGTCTTTGGTATATTCAAAAGTGTTAGAACTTATTTGATTTTCGTAATCATAATTAAACAAGTAACCTCGATCAGCCCCTATAAAATGGGTTAGTTTTTTTATTGCATTATTAATAGCGCAATGCGACTTGTTTAACGGTATATTAATAAATGTAGAAGATAATTCCATCATGAGTTGTCGCAAGTCAAACTGATAATGCAAATTTCTTTCGGCCTGTTTCTTTTCGGTAATATCTCGTACAGTGCAAATAACACAGGTTTCTCCTTCGAAAAGGAGTGATTTACCTGTTATTTCAACATCTACTAAATGACCCTTTTTATGAAATATCTTACTTTCGAATTTCTCAATGGTTTTTTCAGTTACCGCTAGGTTGAGCTTTTCAAATAACATAGGAATTTCAGTTTCTGGAGCAAATATGGTAAATGAAGTCTGAATAATTTCACCTGTTTCATAACCAAGTCTTTCAAGTTTACTATCATTCACAAATAATATATCTCCAAGGGTGTTGATAACCACTATAATATCCGAAGTGTTTTCTATAATAAGTTTATATTTTTCCTTTGAACGTTCGAGTTTGTCTTTTTTAAGTTTGTTTTTTGTGATGTCGCGAGCGGTAAGTATAAGTACATCTTTTCCAAAGTAATAACCTTTGTTAATGTTAACTGCTTGTAAGAATACTGAACCATCCCATCGTTTTGTCCAAAACTCAATGTATGCAGACTTTCCAGTTTGTAATACTTGCTTAAAAGTGTGATCTAATAGATTTAGGTCATTTTTGCCATCAACTGCACAATTTTCGGCATTAATACCAATTAAATATTCCTTTTTAGTTTTAAAAAGTTTTGTAGCTCCTTTGTTGGTATCAATCACATGAAAGGTGTCATCTAAAATATAAATAGCTTCGGTTACCGAGTTAAAAATATCAAGATAGGTATGCTTCATATCATCTAAACGCTCGTCGATTTTACAAGTGTTTAATATATGCTTTACGGGATTATCCTCAGATAACTGACTCGTGAATTTTTTTAATGAAAGATCATTAGTAATAAACTTATTGATTACAGAAGTAGTTTTTTCGATGGCTTTATGACTTACAAAAATACCATCATTAGGATGTACGTTGTTCATGGGCCGGTTTTAAAAAATTAAATAAAATAATCTGCAGACAAGACTACTCCAAGTTATTAATGTGCCCAATGACCGTTAATAGTAATATAGTAATTTTTTTTGAGATATGAAAGTTGCAAGAGTTTGCAATTTAGGATATTTGGCGATGTTGGAATGTTTGTGTTATTTGTTCAAATAGATAGAAGTGTGATTTTTACTGTTACTATGCAACCCTTTAAGTTTAGAATTGTCATTAGGGTGCTAACAATTTAGAAGAATTTAAAATAACATAGCATGAAAAGTTTAAGAATAGGAATAATAGCCATAGTTTTTGCATCATTTTTAATTTCCTGTCAGGATAATATTGAAGGAACAGGACCTGTAATTACCAAAGAACTTGATGTAATGGAGTTTGATAGTTTTGAGTTAGATGGCTCCTTTGATGTAGAAGTCCATTATGGAGAAGAGCAAAAGGTAGTGGCCGTAGGGCAAGAAAATATTATTGATCGTTTAAATACTTGGGTTGATAATGACCATTGGAATATCCAGTTGGAAAATGGCAATTATCGTCACTTTAGTTTAAAAGTAATAATTACCATACCTAGCTTGCGCAGAGCTATTGTGGATGGTTCAGGGGATATTCGTATCGAGTCCGCTTTGTTTGCGGATAAAACGAGCTTGATAGTTGAAGGTAGCGGTAATATGGATGTAGTAGCTGATGTGGATGCCAGCGACGAACTTCTTTTAATAATTGATGGAAGTGGAAATATAAGTGCTTCTCATATTGAAACAACTAAACTAGATACTCGAATAGAAGGCTCTGGAAATATTTCATTAGCAGGAGAAGTAGATACTCAATCCATAGTAATCGATGGTTCTGGTAATTATAAGGCTTTTGATTTAACTTCCGACACTTGTAATGTGAGAGTTGAAGGTTCAGGAAATGTGCAAGTTACTGTCGGTGATAGATTAAATGTAAATATAGAAGGCAGTGGAGATGTACATTACAAAGGCGATGCTATAACAGATATAAATATTGATGGATCTGGAAGAGTAAAAAAAGTAGGATAGAATAAACTCTTTATTAGGATGATGGGGTAATGGTCGGCAAAATATGCTTAGGTATATTTTAGTCGGCCATTTTTTGTTTAAATAATTGTTCTATATTTGCAACGCTTTTTGGTGATTATACACAATTACAATGTGTATAATAAAAGGGAATCCGGTTAAACTCCGGAACAGTACCCGCTACTGTAAGTCCTATTCGGCATCAGCCGATTATGTTTTTTCATACCACAAGCCACTGACAATATTTAATTTGTTGGGAAGGCGCGAAAAAACGGGATAAGTCAGGAAACCTGCCAAGTAAGAAGCTTAGATATGATTGCTTCCGGGTAAGAAGTTGATGTTTAGGAATTACTTTTCCGATTACATTATTTTTCCAATGGATGCAAGGTTATGTTATAACAAGATTGTTAACAAAGAAAACCATGCACAATTACAAATTTTTGTCGGTTATCCTGTATCAGGGTTTCTACAATTATAAAAAATCAGGTAACTCTTATTTTCCTTTGCCAGGATTTAGGGTTGCTATTGATGCTCAATTTAATCACTGTTTGTTTGTAAATCCACTTTCGGGAAAGACTGTTTCTGCCATAAATAATGGTCGTGCTCGGAGGTGGTTTTATATGAACCTATCTTTGGTTAAAACCTATTTAGAGCTTGTTGTTTGCGTGGTAAAAAACATAAATCGAGTAATAAACAATAGTCTGAATTATGTGTCGTAGATATATTAGTTTATTATTGTGTTTCATTTTAATAGGAACTTCGCTTATGGCATCTACTCATAAAAAAGAAAAACCAACGAAAAAAGGCATTTTATTAGTTGCATTCGGAACGACTGTTCCTTCTGCAAAAGTGGCTTTGGTCAATATGTACCAAAAGGTTGAAAAAGCTTTTCCAGATACAGAAATACGTTGGGCATATACATCTGCTTTTATCCGAAAAAAGCTTAAAAAGCAAGGTGAGGATATTGATTCTCCTATTGTGGCTATTTCAAAAATGGCGGATGAGGGATTTACTCATATTGCTGTTCAGTCCATGCATACTATTCCGGGCTTGGAGTATGAATACTTGGAGCAAACGGTAAAAAGCATTATGGAGATTCCTAAGGGACCCCGAAAAATAGAAATTGGTAGGCCTTTATTGTACGCTCATGAGGATATTGAAGTAACTGTAAAAGCGATGATAGCTAACTTTCCTGAAAGGAAAAAGGATGAAGCGATGATATTGATGGGGCATGGAACGCCACATATTTCAAATGTGTTTTATCCAGCCATGAACTATTATTTTGCAGAGGAATGTGAGCATGTTTATATGGGAACGGTAGAGGGTTACCCAAGCATTGAGGATGTAATTGCTAAGTTAAAACTGAATGGTATTAAAAAAGCCTTTATGATGCCTTTTATGAGTGTAGCTGGCGATCATGCTAAAAATGATATGTGTGGAGAAGGTGAGGATAGTTGGTACAATATGCTAACAGCTGCAGGAATAGAAGTAGAATGTATTATAAAAGGTACTGGCGAAATGAATGAGGTAGTTTCCATTTGGGTGGAGCATTTAAAAGATTCCTTTGATAAATTATAATTGAATGAGCGAGATAATTTTTTGTAAACACAAAAACGTATTTGTACTGTGGTGCATTTTAATTCATCTTTTGATGGGATGCACTTCAAAACCTAAATCATCTAACACAGAGGATTCTACTCAGTGGCAAATTGTTCCTTTAAAATATGCTACTGGTTTTACCATCGAGAAATCGGATTATAAAACCAGACTCACCATTAAAAATCCTGCAGATTCTTCAAAAATTATTAAGCAGGTTATATTAGTCTCAAATACCTCAAAACAGAAACTAAAGGCTGGAGAGATTGCTGTTCCTGCACACAAAATTATTTGTTCTTCCTCCACGCAGCTAGCTTATTTTATGGAGCTAAACGCATACGAAAGTATTGTTGGCGTAAATAGTTCTCGTTATCTCCACGATAAAATGATGAATGCATTTATTATGGATGGCAAAGTTTCACGTATTGGTAAAGAGGGAAGTTTTAACAAGGAATTGATCGTAAGCCTAGAGCCAGAAATTATTATGGTTTCTCCATTTAAGGCCGGAGGTTATGATGCCATGAAGAATTTGGAGATTAATCTGATTCCTATGGCTGCCCATAAAGAAATGACTCCATTGGCTAAAGCCGAATGGATTAAAATGGTGGCTTTGTTTTTAGATAAAGAACAGGAAGCGGATAAGATATTTTCAAATATAGATGCCAAATACAATGAGTTGAAACAACTAGCATCGGAAGTAAATAACAAACCGAGCATTTTTAGTGGTAAACTTATTGGAGATAAATGGTATGTTCCTGGCGGCAATAGCTTTTATGCGCATTACTTTAAGGACGCAGGTGCTGAGTATGTTTTTAAAAATGGCAAAACAGGAGCCGAACCAATGGATTTTGAGGTGGTTTTTGAAGAGGCACAAAATGCGGATTATTGGCGGGTTTTAACTAGTAGTCCAGTTGGTTTTAGTAAAGCATCGTTTTTATCAGAGGACAGACGTTACGACGATTTTAAGGCTTTTCGTGAGAATCATATTTTAGCCTGTAATATCCGTCAAGTTCCTTTTTACGAGCAAAACCCAGTTAAACCTCATATCATCTTAGCCGATTATATTTATCATTTTCATCACGAGTTATTACCGTCCGATTATCAACCTTTTTTCTGGACTTCTTTAAAATAAGCAATGACGGAAAACTCATCTATTTCAAACGGCATACCATTTACCACCAAAGTGATTGGTTTAATTTTACTGCTCATTATTCTGTTTTTAGGAAACTTAATATTGGGATCCGTTCATATTCCTTTGCCTGAAACTTTAAAGGTTTTGTTGGGACAATCCATCGAGCACAGAAGCTGGGAACTGATTATTTTACGAACTCGACTTCCACAAGCTATTGTTGCTTTAAGTGCGGGTATGGCTTTAGGTGTGGCAGGATTGTTTATGCAAACGCTATTTCATAACCCTTTGGCCGGACCATCGGTATTGGGTATTTCTTCTGGCGCAAGTTTAGGGGTTGGATTTGTTGTAATGGTAGCTGGCCAAGTATTCGGATTATCATTTAGCACTATCGGTTTTTGGGGCGACTTTTCTGTGGTAATAGCATCTATGTTAGGTGCGTTAGGTATTCTCATGTTAATCCTTTTTATCAGCAGAAAAATTGGAGGAACACTTCCTGTGCTTATTATGGGAGTAATGGTAGGTTATCTGTCCAATTCAATTGTAGGAATTTTAAAGTTTTATAGCCTCGAAGAAGATGTTCATAATTACGTGATATGGGGTTTGGGTAGTTTCAGTCGTTTATCATTAACCTCTGCTCTAAACTTTGGATTTGTTACAGTAGGTATTTCCTTGTTAACCATATTTTTATCTAAACCATTAAACCTAATTTCTTTAGGAGATAGATATGCGAAAAACTTAGGCTTAAATATAAAAAGAGCCCGTTTTGTAATTATCATGACGGCTGGGATATTAACAGCGGTAGTCACTTCCTTTTGCGGACCAATCATTTTTATAGGAATGGCTGTTCCACACATGGCAAAAATGCTGATTAAAACATCTAATCATATAAAATTAATTATCATGGCAGGAGTGCTTGGTGCTGCAACAGCTTTATTGTGTAGCATATTAGCTCGCATGCCTGGTTTAGATAATGCTTTACCCATTAATTCTGTTACGGCATTTGTGGGTGCACCCGTGGTTATTTCAGTTATCTGGAAAAGAAGGAAGCAGTAAAGGAGTATTTAGTACGTAGTTGGCAGTGTATAGTACACAGTTTAAGGCTGAAAAATATATTGCTAGAAGCTAATAGGTAAAAATAAATAAATGAACAAACTCATAAACATAAATAACGTTTCAACGGGATATAAAAATTCTAACGAAACCAAAGTTGTAGGGCGAGATATTTCTACCTCCCTGCATCGTGGTGAGTTGGTTTGCTTATTGGGTGCTAATGGGGCCGGAAAAAGTACCCTGATGCGTTCTATGTGCGGTTTTTTACCTACGCTTGGTGGTGAAATTCTATTGAACGATATGAATGTTGAGCGTTTGTCGGATAAGATTTTAGCTAAACAAGTAGCGGTTGTTTTAACCGATAAAGTTTTAACCGATAATATAACGGTTGAGGAGTTGGTAGGATATGGTAGAAGTCCTTATACAGGTTTTTTAGGAAAGCTAAATAAAGAAGATAATAACATTGTTACTCGTTCCATTGAGCAATGCGGAATTCTGGATAAAAAGGATCGTCAAGTGCATAGTTTGAGTGATGGTGAACGACAGAAAGTGATGATTGCAAAAGCTCTAGCGCAGGATACACCTATAATATTGTTAGATGAACCAACCGCTTTTTTGGATTTGCCGACACGTGTGGATGTAATGCAACTGTTGCGAGAGTTGGCTTCAAAGGGTAAGTCTATTTTAATGAGCACTCACGATTTAGATTTGGCTTTACAACTGGCAGATAAAATTTGGCTAATGAATGGTGATGGAAGTTTCGAGCATGGAACGCCTGAGGATTTACTCATCGACAATGCCATTCAGAATATCTTTAATAAAGATAAGGTGGCGTTCGACCCTAAAACGGGTGCTTTTCAAGTGAATCATAAATATAAGTTTCAAATAGATGTACATGGGGATGGTTTTGGTGTATTGCTTTTGCAAAGAGCCTTATCCCGTAAAGGAATTGAAGTAAACATCACTAGCCGAAAAAGCGATTTATATATTGCTGTAGACGATTATATAAAACCTACGTTTACTGTGCATTTTTTAGGAGAAAAGTTAGAACAGTTTCATAAAATGGAGCATTTAGTAGCAAAGGTGCAAACCATGTTAGCACGTGAATTAGTTCAACAATAATGAAGCGAAATATGCAAAACAGTTTTTTAATAGCAGCTCCTTCGAGCAACTCAGGGAAAACCATTATTACTTTGGGGCTAATTCAGGCATTAAAGAATAAAGGATTAAAAATACAGCCATTTAAATGTGGGCCAGATTATATTGATCCTATCCACCATACCGAAATTGCAGGGAAATCTTCTTATAATTTAGATGTTTGGATGTCGGACGAGCAACATGTAAAAGAAGTGTTTTCTGGAAAGATGGAAAGCGCTGACGTGGGCATAGTAGAGGGAGTAATGGGCTTGTTTGATGGAGCTAAAAGGGACAAAGGTAGTTCT
The DNA here is from genome assembly GCF_001659685.2 of Labilibacter marinus. Taxonomy (GTDB): domain Bacteria; phylum Bacteroidota; class Bacteroidia; order Bacteroidales; family Marinilabiliaceae; genus Saccharicrinis; species Saccharicrinis marinus. Next base: position 127,282 of record NZ_LXYE02000016.1, read on the forward strand.
GCCGAAATTGCACAGATTCTGAATTTGCCTGTCATTCTTATTGTCAACGCTGCAGCTACGGCTTATTCGGTGGCGCCTTTGCTGTATGGCTTTAAAAACTTTAACCCTAAGGTAAATATTCAAGGCGTCATTTTTAATCGAGTTTCGGGAGAGTCTCATTATCAATTTTTAAAAGAGGCAGCGGAAGACGCCCAAGTGACATCTTTAGGTTATGTGCCTAAAAATGAAAAACTCACGTTAGAATCGAGGCATTTAGGTTTATCTCTGACGCAATCCAGCGATATGAAAGCGGCAGTTGATTGCTCTGCTGAGTTGATAGAGAAGCATGTAGATTTAGAAAAACTACTTCGTATTTCTGATTACAAGGTTCAATCAGTTAATACGAAGCAATGGGAAAATACTGGAAGTTTAAGATTTGCAGTAGCATGCGATGAGGCTTTTAATTTTATGTATCCTGCCAATATCGACAGACTTAAAGAATTGGGCGAAGTATTGTTTTTTAGCCCTTTGCGAGATAAAACGATTCCCGATGCAGATTTAGTTTGGCTTCCTGGAGGTTATCCAGAATTATTTGCCAAAGAACTAAGTGAAAATACTGCCATGATAGAAGCCATTAAGCAATTTGAGCGAAATGGAGGTAAGATAGTTGCCGAATGTGGAGGGATGATGTATTTGGGTAAGGGGTTAGAACTTCAGGAAAATAGCATTCATCGAATGACGGGTATCTTCAGCTATGTTACGTCCTTAAATAATATGAAACTAAAACTAGGATATCGCTTAGTTGAGGCAAACGGCTATCAATTTAAAGGTCATGAATTTCATTATTCTAGCCTTGAATTAAGAGCTTGTGAAGCGGCAAGCTATGTTGCAAAGTCGGCGCGTGGCAAGGAGGTGGATATGCCTATTTTTAAATGTAAGAACTGTTGGTCGTCCTATTTTCATATCTACCTAGGGCAAGCAAATAAAATGAAACAGTTTATTGAATTAGTAACAAACAAAACACTATAAATAATGTCATTAACAGCTATTGGAATTGGGCCTGGTGACCCAGAATTGATTACGGTAAAAGGATTAAAAGCACTTCAAAAGGCAGATGTAGTTTATTATCCGGCTTCTAAATTAACAGAAACGGAGGAGAACTCATGGTCGAGGAAAATTATTGATGCATACGATTTAAAATGTCCATGTAAACCTATTCTGTTTCCTATGACGGGAAAGGGAAGAGATCAGTTTTACAGAGAAGCATACGAGACATTAAAAGAAGCTGCCTTGGATAAAAACGTGGTGATTGTAAACGAAGGAGATTTACTTTTTTACAGTACCTATGGGTATATTCAAAAGTTGGCCAATCAAGATAAATTGGAGTGTAATTTAGTTCCTGGAATACCAGCTTTTGTTGCAGCTAGTTCGGTGATGAAAGAGTCGTTGGTGGATGGTAATACTTCTTTAGAGGTTATGGCTAAGCCAGATAGTATAGAGGATGTTAAGGCTGCTTTAGAGAAAGATATTTCTTTGGTGGTAATGAAAGCTAAGTTTGTTAAAGGGTGGTATCCATTTTTAAAGGAATTAAAGCGTCCATTTTTTTATATAGAGAAAGTAGGTGCACCAGAAGAGTTTTCAACTTCTAATGCAGAAGATTTAAAGGATAGAGAAATCCCTTACTTCGCCACAATCTTATTTTACTAGAGTATTAAGTGCATTTTTTCGTACTAAGGCTAATATCTAAAAGCTAAGGAAAATGATTTATAGTATTGGAATAGGTCCTGGAGACCAAGAATATATGACACCTCAAGCCTTAAAGGCCATTGAAAAGGCTGATGTGGTTGTGGGGTACAATTTCTATGTAGAGCTTATTGAGCATTTGTTAGAAGGCAAAGAAGTGGTTTCTACAGGTATGATGAAGGAAATTGAACGCGCGCAAATTGCTTTTGATAAGGCGGCTAATGGGGCAACGGTAGCAGTGGTAAGTTCAGGTGATTCGGGAGTTTACGGAATGGCTTCATTATTATGGGAGATTAAAATGACCGACAATCTGGATACGGATATTGAGGTTGTGGCTGGTATCAGTGCCATGTTTGCTGCAGCTGCAAAGCTTGGTGCGCCATTGGCACATGATTTTTGCTCGGTATCTATGTCTAACTTGTTAACACCTTGGGAGGTGATTGATGAGCGCATAAAGGCTGCTGCCAAAGGCGATTTTATTACGGCGGTTTATAACCCTGTGAGCAAAACGCGATATTGGCAAATTATGCGTTTAAAAGAGTTGTTTTTAGAGGTGCGTGATCCTGAAACGCCAGTTGGATTTGTTCGTCATGTTGGTCGCGAAGAGGAAAGTGTGAGAGTAGTTACCTTGGGAGAAATGGATGCATCTATGGCCGATATGTTTACTGTGGTGATTATTGGTAATTCTCAAACCAAAGCCTTCGGCGATAAGATGATCACGCCACGTGGTTATTCCGATAAGTATGGAACTTCTAAGCATAAAATTGGAAGAGCCATCATGAATAAGAGTTTTCAAACGATTCTTAAAAAGATAGATGCCGATAAATATCCATTGGAGCAATTATGGACGGCTTTACATTGTATTCACACCACGGCTGATTTTAGTATTATTGATGAGTTAGAATTAACCGACAAGGTTATAGAAACTTGTCATCAGAAATTTTATTCTGGTAAACCTCCTGTTATTGTTACCGATGTAAATATGGTGACCAAAGGAATTCGTAAGTCAATAGTAGAGGAGCTGGGTATACAAGTAAAATGTTACTTGGACGATGAGCGTGTGGCTGAAATGGCCGATAAGCATAAAATCACAAGAACACAAGCCGGAATTCGCTTGGCTGTTGAAGAGCATCCGGATGCTTTATTTGCTTTTGGTAATGCACCAACTGCCTTGATAGAGTTAATCAAACTTGTTCGTTCTGGAAAAGCGAATCCTAGTGCAGTGGTTGCTGCTCCCGTGGGTTTTGTAAATGTTCGCGAAAGCAAATGGCAATTAAAATATGGTTGTAAAGATGTGCCTGCTGTAATTTTACATGGACGCAAAGGAGGTAGCAATGTAGCAGCAACCATCATCAATTCCATGTTAAGTTGGAGCGATGCGCAACAAATGGAACCAGGAACTGGCCTATAGGAATAATTCTTTTAGGCGATCTTGATACCCACGACCTCGTCCGGTGAGCATAAAAAATCATTTATATACAAATAGGTCAGCCAGATTAAAGGTGTTGTTAATCATATAATTACTAGAAGGGTCTTTTATATAGAGAAGTTAGTCTAACAAAAAAATGAAATTTAAAATAATTGGTATATCAGATCATTA
>NZ_LXYE02000017.1 GCF_001659685.2 Labilibacter marinus
TCCTCCTCTTTTAAGCGATAAAGCTAAAGAGTGGATGGTTGGTGCAACGTTTTTTACGGGAGGAAAACGGCATCATGAATTGGTGAAAAATTTCCTTCCTAAGGATTATGTATGGGAGGATGTTAAAGTGCCTATTAGCGCATATATTGATTCTTTGCAGAATACGAATAAGGAATGGGTGGTTTTGGCCAGTGGAGATCCATATTTCTATGGAATTGCCATTACGCTTAAGCGTTATTTTCCTGATGCCGAGATAGTGAGTTTACCTACTTTTAATTCACTGCAGATGTTGGCGCATCAAAAGCAAGTGGCTTATGGAGAGTATCGTGTGGTAACGCTCACTGGTCGACCATGGAATAAGTTTGATAAAGCGTTGATTGAGGGAGAAGAGAGGATTGCTTTACTGACGGATAAGAAAAAAACGCCTGCGGTTATTGCGCAACGCATGTTAGATTTTGGCTATGATAACTATCAAATGGTAGTGGGCGAAAATATGGGAGGCGAGAAGGAACGTATTTTTGAATTATCGGTAAAGGAGACTTCAGAAAGAGAGTTTGCTGCACCCAATTGTGTGTATTTGACTAAAAACAATAAGCATATCCCCATAAAGGGAATACCGGAAGGTGATTTAGAAACACTGGAAGGCAGACCAAAAATGATTACCAAAATGCCTGTTAAAGTTACTTCCTTGGCGCTGATGCAATTGCAGAGTAAAAAGGTGTTTTGGGATGTGGGAGCTTGTTCGGGCAGTATGTCTATTGAAGCCAAATTGATGGCTCCGCAATTGGATGTATTTGCTTTTGAGATTCGTGAAGAAAGCCGAGGGATTATTGAGCGTAATACCAAGCAATTCCAAACGCCAGGCATCGAAGCTTTTATTGGTGATTTTAACGAGGTTTCTAAAGTGGATATGCCAAAACCAGATGCAGTGTTTTTGGGAGGCTATGGCGGACAAATGCATCAAGTACTTGATCATATTCATCAGTATTTACAAGAGAATGGAGTATTGGCTTTTAATGCAGTCAGTGATAAAAGTCAACAGGAATTTGAGCAATGGTGTGATAAAAACAACTACCTCATTCAACACTCTATTGATTTAAAAGTCAACGATTTTAACGAAATAAGAATATACTGTGCAACACAGAGTTAGTTTAACTCTGTGTGCATGTAACTAGAAATAGAATGACAACAATATTAACATACTCCGATAAAGGAGAACAAACTGCAAAACAAATAGTATCGTTGGGTTTTGATGCCAAAATTCTTCGCTCGCCAAAACTAGATCAAACGCTTTGGAACGAAAGTTCATTGTTTGTTTTTATTGGAGCTATGGGCATATGTGTTCGCGAAATTGCTCCGTTTTTAAAGGATAAAAAGACGGACCCTGCGGTGATAAATATGGATGTGAACGGAAAGTTTGTTCAGCCTGTTTTATCGGGGCACCAAGGTGGTGCCAACGAAAAAGCAGAACATATTGCTCGTTTGTTAGGGGCCATTCCTGTGTTAACTACAGTGAGTGATACGTCTAACCTTTGGGGCTTAGATATGCTGCCAAAACAATTTGATTGGAAGCTAGAGGCCGGTTCAAATCTAACTAAATTGATGGCTTCGTTTGTCAACGGAAAAAAGACAGCTTTACTTTTGGAGTGCAGGGATAGAGGAACCTTGTTTTTAGAAACTTCTAAACCAGATCATGTTGAGGTGTTTTATAATACTGACGACTTAAAGGTTGACGATTTTGAAGTTATACTTGCGGTTACTCCATATCTACATAATTTAGGAAATAAGGCTATTTATTATCGTCCTGCCATGATAAATATGGGCATGGGGGCTCAAAAAGATATTGATGCGCTTGAATTTGAAAGTGTAGTTAAGACAAGTTTAAAAGAAAATGGATTGTCGTTTTTATCTCTAGCTGAAATAGGAACGGTGGATATTAAAAAGGATGAGGAGGCTTTTGTGGCATTCTCGGAAAATACAGACCTAACTTTACAGGTTTTTGGCAACGAGGAATTATCAGCGTATCAAGTGCCTAACCCTTCGGAAAAGGTAGAGGAAGTAACGGGTTCTGCTAGTGTTTCAGAGGCTGTAGCCATGCACCTATCTAAAAATGAATTATTTGTTCCCAAGCAGAAGTTGCAGATAAAAGATAAGTTTGCGACCATAGCTTGTGCCATTGATAAACGTAAGGAACGCAAAGGTTTTATAGAGTTTGTGGGAGCTGGTCCTGGCGATCCGGAGTTGGTTTCGGTGCGAGGTAAGCGCTTATTACAAACAGCTGATTTTATTTTGTACGCAGGAAGTTTAGTTCCTAAAGAGTTAACACATTACGCCAAGCCTGGTTGTGTGGTAAAAAGCTCAGCAGGAATGGATTTAGATACGCAAATTGCTGAAATGAGACCATTTTACGATAGAGGTTTGTTTGTAGTGCGTTTGCATACGGGCGACCCATGTATTTATGGAGCTATTCAGGAGCAAATGGCCGTGTTGGATAAGGATAATATGGATTATCATATCACACCAGGAATCTCTTCTTTTCAGGCAGCAGCAGCAGCTTTAGAGTCGCAGTTTACTATTCCAGAAGAAGTACAATCTATCATACTTACTCGTGGCGAAGGAAGAACACCAATGCCTCCAAGAGAAAAGCTGAGCGAGTTTGCTAAGTTTCAGAGTACCATGTGTATTTATTTAAGTGCTTCCATTGCGGATAAGGTGCAAGCTGAGTTATTGGAAGGTTATCCTGAAGAAACTCCTGTGGCTGTATGTTATAAATTAACATGGAAGGAAGAGAAGGTAGTTCGTTGTCAATTGAAGGATTTAGCTAAAACGGTAAAAGATAATAACCTTACCATGACCACGATGATTGTAGTTGGAAAAGCTATTGATAACCGTTCAAATTTATCTAAATTGTACCACAAAGAATTTAAACATGCCTTTAGGGGGTAAGAAAAAGTTCGTAAAGTTGAATGTATAAAGTTGAAAGTCAATAATGAATCTTTTGTCTTTATACTTAATACTCTTTTCTAGAAATGATAGAATGTAAAAACATATCGCTTTCGTTTGAAGATCATTTGGTGTTCAAGGATTTCAATTTAAAAATTGAGAAAGGGGAGTCGGTATGTATTTCAGGAGATTCAGGAAAGGGTAAGTCTACATTGCTAAAGTTGATGCAAGGTTTTGAATTGATTGATGAGGGCAGTATTGTAATTGATGACATTCAGCAGAGTGAATCTACAATTCAAACTATCAGAAATAAAATTACCTGGATTCCTCAGAACATTAATTTGCCTGTAAAAAATGGAATTGAGTTAATGGAGCTGTTGCATGTTGAAGACGAGAAAGAGCAGGTTTATGGTTTCTTGAAACAACTGGGTGTTGATGAGAATAACTTTATAAAAGACTTTACAGAAATAAGCGGAGGACAAAAGCAGAGAATCATTATTGCCATTTGTTTAAGTCTGGATAACGAAATTATACTGATGGATGAACCCACGTCTTCATTGGATGAAAACTCTATCCAATTACTGATTCAATTAATTCAAAATTTAAAACGAAAAACGATAGTATCTGCTTCGCATAATGCAAGCTGGTTAAAAAGCGTGGATAGAGTGATTAGTTTGGGATAGAGGATTGTATCTTTTGTCTTTATACTTAATACTTATTTTAATGAAAGAAATCATAGACATACAATTATTCGATTTAGGATTAGCCTTTTTAATCATGCTTATTCCCATTTCGTTTTTTCTCTATTTTAGAGTAAAGATCGTAAAGAGTGTGTTGATTGCTTTGTCGAGAATGATTTTGCAGTTAGGTTTAATTGCTGTTTATCTCGATAAGATATTTGAATTAAACAGTGCTTATTTAAATACAGCTTGGGTATTTTTAATGATATCAGTGGGAGTAACAACGGCCATAAAAAGAGTTGGTCTTAATTGGAGATATTTTGTATTGCCCTTGTTTTTATCCTCACTAACAGCAGTTCTTATCATCGATAGTTTCTTTTTAGGTTTGGTAATAAAACCCGATTATTTTTTTGATGCGCGCTATTTTGTTCCCATCACTGGTATGATTTTGGGAAATTCCTTAAATCATAATATTGTTGGATTAACTACTTATTTTAAAGGACTCAAGGAAAAACGAGAACTCTATTTTTTTATCCTAACCAATACAGGCAATTCAAAGTTAGCTATTCGTCCTTTTATTAATGAGGCAGTTAAAAGAGGGCTTAACCCGATGATTGCAACCATGACCGTGATTGGTTTGATTTCTTTACCAGGCGTTATGACTGGGCAGATTTTAGGAGGTAGTTCGCCGGTGATAGCCATTAAATATCAAGTAATGATTATGCTGGCCATTTTTACAGGAAGTACGATGAATTTATTCTTGAGTATTCTGTTTTCCAATCGATTTATATTCGATAAGTATAACCGATTAAAGAAAGAGGTTTTAAAGTAGATGATTTTAGTTTTTGGAGGTACTACAGAAGGTAAAAAAGTAGCCTCGTTACTCGATTGGTTAAAAGAGGATTATATTTATTCCACGCGTACTCCTGTTAAATACAAGGTTGGAGGAGAGCAAATTAATGGTGAGCTGACTTTTGAAAAAACAGCCTCTTTTTGTGTTGAGCAAGAGGTTAAGGTAATTGTTGATGCAGCGCACCCTTTTGCGGTAAATGTTCATGATAATATCAAGCAGGTTTCTTTAAAGTTAGATATTCCTATACTCCGCTACAGTAGAGTTTTTCCATCTTATGAGGACGAAAAGTTAGTTCGGTTATTTGATAGCTATGAACAAATGGTATCTGCCATTGAAGCGCATAAATCATTTAAGATCATTCTGGCTTTAACGGGAGTTCAGACTATTAACCATTTCAAGTCTCTGTGGGATAAACGAGATATTTATTTTAGAATATTAGATACAGAATTAAGCAGAAGCAAAGCTATTGAAACAGGTGTTGATATGGCTAGGGTATTGCCCGAAGACCCTAAGGCAGACGCTTCTGTTTTGATGGATACTTGCAAAAAAGTAGGAACTCAATTATTGCTTTCTAAAGAGAGCGGAGAGTCTGGATTGATGGATGCGAAGCTGCAAGCAGCAAAGCAATTCAATATTCCTTTGTGGGTGGTTAAAAGACCACAATTACCCGAATTCGATTTCGAAGTGTTTTCAGACAAAGAATTATTGCAACATATTTATCGTTTGCGCAAAACTATCCTTAAAAAAGGAGAAGATTTGCAATCGGGTTTTACCACAGGTGTTTGCGTAGCAGCTTGTGTAAAGTCTTGTTTAAAAGCCTTGCAAACGAGGCGTTTTTCAAAGGAAGAATCAGTTTTGTTAGAAAGTGGAGACAAAGCAGATTTTATCATTTATGATGGTAAACTAGGAAAAAATGAAGCCAGCTGTTTAGTCATTAAAAACTCAGGCGACGATCCGGATGTGACTCATGCAGAAGAAATAGGGTGCTCCATTCGTTTGAATAATTCTGGAAAGACAACCTTCAAAGCGGGAGAAGGTGTTGGAATCGTAACTATGCCAGGTCTTCAGGTTAAGGTGGGAGAACCAGCCATAAATCCAGGTCCGCGTAAATTAATTGAGGCACAAATCGATTCGATAAAAAAGGAGGTGAATATAAATTGTGGAGTTGAAATTTCCCCCTTTGTACCTAAAGGCAGGGAGTTGGCAAAGCAGACTTTTAATCCGAGAATTGGAATTGAGGGAGGTATATCTATTTTAGGAACTACTGGAGTTTTACGCCCATTTAGTTCAGAGGCTTATGTTAATTCTATTCGTCAGTATATAAGCGTTGCCATCAATAATCAATGTAGACGTATTTTTTTAACGCCAGGAAAACGCAGCGAAGGCTTTATGAAAGCTGTTTTTTCGGATGATTTGCAGTATGCTTTTATTCATATTGGTAATTTTATTGGCGAGTCACTCGAAATCGTCGCTCAAGAAAAAGTAGATGAAGTAGTACTGGGGATAATGTTGGGGAAAGCCATTAAACTGGCAGAAGGAAATTTAGATACGCACAGTAGCAAAGTGGTTTTTAATGCTGAGTTTGCGTGCAATATTGCTACACGGCTTAATTATCCTTCAGAGAAGGTTAATAAGATAAAACAAGCCAAGTTAGCCAATGAAATTTGGGAACATATTCCATATGCTAAAGAAGAGAGGTTTTATATGGAGGTTGTGCGCTTAGCTAAAACTCAATGTGTGAAAGTTAGTGAAGTTGGTCAGTCAATTAAGTTTGTATTGTTTACTCCTAAAGGGGAATCGATCATGTTGTAAGAAAAGGATAGCAGATTTATAGCCTCTTTAGCTATAGCGATAAAACTCTTTAGTTCTAATCATGTAAATGTCCTTAAAAAGATTATTTTTGCTTGTTATAAAGTCAGCAATTAGTTCATGTTTTTTTAATAATCAGAAAGTGAGTGTTTTATGTTTATAGAAACGTACTCATGATGATTAACTAGAAACGAACTAACAACTGTAAGTCAAACGTTAATCTAAATATCTCTATTCTACATGATTAAATTTAAGTGCAATGTAGCTTGGTTATCTCTTATACTCATATTGTTTGTTGCTTCCTGTATTCCACAAAAGGAATTGTTATATCTTCAAGAGAAAGAGCCTGATATGGAGTTCAATCCATTAGATCAAATCACAGGAAAGTATTTTTTACAGCCCAATGATTATTTATATATCCGTATTTCAACATTTGATCCTAAGATATCTGAGTTTTTTAATGCTGGGCAGGGAAGTAGCGGAAACAGTATACAAACGGTTGGTAATACTATGTTTATGTATCTTATTGATGATGATATGAACATAGATTTTCCGTATGCAGGTAAAATTAATTTGGCTGGATGTAATCTTCCAATGGCGAAAGAAAAAATAAAAGAAGACCTCAAACCATTTATAAAAGATGCTAATGTAATTGTTCAACTTGGAACTAAGTCGTATGTTATTTTAGGCGAAGTTCGTTCACCAGGGCAAAAAAGTATGGATAAGGATCAGATAACCATATTTGAAGCTATTGGAGCAGCAGGAGATTTAACGGTATTTGGTAAAAAAAGAGAAGTGAAAATTGTTCGTCCTAAAAATGATGGAACAGCAGATACCTATGTGGTAGATATTACCGATCATAAAATTGTAGGCTCAGAGTATTACTATATTTATCCAAACGATTTAATTTACGTTCGTCCGATGAAAGCTAAACAGTTTGGCATAGGAGAGTCTTTTAGTTTGGGTATTATTACTTCACTGCTAGCTTTAGGCTTAACGATTTATACTATTACTAAATAATTGATTCGGATATATAACAGATGCAAGCCAACTCTCCTCAAAAACAAAATACCGATTCAGGACTAGCGTTTAATCTTGACTATAAAAAACTTATTCGAGATTTCTTTAAGTTTTGGTGGTTGTTTCTAATTACCATTCCTTTAGCAGTAACAAGTGTATATGTGTTGCATCGCTATACTACCAATATTTACAGTGCTTCCATGCGTATTTTAATGGAGGAACGTGGTACAAATCTACCACAATCTAACATGATGGAAGGCTTTGGTTTAACACCAGGAATGCGAAATGTAGATAACCAATTGGCGGTTTTATCCTCCTGGGATATGATTCGTAAGGCTGTGGATAAATTAGATTTTAATGTAAGCTATTACGAACAAGGTAATTTTAAGACGACTGAAATTTACCCTGCTTCATCATTATGTATTGAGTTCGATACACTTCATGCACAGTTAACTAATACACCGTTTTATGTCAGCCAAATTGATCAGAATAGATTCGAATTAAAATATATAGCTGAAGGAGCTGGGGCGTATAATTATAAAACAGGCCAATATCAAGGAGGACCAGGAAACCAGGAGGTAGTTAATACTTATAGGTTTGGGGATTGGGTAGAGACCAATTGGTTTAGATTTAGAGTGTTGTGCAGTGGTTGTAAGTTGTCTGATGATAATTTATATTATTTTGTTTTTAATCATCCCAACTCGGTTACCGGAAAATATACAGGTTTATTAAGGTCTTTTAAAAGCAGTGAGTCAACTATTGTAAGACTTTCCGTAACAGGTGATAATCGGGCTAAGAATGTTAGATTTTTAAATACACTAGCTGATGTTTTTATCGAATCTAACTTAGAGAAGAAAAATCAGATTGCGACTAATACTATTCATTTTATTGAGTCTCAATTGATTAATATTCGAGATTCATTGAGTCTTACAGGAGCTGAGTTAAGTAACTTTAGAACCTCAAATCGAATTCAAAGTATATCGTCGAAAGCTGAATATTTATTTAGTCAGTTGCAGAATGCTGAGCAAAAGTTAGCAGGTATTCAAATAACCACAAATTATTACGAATACCTGAAGCAATATTTCAATGGAGATAGTATAGATAATGAAATTATTGCTCCAGCTATTTATAAAGTGGATAATCAATTGGTTTCTGGTCAGATTCAGAAAATAATGGAGATTAATACAGAGCGTTTGGCTATTAAAACGCCATTAGGAGAAACGATTAATCCTTATTCGGGTCAAAAAGATCTAGAGTTTTCTTTGGCTAAAAACACACTGTTAAAAACCATTGAAAATCAAAAAGAAGCGATACAGGAGGAGCGAGCTAGGATACTTGCAGAGCGTAGTAAATTTGAGCAAGATTTATACGGCCTACCAGAAACAGAACGTAAGTTGTTGGGTATTGAGCGTAAGTTTGATTTAAACAACGAAGTATTTACCTTTTTATTAAGAAAACGATCGGAAGCTCAGATACAAAAGGCCTCTAATACACCAGATCATCAGGTGCTTGAATCGGCTAGGAGTGGAGGTATGGTATCTCCAAATATTAAGGGGAACTACCAAAAAGCTATTTTTGCAGGAATCTTGTTGCCTTTACTCTTTTTAGTGTTGAAGCAGGTGTTGAGTAATAAAATTACTTCAGTAGATGATGTTCAAAAATTATCTTCCATTCCTATAATTGGTCAAATAATTCATAGTTCTAAAAAGGAAGTGAATGTTGTTAATTCTCATCCTAAATCGGTAGTCACCGAAACCTTTAGAAGGGTAAGGACTAGGCTGGAGTTTCTGGTTGGAGATAAGAAAGCACCTATTATTACGGTAACTTCATCTATGCCTGGAGAAGGTAAAACGTTTTGTTCCTTGAACTTAGCATCTGTTTTTGCTTTGGCTGGAAAGAAGACCGTTATTATTGGTTTCGACATGCGTAAACCAGGACTAAATAAAGTGTTGAATTTAAATGGATATGACGGTATTTCTAACTATTTAATTGGACAAGTTGAATTAAAAGATATTATTATTCCTGCACCATCTGGATTAGAAAATCTATATGTTATTCCTTCGGGAGTTATTCCACCAAATCCATCTGAATTAATAAGTTCGGATAAAACTCAAAAGTTATTTGAAGAATTGAAAAAGGAGTTTGATTTAATATTGCTAGATTCACCTCCAATGGGTGTGGTAGCCGATCCGTATTTGTTAGCGAGGAATTCTGATGCTATTGTTTATTTGGTTCGTCATAACCATACGGTGCGTCAAGTGTTTTCTCATACCGTTTCAAACCTTAAGGCCGAAGGTATTTCTGCCAATGTAGGTATTTTATTGAATGATTTAAATGTGAAGCAAGGTGGTTATGGATCTCATTACGGATATGGTTATGGCTATGGTTACGGTTATGGCTATGGCCATGGATATTATGAAGAGGAATAGGTGCTTACCTATTCCAGCTTTCAATTACTTTACTTCCTGAATCTTCGTCTTGTTCTATATTTAAATAGGTAGATATTTCTTGTTGCATTTCTTCTACATGTGAAATAACACCGACTATTCGATTCTCATTTCTCAGTGTTTTTAGGGTACTAAATACAACTTCAAGCGATTCCTTATCTAAGGAGCCAAAACCTTCATCCAAAAAGAAAAAGTTTCTGTCAGATTCAGTCAGGCTTTGGATATTATCAGCTAAAGCTAAAGCCAAAGCAAGTGCTGCCTGAAATGTTTGTCCACCAGAAAGTGTTTTTATATTTCTAAGTTTTCCGCCATTCATATAATCACGAATCTCAAAGTTATTGTCCTTGCTTAATTCCAGACTTAAACTCTGACGAGTCATTTTATAAAACCTCTCGTTTGCAGTGGTACAAAGGTTCTGCAGATAAACGGATGAAACGTAATTTACAAAACCACTTTTGAAAAACATCTTTCTAAGCGTGCTGATGTCATCTGCTCTTAACTGAAGTTTTTTTAATTCTTCATTGAGCTCCTTTTTCTGTAATAGAACTTTCTCTAGTGTTTTTAGCTCAAGGCTAACTTTTCCTAACTCTTGATTTGTTTGCGTTATTTTATCCTTAAGTGATTGCGTTTGTTCAATTAATTTATGATGTTTACTTTCATCGTAAACCTGTTCTCCAATGTTGAGGGATAATTTATCAATTTCATTGTTTATTAACTGAAGCTTATTGTAATATGCTTTAATGATTTCTTTTGCTTCTGAAATATTGATATTAAGTTTCAGAATCAAATTGATTTCTGCTAAATCTTTAAAAGGGGATATTTCTATTTGAGATTCTAACTCTAATTTTGTTTTAGCTATGGTATCATTTTCTGCCTTGTAATGCGATTGGTTGGTTTCAACTTTTGCAGTTAGCGTTCTAATTGAATTGTTGATTGACTCTATGTTTTTACTCAGCTTCTCGAATTCAAGTACGGTTTGTTTTACCTGTGTTTCTAGCTCTTTCGATTTGTTAACAATATCCTGTTTAGGTTGATTACTTACATTTTTTATAAAGTCAGATGATATTTGAGATCTTAATAAGTCAATAGAGTTCTGTTTTTTGTCAATATTGCGCTGAATGTTATTTAATGCTTCTTGATATTTCTCTTTATTTTTATTTTCTACTGATAATTTTTGCCTAAGCAAAAGAATCTTTTCTTCGCTTTGAGCAATCTCCCCACTGTTTGCTTTATATACATTGCTTGCCTTAGCTAGCTTTATTTCGTCTTTATATGGCTCAACTATTTTCGTTTTATGAACCTCCTGCTGTTTTGTAGCTTCTGTAAGTTTGTTTTGTACATTAAAGAGTTGCAAGTCTAAAGGTTTAATAGCGGCTAAATAATTGCTAAGTGCAAGTTGGGAGCTACTAATTTCCTTTAGTTCTTTCTCTTTATTGGCAATCTTTTTCTTCACCTGATTTATTTCATCACCAAGGGATTCCGAACTAAAAGGAACAGGATGTTCTGTAGAACCACATAAAGGGCAAACTTCTTCATCTTTTAAATTATTAGCATACTTTTCTAATCCTGAATTTATCAGCAAATGCTCTAAATCAAAATTTAATTCTTTAATCGAACTTTCTAACTTTAATTGCTTTTGCTTTAATTCAGTTTGGATAGAGTCCATATTCTCGACATCATAAGGAGTCGCAGTGTTTTGAATAGATTGTTTTAAATCACTCCGTAGTTTTTCTTTAGATATTTCTGTAGAGGCTATCTCTTTTTTTAAATCGTTGATTAACGATTCTGTGCTTTTATCTTCAATGAACCATTGCTGAGCTTTATTAATCAACTCTATATTGGGTAGTTCTTTTTTAAGATAAATCAAAGACTCATTTATTGTTTTTTCCTCTTTTTCAATCTTTTCCAAGGTCTGTAAAACTTTAGATACAATGCCTTGGCCTTCTTTTAATCGTCCTTGTTCCTTATCTATAGACTCCGTTAAAACAATAACTTCAACTAATTTGTTGAGGTTGTCTATTTGCTTTTTAACTTCTTCAAGTTGTTGGTATTTAATATTTACCTTCTCAAAGGTTGGAGATAGTGTGCTTAGTTCTAATTGGCTTTTTTCTAATGCAGAAGAATCATTATCGATTGCAGACTTTAGTTTGTTCGCATTGGTTTGTTGTGTATTCAGTTTTTCAATGTTGCTTTTGAATTGAATTTGGCAGAATTCGTAATTACTTAAGTCCTTCTCTTTTTTCTCAATAAGCTCTCGCTGTTGTTCAAGTTCTTGCTTCTCCTGACTTAAGCTTTTTATGCGTATGGTATTTTCTTTTAGCTTCTGAAATTCTGATAAACTAAGGTCATTCTTTTCCAGATGTTTATTTAATTCTAGTAGCTGTTCTTTTAAAACATTTTTCTGCTTTTCTAGAGTTTCGAGTTCCACAACAGAGGTCTCGCCAAGTTGCTCTAGTCTTCCTTCGATATTTTGAATTAAAGCATTGTTTTTAGATTCGATATTTTTGACATTGCCGTAAAGCTCGTATTTATGAAGGTTAAAAAGCTCCTTCATCATTCTAGTTCGCTCGGTACTTTTTAATTGAAGAAATTCTTGAAATTTTCCTTGCGGGATAATAATGGTTCTTTTAAAGTTATCGTAACTCAAACCAATAGCTTGTTCAAGCTCTTCTGAAGTAATGGGTAAGTACTCATCATGATGCTTTCTGTAACAAGTGCGTTCTATCTTTTTTACATCTTCATAATTTTTGCTATTGCGTTTGGCAAGGGCATTTACTTTATATTCGCAAGCGTCTTTACCCAACTTAAAATCAAATTCAATAAATAACTGATTCGATTTAAGGTTCATCATATTGTAATTTCGATTATCATCTTTGATTAATAATCGGTCGGTTTTACCATATAAAGCAAAGGTGATAGCCTCCAGAATAGATGATTTGCCACTTCCTACCTTACCAAAAATACCAAACAAATGGTTAGAAGTTAAGGTTTCAAAGTCAATAACTTGTCTTTTTTGATAGGAATAGAGTCCTTCTATAGTTAGTTTAATCGGAATCATTATTTATTCTTTTTCGGCAACAACTTCGTTTAATAGGCTTAAAATATTCTCGTTAGGAGCTAAGCCATTATTGGTGTGTTTAAAATAATCGGCAAACAAACTTTTAAAGTCCTGATTAATATCTATGGTATTGAACTTGCTATCCAGTTTATTTTTATTGGTTATTTGCGGAATAAGCGTAATTATACCTGCATGCAGCTGATGCAATAACTGACGATCTTTGGCTGATATATATTCATCTGTTTCTAAAGTGAGCTCTACGAGGCAATTTTGGTGATCAGCTAAAAGGAATTCTGCTTCTTCCATCCCCTTGGCCTTCAGTCGAACCAATTTTTTCCCTTGCTTTAGTTCTATGGCAGATACTTTGGCTTCTTGATTAGGTTCAATATCCACTATCATTACATATTTTTGTTGATTAGCTTCTGCAAAAGAATAAGAGAGTGGACTGCCTGAGTAGGCCACAGGGTGTTTGATTGAAGCGATAATCTGTTTCCGATGCAAATGCCCGAGCGCTACGTATTGTATTTGTTGTGGGAAGTTCTCTGTGAAAATTGCTTGTGCTCCTCCAACATGAAGAATAGGTTTTTCATCATCAGGTTCTTCTTGCGGTTTTTCTCCTTTATTTATTACAAATAAATGGGTTGCCAATATATTTACTCCTTCTGTATCGCAATATTTATCCGCAATATTCTGCCAATCTTCTTGAAGTAAAGCTCTCAACTCAGTTTCTTTATCCTCAGGTTTAAGTATTTGTTTAATTCTGTACTCATTGGCGTATGGAGTAGTAATAATTCGCAATGGATATTTTGTATCAGGTAATTTTAATTCTATAAAACCAGGAGCAGATGCAATAACCTTTACACCAGTATCTAATTCAAAAGGTTTAACATTACTATCGGGATAACCTATAAAGAAGATTCCACATTCTCTTGCTAAGGGATCGGCAGTCTCTATTCTATCTGGAGAATCATGATTACCTGAAATTGCAATAACAGGAACAGTTCCTTGTTTCGTCAGTTTTTTTAATGTTTGATAGAATAGTTCTACAGCCTCAGAAGATGGGTTAAATGTGTCAAAAAGATCTCCAGCTATAATGATGGCATCCACCTTTTCATTGTTGGCAATAGTACATATCTCTTCCAGAACTAACTTTTGTTCTTCTATTCTGTTATAGCTTTCTAGTTTTTTACCAATGTGCCAATCGGCAGTGTGTAATATTTTCATGCGTATAAATTTTTAAAATTGTCGCATGGAACAGCTGATGATATTGAGGTCTTTATTATTGTTATTTAATAAACATCTCACTTATTGTTTTAGCGTGTTACATATATATTATATAGAGGAATCAAAAATAGTATAATTTCGAATTAAAAGAAGGAGCCTCTCAAA
Source organism: Labilibacter marinus (assembly GCF_001659685.2). GTDB lineage: Bacteria > Bacteroidota > Bacteroidia > Bacteroidales > Marinilabiliaceae > Saccharicrinis > Saccharicrinis marinus. Next base: position 14,200 of record NZ_LXYE02000017.1, read on the forward strand.
AAGAAAAATATGTATAATATTTAATTATTTATTAGGAATTATTGAATGCGATAAATGATGTAGAAGGTAGGAGTATAGAGGATTACAGCCTAATCTGAAATTTTTAACAAAAAAGTTTGAGTTTTGATAGTAGTGATGTTTATGACGGTTAATGTACAGTAGATGAGTTGTTAAGGAGTTTTTTTAGAGGGCGCTTTATGTGCATATTTAACATGAGCTTTGTATAAAAAGCGCTATAAGCCTTTATTTTATTGGATGTAGATTTGGTAAACAATTGAAATAATCTATATTTGTAGAGCAAATTTGGTGAACTTAGTTGTTAACCCTAAAAATTATCAGTTATTATGAACAAAGCTCAATTAATTGATGCTATCGCCGGAGATTCTGGTTTAACAAAAGCAGACGCAAAAAAAGCGTTAGATTCATTTATCAACGTTACTAGCGAAGCACTTAAAAGTGGTGACCGTATTTCTTTAATCGGTTTTGGTTCTTTCTCTGTTTCTGAAAGAAGTGCAAGAACAGGAAGAAACCCTCAAACAGGTAAAGAAATTCAAATCGCTGCTAAAAAAGTGGTTAAATTTAAAGCTGGTAGCGAACTAGGTGACGCTGTAAACTAGTTCTCTGTTAAGGAAAAAATATAAGAGAGTACTCAAAGTACTCTCTTTTTTTGTACCCTAAATTGAGATTTCTTTTGTTAGCTAGGCTATTGAAAATAGTTATTTACATCATTAATAGTGAAGATGAAGGAGGAGTTAGTTAAGTTCCTAAGTGAGCATGTAACGGAAAATAGAAATGAACTGTTTGATAAAGTGTTAAAAGATAGAACACGATATCTTACCGTTGTGCTTGAGGATATTTATCAATCGCATAATGCGAGTGCTGTATTACGTTCTTGCGATTGTTTTGGGATTCAGGATGTACATATTATAGAGAATCGAAACAAATACAATATTAATAAGGATGTTGCATTAGGTTCTTCAAAGTGGCTTAGTTTAAGTAAGTATAATACTGAAGAAAATAACACGAGGACAGCACTAAGGAAACTTAAAGCTGATGGTTACCGAATAGTTGCAACGACGCCACATACCAATGATATTGAGTTGTACGATTTTGATGTTAGTGCGGGTAAAACAGCTGTAGTATTTGGTACAGAACTTACAGGTATTTCTGATGTAGTAAAAGAGGAAGCTGATGAGTTTTTGAGGATACCAATGTATGGGTTTACCGAAAGTTTTAATATTTCAGTATCTGCTGCTTTAGTACTTCAACATTTAGCCCATGAAATCCGAAACAAAAATGTTTCTTGGGAGTTACCTATTGAAGATGGCTTAGAGATTAAGCGACAGTGGTTAAATACAACCATTAAAAGTGCAGAACTCATTGAAAGAGAATTTTATAATAAAAAAAATAAGTGACTAAGTTTATTAATGCTAGGATAAACGTGTTTTATTTGAGGATTAACTTGGTTTTTTGTATATTTCAGATCGGAATGCATTTTTATATGCCTTTTTCTTTAATCTAAAATTTCTATTTTTGACAAAAACAATGGCTCCATGAATTGTATAATAATTGACGACGACAAGTTATCAACTAAGATTATTGCAGAGTTTGTTGAAAAAACAGACGAACTTAACCTAATTGGGACATACGAGAATGCTGTTGAAGGCATTAATTACCTAAATGGTAAAAGTGGTGAGCAAATAGATATATTGTTTTTAGATATTGAGATGCCAGAAATGACTGGTATTGACGTACTAAAGACTTTAAATGTTTTACCTCAGGTAATAATTTATTCATCACAAGAAAAGTATGCGCTTGAATCATATGAGTATAATGTAACGGATTATCTATTAAAACCAGTTACTTATCCAAGATTCTTAAAGGCAATAAATAAAGTAAAAGAAAAAGACGAGAAGAAGGAAGATATTACGAAAAGTAGTACTGAAATCTTTATCAAAAATAATTCTTCATTGGTTAGGGTTAAATACGAAGATATTCTTTGGATTGAAGCGCTAGAAAACTATGTGGTGGTAAATACTTTTAGAGATAAATATACCATTCACTTTACCATGAAGGCTATTTCGGATAAAATGCCGTCGGATAAATTTGTAAGGGTACACAGATCTTTTATCGTTAACTTGAGTAAAATTAAGGTGATAGAAGATAATTCAGTAGTAATTAAAACTGAAGCTGGTTCTAAGGTTATTCCAATCGGAAAGTCCTATAAAGATCAGTTAATGAATGATATAAATTTAATTACTAAGTAGTAATTATTAAAAATATAAAAGCCGCACTAGTTCATTCAAGTGCGGCTTTCTTATGTTTGTTTAGTTTGTTACTTTAATAAATCAGGCCTTCTTTCTTTAGTTCTTTGGTAGGCTTGTTGTTCCTTCCAGGCTTCAACTTTTTTAGTGTCTCCCGATAATAGAATATCAGGAACTTTCCAGCCTTTATAATCTGCAGGCCTTGTGTAAACAGGTGGAGCTAGTAAATTATCTTGAAATGAATCTGTTAGGGCCGATGTTTCGTCAGAAATAACTCCAGGAATCAATCGGATAACTGAATCTGAAATAACAGCAGCAGCTAATTCGCCTCCCGTTAATACATAGTCACCAATGGAAATCTCCATAGTAATATATTGATCGCGTACACGTTGGTCGACTCCCTTGTAGTGGCCACATAAAATCATTAAATTACCCTTTAATGATAGTTGGTTTGAAATACTCTGGTTTAGAGTTTGTCCATCAGGAGTGGTGTATATAATCTCATCATATTCCCTTTCCGCTTTTAGCTTTTCAATCAAAATAGCGATAGGTTCTATGCTCATTACCATGCCAGCTCCTCCGCTAAAAGCGTAATCATCAACTTTTTTATGCTTGTTGGTAGAGTAATCTCTAATGTTATGACAATGAATCTCAACCGCCCCTTTTTCTTGCGCTCTTTTAATAATAGATTCACTAAATGGACCTTGAAACATTTCTGGAAACAAGGTTAAAATATCAATTCGCATTATCTTTTTTATTTAGAGCACAAATATAAGTAAATACTAGGTAAGCGATTTATATATGTCACTTTTCCTTTACTTATCTTAAAATACTTGATTTTGCTAGGATTAATTAGCCAAAAAAATTTGACATTTTAGCTATATATAATATATTCGTACAATAATTGAATCAATTATTTCTTAGTGAATGCTAGGAGATTGATGTACCACGAACTTAAATGCTGATGGAAGCTAACGATCTGAACAAAAACGGTAACGAAGAAAAAGATTTAAATCTTAATACGTCGACCGATGGTGTTAATAAAGAAGAATTAACCGAACCTTTAACCTCTGAGGAGCAAGAGCCTGTAAAGGAAGAAGAGCAAACTGTGTCTGCGGAAGTAGAGGAAGTAGTGCAAGAGGAGAAGGAGGCTATTGAAACTGAAGCGGTAGCCGAAGAACCTAAGGAGACTGAAACCGAAGAGGTAAAAGCCGAAGAAACAGTTGAAACAGTTGAAGTGGAGGAGGAAAAGCCAGAACTTGATAAAGTTGATTTGTCTGCGCTTTCGAGAGAGGACTTGGTGAGTCGTTTGAGGTATATCAATAAAACTTTTGATGTTGTTACGATTAAACAAGAAGTAGAAGATATTAAATCTGTTTTCTACAAATTATATAATGAGGAAGTTGAAGAGCTTAAGAAGAGTTTTGTTGAATCTGGTGAGTTAGAAGAAAACTTTGCTGCTCCTGTTGATCACTTTGAAGTGGAGATTAAGGAGTTGTTAAAGGATTTTAGGTATAAGAAAGCAGCCTACATTAATAAGCTAGAAACCGAAAAAGAACAAAATTTAGCTACTAAGCTGGAGATTATTGAGTCTATAAAGAATCTTGTAAATAGGCAAGAGTCATTAAATGAGACTTTTAATGAATTTAAGGCTTTGCAGAAACGTTTTCATGAGGTAGGTTCTATTCCTCAAAATAAAGTACGTGATATTTGGGATACCTATAATTTGCACATAGAGAATTTTTATAATTATGTGAAGATTAACAAGGAATTACGTGATCTGGATTTAAAGAAGAATTTAACTTTAAAAACAGAGCTTTGCGAAAAAGCGGAAGCTTTACTAGAAGAAAGCTCGATAGTTAATAGCTTTAAAACTTTACAAAAGTATCATGATAGATGGCGCGAGGTGGGACCAGTGCCTAAGGAGTTAAAAGATGAACTATGGGAAAGGTTTAAAGCTGCAACGACCACAATAAATATCAAACATCAGGAGTATTTCGAGGGCTTAAAAGATCAGTTGAAAGAGAACCTAGTTCAAAAAACTGTGTTGTGCGAAAAAGCTGAAGCTATTGTAGCAGAAGAAGCGCATTCTCCGAAAGAATGGGAAGATAAAAGTAAGAAGCTGATTGAATTACAGCAATCATGGAAAACCATTGGTTTTGCTCCTAAAAAAGATAATAATACGATATACGAGCGTTTTAGATCGGCTTGTGATAAGTTTTTTGAAAATAAAAGGGAGTTTTTTAAGTCGTACAAAAATGAGCAACAGCAGCATTTAGTGTCAAAAACACAGTTATGCGAAAAAGCTGAAGCCATGAAGGAAAGTACAGATTGGAAAAAAACGACTGAAGAGTATATTCGTATTCAGAAAGAATGGAAGCAAATAGGTGCTGTACCTCGCAGGCAATCAGATGCTATTTGGCATAGATTCCGTTCTGCTTGTGATGCGTTTTTTGATAATAAATCTAAGTTCTTTAGCAAAATAGATGAGTCTCAGGACGAAAATTTAAAGAAAAAGCAAGCGCTGATTGAAGAAGTTATTAACTTTAAAAATGCTGCTGATGATGAAGATACGTTTGGAATACTTCAAGAGTATCAACGTAAATTCTCTGAAATAGGCCATGTTCCTTTTAAAATGAAGGATAAGGTAAATCAAGATTTCCGAAATGAGATTAATAAACATTTCGATAGTTTAAATATGGATGAGTACCATAAAAATGTACAGAAATTCAGAAATAAACTGGAGAATATTAAGCACTCGGGACATCAGGATGATATGGTATATCAAGAGCGCAGTAAATTGATGAATAAATTAAAACAGCTTGAAAATGATATTATTGTTTGGGAAAACAATATTGGTTTCTTTGCTAAAAGTAAGGGAGCTGCTTCTGTGGTAAAAGATTTTGAGCATAAAATAGAAAATGGAAAACGTAATGCTCAGCTTTTAAAAGAGAAAATTAAAATGTTGAATAAAATGGATAATTAAGTTCATTTTTAGATAAAATACTTAAGAGCGTTTGTTGTTACATTCGCTCTTTTTTTATTTCTTTAGAGGAGTATTCAAAACAAAGCGAAGGCAATGTGTGTTAATTATTGGAATGTAAATAGTACCTTTGTATCGTTAAAAAAAAGATTGTGGTTTTAGTTGGATTATTTTCTACACACCTTACGTATTTACTACTGGCAGCCTTGTATTTATTTGGCTGTGGTGCTTATGCGCTTAAGTGTAAAAATAATACCGAACTAGCAGATTTAACCATTAAAGAAATCACCTACGAAGCTGCTAAGAGTCAAAGTCAAGTAGCAAATAGTTTTTTTTGGGATGATACGTCGGATGTAAAAAATGAGTATTCAGAAAGTGCAGAAGTAACTGTTAAGTATGATTTTAACCTCATTCAAAACATTAAAGCTAAGGAGCATTTCTATTCTAATTCATATCATTTTAAGCTAGTTACTAGCTTTTCTACTCGTCCTCCTCCATATTGTGCGTAAATTTATTTCTCTTTAGGTGTAAGGATTCACCCATTGATGAAACTAATCTATAGCTCACAAGAAGTATCAATTAAATTATACTAAATGATTGGAGTACTTGGTGTAAACCATAAAACTGCCTCTCTGGATGTCAGAGATAAATTTTCGATTGCTCAAGACATGATTATACCTCTTTCTGAAAATATTTTGCTTAACCAAGATATTTATGGAGTGGTTATACTGGCCACATGTAACCGTACTGAGATATACTACTCATATAGTTCATCTGATGTAACAGGTTTAAAGCTTGCTTTATTAAAAAAATTGCATGAATTTCTTGGGGTACATGATAACTATAACGATAAGTTTTATCATTTATCTCATTTTAAAGCCATCAATCATCTTTTTGAAGTTATTTCAGGGGTGGACTCTATGGTTATTGGCGAAAATCAGATTGTAAGCCAGATGAAAAAGGCTTATTTATATAGTACGGAGGCCAACTTAACAGATGCTGTGTTAATGCGTTTATTTCAAAAGTCTTTTGAGTGTAGTAAAAGAGTGCGAACTGAAACGGCAATACAGCAAGGAGCTAACTCAATAGGTTATGTAGGAATTGATTTATGTTCGAGAGAATTTGATAACCTCAAGGGCAAGAGTGTTTTAGTGGTTGGTGCTGGCGAAACTGGAGTTCTCTCCATTCGAGGATTAAAGAAGAGAGGGGTTAAAGATATTTATCTAACCAACAGAACAGATAAAAAAGCTTTAGATGTTGCGGAGAAAAATGGCATTAAACCCATGTTGTTTGGTAATTATAAAGAGCAACTGCACAAAGTAGATATTGTAATAACAGCAACGGATGCTGGTCAATACTTAATTGATAAGAAGGATGTTAAAGCCTCTTCTGAAGTAAGAAAAGGTAAAAAGCAACTTTATATTGATTTGTCGGTTCCTAGAAACGTGGATATTGAAGTTGATAAAGTGGATGGAGTTAAGTTATATTGTGTGGATGATTTACAAAAGATTGTGGATGACCATAAAGATGTAAGAGAACAAAGTCTGGAAAATGCAGAGTTTATCATCAATGAACTGGTAGAAGAATCTGTAACGTGGTTAAACAGTAGGTCTTTACGCCCTGTTATTAATACTATTACCACTAATATGCAAGAACTCAATAAAAACGAATTAGCAGAATATCGCCGTTGTTTAGGAGAAGATACTTGCGATCAACTAGAGAAATTAACAAGTTTGCTTACCCAGAAATATACCCGTTACTTTATAAAAAACCTGAAAGAATTAACTAACAATGGAAGCTCAACGGCTTCTTTAGATGATATCAACCAATTATTTAAGTTTGATATTAAATAGCTAAGAGAATTACCCAAATGAACTCAGACAAGATAGTAATTGGTACAAGAGGAAGTCAGTTGGCATTGTACCAAGCCAATAAAGTAAAGGCCGACCTAGAAGAAATATATGCGGATTTAGAGGTTGAATTAAAGATAATTAAAACCAAAGGCGATAAAATTTTAGATGTTGCACTTTCTAAGATTGGAGATAAAGGACTTTTTACCAAAGAGCTTGAAGTGGCCTTGTTGGAAGGAGATATTGATTTAGCTGTTCATAGTCTTAAAGATTTACCTACCGAATTACCTGCAGAGTTCCAATTAGGTGCAGTGCTCGAGAGAGCAGATTATAGAGATGCTTTAGTGAGTAAAAATGGCTTAAAGTTGAATGAGCTGAATGAAAATCATAAAATTGCTACTTCTAGTTTAAGAAGAATTGCTGGCTTGAAAAAAATAAACCCTGCATTTGAAATAGTAGATATCCGTGGAAACGTGAATACTCGTTTGAAAAAAATGGAAGATGGCTATTGCGATGCTATGATTATGGCTTCCGCCGGTTTAAAGAGACTAGGTTTAGAGAAATATATAACTGAGGTTCTGGAACCAACTGAGTTTATCCCAGCAGTAGCGCAAGGAGCTATTGCGGTAGAAACGAGAGCGGGAGATAATAGGGTTAATGACTTATTACAGGTCATTAATCATAAACCAACATTAGATGCCGTATCTGCAGAAAGAGCTTTTATGAGAGAGCTAGAAGGTGGGTGCCAAGTACCTGTTGGAGCATATAGTTCAAGTGAAGCGGGAGAAATTACTTTAACTGGTTTTGCTTCTTCCTTAAATGGTGATATTTATCTAAAAGATAGCATTGCAGGAAGTTTGTCTAACGCCAAGGAATTGGGAAAAGAGTTGGCTCAAAAGCTTATTGAAAGAGGAGCCAAGGATATATTAAAGGATATTCGAGATAATGCTTAATGCTGCGTTAAAACATAAAGAAGATTCATTGGCAGGGAAATGCTTTGTTTCAACACGTCCTGTTGGTAAATCGGAAGAATTGAAGGAGTGTTTAGGTAAATATGGTGCTGAACTACTAGAGTTGCCTATGATTGAATTAAGTGAAGTTAATTGCAATGAAGAAGCTTGTGAGGTTTTAGCGAACTACGATAAATATACACATGTGGCATTTACCAGTGCCTTTGGTTTTGAATTCTTTTTGAAAAAAATAAGAAAACACAATCATTTTGAAGATATTATTTCAAAAGTAAAAATTGCTTCTTTGGGTTATAAAACCTCCGAAGTAATCACGAATGCTGGTTTACCCATTGCCTTTGATGCCATGGCAAAAACCGGTGAGGAGTTTGCGCAGAAATTTACCGAGTACCTGAAGGGCAAGGATGTAAATGTGATTTGGGTAACCAACGAATTGGCACCTAATCACCTGGTAAATAAAGTTGGAGAGCTTGCTCAGATTACTAGACTTGATTTATATAAAAATAGTTTACCCAAAAATATAGATAAGGCACTCTTAAAAAGATTAAGTAATGATGATTACGAGATGATTGTTGTCGCTAGTCCTTCCGCATTCAAAAATCTATATTCTATAACTCAGGATAAAGCAATGAGAATAGTTTGTATTGGACAGACTACAGCTCTAGAAGCTCAGAACTATGGAGTTGTTCCTTTAGCTGTGGCTAATGAGCCCAATGCACAAGGATTAACCAATGCAGTTTTGGATTATTATCATACAAAAGATAACCCCTTGACAAAATAAAATATAAAATTATGGCTTTCCCTATAACAAGACTTCGAAGATTAAGAAGCACCGAGGTTTCTCGTAATATGATTAGAGAAACTCAGTTAACTCCAAACGATTTAATTATGCCTTTGTTTGTGCGCCCAGGAAAAGGTGTGCAAAACCCAATTAACTCCATGCCTGGTAATTATCAACTTTCGGTAGATACTTTGGTAGAAAAATGTAAGGAGTTGTATGAGAAAGGTGTTCAGTCGGTATTATTATTCGGAATACCAGAGCATAAGGATGAACACGGTTTAGTAGCGTGCGAGGAGAATGGCATTGTACAACAAGCTACACGTGCTATAAAAAAGGAATTACCCGAACTTTTTGTAATTGCTGATGTTTGTAACTGTGAATATACAACGCATGGTCATTGTGGAACGATTGTAGATGGTGATGTGGATAATGATTCAACATTAATTACTTTGGCTAAACAATCGGTATCTCTGGCTCAAGCGGGTGTTGATATGATTGCGCCAAGTGATATGATGGACGGTAGAGTAGGAGCTATCAGAAAAGCCTTGGATGAGAATGGCTTTACCAATATGCCTATTATGGCTTATTCGGCTAAGTATTCTTCGGCCTTTTACGGTCCTTTCCGTGATGCTGCTGAAAGTGCGCCACAATTCGGAAATAGAGCTACCTACCAAATGGACCCAGCTAATACCAATGAGGCCATGCGCGAGGTGGAACAGGATATAATTGAGGGTGCAGATATTGTAATGGTAAAACCAGCCTTAAGTTATTTAGATATCATAAATAGAGTAAAAACAGAGTTTAATACGCCAGTTTGTGCTTATAATGTAAGTGGAGAATTCTCTATGGTGAAAGCTGCGGCAGAAAAGGGTTGGATAGATGAAGAACGCATTACTTTAGAGATATTAACATCCATAAAGCGAGCAGGGGCGGATATAATTATATCGTACCACACGCAAGATATTGTTGATAAGCTTTAATTAAGACCTAGAAAAATAGACAAAATGAATATATCAAAAAGTAAAGCTGCATTTATCGAAGCAGTAAAACATATACCCGGAGGAGTAAATTCTCCTGTACGAGCATTTAATTCAGTGGGTGGAAATCCATTGTTTATTAAAAAATCTTTAGGTTCAAAAGTGACCGATATTGATGACAACGAGTACATCGATTACGTAGCTTCATGGGGACCCATGATTTTAGGCCATACGCATCCTGATGTGGTGGAAGCCTTGAACAGAACGGCTATGAATGGTACCAGTTATGGAGCTCCAACTTTAATGGAAACTGAAATGGCAGACTTAATCTGCAAGATGATCCCTTCCATAGAGAGTGTTCGTATGGTTAATTCAGGTACAGAAGCTACTATGAGTGCCCTACGTTTGGCTCGTGGTTATACCAAGCGCGACTTGGTCATTAAGTTTGAAGGTTGCTACCATGGTCATGGAGATAGCTTTTTGATAAAAGCGGGTTCTGGAGCTTTAACTCTAGGAACACCAAATTCTCCTGGTGTAACCAAAGGAACTGCCAGTGATACCTTAACGGCTGTTTATAACGATTTAGATTCTGTTTTAGGGTTATTCAATGAATATAAAGATCAGATTGCAGCAGTTATTTTAGAGCCAGTTACTGGTAACATGGGTGTTATTAAACCATCGGATGAATTTATTCAGGGCGTAAGAAAAGCCTGTACGGATAATGGTACTGTATTAATTTTTGATGAAGTAATGACTGGTTTTAGAGTGGCCAAAGGTGGAGCTCAGGAAATTTTAGGCATTACGCCTGACTTAACAACCTTAGGTAAAATTATTGGAGGAGGATTACCAGTAGGAGCTTATGGAGGTAAGAAAGAAATCATGGATTTATTGGCACCCAATGGCCCCGTTTATCAGGCAGGAACGTTATCTGGAAACCCAATGGCGATGGCTGCAGGATTAACGACCCTTCGTTTATTAGACGAAACGCCAAACTTTTACGAAAAGTTGGAAGAGAAAGCGGCATTTTTGGTTGCAGGTTTACAAAAGAACCTAGATGATTTAGGTTTTCCTGGTGTAATTAATAGAGTAGGTTCTATGTTTACTTTATTCTTTACTAAAGAAAAAGAAGTGAATAACTTTTCTGACGTAATGAAATGTGATACGGACTTATTTGCTAAATATTTTATGATGGGATTAGAAAGTGGTATTTACACTGCACCTTCGCAGTTTGAAGCTGGTTTTGTTTCCATTGCACATAGCGAAGTAGATTTGCAGGAAACCATTGATAAAAGCCGTGAGGCCCTTAAACAGTTGCTATAAATTAAATAAAGACATATACCTATTGTAAATCATTTTAGGTCTTATGTCTTTTATCTTGATACTTGATACTTTTTTATAATGAACGATTCTATATTACTAAAGACACTAGCAGGAGAAAAAACGGAAAGACCGCCATTTTGGTTTATGCGTCAGGCTGGAAGGGTGTTGCCATCATATATGAAACTGAAGGATAAATATACCTTTTGGGAGATGATGCAAGATCCTAAGTTAGGAGCGGAGGTAACTTTATTGCCCATTGATGATTTAGGTGTGGACGCAGCTATTTTGTTCTCAGATATTTTAGTAATACCATATGCTATGGGAATGGGGCTTGACTTTACGGATAGAGGTCCTGAGTTTGATGTGCCTTTGGTAGATAGAAAAGATCCAGTGGCAGCATTAAATCCCGATCCTGAAAAGTTGAATTATATTTATGATGTAATTCAACAAATAATGGATACAAAACCAGCTAATATTCCATTAATTGGTTTTTGTGGAGCGCCCTTAACCGTGCTTTGTTATATGCTTCAAGGTATTGGGCGAAGCAAGGAGTTTCCTATTGCTACTACCTTTATTTATCAGCATAAAGAAACGATAAAAAAACTGGTGGATGCCATTACGGACCTATCCATTATTTATGCCAAAGGTCAGATAAAACAGGGCATTAAAGTGTTTCAGTTGTTCGAAACGCATGCGGGACTTATTCCTTTTGATTTGTATGAGGAATTATTTTTTCCTTCGGTAAAGAAAATAGCAGCAGCTGTGCGCGAAGAAGGGGTGCCTTTTATTTATTTTCCAAAAGATTTAGGTACAGGAATAGCCAAGATTACACCTGATATGTGTGATTTCTTAAGTATTGACTGGCAAACGCCAATAGAAACAGCTCGTAAGTTAGTAGATCCTAATATTGGTCTCCAGGGAAATATAGACCCGCGTTTATTGTATGCAGATCAAGCAACGATTGAGGCTTCATTAAATAAATACATCGATTTTGGAAGTAAAAATCAAGACTGGATTATCAACTTGGGACATGGGTTTTTACCAGATATACCATACGAAAATGCAAAGTTTTTAGCCGACTGGATTAAACGAACAGATTGGAGAAGGTAAACATTATAAATTATGCTAGAAAAACTAAAGCAGCGTTGGGGTATTGAAAGTAACCTTCAGGTTATTTTAATTCTAATTGTATTTTCGGTAACAGGAAGTGCAGCTGTATATGTAAAAAAAATAATATTTGATCTGATTGGTATTGATTCGGATACTTCGTTGTGGTTTAAAATACCCATGTATGTTTTAACCATTATTCCTGCCTATCAGATATTATTATTAGTGTTTGGTTTTATTTTTGGTCAGTTTACTTTCTTCTACAACTTTCAAAAGAAAAGTTTTGGACGGTTTATTAAAAAGAAGGAAAAAACAGAGAAAGAAGTATAATCATCAGATTAAGGAAAGAAAAGATGCAGCATACCAATAAAATAGCTTCAATTTATAAAGAATTACAGCAGCAAATGTGTCGTCAGCTCGAAGAAGGTGATGGCAAAGCAGTGTTTCAACAAGTACCTTGGACCAAAGATATTGGTTCGGGTTTAACTTGCGTGATGAAAGAAGGAAACGTAATTGAAAAAGCGGGACTGAATTTTTCTCATGTAGAAGGTGATTTTTCTCCAAAGATGGAAGCTATTTTAGGTATGAAAGCTAATAAATATTCTGCAACAGGTATATCTTCTATTATTCATCCATATAATCCTTTTATGCCTATTATCCATATGAATGTTAGGTATTTTGAGTTGGATAACGGAACCAGTTGGTTTGGCGGAGGTATTGATTTAACGCCGCATTATATCAATAAAGCGCAGGCAACTTGGTTTCATCAAATCTTAAAAGATATTTGTGATAAGTACGATAAAAACTATTACCCCGATTATAAAACTTGGGCGGATAACTATTTCTTCAATAAACACAGAAACGAAACGCGTGGTGTAGGAGGAATATTCTTCGACCGCATTCAGCCCAAAGGAGAAGAAGCCTTTGAAAACTTTTTGGCGTACACCATTGACTTAGCCAAGGCCTATCCAAATATTTACTGCGATTTAATGGAGATGAATAAAAGCGTCGAGTTTAACGAAGTAAATAAACAATGGCAAGCACTTCGCAGAGGTCGATATGTAGAGTACAACTTGGTGTATGATAGAGGAACTAAGTTTGGTTTAGAGTCAGGTGGTAATACAGAATCTATATTAGTGAGTATGCCACCTATGGCCCAATGGGAATACAACTTTGCGCCAGAAGCAGATTCTGCAGAACAACAAACATTAGATTTGTTGAAAAAAGAATTAGACTGGGTGAATATGAAGTAACAAGTTATAGTTTCTTAATTTCCTCAGCTAAATATTTAGCTTATAACTCTTCATTTCTCCGTTTCATCTCACGCCCCTCTCGCACAACAATTCGTGCATCACAATTGGGGCAGATGTATATTTCACATCCAGTGCAAGCAAAACAATTACTACAGTGTCGACGCAAATCTCCTAATGTGTATTTATTGCTGCATGTTGAGCATTCTATTTTGTTTTCTTCATTCATTACCTACCCAATTATTTCACAAAAATAAGGCATTATTATGAGCTTGTGTAGGACTCTTTAAATCTTTTTACTACTTCTGTTTTTGTCGGTTGAGAAAGTTTTTTATGAAATAGGTAAAACAATACCTTATTTATTTGTTATATTACCATAAGATTAAATCCCAAGTGTTTGTTATACTATTAAATACAGCAAATACTAATCTAAAATTATGGAGTATGGCTTTAAAAAAGCGTAGTATTTTACAAAGGTTATTCAATAGAATGATGGCTTTTGGAATTGCGATGGGGCTTGTGTTTCCTGTATATGCTAATTTTTTTGTAGACTGGAAAGAAGGCTTTTTTATATATTTTGTGGCAGGTTGTATACTTGCAGGCATAACAGTTGGTGTTGTAAGTTATTGGTTTGTCAAGGTAGTTTTGCTCAAAGAACTTCTTAAGGTTTCGGATGTGGCAAAAAGCATTACACATAAAAACATCGACGTTAAGCTAGATATAAATAGTAATGATGCAGTTGGTGATATTGCCAATGGTTTTAATGAAGTCATTAAAACGTTAAAAGAATTTGTAAGCAATACGCAAGATATAACACTTCAGGTTGAAGAAATGGGGAATGAAGAAACGATCAATGAGTCCTCAAAAGGAACAATTTCTGAATTGAATAGAACCATAGATTCGGTTAACGATAACACGGAATCCATTTCAACAATATCAGATAGTATTAGAAATGAAGTGCTCCAGATTCAGGATGCTGTACTTAAATCCAATAAAAAGTTGCAAGTTTTGGATGAGGAAGTGGTTAATTTTTCTGGGATGATGGATAGTCTTCAAAAACAAACGGAAAAGATAGAAGAGATTGTGAAATTTGTGAGTGAAGTGGCTACGCAAACAAATTTGCTGGCTTTAAATGCGTCTATTGAAGCTTCAAAAGCAGGTGAGTTTGGTAAGAGTTTTTCGGTGGTGGCCACTGAGGTTAGGATGTTATCTGCGAATATTAGTGAGTCGGTAGTTGAAATTACAGATATTGTAGATGTATTAAATAAAGACCTGAATTCAGCTAATGAGCTTAATAAGTCAATAACATCTCAATTTAAGAGCAGCCTGAAAGAAAATATTCGTTTTACACATATCTTGGATAAGGTGGATGATTATACCGACTCTAATATTAAAGAAAATCATAACCTGAAATTTACGGTAAGAGAATTAAATAATACTGTAAAATCGATTAATTCAACCTTTGAATCTTTTTACTCTTCTGTATCTTTATTAAATAAATCAGTATTGCAATATAGTGGTCACGAAAATTAGTATCCTATTTAGGATAAAAATATAATTGCCATATTTTAAGTGTGAAAATTATTATTAAGGTGTAAAAATCACTATCTTAATAAGGTAACCTTATCTACTCTCCAAGTTACTAATATTCACATACAATAATCAGGATAATCAGAATGCGAAAGTGTATTCTATTCATATTATTTTTTTCTTATATACCTTCTTTGTTAGGTGAGGAATTAAAGGATATTCCTTTTAAATCCCTTAAAACAAAGGAGGGTATTAGTATGGTATGGGATATCTATCGGGATAGTTACGACTATTTATGGATTTCGTCAGGAGTGGTAGGGGTATATCGCTACGACACGCATAATCTTAAACTATATCAAAGCAAAAAAGAAGATCCATATTCTATAAGTAATAATACGATTTTAGATATCTTTGAAGATTCCCAAAGAAACTTATGGTTCGCTACTTCCGTTGGCTTAAATAAATTTAACCGTTCATCTGATTCGTTTAAACGTTACATGCCTATTGGACCCGATTCTGTAAAATCAGATGAAGGAAAGGTTGAAAAGGTTTTAGAAGATTCAAAAGGCCGCCTATGGGTTGGTACAGCGCACGGTTTGTTTCAATATTCGTATGAGCAGGACTCGTTGATCTATATTCCAATTGTTGATTATCCTTACGAAAGGAAACATATTACGGGGATAGACATTGATGATAACAATAATCTTTGGATATCTTTTATAACTCCTATTTTATGCAAGCTTAATTTAGATGATTTCTCGACGGAGGTTTACCAGCTTCCTAAACTAAAGCCCAAAACTATTTATGATAAACAAGTTTTAGTAGATAGTGATAATCACTTATGGGTTAGTATAAGTCAATATGGGGTTATTTATTTTAATCCTCAGGACACAACTTTTAAAACATACAAGGTTAATAAAACTGGACTTGGCTTAAACAATAATATTGTAGGAGCGATGTTGGAATATGAGAAAGGTAAAATATTGATTGCCACTGACCAAGGTGGAATTAATGTTTTTAATAAAGAAACACAACGGTTTAACTATATAAATACAAAACTCCAAAATGCAGGGGCTTTAACTGCAGATGGAATATATAGTCTAGAACTAGATGAAGAAGGTATATTGTGGGTAGGTACTTCTAGAGCGGGTGTTAGTTATTATAATCCAAAAATGATGCGGTTTGGAAAGTATAAAACAACACCGTTTGATTTTTATCACGAACGCAATAAAGGTTTATCTCATGGTGTAGTAGGGTGTATTTATGAGGATTCTAAAGGTTTAATTTGGATTGGGACGGATGGTGGAGGAATAAATGTACTAAACCCTAAAACTGATATCATTAAGGTGTATACAACAGAAAACTCTAATATATCAACAAATACAATACGCTCTATTTCGGAAGATGATAATGGAGATTTATACATCTGCTATTTTAAAAATAAGTTAGGTAAGTTTATTCGAAAGAAAAATGAATTTGTACCCATAAAGATAGATGTTGATTTAGGTTTTAATAGAAATGTTTATTTATCACACCATAGGATTGATAGTAAACGCAGACATTGGTTAACTTTTGGGAGTAAAAAAGCACTGGTTCTCGACTCAGCATTTAATGTATTAATAGATAAGATACCGCAAGGAAAGTTTACGCCCAGCCGCAATATCAGTTATGAATTTAATGGGGTGAATTATCTGATTACGCAGAGAGGTGTGCTGAAACTAAATGAAACTAAAGATAAAATTGAGGTATTTGCAGATAATAAAGGTTTTGTTTGTTTAGATGTGGATAGTGATGGAAATATATGGGCAGGAACAAGTAAAGAAGGTGTTTTTGTTTATGATTCATTAGGGGTTGAAAAAGAAAGTTTTACAATGGAAAATGGGCTGTCTAGTAATAAAATAAGTTCCATTTTATGCTCAAAAAAAGGAGAGGTTTGGATAGCTACAGTAAATGGGTTAAATCAGTTTAACAGTTCAGATAGTAGTTTTTTTAAGTATTATACCGAAGATGGTCTTCAAGGAAATCATTATTTCCCTCATGCTTGCTTGTATTCCCAAAGTGGAAATTTTTATTTTGGAGGTACTCAAGGGATGGATTTTTTTAACCCCGATAATATGAATCGTAATACATATATTCCACAGGTGTATATAAAGGATGTGATCGTTGCTAATGCTGATGGTAATGAGGTGTATACGGTGAATGGATCTTATACTAAACCTTTGTTATTAAGCTATAATCAAAATAGAATATCCTTTAGGTATTATGCCATCAATTACACCTTCCCCGCCAAAACAAAATATCGATACAAACTAGATGGCTTGGATGATCAAATGGGTTATACAAGTTCTAAATCGACTCAAGCTACGTACACTAATTTGCCTCCAGGCAAATATACGTTTCAAGTACAAGCTTCTAACAATGATAATGTTTGGAATAAAGAAGGAGTTAGTATTGTAGTTATTGTAAAACCTCCTTTTTGGAGGAGAATTTGGTTTTATATTGTATTTACGATTTTGCTTGTAAGCATTGCGTATTTATTAGTTTTATGGAGAGAGAGAAGTCTGTTAAGATCAAAAGTTATTTTACAAGAAAAAGTGAAGGAAAGAACTAGAACCATAGGTAGGCAAAATAATATGTTGGTAGAACAGAAGAGCGAGTTGCAAAGGCATAAAAATCAGTTGGAAGAGATGGTTGCTGATCGAACATCGGAACTCTTATTAGCTAAGGAAAAGGCGGAGAATTCAGATCGCTTAAAATCTTATTTTTTAGCCAATATGAGTCATGAAATTAGAACCCCAATGAATGCTATTATTGGGTTTTCATCCTTATTGGAGGATCCTGATTTAGACGCTTTTCAACGACAGAACTTTATTGAACTTATCGTTAACAACTCTAATTCATTATTGGTATTAATTGAAGATATTTTAGATTTTTCGTTAATAGAAGCCGATCAGCTTAAAATTACTAAAGATGCTTTTTCTGTCAATCGTTTATTAAATGATGTATTCTCATCGTTTTCTTTAAGGAATGAAAATAAAGATGTGCAAATAATTAAAAGTGTAGAGTTGAATAATGATTTCTATCTGAACTCTGATGAATATAGAATTAGGCAGGTGTTGCTAAACCTGATGGGTAACGCATTAAAGTTTACAAAAGTAGGAAGCATAACTATTGGCGTTTACAAAAATGGAAATGAAGTAATTTTTTATGTGAGAGATACAGGTCAAGGAATGAATGAGGAGCAGCGTAAAATTATCTTTAATCAATTTGTGAAATTAAATAGAGATCAGGTTGGTGCCAAAAGAGGAATTGGTCTAGGTTTGGCTATCTGTAAACGTTTAGCAGAATTATTAAAGGCAGAATTAACGGTAGAATCTAAACCAGGAAAAGGGTCTGTATTTAAGCTAAAGATTCCTTATGTAGAAGCTGATAAGGAGTAAAGATAATTAACCGTATAATGTTTTCTTTTTATTATATTTCCAAAAAAAATACAATGAGAAATATATGTTTGTTGGTAATATTGGTATTACCATTCGTATTAAACGCACAAATTGAAGCCACCACATCCGAAGGTAAAGCGGTTTTGCTTTTTGAAGATGGAACGTGGGAATATGTAACAGAAGACAATACGCAAACCATAGATGTGGCTACCGTTGAAATTGCTGAAGGCGTGTCAAAAGAGTCTCCGCTAGGTGAATTATATTATGCCGAGAGTAAACGATTAGTAAAGTACTTTGGTCCTGTAAAAGGAAAGATAAAAGGTAGAGCTAAATGTATGATTGAGGATGGTACGCCTAAAGTATTTTTTCAGTGGGAATTGGGCTTGCTAGATAGTTACCGCTATTATGGGCAAATGAAACCAGGAAAAAAGGTAACATTAAAAACAAAGAGCAATGCAACTATCGATTTGGTATTAACTGAAGATGTTGATATCGAGTTTATGGAGAAGTATAAGTTCTCTATTTTAAAAGGTACGGCTGTTTTAAGTGATGAGCAGTTTAATTTAATGATGAGTTCTCCTGTTACAGAAATGGAGGTAGAGTGGAAAAAGGAGTCAGAAACTTATAAGGTTGACGATAGCTACTTTTTTTCGAGAACATTTACCGATTTGTTGAAATAACATTTTTAGAAATAATATAAAAGCAGGGTCGAATAGTATAACTATTTGAGCCTGCTTTTATGTTTATAGTCTACCTGATGGCATCCATAATTTTTTCTTCTTTTGTAATTTCTCCTTCCGATATGGTAATAGCTGTCTCAATTAGCGCTAAATGAGAATATGCTTGCGGGAAGTTACCTAGCTGTTGTTTGGTTTCAAAATCTAAATCCTCACTAAACAAACCTAAATGGTTGTTATAAGTCAATAGCTCCTCAAACTTCTTAATAGCTTGTTCCTTTTCTCCAATTCGGTATAAGGCATTGGTTAGCCAAAAAGCACATATAGTAAATGCCGATTTCGGTAATCCAAAGTCATCCTGATTAATGTACCTGTACATCAGGCCTTCGTGCTCAAGCTCCGATTGAATAGCATAAACCGTTGATTTATATCTTGGGTCTTTGGCTTCAACAAAACCATAACTTTCCATTAATAATACCGATGCATCTAAATCATCAGCTCCATAGGCTTGCGTGTACGATTGCTTGCTTTCCGACCAAGCATTTAGCTCAATATCGGCACGTATCTTATCTTCAAGCTTTTTCCATTTTTCAGTATAGTCATCTTGTTTAAGTAAGGCGGCAATTTTTTGCGCTCTATCAATAGCTACCCAACACAGTACTTTACTAAAGGTAAAATGCTTGCTTTCGTTTCTAATTTCCCAAATACCTTTGTCTGGTTTTTGCCAGTTTTTCTCCACCATCTTAACCACATTTCGTACAACGGTCCAAAGGTCTTCACTATAACCTAACGAAGCAGAAAAAAGACTAAAGTGCTGGTAAACGGCATCCATTAAAATACCGTAAATATCGTTTTGCTTTTGTTTGTAAGCAGCATTCCCAACTCTTACAGGCTTTGAATTTCCGTACCCTGAAAGATGCGGTAATTCGTATTCCGATAATTTTTTCTCACCACTGATACCATACATTATCTGCATTTTTTCATCCTTTTCAGGAAGAATATCTACAATAAAACGCAGGTAGTTCTGAGCTACAGATCGATGACCAATTTGGGTAAGAATTTTTACTACCATGGAGCCATCACGTATCCAACAAAACCTATAATCCCAGTTTCTAACTTCTCCAATAGTCTCAGGTAACGAAGTAGTTAAGGCAGCTAACACAGCGCCTGTTTTTTCGTAACTTAATAGTTTTAGAGTTAAAGCACTACGATTTATCTCGGTGTTATATTTACTAAAGGTAGTGGATTGCTCCGACCAGTTTAGCCAATATACCTTTGTTCGTTCCATCTTAAGCTTAACGCGATGGATGTCCTGTTTTAAAAGTTTTTGATTATAACTAACCAGCATAAATTTGCTTTCGGTTAAAGTTATAAGCTCCTTGTTTAAAATATCAGAAAAATTAAAGTCGGTATACATATAAAGCGAATCATAAGGCCCTTTTTTTGTAATCGCTTTAATGTACTTTTTATTTTCCGATAAAAATGTTTCATGTAGTGCATACTCTAGTTTAGGATCGTAATTAAGCCTAAAAGCGGGAGCTCCACTTATACGTTTAAATACGCGCACTACATCCGACGGAGAATAATAACTGCCATTATCATTTTTGTATCGAGGCATAAAATCCACTACCTCAAAAACTCCATCTTCGCATACAAACCTGGTGCAAAGTAAATTTGTTCTTTCAATATACTCTTGTTTAATTGAAAGCAACTTTTCTGGTTCTATGGATAAAGAACCGCCCTTGTCTTTGTCCAAAAGTTTGGCAAAAACTGATGGTGCATCAAATTTTGGCAAACATAACCAATCGATACTCCCCTTTTCGGAAACTAATGCGGCAGATTTGCAATTTCCGATAATCCCGTAATTCAGATTCTCCATATATTAAAATTTATTGGTTAGTTTTGTAACACTCCCAAAAAAAGGAGTATTATTTCTAATATTCAAATAAAAAACACTATATCTATGCAAAAAATTCACATTGTTTCAAACAGACTCCCCTTCAGTATTAAGGAGGAAGGGGAAAAAGTATCACTTGAGGCGAGTGTAGGGGGCTTGGCAACGGGGATGAAATCTATCTATAAAGATTATGGCGGAACGTGGATTGGCTGGAATGGATTAGATAGTGATGCTGTAGCTCCTGAAAAAGGGAAAGAGGTAGACACGCTTTTCAAAAACGAAAAATGTGCTTCCGTTCAACTTAATGCCGAGGAGATTAATTTATTCTACGAAGGTTTTAGTAATAGGACTATATGGCCGTTGTTTCATTATTTTACACAGTTTGCTGATTTTAATAATGCCAATTGGGAAGCATATAAAGCCGTTAATCAGAAATTCGCAGATGCTGCCATTGAAACTTTAGAGGATGGTGATTCTGTTTGGGTTCATGATTATCAGTTACTGTTGGTGCCTGAGATGATTAAATCAAAGAAGCCTAATGTTACCGTAGGGTTCTTTTTGCACATTCCATTTCCATCGTATGAGGTATTTCGAATTTTGCCTTGGCGTAAGGAAATCATTCAAGGAATGTTAGGTGCTGATTTAATTGGATTTCATACGTATGATTATGAACGTCATTTCTTTAGCTGTGTGCGTCGTTTGTTTGGTTATGAAATTTCATTTAATCAGATATACGTTGAAGAGCGCATTATCTTGGCAGATTCTTTCCCGATGGGAATTGATTATGACAAGTTTATTAAGTGTTCGCAGAATGTGGGAATGAAGTCAATTACTGAGAAGTCGGAGCTTCATAAGGAATTGGATAAATACTTCTTAGCTTCTCCTGACAGGAAATTGATTTTATCGATTGATCGTTTAGATTATACCAAAGGAATTCCAAATCGCCTGAAAGCTTTTGGACGTTTCTTAGAGAAGTATCCTGAATTTAGGCAAAAAGTTACGCTTATTATGTTAGCGGTACCATCTCGCGATCAGGTGGATCATTATCAATTGCTGAAGAAGGAAGTAGATGAGTTGGTAGGTCAGATTAATGGTGCTTATGGTAGCATAAATTATACACCTATATGGTATTTTTATCGTGCTTTACCATTTAAAAACTTAATTGAGTTATATACTTCGTGTGATGTGGCATTGATTACACCAGTGCGCGATGGAATGAATTTAGTAGCCAAGGAATATGTTGCATCTCGATTAAATAATACGGGTGTACTTATCTTAAGCGAAATGGCTGGTGTAGCTAAAGAGATGGGAGAAGCCTTGATCATCAATCCTGTGGATGAAGAGGAAATGGCCGACAGCATTAATCAAGCCTTAACAATGCCTATTGAAGAACAGAAATCACGTATCTCATTTATGCGCGAACGAATTCAACGCTATGATGTATTTAAATGGGCAGATGAGTTTGTTAAATCATTAAAGAAGGCAGAAGATATTCAAAGCGTTTTCCTAGCTAAGAGAATTACCAAGAGCTTAGCCGAAAAATTAGTTACTAAATATAAAGGGAGCAAAAAGAGAGCAATCTTTTTAGATTACGATGGTACTTTGGCTCACTTTAAAAAGAATCCGCAAGATGCAATGCCTGATGACGAATTGCATAGTATCATTAAAAATCTTACGGATAATGAGGCTAATACCGTTACTATTATTAGTGGACGCGATAGATATACACTTGAAAAGTGGTTCGCTGGTCACAAAGTAAATTTAATTTGCGAGCACGGCGTTTGGATGAGAAAAGTAAGTGGCGATTGGGAAATGTTGACTGCTGTTAATAATAATTGGATGCCTAATGTTCGTCCTATTATGGAGAACTTTGTAGATAGAACGCCAGGTAGCTTTATTGAAGAGAAAAACTATTCTTTGGTTTGGCATTTCCGTAAATCGGAACCAGAGCAAGGTGAGTTAAGAGCTAATGAATTAAAAGATGAGTTGAATACCCACTTAAGTAATCACAACCTGGAAATAATGGAAGGTAATAAAGTGATAGAAGTGAAGAGTGGTGGAATTAATAAGGGTGTGGCTGCTCTTAAGTTTTTAAATAATGAACCCTACGACTATATCATTGCTTTAGGTGATGATTGGACCGATGAGTTTATGTTTAGAGAGTTACCAGAGGAGGCTGTAACCATTAAAGTTGGCATGACGCATACTAAGGCGGCCTATAAACTTGAGTCGGTTGATGCAGTTAGAGGATTATTAAAGAAGATGTAGGTATAGATGGCTAGTGTTTTTTTGTAGAGTGCTTTCTGAACACTTTGTAAATTGGACTAATAATTAAAACCAACGAAATATTTAAAGAAGGTTGCTGGTGTAAGTTACATGAGCAACCTTTTTTTTACGCAAAAAAATAAGCCGCCACATTTAAGTAGCGACTTATTGCCCATAAAAAATCAGAAAAATGCTTCAATAAGCTAATAAATCAGATAGTATTTTGTGTTTTACTTTTCTATTTAGTTTTTAACGATAGGTGTCTAATAAAAACTGAAGTTCGTAATATGCCTTTTTTAGTTCCTTGTTAGGAGATATTTTAAGGTGTGCATATATCATACTGTATAAACCCTCAAGAGAGTCCATTAATTCAGGTGCTATTTGTGATGAGCTTTTTACAGCTGCTCCTGGGTTTTGAGCAAAATATCTTCGGGATGCTATTTTAAAATTGCTGTTGGATCTTTCTATTAATGGAATCCAGCGCTCCAAGCCTGAGTCGCTTATATAGGTGAAATCAATCTTTTTTAAATCTAATATGAGGTTGTCAATGGCTGTAGATTCCTCGCCATAGTTTAATCTGGTAATTTTATTAGCGTAGGCATCAACTGCAATAAGTAATGTTTCCATCGTGTTTCTAGCTTCAATAGTAACATACGGATAATGTTTTTCTGAGTGAACAGCTTTAATAAAACTAGCCGTTAAGGTATCTCTAGAGGTGTCTAGTTCCTTTTTATTTTCGACAGAAGCTTGTTGTTTAGTCATTCCACCTTTAAATAAATCAAGCTTCTCACTAATTTTAGCAAGTGGGTCTTCTAATAGAGTTAGGTCATTGCAGATAGAAATGGTGTCTTCGGTTACAGATTGCAATTGGTAATTTTTTAGTTTGGGTAATGATAATGTGTCCATCTTATTAGAATTTTATATGGTTAATAAATCATTATAATCTTAGGTTGTATTACTAATATAGTAAAAAATATTGTAATATAAAATAGCGGAATGTAAAATAAACTTTTAGAGCGATGTGTTTGGTGATGTTTTGTAAGGTGTTTTAAGATAAGGTTGTAGGTGTTGATATTATTCTGGCGTAATGTGGGTGTGTTGCTTTGTAATAATCATAATAAAACGATGAGGTTTTGAGCGTAATCGAACGGGCTTTATTATTTTATACTTTATAATTATCCATTAAGGGGGTTTAACGATATATATAGTTTAATTAAATCTATGAAGTCTTGTTTTGTTAGGGTTAGGCAGAGCTTGATCATAAGGGATATTCCTTAAAATGAGGTCGTAAAAGCACATGAAAAGGTTATATTATTAAAGCATGGTTATATGAATTAAAAAGCGTTAATTTGCACACTGGTTTACAAATAACACTTATACTTGGTTTATAGCAGTTTAAATAGGATTAAATACCGTTTTAACGGGGTTCTACTGGCTTTGTTTTGCCTTTTGCTAACGAATAAGTTGCAGGCACAAAGTAATAAGGTAGATAGTTTGAAGCAAACATTAGGGTATAGCCAACAAGATACCACAAAAGGAAGGCTGTATTTTGAACTAGCCAAGGAACTGGCTCAAGAATCCATCTCTGAATCCATAGACTATTATCTGCAAGCAAAATATATAGGCACTAAATACGACGATACGTTACGAGTCGTGAATTGTTTAATTGGTATCAGTGAGCTATATATTCAGTTGGGGGAGAATGATCAAGCGGTGGTTTTTGCCCAGAAAGCTTTAGAGAATGCCAAAGGAAATTGTGAGCTCACTGCTCGTAGCAATACGCAATTGTCTATCTCGTATTTTCAGCTTCAGGAATATGAACGTTCTTTAGAGTGCGACCATCAAGCCTTAAAGTGTTATACCGACCTAAAGGATACCTTATATATTGCTTATTGCATACATAATATTGGATCTTATTATTTTGGTATCAATGAGCTTGATTCTGCCATTAATCTTTATAATCGCTCATTAAAAGAGATGAGTGATAAAGATGATATTTTATATGCCTATAATAATAACCGTTTAGGTTTTACTTTCACCAATCAGCAGAAATATGAAAAATCAATTGTTTGCCATAATAATGCAATAGCGTTTTATCGTGACAAAAACATGGTATACGAGTTAGCTCTGGAAGAAAACTATTTGGCTTCAGTATACTTTATGATGAAGGATTTTAAAAATGCCTTTAAATATGCTGAGCGAGCGATTGAAAATGCGGAGGAATGTAATGATTTTGAGTTGCATAAAATGAACTATAATTTATTGTTCGATTTATATCGTATAAACAATGATTATAAAAATGCACTGAAGTATTCTTTATTAGAAAAAGCATACTCCGATTCTATGGATATAGAAAATAAAGAAAGTATCATCAAATCTATAAAAATAAGGCACGAGTTTAATGAGCAAAGAACAGTACTTGAGACTTCTAAACAAAGCAATATTGATTTAACCAACCAACGAACCAAGCTGATTGTATTCAGTTTGGTATCCATCATTCTGTTATTGGGGTGTATTATGGTTATTCTCCAAAAGAAAAAGAAACATAAGAGAAATCAAGAATTAGTTTTAGAATTGGATCATGTCAATAAATCTATTAAAGATTTACTATCCATCATTGGGCATGATTTAAAAGATTCGGTGGGTAATCTTAAACACTTTACTCAGATGATGCACCTTGAGTTACTCGACAATAAATCAATTGAGGATTTGGTATCGAGTTTTGTTCCTATGGTGGATTCTACTCATGGTTTATTGGATACGCTACTTACATGGTCTAGAAATAATGATGATAATTTTGTGTCAAAAAAAGAGCAATTGAGTGTTGCGCATATCGTTAAGTTATCCTATAGTCATTTATCTCATCTAGCTAAGTCAAAGAAAATAAAGATTGTAGAAGATATTGAGGAGGCTACTATGTTTGTGGATAAAAACATGGTACAAACTGTATTGCGTAATTTAATTAGTAATGCAATTAAATTTTCTTTTACAGGCTCTTCTATTACTATCAAGAGTCGAGTGCGAGAATCTCATGTTGATTTCTCGATTATAGATGAAGGAATAGGAATGAGTGAAAAACAACTAGGTGCTATACTAAATAAAGAAAAAATAGAGCATGTAGATGGAACAAATGGCGAAAGTGGTTCTGGCTTAGGTTTATCTCTTTGTATTTCTTTTCTTGAGAAGCATGGAGCTAACTTGTCAGCAGAAAGTAAAAAAGGAGAAGGGTCTCAATTTACTTTTTCAGTTCCAATGTATACGTAAACGGGTGAAGCTTTGTTAAAATAGAATTAGATATAATAAATAAATAAAACCGATACAACATTTTAAAGTTGATAGCGTATAGCTATTATAATAAAGAACAATAAGTTGGGGAGAGGGATTTTAAAATATAGAGGCGTTAAACGTGTTACATGTTTGGTGATAACTTTATTGATGGTAATACACTGTAATGCCATGGATAGGGATGCTATTGTTGATAGTCTTAAAAAGGCTATTCAAACCGAAACGGATGTAAGCAAGTTAATGCTGAATTATCAGATACTAGGGCAGGAGACATTATACAAGTCGCATCAGGAGGCACTTGCTTACTACTTAAAGTTACAAGAACTCGCAGAGAGAGAGAATGATACCAGTAATTTAGTTTATAGTTACATTGGTCTTGGAGATGTGTATTCAATAGCTGGAGAATACAGGCAAGCCATAGATTTGGTTACGAATGCCTTGGCATTAGTTGAGCCTGATGACAATTACTCCCTAGGGTTTTGTTATAGTAGATTAGCGACAGTTTATGCAGAAATGGGTGAAGACAGTCTGTCGATGAACTATGATAGAGAGGCTGTTAAGTATAACCTGCTAGAGGGGGATAGTTTGACGATTGCTTATGATTATAGCAACATGGCTGGTAATTTTGTTGATTTTGAACAATATGATTCGGCTCACTATTATTACGAGCTCTCATGCTCATATATAAATGATACAACGGATATAATAAGGGCTTATAATCTGGATGGATTGAGCTATTTATATTATTCTCAAAAAGAATATGAAAAGTCAATTCAGGAAGGGTTAAGGGCATTGGAGCAATATAAAGCTCGGGAATTGCTTTATGATATAGTGAATGAGCAGTACGCTATTGGACGATCGTATTATTATAATGGTGATGTGGATAGTTCGCTAGCTTTTATAAATAGGTCTATGACCAATAATGAGCAACTGCAAAACCATGATATCTTTATTCAGGGATATGAGTTATTGCGTACCATTTATTCAGATAAGAAGAATTACAAAAAAGCCTTAAGCTATGCGCGGTTAGAGCAGGCATATTCCGACTCTATCAATATAAAGAATAAGGAAGATGTAATTAAAACACTCAGAGCTAAGTATGCTTTTGATGAGCAAAATCGAAAGCTTGAGGATACTGAATTGAGCAATAAAAATCTGGCTAAACAGAGAACTATTTTTCAGATATGGAGTGTGGTGGCATTTGCTTTGTTAGTTGTGAGCGTAGTTGTGTTGATTTTGAAACAACGGGAGCACAGAAAGAATCTTGAATTGATGCGACGCTTGGATAAAGTCAATCGTTCTATTAAAAAACTACTATCTATTATAGGTCATGATTTAAGAGATTCTGTTGGTAATTTGAAGAATTTTACCCATTTAATGCATTATCAGTTACTGGATAATAAATCTATTGAGCAAATGGTCACTAAGTTTGTGCCTATGGTGGATTCTACGCATAGTTTGTTGGAAACTTTATTGGCCTGGACCCGAAGCAATGATGATATGTTTCATCCTAAGATAGATCAATTAGAAGCTAATGAAATAATAAATGCTTGTATTGAGCAGTTGGATCATTTAGCAAAAACAAAGGATATTAAACTTAAAGTAGAGGCAGCGCCAGTATCTTTTAAGGGAGATAAAAATATGTTGATGACAGTTCTGCGTAATCTAGTTTCTAATTCTATTAAGTTTTCTGAACCAGGTAGTACCATTAAAATAGTGAGTACTATTCAAGAAGATAAAGTAGATTTCTCAGTGATAGATGAAGGTGTTGGCATGAGCCAGGAAGAAGTTGATAAAGTCTTAAACGAAAACATAAACTTTCATTTAGATGGAACCAATGGTGAACGAGGTTCTGGTTTAGGTCTATCTTTATGTAACTCTTTTATAGCAAAGCATGGAGGTAAATTAAATATTAAGAGCGCAAAAGGTCAAGGAAGTACTTTCTCATTCTTGGTTCCAACCCAAATAGATGCTTAATTATTAGGAGTAAAACCGCTACAATATAATGCCTTGAGTCTTTGCACCCTTTCTCTGTGTGCTCTTAATTCTTAACCAACGGGCTGGCAACCACTGCTGCTTTATTTTTTCTTCCAGGTCTAATAGCCGAAATATCCATGTCTTTTACGATAATAGCATCTGGCGAAATTACTGAGCTAAGCATAGTACCTCGCGTAATATTATAAGCCTCTTCATTATCTGAGAAAATCACTTTCTTTTTCAGATCCTTCATTTTAACATTACTCACTCTTCCTGTACTTATTAGTTTTTCCTCTCCTGTATTTACATTAACTTGGTATACAAATTGGTCGTTAAGTTCTTCACTCTCTCTTACAATAAAACAGTAATCATTTTCATTCTCTTTTGCTAAAGCAATCAGTTCATCTTTCATCTTATTTTTGGCGATAGCTTCATTTGATTCTATTTTTAATACGCCAGGAAATACCTGATTACCCCATAAGCTATTAATTCGGTTATGCCCATTCGACTCTTTTACTCCGAATGAAGGAACACGGTCATTTAATAGCGTTTTCAAAATACCATCTTCAATTAATGTCAGTTCTTCCGGAGGTACAACACCTTCTCCATCTATTTCAAAGGCTCCCCATAGTTTCTTATTGTTATAATTCTTCAGGTTAGATAGTGATTTTACAGTAATACTTTCAGCAACTACTTTTTTGCCAATTTTTGCTTCCATTGAATTACTCTCAGGTTCAGTTGGAAGTCGGAAATCATATCCTTGATAATTTAAAGCTTCACGTTGAGCAATAAGTCCGTTGTACGAGAAGAAAGTGTTTAAAAGTAACTCAGAGGCAGCTAAACCTTCAAATAATATGGGACCGTTATAGGCTTCTTTTAAAGCTTCTCTTTCCTTTTCATCCTTTAAAAGTTGAACTAATTGATGGCTCGCTTGCATCAGCGAATCCACCGAAGGTATATCATCAATGGATAAACCAGTATACGAAATAGATTTTTGAACAGTATTATTGATGGTGTCGTTTAAAGCCGCTTGAATATCAATGTTAACTAAGGTATTCGGATATGTATAAGATGTACCTTCGCTATTTATAAAGTAAGATGTTGATTGCATAAAAGAAAACTCCGTATTGGAAGTCGTAATTTCAGGATAATCTACAAAAACAGCTGATATCCTTCTAGCGGCATCTTCCCAATATGGCAGGTCTACCTCCAATTGCTTTTGAGGTAATTCCATATTCACTACAGGTGCAGCTGAATAATCAGGTAATACATAATCCTCTTTTGTTAGGTTGTTATCTTCTAAAAATGCTTTTTTAGCTTTATAGCTTTTGCTTGCATTTTCGTACATGCGCTCTGTCGATGACCAAAGGGCTCTTCTAATTCCCCAATAATCTACCTTGCGCGGCATTCTTATTTCCTGATTGTATTTATAATCTCGACTTTCATTGTAATTGAAGTTTTCATCATTCATATGATAATCGCCTACAATTAATCTTGAGCTATAAGTTAAAGCAGGAGAGGTGTTGCTACCAATTAAAGCGCCAAGGGATGCTGCAATGTAACTTATTTCGCCATCTATAATAGTAAACGACATAAAACATGGCTTTTCTATTTCATTGGCTGCAATGCTGTCCATTCCTCTGCTAAGTTCATCTTGCAAAGCTTTTTTTATAATGTATGCATTGCTTTTTTGAGCCCACACGGTATTAGTAATAACTGATAGTATGATGATGGATAGTATGATGATTTTATGCATATATGCTGAATTTTAAATTTGATGTTCGATGAATTGAAGCTCTTAATTACTTGCTCTCGCTAGATGATTTCATTCTAGGACGATCCAAGATAGTTTCTGAAGATTCAATATACATCTGTTTTTGTGTTTCAATCTGTTTTATAAAAAGAGAAGGTGATAATGTAGCAACAGGAACGCTTCCAGACTCGGCTCCACAATGACCATTAAATACACCTTGGTCTGCACCTGCTGATTGAATTTGGGCAAACATGGCCAATGGTGTTCCAATCATCGAAACGCCTCTAACTAATTCATCAGGTCTACCATCAACATATATTCTGTATACCTCTAGTGGAGTTACATTAAAAGCATTAGGCATAATTCTGTCGGTCTGTGTAAAGCCGCCAGAAACCTCTTGGAATAGGTATCCATATTCCTTGTTTTGCTTTTTACATTCTTTAATCATTTGCTTTCTCAACTTGTCAATAGAATAAGTTTTATCCACACTTACCAACATATTGGATTGGCGTGTAACAGGTGCTGAACCTGCCTGAGCTCTTCCATGCCCGTTAGAAACGGAATTTCTATCAGTAGGACATCTTGACATTAAAAAACTTTGGAATATACCATTCTTAACAATCTCTACTTTTTCACTTTTAACACCTTCATCATCATATAAATAATGACCGCTTAACAGATAGCCCTCAGAAGTATTGATGGTTGGGTCGAAAGTGACATTAAATCCTTTGGGTAAAACATATTCACCCATCTTGTCTTTAAATGTTTGACCATCTGTTTTCTGACGAATACGATGTCCTTCGGCACGATGACCAAATATCTCGTGAAAGAAAACTCCAGCTGCTTTAGAGGATAAAATAGCAGGCCCTTCATAGGGTTCTGCCAATGGTGCCTCTTTTAAGCGATTTAGTTTTTCAATTAAACCAGCTACATCGCTCATTAACTTTTCCTCGTTGGGCAAATCGTTGGGCGTAAATCCAAAATAGGAGAGGTTTAATGGACAAATCATTCCATCGGTAGCTTTTACTACTCCATTGATATGTAAATAACAATATGTATTTAACTGCTTTACCTTAGAGCCTTCGGTGGATACAAAGTATTTTCTTTCCTTGTTATAACGAATCATGGCACTGGCGTCCACTATGTCGTTATTGGCATTGAATATTTCGGTAATCTTATTTAATCGTTCTTCCCACTCCTGGGTATTAAGTTCTTTTATATTGCTTTCTTCCTGTATAAAAGTAACAGGCTTTTCTCTTGTAAAATCAGGAATAGTATCTTTTTCCTCTTTCTCTTCAAATTTACTGTTGCTATATTCACGCACTGCTCCACGATAAGCCTGATCAGTCATACGCCATAAATACTGAGAAATGGCTTGTGGGTTATTTTCTACAGGTAAAAAGTTTTGTCCCATTCCTCTACCTCCAAAGCCCATTCCTTCATTGGCACTATGCGTGTTGTCATTTTCGTATGAACCTACTCTAACAGTTGGAAGGCAAATTCTTATTTTAGCGGTATCTAATTGTAGGGTTGACCCAAAGGAGGATACGATGGAAGCCGTTTCTATTTCGTTTAGGCGGTAAGCCATGTAGTAGGGGGGATATTTTTCTCCTTTAAGCCCAATCATCTCTCGCTGCAATTCTTTGTCTAGGATGTCGATTAATTTATCCTGAGCTTTTATAATGGTGGATGATAGAAGTGTCACCATCAAAAGAACCAATACTTTATTTATTCCCATGTTATACGTTTTACTTAATTTAGACCTAGGTCGCAATAAAAGTACCAAAATATTCTAATTGGTAAAACGTATAACTTTATATACTGTTTAAGTTGGAAATGAAAAATATTTTAAAAACACAAAACTCCATGGTTACCTTAAAATTAGCAACGATGGAGTTGAAAGGTTAAAATAAAGTTAATCTTATACCTCTTGCATTTGGCGGGTAGTTTTAACCACCATTCGTTGCGGTAAAAATGGAACTAACTTCATCAGTAGTTTTTGCGAAAAAGTAAGGCCTGAAATAACGTTAAGCTTGCCTTTGAGCATACCATTATAACCGGCTTCGGCTACAGCTCTGGCACTGGCTGTTTTATCAAATATTTTAGTTTTGTCCATTCCCGATATCTTGCCAAATTCAGTTTCAGTGGCGCCAGGTAATAGGGCAGTTACACTGATGTTTGTATCGTGCAGCTCTTCGTCTACAGCATTGCTAAAGGAAGTGACAAATGCTTTGGTGGCATAGTATACAGCCTGTAAAGGACCTGGAATTAGGCTGGCTGTAGAAGATACATTTAATACTCTTCCCGAGTTTCTTTTTATAAAGTCAGGAAGAAATAAACGAGTTAAAGCGGTTAGCGCTATAATATTTAGGTTTATCATAGCTAAATCATCTTCCCACGCCCTTTCGTGAAATTTACCCATACCACCAAAACCTGCATTGTTTATTAAGTACTGCACCTCAATACCCGCATTTTTTACCTCATTGTATATTTCTTTAGGAGCCTCTTGTAATCCAAGGTCTTTGGTAATCACCATCACTTTGATTTTGTATTTTAGCTCCAGTTCGTTTTTTAAGGCATCTAGCTTATCTTTTCTACGCGCTACAATAATTAAATCTCCACCCTTTGCTGCATGTATATGTGCAAACTCTTTTCCAATACCTGTTGACGCTCCTGTTATTAATGCTACTTTTTCCATGTGTTTATAAATTTAATGAAAACTAGATAAACGATGCAAACCTTAACGATACGCATGTGTATCCGATAATTTGCTTTGGTCACGCCAGTTTTACTTTTTTGTTTGATACAAAGATAATTGAGCTTGTTCTGAGCAGTGTATACCTATTACTGAAAGAAGTATACATTTTACAGAAAGTGATCAGTGTGGTAGAAAGTTACTATTTGTTTTTAGTTATACCTTACAAGTTTATGTATTGTGTTCATATTTCGGAACGGGATACAAAAAAAACGAGTACTCCGAAGAATACCCGTTTATTATATCAATTTCAAGTAAGACGATTATAATCCAATGTTGACTTTAATACCTACTTTAATCCATCTACCTGGTTGGTACAACTGACCAATGTCGGTATATTTTTTATCCAATAAGTTGGTGGCTTCTGCGTAAATAGTGTATTTAGGTTTACTCCAATTTAGTTTTACATCTAATACTGTAAACGGATCATATTCCTTTAGAGTTTCCGTTCCAGTTTCTATGTCGTATTCATTATAGCTACCTACTCTATCTTGGTATAATGCCGACCAAGTAGCGCTTAAGTTTGAAATAATTCCGTGCTGTAGGCTGCCTGAAAATTTATGTTTTAAATAATCAAAAAGGTAACTTGAATTATAACCTTCAGGTATTTCTTTATCTTGATTTAACCATGAGTACGATAAATGTACACGCTTTAATACTTTTTGGCCTTGAATTAACTCCTGAAGGTCAAAATTTACAACAGATTCAAAACCAACCGTGTTAATATTATTGATGTTAGATGTTGTCCATTTCTCATCGACAGGTGCATCGGAAGGTTTTCCCCAATCAATCATATTTTTCCCTTCTCTATAAAATGCAGAAAGGTTTACACTCAATCCTCTGTTTCTTAGTTTTAATCCACCTTCGAAGGTACTGGCCTCTTCGGGTTTTAAATCAGGGTTGCCAATGTTACCAGGTCCGTTATAAAATAAATCAGTATATGTTGGCATACGCAGTGACTGATTATAGCTAGCGTATATTTTCATGTTATCATCAATCCAATAGCTAGCATCTAATCCAGGAAAAATATCGAAACCCCAACCTAAATCAGAGTTAAGATTAGCCATCAACCCTGCAGAAAAAGAAAAGCGATTATATGAATAACTGTGCTCTACAAAAAACGAGCTATTGGTACGGCTATACTTTTTAGTAAAGAAACCATTTTCTTCGCCAGGAGCAGATAAGGTATCGTTCATGGGCAAGCCTAATACATTACTCCAAATGCTTTCTGAACGAATATCACCACCTATAGCTGTTTTTCCAGCACTCCAATTAATAACCTGATTGATGTTTGCACCAACAACATCGGTAAGGTGGTAGTTGTGGTTTTTATACCATGAAGCAGCACCTTCGTTATTTCTGTATAGTTCAAAGCGATCTTGGTGTCTACGCCAGTAAACGGATGACTTTAAGGGGTTTTTAGTTGTAGACGTATAACCTAAGCTAGCAAAAGTAGTTCTGGTTTGCTCGTATTGGTTAGGATATTTAGGTGTGTAAAAAGAGTTGGCTCCAAATCCTTTGTCAGTATATCCAACCTGAAGCTCTACTTGGTTTTTTTCCAGATTTAACTGACCTTGGTAAAATAAGTTGTATACTTCAAAGTCGGTATTGTCAATATAGCCGTCGGTTGCACTTTTATTTACTGCAACAAAACTTTTTATTTTATCATTAGCAAAGGTTCCGCTAGCTCCTATGTTATACAAGCCATGGCTACCACCCATCACATTGGCCGATATATTTGATTCATCGCCAGTACCAGTAATAAAATTAATGGCACCACTAAAAGCGTTTGAGCCATGTACCCGCGCTCCAGGACCTTCTAATATTTCAACGCGCTGAATGCTTTGAAAGTCTACTGGTAGGTTTAAACTATGATGTCCTGTTTGTGGATCAGTAATATTGATGCCATTTAAAAGTATCATCACTTGATCAAAAGAGCCACCTCTAACGCTCACATCAGCCTGAATACCCAAGGGACCTCTTTGTCTTACATCCACATGAGCGACATGTTCAAGCAGCTGGTCAACACTCTGAACAGCTAGTGCTTCAATCTCTTTCTTTGTAATAATAGTAACCACTCTTCCTATCTCAGAATGAATGGCAGGTGTTCTTCGTGCAGAAACCTGAACCTCTTCAATGTCAATTTTTCTATTGATGGATGCAGTATCTGTTTGTGCAAAAGTCTGCGTATATCCAAATAGGGTAAAATACATTGCAGATAGCATACCTATTTTAATATACTTGTTTAAAGAGTTGAATATAGCGTAGCTTGTTCCTTGCCACTTCTTGAATAGTAAATTGTTATGATTGCCGAAATAGTTGTTTTCTAACATCTTATTATTTTTAATGATTTTAAATAAGGCGCGAAAATAATAAAATATAAGCATTTTGGTAATTCTCCTTCATATAAAAAGATAATAAAGTCCTATTTATATGCTCTTTTAAAGTATGGAGGTATAAGGGGGGGGAGGGGAATTATTTTATAGCTGCCATTTTTCTTAGCTAATTACATTATATTTATATAAACCATAAAATGTTATTCAAATGAATTATTTTATTCTAGCAGCAGCAATCGTTTCTTTAATGGCAGTATTAGGTCACTTTACTATTGGGGCAAAAGATTTTTTAAGACCTATCATGAATTCAGAAACAGATGAAATACCGAGATATGTTATGAAAAGTGTATTTCATTATATATCCATATTTCAAGTATTAACTACCTTGTTCTTATTCTTAACAGCTGTGGAGTTTAATTGTATATTATTTGAATTAGGTTCGGTCGCTAAATTTATAGGAGTAATATATGCCGGTTTCGGAATAGTTCAGTTAATCATTGCATTTAATGCACCTATTAAAGGAGCAGCTATTAAAATGTTTCAATGGATATTTTGGTTTGCAATAGCTGCCCTAGTATTTATAGGACTTTAATCACTCGCCAGTGTACTTTAGTGTACAGTGGCTTCGTCAAGCGTTAACGAAATGTCATGAAAGTCGAAGGGCTTGCTAAAGTATTTAATAATAAGCCCTCTTTCTAGCGCTTCTTTTATTTCAGGAGTAATTTCAAAGCCCGTTAATATATAATACTTAATATTAGGGTGCTTTTTCTTTGCCCGACTAATAAAATCAATTCCGCTTAGGTTAGGCATCTTCATATCACTAATTACAACATTAGTATCTGGGTTCTTCTCAATCTGCCTTAAACCTTCTGCGCCATCTTCGGCAAGTATAACATCAAACTTTTTGCTAAAGTTAATCTGAAACAATTGTAAGTTTATATGTTCGTCGTCTACGTATAGTATTTTTGTCTTATCGCTCATAATCTAGTTTTATAATACCAATATAACATTTATCCTTCAAAACATTCTATAGGTACATTAATAAATCTCATTTCAATATAACAAAAGTTGAACCATACTTTACTATTTCCATGGGCGTTCCCTCAATGCGCCCTCTTCTCTTAAATGGTATAAGTACTCTCGGGTCGGGCTTTTCGCTCTAACTCCTCGCTGTTTTCTTATGTGTTATATACATTATATACAGAAATAACCATATTAATAAATGTAAGCCTGTTTATCAGCTGCGGGGTACCCGCTTCAATCCCTAACGCGAGCTATGGCGATGCGTTTGGCAGGTTAAATTGAAGGTCTAAATCTATAATGAAACTTTTTTTATATTTTATTTCAGTA